>NZ_PTIR01000002.1 GCF_002934455.1 Trinickia symbiotica | reverse complement strand
AGCTGCCGGCGCGAAGCCGACGGCGTCAGCCCCGGTAGCAGCATAGGGCGGCAATTTTAGTTGTCGTCGGCGGCGGTTGTAGTTGACGCCAGACATGATGTCGATCATGACGAGCGAAAGCGGCTTGCCCGATACCGCCGCGCTCGCCCATTCGCGCTCGATGACCGTATCGAGCATGCGGCGGTTGCCGACGCCCGTCAAACTGTCAGACAGCGACAGGCGTTCCAGTTCGCGCTGGAGCTCCGCGAGCCGTTCCTCTGTGCGCTTGCGTTCGCTGATGTCGAACATGAAACCGATCAGTGCCTCGACGTCGCCGTTCTCTTTGCGCACGACGTGGACAACGTCGCGAATCCATACGTAGCCGCCGTCGGCCGTCAGTGCGCGATAGTCCGCTTCGTGGTCAGTGCCCGCCTGCGACTGCGCGACGCAAAAATTAACCACGGATTCTCGGTCGTCCGGATGCATGCGCGCGGCCCAGTCCTCGACCGTTTTCCAGGTGGACGGCGCATAGCCGAGCAACGCTTCAATCTGCGGGCCGATATAGGCGAACTGCATCGTCGCCCAGTCAATCTTCCAGGGAATCGCCCGGGTGGATTCGAGCAGCGTGCGATAAACGGCAGGGTTGTCCTCCCCTGGCACGCGCTCAGGCGGTACAAGGCTGTCCTGGTGGCGCAGGAATACGGCCTGAAGTGAACTGCCGGCCAAATCTTTGTCTTCGTGGCTCATCGTGATTGTCCAATAACGCGTAAGTGCGTTATCGGCCGGTCGCAGCGGCGCCTTGAACGCGGCACGGAAGATCGATCCCCAAACCTGATACTGCGCGGCTTGCCGACCATCGGATGGAGCAGTTCGTTGCTGAGCGAACCGCGTTCGGCATTCGCTCGGCATGGCTGCGCTGCGCCGGGCGAGTGCGATGCAGGAATCGGTAGTTTTTACATTTCTCGACACGCTGCCATCGCACTGGGCGCTACCTGCCTATACTCATATGGAAGGATGAATGCTGAATGGCTGTTTCAGCAGCAAGCCACCTTGTCGTGTCTTGAGCGCGTCGTTGCAACGCCCCTTCGAAGCCAAATTTCCGCAAGACGCTGTTCGATCAACGCCATCGTTGTGCAGCAATCCGTGGAGGGAGCCACAGACATGAGCGGCACCTACAACCCCTTACTGGTTTTTGTCTCCTTCGTTGTCGCATTCCTTGCTTCCTATACCGCCATCGAACTGTCCAGCCGGATCTCGTTGTTACCACAGGCACGGGGACGGACAAGCTGGCTAGTGGGTGGCGCCATCGCAATGGGGATCGGCATTTGGTCAATGCACTTCATTGGCATGCTGGCTTTCGCGCTACCGATCCCGGTCGGATACGATCTTTCCACCACGGCGGCTTCGCTCGTGATCGCGGTGTTGGCTTCATTGGTGGCGTTGATCACGGTCACTCGGGGAACGCTCTCCCGCGCCCGCCTCGGTGCCGCGGGCACTCTCATGGGGTTGGGGATCGCCGGCATGCACTACACGGGCATGGCGGCGATGGAGATGTCTCCGCCGATTCACTACACGTTCTCGATCCTGATGGCGTCGGTTGCCATTGCAATAGCAGCGTCGATCGCCGCGCTGTGGATTGCCTTCACGCTGCGCACGCCCGAGCAGCAAAACCTCACCTTCAAGCGTCTCGGCTCGGCGATGATCATGGGACTGGCAATCACCGGCATGCACTATACCGGCATGGACGCGGCGAATTTTCAGGCGGGAAGTATCTGTCTCGCTGCCAACAAGCTCGATGCGAACTGGTTGGCACTGCTGGTTTCCACGAGTTCATTCACAGTGCTTATCGGAACGCTGGTCTTCCTTGGGCTTAATACCAGCAACTTGTCCCGCTCGCTCACGCGTGCAAACGACGAGTTGCGTCAAAGGGGCGCCGAACTCGAGGAGAGCGAAAAGCGCTTCCGGGCCACGTTCGAGCAGGCGGCCGTCGGCATCGCGCATGTCGGGCCGGATGGCCGCTGGCTGCGCGTGAACCAGAAGCTGTGCGACATCGTCGACTACACACGCGAAGAGCTGCTTACGATGACCTTCCAGGACATCACGCACCCCGACGACCTGGACGCCGACCTCGCGCAGCTGCATCAGATGCTCGACGGACAGATCGATACGTACACGATGGAAAAGCGCTACTTCAAGAAAGACGGCAGCGAGGTGTGGATCGCGCTGACGGTTGCGTTGATGCGTGACGACGCCAACAGGCCGGACTATTTCATTTCCGTGGTCGCGGACATCACCGAGCGCAAGCGGGCCGAGGAGCGCTTCCGTCTGGTCGTCGAAGCCGCGCCCAACGCGATGATCATGGTGAACCGTGAAGGCCGGATCGTGCTGGTGAACTTGCAGACGGAGAAGGTGTTCGGTTACCCGCGGGATGAACTGGTCGGGCAACGCATCGACGTACTCGTGCCGGAGCGCTTGCGGCACGGCCATTCCGACTACCGCGCCGCGTTCTTTGGGGACCCGAAAAGTCGCCTCATGGGGGCGGGGCGCCATCTCTATGGTCGGCGTCGCGATGGCACGGAGGTGCCCGTGGAGATCGGCCTGAATCCGATCGAGATGGCCGAGGGCATGTTTGTCCTCGCGGCTATCGTGGACATCACGGAACGCAGGCGCGCAGAGGAGGCACTGCGACAGCGAACCGAGGAGCTGGGCCGCTCGAATCGGGATCTCGAGCAATTCGCTTACGTCGCATCGCATGACTTGCAGGAGCCATTGCGGGCGATCGCCGGACCGTTGCAGTTGTTGCGGCGGCGCTTCCAGGGACAGCTCGACGCGCGGGCCGACGAGTACATCGGGCACGCGGTCGATGGCGCCGGCAGAATGCAGGCGCTGATTGACGATTTACTTGCGTTTTCGCGTGTCGGAAGGACCGAGGAGTCCTGGCAGCGGATAGACTGCGCGCGCGAGCTGGATAAAGCACTGCGGAACCTGAGCGTGGCGATCGAGGAAAGCGGCGCGCAGATCACCCATCAGGAGCTGCCGACGGTACGCGCGCTGTCCGGGCAGCTCACGCTGCTGTTCCAGAATCTGGTGGGCAACGCGATCAAATTCCGCAGCAAGGAGCGCCCCGTGCAAATCCATGTGGGTGCCGAAACGCGCGATGACACGTGGCTGTTCCGGGTAGCGGACAACGGTATCGGAATCGACCCGCAGCACTTCGAGCGCATCTTCCTGATCTTCCAACGTCTGCATACCCGTCGCGACTATCCTGGCACGGGCATCGGACTCGCGCTATGCAAGCGCATCGTCGAACACCACGGCGGCCGCATGTGGGTTGAGTCCGAGCCCGGCACTGGCACCACGTTTTTCTTCACCCTGCGCCGGCCGGGCAGGGACGATGTCCATGCGGCTGGCAGTTTTGGGCGTGGGAACATCAACGAGTGAGGGCTCGCCGGGGCGCGCCGCGCCGGACTTGCGGGCAACGGCGCTCGCAACAAGCCGTCAAGCTGTTTGCCAAAAAATATGAACGTCGTTTATAATATAGAATGCGCGGTCGCCGTCTGGCGGCGATGTAACGCATAGTCATTTGCGGGTGCTCTGTCATCTCACAGCTATCCGGCTCGGCTATAGCCTTTGCGCCAAAAGCTGTCGTGGTGACGAGGTGTGGGGCCACAGTACAGGAGGAGCTCGCCGTGCCACGGGAAGCTGTCACCGCCTGCCGCATCTGCGCCGGCAACTGTTCACTGCGCTTGACCCTCGACGACCTCGGACGCGTCGTTGCTGCGCGCGGCGACCGCGACAATCCGCTCACGCGCGGCTACGCCTGCATCAAGGGCGCGTATCTGCATGAGGCGCATAACAGCGCGGAGCGGCTCCTGCACCCGCTGAAACGGCAGCGCGATGGCAGCTTCGTACAGATGCCGCTTGACGCGATGCTGGCCGAGATCGCGGCGCAACTTGAGGCACTGATCGAGCGCCACGGCGCCGATGCGGTCGCAGCCTTTCGCGGTACCATGAACTACTCTAACCTCGCCGCCAATCATATGTTGCCCGCCTTCCTCGCGGCGCTGGGTTCGAATTCGTTTTTCTCTACAATGACCATCGACCAGTCAGCCAAATGGGTGGCATTTGAGCGACTGGGCGGCTGGGCTGCCGGCAAAGATCCGTACGCGCTCGCCGACGCGCTATTGTTCGTCGGCACCAATCCGCTGGTGTCGCTATCCACATTCAACTTTGCATTGCAGAATCCGGTCAAGCAGCTCCACGAAGCGAAGGAGCGCGGCCTGAAGCTGGTGGTGATCGATCCACGAGAGACAGAGACCGCCCGCCATGCCGATGTCTTCCTGCAGGTGTTGCCGGGCGAGGACCCGACCGTCCTTGCTGGCCTGCTGCGCATCATTCTGTGTCGCGGCTGGCACGATGCTGAATTCTGCGCGCGCTACGTCAAGGATTTGCGACGACTAGCGCGCGCGGTCGAGCCGTTTACGCCCGAATACGTCGCCCAGCGCGCCGGCGTAAGCGTCGAAGGGCTAGAAGCCGCCGCTGCAGCCTTCGCGGAACCCGTCCGGGAGGCCGGCGGCCTGCGCCGCAAGCGTGGCTCGGCCGCGTCGGGAACCGGGCCCAATATGGCGCCCCACTCCAATTTGGCCGAGCATCTGGTCGAATGCCTCAACGTCGTGTGTGGCCGCTTCGCTCGCCCCGGCGACCCTGTACCGAATCCGGGCGTGGTCGCCCCGCGCTACCCGCGCCGCGCCGAAGTGATTCCGCCACGCCGTTCTTGGGAATCCGGCTGGAAGAGCCGTGTCGGCGGCCATGGCATCCTGTTCGGCCAGAAGATGAGCGGCACGCTGGCCCAGGAAATCACTACGCCTGGCGCCGGCCAGATCCGTGCGTTGTTGGTCGACGGCGGCAATCCAGTCGATGCCGTGCCTGACCAGCGTCGCATCGCCGATGCGCTGCGTCAATTGCAACTACTGGTATGCATCGAGCCATTCATGACTAACACTGCGCGGCTCGCGCATTATGTGATTCCACCGAAGCTGATGTTCGAGCGCGCTGACTTACATTCGCGCGACTACGAGTCCTACATCATGTTCCGGCCTTACGCACAATACTCGGCCGCCGTGGCAACTCCGCCGGATGGATCAGAAGTCGTGGACGACTGGTTCGTGTTCTGGGATCTCGCGCGGCGCCTGGGCAAGACCGTCATATTCGACGACGTTCCACTCGATATGCGCACAGCTCCGACCACCGACGAGCTACTTGCGACCCTGGTTCGCCACGGCTCGATTTCATTTGACGAACTAAAGCAGAACCCACAAGGGAAAATCTACGAGGTCGAACCGATGATCGTGCAGCCCGGCGAGCCAGCGAATACTGCGCGCTTCGACGTGATGCCGGACGACGTCGAGCGTGAACTGGCGGGCGTACTGAACGAAGCGGGGGCGCCACTGGGGTTCACGTATCGCCTGGCGGTGCGGCGCGTGCGCGACGTGCAGAACACCATGTACCACCACCTGCCCGCGGTCCGCCGACGCATGCCGTTCAATCCGGCCTTTGTGCATCCCGATGAGCTGGCTGCTCAAGGGCTGACGGAAGGCCAGTGCGTGGCCATTGTGTCGCCGCACGGCCGCATTCGAGCTATCGTCAAAGCCGACCCCGCACTGCGCCGAGGCGTCGTGTCCATTCCGCACGGCTGGGGACCGATGCCCGACGAGGAGCCCGAAACCTACGCCGGCTCCAATCCAAACCAGTTGCTCAGCACGACGGTTGGCCTTGATCCGATCAACGCCATGCCGGTAATGAGCGCGGTGCCTGTGCGCATCGAAGCTGCAGACTGAATCGCGAGAGAGAACCCACCGTTCGCATCGAACGGTTTGTTTCGAGCACGACGATGTAGCTACCCGGCCGTCCTGCCTCGCCCGAAATGTGTTCGAGCGAACGAAAGACACCATGCCACCACAACGTCCAGCAGCCCTCGCACCTTCGCGACATTGGCCCCGCGTCGGTGGCAAGCAGACCGTAGTTGCGGATGCGATAGAAGCCACCGGCAGCCTCTGTGGACGCGCTGCGTCACTTCATTGGCAATGAGTCAACGTGGTGGGAACCTCGCGGCGTGGTTCGGCAACGCACGCGATCGGCTGGACTAGGCCCAAGACCGGCCGCTCGCGCCGCTGCTGCGAGCGGCCGCAACGGGTCGACAGCGGAAGTTCGGGGCGGTGCCGGGAAGATCGACCGTCGCTCAATGATCGGCTTCCGGGGTTCGGCCAATTTCCGCCACTCATCGAAGAACCCAAGTGGACGTTCGACCGCCGGCTCCGCCTTGCAACCGGACATCTGGCAATCTCAACGCCCTTTAAGGGTGCATGAGCGGGTGTTCGCATCGATGGAAGCCGCTCGCCGTGTCGGTTTCTGGAGACTGTTATATAACTCTTGTGCAAGGTCCTTCGTCGGAAGCCATTGCCACGTGAAGGGGCTCGTTCCATGCGCACCGCATCGATCACCCGCACCGCTGCCTACGTCCGGCACTTATGTTCGCTCGGTCTTGAAAGTACGACGGTCGTGCCTTCGATCCTCGGCGCGCTACGGGAGATCGTCGGCGCGGATTATTGCAACTTTATCTGGGCAAGCGACGACTTCGAACTGGCGAGCGTTTACAGCGAATGCGAGGCAGCCTACAAGACCCTGCCCGCATATCAACGCCTGCAGCGGAGCGGCGACGTGTCGAAACTGATCGGTAACTTTCCAGATTGGATGACGCTGCGAAGGCAATTCACGAACTCACAACATATCGATAAGGAACTGTCGCGAAGCCAGTTCTATGACGAAGTTCTGGCGCCGTGCCACGGACGACACTTCATTCACGTGCTTGCGCACCAAGGCGGCAGGGGATGGGGGTCGATGATCCTGGTCCGTGAAAAGGGCGGGCGCCCTTTCTCAGATGTAGAGCAGCGTGCTATCAATGTCTTCGGAGAACACGTAGGCCACGCTATCCGCCGCCCGTCGCTTGAACCATCGTTGTTTGTAAATGGGTTTTTATCAGGTAGCCTGCTGGTCGACTGGGAGGGGCGCATCCGGCATCAAAGCAATTCAGCCGATCAGCTTTTGCTAGAAACCACCGATACGACCAAGGAGTATGGTCGCTCTTCCCCGATTCTCCCGTCTGTCCTGCGCGAGCTTATTCTTCGCCTGAATCTCGCCTCCGCCGGAACGCCAGCCCGGCCGCCAGTGAAACAGATCACGAATCGTTGGGGCCGATTCGTCTGGCGAGCCTACCCACTCGACGACGACACCGGTTGTATCTTGCACTGCCAGCATCAGGAGCCAGTCGAGCTACAGCTTATTATAGGCGCTCACATGGCTGGACTAAGCGGCCGCCAGCAACTCGTAGCAGCCAAGCTGGCCTGCGGTACGAGCTACAAGCAGCTCGCTTCAGAAATTTCTGTCAAGGAAAGCACAGTCGTCGACTGCGTTCGCCAGATATACAGGCGACTCGACGTGCACAGTGTTGACGTCCTCGCGCGTCGGCTGCGCGAAGAGTATTTCATTTCGCGACTGGGTCGTTGATCCAAACCCCAATTACCAGCTGGTGTTGAGACGGGCGGACAACAAAACGGTTGACCGCGAAAAGTGCCGTGTGGCGCCACCATACCCCCAGTAGTGGGGGTAAAAGTAAACGCGTCCTGTGCCACCATCATAGCAGCGTGTGTTCAATTAGCGCTGCCGATTATTGTGAGGTAAGAGAATGAATAATAAAAAGTTCTGCGTTACTGTGGCGACAGTGGCGGCTCTACAACTTGGCGGTGCGGCGTGGGCGGCCCCGGCCTGCCCGGCGCTCGCTAACGTCTATGCGTCCTCGAAAGCTGGCAACCTAATTGCACCACCAGTGGCTAACTCGCTTGTCGCGATCCTGCAGGCCTGCCGTTCGCAGGCGAATGCACAGACAAGGGCCCCTGCCGCGCAGGCAAACGTCTCGGCCGCAGTTGCTGCTGGCGGACGCTTCGCAATATTCGATGTGCCCGGCGAATCGCCCTCGTATGGGCCGACTCCGGCGGCGATCAATAATTCAGGTGAGGTGGTCGGGTATGTCATCGACTCAGCCATTGAGGAGCACAGCTTCCTGCGCGCTCCTGACGGCACCTTAACCGAGTTTGACCCGCCCGCGGCAGCGTGTTCTCCCGGATCCATTTGCAGTACGGCAACAGGAATCAGCGAAGAGGGCGTTGTGACTGGGGGATTCTTTGACGCAAGTGGAGTCGGGCACGGCTACTTGCGCACCCCGGATGGTAAGTTCCAGACACTCGACGTCCCCGGGTCCAACAACTATACCAACCCAAACTCAATCAACGCGGCCGGAGCCGTCACTGGCACCTATATCGGGACTGGTGAGCTGTTTCATGGATTCCTGCGGCAAGCCAACGGGATCTACACCACCTTTGACCCTCCTGGTTCGACCTACACTGTGCCGACCGAAAACAACTCGCCCGGGGCAATCGCCGGCTTCTACTATGAGTCAATTCCGGGCTGGCCTAAAGCTTTCCTCCGGTCCAGCGATGGCAATATCGTCACGTTCAACGTCCCTGACGGTGCCGTCCTCGCTGTCCCGCCAGTCGCGCTGAATGCAATGGGAACCGTCACTGGAGCTTTCTGCAGTGATCACAGTTGTGATCTGGTTCACGCATTTGTGCGCGCGCCCGGTGGGGCGATGACCACGTTTGACGCCCCCGGCGACAATGCTTTGACCGGTGCCACGGCGATTGACGCTGCGGGTGAGATTGCCGGACCATACATTCCCTCAGACTTTTCCGCGGAGCACGGCTATCTACGGACGGTCCAGGGCACGTTCATCACGTTCGATGCTCCCGGCGCGTTTGTTACCTTGCCGTTCGCCATCAACGATGCGGGAACGGTCGCCGGCAACTACTGCGACTCAGCCGGCACCTGTCACGGTTTTGTCTGGTTCCAGCACCCGTGACGGGATGCCGTTGGTCAAAGAAAAAAGCCCGCACACCTCATGTTTGCGGGCCTCTGCTTTCACGATTATCCAAACCCATCTGCCGGCGGAACTCGCGCATGCGTTTCCGGTGCTAGCTAGACCCACGGCGTGGTGGTCGGTAACAGCTAGTCGGTGATGTCCTAGGCTAAACGGATGTAGAGCTCGTCGGGCGCTTCACTTGCGCCACAGCTCGGTTCCCAGAAGGCTTCCTTCGATTCCCAAAGTCGGACGGCGCATCGCTGGGCCGCGCCAGGGATCGCGCCTCCAACTCGCCGCGTTATTCGGTGCCAATTTCCGTGACAGCGTCTCGGAGATCCGATCTTGCGTGCACGCCAACGGTGTCAATGCCACGTGATCGGCGCTATCCGCGTTTGCGCAGCGGCTCCAGCAAGCCCCTCAGGCCGTTATGATCCATTTCGTGCATCAGCGCGAGCAGCCGGCCCAACTCGCCCCGCGGGAACCCTTCGCGGGCAAGCCAATTGAGGTAATACCCGGGTAGGTCAGCGATGATTCGGCCTTTATATTTGCCGAAGGGCATACTGAGAGTGACAAGGCGTTCAAGGTCGGGGATTTGCATAGCGGTATTGTGCACGGCTTTCTTATGTGGGCGGCACTCGGCCACATAAATGAGCCATTCCGCGTCCAGCCCTGAATCGTCGACAATCTGCGGTCGGCAACAGCAAGCACGTCGCTCGATATCCGACCTGGGAGCCGCACTACGATGCCAATGGCTGAATCGAAAACAATCAGTGTATCGATCCAACGAAGCCAGCAAGACGTGTACGACTTTACGTCGCGGCCTGCCTCCTTCGCACAATGGGCCTCGGGCCTCGGCAAACCTATCGGCAACGATGGACCCGTGTGGCGATTCGAAGCAGAGAGCGGCCCCGTGAAGATTCGCTTCACCGAACTCAGTGCATACGGTGTGCTCGATCACTACGTCGAACTGCCCGACGGCACCGAGATCTATGTACCAATGCGCGTGATTTCGAATGGCACGGGCACGGAAGTGCAATTCACGCTTTTCCGCGTCCCAGGGATGATCGACGAAAAATTTGCGGCCGACGCGGAATGGGTCATGCGCGACTTGAAGAGGCTTAAGGAATTGCTCGAAGCCGAGTGATCCCGCAGTTGGGGCTCGGTCATGTGCTCATACCCGCTCGGGTACGAAACGTCCTTATATCGAACCTGACGGCACCATCTGTGCAGACACCCGCCTCGACGAGATTGCCGAGGCCGTCGAAATCACGAGATCTGCAAAGCGCTTCTCGTCCCGCGTCGCATCCCACCTCGGCCGAGCGACGGCGATGTTGACCGCCCCAATCGCGCGGCCGTGGGCATTGACGATCGCTGCAGCGGTCGAGATGTCGCTGAGGAAGTACTCGTCCTCCGCATGCGCGTAGCCTTGTTTGCGAATCTGCACGATCCGCTTTTTGATCCGCTGCGGTTCGTATACCGTCGACGAGGTATAGGGGACGAGATGCGAGCGGGAAAGGATGTCATCTATTTCGCCGTCATTGAACGTTGCGAGCATGGCGAGGCCCGGTGCCGTGCAGTACGCTGGCAACCGGGAGCCCGTGATCACATGCGCATTGAACACGTTGCGGCTCACGATGCGCAGGACAAAGACGATATCCGTATCGTCGAGCACCGTTAGATTGGTGGCTTCCTCCGTTTCCGAGCCGAGTTGCTGCAGGTACGGCGTCGCACGGCTGACGAGCTCGTTCGACGTCAGGTAGTGGTAGGTGAAATCGAGCAACTTGGGCGAGAGCTCGTACTTGCGGCTATCGGGGTCCTTGCGCAGGTAGCCCAGCACGGCGAGCGTGTACGTGAAGCGCTGTGTGGCGCTCATATCGAAGCCAGTCAGCGCGGCGATTTCGGACAACGAGAGTTGCCGCTTGCTGCCGTCGAATGCGGTCAAAACGGACATCGCCTTCTCGACGGACTGCACGAAGAGCGGCGATGAGTTGGCATCAGCGGCAACCTGCGCCGGCTGTCCCTTCGCTGCCTTCCTTCTTGATGGGTCTTTGTTGGAAGCGGTAGCCACGTTCGTCCTGAAAAGCTTGAAATACGCACATTATCGCAATCAATCAAACGATCGATGTATACGATGCGTGTTGCGACCCTGAGGCGGTCCTTCCTTCAGCGGCAAAAGCTCAGCCACCAGCGCTATTTGAGCGTTCCCGAATCCCAGACGTCGCGCAGATCGCGCGACAGCATGTGTTTCCTCACTCGCTCGCTCGGTGTCATATCGAACTGCGCGATGGCGCGGTAATAGCGCGGCAGCTGATAGCTCGCGAGCTGCTTGCGCGCCCATGCATGGAGAGACGGCCAGTCGACCGGTTCGTCCTTGAACTGGACGTTGAGCAGAATGTCCTGTTCTCCGATCGGTGACGGCACGCCGATCGCGGCGCTTGCGCGGATTGCCGGGTGCGACGCGAAGATGCGTTCGATTTCCCAAGCAGACACGTTTTCGCCGCGCACCCGCATGCTATCGGTACGGCGCCCAACGAAAAACAGATCGCCTTCGCCATCGCGCCGCGCCCAATCTCCTGTATGCAGCCGACCTTCTCGCAAAGCGGAGCGCGTGGCTTCCTCGTTGTCGAGATAGCAGGGCAGCAACGCACCTTCGACGCGGCTCGTCAACACGATTTCGCCCGGCTCACCCGGCGCTACGGGGTTGCCGTGGTCGTCGAGCAGGTCAACATCGAGCCACGGCAAAGGTCGGCCGATCGAACCGGGCTTATCCGTGCGGTTGAGCGTCGCGAAGCTCGAGCATTCCGTCATTCCATAGCACTCGCGCAGTCGCACGTGCAGCCGCTCTTCGATGGCGCGCCAGTTCGTTGCCCCAACGCCTGCGCCCCACGCAACACGCAGCGTAGGATTGCGCGGCTGCGCCTCCTCGGGCAGCTGCATTAGAATATCAAGCACGCCGCCCAGGTAATGCAAGTGCGTTGCGCGCGCACGCGCGACGTCGTCCCAGAACCGCGACGCCGAAAAGCGTGGCACCACGTGAAGCTCGATGTTTTCCAGAAAAGGCAGCAACAATATCTGTGCGCCGCCGATGTGACACAACGGCTCCCACAGCAGCAGGCGGTCACCGCCGCGCACGTCGGCGACCTGTAGCACGGCCTCGCCGGCAATGCGCATCATCCTGTGTGTGAATACGACGCCCTTCGGTGCACCGGTCGTTCCCGATGTATAGATGATGCATAGCGTGTGATCGGGTTCGAGGTTGGGCGCATCGAGCGTAATGTTTTCGTCCGACGCCAGGAATGAAGGCGGCCGTTCGCGGCGTATGCCGCGTAGGCCTGCCGCATCGACGGCGCCGGCGAATTCCTCGTCCACGACGAGTAACGCCGGCCTCGAATGTTCGATCAGATACGCGAGTCCCGCACCGCGGAGTCGTGTGTTGACCGGCACCCAGACGATCCCGCTGACGATCAATGCATAGATGAGATGGATATGATCGACGTGATTGCCGCACATCACTGCAACATGGTCGCCCGCTTGCAGGCCCATGTCGTAAAGCCAGCGGCGAAGCTGCGCAATGCGCTGCGCGGTCTCGCCGCCGCTGACGGGCACGCCTTCGATGAAAAGACGCGGGCCAGCTTGCGCATTGACGAGGCTTCTCACGATCAGCGGCGCACAGTCGAGCTTGTCTTCGGGATGACGTTGTGGGAAACAGTCGGGGTAGGCGTGCATGAGGATTTGTTACTGCTAGTCGATGTCGATGTCGTTCAGTGCGGCTCGCGCTTCAGGAATGACGAAACCCAGACGATCAGCGCAATGAGCGCGACGAGCGTCGTCGAGACGGCGGCGAGCGTCGGCGTGACGGCGAGCTGGATGTCGTCCCACATCTGCTTGGGCAATGTCGTGTTGATGCCGCCGCTCACGAAAATCGCGATGGTCAGATCGTCGAAAGAAACCAGGAATGCAAACAACAGGGCGGCGGTCACGCTCGGTGCAATGAGCGGGATGAGAATGGTCGCGACTCGCTTTGGCGCCGATGCTCCCATGATGCGTGCGGCATCGTCGAGGCGCCAGTCGAACTGCCGGAGGCCGGCTGCCAGCGTGACCACGACGTAGGGAATGGCAAGCACTGTGTGTCCCACGATCAGCCCCGCGTTTGTGCCCGTCAGTCCGAGACGCGCAAGCAGGTAGAGGAGTCCGATCGCGATCACGATGCGCGGCACGATCAGCGGCGCGACGAGCAATGCGAAGAGCGGCTTGCTCGCGCGCTGCCGCATTCTGGTCAGCGCCAGCGTCGCACCGAAGCCTAGCGCGAGGGACAGCACGGCGGTGCCGATTCCGACCTCGAACGAACGCAAGACCGCGCTGCGCCAGACGGGGGACGCCGCAAATGTCGAAAACCAGCGCAAGCTGAAAAGCCGCGGCGGAAAGGCGATGTAGTCCGCCCGCGTGAACGCATAGGGGATGACAGATAGCACGGGGGCGACGAGAGCCGCGAGCACCACGAGCGTGTAGGCGTGCAGCGCGCCGAAGCGCGGCGCTCGCATGCCGGATGCCTTACCTCGCTTTCGCTGCGGAATCAGCCGCCCAATCATGAAGAGCGCACCGAATGCCCAGCTGCGCAGGAGCGAGCCGCGAGCGCGCTCGGCGATTTCGCCTGTCAAGGACGAAAGACCGACGATGCGGTCATACGCGAAGAAAATCACGATCGAGCAAAGGAGCAGTACAGTCGAGAGCGCTCCGGCGAATCGCATGTCGAACGTCTCGAGCACGGACGAGATCACGAGCTGTGCAATCATCGTCTGCGCCGGGGTGCCCAGCAACGCGGGCACGATAAAGAAGCCGAGGCTGGTGATGAACACGAGTAATCCCGCGGCCGCGACGCCGGGAGCCGACAACGGCACGAACACCGTCAGGAAGCTCACGCCGCGGTCGGCGCCGAGCGTCTCGGCCGCCTGTGCGTAACGCGTATCGATGCCGCGCATGACGGGCAGCATCGTCATGACCGCGAGCGGCAGCATCGCATGGACCATGCCGATCAATACGCCCGTCAGCGAAGGAACCGCGACGCCAGGATGCGAGCCGAGCCCGAGCGAGTTGCCGAGGGTGGCGAGGACGCCCGTCCGCGAGAGCAGGAGCATCCATGCGTAAGTCTTCACGAGATAGCTGGTCCAGAACGGAAGCACGATCCAGAGCAACCATCGTTCGCGCGAGCGTCCAGGCATCCGGCTCAGCAGATAAGCGACCGGGTAGCCGAGGATCACCGATAGTGCCGCCGTCGTCAGCGCGATCGAGAATGTCGTCCAGAGGACCTTCGCATAGACCGGCGTTTCCGCGATCCGCCCGAATTGGGCGAGTCCGAACCGTCCATTCGCATCGAAAAGTCCGCCCTGCAGAATCTCGCCTACCGGCACGAGAAAAAAGACCGCGAGGAACACCAGTGCCGGGACGATGGGCCAGAAGCGCAGCGCGCGCGCAATCAACGAACGGCGGGGACGTTCCTTCCCGCTCACGCGGGATGCGTAGGAGAGCGTTGTCATTTCTCGCCCCTACGCATCGAGCAGCGTCGTACGCTGCGGATCCCACAGTAACCCGACGCGCTCGCCGATGCGCGGCTTCTCGGTGCGCGCGCAGCGAACGTTGAAGAGCGAGCCGTCGCTCATCGTCAATTGGACGCGCGTATCGCTGCCGAAGAAGACGATGTCGGAGATGACACCGGCCGAAAACCCGGCATCGGGGTCGACGAGCCGTATTGTCTCCGGCCGCACGAGCAGACAGCCGCGCGTGCCGGTCGTCGCCGCGCACGCATCGTGCGGCAGCGGCGCACGGCCGCCGGCGGCAAGCCGCAAGGCGGCGGACGGTGCGGCAGTGCCGGTGTCGGCCTCGGCCTCGAACGTGCCATCGAGCAGGTTCGAGTGACCGATGAAACCGGCAACGAAACGCGTCGCGGGTCGATCGTACAGATCGGCCGGCGTTCCGATCTGCTCGACGCGCGCCTGGTTCATGAGGCAGATCCTGTCCGACAACGTGAGCGCTTCGTCCTGATCGTGCGTGACGTAGATGAACGTCGCCCCCAGTTCCAGGTGCAGCCGCCGTATCTCGCCTTGCATATGCTCCCGCAGTTTTTTGTCGAGCGCTCCGAGCGGCTCGTCGAGCAAGATGACGGACGGGCGATAGGCGAAGCAACGCGCGAGCGCGACGCGCTGTTGCTGACCGCCCGACAGTTCTCGCGGATAACGCCTCGCATACTCGTTCATGCGAACCATCGTCAGGGCCGCGTCGACAGCGACGCGCAGCTCGCGTCGCGCCATACGGCGCATTCTGAGCCCATAAGCGACGTTGTCCCAGACCGTCATGTGCGGAAAGAGCGCATAGCTCTGAAACACCAGACCGATGTCTCGCTTGCCCGGCGCGACGTCCGTGACGTCGCGGCCGTCGATCTCCATGCGCCCTTCGGTCGGTTCGATCAGCCCGCTGATCATTTGCAGCATCGTGGTCTTGCCCGAGCCGGACGGGCCCAGCAGCGTGAGAAACTCGCCGGCCTGAACGCTGAGCTCCGTCGGCTCCAACGCGGTCGTGCCGCCGTAGCGCTTTGCGATACCGATCGTCTGGACCTTCGCAATCATCCTCGACTCCTTCGCGCCTTCAGCCGATGATCCAGCTGTTGAAGCGCTCCGTCACGCGCGCGCGGTTGTCGGCCCACCATTGCGGGCTCGGCAGGCGCATATCGCGCACGTTGGCCGGTGCGGTCGGCAGCATCGCCGCCCGTGCCGGCGGTATGCTGGCGAACGAATCACGGTTTGTTGGTCCGTAAGCGAGCGTTTGCGTAAGCGTCGCCTGATCTTTCGCGTTGGCGCAAAAGCGCACGAACTGCTTGGCGTATTCAGCGTGCGGCGTTCCTTTCGGAATGGCCCATCCCTCGATTGAATAAAGCCCCTGATTCCAGACAATCTTGACCGGTGCTCCGGCATCGATCGCGGCTTGCGCGCGGCCGTTCCACGTCGACATCATGTCGACTTCGCCGCTCTGGATCGCCTGCATCGCCTGCGCGCCCGATGTCCACCATAGGTTCACGTGAGGTTTGATTCGGTCCAGGCTTTTGAACGCGCGATCTACGTCGAGCGGATAGAGCTTGTCGAGCGACACACCGTCCGCGAGCAGCGCCTGCTCGAGTGTATCGATGGGGTTGCGTCGCAAAGAGCGGCGCCCAGGGAAGCGCTTGACGTCCCAGAAGTCTGCCCACGATTGCGGACCGCTCTGAGCGAATTTGTCGGTCCGGTACGCGAGCACCGTCGAATAAACATCGACGCCGAGCCAATCCGGCGTGACTGCCTCGGGCATCAGCGCGGGAAAATCGGACGCCTTGAGCCCGATCGGCTCCAGGAATCCTTTCGACTCGAGATAGGGGATGTCTTGCGACAACGTCAATGTCGTCACGTCCCAGATGAAGTTCTTCGTCTGCACCATCGCGGCGAACTGCGCGACGGGTTGCGATTCGCGCGCCACGCTGACGACCTTGATGCCGGTGGCCTTCTCGAAAGGATCGTAGAAAGCCGCTCTATACGCGGTCGTATAGGGGCCTCCGGGATCCGATACGACGATCTGCTTCGATTCCGCGCCAGCCCAGCGGGGCAATGCGGCCGCGGCGGCCAATGCTCCCGCCCGCTGCAAGACGCGGCGGCGTATCGGATTGAATTCATGCGTCATCTTCGGTCTCCCGCCTGATTTATCGAAAGGAATGCAAGCGTTCGTTGCGCCTGCACCTATTTGGCACGGCGACGAAAAAACTCTTCCATCATGCGTGCCGGCTCACCGGAGTCATAGGCTTCCCTCTGAATGCGCTGACCGGCTGCGATGCAATCGCGAAAGCCAGCTTCGGTCATTTCTCGGAAGCGCTGCTTGTCGAGTCGCATCGCCACTGGCGGCTTCGCAGCCAGCTCGTTGGCGATTTCGAGCGCCTTGGTGAACACCTGATCGGCGGGTACCAGGTGATGGATCAGGCCGATGCGCTCACATTCGGACGCGTCCATCAGTCGACCCGTTAGTGTCAACTCGATCGTGCGCGACATGCCGAGCATGGCGTTCATGATCCACGGGCCTGTCGTGCTCGCGATGCCCGCGTTGATCTCGGGCTGTCCCATGCGCACGCCCGGGTGGCCCACTCGAATGTCGCCCAAGAGCGCGACCTGGAACGCGGATCCCGCCGCCGTGCCGTTCAGTGCCATCACGAGCGGCTTGCTCAGGCTGCGCAATGCATCGTAATAGCGCTCCCACTCGCGTACCCAGGCCACCGCACGCTCGCCATCGAAGTCATGCGCTTCGGCCAGGTCCTGGCCGGCCGAGAACGCGCGATCGCCGGCGCCCGTCATGACGATTGCCCGGACCTCTTCATCGCCATCGAAACGGTGAAGCGCTTCGATGATCCGTTCACGCATAGGCGTGGTCCACGCATTGAGGCGGTCGGGACGGTTCAATGTGATCACCGCAACGCGGCCGTGATTCGACAGCAGGATGTCGTCGCTCATGAGTTATTGCATAGAAATAGTTAAATGGTGTATTCCAATATATGCCTTCAAAACGGTGGTGGCAAGCGGAATGGGGTACGGGTTTACGTGACGGGGAAATGGCGTCGATCGCAACTGCGGGGCGTTGAGTTGCCGCGGAACGTCGCATCGCGGGATGAATCGCGGGTGCGAGGAAGCCGGCGTGGGGAGGGCGATGTCCTGTTGTGCGGTCTCGCGACTAGCCGGATTGCCGCGCGCGGGCCGGCCCGCGTTCAGGACCCGTCACATCGTCCGGTGGACGTGGCGGGCACCGACTGCCAGAGCAATGAACGCGAGCGCTACCGACACGGCGGCGAACGTAACGTTGGCCCAAAGATGCCCGACGCTGCGCGAGAGCAAGGCGACGCCGACAGCCGGCAGCGAATTGCCGGTATAGCAACACAGCAGGTACGCCGACAACAACTCGGCACGTCGCTCGGCGGGCGCCATTCGGTTGGCTTCCTGCAGGCTTCCGCGAAAGCCGAGCGCGGTCGAAACCCCGCAGAGCACGGTTGCGACGACCAGCAGCGCAACCGAGCCGGCGATCTGTGCCCATAGCAAGAGCGCGAGGCTTGGGGGAAGCAGCCACAAGCCCGCGAACATGGCGACATGCGCCGCGAGCATCGGTGTCACGATGACCGTGATCGCGCTCGCGGCGAAAAGCTCGGCGACGATCGCCCCACTGAGTACGGGGCTATGCATATGCATGCTGTCTCCGAGCAGATTCGGCAAAAGAGCGGCGTAGAACCCGAGCAACGCGAAAGTCGCGAATGCCGTTACGGCTGGGGCGATGAACGCCGTGCGCAGCTCCGGCGGAACGCCGATGCGCGGCTCGATCGAAAGTTCGGCGGCCGAATGAACTCGTTGCTCGACGGTTTCGCGCGACAACGCAGTCAGCACCGCGGTGGCGATGAGCACCGCTAGATAGACGACGAACACCGTGCGCAGCGGCCACGGAACGAATTGCGCAAGCAAGCCCGCGATCACTGCACCGCCAGCTAGGCCGACGAGATTGACCGCCGCGGCCAGGCGGCTTGCGGCCGCTTTGTCGGCCGAGGGGTGGAGTTCCGCGATCCATGCCGTTGCCGTGGCGGCGCCCACTCCGATTGCGAGGCCACTCGCCGCGCGGGCGACAAAAAGCCATGCGGGGTGCGTGGCGAGCAGGAACAGCAGCGTGCTGACGATCGCCACGGCGAGCACGGCGAGACTGACGGGCCGCCGGCCAGCCCCATCGGACACCCGGCCGAAAAGGAACAGCGCGCTAAGGTTGCCGATCACGTAAGAGGCATAGACGAGCGTGATGGTCAGCTCGGATAGGCCGAAACTACGCTGATACTGGGGATACAGTGGCGTGACCAGCGGGCTGCCTGCATAAAGCACGCCGAGCACGGCGGCGCTTACGATGAGCGATGGGCGTTGTTCGAACGTCGCTTGCCGTCGCAAAGCCTGAAGCATAGGCTTCTCCTTGGGTTCGCGTACCGTCGGACGAAGCAATCTACGTTCCGCCGGGGCGGGGCCGGTCACCGCCAGACGGGGTGAAACGATGAACGTCTTAATCAATATCGACGTGGACGACCTGAGTAAAGCGATTCGCTTTTACAGCACAGCATTCAGTCTCGAAGTCGGCCGTCGTTTCGGTGACGGCGGCGTCGAACTGATCGGCAGTTCCGCGCCGATCTACCTGCTCGTCAAAGAAGCCGGGACGCCATCCTCGAGTATGGCGTTCGACACTCGCAGATATGACCGCCATTGGACACCCGTCCATTTGGACTGGGTCGTCGATGACATCGAGTCGGCCGTCAAGCGCGCTGTTGAAGCGGGTGCCCGGATCGAGAACGCGATCTCTACGCAAAAGTGGGGCAGGCTGGCTTTAATGGCCGACCCGTTCGGTCATGGCTTTTGCTTCATCCAGTTCCTCGGAGCCGGCTACGACGAGATAGCAAGCTAGATCGCGCCATCAACCGGAATGGCTATTCGATAATCGCGGGCCTCATACGCGCGTTGCAACGATGAATAACCGTGGAAACGGCAGTAAAACGCTGCCGTCGTTGAAGGCGGGATACGCCTCGGCGATCGCGTCGCGATAGCGCGCAAGGAACCCAGCCTGCTCGGTCTGATCGAGTGGCGACAGAAAAGGACGTAGTCCTGTGCCCTTGAGCCATTCGACTACGGCGTCGGCTCCCCCCGCGAGCGGATGATAGTAAATGGTTCGCCATGCATCGACGCGGACACCAAGCGGCTTCAACAACGCGTAATACCACTGCGCCGTATGCCGAATGCCGAGTCGCACGTCTTCGAGCTTCGACGCCCACGGACCCGACGCTGCGACTTCCCGCATCAGGCGGTGCGTCGGCTCGTCAAGATTGTCGGGCACCTGGAAGGCCAATGTGCCGCCCGCGGCGAGCTTGCCGAGCAGTTTCGGAAGCAGGGTTTCGTGGCTAGGCACCCACTGCAGCACGGCATTCGCAAGGATCAGGTCGTATGGCCCGGTGTCCTCCCACGTCGCAATATCGGCAACAGCGAAGCTCAGGTCCGGCAGGCGCTTGCGAGCCGCATCGATCATATCGGGTGAGCTGTCGATTCCGCTGATCGTCGCAGCCGGCGCGAGCTCGCGCAGCACTTCCGTCGAGTTGCCGGGCCCGCAGCCGATATCGATCGCGACGCGAACCTGCTCCATCGGTACCGAGGCCACCAGGTCCCTCACCGGCCGCGTACGCTCCTTCTCGAACAGCATGTATTGCCTTGCATTCCAATCGGTCTTGGTTTCCACGCTTCGTGCCTCCTTCGTTTATCCGAATTGAGCGCCCCGCGAGGGCGCGCTACCTGTATCGCCGCGATATTTGGCTGCTTCGACGATGGACCGATTCTGTAGGGGCGAGCGCGCCGAGTAAAATGAATTTATAACTCGGATTAATTCATTTTTTTGATGAGCGGAAGCCTATGAAGATCGACACTCTTGGCGTGCAGGCGTTCGTCGCCATTGCCGATGAAGGCAGCTTTCAGGGCGCGGCGGACGTGCTCCATGTCACACAGACAGCGATCACTCAGCGCTTGCGCAAGCTCGAGGATTTTCTCGGGGTCACGCTGATCGAGCGTACGACCCGCTCGCTGGCGCTCACGGAAATCGGCCGCAATTTTCTGCCCCAAGCGCGGCGCTTACTCGCCGAGCTTTCGGACGCGCTCGCCGAAATCCGTGAGACGGGTGTCGCGCGGCGCGGCGACGTCTCAATCGCATGCGTGCCGACGGTGGGCGTCCAATATTTGCCACGCATCCTGCAAGCGTACTCGGCGCGTCATCCGCACAATCGCATCCGGATTCTCGACCATGCTTCGTCGGCCGTCGCCCAAGCGGTGTTGCGGCGCGAAGTCGAGTTCGGCATCAACATTGGCGGCGAACATTACCCCGAGCTTACAAGTGTTCCATTGACGGTTGATCGGTTCGTGTTGATTTGTCGGGAAGACCATCCTCTGGCCGAGCGTCGACGCATCGGTTGGCGGCAATTACAAGCGTATCCGTTGATCTTCGCGGGCGAAGTAAGCGGCAACCGCGCGTTGCTCGACGTAGCGCTCGAGGCAAGCCAGGTAGCGTTGCGGTCGTTCTATGAGGTGCAGCGCAGCTCGACGGCGGTCGGGCTCGTCGCCGAAGGCGTAGGGGCGGCCATCGTGCCCCGGCTCGCGATTCAGAAGGGCGCCTATCCTACGGTCCGCGTCGTGGAGCTTACGCATCCGATCATCTCGCGAACGCTCGTGCTCGTGAAGCGTAAGGCCGCGCATCTGTCGCCCGCGGCGGAGGCGCTCTACGAGATGATTCGCGGCAATAGCGACCGTCAAGGCGATGGAGCGTAAGCCGAGCGGCCTACACAAGCGCTTTTCCGGTGCTTGCGCGACTCAAGTCACCGATTGGTGCCCGAAGTGCAACACCGTGAGTCCGTTCGCATGTCTACCGCACGTCGCCGCGTCCTCCTATGATGAGTTCATGCAGGCGGCGCACTGCCGCCAAGTGAGTCCGCCAACGTGGCGGATGTCTGCTCATCGTCGCCAGGAGAAATCATGACGCAGCGTATCAACTACGTTAAGCAATCGCCGGAACTCTTCAGGAAGTTTCTGGAGGTCAACAATCAGTTGAGGGAAAGCGCAGTCGAAGAATCGATCCTCGACCTCGTCTCGCTGCGCGCATCGCAGATGAATGGCTGCGCCTTTTGCGTCGACATGCACGTCAAAGAAGCGCGTATTCACGGTGAACGTGAGTTGCGTCTGCACCATGTCGCGATCTGGCGCGAATCGACCCTCTTCTCGGCACGCGAACGCGCCGCGCTCACGTGGACGGAAGTGCTGACGAAGCTTCCCGAGCATGGCGTGCCCGACGACGTCTACGAGCACGTGCGGACGCAGTTCTCGGAAAAAGAGCTGTCCGACCTGACATTCGCGGTAATGATGATCAACGGATGGAACCGCGCGAGCATCGCGTTCAGAGTCGTGCCGGGTTCGTCCGACAAGGCGTACGGCCTGGACAAAGCGAACCTCGCTTGAATGTTCGGGATCGTCGGCCCGCGCGTGCGGGCTTTACACAATTCCGTCTCGATCCCCCAACCGCCTTCTGAGTGCGCGATGGGTAGCCAGATCAGCGACAGGCCAGTAATGACCGACACCGCCGGACAGAGCCTTATCGAGTTGTCCGGCGGCCCAGGTCAAAGCCAGCGAGATGTGCTGTGGCGGTCCATGTCAACGTCTCCGTACAAATCCTCACTTGAACCGCGAAATCCGGATACTTAAGCTGTGAAACGTTTCATTTCCGCCCCTTAAATATTCGGCCAAGCGCGACGTGGACGAACGCAAAAAGACGACCAGCACGTTGAAGGACGTGGCGAATGCCGCGGGCGTCTCGCTCGGCACGGCTTCGAAGGTGCTTGCCGGCGCCGCCAACGTCAGCGAGGCGCGTCGCAGGCTCGTATGGGAAGCTGCGCGGCGGCTCGGCTATCGGCGCAACGCGCTTGCGGCAGAATTGCGCAGCAACCGGCCGACATCCATCGGCCTCGTCGTGCCCGATCTCACGAACTCGTTTTTCATCGAGCTGGTCTGCGCGCTCGAAGACCATGCTGAGAAGGCCGGCTACCGGCTCCTCCTCGCGCACGCGCAGGAAGACCCGGAGCGCGAAGTGGAGCGAATCCGCTTCGTGTTGTCGCGCCAGGTCGCCGGCATGATTCTGATTCCATGCCATGGATACCAGCACGCCATCGACGAACTGCGCGAATGCGACGTCCCGCTCGTCATGGCGGACCGCGTCGACAACACTTTTCCCGCCAATACAGTGACGACGGACAGCCGGCGGGCAGCGGTCGACGGCACTCGGCACCTCATTGCGCTCGGCCACAGACGCATCGCGTTCATCGTCAATGCGCTCGATATCGTCAACAGCCGTGAGCGCGTCGACGGATACCTCGATGCGATGCGGCGGGCCGGCCTCGAGCGGTTCGCACGCGTGGTCGTTTGCGGCATGACCGACGCGGAGAGCTACGCCGCGACACTAAGCCTTTTATCCGAGCGCGAGCGGCCGACAGCCCTGTTCACGGGTGCGAGCGTCGCAACGCTGGGCGCCCTGCGCGCGATCCGCGATGCCGAGCTGCGCCTGCCCGACGACGTTTCGCTGCTCTCGTTCGACGACGCGCCTTGGATGTCGGTGCTGCGCCCGGGCATCAGCTCCATCCATCAACCGGTGGAGGCGGTCGGCCGAGCGATCTGGAATCTGCTGCATAAGCAGTTGGACGGCGAGACTTCCGAAATCGTGCATCTGCGCATGCGCGCGGAGCTTCGCTTGCGTGAAAGCACCGGCGTCGCACGTGAGCCGAGCAGCCCCGACACGGCATCCACATCGGAATCAGCGCCGGTTTCCTCGGTGCCGGCCGAGCGCGCATGAGAGGGGTATCGAAAGGACCGGCGCTGTAACGTTCCACTTTTGCGTGCGGATCCGGAAATTCGAGCCGTCCTTGAACACCGTGATGGTCGTTTTCCCGCAGAAGACCGACGTTGGGTGGGCCGGCTGATCGAGGCGCCAGGCGGGGCCTTGTCATAGCTGACCTATTCGGGGCACGATGCGCGGATCGTTTCCTCAACTCACGGTTCGCGCATGCCCAAATCGAACGGAAATTCATCCGCGGGTTTCAGTCTTCTAAAAGGCGTTTTCCCGATCAACCGCGCCGCGGCGTTACGCGACGCGCTCGCCGGAATATCACTCGCGTCAATGGATATTCCACAGGTTCTCGGCTATGCCCGCATTGCCGGCATGCCTGCGGTGACGGGGCTCTACACGGTCTTTCTTCCGCTCGTCGCATTCGCCTTCTTCGGCGCGTCGCGCCATCTCGTGGTGGCGGCCGACTCGGCGACCGCCACGATCCTCGCGAGCCGCGTTTCGTCGATGGCGCCGATGGGGACTGCCGAGTACATCACGCTCGCGAGCGCGGTCGCGCTGCTGACGGCGGCGCTGTTGCTCCTTGCCCGCATTTTCAAGCTCGGCTTTCTTGCCGATTTTCTTTCCCGCACCGTGCTCATCGGCTTTCTCGCCGGCGTGGGCGTGCAAGTATCGATCGCCATGTTCGGCGATATGTTCGGCATGACCGTGCCGATCCCTTCATCGCGAAGCTTTGCGCAACTCGTCTATGTCGCCGGCCATCTTATGCAGGTCAATCCGCCGACCGTTGCGCTCACGGCGCTCGTCGTCGTCGCCATCCTCGGCGGCAAGCGCTTTTTGCCGCGTGTGCCCATGTCGCTCATCGCCGTGGTGGGCAGCATCGCGGCCAGCAAGTTTTTCGATTTCGCCGGTCACGGCATGTCGGTACTCGGTCCCGTTGCGGGCGGGCTGCCGCCGCTGCGTTTTCCCGTCGTGACATGGCAGCAGTTTCTCGATCTCGTGCCGGTCGCCGCGTCGTGCTTCGTGATGATCATCGCGCAGAGCGCCGCGGCGGCCCGGGTGTTCGCGCAGGCGCACCATGAGGAGGTCGACGCGAACGCTGACATCCTCGGGCTCGCCGCGGCCAATGCGGCGGCCGCGCTCAGTGGGACTTTCGTCGTCAACGGCAGTCCGACGCAAACGGCCATGGCCGAGCGCGCGGGCACGCGCAGTCAGATTGGGCAACTCGCGTTCGCGGTTGTCGTCGTCATCGTGCTGCTTTTTCTTAGCGCGTTTCTCCAATATCTGCCGCGTTGCGTGCTGGCGGGCATCGTCTTCACGATCGCGCTGGGGCTCATCAACGTTCGGGCGCTGAAAGCGATTCGAGGGGAAAGCCCCGGCGAATTCGCGCTGGCTTTGGCGACGGCCGCCGCCGTCGTCCTGGTGGGCGTCGAGCACGGCATTCTGCTCGCCGTTGCCTTATCGATGATGCGGCATGTGCGGCACAGCTATCATCCGCACACGATGGTGCTGGCGCCCGCCGCGCCGAGCGGACGGTGGGTTCCCGTGCCCGCAAGGCCTGGCGTCGTCACCGCGCCGGGCCTCATCGTCTACCGGTTCGGCGCGGATCTGTTCTATGCTAACGATCACTTTTTTTGCTCGGAAGTCGCCGGGCTCATCGAAGCGGCGAACGAGGAGTTGCACTGTTTCGTCGTCGATGCCGGCGCCATTACCGACCTCGACTACTCCGCGGCGCGTACATTGATCGACTTCATACAAGATCTGCGCGCGCGCAACATCCGCGTGATTTTCGGGCGAGTCAACAGTTACTTGCGTTCGGATATGGACCGGCACGGCGTAACCACGATCGTGGGCACATCGAACATTTTCGAAACGCTCCACGCGGCGCTTGCCGTTGTAGGGGTCGAGCCGCCTGCGCATGTGAATGGCGGTCTATAGCGCGATTTCGGCCGCCCCGGTCGCAAGTCGCGGTAAGGTGTGAGACACACAGGAGACGCTTATGAAGATCGGGTTCATCGGCCTCGGTGTCATGGGCCAGCCAATGGCGCTCAACCTCGCGCGCGCCGGTACTGAGCTCATCGTCTGGAATCGCACGCCGGAGCGTGGCGACGCATTGCGCAAAGCGGGCGCGCAGGTTGCCGAGAGCGTCGCGGAAGTTTACCGGGAGGCTCGCATCGTGATCGCGATGATGGCAACCGATGCCGCATTGGACGCGGTACTCGGCCGCGGCACCGATGCATTCGCCGCGAACGTCGCGGGACACACGATCGTGCACATGGGCACGACGTCGGCCGACTATTCGCGCGGGCTCGAGGCCGATGTTCGCGCGGCGGGCGGCCGCTATGTCGAAGCACCGGTCTCCGGCTCGCGCAAGCCGGCCGAGGCGGGGCAGCTCGTGGCGATGATGGCGGGCGACCCGGCGGCTCTCGAGGAAGTTCGGCCGCTGCTGAAGCCGATGTGTCATGAAACGGTCGTTTGCGGAGCCGTGCCGTCCGCGCTCTTGATGAAGCTGTCGGTCAATAGCTTTCTGATTCCGATGGTGACTTCGCTTGCCGAGGCCGCGCATCTCGCGCGACGTTTCGGGCTCGACATGAAGCAGTTCCAGGCCGTGCTCGACGCGGGTCAAATGGCGAGCAGCATATCGCGCGTGAAGGTCGACAAGCTCGTGAACGAAAATTTCGAGGTCCAGGCATCGATCGTCGACGTGCTGAAGAACAATCGGCTGGCGACTGAGGCGGCGCGCAACGCAAACCTTGCGTCGCCGCTGCTGGATGTCTGCTTCCAGCTGTATTCGGAGACCGTGTCGCTAGGACATGGCAACGAGGATATGGCGGCGGTCGTGCGTGCCATCGAGGCGCGAAGCGATGCAAGGCGTGGATCGGCGTGAGCAGTGGCGCTCGACCCACATTGAATCGCCGAACTCATGCGTCCGATACTGCGACGCCTCGAGTGCGGCCTCCGCGCGTTGTAGCGTCAACTCATCGGTGAACGCTCCGAGCAGCGCGTAGTGGCTGGAATCGGGTTCGTGTGTGCCTGTCACGATTGCATCGACGACTTTGAGCTTCGTTCGCGGACCAATGTGTTGACGCGCGACACCGTCGCCCGCTTGCACCGTGCCATCGACACTTGCCGCGGCCTCCAGCGCGCGCACGACAGTAGTCCCGATGGCGACGATGCGTCCACCGCGCTTGCGTGTGGCTTCGACCAACGCGGCAGTCGCCGCGGGGATCCTGTAGCACTCGTCGAACGGCAACTGCGCATCGAGCGCCGAATCGCCTGTCGTTGACAATCCCGCCGCATGCGTCAACGTGGCGAATGCCACCCCCTTCTCACGCAATGCGCGCAACAAATGCCAGTCAAGGGCAAAACCCGCCGATGGAGGTTCGAACGCGACGGGATGCGCGGCGATGGGCGTCCAGACATCCCACATCGCAAGCGGCTCGACCATGTAGGAGTACTGAATTGGCTTGCCATGCACCGCGAGTTCGTGCCAGATCCGTACGGGCTCGCCTTCGAATCGGATCTCGATCAAACGCGGATGGTCGAGGAGTCGGACGATGGTAGCGCTTAGCGCTCCGAGCACGATACGCTCGCCGAGTTTCAGCGGAGGCGGCGCCAGGCGAGCTTCGGTCGGCGTGCGAAAATCGCCGTCGCCGAAAACGACGCAACGAAAGTCTCGAACGTCGTCGGGTTCGAGCGAAGAGCGGCCGGCTAGCCGCAATTCGACGCGCGCACCCGTGCGTTCGAGGACGCCGGACAGGCTCGCTGGCAGCGTTGCGGCATCATTGGCGATCAGACAATCGCCGCGGCGCAGCAGACCCACGATCGCACTCCGAGCCCGATGCTCGATCTTCCCCCAGCGATCGACGACAAGTAGTCGTGCATTCTTCGGTCGCTGGACCGGTGTCGTTGCCGCTTCCATGCTCACATTTCTCCTTTGACGGGCAGGTGACGCATTTCCTCGAGCGTCGATGCGATCGCGTCGGCAAATTCGCGTGCCGCGTCGGCTGGGCGCTTTAGCGTCGCGATGTCCGCGTCAGGCACCGCAAGTGCGTGGAACGGCGTATTCATATCGCCGGGATCGAGCGAAAGCACGCGAATGCGGTCGGCACGCAGTTCCTCGTCCCAGATGCGGCTCATGTGGCGAAGCGCGGCCTTCGTCGCGCCATAGGCGCCCCAAGTCGGGTACGGCTCGACGGCCGCGTCGCTCGATACATTCAGCACTATTGCGCCGCCTCGCTCGCGCGCTGCGGCGGCGAGCGCGCCTAAAAGCGCCTTCGTCAGACGGAATGGTCCAAGCAGGTTTGTGGCAATGGCCACTTCGAGGTCCTCGCAATCGGTATCGCCAAGCAACGCGAGCGGCACGGGACCGAGCGACGATGCATTGTTCACGAGCACATCGACGCCGCCAAGCACGCCGGTGATTTGCATCGCGAGCGGATAGATGTCGTCTTTGCGTGAGACGTCGGCCGCGAAGCCCGTCGCGTACGGGCGTTCGCCAGCCACAGATGCGACGCGCCCGGCGTCCCTCGCGACGAAGGCCACTCGCGCTCCGCGCGCTGAAAGCTCATCGACGAGGGCAAGGCCGAGTCCGGACGTGCCCCCGGTGATCGCGGCGCGTATGCCTTCAAGGCTGAACGGTTGATCCATGATGTTCTCCTCGTCCAGGTTCTGCCGGTGCACAACCGGCGGTTTCCGTATGACCGATAATGGCCACACGGCCGTACACGCTCCAGCGTGATGTCCAAAACCTTGTCGGATACTCGATACGATGGACGAAGTAGAACAGGCTGCTCACCATCTCGCCCGCAATCTCGTGGCCTTGCGACATGCGCGTTCGCTGACGCAGGACGCTCTCGCGAAAGTCTCAGGGTTGCCTCGATCGACGATAGCGAACCTGGAGTCGGGCGAGGGCAATCCATCGCTCGCCGTACTGATGAAGGTCGCGGGGGCGCTTGCGGCGCCCATAGACGAGTTACTGGCATCGCCTCGCGCGAAGGTACGGAAATGGGCGGCCAGCGAAGTGCCGGCATCGAATCGCCGTACCGGCCTGACGGTCCGGCCCCTCGTGCCCGAGCCCGTGCCGGACGGCATACTCGATACGATGGCGTTCGCGCCTGGTGCCTCAATGCGCGGTACGCCACATCTGCCTGGCACGCGCGAATATTTCACCTGCTTGTCGGGCACGGTGACTGTGTTCGTCGCGGGTGAACGGCACTCGCTCGTCGCCGGGGACGTGCTCGCGTTCCCCGGCCATGTCGCGCACTCCTATCGCAACGAGGATGCGGAGCAGGCGGCGCTGGGCATTTCGATCGTCATTCTGGCCAAGGCCGGCGTCTAGCGCCAATCCATCGTCATCACTGTATCGAGTATGCCTCGCGAATGAGCGCAACTGGGCTCCGAAGGCTCACCTGAAGCAAAATGTCGTCTGCGCAGGTTGGCTGAGCGCCGATCACGTATCGGCCATCCGACCCTTTTTGTTCCCTTTGCCGGCCATCGATGCCGAGGAGGGGAAAGTCAATTCGTCGTTCAAGCGAGCTCAAAGGAGCCACTGCTCATGCCCGAAACGAACGTTTCGTTTTTCAGTCGATTGTCTCTCGCGATCGGCACGTTTTTTACCATCCTCGCCGATCGTGAGTTCGCGGCCGGCGTGCTCCGCCTGCGGGAAGGCGCCGCGCCCGTCGCCGCGGCGCCCCAAGCCCCGACCGCTGCCGCGCCCGTGATCAAGGATACGGGCCCGGACGCGGCGCTTCAGCTATTGGGACTTCTCCAGCGCGAGGCGCGCTTGATCGATTTCGTCGAGGAGGACATCGGCAGCTACGGGGATGCGGACATTGGCGCAGCGGCGAGGCTCGTGCATGAAGGCTGCCGCAAGGCGCTGCGCGAGCATTTCACGATTCGCCCAGTGCGCGAAGAGGCCGAGGGCAGTCGCGTGACGTTGGCCGAGAACTTCGATGCCAAGGCAATCCGGCTCACGGGCAACGTTGTCGGCAAGCCGCCGTTCAGCGGCAGCATCAGCCATCGTGGGTGGCGGGTCGAGGACGTCCGGCTGCCGAAGCTGACGGGTAGTCACGACGCGACCGTGATCGCGCCCGCGGAGATCGAGCTATGAGCGAGCCGCGCTATTCGATCGGCATCGATCTCGGCACGACGCATTGCGCGCTTTCCTACGTCGATCTCTCCGCGAGCGACGGCGAGAAGACGAGCCAGGACGTCATGCCCGTCATGCAACTGGTCGGCCCGGGGGCGCTCGAAGCCCTCGATTTGCTGCCGTCCTTCCTCTATCTCCCGCATGAAAGCGAATTGACGCCGGGCGATCTCGCACTGCCGTGGACTTCGGCGCGGGATTTCATCGTCGGCGAAATGGCACGCAGCCGGGGAGCCGGCACGCCGATTCGGCTCGTTTCCAGCGCGAAGAGCTGGTTGTGCCATCCCGGCGTGGACCGCCGCGCCGCCATTTTGCCGAGCGACGCGCCGCCCGAGGTCGCGCGCACGTCGCCGCTCGAGAGTTCCGTCCGCTATCTCACGCATCTGCGCGAGGCTTGGGACTATGCGCACCCCGACGCGCCATTCGCCGAGCAGGCCATCACCGTGACGATTCCGGCATCGTTCGACCCGGCCGCGAGGGAGTTGACGGCGGAGGCCGCCGAGGCCGCCGGTTATAGCCGAGCGACGCTGCTGGAAGAACCGCAAGCGGCGCTCTATAGCTGGATCCAAAAAAGCGCGGGGGCGTGGCGTAAAGAGGTGCGAGTAGGCGACATCATCCTCGTCGTCGATGTCGGCGGCGGCACAACGGATTTGTCGCTGATCGCCGTCGTCGAGCGCGAGGGCAATCTCGAGCTGCATCGCGTCGCGGTCGGCGACCATATTCTGCTCGGCGGCGACAACATGGACCTTGCGCTCGCGCACGTCGTAGCACGCAAGCTGGCCGCGCAAGGCACGCAGGCCGACGCGTGGCAATTGCGCGCACTCACCTACGCCTGCCGCTCGGCGAAGGAGACGCTGCTGACGTCGACCGATACGGACGTCGCGCCGCTCGTGGTGCCGAGCCGCGGCTCGAAGCTGATCGGCGGCTCGATCCGGACCGAGCTCACGCGCGACGAACTGACGCAAACGATTCTCGAAGGCTTTTTTCCGCAAGTCGACGTTTCGGCGAGACCGATCAATCGGCCGAGGGCGGGCTTGACACGGCTCGGCCTGCCTTATGCGCAGGACGCGGGCATCACGAGGCATCTCGCCGCCTTTCTTGGCCGGCAGGTCGGCGCGCTCGCCGAACTCGACGGCTCGAACGAGGCGCGCATAGAAGGGGTGAGCTTTCTGCATCCGACCGCCGTTCTCTTCAATGGCGGCGTCTTCAAGTCGCCGCTGTTGGTCGAGCGGATCATGCAGGCGCTGAACGGTTGGCTCGCCGCCGAAGGCTCCGCGCCTGCGCGTCTTCTCTCAGGTGCGGATTTCGACCTTGCCGTCGCGCGCGGCGCGGCTTATTACGGCTATGTGAAGCGCGGCAAAGGCGTGCGGATCCGCGGCGGCACCGCGCGTTCGTACTATGTCGGCGTCGAATCGGCGATGCCGGCCGTTCCTGGCATCGAGCCGCCGATCCAAGCGCTTTGCGTTGCGCCGTTCGGCATGGAGGAAGGCACGGACGCGGACTTGCCGGCGCAAGAGTTCGGTCTCGTCGTCGGGGAGCCTGTTCATTTCCGGTTTTTCGGCTCGTCGGTGCGCCGCCAGGATCAGGTCGGCTCCATGCTCGAAGCGTGGTCGGCGGACGAGTTGCAGGAGCTCGACGCGATCGAGGCGACACTGCCGGCGCAAGGGCGCACGGCCGGCGAAGTCATCCCGGTCAAGCTTCATGCGCGCGTCACCGAATCGGGGACGCTCGAGCTCGAAGCGATCCCGCGCGGGACCGACGAGCGGTGGAAGGTCGAGTTCGATGTGCGCGGAGGGGCCGTCGGCTGAATTCGATGAAGCAATACACGGTCGGCATCGACCTCGGCACGAGCAACACGGTCCTCGCCTATGTCGAGGCGGGATCGGAAAACATTCGTGTCTTCGACGTCGACCAGCTCGTAAGTCTCGGTGAAGTCGGCGCGCGGCCGCTCCTGCCGTCGGTGCGATATCACCCGGCCCCCGGCGAGCTCCATGAGGGCGACCTGCAATTGCCATGGACGCGCGCCGGGCAAGACGACGGGATCGGCGCCGAGCCGCCGGCCGTCATCGGCCAGCTCGCCCGGGCGCTCGGCGCGCAGGTGCCGGGCCGCATCGTCGCGAGCGCGAAAAGCTGGCTCTCGCATGCTTCAGTCGATCGTCTCGCGCCGATTCTGCCTTGGGGCGCCGGCGACGAAGTTGGCAAGGTATCGCCCGTCACGGCGAGCGCCAGCTACCTGGCTCATCTGCGCCGCGCCTGGAATCACCGCTTTGCGCACGCTCCGCTCGAGCAGCAGGATGTCGTGCTCACGGTGCCCGCGTCGTTTGACGACGGCGCACGCGCGCTTACGCTCGAAGCGGCGCGGATCGCGAAGCTGCCTGATCTGCGCCTGCTCGAAGAGCCTCAGGCCGCGTTCTACGACTGGCTGTTCCGTCATCGCGCGACGCTGAAAGAGGAGCTTGCCGGGACGCGACTGGTGCTCATTTGCGATGTCGGCGGCGGCACGACCGATCTCACGCTCATTAAAGTGCAGTTCGACAACGGCGAGCCGCAATTGACGCGCATCGGCGTGGGCAACCATCTGATGCTCGGCGGCGACAACATGGATCTCGCGCTCGCGCGCCTCGTCGAAACGCGCATTGCCTCGGGCGATACGCGCTTGTCGGCGGCGAGCCTCTCGCAGCTCGTCGAGCGGTGTCGAGCGGCAAAGGAGCAGCTCCTGTCGGACGACGCGCGCGACTCGGTCGCCATCACGCTGCTTTCCGCCGGAGCGAGACTCGTCGGCGGAGCACGAACGGCCGAGCTTGACCGAGAGGAAGCGGAGCGCGTCGTCGTCGACGGATTTTTCCCCGTCGTCGAGCCAGGCGAAACGCCTCGTCGCGCGCGAGGCGCGATCGTCGAGTTCGGGTTGCCTTATGCCGCTGACCCGGCCATCACGCGACACATCGCTGCGTTCTTGAGTCGCTTCGACGGACCTTCGCGCGAAGCGTTGAATGTGCCGGAGCACGCGGGCGCGGCCGCGGCCATGCCGGATACGTTGTTGCTCAATGGCGGCGTCTTTCGGAGCCGGCTGCTGGCGGACCGTCTCGCCGACACCATCGGCGCATGGCGCCAACGGCCGTTGCACGTCCTGCGCAACGATCATCCCGATGTGGCCGTCGCGCGCGGCGCCGTTGCCTATAGCCTCGCACGCAAAGGATTTGCGCCAAGGATCGGCGGTGGGTCGCCGCGCAGCTACATGCTCGTGCTCGACGAGGACGGCGACGTGAAGCGCGGTGTCTGTCTTTTGCCAAGGGGGACCGAGGAGGGGCACGAGGTGCGTCTCGAGGATCGGCTCTTTGCGCTGCGGCTCGGGCACCCCGTGCGTTTCCATCTGGTTTCGACCGCGGCCGATACGGCCTATCGGCATGGCGAGCTCGTCGATCTCTCGACGGGGGACTTCGTGCGCTTGCCGCCGATCGCGACCGTCGTGCAGCCGAAGGGGACGGGCGGGGCGCGCGAAACGCCGGTCAAGCTCGCGACCTCGCTCACCGAGGTGGGCACCCTCGAGATGCATTGCGTCGGCGCCGACGACCCCGGGCAACGATGGCTCCTCGAGTTTCAATTACGGCAGGGCGAACTCGGTGCGGAGGCCGCGTCCGCGTCTGAAACGGCGGCGCATTCGTCGCTGGAAGCGGCGATCGCGCCTATCGATCGAGCGTTCGGCGCGCGCGCGGCCGGCGTCGATCCAAAGGAAACGAAGCGGTTGCGCTCGCGGCTCGAGGAACTGCTCGGGCCGCGCGAAAGTTGGGACAGCGCGTTGCTTCGCGAGATGTTCGGTGCGCTTTGGGAGCGCGCGCGCCGGCGGCGGCGCTCCGCGGACCATGAGCGGATATGGCTCAATCTGGCCGGGTACTGCATTCGCCCCGGTTTCGGTTATCCGCTCGACGATTGGCGCGTCGATCAACTCTGGTCGCTCTTCGACGACGGCATTCAATACGTCAACGACGGCCGCGTCTGGTCCGAATGGTGGACGCTTTGGCGCCGCGCGGCGGGCGGCCTCGGCGAAGAGGCGCAACTGCAGTTGCTCGATGCGATGGCTTATCTCGATCCGGCCAACATGAAGCGACGCAAGCTGCCGTTCGATCCCGCGAAGGTCGGCCATGCCGACATGGTCCTCGTTTCCGCATCGCTCGAGCGAATACCGGTCGAGCGCAAGATCGACATGGCGGAGCGGCTGCTCGACCGACTTCGAAAGCCCTCGGAGAATCAGCAGCAGTGGTGGGCGATCGGACGGATCGGCACGCGTCGACCGTTCTATGGCAGTGCGCATGGCGTCGTGCCGCCGGCAGTCGCGACGCGATGGCTGGACGCGATTTTGGCGCTCGATTGGAAGAAGGTCGAATCGGCCGTCTTTGCCGCGCTTCAGATCGCTCGCGTGACGGGCGACCGGGCCCGAGACCTGCCGCTCGAAGTCCGAGAGACCGTCGCACGCCGGTTGCAGGCGGCGAATGCGCCGCCGCGATGGGTGCGGATGGTCAGCGAGGTCGTCGAACTCGACGACGCCGACTCGGTGCGCGTTTTCGGCGAGACGCTGCCCGCCGGCTTGAAACTGATCGGCGGCTGACGTCGTGCTTCGCTCGCGAAAGCGGAGCGCAATCCGCTATGGCCTAGCCGCGACTTCGTCGAGATGAGAGAGGAGGTCGGCGGGGTCTTCATAGACGCGCAGGGCCCCCGCCTTCTCGAGCTCGTCGGTTCCATAGCCTCCCGAGAGCAGTCCCACGCCGAGCGCCCGGCATCGACGCGCCGCCAGCATGTCCCAGACGCTGTCACCGACCACGACCGTATGCTCGATCGGCACACCTAACCGATCGGCAGCCGCGAGAAAGAGATCGGGGTCGGGCTTCGCGTGCTTGACTTGATCGCGCGTGACGACGACGGCGGTTTGCGGGTCGACGCCGAGCGCTTCGAGGTTGAACTTCGCCGTTTCCATCCGCCCGCTCGTCGCGATCGCCCATCGAATGTTTGCCCGCGTCAGCGCGTCGAGCAGCGAGATCGCGCCCGGCAGCGGCTTCACGTCGCTACGGAGGCGTTGATAGGCCGCAGTGTGGGCGACGCGCAGACGCTCGACTCGATCCTCGTTGAATTGATCGTGCGTTTCGCGCAGGAGCTGGTTGACGAAGAGACCTCCGCTCATGCCGATCTTGCGGTGAATGCGCCAGACGGAAAGATCGATGCCCTCCGAGTCGAGCGCCTCCTTCCAGGCGAGCACATGCTGATAGACGCTGTCGACGAGCGTACCGTCGAGGTCGAAAAGAAACGATGTCTCGATGCGCATAGGTGGGTGATCCTCTTGCTCAGGTTCGCTCAACGCCTTCAGGCGTCGATTCGTGATGTCGGGACTGTGCAGCAACGTGCGTACCGCGCGGCTCAATCCTCTCCGATATGCGCTTCGCCGTGGCCGCTGACCCCGCGCGTATCGGGTGCGAGCTGCGCGAAGATCCAGGCCGAAGACGCGGTGATGACGCCGACGCATGCGTACGTCGCATGAAACGCCACGAGCGTTTGATTGGACGATTGATGGCCGAACAACGACGTAAAGGTGCCGAGCAGCGCGCCGGCCACGGTGACGCCGAGGCTCATCGAGAGCATCTGCGCCAGCGAAAATAAGCTGTTGCCGCTGCTGGCCCCGCCGGTGCCGAGGTCCTTCAGCGTGAGCGTGTTCATGGCGGTGAACTGCATCGAATTGAAACCGCCGAAGATCGCAAACTGCACGATATGCACCCAAATGGGCTGGTTTGGCGCGACGAGCGCGAAGCTCGCCATCGTCAGGCCGACGATCACCGTGTTGACGAGCAGCACGGAGCGGTATCCATACCGGGTAATGAGTTCGACGACGATGCGCTTCGACGCCATGCCGGCAGCGGCGGCCGGCAACATCATCAGGCCCGCGTGAAACGGCGAATAGCCGAGGCTCACCTGGAGCAGAAGCGGCAGCAGGTACGGCATCGCCCCGCTGCCGATGCGCGCGAAGAGGTTTCCGAGGAGGCCGACCCGAAAAGTCGGGATCTGAAACAGGTCGAGCGAGAACAGCGGCTCCTCGCTGCGCGCGGCGTGCAATGCGTACCCCGTCAGGCAAGCGAACGCAAAGATAAGCAGCACCAGGACGATGGCATGCTGGAGCCCGAGCTCCGCGAGACCATCGAGCGCGACCGTGAGCGCAAGCATCGCCAGCGCGAGCATCGCATAGCCTTTGATGTCGAAGCCGCCGGCCGAAGGCAATGGCTCGCCGAGCATGAAGAGCGCCGTGGCCGCGCAGCCGACGACGCCGACCGGCACATTGATCAGAAAGACCCAATGCCACGAAGCGACGTCGGTCAGCCAGCCGCCGAGCGTCGGGCCGATCAGCGGGCCGACGAGACCCGGGATGGCAACGAAGCTGAGCGCCGCCAGGTATCGCTCGCGCGGAAACGTGCGCAGAATCGCGAGGCGCCCGACAGGCAGCAGCATTGCGCCGCCGACGCCTTGCAACACGCGCGACGCGACCAACTGCCAAAGCGCGCGCGAGCTCGCGCAAAAGAGCGACCCCACGGTGAAAACGAGGATCGCGGCGAAGAACACGCGCCGCATGCCAAGGCGATCGGCGAGAAAGCCCGAGACGGGGATCATCAGCGCCATCGTCAGCGAGTAGGCGACGACGACCGATTGCATACGCAACGGCAACTCGCCGAGACTGCGCGCCATTGCGGGCAGGGCCGTGTTGACGATCGTGGTATCGAGCGTCTGCATGAAGAACCCCGTGGCGACGAGCCATAGCGTGATCGTCAATTTGCGCTCGTGCGCTTTGTCTGGCTCGATCGCGGTCTCGGTCGTGATGTCGCGCATGGGGTGTGGGACGATGGGGCTGCTCGGGAAGACGACGGGACGATCGGTAGAAAACGTCCGAGTATTTTAGCGGCTTCACTCCATTCGATTCGGTCAGGTGCGCATGGCGTCGCCAGGTTGGTCCTCGCCGCTACCGGCCGTGTCGTCACGCTTCGGTCGGCGCACCGCCCGCAACTTGCCGCTGCCACCGCCCCCGCAGAAGAATTGCTCGCCGCCATCGGACTCGAGCCCCGAGACATTGACGCCTTCCGGCATTTCGATGGATTCGAACACTTCGCCCGTTTGCGGGTCGATTCGTCGCAACTCACTTGCGTCGTCTTCCCAAGTTCCGTGCCAGAGCTCGCCGTCGACCCATGTCACGCCCGTGACGAAGCGGTTGGACTCGATGGTGCGAAGAACGGCGCCTGTTTCGGGGTCGACCTGGTGAATCTTGCGCTCGCGATAGCGCCCGACCCAAAGCGTTCCTTCCGCCCATGCGAGCCCCGAGTTGCCGCCTCCGCCCGGCGCGGGAATCGTGGCGATCACACGCCCCGTCTTGCGATCGATCTTCTGGATGCGGTCGTCGGCGATTTGAAAGAGATGCTCCCCGTCGAACGCCGTTCCCGCACGCGACGCGACGTCGATCGAGCGTAGCGTTTCCCCGCTCGACGGGTCCAACGCCTGCAGCTTGTCGCCGGTCGCGAACCAGACATGGTGGCCGTCGTAGCTGACGCCGTGCACACCGTCGGCGCCGGGAAACGGGCCGTACTCGCGGATGATTTCGGCTGCCGATCGTTTCATGCATGTCTCCTGACGTATTTTCCATTCACTAGACTAGCCGAGCGGGGAGCAACAACGTGGTCGCCAAAGCCGGCATGGGCTGTGTCATCCAACGGCGGGCCCGCCCGCGGCCGACCGATTGCACCTTGCCGCTCTCCGCGAGCGAATCGAGTGCCCGCTGCACCGTCCGCTGACTGGCGCCGAGCGCGAGCGCCACGGCGGAACTCGACCACGATTCGCCGTCCGCCAACAAAGCGAGCACGGCCGCGTGCTTCTCGTCGACGGGCCGTGCCAACACGACGATCTCGCGAGCATGCTGCGGGACCAGTGCAAATCCCCTTTTTGTCGCGATCACCTCTGCTAGCGGCCGAATTGTGGCGCGCAGCCGTGCCATCTCCACCCGCAGCCGCGCACGATGCGATTCATCGGGGAGCTGCGTCCGGAATGCATCGGCGATCAATGCGTTTCGGGGCACGTCTTCGGGCCACGCCTCGGCGAGGGCGCGGGCGATCGCGAACAACACCGGTCGCCGTGCAAGATGGATCGCGGGGGCTGCGTTGCAGGCGACGATATGCCGGCAAGCGTCAACGACGAGCGCGCCCGACATCATCAGCGCTTCGACTTCTTCGAGAAGTAGCGGATGCGCCTGCCCGTGCGCGATCAGCCGCGCCGCCGGCGTCGACAGCAGGAGAGCCGCGCTCTCGACTTCCGCTTTCAGCGCAGGAATGCCCGAATGGGCCGCGGCCTGTCGGGCGCGGGTGAGCGCGGCGCGCGCGGCCTTTGCCTCGAGCCGCCGCATCGCCATGCCCGCGACGATCAGCTCGTGCGCTGCCTTCAACGCGGGCGGGAACGGTGCGGGGTCGAGTCCGACGAGCAAGCGCTCGGCATCCTCGAGGCGGCCGATCAGCAAGAGGCGCCGGACTTCGAGGTACCGCGCGTGGGCCGCGTTCAGCCGATCGCCATGCGCTTCGAGCGTCGCGCGTGCCGCGTGCAGCATCTTCGCCGGCCAGTTGAGCTCGCGCGAGGCGAGCGCGATCTCGGCCTCGGCGACGACACACCTTGCGCGGGCCAACGCTTCTTTAGGACCGAAGGCGCGCGCCGCGCTGCGCATCAGCGCTTTTGCTCGCGCCAGATCTCCGAGCTGAGCCATGGCAACGCCTCGAAGCGCGAGCGCGGGCGCGTCTGAGCGCAGCGCGACGCGATTCAGCGCACCGAGCGCATCCCCGGCCGCGAGCGCGCGCGCCGCGGCCTCGATCAGCGAGTCCATCCGAATCGCGCCACAGTTGTCACTCCCCCTCGTCAGACGCCCGGCCCTAATCTATCACCACGCTCACCAACGAGCATGTCGAATCGGGGACCGACCGAACGACGAAACCCCTTCAGGAGGAACGAATGGCGACGACACATGCAACCGGCACACGTGACGAGTGGCTCGCGGCGCGGATCAAGCTCCTCGAGGCCGAGAAGGAGCTGACGCGACGCAGCGACGAACTGGCGAGGCAGCGGCAGGCAATGCCGTGGGTCCGCGTCGAGAAGGACTATCGGTTCGACACTGAGGAAGGCAATGTTTCGCTGCCGGACCTGTTTAAAGGGCGATCGCAGCTACTCGTCTACCACTTCATGTTTGGGCCCGATTACAAAGCGGGGTGCCCATCGTGCTCGGCGATCGCGGATGGGTTCAACGGATTCGCCGTTCACCTCGCGAACCACGACGTCATGCTGATGGCGGTGTCGCGGGCGCCGCTCGCAAAGCTGCAGGCGTACAAGCGGCGGATGGGCTGGACGTTTCCTTGGGCGTCGTCGCTCGGCAGCGAATTCAACTTCGACTTCAACGTGTCGATCACTGAGGAGCAGCAGTGCAAAGGCGGCATTGAATACAACTACGCGCGCGACGGTCATGTCATGGACATGAAGCAGCCGCCCGAGCCCGTCGGTCAATTCGCGGCTGCATGCGGCACCGACGCGGCGACCTACACGCGCGACCGGCCCGGCATGAGCGCATTCATCCTCGAGGATGGTGTCGTCTATCACACCTACTCGACTTATGCACGAGGATTGGACGGCCTCTGGGGCATGTACCAGTGGCTCGATCGCGCGCCGAAAGGACGCAACGAAGCGGACGGCCTCTGGTGGGTTCGCCATGACGAGTACGAAACGCGTTGAGGCAGCGTTCAAAATGAGCATGATGGAAGACCATCCCGCGGAGCGGGCGATTCCGCGGCCCATGGCCTCGGAATTCGCCTCCCAGCGAGCCCTGTTCGGCACGTCGGCGCTGCTTTTCGTCATCGGCGCGGCGATCACGGTCGTCTGGTCCGCATCGATGTCGTCGATGGACGGAATGCCGATGGCGGGCGGCTGGTCGATGTCGATGACCTGGATGCGGATGCGCTATTGCTCGCTCGGCTTGACGGCGGTTTTGCTCGCCGTTGGAATCATCGACTTGCGCATGATGACTGTCGTGACGGTTGCCATTACCGGCGAACGGCTCGCGCCGGACGGCGAGCGTATCGCACGGGCCATTGGTGCCGTTGTCGTCGTGGTGGGACTGGGCCTGATCATGCATGCCGGCTTGCAGGGGTGAAACATCGCGGCTAATTGCTTTTTCAGCGTCACGAGGAGTACTGTCGGAGGCGGGCGTATTTCGAGATAAGAACCGTGGGTGCGGTATCATAATGGAACATGCAAGTTCCATTTGAAGAGCCGCCCATGAAGGATACCGACGTGCTTTACGGCGAGGACGCGCAGGCGCTGCGCAAGAAGGTCGGGCTGACGCAGACGCAGCTCGCGGAGCGTTGGGGCCTCACGCGACAGCAAATCGGTCGCTACGAAAAGACGGGGCAGACAGTTCCGCCAAAGGAGGCCGACGCGTATCGAGGCCTGGTGCTGACCGTGCAGCGCAATGCAACGTAGGGATTGCATTTGAAGCCTGGGCGCGCTACCATGGATCCCTTCAACGACCTTCCTCGACGCGCGATGACGGCTATCGTTTTTGACACGCTTGCTTACGCTGAAAAGCTCGAGGCCGCTGGCTTTACGCACGAGCAGGCCAAGGGCCAGGCGCACGCATTGCGCGAAATCATCGATGATCAGATTGCGACGAAGCAAGACCTGGCCGCGCTTGATGCCAGTGTCTCGGCAAGGCTGGCCGAGACAAAAGCCGAACTGATCAAGTGGTACATCGGCACGATGTTCGCCATGACTGCCCTGGTCGTCGGACTCGTCAAGCTCATTCACTAGTCCGGCGTTCTTCGCAAGAGGCGTCGATAAAACCCGCAACGAACCGGTTTGCAATCTTCATGCCGCGATTGCATCACAAAGCGGGACGCGCGCTCGATCCTTTTCACAATTCAACGAGTTATCGATAGATTGCTTCGCTACGTTAAATAAAGAAAGAACGTCCTTTATACTTTTTATTGACAAATACCTTACTATTTCAAGGGGCGGGCGATTGAGCACGTAGAACTCCGGCAATAGAAAAGGTTTTCGTCCCGGGGTGCTCGAGCGCGCCACAACTAGTGCGTACGCTCGAGGAACCGACGCCGCCACGCCTTGACAAGCCGCACGTTCCCGCCTAATTTCATAACGCCGATCTTATCGGTATCTATGTATTACCCTCCGAAATTCTTTATCAAAATCGCTTAACAGACGTTTCGCATCACGCAGTATTCATTTATGCGGTTCGATAGTCAGGCTCTTGGTTGTGTCGAGAAGAGGGCTGAAGGTCGACCGTCGTCTGCTATTGCGCGCCGCGAAGAAACGACGCGTATAGAAGGTGGCGGTCATCGAGACAAGGCAACTCAACCTCCAAGGACGAATAATGAAGAAGCGAGATAGGAGTGGTGCACCCAGCCTCGAGCGTCGTCATGGCGGCGGGCTCTGGCTCGGTGCGATTGCGGCGGCGGCGCTTGCGCTTGCCGGGTGCGGCGGTGGCGACGGCGGCTCGCCGGTGGCGGCAAGCGCGAATGCGCAGCAACCCACGGCAGCGCAGTCAGCCGTTGAGCAGCAGGCGATGGCCGATGCGCCTTTCGTGGATCAGATAGCCTATTCGACGAACGCGGGCGACAGTCTCGATCCGACGCAAGTGACGGAGAAGGCGGCCGTCATGCATCACGTTTGGACGTCGGGCAATACGACGATTCACTACACGACGACAACGGGCCATCTGACGGCCTTCGATCTTGGCGGCAAGCCGGAAGCGACGATGTCGTACGTCGCCTATACGGCGCCGAGCAAGGACGGGACGGCTCGCCCGGTCACGTTCTTCTACAACGGTGGCCCCGGCTCCTCATCGATTTGGCTGCGGCTTGGCTCGTTCGCCCCTACGCGCGTGGCCACGCCTGATCCACTGATGACGAATTGGCCGAATTTCCCGCTCGTGGACAATGCGCAGAGTCTTATCGATACGACCGACATGGTCTTCATCGACCCGCCGGGCACGGGGCTCTCGGAGGCCATTGCGCCAAACACGAACCAGAAGTTCTGGGGCAGCGATCCCGATGTCAATGTGATGCGCGACTTCATTCGTCGCTATATCGCGGCGAACAACCGGAGCAATTCGCCGCTGTATCTCTATGGCGAATCGTATGGCACGCCGCGCACGGACATGCTGGCGCTCGCGCTCGAATCCGCCGGCGTTCATCTGACGGGGATCATGCTGCAGTCGTCAATCCTGAATTACTTCGCCGATGCGATCGAAGCGGTCGCGATCCTCAGCGGCAACACGATCGACATGAATGCGCTCAAGCTCGACACCGACACGTTGAGCGGCTATTACCCCGGATACGCGGCGGTGGCGGCCTACTTCAACCAACTGTCGCTGCCGGTTCAGGTCGACCCGGCGCTGTTTGCGTTCCAGTCGGAGCTGTTCGCGACAACCCACTATCGCGACTTCAGGAAGTATGCGCAGTCGTGGGTACTGAGCCAACTCGGCGTACCGACGTTCCTGGGCACGCCGGTTTTCCCGAGCGCGCCTACGCTGGCTTCGTGGACGTGGTCGTCGGGCTTGTCGTTCCAGGCGCTGAATGGTTATTTCAACATCAATCCATTCAACAACGAACTGCTGCCGGGCACGACGATCGGCCGCTACGACGGACGCGTGTCACTGCCGGATAGCGATCCGCGTCTGCAAGCCGATGGCGATCCTTCGGATATCCTGATTTCGCAGCCGTTCACGACGGCTCTCGCGACGCAGATGCCGACGTATCTCGGCTATACGGCGCCGAACGCGACCTACATGCCGTTGAACGACAACATCATCAACGTCTGGGACTTTTCGCACGACGGCCAGCCGCTGCCCGATACGATTCCCGATCTGCTGGCGGCGATCGAGCTCAACCCGCAGTTGCAGGTGCTTGCGTTGAACGGTTACCACGATCTCGCCACGCCGTTCTTCAACACTGAGAAACAGCTCGCACGCTTGCAGACAGTGCAAGGGTTGAATCCGAACCTGCAGGTGACGCTCTATCCCGGCGGCCACATGATCTATCTCGACGACAATGCGCGCCCGAAGATGAAATCGGACCTGCGTGATTTTTATGCAGCACAGCCAGCGCCCGGTGCGCTTGGACTTTGGATGCTGCCGCCGCCGTGGAGAGACGAAAGCCCGGCGGGCACGCCGACGCTGGCGGCACAGTCCTCGACGCAGTAACCGGCGATTGCCGGTTTCTTCAGCTACCCCTTATAGAGAGCGGATCATGTCACCAATCGATATGCTGCGAAGACTTTCTCTCTTGATGCTATTGAGCGTGCTGGCCGGTGGTGTCGCTGCGGCCACGCTTCAATCGGTTGCGCCTGTCCAACTGCCGCATCGCGGCGGCGGGGTCGATGGACCGTACTTCCCGCGAACGCGGGCGACGGCGACGATGCCGACTACGGGCAACGACCTGGCCCAACAGGCGCAGCAGCGGCTCGACGCACGCCTTGGCGCTAACACGGTGCTCAGCAACGGCGCCGCGATCACCAAGACGCAAGCCCAAGCGAATGGGCTCGGCTATATCGCCAAGCACTTCGATCAGATCGACACGACGCACAGCGGGCGCGTCACGATGAGCGATGTCAGGCAGTACCTGCAGCAGCGTCAACGGCAATAAAGGCGCGTCGACGCCCGATCACGGAAGCGTCATGCTGCCCGCACGCGGATTCGCGCGCGGGCGTTTTTTTTTGCGCTGCCCGAGGAAAGGGGGAACAATGAGACAATGACCGGCGCGCAAGCGCGCCGCCCGGCCGTTAGCCGGTATCGATAACGACGCTCACTAGATGGGGATCGCAATGCGTCTTTTGCTCGCTTTGGTTTTGCCGTGGTTCCAGTTTTTCACGATCGGCCGTCCGTTCGCTGGAATCATCTGTCTTCTTCTCCAACTCACGGTTATCGGATGGGTGCCCGCCGCTATCTGGTCCGTTTATGCGTTGAGCCAGTACAAGACGGACAAGAAAATCGAGCGCGCATTGGAAAGCCGCGGCTGAGACGCTCGGAACGCTCGAGGTGCCCGTTCGGGTCCTACAACAAAGCCATAGACAACCGACATCTATGTCTCCGAAACGTATCGTGGCAAAGATCGCGATGTCGGCGAGTATGTGGGGAGGAGCGATTCTCGTCTTCTGCGCGAGCTTCCCCACAACCTATGCGCATGCTGAAGGTTCATTGGACTGTCAAAAACTCAACGCGGCGACGAGCGGCCCGGACGACAATTTCAGACCGCCGGCTTCCGCGACAGTCACGGGATCGGGGCGTGCCTATTTCTATTCGGCTCCCGCTCCTCAATGCCTGACCAAGCGTACCTTTATTGTTCCCGGCGACGTCGTGACGGTCTATAAGCCATACAAGACGTGGTACCAAGTGATGTATGTGAATAAGTCCGGCGAGGATTTCCAAGGGTGGGTCGAGGAAGGTCGTCTGCGCTTGGATGGCCAATTGGGCGGCGGTGATCAGTAGCCGGAAGCGCTTTATGCTTCATCGCGGGGCCAGCCCATCTGATGGATCCGCGCCACGAACTCCCGATCGATATTGGCGATCCGCGCGCATCCGATCAACGCGAGATCCACGTCGATTTCCCGCCGCAGCAGTCGCAGCGCATGCCGGACGCCAGCCTCGCCGCCCACCGCGAGTCCATACATCGCGGGCCGGCCCACGAGAACGAACCGCGCACCCAGTGCGAGCGCCTTCAGCACGTCGGTGCCGCGGCGCACCCCGCCATCGAGAATGACGGCCATGTCGCCCGCAACCGCGGCGATCTCGGGCAGCGCATCAAGCGTGGCGAGCGCACCGTCGAGTTGCCGGCCGCCATGGTTCGACACGATCACCCCATCGGCGCCGGCCTCTTTCGCGCGCCGTGCATCACCCGGATGAAGGATGCCTTTGATCAGCAGCTTGCCGTTCCACTGCTTCCTTATCCAGTCGATATCGCCCCAGTTGAGCGCCGCACGTCCGCTGCGGTGATCGCCGGTGGCCCCAGTGACGATAGGTCCGCCGCGCGTTGCGGTGAAATTCTCGAAGTGCGGGATGCCCCGCGTGGCCAGTGTCCGCGCGAACGTGGACCACATCCAGCGCGGCCTGGCGAGCCCGCCGAGCACGAGCCGAGTGCTCAAGCGCAGCGGCACGCTGAAGCCGTTGCGCAGCTCGTTTTCTCGTAGGGAAGCGAGCGGGACATCGACAGTCACCACCAGTACGGGGAAGCCCGCGGCTTCGACGCGCGCGAGTAGAGCGGCGATCGCGGCGCGATCGGCGCTCAAGTAGGCCTGATACCAGCTGCCGGGCGCGGCGTTCGAGATCGCTTCGAGCGGCACCGTCGACGCCGCGCTCAGAACGAAGGGCACGCGCTCGCTATGCGCGACACGGGCGAGTTGGAGGTCGCCGTCATGCGCGCACAGTCCGGCAAGCCCCATTGGCGCAATGCCGATCGGTGATGCATAGCGCACGCCGAGCAGTTCGACCTCCTGCGAGCGCTCGGCAACGCCGGTCAACATTCGCGGGACGAGTGCCCAACGAGCGAATGCGGCACGATTGCCCGCGAGCGCGCATTGGTCTTCGGCCGCGCCGCTAACGTAACCATAGATGCTGGCCGGCAACCTGCGGCGCGCACTGCGCTCGAGGTCGCCGATGGACAAATGACGCGCGAGTTTCATCGAGCGTTCGCCTCCGCTCCGGCATCGATGACTAAATTTGGCGTAAGGACGTGGGGTTCGGTGGGCAAGACGAGCACAGACGCTGTCCGCGCAGCGCGTGCGCGCTCGAAGGCCGAAGGAAAATCTTCAGTGCGCTCGACTTGCTCGGCATAGGCGCCATACGCGCGCGCGAGCCCGACGAAGTCGGGGCTTTTGAGCTCGGTGCCGATGACACGCCCCGGGTAGTGGCGGTGTTGATGCATGCGGATGCTGCCGTACATGCCGTTGTCCACGACGATCACGATGACGCGAGCGCCGTATTGCACCGCCGTCGCGAGTTCTTGACCCGTCATCAGGAAGCAACCGTCGCCCGCGAAGCAGACCGCCGGCCGCGTCGGTTCGTGCAATGCTGCCGCGATCGCGGCGGGCAATCCGTAGCCCATCGCCCCGCTCGTCGGGGCAAGCTGCGTGCGCCAGCCGCGATAACGAAAGAAGCGTTGCACCCACAACGTATAGTTGCCGGCGCCATTGCTGACGATCGCGTTCTCAGGCAGGGTCTCGTCGACGTGCGCCACAATCGCCGCAAGATCGATTGCCCCTTTGCTTGCGGGCGGCGTTCGCCGAGCTTCGTAGTCGGCGTGCGCGGCGCGAGTCCAATCGCTCCACCTGGAGTGGGCGGGCGCGGGCAATCGTGACAGCGCTTGCGCGAACTCGGCCATGCCGGCATTGATCGCGAGATGCGGACGGTAGACCCGCCCGAGTTCAGCGGCGTCGCGATGGACATGGACGAGCTTTGTCGCGGGCACCGGAACGGAAAACAGTTCATAGCCGTGTGTGCTCGTCTCGCCGAGCCGCGGTCCGATCGCAACAACGAGATCGGCTGCGCGCAGTCGTTCGGCGAGGGCCGGATCCATACCGAGCCCGGCTTCGCCCGCATAGTGCGGATCGCGATTGTCGAACAGGTCCTGCCGACGGAACGCGCAAACCACGGGCAAATGGAAGCGCGTGACGAACGCCTGCAAGTCGGCGCACGCGGCGGGAGTCCATGCGCCGCCACCGAGCAGGACGACCGGCCGCTGCGCCTCGTCGAGCAGCGTTCGCAGTTCGTCGATCTGCGCCCTGGCCGGCTCCATGGCGATCGACTGAGAGGGCAGTAGCGGCGGCACATTCTCCGCGGGAACGAGCTCGACGAGCATATCCTCGGGCAGCGCGATGACGACCGGGCCAGGTCGTCCCGACGTCGCCACATGGAATGCGCGGCTCACGATCTCGGGAATTCGCGCGGCGGACTCGATCTGCGTGACCCACTTCGCGACGTGGCCGTACATCTGGCGGTAATCGATCTCCTGCCACGCTTCGCGCTCGAGCGCATCGCGCGACACTTGACCGACGAAAACGATCATCGGCGTCGAGTCCTGCCTTGCCGTGTGTACGCCGATGCACGCGTTCGATGCGCCGGGGCCGCGCGTGACGAAGCAGATGCCCGGCCGATTCGTGAGCTTGCCGTGCGCTTCGGCCATATTGGCCGCGCCGCTCTCATGCCGGCAGACGATGAGGCGAATTTCATCGCGCACGTCGTAGAGCACATCGAGTACCGCGAGAAAGCTCTCGCCCGGCACCGTGAAGATCGTATCAGTTAGTTGTGTACGCAACGAATCGACGAGCAGACGCGCGCCTGTGAGAAATTCGGTTTCAAGGGTCATCGTTGGTCTTCCGCTTCTCTTTCGATGTCGAGATTGCCCCGCGTTTCGGGCACGATCAAGGCGCCGAGCAGAAACAGCGCCGAAATGCCGAATAGGAACCATGACAGAGTCGCGGGCAACCGCTGCATGTCGCGCGCGAACAGCGAGACGACCGTCGGCATCATGCCGCCGATGGCGAAGCCGATATTCCAGGAGAGACCGGTGCCGCTCGCGCGAATCGCCGTGGGAAAGCGCTCGTTCAGGAAGATCAGTAGCGGAGCGTAGGTCGCGCCGCCGAGAATCGCGAGCAGCAGCGCATAGGCGGCGAGCACGGGCACACTCGTCGTTCGCGTCATCAGCAGATAGAGCACCGGCAGCAGGGCGAGGCGCAGCACCCCCGCGCCGATGAAGACGGTCTTGCGGCCCAAACGCTCGGAGAGTGCGCCGATCGCGACGGCGGCGATCATCGAAAGGAGTCCGGTCGTCATCAGGATGGTCGACGTTGCGCTGTTCGGCAAGTGCTTGATGACTTTGAAAAACGTCGGCATATAGCCGGAACAGAGGTAGTAGCCCGCGCCGCTCGTGCCGGTCAGAATCACGTTGACGAGCATCACGCGGCGATGCGGCGGGGAAAACAGGACGCGCAGCGGCGACTTCTGCGCCACGCCTGCCGCCCGTCGCGCGGCGCGGTGCGCCTGTTGGGCTTTCCAGAACGGAGACTCTTCCAGCTTCGTGAATAGCAGCGCGCCGATCAGCGAGGTCAGCAGTCCGGCGAAAAACATCGTGCGCCAGCCCCAGACCTCGAACTGCGGGCCGGGAAACAGGTCGGACGCGACATAGAAAACGAACGAGGCGATGAGCCCGCCGATACCCGCGCCGCCGCCGCCGATCAAGCCCGAGACCGCGCCGCGCCAATGCCGCGGCACCGACTCGGTGCCGATCGTGTGGGAAGACGCCACCACGCCGCCGACGAACACGCCCTGCACGAGTCGCAGCAGCACGAAGATGACCGGCGCGGCGATGCCTACCTGGTGCACCGTCGGCAACGTGCCGAACACCGCGGTGGTGACGCCCACGCCGAGCACGGCGATCTTCATCGCACGCTTGCGGCCGTGGCGGTCCGCATAAGACCCGAACAGAGCCGAACCGAGCGGGCGCATCAGCAGCGTCACGGCGAACGATGCATAGACGCCGGCCAGCGAGAGCGTTGGATGTTCCGAAGGAAAAAAGAGCTTGCCGACTACGGGCGCCACATAGAGGAGCACGAAGAGATCGAAGAGATCCAATGCCCAGCCGAAACAGGAAGAGGCCGCGGCAATGACGATGCTGCGATTGCTCTGTGTCGTGGTGCTGCTAACGCCGCCAACGGTCGTATTCATTTCCTTGTGCTCCGTGAAGGGTCTCCAACGCTTTTTTCATACGGGGAAGGCAAGGCGATCGTCTCCCGCGATTAGGCGGCGCCGGCAGCCCTGCTCGCGTGCGGGCGACGGTTGGCGCGGGCCGCTTGCACACACTCAACACTCGGGCTCGTCCGATCCGCCGTTCCTGAACGAGTCGGCAAGGCCGCTCCATCGCTGCGGGATCTCGCCATGCTCGACGCCGAAGAGATCGAGGATGCGCCCGACCGTGTGGTCGACGACGTCCTCGATCGTCTTCGGATGCGCGTAGAAGGCGGGTACCGGCGGCATAGCGATGGCACCCATTTCGGTTGCGAGCGTCAGGTTGCGAAGATGTGCGAGATTGAGCGGCGTTTCGCGGACGACGAGCACGAGGCGCCGCCGCTCCTTGAGCGTCACGTCGGCCGCGCGCGTGAGCAGATTGTCGGCGAAGCCATGCGCGACCGCGGCGAGCGTCTTCATCGAGCAGGGAGCGATCACCATGCCGGCGGTGACGAACGATCCGCTCGCGATCGACGCGCCGATGTCGCGCACGTTGTGTACGACATCGGCAAGACGGTCGAGATCGGCGCGGCCGACGCCGAGTTCCTGGGCGGCCGTCACGGCGCCCGACGGCGAAACCACGAGATGCGTCTCGTGCGTGCCCAGGCGCCGCAGCGCCGCGAGCAAGCGCACGCCGATCATCGCACCGCTGGCGCCGGTGATGCCGACGACGAGGCGCGGCCTAGCCATTGGCACGGCTCATGTACGTGCCGAACGCGGCGTTGTCGGGCGCGACGAGCGCCGCGAGGTCCGCGGTCTCGAAGCCTGGAATGCGCACGCGCGTGAAGACGTGTCCGGAATAAACCAACGGGCGCGTCGCGTCGAGGCCCATCTTCGCGCTGATGCCCTGCATGTGCGGCGGCGCATCGTCGGGCAGGCCGACCGTCGTCGAAGGATCGAGCACGGACCCTTGCGCGCCCTCGATGACGACGAGATCGCGATCGGCCTGGAAGCGCGTGGCGATCGCCCATTCGACTTCGGCCGGATCATGGACGTCGACATCGGTATCGACGACGACGACCTGCTTGATGTCATAGTGCGCGCCGAATGCGCAGAGGATCACGTTCTTGGCTTCCCCTTCGCGCTTCTTGTCGAGCTGGACCCAGAGGTGATAGCGGCAGACGCCGCCGACGGACAACTCCACGTCCTTCACGTTCGGGTGGCTGCGTTGGAGATGACCGAGCAACGTCGCTTCGCGCGGGATCGCGCCGAGCAGCAAATGCTCCATCTCGGCGGGCACGATCGTGTGATAGATCGGATGGCGACGATGCGTGAGCGCGCGGACTTCAATGACTTCACGCGCCTCGCGCGCGCTGTAGTACTTCGGAAACTCGCCGAACGGTCCCTCCATTTCACGCGCGCCCGGCAGGATGCGCCCCTCGATGACGATCTCCGCATTGGCCGGCACACGCACTTCGTTCGTCTTGCATTTGACGACGGGCAGGGGCTCGCCGTGCAGCGCGCCAGCGATTTCGAGCTCGTCATGATCGATCGGCGTGATGGCTTGCGAGGCAAGCAGCGTGAGCGGATCGACGCCGATCGCGATGGCGACGTCCAGCGGTTCGCCATTGGCTTCGGCCGCGCTGTAGAACTCGTGGAGATGCCGCGGCAGCATCAGGATCCCCATTCGGTCGGGGCCGTGGACCTGGATGCGATTGATCGAGACGTTCTGGATACCGGTGCGCGGGTTGCGCGCGATGACGAGGCCCGCCGTAATGTACGGACCGTTGTCATGCTCGCTGTGCGTCGGTATCGGCAGCAGCGCGTAGAGATCGATGCCCGCGGTGTGCACGATCTGTTGGCACGCGGCTTCGTCCGCGTCGACTTCACGCCATGGCAACGGATGCGCCGCCGCATCGGAAAAGCGCCGCAGCAGGGCGTCTTCACTGACTCCCATCGCCTCCGCGATCCACGCCCGGCGTGACATGAAGCCGCTGACCACGGCGATCGAATGGGAGCCGGGGCGCATGAAACAGGCGGCCTGCCGCCCGTCGAGACGCTTCGCGATAGCGGCGAGCTCATGCTTCAGATCGACTGTGCGCTCGATGGTGGCGAGCCGACCTGTCCGGTCCAGATGCGCGAGCCAGTCGCGCAGCGTACGTGCGGGCGCCGCGCCGCTTTCGCGGACTCCGGCGGTTGCGGGCGCCGTCAACTCTCGTGAATTCATTGAAGGGGGTTCCTCTCTGGCCATGGCCGCCGATCGTCGTGAACGGCCGTCGCGCGGCAAGTCAATCGGCATTTGACGCAGCATAGCGAGTCGGACCTATAACGGCTAATATTGTTTTCTGATCGATCAAATCAGTCAGCGTGATATCGGTGTTGTCACTGATGTCGGCGCACTGGCTCGTCGCAGACATGGATATGTATCGCGAGCATTGAATCGGTCGAGGACGATTGATGACCGGGCGATCGATCGATCAGCGACGATGATGATAAAGGCGGCAATTTCCGCCGACGGCGAAACGACATGGACCTCAAGCAAATCCAATACTTCATTGCGCTCTTCGAGGATGGCTCGGTCACGCGCGCCGCGAAGCGGCTCAACATCGTTCAGCCCGCGCTCAGCATGCAGATCGCCAAGCTCGAGGACGAGCTCCACCAGACCTTGTTCGAGCGCGGAGCGCATGGCATGACGCCGACTGCCGCGGGCCGGCTCATGTATCGACTGTTTCTGCCGATCATGCGCGACCTTCAGCACGCGCGCATGCAACTGATGCAGCGCGACGAGATCGTGACGGGGCATGTATCGCTGGGACTCATCGCATCCGTCACCGAGACGGTGTTGGCGGATGCACTCTCGCGGTTTCACGCGCAGTATCCGCACGTCGAAGTGACGGTTGTGGACGGCTATAGCGCGACGTTCATCGATCTCGTCACCGGCGGCCAACTCGACGCCGCGCTGATCAACCGACCACGTGCGCGTCTGTCGCTCGATTCGGAGCCGCTTCTCGACGAAGAAATGGTGCTCGCAACCGGCGTCGCCGCCGGCCCGACGCTGCCTTCGGTGATCGAGTTCGGTCAGCTGCAGGACCTCGATCTCGTGCTGCCCACGAAGCGTCACGGATTGCGCGGCGTGCTCGATGCGGCGGCGCAAGCCGCCGATGTGTTGCTCGCGCCGCGCTTCGAGATCGACGTCCTCAGCGCGATCGTGAAGCTCGTCGAGACCACGCGCTTTGCGACGATTCTGCCGCGCATCGTCGTCGAGCGATCGGTTCAGCGAGGCACGATGCGGGCCCATCCGATTCTCGCGCCGCGCATCGTGCGCCACATCGTGCGCATCAGTCATCCGCGGCGCCCGCCCGGTGCGGCGACGGATGCACTGATCGCGATCATCGCCGACGAACTGCGCCAGGTATCGAGCACGGATACGCGCTAATACATTGCGGCTTCGTGCTCGGCCGTCTGAAACACGGCGACGGCGGCGATCAGCTGTTGCGTCTGATCGGCCATGAGGCTGGCGGCGGCCGATGCCTGCTCCACGAGCGCCGCATTCTGCTGCGTCACCTCGTCGATCTGCGCGATCGCGCGATTGACCTGCTCGATCCCTGTGCTCTGCTCCGTCGAGGCCGCGGCGATCTCGCCGATGATCCTTCTGACGCGCTCGATCGCTTCGACGATCTCGCGCATCGCACTGCCCGCTTGCTCCACGAGTGCCGAGCCGTCCTGAACGCGCGTGGTCGATTCAACGATGAGCTCCTTGATTTCCTTCGCCGCGGCAGCGCTGCGCTGGGCGAGCGTGCGCACTTCGCCGGCCACGACAGCGAATCCGCGGCCTTGCTCGCCGGCGCGCGCCGCTTCGACGGCCGCGTTCAATGCAAGGATGTTCGTCTGAAACGCGATTCCGTCGATGACGCCGATGATGTCGCCGATCTTGGTCGAGCTCGACGAAATCCCTTGCATCGTATCGATGACACGGCCGACGACGTCGCCGCCTCGCGCCGCGATCTCGGACGCGTTCGTCGCGAGGCCGTTCGCATGTCCCGCGCTTTCCGCATTCTGTTTGACCGTGGCGGTCAATTGCTCGATCGATGCCGCCGTTTGCTCGAGCGACGCAGCTTGTTCTTCCGTGCGCGCCGAAAGATCGGTATTGCCCGCGGCGATCTGCTGCGCGGCGGTCGTGAGATTTTCCGCGCTGCCGCGTATGCGGCCGACGATCGACGACAGATTGCGCTGCATGCGAGCCATGGCGGCGAGCAGGCTGCGATCGTCCGCCGTGCGCGCGGCAACGGAAGCCGTCAAGTCCCCATCGGCGACACGGCTCGCGATCTGAGCGGCGTAGTCGGGCTCGCCGCCCAACTGACGCCGGATGCCGCGCGTGATGCGGGTGGTCACCAGCGTGACGGCCCCGCCGATGGTGAGCATGAGCACGAGCGCGCGCAGCAGGATGCCGCGAAACATCGCGTCGATATCGTCGCTATAGACGCCGGTGATCAGGTTCCAGTCCCACGGTTCGAACCGGCGAACGTAGCTCAGTTTCGGCGTCGGCTTTCCCGTTTCGGGCTTCACGTAGACGTAGTTGACGAAGCCTTCGCCCTTCGATGCGACATCGATGATCTCGCGGATGTAGAGCTTGCCCGTGCCGTCCCGCGCGTCGAGCGTCAGTTTGCCGATCTGTGAGGGCACGGCCGGATGCATGAGCACGATCCCCTCGGAGTTGTCGACGAGGACGTAGCCGTTGCTGCCGTATCTCATCTCCTTGATGCGTGCCAACGCTTCGCGCTTGGCCTGCTCGAGCGGCAGCGTTCCGTTCTGGGCTTGCTGATAGTAGGCATTGGCGACGTTGGTGGCGATGTCGATCACGCCCTTCAGCGAGGCTTCCCGCTCAGCGATCATCAGTGAGCGGGCTTTGAAGGCGTCGAATACACCAAGCGACAACAGGCCCAGCCAGACGGCGATGGTCACGATCCAGAGGCGCTGACTCAGCGATAGTTTTGTCATCTGTCGATACGGCGGCGTGCGCATGCGCGCCAGGATGGTTGCAATCACCGATCATCTACGGCGTGCAAGGGGGATAACTTTATGCAGGGAGGGGCGTCATCAGCGTAAATTATTCGTCTTATCAATAACGCTGATCGAATTGCCGCTTCTCGAGCGTCGATCGGCTCACCAGCCCCCAAGAAGTCTCACTGTTCAGCCAATACGAATAGTCAAGAATCAAATAGGAATCGGCTTGTGCCGGCCATGTCGGCTGTCCTATCCTGACGCGTTGGCGACCGGAGGGCTGGCATATGGACCGCATTCAGGCAATGGAGGTTTTTACCCGCGTGGTGGACGCGAACAGCTTTACGCGGGCCGCTGAGACGCTCAGCATGCCGCGCGCGACGGTGACGACGACGATCCAGAACCTCGAGGCGTTGCTGGGCGTGCGACTGATGCACCGGACGACGCGGCGGCTCTCGCTGACGCCCGACGGCGCCGCGTACTACGAGCACTGCATGAAGATTCTCTCGGAGATCGCGGAAGCCGACGCCAGCTTCCAGCAGGGCAACCGCAAGCCGAGCGGTTCGCTGAGGGTGCACATGCCGGGCGCCATCGGGCGCCGGCTCGTAATTCCGGCGCTCTCGATCTTTCATCAGCGCTATCCGGATATCACGCTCGATCTGGGGCTGTCGGATCGGCCCGTCGATCCGATCGAGGAAGGGGTCGACTGCATGATTCGGGTCGGGCCGCTCGAGGACTCGTCGCTGGTCGCCCGCCGGATCGGCACGTTGAAGCGCGTTACCTGCGCATCGCCCGAGTATCTGAAGCGATACGGCGAGCCGAGGACGATTGCCGACCTCGAGGGCCATCGCGCCGTGAATTTTCGGATGAGCCATGACGGCCGTCCCCATCCGTGGGTATTCATGATCGACCGGAAGCCTGTCGAAGTCAGGGTGAAGGGCGCCCTCATGGTCAATGATTCCGACGCCTACGTCACTTGCGGCGTGGAGGGCTTCGGGTTGATTCAGCCGACGCTCTTCATGGTGTTGCCGCATCTGCTCGACGGATCGCTGCAAGAGGTTTTGCCGGATTTCAATCCGAAGCCGAAGCCCATTTCGATCGTCTATCCGCACAACCGTCATCTGTCCGCGAAAGTCCGGGTGTTCGCCGAATGGGTGGCCGAGCTTTTCGAGTCGACGCCGGCGCTCGAAGGCGGCGATGACTGGCGCGGCGGCTCGCCGAGCGGCGCACGTGCCGCCAGCGGGAAGAAGCGCCCCCAGGAAAGCGGCCATGTAGCGGCCTGACGTATGCCCCGTTGACGCTTTTCGGCGGATGGCTTGGACCTGTCGACGGGCTGACCGCGCGCGGCTGGCGCAAAAAGTGCGAGCACCTTCCACAGGGATCTCGACGCGTTGCGCCTGCCGCCGGCACGGACGCCGTTGGGGGGACGCCACCATGAAGGTATCGCTCGATAGCCCGCTTCTTACCGATCTGTACGAATTGACGATGCTGCAGGCGTACTTCGACGGCGGCATGAACGACTCGGCGAGCTTCGAGTTATTCGTCAGATCGTTGCCGCCTCAGCGCAACTTCCTCATGGCGGCGGGGCTCGAGCAGGTGCTCGACTACCTCGAGAAACTGCGGTTCACGGAAGACGACCTCGCGCTCCTTGCTCGAACCGGCCGGTTCAAGCCGGGGTTCCTCCGTTCGCTCGGGACGCTGCACTTCACCGGAGACGTCGATGCGATCCGCGAAGGCACCGTCTTCTTTCCGGACGAGCCCGTTTTGCGGATCACGGCCCCCATGCGCGAGGCCCAGCTCGTCGAAAGCCGCGTGATGAACCTGATCCACTATCAGACGGTCGTGGCGAGCAAAGCCGCGCGTATCGTACTCGCGGCGCCCGATGCGCAGCTCATCGACTTTGGGCTGCGCCGTGCGCACGGCTCGGAGGCCGCGCTGCTTTCCGCGCGTGCAAGCTATCTCGCGGGCTTCACGGGAACGGCGACGCTTGCCGCCGGCGTGCGCTTCGGAATATCGGTCCACGGCACGATGGCGCACTCGTATGTGCAGGCGCACGCGAACGAAACTCAGGCCTTCGAGGACTTCGCTCATTCTCAGCCGGCCAATACCACGTTGCTGATCGATACGTACGATACCGAAGCGGCCGCGCGCAAGATAGTCGACCTCGCTCGCCGCGTCGCGCGATACGGCATCGCGATCAAGGCGGTCCGGATCGATAGCGGCGATCTGGGCGAGCATGCGCGCCGCGTGCGGCGCATCCTCGACGAGGGCGGATTGCCGTACGTCACGATTTTCGCGAGCGGCAATCTGGACGAATACCGTGTGCGCGATCTCGTCGCGGCCCATGCTCCGATCGACGGCTTCGGCGTGGGCACGCGCATGAATACCTCCGCCGATGCTCCTTACCTGGATTTTGCCTACAAGCTCGTCGAATATGCGCACCAGCCGCGGCGCAAGCGTTCCGAGGGCAAGGCGACCTGGCCGGCGCGCAAGGCCGTCTTTCGGCAGGTGGACCGGCACGGTGTGATGACTCGCGATTGCCTCGCGCTCGCGGACGAAAGGCGAGACGGCATTGCGCTGCTGGAGCCGGTCATGGTGGCGGGTGCGCGCCGCAAAGGCCAGCCGAACCTCGCGGCCAGCCGCGACCACGCGCGCCGCCAATTGATGGCGCTGCCACTTGCGTTGCAAAGCCTGGAGCCTGCCGATCCGTATCCCGTTGCGGTATCCGATGCGTTAAAGCATCTGGCGCAGCGTCTGGATGCTAGCGCTCCCGCATCAACGAAAAACCAGGAATAAACCGTCGTGTCTCCCGGTACCTCCGGCGTGGCGTTCCTGCATCGAGCACGAGCGTCACTCGCAACCGGCGCGCACCGCATTGAGCGATCCGTGCCGGGCCTCGCCCGTATCTCGCTGGAGAAAGTCCATGAAGACGCTGACGGTAATTTCAATTGCCGCATTCGCGGTTTGTACCACGCAGGCAATGGCGGCAGGAAACGAAGACACGCCAAGCACGACATCGAACGACGCCACGGTGATGACGCAGAACGCCGTGGGCGCGCAACCGGCTGCTGGCATGGAGAGCGGTGCTCCCATGGGCAAGACGCGGGCCGAGGTGTATCAAGAGCTGCTCCGCGCGCAAAAAGACGGGACGTTGGATCGCTTGAACGCGCTTTATGGGGGAGGTCAGTAAGGCGTTCGTCTCGGTGAGGAGGGCGCCGGTCAAGAACGGCTGGCGCTCGCACGAGGTTTGCTTGATCGATGATGTCGCTCAAGGAGAACCTCGATGACTAAGCAGGAACAACGATGCTTCAACGTAGGGCCCGGACTTCGCGGATTGCTATCGGCATTCGCCACGCTCGGGGCGACCGATTCGACCGCCGCGCTTCCGCAGCCTGACGCCTTTCAGTTGCCCTCGAACGATTGGATTCCGAACAACCCGCGTTTGCCCGTGCTCGTGTATCGACGCGCGGTGCCCATCATCGGCTCGGATCCCGCTGCGCGCTTCGAGCAGCTCTTCAGTCAGAACGGTTGGCCGCCGCACTGGCGAGACGGTGTCTACGATTTCCATCATTTCCACCCGTCGACGCACGAAGTGCTCGGTTTCGCGCGTGGCAGGGCGCGTGTCATTCTCGGTGGCCCGCCGCCGGTCGGGCGCGAAGTCGAAGTCGAGGCGGGCGACGTCGTCGTTCTGCCCGCGGGCACAGCGCACTGCAGGATCGAGGCGAGCTCCGATTTTCTCGTGGTCGGCGCCTATCCACCCAATCAGGACACCGCCATCAGTCGCGAGGCGTTGAGCGAGGCAGAGCACGAGGCGATGCTTGCCGTCGACTTTCCGGAAAGCGACCCGTTGACGGGTGCGGGCGGTCCGTTGACCCGGTTGTGGAAGACCCCTTAGCGAGTCGCGACGAGCCGTCGAGCTTCCGCCGGTCGTCGAGAGATAGGTCATTGTTACCGAGGCATGAGGTTCGTTACGGGAAAACATCGATAAAGATTTCCTGACAAGCTGCCGTTATCCGGTCCATACGGGGAAAGCACAACATCCAAGCTTGACAGGGGATCGACAGTGAGCCAACAACGCACTTCGTGGTCGCGGGCGGCCGCGCCGGGTGAGGTCATCTATTCCGAAGGTTACGCCGGAGAGCCGGTCATCTATGTGATCGCGGACGGCAAGGTCGAGATCTCGACCAATTGCGACGACAAGAAGGTCGTGCTCGCCACCCTCGGCAAGGGCGAGTTTTTCGGCGAAGCCGCGTTGCTGCCGCCCGAACCGAAAGCGCATACGGCGAAGGCGTTGACGTTCTGCCAACTGACGGTCATCCAGGCGGGAATGGTCGAGCAGGAGCTCGAGCGCGCCTCGCCGCTGTTGCGGCATATCGTGCGCTCGACGATCCGCCGACTGCGAAAGCGCGACGATCTGCTCGCGACCTATACGCATGCCGATTTCCTGCCGGGCGTGCTCTCGTACGCGCATGTCCTTTCGTTGATGGCAGGATCGGAAAACGCCGACTCGGGAGATGGCTGGGCGCGTCGCGGCCAGTCCGACGAAGTCTCGGTGCCGCTCGTCGACGTCATCAAGAAATGCCGGGCCATCGCGGGGCATTCGCGCCCACACGTCATGACGATGTTGAAGCGGATGGAAAAGCTCAATCTCATCACGCTGCAGTCGGGCACCACGGAGCACTTCAGCAGCAACGCCGCGCGCTATGCGGCGAACGACGGCGCCGCGGCACGCCAGCTCGTCACATTCGACCCGGCGCGGATCACGGAGCGTGCGCAACAGGTGGCCGACGAGGATCTCGATATCGCGATCAACAGCGAGCTCGAGCTGATCGATCTGACGGATCTCGAGGCGCTGATCGGCGTCGACAAATCCGTGATCCTCAACAAGCTCTCGCACGCCGAGATCGCGGAGGACGTGTTCGCGTTCCGCAAGACCAAGGTGCTCAACTACGTCGAGGAGAAGGGCGTCGCCTACTTCTCGCGCCGCAATCCGCGCAGGGTGACCGAGGTGAAGTCGCTCGAGGACCTGGCGTACGTCGATCAGCGCACGCTCTTCGAAGCCATCAGCCAGACCGATACCTACGATCTCGCGAAGCTCTTCGCCTCGATGACGGACCAATCGGTCGTGGACCGCCTGTTGGCCGTGATGACGGAAACGCGCAGGAACGAAATTGCGTGGGTCATGCGTCGCGACATCAAGATCGACCCCGTCGAGGTGGGCGACATCGAGGTGCGCTTCCTCGAAACGGTGAAGGCGCTCAAATCGGCCCCGACGGCCGGCGCGGCCTGATTGCACGACAGCCTCACCAAACTGGAATAGATCGGCTATGGATCTGCTTACGTTATTCGGTGCCATTTTCGGTACCGCCGCAATCGCCACCGGCTTCTGGCTCGAAGGCGGCGACTTCACGTCGCTGCTGCAGGCCGAGGCGCTCGTCGTCGTGCTCGGCGGCACACTTGGCGCGGTGATGATACAGAACACCTGGGCGCGTTTTTTTGATGGCGTGAAGCAACTCGCGCTCGCGTTCTCGAAGCCGAAGCAGGTCGATCGCGCGAATCTTGCGTTGCTGCTCGAATGGGGCGATCAGGCCAAGGTCAACGGTCTGCTCGCGTTCGAATCGATCGATTCGAACGGCATCGACGCTTTCGCCAAACGCGGCCTCGACTTGCTGGCGAACGGCGTGCCGACGCCGGTGCTCGAAGATGCATTGCGCAGGGAGCTCGACGCTTACGAGCGCAATCGCATGGCCGCGGCGAAGATCTGGCAGCAGGCCGGCGGCTACGCGCCGACGTTCGGTATCCTCGGCGCCGTCCTCGGCCTCATTCACGTGACGGGTCATATCCTCGAGCCCGCTTCGCTCGGACGCGGCATTGCCGCGGCGTTTACGGCGACGCTCTATGGTCTCGGTCTCGCTAATCTCATCTTCTTGCCGCTCTACGGCAAGATCAAGGCGCAGGTCGATTCGGAGCTGCGCTTCCGAAGGCTCTATTTCGACGGCTTGCTCGCCATATCGCGCAAGGAATCGCCGCAAACGATCGAAACCCGTCTCGCCGGAGATATCCGCGAACGATCGGCTGAATTGCTCGGCTGACTTACAGGTGCAGCGTCTGCCGGTCCCTTTCGATTCGGCAGTCGAACGGAGCGTCCGAGGACATGGAATTTTCATCGATCAGCAAGCCGCCCGGCACTTCGCCGCGCGATCAGGAGCATGAGGACGAAGCCCGCTCCGAGCGCTGGCTTCTTTCCTATGCCGATCTCGTCACGACCTTGATGGTCTTCTTCCTCGCAATGTACATTCTGCAGCTCGCGAAAACGAAGGAGTCCGAAATGAAAGCCGCGGCCGCTCAGGCGGTGCCCGTGGCCGTGGCGCCATCCGTCGCGCAGCCCGATCTTGCACGCAGGGCTCGGCTCGTCGCGCTGCTCGCGCCGCTCGTCGACCGGCGCGAAGTGACCGTGAAGGAGACGCCGCAGGGGATCGAAATCGCGATCAATGCGAGGGTTCTTTTCAATTCCGGCGAGGCGCGACTGTTGCCCGACGGCCTCGACGATCTCACGCGCGTCGCTGAGGTATTGAAGAAAGGCTCGCCGAGGAGCATCCTCGTCGAAGGCCATACCGACAGCGCGCCGATCGCGACGGCTCAATATGCCTCGAACTGGGAGCTTTCGGCTGCGCGAGCGGGGGCCGTCGTGCGCTTCCTCGTCGAGCGGGGGATCGAGCCGGGCCGCCTTGCCGCAATCGGGCGGGCCGACAACGATCCGCTCGCGCTTGGCGACGATGCCGTGGCGCGCGCCGCGAACCGACGCGTGACGATTGTCGCGCAGTATTAGGGGCTGGCAGTTGCTGTAGATAGCCCCAGGCTGGCACGCTTCTCGCGGCGTTCGGTTGTTCTTCTTCCTTCGGGCGAGTCAGACAGCCAAATGAAACCTTCGAGCGAGAAGCCGCATTCCCACGCGCGGGTGGCCAGCCAGGTGCGCGGCCGCCTGCGCGTCAAGTTCGACCATCGATCGCGCAGCAAGGCGCAGCTCGAGCGCATCGAGCAATACCTCGAGTCGAAGCACGGCATCGGCGATGTCGTCGTCAATGCGGCGACCGGCAGCATGACGATTCCCTACGATCATGCGAAAGTCGACGGGAAGGGGATCTTTCAGTTCTTAGAGGACCTCGACGTCGTAGTCGAGTCCACGCTGCATCCGCCGGCCGTCGACGAGGCCGGACTGGAGTCTGGCCGCCATCCGGGCTTCACAGAAGCGATCGACGATCTCGATGCCTATGTGCGCCGCGCGATCGGCATGCCAATGAATTTGCGGCTCGTGCTGCCGCTCGCGCTCGTGGCCGCCGGCGCGTGGTCCATCGCGAGGCGCGGGCTCATGATCGAAACCGTGCCCGGCTGGGTCTTTCTGTGGCTCGCATTCGATACTTTCGTGAAGCTGCATCCCGAACGCGGGCCGGCGCCTCATCCCGCGCCCGATTTCGCTAGCCGTCGCTGAATGTGATTTCGCAATCGGTGGATCACCCACCGGCAGCGCGAAACCGCACGTCTATAATGGATTTCTTTGCGGAGGGCGCGTCATGGCCGGACTGGACGACTTCTTCAGGGGCAACCTCTTGGCGGGGCTCGCGGTTGGCGTCGGTGCAGTAGTGCTTGCACCGGTCGTATTGCCCGTCGTTGCCGCCGTCTCGAAGCCGCTTGCGAAATCGGTGATCAAGACAGGCGTCATTCTTTTCGACAAAGGCAGAGAGGCCGCCGCGGAAATGGCCGAGGTGTTCGAAGACCTCGTGGCCGAGGCGCGCGCCGAACTCGAGCATCCGCGCGAAGGCGCAATCGTCGAAGGAATGTCCGCGGCGGGTGCGGCGCACGGGGCGAACGGCGGCGAAGCGGCCACATCTTCTTCTTCACAGGATCATCCCGGTGCCTCTTGACGAAGCGCAGCTCACGCATCGGATTGCGGGGAGGCTGCGCATCAAACTGCGCTCGCGGCGTCGCGACGCCGCGTACTTTTCTGACCTGTCGCGGCGTCTCGCGCAATGCGACGGCGTGACGGATGTGCATGCGAGTCCGCTGACGGGCAGCATACTGATCCGGCATACGACGACAGTCGACGCGATTGCGACCTATGCGGATCGGCATGGGTTGTTCTCGCTTCGGCCCCCGCGCGTCTCGTCGGAGGAAAGCGCGCCTGCGCGCGCCCATGCGGTGATGCGCCGCGAGCCGGCGATCGCCCGCCGCAAACCCGGCGAGTCTCACGAGGAGCGCGAGCGAGCGCAGGCGCGCAGACTCAGTGCCACGCTTGCCGGCCTCGGTACGCTGCAAACGGTCAGGGGGCAGATCATGGCCCCCGCCGTCACGCTGTTCTGGTACGCCTATGACGCGTGGCGTGCTCGTCCTCGCGCGCGTACTGATTCTCCTGCGCCCCTGCCGCCCGTACCCGTACCGCCAGCAGCGGGCGACGACGCGGATCCCAATCGGCGATAAAGCTTGCGTCGCCCGGGGCGAAAAAATCGCATGCCTTCCGCGAAAATCAGCGCGCTTTAATCAAGCCGTCACATCGACGCGTTGCAATAACGCATGACGCCGAGCTATCGGCATGGATGTGTAACGGGGCGCTTGCAAGGATGGCAGAGTCAGAGTATTTCGCGGATCACGTTCATCACGTGCCCGGCCGGCTTCGACTGAAGCTTTCGGCGATCAAACGGAACGACGCGCGCGCGCGCCTTGCCGCGCAGCAGCTGTGCGTGCTCGATGGAGTGCGCAGCGCGATCGGTAACTCGCTTACCGGCAGCCTCGTCGTGCGTTTCGACCCCCAGTTCGTCAGCGCCGAGCGGATCTTCGCCGAACTCAAGGCGTGCGGCTTGCTCGAAGCGCGAGCGATTCCCTATGTGACTGCCCCGGCGGCGACGATGCCGCAGATGGGCGGTATTGCACGGGCAATGCCTTCCCGGTCGCTCGCGGATGCGCTCGTCGACAAGACGATCGAAGCGCTGGTCGAGCGCTGCGCGATCGCGCTCGTCGCGGCATTGATCTAACGTAATCCAAAAAGAAACGCTCAACGCGGCTCGCGCGGCCCGTTGCGCACGGCCAGCGCCGGCTTCGTCGATTCGTTCAGCAGATAGGGCGCCGTCGCACCGGCGGCGATGGCCAGCGCATCGAGCACATCGATGCGCGACAGTCCGAGCATTCCATTCAACCCCGGAGTCACACTGGCAAGCAGTTGCAGCGCCACCGAGCCGCCGATCGCGAGATCGAGTTGCCGGTTGCGTGGCCGCTTGACGATGCTGAGCGCGCCGCGCGTCGACGAACGGCAGCTATACGCATGCAAGAGCTGAGCGAGCGTGAGCGTCATGAACGAAACGGTCCCAGCCGCCGCGCCCACACCGTGACGCATCGCCGCGAAGGCATGACTCGCGAGCGCCCCGCCGCTGATCGCGAGCGCTTCCTTGCCGTACCGGAGCATGTCCGCGCGCTGCACGATCGCTTCACCGGGATCGCGCGGCGGTCTTTGCAGCACGTCGGGTTCGGGAGGCTCCACGGCGAGCGCGAGGGCAGGGAAGACGTCGCTCAGAAGATTGATCCAGAGCAGCTGCATCGGCGTGAGCGGCTGGCCGATACCGAGGCCGAAAGCCGACAGCGTCACGATGATTTCGCTCATGTTCGTCGAGACGAGAAAGTGCACCGATTTGCGGATGTTGTTGTAAATGGTGCGACCCTGACTCATCGCGATCGTCAGCGTTTGGAGATCGTCGTCTTCCAGGACGACGTCCGCCACTTCGCGTGCCAGATCCGTGCTGTGACGCCCCATCGCCACGCTGATGTCCGCGGCTTTGAGCGCGGGACCATCGTTGACCCCGTCACCGACCATTGCAATGACCTGGTTCTGGCGTTGCAGCCTGCGCACGATACTGAGCTTTTGCGCGGCGCTCGCACGCGCGAAAATGTCGGCGTCCGCGGCAAGCTCGGCGAAGGCGGCTTCGTCGATGCCGTTGATCTGCGTCGAGTCAACGACGATCGCGCCGCCGTTGGTTCCGATGCCGAGCGTCTTGCCGATCGCCTGCGCCGTGACGCTCTGGTCGCCGGTGATGATGACGGTCTTGATGCCGGCTCTTTCGAAGAGGGCGATCAGCTCCTTCGCTCCCTCGCGGATCGGGTCGGCGAGTCCCAGCATGCCGAGCCAGCAAAGGCCGCGCGAATCCACGCCCAGCGTTTCGTCGCCTGACGCATAGGCGAACCCGAGCAAACGCAGCCCGCTGCCGCCCATCTCGACGTTCGCCTCGGTAATGCGGCGGCGATTTTCGTCGTCCAGTGGAAGGCGTTGACCGTCTTTCATCTGCTCGTCGCAAAGCGCAAGCACCTCGACCGGATTGCCTTTGACGGCGAGGATATGCCCTCCCGATTCCGCATGCCGATGCAGCGTGCACATGTAGTTTCGATCTTCGGCGCGATACGCGATCTTCAGCTGCGGATGACGCATGCGCACGGCATTGACGTCGATGCCGGCGGCGAGCGCCAGCTCGACGAGCGCGATTTCGGTCGAGGAACCGTCGAGACGATAGCGCGGCGCCGTGCCTCGCAACTGCACTTCATTGCAGAGCACGGCGACGTGCATGAGCCTCAGCACGTCCTCGCGCGCGAAGAGATCGATTCGACCTTGCGGCGAATACAGGAGACCGTCCATCACGGCGCTGCGCTCGCCGTTCGCATGCATGGCGAGCACGCGCATGCGGTTGACCGTCAGTGTGCCGGTCTTGTCGAAGCAGACGGTATGGACGGCACCGAGCGTTTCGACGGCGTCGAGCCGGCGCACGAGCACGTTTTGCCGGCGCATGCGGCGGATGCCGAGAGCGAGCGTCGTCGTCGCGACGGTCGGGAGTCCTTCGGGCACCGCGGCGACGGCGAGCGATACCGACGCCTTGAACATCTCGAGCAAGCCCCGCCCGCGCAGCAGGCCCAGCACGAAGACCAGGCCGCAGATCGCGGCCGCGATTCGCACCGTCTGATTCCCGAGGCGTTCCATCTGCCGCTGCATCGGCGTGGCCGGCGGGCGCGTGGTGCCGACGAGCGTTTGAATGAGACCGATCTCGGTGGCGCGTCCGATGGCGACGACTACGGCGAGGCCGTTGCCCGTGACGATCGTCGTGCCCATATAGACCATGCAGGTCCGATCCGCGAGCGCGACGTCCTCGCTATCGGTGCGATTCGACGACTTATTTGCCGCCACGCTTTCGCCTGTCAGCGCGGACTCGTCGGCGGACAGTTGCCGGGCTTCGATCACGCGTGCATCCGCGGGCACGTAGGCACCGCCCGACAGCACGAGTATGTCGCCGACCACGAGATCGCTGGCGTCGATCCGGCGCAAGGCCCCGTTGCGCAGCACGAGCGCATGCCGTTCCGTGTCCTCGCTGAGCGCGTCGATCGCACGTTCGGTCTGCGCCTCGGTCGCATAGCCGATCACCGCATTCACGATCACGACTCCGGTGATCAGCAAGGCATCGGCGAGCCCCCCGGTGGCGATCGAGACGACGGCCGAACTCGCCAGGAGCGCAACAGGCAAGCTCTTGAATTGCGACACGAACATGGCGAGCGGCGAGCGACGCTGCGGCCGCTGCAGGCGATTCGGCCCGTTCGCGAGCCGCCGCCGCCGCGCTGCGTGCTCGGACAGACCGCGAAGCCTCGACGAGCCGAGCGCGAGCAACACTTCCTTCGCATCGAGCACGTGCCACGGCCGCGCGGCCTGGCCGAGCTGACCGGCACTTGTGCGCGCACGCTCTTTGCGGTCCTGTTCGCGCGCGGCAAACGGAGGATGAAGAACGCGTGCCGTTGCGCTTTCACTTGCGCTGGCAGACGGTGGCGAATGATTCGGAGTGAAACCGTTTGGCGGCTCGCCGGCCAGCGCGGCGATCTCGGCCACCGGGATCGCCGGATCGAACCATATCAGCGCGTTTCCCGTCAGCGAGCTGGCTTCGACACGGCGGACGGGGCCGCGGGCAGTCAAACTCTGCGCAAAGGCGTTGCACGCCGCTTCGTCGCGGTAGAGTCGCGGTACATGCAATCTTGCGCGCCCTGGCACGGCCGAGTGCAAGACGACGGCCGCGTTCGCTGCATCAGGCATCGCGGCAGGCTCGCCCGGCGCGCGCGTAAGCGCGGTGGCGAGAGCCGCATCGGAACGCCCGTTCATGAGTGTTCTTCGTCGTCAGCGGTTGAGAGACCAAGCATAGGTCAATCTGATGCGAATGCCAGCCGTTTAGGGATAGCCCCAAGGGTCGCCTAGAATGACGGCCAGTCCACGAGGTTCTCGCGATCGACCGCAAATGAAACGAGACAAACGACAGCAACGACCCGACAAAGCGCGCGACCTGCGGCGTATGAAAGCGGCCGCGACAGGGCTGCTGATTGCGATGATCGCGCTCTTCGCCGTTTCGGCGTTTTTCGAGCGAGCATATCCTGTGCTCGGTTTCGTCCGCGCGTTCGCCGAGGCGGGCATGGCCGGCGGCATCGCGGATTGGTTCGCCGTCACGGCCTTGTTTCGGCACCCGCTGCGTCTGCCGTTGCCGCATACGGCGATCATCCCGCGCAACAAAGACCGTATCGGCGAGAACCTTGGCAATTTCTTCGAGCAGAATTTTCTATCGCAGGAAGACATCGCGGCGAAGCTTGCCGACGTCGATCTTTCGGGCGCATTCGTGCGATGGATCGGCAAGCCCGAGCAGACGGGGCAGATCGCCGACTATCTGGCTGGGCTGATGCCGGACTTGTTGGCCAGTGTCGGCACCGAGGATGTCGAGCAATTCACGCGCAGCGCGCTCGCGGCACGCATCCGCGAGATCGAGCTTGCGCCGCTCGTGGGCGGCGTGCTCACGCAAGTGGCGCGAACCATCGACTACGATGCGCTCATTACGCCTGCGCTCGAAGAGCTGGCGTTGCTCTTTCACGAGAACCACGACCTGATCCGCCGCCGCGTGCGCGAAGGCACTGGATGGATATGGCAGCGCATCGCGCTCGACGATAAGGTCGCCGACGCGGTCATTCGCGTCATCGACGAAGCGATGACCGACGTGCGCGACAATCGCGATCATCCATGGCGGCGCCGCTTCGGCGAGTTCGCGCATGAGCTGATCGCCGGGCTCGCCGCGTCGCCGGCCTATCTGGCGAAATGCGAGGCATGGCGCGAGCAGTTGCTCGAGCATCCTGCGTTCGCAGCTTGGGTCGGCAGCCTTTGGAGCGAGCTCGTCGAACAAACGCGCATGGACGCGCAGGCACCCGATTCGGTCGTGAAGGCGCGACTGCAGACGCTCATTACGCAATGGACGCGCGAAGCGTTGCGCGATGAAGCATTACGCTCGCGGATGAACGAGCGGGCGCGAGAGGCGATCCTCGATATGATGCCCGCTCAGCGGCACGAGCTCGCGCGACTGATTGCCGACACGGTGCGGCGTTGGGATACCGCGACCGTGACGGAAAAACTCGAAGTGGAGGTGGGGCGCGATCTGCAATTCGTCCGAGTCAACGGAACGTTGATCGGGGGCATGGTGGGTCTGGTGCTGCACGCGCTTGGAACGCTTTTCTGATTTTCCGAGGGGGGCGCCGCCGCTCTCGTGAACCACGGCCACCCACCCAGGCGAAGCGCAATCGACCGCGCCAGCCAGTACTTAGGCTTTACCCGCCGACTCGCGCTCGCGCGTACCGACGCCTTCCTCCCGCGCCGATCCACGCAGCGGTACCGCGGACCCGAGTATCTCCCGGACACCGCCGACGCCGCCCACGAGAATCTCGCGTGCGGTCGTGACGACCCCATTGCCGAGCGTTCCGACAGCGCCGAGCGTTTCCGTGCCGACCTCCTCGGTCGCGTGCACCGCGCCGGTCAACACGTCGCGCACGATTTCCACTGCGTCGTTTGCAACGGTGCCGGTCATACGTAGTGTCCCCGTCACGGTGTCGCAGACGAACCCGATGATCGGGCCACCGAATTCTTCTGAAGCGACCCGGGCGGGGCCGCGCAGTCCATATCTCGCGCCACGGCCTTTGCCGTCGCCCGAGGGCGATTGGTCAGCTCCCTGCGTTGCCTGCGTGTTTTCAGCGCCGGTCGCCTTCTCCTTTTCATCTCGACTTGTTGCCATTTGAGCCTCCTCAACTGCAAGGAAATCATTTGAGCAGGGCGAGAGGCGCGGCGGCCCCCCCGCTTCATCGCGCGAGCGCAGTCACGCCCCCGGGCGTCGCAACGCCGCCCTGCTACTACGATAGAGCAATGTAGGTCGCCGCAACAATTGTTCCTCGCTATGGCTGAGCCCTCGCGTTGAGATTGTTTCTCACGCTTGGACGTTGGCGGCGGCGAATGGCAAGACATGGACGCGCTTGCCCGTCGCGGCGAAGATGGCATTCGCGACGGCGGGCCCGATCGGCGCCACGCCCGGCTCGCCGACGCCCGTGGGCGCTTCGTTCGAGGGCACGATATGGACCTCGACTTTGGGCATGGCGTCAATGCGCAAGACTTGATAGCCGTCGAAGTTGTTTTGTTCAACGTGGCCATCCTTGAGCGTGATCGCGCTCGAGAGCGCCGCGCCGAGCCCGAAGCCGATGCCGCCTTCCATCTGCGCCGCGATGATGTCCGGGTTGATCGGCGTGCCGCAATCGACGGCGCAGACGACACGGTCGACCTTGACCTTGCCGTCCTTGTCGACGGTGACTTCGGCCACCTGCGCGACGAACGAATGGAAGGCTTCGGCGACAGCGATGCCACGGCCCTTGCCCGGCGGTAGCGGCGTATTGCTCCAGCCGGCTCGCTCGGCGGCGAGATCGAGCACCGCTTGCATGCGCGGCTCGTGCGCGAGCAAATTGCGCCGGAATATGTAGGGGTCCTGGCCCGCGGAATGAGCGACTTCATCGATGAACGCCTCGACGGCGAAGGCCGTGTGCGAACTGCCGACGACGCGCCACCAGAGCACAGGTACGGCCGATTGCGTCGTCGAGAGCTCGACGGCGATGTTGGGAATTGCATAGGCGATGTTCGCCGCGCCTTCGACCGAGGTCGCATCGACGCCGTTCTTGACCATCACCGCCTCGAACGGCGTGCCCGCGAGGATCGACTGCCCGACGATCACGTGCCGCCAGCCGGTCAACTGGCCGTCGGCGGAGAGGCCGGCCTCGAGCTTGTGGAAATACATCGGGCGATAGCGGCCGCCGTGAATGTCGTCTTCGCGCGTCCATTGCAGCTTGACCGGCGTGCCATTGGCGCCGAGTGCCTTGGCGATCGACACCGCTTCGACGATGTAGTCCGATTCCGCGTTGGCGCGCCGTCCAAAGCTGCCGCCCGCATAGAGCGTATGAATCCGAACTTGCTCCGGCTGAAGGCCCGCGACGCGCGCGGCATTGCCCTGATCGACGGTCTGGAACTGATCGCCCGCCCATATCTCGCAGCTGTCGGCCGTGAGCTTGACGACGGCGTCGAGCGGCTCCATCGGAGCATGGGCGAGATAGGGGAATTCATAGGAGGCCGAAACTTTTCGCGCGGCACCGGCGATCGCCTTCGGCGCGTCGCCGACTACGCGAGCGGGAAGGCCAGGCTTGTCGGCAAGGCGGCGGTACTCGGCCATGATATCGGTCGAGCTGCGCTTTTCGGCGCGGCTATCGTCCCATTCGATCTTGAGCGCGTCGCGTCCTTTCTTCGCGGCCCAAAAGCTTTTCGCGACGACGGCGACGCCGCGCGGAACCTGCACGACGTCGACGACGCCGGGCACCGCCTTCGCCGCCGACGCGTCGAACGACTTCACCGTGCCGCCGAAGAGCGGCGGGCGCTGCATGACGGCGACGAGCATGCCGGGCAATGCAACGTCGATCGTGAATTGCGCGGTGCCGTTCGTCTTCGGGGGGACGTCCACGCGCGGCAGCGGTTTCGCGCCGACGAGCTTGAATGTCTTCGGGTCTTTGAGCGCGACGGTCTCAGGTACGGGAAGTTTTGCCGCGACGGGGACCAGCGAGCCGTAAGTCGTCTGCTTGCCGCTTGCCGAATGATGGACGGTGCCGCGTTCGGCGCGAAGCTCCGTCGCGGGCACGTTCCATTGTTGCGCCGCCGCCGCGATCAGCATGGCGCGCGCCTTGGCGCCTGCTTCGCGAAGCTGCATCCACGAGTTCGACATCGCCGAGCTTCCGCCCGTGCCCTGGATCTTGCCGAATGCGAGGTTCGCGTAGCGCGTTGCGTCGGCCGGCGCGCTTTCGACGCCGATCTGCGACCAGTCGGCGTCGAGCTCCTCGGCGACGATCGTCGCGATGCCCGTATAGGCTCCCTGACCCAGCTCGACGTGCTTCGCGATGACGGTCACGCGATTGTCCGTGCCGATGCGCAGGAATGCGTTAGGCATGAAGGTGCCGCCCGCCGGGCCGCCTGGGCCGCCCGATGCGGACGTCGCGGCGAGCGCGCGCGGCGCCGAGACGCCCCATTCGAACCCGATGGTGAGCGCGAGCGCCGCCGCGCTGCCGACGCCCTTGAGAAACTCGCGCCGTGCCGGCCGCGATACTTCAGCGATATCGGTCGTCATGAGTCGTTACCCCTTGATCTCTTGAGCGGCTTCATGAATGGCGGCGCGAATGCGCGCATAGGTCGCGCATCGGCAGATGTTCCCGCTCATCGCGGCATCGATGTCGGCATCGGTGGGCGCCGGATTGTGTTCGAGCAGCGCCGCGGCCGACATGATCTGACCGGATTGGCAATAACCGCACTGGGGAACCTGAAGCTTGACCCACGCGGCTTGCACGGCCTTCGCGGGCTTTCCTTGCAGGCCTTCGATCGTGGTGATGTGGCGGCCGGCGACGGCTGAGAGCGGCGTCACGCAGGAACGTATGGCCTGGCCCTCGAGATGAACGGTGCAGGCGCCGCATTGCGCCATCCCGCAGCCGAACTTGGTTCCGTGGAGCCCCGCGACTTCGCGGATGGCCCACAGCAACGGCATGTCGGGATCGGCATCGAGGGTCGTGGACTTGCCGTTGAGAACGAACGAGGTGGACATTGACGGCTCCGGAGGTCTGCGACGATGTGGGAGTGTGCATGAAACTGCACATCCTTCGCTTATCGAATCCTCCGGATTTCTTGCCTAATTCTTTTGGATGCGACGAGTCAGTTCTTGAACGCGCCGCGATCGTAGCCTTCGCAGTACTCGCGCCAATCGCCGACGACCTGCTCGGCGCATTTGACGGCAAGATCGATCAACGGAAGCCGCCAATCTTTTCGCGCGCCGAACGCGATCAGTTCGTCGGCGATCGCGGACCCTTGGCGGCCGCCGCTGCGCAATTGCGCCCATGCCGAGAGCTGCGCCATGTTGTCGACGACCGATTCGAGTCGCGGCAACTTGCCGTCCCAAGCGCCCAGGTCGACGCGGTCTTCCGAGGGCTGCAGGCTGCGCAGCACGTATGGGCGCTTCTCGAACGTTACCGCGTGCAAAAGCGCTTGCGGTACGGCTTGAGCGCGCGCTTGCACTTCCACCACGCGGTGCGCTTCGCTATCCCAATGCGGTTGCGCCACCGTGAGGTTGGGGGCGAGCGACGACGGCAACGCTTGCTTGAGATCGAGCAGGTAGTTGCCGTCGGGCGAGCCTTTCCCTTCGACGAGGATCACATACCGATCGACGCCGAGGCTGCCCGTTCCCGCGATCCGCCGCGCCACGTCGAGCGGCCGGTAGAAACCGGGATTGTCCTGGCCGCTCGCGAAATCGCTCATGAAGGCCATCACCGCAGCTCGTCTTTCGTCGTCGATCGCCAGTGCCTTCTTGCCGTCGATCTTGAGGACGCGCTTTTTGCCGTTCGACTCGGTGCGTCGATTCAGAAGATCGACTCTCGTGCGCTTACCCAGCGAATCGAAAAGCTCGCGCACCATGCCCTCGGCCAGCTCGTGCTCGATCCAGCGCGCTTTGCCGAGGCCCAGGGCCGTGCCATACGATTCGACGGCCACGTGGCACAAGGCGAGCGCCTCGGCGCGGCTGATGCGCAGATCCTCCGCGGCGACGAGCACGCTCGTAAGCAAGCGGATGAATTCATAAAGGCAAGGGGCGAGGCACGCTTCGTCGAAGTCGTTGATATCGAAATAGACGAGCCCGTTGTCGCCCTTGTAGCTGCCGAAGTTCTGCAAGTGCATGTCGCCGCAGGCCCAAATCGACGGCCCTTGCGCAAGCACGCCTCCGTCATGCAGACCGCGCACGCGCGCATAGAAAAGATGACAGGTGCCTCGCAGAAACGCGAAAGCGGAGGCCCGCATGAGCCGATACTTCATGGCGAGGCGTTCGTGATCGCGGCCTGCGTTGAATCGCGCGATTTCGGTCGTGACATCCGGCATGACGGATCTCCATGTAAGTGTTTTCCCCAATCAAGATTCTTTGGGCCGTCGTCGTTATAGGCAGTAGTCATCGAACTGTCATGGAAGCCAAGCAGCCGGGCGCAAACGTTTGACCGCGCACCGCCTGGGGCAATGGGGTTTGCTCGCCGACATGAGGCGATGGCGATGATACGTTGTCGCGAAGGAGATGCATGTGAATATGCTGAAAGCCGATGTGGGACAACTGGAGAAGGCCGTGAACGTGTTGATCACGCGTCCGCGCCTGATTCGCCGCGAATACTGGGTCTCGCAAATCGACAGCCTGCTGGAACTTCCGAGCATATCGATGCTCGAGCGCCAACGGTTGTGCGCGCTGCTCGATCTGCTGGGGACTGTCGCCGTCGATTGAAGTCAAGCGCTCCACGCTCGACTCGACCGCTGCGCGCATCCGCTGTCCCGAGCGTACTGGGTGACGCTGTTGTTGGCAAACTGAAAGCATCTGGCGTTTCGGTCGCCTTCTGTCTGTTGCTCTGCTGAAAACCGCAAATTCTGCGAAAGTTATGGTTTTCCCGCCGCCTTGCAGCTCGACCATCCAATGAGCGAGCGCGCAGAGGATTCCGGTAGGACGTCTTTCCGGGCAGAAAACAGGAGATCAGCATGGCAATCGAAGGGTACGTGGACACGCAGTTGCTCATCAACGGCGAGTGGTGCGACGCCGCGAGCGGCAAGACCATCGACGTGGTCAATCCGGCCACGGGCAAGGTGATCGGGACGGTCGCGCACGCCGGCATTGCGGATCTCGAGCAAGCTGTGTCGGCTGCCCAGCGCGGTTTCGAGATCTGGCGCAAGGTGCCCGCGCACGAGCGCGCGGCCACGATGCGCAAAGCCGCCACGCTGCTGCGCGAGCGCGGCCAGACGATCGCGCGGTTGATGACGCTGGAGCAGGGCAAGCCGCTCGCCGAATCCCGCATCGAAGTATTGGCGGCGGCGGACATCATCGAATGGTTTGCGGACGAAGGACGTCGCGTCTATGGGCGCGTCGTGCCGTCGCGCAGCCTTGCCGTTCAGCAGCTCGTCGTCAAGGAGCCGGTCGGCCCCGTCGCGGCATTCACGCCGTGGAATTTTCCGGTCAACCAGGTCGTGCGCAAGCTCTGCGCGGCGCTCACGACCGGCTGCTCGTTCATCGTGAAGGCGCCTGAAGAGACGCCCGCTTCGCCGGCGCAACTGTTGCGCGCGTTCGCGGATGCAGGCGTGCCGGCGGGGGTGATCGGGCTTGTGTACGGCAATCCGGCCGAGATCTCGGGCTACCTGATTCCGCACCCGGCCATCCGCAAGGTCACGTTCACGGGCTCGACGCCCGTCGGCAAGCAGCTCGCGGCGCTCGCCGGTCAGCACATGAAGCGCGTGACGATGGAGCTCGGCGGCCACGCGCCCGTGATCGTTGCCGAAGATGCCGACGTCGAGCTCGCGGCGCGAATCTCGGGCGGCGCGAAATTCCGCAATGCCGGTCAGGTTTGTATCTCGCCGACTCGCTTTCTCGTCCACAACAGCATTCGCGAGGCGTTCCAGCAAGCGCTCGTGAAGCAGGCGCAGAGCATCAAGGTCGGCGATGGCCTTACCGCAGGCACGACGCTCGGGCCGCTTGCCAATGCGCGCCGGCTGAGCGCGATGGCCAGCGTGCTGTCCGACGCGCGGGAGAAGGGTGCAACCATTGCGACGGGCGGCGAGCGCATCGGCAGCGAGGGCAACTTCTTTGCGCCGACAGTCCTGACCGACGTCCCGCTCGATGCCGATGTCTTCAACAACGAACCGTTCGGCCCGATTGCGGCGGTACGCGGCTTCGACTCGCTCGACGAGGCCATCAACGAGGCCAACCGGCTACCGTACGGCCTTGCGGGCTACGCGTTCACGCGCTCGTTCAGCAACGTCCATCTGCTCACGCAGCGGCTCGAGGTCGGCATGCTCTGGATCAATCAGCCGGCCACGCCGTGGCCCGAAATGCCGTTCGGCGGCGTGAAGGATTCCGGTTATGGCTCAGAAGGCGGTCCTGAGTCGCTCGAGCCGTATCTCGTCACGAAGTCGGTCACGGTGACAGCGGTCTAAAAGTAACAACGACGGCAACAACGGACGGCGCGAACAGGCTCATCGTCAGCGATGGGCCCTCGCGGCCGTGCGGGCAGGCGAATCAATTGCCGCGCGAGCCGGTTTTCCCGGACCGGTAGCGCAGCAGGTGATCCGTGCCCGATTCCGAGAGCCAGACCTCGCCCGGGCGGCCGGCCATCTGACGTACGTTCGCGTGCGCGCGAGGCAGCGCGAACACGGCGAACCGTTCGGTGCGCGGATCGAAGCGCACGAGTGCATTGGCGATCCACTCACTGAGCCAGACGATATCCTGATCGTCCACGAAGATGGCGTAATCGTGCGGATTGTCGCCAGGCAATCGCCATTCGCGCCATCCACGCGTGGCCGGATCGTACATGCCGACTTTCCCGGCGTTCCATTCGCTGATCCAGACGCGCCCTTTCGAATCGGACCAGACGCGGCGCGCGCCTTGATTGGGCGTGGGCGGTTCGATCACCTCCGTCGCGCCCGTCTTCGGATCGATGCGGCCCAGATAGCTGCCGGCCAGTGAGGCGAAATAGAGACTGCCGTCGGGGGTCACGCAGATCCCATAGGGCCCTGGGCCTCGCGGCGCGTCGAAGACGTGCATGCTTCCCGTCTTCGGATCGAGCTCGCCGTAGAGGCCGCTTTGCCCCGTGAACCAGAGATGGCCCTGCTTGTCGAATACGGCGGTGTTGAGATTGGCCTCCGGCCGGCCTTTCGGCAATGGAAAACGCTTGACGGCGAGCGTCTCGGCGTCGATGCGCACGATCGCGTTCGCGCCGCCGTCGGTCACCCAGGCGGCTCGATCGGGACCGACGATCACCCCATGCGGTGCCGATCCCTCACCGAGCGGAACCTTCTCGATCTTCCCCGTGCGCGGATCGAGCCGGCCCACCGCGCCCTGCGCTTGCTCGGTGAACCAGACGGCACCGCCCGCGGCTGGGTCCGGCGCGACATCGTGAGGCGCGCTACCGGGCGCAACGGCAAAACTATCGAATGCCGGCGCTTGCGCGAACGCGGAGCCGAGTGCGAGCGCCAGCGCCAGCGCCATGCCGGCCAGTCCTGGCGCAAAAAATTGCTTGAGCCCGGCTGCGAGATCGTTGCCTGATGCTCCGGCAACTCTTTCGTTGGCGATCTTCCTCATCTGCGCCTCCCATCTCGTTCGAATCGGTGACGTTCGACGCTCGATATTCTGTCACCGATAGGGGAAGCGCCACGCGCCTTGTTCTTAACGAGAACCGTATGAGGCGCTAAGCCGGCGCCCCCGCCACACGGAATACGCCCACGACTTCCGAGAGCAGACGGGCCTGCTCTTCCATCGATTGTGCCGCGGCGGCGGCTTCTTCGACCATCGCCGCGTTTTGTTGCGTCGTCTGATCCATCTGCGCGATCGCGATGTTGACCTGCTCGATGCCGCGGCTCTGCTCCTCGGAGGCGGCCGAGATCTCGCTGATGATGTCCGTCACGCGCCGTACGGATTGAACCAGGGATTGCATCTTCGCGCCGGCTGCCTCGACGAGCGTCCTGCCGTTTTCGACGCGGCCGACCGAGTCCTCGATGAGCGACTTGATCTCCTTCGCCGCTTCCGAGCTGCGCTGCGCGAGATTGCGCACTTCGCCCGCTACGACGGCGAAGCCGCGTCCTTGCTCGCCCGCGCGGGCTGCCTCGACGGCCGCGTTGAGCGCCAGGATGTTCGTCTGGAACGCGATGCCCTCGATGACGGAAATGATGTCGACGACGCGGCTCGAACTGTCGGCGATCGTTTGCATCGTCGAGACGACTTGCTGCACGGCTTCACCGCCCTCGCCAGCGATCCGCGAGGTCTCGGCCGCCATTTGATTAGCCTGTCGCGCGTTGTCGGCGTTCTGCTTCACGGTCGCCGTCAGCTGCTCCACGCTAGCGGCCGTTTCACCGAGCGACGACGCCTGCTGCTCCGTGCGCGCCGACAGGTCGAGATTGCCGGCCGCGATCTGCCGCGCCGCGTCGGTTATCGTCTCGGTGCTGCCTCGAATGCGACGAATGGCATCGGCCAGCCTCTGCTGCATGCGCTGCATGGCGGACAGCATGCTGCCGTCGTCCGATGCGATCGCGACCTTGTGCGTCAGGTCACCTTCGGCGATCGTCTGGGCGACCGTCGCCGCATAGGCCGGCTCGCCGCCGAGACTGCGCTTGACGTTGCGAATGATCACCACGAGTGCCAGAGAAGCCAAGCTGCCGATCACGACGATGGCGATCAGGTAGCGAATGAGGTCGCCCGTGAAAGCCGCGTCGATGTCGTCGATGTAAAGGCCCGAAATCAGATACCAGTCCCACGGCTCGAACCGCTTCACGAAAGCGAGCTTCGGCATGCGCTCGGTCTTGCCTGCCACACGGCCCATGTATTGGACGAATCCTTGACCGCTGGCCTGTCCGACTTTGACGAGATCGACGAAAAGCAGCTTGCCTTCGCTGTCCGCGTAGTGGCTCACATCCTTGTTGCGCAGATCGGCGAGCACGGGGTGCATGATCACGACGGGTTTCGCGGTCGTGATGATCATGTATCCATTGCCGGGAAAGCGCATCGCGGAAAGACGCGCCATCGCCTGCTGCTGTGCATCGGCTTCGGCCAGCTCGTGCCGCTCCGCCATCTGCGCGTATTGCGCGACGATGCCGTGCGCCGCCTCGACGACGTTCCGAATCGCGGCTTTGCGCTCCGCGAGCATCGTGTCGCGCGTTTGTATGGCCGCCCAGCCTCCGAACAACAGCAAACCCAGCCATGTCACCAGCAAGGCCAACCACAACTTCGCGTTCAGACTCAGACGGTCCACTTTTCCCCCTGTCGTGATGCGGCAAACATGCCGCGGTTGCCTGTCGATTCGGGCGGTATAACGGCAACGTGGGGCGCTACTTGATAGGGGGAAACCTCCACATAATCTGAGCGGCTCAGCGCAGTCTATCTTCATACATCGTCATCATGGAGGCTCACGCCGCTCAGGGACGCGGTTGCATGCTAATCGTGCCTGCGTCCGCAAAACAGCACCACGCCCAGCAGTAAGGCCAGCGGCACGCCCAGTACGGCGATGCCGAACCGATGCAAGCCGAGCGCGCCGGCTGCCGCGCCCGCCACGAACAGCAGCAGCTGCAGCGAGAGCTGAACGAGCGTCCGATCGTGCCTGTCGCCATCGTGACGACGCGTCATGCGCTCGACGAGCGCGATCGTCCACGCGCTGAAGTTGCTTGTCATGACGGTGGTGGGTGTGCCCATGCCGAGCTCGCCCGGCAGCTTCGAGAGCGCGCTCTGGCAACCCATGGCAGCTCCGGCGCAGAGCGCCACGGCGTACCGCGCCCAAGTTCCGTCGCTCAGCACCGCCTGTGAGGCCAGCAGCAGCGCGAGCCACGCCGCCTCGACGAGAATCACCGCGCGCCGCGCTCGCATCGGCGCGGCGCGGCCATCGATCGTGATGATGCGTGCCGCAACGACGGCGCACACGCCGCCGCCGGCGAACGCGACGATGACGGCAACGCGCAACGCCGTCGTCTCATCGGGCTTGACGAGCGCGCTCGCCAGCGCTGCGAGATTGCCGGTGACATGCGCCGTGAAAACTTTCGACAAGGCGAGAAAACAGGCCGCATCGACGAATCCGGCGACGGCCGACAGCACGACGAACATCGACATCGCAGGGCGGGAACGCAATCGTGATCTAAATGGCTCGCGCATCGATCGTGCCAGGAGGCGACGCATCAACTCAGATCCGAGAAAACCAGCGGCCGCCTTACGTCCACTATGATCTTCGCGGACAGGCACGTTAACTGCGGCTTCTGCCGATGCTCGCGTTCGTCGCCTCTGCACCGCAACGCCGCGCGCGCAAGAGAGCGAGCCCAAGCACGAATCCCACGAGCGCAAGAAGGAGTAGCCGATGAGCGTCATCGATATGCATGCACACGCGAGGACGCGCGGCCAGCGCCACGTCGGCGATGCTCGCAGGCAGAACGACGCGGCGCGCGAACTGGCGGCCGCACTACGCGGGAAAATTGCCGGAGAGGTCCGTTTCGACGGCGGATCGCGCGCGCTCTACGCGACCGACCATTCGATTTACCGGCAGGTCCCGATCGGCGTCGTCATTCCACAAACCGACGACGACGTCATCGCGGTCGTCGCCGCATGTCGCGAGCGCGGCGTGCCGGTGCTGGGCCGCGGCTGCGGAACGAGCCTGGCCGGCCAGACTTGCAACGTCGCCGTCGTGATCGACTTTTCGAAGTACATGAACCGGCTTGTCGCGCTGGACCCGGAATCGCGGCAGGCGCGCGTTGAGCCCGGACTCATCAATGACCAGTTGCGCGACGCCGCCCAGCGTCACGGGCTGACGTTTGCTCCCGACCCGGCCACGCACCGCTACTGCACGCTCGGCGGCAACATCGGCAACAACTCGTGCGGCGCACACACGGTGATGGGCGGCAAGACCGTCGACAACGTCCTCGAGCTCGACGTGCTGACCTACGACGGGCTGCGCATGCGCGTCGGCGAGACGTCCGACGATGCGTTCGAGCTGATCGTGCGCGAGGGCGGGCGACGCGCGCAGATCTATCGCGATCTCAAGGCGCTGATCGGGCGCTACGGCGACGCGGTCCGCCGCTCGTATCCGCAGATCCCGCGCCGCGTCTCGGGCTATAACCTGGACGACCTGCTGCCCGAGAAGCACTTCCATGTCGCGCGCTCATTGGTCGGCTCCGAAAGCACGTGCGCGCTCGTGCTCGGCGCAACGGTGCGGCTGATCGATTACCCTGCGTTCCGCACGCTGATGGTGCTCAGCTATCCGAACGCCGCCGCCGCGGCCGACGAAGTGGTGAGGATCCGCGAATTCGGCCCGGTTGCGATCGAGGGCTTTCACCAGCACATGATCGACAACATGCTTCGCAAGGGCAAACGGCTGCCGGGAGTGGACATGCTCGACAGCGACGGTGCTTACCTGCTCGTCGAATTCGGCGGCATGAGCGCCGAGGAAGCGAAGGGCAAAGTCGAGAACACGTTCGCCGCGCTGCGCAACATGAATACGGGCGCATCGGCCATGCATCTGTTCGAGGATCCGCACGAGCAGGAAGAGATCTGGGCACTCCGTGAAGGGGGAGTCGGCGCGAGCCGTGTGCCCGAAGACGAAGAGGCGTGGCCGAGCTGGGAAGACGCGGCCGTGCCGCCCGAACGGCTCGGCGACTATTTGCGCGATTTCGACGCGCTCAATCGCCGCTACCACTACCGCTATACGCTCTATGGGCATTTCGGCGACGGCTGCGTTCATACGCGAATGACGTTCGGTCTGCGCACGACCGAAGGCGTGCGGAAATTTCGCGCCTACATGGAAGAAGCGGCGGATCTATGCGTCTCTTACGGCGGGTCGCTCTCGGGCGAGCACGGCGACGGTCAGGCGCGCGGCGAACTCCTGCCGAAGATGTTCGGCGCCGAGGTGATTCAGGCATTTCGCGACTTCAAGACGATTTGGGATCCGACCTGGCGGATGAATCCCGGCAAGATCATCGATCCTTATCCGCTCGATACGAACCTGCGCACCGGCCCCGACTACAAGCCGATCGACGTCGTCACGCACTTCCACTTTCCCGAAGATCGCCATTCGTTCGCCGACGCAACCGAGCGCTGCTTCGGCGTCGGCAAATGCCGCGAGCTCGGCGGTGAGATGATGTGCCCGAGCTTCCAGGCCACGCGTGAGGAAAAGTATTCGACGCGCGGCAGGGCGCGGCTACTGTTCGAAATGATGCGCGGCGAGGCCATAAAGGACGGATGGCGCAGCGACGCGGTGCGCGACGCGCTCGACCTATGCCTGCAATGCAAGGGCTGCAAGCATGACTGCCCGGTCTCGGTCGACATGGCGACCTACAAGGCGGAGTTCCTCTCGCACCATTACGCGGGCCGGTTGCGCCCGCGCGCTGCCTATTCGATGGGGCTCATCGACGTTTGGTCCCGCGTCGCGATGCTCGCGCCCGGCTGGGTGAACGCGTTGTTGCGAAGCCCGGGGATCGGCGCGCTGCTGAAGGCCGCCACCGGCTTCACGAGTCAGCGCGAGACGCCCGCTTACGCAGCCGAAACGTTCAAGCAGTGGTGGCGAGAGCGCGAACGCGAGCACGTGCGCAGCGGCGATCCGACGCTGCCCGAAGTGATTCTTTGGCCTGACACGTTCAACAATTTCTTCTTGCCTGGCACGGCAAAGGCAGCCGTGCGCGTCCTCGAAGCGGCCGGCTACCGAGTCGCCGTGCCCGACGCGCCGCTTTGCTGCGGCCGGCCGCTCTACGACTACGGGTTCCTGGATTTGGCGAAGCGCCGGCTGCATCGGATACTCGACGAACTGCGGCCCGCGATCCGCGCCGGCATTCCGATGGTCGTGCTCGAGCCCAGCTGCGCGTCCGTGTTCCGCGACGAAATGCCGAACCTGCTCGCGACCGACCGTGACGCCGAACGGCTCGCGCGACAGACGCTGACACTGTCGGAGCTGCTCGCGCAGACGGACGGCTGGTCGCCGCCGCGACTCGAGGCGCGTGCGCTGCTGCAGTCGCATTGCCATCAGCGCGCGGTGCTGAACGCGGATGCGCAGCGCGAGCTGCTGGTCTCGATGGGCATCGAGCTGCAGCCGTTGCGCAGCGGCTGCTGTGGACATGCCGGATCGTTCGGCTACGAACGCGAGCATTACGACGTTTCGCAGACCATCGCTGAGCAAGTGTTGCTGCCGGCCGTCCGCAAGGCGGCGCCCGATACGCTCGTCATCGCGGACGGCTTCAGTTGCCGGCAGCAGATCCGCGACGGCACCGGGCGCTGGCCGATGCATCCTGCCGAAGCGGTCGCGCTGGCGCTCGAGCGGCAGGCCGATCGATCGATCGAACTCGCCGAGCGGCACTATCTCGAGCCGGCCGCGCGTGTCAAGCCGGAGCAGGCCGCGATCGCCGCCGCCGCGGTGCTCGCCCTCGGCGTGCTCGGCGCCCTTGCGCTGCGCCGGTACCGTACCTCTTGATGCCGCAAATGCAGCAATGAAATCGGGCGCCGTCACGCTTGTCAACGTGACGGCGCCCGCATGGTCTCGAACGCCGGGCGATACAGAAGCGTTGGTACTACTACGCCCCGAAGTATCGATCAGTGGCCGAAATACAGTCCCTGGGTGCCCGACTGCGTCGGCATGCTGTCCGAGCGCGAATGCGCACCGCCCGATTGCGACTGCGACGACTCGACGGTGCCGCCCACGCCGCTGGTCGTGTCGTCACGAGCAACGGTCGTGGCGTTGTACTGTTCGGCTGCCAGCGTTTGCGCGCTGATGCCACGTTGCGACGACGGCGCACCGACGTCAGGGCGATAGAAAGGCGCCGGACCGTAGCCGCTGGCAAAAGCGGGAGCAGCGATCGAGGCAGACGTTGCAAGCAACAACGCGGCGATGAATTTGGTCTTCATGGTGTCCTCCGGTAATTTCAATCGATGTATGCAGGATCGCGCCTAAGAGCGAATCGATTCGCTTGCGGCGCGCTCAATTCAACGTTGACAGTTCCTAGCTTAAGGCTGCGGCGCGATCGGACAAAGAGGGTTGATCGAACAACTCATTTCCCGAAATTCGAACAATCCGTGTCTGGGTTTTGCGCGTCATGCGCGGAATCAATCAGCGCGATAGGCTGGCGTTATCGATGCCCAGACGAATCGGGCGCCATCGCGTCGACACGCGATGGCGCCCGAGCGGCGCGTAAAGCAGTGCTGTCGCTTCAGGGCGTCACTGCAGCACGCCCTTCGCCTCGCAATCAACGGCCGAAGTACGTGTCGTTGACAGGGCTATCCGCCTGAACGCGGGCGTGGCCCGACTGCGCTACCGAGACCGAGCCGCCAACGTCGCTTTGCGCAGCAGCGTTATTGCCTTGCTCTGCCGCGAGCGTTTGCGCGCTGATGCCGCGTTGCGACGACGGTGCGCCGACGTCAGGACGATAGAACGGCGCGGGACCGTAGCCGCTCGCGAAAGCGGGCGCGGCGATCGACGCGGATGCAGCGAGAACAAGAGCAGCGATAAACTTCGTCTTCATGATGACCTCCGGTACGTTTTAACTGACTGGGAACCGCCTGGACCGAGTCCGTTGCGGTGCGCTGTGTTGATGTCTTGCAGTGTAGAGATGTCGAGCACTCAGACAAAGAGGGCTTGCCGAACATCACATTTCCTGAAACTCGAACAATTGGAATTCCATGGAAACAGGACGGATTTCACTCCGCGTAGCCGATGCGGAGGACTCACTGGCGATCGCGAAGCTGCATGCGGTGAGTTGGCAAACCACGTATAGAGGTCTTTTGCCCGATGTCTATCTCGATGAGGAAGTCGAGCGCGAACGCATCGCCTATTGGGCGATTCGCATGAGCACGCCGACAGATGCCGATCGCCTCGCGCTCATCGCTGAATGCAATGGCGAAGCCGCAGGCTTCGTCTTTGCCGAACGCAAGCCCGAATCGCGCGACGGTGTGCTGCTCGACAATCTGCATGTGTCGAAGCACTACCAGGGGCGCGGCCTCGGAAAGCTGTTGATGGATGCAGTCGAGCAATGGACTCGCAACCTCGGGGAGAGTCGGCTTTATCTCTTCGTGCTTGAAGGGAACAACCGTGCGATGAAGTTCTACGAGCAGCAAGGCTGGCAATTCGCGGGATCCGAATCGGACCAGATGGCCGGCATACCCGTTACCGCGCGGCGATACGTGCGGTCGATTGCCGCGGCATAAAAAAGCGCTGGGCGAGCAATAGCGTTTCTTCTTGCTCCATCTGCCGCAGCCAATAGTAAAGCGCCATCGCGTTCATCACGCGATGGCGCTCGAGAGGCGCGTAAAGCTAGTGCAGTCGCTTTAGAGCATCACTGCAGCACGCCCTGCAACTTGCAATCAACGACCGAAGAACGTGTCGTTGATATGACCACCCGCCTCGACACGGGCGCCGCCCGACTGCGCTACCGAGACCGAGCCGCCAACGTCGCTTTGCGTAGCGGCGGTATTGCCTTGCTCTGCCGCGAGCGTTTGCGCGCTGATGCCACGTTGCGACGACGGCGCACCGACGTCAGGACGATAGGACGGTGCGGGACCATAACCGCTCGCGAAAGCGGGCGCGGCGATCGACGCGGATGCAGCGAGAACAAGAGCAGCGATAAACTTCGTCTTCATGATGACCTCCGGTACGTTTTAACTGGCTGGGAACCGCGTGGACCGAGTCCATTGCGGTGCGCTGTGTTGATGTCTTGCAGTGTAGAGATGTCGAGCACTCAGACAAAGAGGCCTTGTCCAACATCACATTTCCTGAAACTCGAACAATTGAGATTCCATGAAAGCAGTACGGATTTCACTTCGCGAGGCATCCGATGGAAGAACGATGGCAATACCAAGTGCGAATCGACGTTGCGCCGGAGCTTGCCGAGGCCTTGCGGGCCGGGGCGCTGCATCCGTGCCGTGATGCGATCGAATTGATCTTGCGTCGGAGCAACGCAACGCTCGTGTGCCAATTCGACGCATTCACGGATTACGTTGCGGAGGCCGAACGCGCGGGCCCCGAGCGCTATCCGCTCTATCGATGGACGAAGGAGACGATCGGGAATCCGGAAAAGAAGGCGAAATACCTGAGGTCATTCACCGTCTATGTAGGCGGCGAGCCGGTCTATGAGAGGGATATTGCGGACCAGCTTCATGCGCGGTTGTCGGCTCTTGTCGCTAACGACGGCATCCAACGCGTGCTGAAATTCGATACGAACCCGGCGAATAATCCGCAACCGCCCGCGCAGCAGTGAGCGGCGGATCGACAAGCAGGCCATCACCTGTTCTCAGTTTCCGCGGAGCGGGCGCGGTCAAACCGTTTCGTTGAAGGCCCGCTGGTTTCCGCTTTTCGCTTCGCGCGCGTCGGCACGAGCGGCGGCGGCACCCCATCGTTGCGCGAGCGCGGCGCAGACCATCAGCTGTATTTGATGGAATAGCATGAGCGGCAGCACTGCCGCGCCGACAGCATGGGAGGCGAAGATGACCTTCGCCATTGGGATGCCCGACGCGAGGCTCTTTTTTGAGCCGCAGAAAATGATCGTGACGCGGTCCTCGCGCTCGAAGCCGAGCCACTTGCTCGCCGTCGCCGTAACGATCAGCGCGGCGGCCAGCAAGACGGCGCTCACGACGAGCAATCCGACCAGCGCCGAGACCGGCACGCGATGCCAAAGCCCCTCGTTGATGGCCTCGCTGAACGCGGAGTAGACGACGAGCAGAATCGAGCCTTGATCGACGAAGCGGACGACGCCGCGATTGCGGTCGATCCATCCGCCGAGCACCGGCCGCAGCAATTGTCCGCACACGAACGGTACGAGCAACTGCAGCACGATGTTGCCGACCGTGTGCCAGCCAGAGCCCGACGTCGCATGACTCGAAATCAGCACGCCCGCCAGCGCGGGCGTGATGAAGATGCCGAGCAAGCTCGAGGCCGACGCACTGCAAACCGCTGCGGACACATTTCCTTTCGCCATCGACGTGAACGCGATCGACGACTGCACGGTCGACGGCAGCGTGCAGAGGAACAGGATGCCGCCATACATCGCCGGTGTGACGAGCGGTGAGAGGACCGGCTTGAAGGCAAGGCCGAGCAGCGGAAACAGCGCGAAGGTGCTCAGCAGCACGAGACCGTGCAGGCGCCAATTCGTGGCGCCGGATACGATTGCTTCACGCGGCAGCTTCGCGCCGTGCAAAAAGAAGAGCAGGGCGATGGCGAGGTCGGTCGACCAATCGACTGCCACCGCGGTTTCACCGCGGCACGGCAGCAGGCTCGCGAAAACGACGGTTCCGACAAGGGCCAACGTGAAATTGTCGGGAAGGTACTTGGGGCGGGACACGATGCAGGATTCCGTAACCATTACTTCCGTGCTGCATTGCAGCACGCGAAGTAAGAGAATACTACAAAACGGGTATCGCTGCAGGAGGGCGCTTCGTCGTTGGGCAGCCCGACGTTCGGTCGTCGGCCAATGCACGCCCCCCAATGGGGCTCAATCAGTCCTATGTCCGGGCGGCGGCCGCGCGCGCGACCCGACACGCGGCGAGATCCCACGCGCCACTGCCGACGGTCTTGAAGACCATCGGCTGATCTTTCCGAACTTCGCCGCCGACGACCGAACCGAGCGAACGGACAGCACTCCAGTCGACTCCCGCTTGCAGCAGATCGCCCGCTTCCTCTTTTGCCGCGGCGAAATCATCGACGAAGACGCGGCTCGCCCGGACCGTTTCGGCGGCGATCTCGGCCGCGTCGGGCGTGAACGCGCCGACACCGATCACGAGGCGGCTCGCTTTCGCGCCATCGGTGTAGACGGGAATCTTGCTCGTCGTAGCCGCAATGACCGTATCGATGTCGTCAGGAATCGGTCCGTCCGCGGACACCTGCGCAAGAGCGGCAACGGCGACGCCTTCGCGCGCCATCTGCTCGCAGAACGCTTGCTCGGACGAGGGCGTGCGGCCCTTGACGAAGATCTTCGCGCCCTGATGCAGCGCGCCGATCGCGGCCGCATGGAAGCGCGCTTCTTGTCCCGTGCCAATGAGAAGGAAGGTGCGCGGAGCCGAAGGATGCAGCAGCTTGACGCCGAGCATCGAGAGCGCCGCCGTCCGGCGTCCCGTGACCGTCGGACCGTCGAGAATGAACTCTGGCTGGCCCGTCGTGGCGTCGCAGACGGTTACCGCCCCGAAGATCGTCGGCATGTCGCGCGCCGCGTTGCGCGGGCAGACACTGACGAGTTTGTGAATGGCGATATCGTGCGCGCTTGCCGGCATCGAGAGAAGCACGCCGCCTTCGTTGAGCGGCAATGCGGTGCGCACGGGCGAGCGGATCTGCCCGGCGTCATGCTCCTGAGCGGCGACGGAGAGCGAATCGACAAGTGCTTCGAAGTCGAGAAGGGCCGCCGTTGCGGTGGCATCGAAGGTGAGAAGTGTCGGCATGTTTCAGGTCGCGCGGCGTATGGGGATGGAATCAGGCAGGGCGCTTGATCAGCGAAGGGGGCGGAGCGCCGGCATCGAAGGCCGCGATATGGCCTTCGTCGATGATCCACAACACTTCGGCGTCGTCCTTGCTCGTCGAGACCGCCGCGTGCCCGGTGCGGCTGTCGAAATAAATGCTGTCGCCCGCTTCCAGATGCGTCGGCGCATACAGTTCGGAGTACAGACAAACGCTGCCGCTCAGCACATAGAGAAACTCCTCGCCTTCATGACGCCCCCATTCGGTGAAGTCGTCGAGAGAATGCGCGGTGATCCGTATCCGGAACGGATGCATTGCCTTTTGCGAGAGATCGGTGGCGAGCAGCTCCATGAGATAGCAGCCCGCCGCGTGCATTTGCCCGCCGCCCTTGCGCGTCAACGCACGCCGCCCGCTCGCGGCGGGTTTCGGACTCGAGCCGAAGAGTTCGCCGAGGTCGATGTTCAGGCCATGGACGATCTTCTGAAGCACGTCGAAAGTCGGCGACATGATGCCGTTTTCGATCTTCGAGAGGGTCGAGCGCGATACGCCGCATACACGGCTCGCGACCTCGAGTGTGTAGTCGTGCCGCAACCGGGCGGCCTTCACTCGCTTGCCAAGCTCGGAGGAGCCCTGCTCAGCTGGCTTCAGGAGAGTTTTTTCCATATGCGGGGATGGATCGCAGTCCTAACGATCGGCATGTCAAGTTTCCTATCATAACAAAGACGGGCGCCGGGAAACCAATGATCCGGCGGCGCGGAGCGCAGCTCCTCGCTTCGAAAGTTTCTTTTGTGAAACGTATGGCGACCGCGGAGACGCCATAGTTGCTAATGGGTAGGGCCGGCTAGCGATCGGGACGGGCCCGCAGACGTATCGTTTCCGATGTGAAACCCGTTTAATCGAGGCGGATCTTGGTTACTGAGTGGCCACGCTGAGCGTCGGCTTGCCCGCGTCGGCGCACATGCGGAACGTCGTAGGCAGACGTTGTAGCGGTGACGGCACGAGTGTATAGTTCCCCGATGTACTTGAATTTCGTATCGGAAACTTTAAGAGGGATCAAATGAAAGCATCGACCATCCTCTCCGAACTCGGCATCTCCCATCTCGCGGAAGCTGGCGACATCGCCGTGCATTCGCCCATCAACGGCGAGCTCATCGGCCGGGTCGCAAGCAAGACCGTCGCTGAAGTCGATGCAGCGCTCGCAAAAGCGCAGGATGCCTTCAAGGTCTGGCGCAACGTTCCGGCGCCGCGTCGTGGAGAGCTGGTGCGCCTCCTCGGCAACAAGCTGCGTGAGCGCAAGCGTGCGCTCGGCAGCATCATCACGCTCGAGACGGGCAAGATTCTGCAGGAAGGCCTCGGCGAAGTGCAGGAAATGATCGACATCTGCGACTTCGCGGTCGGCCTGTCTCGCCAGCTCTACGGCCTGACGATCGCGTCAGAGCGCCCGGGCCATCGCATGGCGGAAACGTGGCATCCGTTGGGCGTCTGCACGGTGATCTCGGCGTTCAATTTCCCGGCGGCCGTATGGTCGTGGAACGCCGCGCTGGCTTTGGTGTGCGGCAATGCGGTCATCTGGAAGCCATCGGAGAAGGCTCCGCTGACGGCACTGGCCGTCGACAGGATTCTGCACGATGCGCTGAAGGAGTTCGGCGAGGCCCCCGAAGGACTGACGTGCGTCGTCAATGGAGGCCGCGACGTCGGCGCCAAGCTGGTGTCGGACCGGCGTTCGAGCATCGTGAGCGCGACGGGCAGCACAGAGATGGGGCGTGCGGTCGGTGTCGAAGTCGCGCGCCGCTTTGGCCGCTCGATTCTCGAGCTCGGCGGCAACAACGCCGGCATCGTTTCGCAAACGGCGGACATGGAACTGGCGCTGCGCGGCATCCTGTTCTCGGCGGTCGGCACGGCCGGTCAACGCTGTACGAGCTTGCGGCGCCTGTTCGTTCATGAAAGCGTCTACGACAAAACAGTCGAGCGTCTGAAGACCTTGTACGGCAAGGTCGCGATTGGCAATCCGCTCGAGCAGGGCACGCTGATGGGCCCGCTCATCGACGAATCCGCGTTCAATCGCATGCAGGCGGCTTTGGAGCAGGCAAAGCGCGAAGGCGGCAAGGTGTTCGGCGGTGAGCGCCATGTCGTTGCCGGCAATGAAAACGGCTTCTACGTGCGCCCGGCCATCGTCGAAATGCCGTCGCAGACGGAAATCGTGCTGAAGGAGACGTTCGCGCCGATTCTCTACGTTCTCAAGTACAGCGACTTCAACGAAGCGATCGAAGCGAACAACGCCGCGGCGCATGGGCTCTCGTCCTGCGTATTCACGACGGACATGCGTGAGAGCGAGCGCTTCCTGTCGGCCTCGGGCAGCGATTGCGGCATCGCGAACGTCAACATCGGCCCGAGCGGCGCGGAAATCGGCGGCGCGTTCGGCGGTGAGAAAGAGACGGGCGGGGGACGCGAGTCGGGCTCGGATGCTTGGAAGGCTTATATGCGCCGCGCCACGAACACGGTCAACTTCTCATCGGCGTTGCCGCTGGCGCAAGGTATCGACTTCAACATCGAATAAGCGCGGGGTCTTCCGGATTAGCCGTTGTGCCTTTCGGCGGAGGGCATATTGGCGCCTCGGTTCGTGAGGGCGCTCTCATGGAGCGCCCGAACTTCTGCAAGCAGGAGCAAGTCGTGAGTTCTCAAGTCGTTATCGTGGGCGGCGGCGTAATCGGCAGTTCGATCGCTTACTTTCTGCGTGCGTCGGATCCGACGGTGTCGGTGACCGTCATCGAGCGTGATCCGAGCTATGCGAGGTCGTCTTCCGCGCTATCGGCCGCATCGATCCGTCAGCAGTTCTCTACGCCGCTGTCGATTCAGATGTCGCTCTTTGGCATTGACTTCCTGCGTCGCATCGGCGAGCTGCTCGAGGTGGACGGAAGCCAGCCCTCGATCGACTTGCACGAAGGCGGCTACCTGTTTCTGGCTACGCCGTCGGGAGAAACGACGCTGCGTGAGAACCACGCGCTGCAAAGGCGGCTCGGGGCCGATATCGATCTGCTATCGCAAGACGCGCTGAAGGCAAAGTTCCCCTGGCTCAACGTCGAAGACATCGCTGCGGGGGCATACGGCGTCAGCGGGGAGGGCTGGTTCGACGGCTATGGCCTGGTTCAGGCGCTGCGTAAAAAGGCGCAATCGCTCGGCGCGCGTTATGTCGCAGCGGAGGTGACGGGCCTGGTCCGTGACGGTCGAAAGGTCACCCACGTCGTCGCCGGCAACGGCGAACGGTATCCATGCGACACGCTCGTCAATGCGGCGGGCGCATGGGCGCGCAAGATCTCGGAGATGATGGGCATCGATATCCCTGTCTATGCGCGACGTCGCAGCATTTTCAACGTCTCGTCACCGGCGCGTCTGACGAACAGCCCGTTGTTGATCGACCCGACGGGCGTCTACTTCCGTCCTGAAGGCAAGACTTATATCACCGGTACGTCGCCGAGCGCGGACAACGATCCGGACGATCTGCCGCTGGACGAAGTCGATCACGATCTCTTCGACGAGGTCATTTGGCCGACGCTCGCGCATCGCGTCCCGGAGTTCGAAGCCCTTCGCGTAGAAAACTGTTGGTCCGGGTACTACGAGTACAACGTATTCGACCATAACGCCATCATCGGTTACCACCCCGACATCGCGAACTGCGTGTTTGCGAATGGATACAGCGGCCATGGCTTGCAGCAAGGCCCCGCGACGGGCCGGGGCGTGAGCGAGTTGATTCTCGATGGAAAGTACACGACGCTCGATCTGTCCTCCCTGAGCTGGGACCGCGTTCTGGAAAATCGTCCCATCGTGGAGAAGAACGTCGTCTAGTTTTGGACGCGCCTCAATTCGACGAGCTGCGGCGCGCAGCATCAGCGAACATTTCCTGCAGCGTGCGCCGCTCTTCGTCCGTCAGTTGCGAGGCGGCCCGCGGCATCGTGAGGACGACGCGCAGCTTCAGTTCGCCACGATTGCCGCTGTTGTCCGAAAGCCCCTGAGTCGGCAGCCGGATCACGCTTCCATGCTGTGCGTTCGGCGCAACCATGATCGACAAGTCGCGCCCGAGCACGTTGGCGTCGAAAGGACCTCCCACTGTTGCCGTGACGAAGTCGATTTCGATGTCCACCGTCAGGTCGAGGCCCTCGCGCTGAACGCCGGCGCCGCAGAGAATCGCGATCGTGAAGATCGCGTCGCCGGGCGGGCCGCCGTGCAAGCCGGGGGCGCCGCCGCCCGTCACGACGAGCCGCTGGCCATCCCATGCGCCGGGGGGCACCGCGATCGCATCGGATTTCGGCAGCAACTCGATGCCTTTGTTCTGGCAGGCCGCGCACCATAGGCTCGTTCGAATACGGCCACGCCCGGAGCATGCCTCGCACACCGTGCCGTCGTGCAGCCGGGCTCGCCCGTCGCATGTCGGGCACGGTTTGGCCATATGCGGCGCGCTCGCGCCGTTGCATTGCCGGCATGTCGCCGTCACTTGATAACTGGCGGGCACGTCGCCGCCGTTCATGGCGACTTCCAGCGGCACGTAGAGCTGTGTGTGGCGATTCGCCCCGCGCACGGGAAGTGGACCGCCTGGCGAGGCGAAGCCGCGCCAGGGATCCGAAGCAGGACGGTCGCGATCGGTGCGCGCGCCGTCGCCGTGGGCGCGGCTTTTCGGCCGCGAGGCGTCTTCGCGAGCGTGGCCCTTCCGTGGTGTCGTCTCAGCAGCGCGGCTGCCCGCGCCATGCGATGCGGACTGCGGCCGCTGCGGTGCGTCGCGTTTGCCCGTCAGAATCTCGAACGCTTCCTGGACGCGCTTGAAAGCCGGTTCGACAGACGACTCGTCGCCCTTGTTGAGGTCCGGATGGTACTTCGCCCTGAGACGGCGGTAGGCTCGCTTGACCTCGGCAGGCGATGCTGCGCTCGGCAAGCCTAATCGTTCGTAGTACTCATCAAGGCTCAATCGTTGATTCCCATCTTCGTTGCAAAAGCCGCGCGCGTCGTTGGCGCGAGAATACGAGCTCGTTGTTCCTGGGGGCCGAGTTTTTGGGCCGCCCGTGTCACAGGGCGGCCGCGTTGGCGCGGGCCGGCGCCGTTGCCAGCCCGCGCCTCAAACGTCTATCGGCGTTTTTGCAGCGAAGCTTGAATTTTTTTCGAGGTTGGGGCACCCACAGCCGTCGAAGTCATCGAGGCGCAGCCTGGCGACCGGCCAATCAATCGTCGTCGCGATCGTGATGATGATGGTGATGCCATCCGCGATGCCAGCCTCTGTCGTGCCATTCGCGGTCGTCCCAGTATCCGCCTTGATACGGATATCCGTAGACAGGCGCCGGCGCGTAGACAACAGGCGGTGCCTGATACACGACAGGGGGCGGCTCCTCGACGACCGGCCCCGGGACACCGAGGTAGACGCCGATATCAGCATGCGCTTGCGCGCCGACAGAGGCCAATGCGGTGGCTGCCGCGGCGGCAGCCAGGATCACAGCGCGTTTCATGTTTCACCCCACAGCGAGTTTCTTAGGATTTCGTTTTGCCCATCGAGCTTGCGCCGATACTAGCCGCGGCCCGGCGGCCGAGGTGAAACGGCCTCGTCGCTTTTGTAATGGGGTGTAACACCAGAAAGTTATCTGACAAACCGCTTTCAATTCACTCCTTTCGACGTGAGTCGATGCACTTTCGCTATCGCCTCATGCTTCATCCGGATTGTCCCGCTATCGTGCAGCGACCTATAGTGCCCGCTATGGGCAGACAAACGGAGACAAAGGAGACATGAATCAAATCGACTTGAATGGTCGCGTGATGGTTGTGACGGGAGGGGCGCGCGGGATCGGCTATGCGATTGCCGAGCGCGCGTTGCGATCGGGCGCCGCAGTCGCTCTTTGGGATATCGATGACCAACGGCTCGAGCAAAGCCGGGCGAAGCTCGCCGAGCTGGGCACCGTGTCGACGAATGTCGTCGAGCTCACCGACGAGCAATCTGTCTCGGCCGCCACGCAGCGAACCATCGATGTGCACGGTGCCATCCATATCCTGATCAACTGCGCCGGCATCACGGGCGGCAATGGCGCGACGTGGGAGCTCTCTCCCGAGGTCTGGCGCCGCGTCATCGACGTCAATCTCATCGGGCCGTATCTGACGTGCCGGGCCATCGTGCCGCAAATGCTTCGGCAAGGCTACGGACGGATCGTCAATATCGCCTCCGTCGCGGCCAAAGAGGGCAACCCCAACGCATCGCACTACAGCGCGTCGAAGGCCGGGTTGATCGGGTTGACGAAGTCGCTCGGCAAGGAGCTGGCGACCAAGAACATTCTCGTCAATGCGGTGACGCCCGCCGCGGCTCGAACCGAGATTTTCGATTCGATGTCGCAGCAGCACATCGACTACATGCTCTCCAAGATCCCGATGAATCGCTTCCTCCTGCCCGAGGAGGCGGCATCGCTGATCGTCTGGCTGTCATCAGAAGACTGCGCTTTCAGCACAGGCGCCGTATTCGATTTGTCGGGCGGCCGCGCCACATATTGAACCTGAGTGAACCTGAGGGGCCGCCGCCAGCCGGCCCGATCGGTACATGTCTGCCATCGGAAGGATCAGCGAGGATCCTTTTCGCGAGCGGCATCGAAGCCGGACTTGCGGCGGCGAACGAACAAGAAACATCGAAATAGGAAGCCGGCGAACGAAGCCGGCCGTTTCAGGAGACGATCGATATGCCCGACACGCTTGCTGTTTCCGCCGACGGTGCGGTCAACAAGACGATGCGCCGCCTGCTGCCGTTCCTTTTACTGATGTACGTCCTCGCGTTTCTCGATCGGGCGAACATAGGCTTCGCGCAAAAGGCACTGCAGCAAGACACCGGACTTTCGAACGCCGCATTCGCTTTCGGCGCCGGTGTCTTTTTCGTCGGCTACGCATTGTTCGAGGTGCCGAGCAACTTACTGTTGCATCGCGTCGGCGCACGCATCTGGATGTGCCGCATCATGGTGACCTGGGGGCTCGTTTCCGCCGCGATGGCGGCAGCGAATACGCCTACATCGTTTTATGTGATGCGTTTCGCGCTCGGCGTGGCCGAGGCGGGCTTCTTTCCCGGTGTCATCTATTACCTGACGCATTGGTTTCCGCAGTCCGCCCGCGCACGGGCCGTCGGCGTGTTCTATTTCGGTGCGCCGCTCGCATTCATCTTCGGCAGTCCGCTGTCGGGCCTCTTGCTCGATCTCGACGGGCTCCTCGGTGTGGCCGGCTGGCGCTGGCTCTTTCTCGTCGAGGGTGGGCTCGCATCGATCGTCGGCGTCTGGGCCTTCTGGTTTCTCGACGACAAGCCAGTTCACGCGCGTTGGCTGAGCGCCGACGAGCGCAGCGCGCTCGCACGCGCGATCGAGCACGATGCGCGCGACGCGGCGGCGGCCGGTCCGCACAATGTCATGGCGGCACTCATGGATCGGCGCGTGCTCTCCTACGCGCTCATTTATGCGCTCATCCAGATCAGCGTCTACGGCGTCATCTTCTTTCTTCCGCAGCAGGTGGCTTCGTTGCTTGGCAAGAAGGTCGGCCTCGAAGTCGGTCTCGTCACCGCGGTGCCCTGGATTTGCGCGGTCGCCACGACCTGGATCGTGCCGCGGCGCGCCGATCGATCGCATAGCCACCGTGCCTGGGCGATGCGGCTGCTCGTGCTGGCCGGGTTCGGCATTGCGGCTTCAGGCCTGACGCATAGTCCTATGATTGCGCTGATCGCGCTTTGCTGCGCGGCGAGCGGTTTCATCGCGGCTCAGCCGCTTTTCTGGACGTTCCCCACGCGTCGTTTGGCAGGGGCGGCGGCGGCCGGCGGCATCGCGCTGATCAATTCGCTGGGCAGCCTTGGCGGTTTCGTCGCGCCATCATTGCGCGGCATGGCGGAGCGTGTTTTTGCATCGAGCGCGGCGGGACTGATCGCGCTCGGCGCCGCGAGCATCGCCGCTGCGCTGCTGATCGCGCTCGTCGTTCCCCGCCTGTCGTCACGGGATGCGCTTGCGGCCGGCTCGGTCCCGCGCGCCCGGTAATCGATCAAGACTCTACGAAACAACGGAGCTACCTACATGGCCATGCCAACCATCAAAGCGGTGCGCGCGTTCGTCGTTCGCGGCGGCGGCGCGGACTATCACGATCAATCGGACGGACATTGGATCGACGACCATATCGCGACGCCGATGGCACGCTACCCTGAGTATCGGCAAAGCCGCCGGTCGTTCGGCATCAATGTGCTGGGCACGCTCGTCGTCGAAATCGAGGCCAGCGACGGTACGGTCGGGTTCGCCGTCACGACGGGCGGGGAGATCGGTGCATTCATCGTCGAGAAACATCTTGCGCGCTTTCTCGAAGGCCAGCGCGTGACCGACATCGAGAAGATGTGGGACCAGATGTACTATGCGACGCTTTATTACGGTCGCAAGGGCATCGTGCTCAATACGATCTCCGGCGTCGATCTCGCGCTTTGGGATCTGCTCGGAAAGGTCCGGCAGGAGCCTGTCTATCAACTGCTCGGCGGCCCGGTGCGGGATGAGCTCACGTTCTATGCCACGGGCGCGCGCCCCGACCTGGCGAAACAAATGGGATTCATCGGCGGCAAGCTTCCGCTACAGCATGGCCCTGCCGAAGGCGAAGACGGTCTCAGAAAGAACATCGAGCAGCTTGCCGACATGCGCCAGCGCGTCGGCGACGATTTCTGGCTGATGTTCGATTGCTGGATGAGCCTCGATCTGCCCTACGCGACGCGGCTCGCCAAGGCGGCGCACGAGTATGGGCTCAAATGGGTCGAGGAATGCCTGCCGCCCGACGACTATTGGGGATACGCGGAACTGCGCCGCAACGTGCCGCGCGGCATGATGGTTTCGACGGGTGAGCACGAGGCGACGCGTTGGGGCTTTCGCATGCTGCTCGAAATGGGCTGCTGCGACTTGATTCAGCCGGACGTCGGCTGGTGCGGCGGCATCACCGAACTCATCAAGATCTCGGCGCTCGCGGATGCCCACAATGTCTTGGTCGTGCCGCACGGTTCGTCGGTCTATAGCTATCACTTCGTCGTGACGCGGCATAACTCGCCGTTCGCGGAGTTCCTGATGATGGCGCCGAAAGCCGATCAGGTCGTGCCGATGTTCACGCCGCTCTTGCTCGACGAGCCCGTTCCCGTCAACGGACGCATGAAGGTGCCGGATACGCCGGGCTTCGGCGTGCGGCTCAATCCCGAATGCGCGCTCGTGCGGCCTTACTCGCATTGACGCGTCGATCACGAAGCATGGCTGAAAGGAGAGACACGTGCTGCTCAAGGATAAAGTCGTGATCGTCACGGGCGGATCGCGCGGCATCGGCCGGGCGATTGCCATCGCATCCGCGCGCGAAGGCGCCGATGTCGCGATCAACTATTGGAGCGATAACGACGCCTCGTACGGACGCCGCTCGGCGATATCGGAAGTGCTCGCGGAAATCGAGAACCTTGGCCGCCGCGCAATCGCTGTCGAAGGCAACGTCGCGGCGCCGCAAACGGGCGTCGATCTCGTGCGGCAGACCGTCGAGGCGTTCGGCAAGGTCGACGTGCTGGCCAGCAACGCGGGCATTTGCCCGTTTCATGCCTTCCTCGACATGCCGCCCTCGGTGCTCGAGCGCACGGTCGGCGTCAATTTGAACGGCGCGTTCTACGTAACGCAAGCCGCGGCGCGCCAGATGAAAGAGCAGGGAACGGGTGGCGCGATCGTGGCGACGAGCTCGATCAGCGCACTCGTCGGCGGCGGCATGCAGGCGCACTACACGCCGACGAAAGCCGGCGTCCACTCGCTGATGCAGTCGTGCGCGATCGCATTGGGACCCTACGGCATTCGCTGCAATTCGGTCATGCCGGGCACGATTGCCACCGATCTCAATGCGGACGATCTCGCGGACGAAAGCAAGCGTGCCTACTTCGAAAAGCGGATTCCACTCGGCAGGCTCGGCGCCCCCGAGGACGTCGCCGAGTGCGTCGTCTTTCTGGCGTCGGATCGTGCCCGCTATGTGACGGGTGCCGCGCTGCTCGTCGATGGCGGGCTTTTCGTCAATCTTCAATAGATTGGCAGCGAGGACGAGACATGACGGCCGGATGTCGCATGATCGGTGGTGAGCGGTTGCGAGAAGCGGCGCAACAGCCCGACAAAATGCTCGGCCGGCTCCGCGAGCGGCTCTTCCTTGCGTGTGAGAATGCCGAATCCCGGCAAGCTCTTGCCGATTTCCAGCGGCAAAGGCACGAGCAGCTTGCCGCGCACGTGATCGCGCACGACGGATTCGGGCAGCATCGCAATGGCGTCGTATTTCTCGAGCAATTGCAGCGTGGCAAAGATCGATGCGCACTCGGTCAGATTGACGGGCGTCGCAAGCCCCGCACGCGCAAGTTCCTCTTCGAACAGGACGCGGGCGGGACTCGTGACAGGCTGCGCGACCCAAGGCCAGTCCATGAGCTCGCGCAAGGTGATGCTCGCCGTGCCGGCGAGCGGATGCCGCGTCCGCACGATGAGCATCAGCGTTTCGCGCGCAAGCGGCTCGAAGTCGAAATCGTTGTGTTGCAGCGGTGTGGTCAAGCGGCCGAGCGCGAGGTCGACTTCGCGGCGATGCAGCAGTTGCACGACCTGATCGCTCGTTTCGCCGAGCACGCGGACGTTGAGCAGCGGGCGCTCGGTCTTGAGCGTCGCGACGGCCGTGGCGAGCAGGTCGGGCGCGGCACCCATGATGGCGCCGACGGTGAGCTGGCCGTGCCCGCCCTTGCGCTTTACGTCGAGGTCTTCCGCGAAGCGCGTGAGCTCGGCCAGCGCGCGGCGCGCGTAAGCCAGCGTGACGACGCCGAGGGCCGTCGGCTGCATGCCGCGCGCGTTGCGCTCGAAAAGACGGAAGCCGAAGGCTTCTTCGATATCGCTGAGCATGCGGCTCGCGCTCGGCTGCGCGACGTTGATCGTTTCGGCGGCTTGATGAACGTTGCGTGCGTCGTCGAGCGCGACGAGGAGTGCTAGATGTTTGAACTTGAGCCGGTTGACGAGTGCAACAGTGGCGGCCTGACGGTTCATGGTTCTCGTGGGCTCCTGCGATTCGGTTTGTCGATCGCCCGATCCCAACTACGGATTGGTTTGCTATCGATGCACGGATTATAGTCGCAGCAAAGTCCCGCCCAGAAGCGGGAAAACGATAAAGACGGAGACATAGGAGCAACGCGTCATGCAAGTCGTCGATCCGCATGTCCACTTCTGGGATCTCGATAGCCACCGTTACCCGTGGCTCGACGATCCTGGCACGTCGTTCGTGGGGGACGCACGCCGTCTCAAGCATAACTATCTGCCTTCAGACTTCCTCGCCGATTCGGGCGACATCGACGTGTTGAAGGTGGTGCACGTCGAAGCGAATCACGATCCGGCCGATCCAGTGGAAGAGACGCGTTGGCTGCAGTCGCTGGCGGATGCCGGTCAGCAGCGAGGCAACGCAAAGCACCGTCTTCCCGAGGCCATCGTGGCGGCGGCCGACCTATCGGCTCCCGACGCGGCGGATACGCTCGCGGCGCATGCCGTTTTCGCCAACATGCGAGGGATCCGGCAGATTCTGAACGTCCATCCGAATCCGCTCTACAACTACGTCCAGCGTCACTATCTGCGCGATGAAACTTGGCGCGCGAACTTCGCGCTGCTCGAGCGATTCGCGCTGTCGTTCGACATGCAGCTCTATCCGTCGCAGATGGAAGAGGCGGCGGCGGTCGCCCGCGCGCATCCGGGCATTCAAATCATCGTCAATCACGCGGGCATGTTCGTCGATCGACATAGCGTCGCCGGTTATCGCGAGTGGCGCGACGGGCTCCGTGCGCTCGCCGCCTTGCCGAACGTCACGGTCAAGATCAGCGGGCTTGCCATGTTCGATCACAGGTGGACGATCGAGAGCTTCAGGCCATACGTATTGCAGACGATCGATACGTTCGGCGTCGAGCGCGCGATGTTCGCGTCGAACTTTCCGGTCGACAGGCTCTTCGCGTCCTATTCCGATCTTTGGCATGCGTATGCGGAGATCGTGAGCGGAGCCAGCGACGACGAGAAGGCGGCGCTTTTTCGCACGAACGCGGAACGTATTTACAGAATCTGATCGGCGGGCGCGGCGGTTCGCGCCGTTCGCCGACGATGAAGGAGACGAGCTTGGAGACGAATACGGAGAGCGCACGTGTGCCGCGCCTCGAGTTGCGCCACGCGCGCAAATCGTTCGGCCGTGTGCTTGCGCTCGCGGAGGGCAACCTGACGCTTTGGCCGGGCGAGGTCCATGCGCTGCTGGGCGAGAACGGTGCCGGCAAATCGACGCTCGTCAAAATCCTGGCGGGTGTTCACCAGCCCGATAGTGGAACGCTGCGCATCGACGGCATCGAGCGGCAATTGTCCTCGCCGGCCCAGGCGCGCGATGCGGGAATCGCGGTGATCTATCAAGAGCCGACGCTGTTCTTCGATCTCTCTATCGCCGAAAACATCTATATGGGTCGTCAGCCTGTCGATCGCCTTGGGCGCATCGAATACGGCACGATGTGCCGCGAAGTCGATGCGTTGCTCGTTTCGCTCGGCGTCGAGCTGCGAGCCGAGCAGCCGGTGCGGGGCCTCTCGATCGCCGATCAGCAGGTGATCGAAATCGCAAAGGCGCTTTCGCTCAACGCGAACGTGCTGATCATGGACGAGCCGACAGCGGCGCTCTCGCTGCCCGAGGTCGAACGGCTCTTCGCGATCGTGCGCAAGCTGCGCGAGCGCGGCGTCGCGATTCTCTTCATCACGCATCGCCTGGAGGAGGTGTTTGCGCTCGCGCAGCACGTCACGATCATGCGGGACGGTGCAAAGGTTTCCGACGCACCCGTGAGCGAGCTAAACACGGCAACGATCGTCGCGAAGATGGTCGGCCGCGATTTGGAGACGTTCTATCCTAAAGCGGACGTGCAGCCCGGCGAAGTATTGCTCTCCGTGCGCGGGCTCACGCGTACCGGCGTTTTTCATGACATTTCGTTCGATGTTCGCGCGGGCGAGATCGCTGCGCTCGCGGGGCTCGTCGGCGCGGGACGCAGCGAGGTGGCGCGCGCGATCTTCGGCATCGATCCCAGCGACAGCGGACACGTGCATGTCGCGGGCAAGCGGCTCGCGATGGGGCAACCGGCGGCATCGATCCGGGCCGGCCTTGCGCTCGTCCCCGAAGATCGCCGGCAACAGGGCCTGGCGCTCGAGCTCAGCATCGCACGCAATGCGTCGATGACGGTCCTCGGCCGGCTGACTCGCTTCGGACTCCTATCGACCGCGCGCGAAGTCGCCCTCGCGAGTCGATGGGGCAAGCAATTGCAACTGAAGGCGAGCGATTTGCTCGCGCCCGTCGGCACATTGTCGGGCGGCAATCAGCAAAAAGTCGTGCTCGGCAAGTGGCTGGCCACGGGCCCGAAGGTATTGATCATCGATGAGCCGACGCGCGGCATCGACGTCGGCGCGAAGGCGGAAGTGTACGGCACGCTCGCGGGCCTCGTGCGCGAGGGCCTCGCCGTACTGATGATCTCGAGCGAATTGCCCGAAGTGATCGGCATGGCCGATCGCGTTCTCGTCATGCACGAGGGAAAAATCAGCGCCGAGCTTTCGCGCGCCGAGGCGACGGAGGAGCGAATCATGGCGGCGGCGGTCGGGCAATCGAACATTCATCTTGGGCACGCGGCATGATGCGCCATTCGACCACTCACGCCGAGACTTTGCGGCATCAGAAGGCCGACGCGGCCGGCCGTCGCGACGGCAGCCGGCGCTTCGTCGAGAAGCTTTTGCAGAGCAGGGAAAGCACACTCTTTGTCGTCTTGCTGTTGCTGATCGGCGCAACGGCCCTCGCCGAGCCGCAGTTTCTCAATCTGCAGAACTTGCGGGACGTGCTGCTCAACGTCTCGATCATCAGCCTGCTGACGGCCGGAATGACGATCGTCATCCTGATGCGCCATATCGATCTTTCGATCGGGTCGACGGTCGGCATCAGCGCTTATGCGGTCGGCAGTCTTTATGTGACGTTTCCTCACATGCCCGTCGTCGTGGCGTTGGCTTCGGGCATCGCGATCGGGCTCGTTGCCGGCGCGATCAACGGGTTGCTCGTCGCAGTCGGCCGCGTGCCATCGCTCGTCGCGACGTTGTCCACGCTCTATATATTCCGCGGGGCGGACTATGCGTGGGTGCACGGCGGCCAGATCAACGCGACAAGCCTGCCCGAAGCGTTTTCCCGCCTTGCGACAGGCTCGGTGTTCGGCGTGCCGTCGCTCGTCCTCATTGCCGCCGCGCTGCTCGTTGCGCTCTCGGTTTATCTGAAACAGTTTCGCCCCGGCCGCGAGCACTACGCGATTGGATCGAACCTCGAAGCGGCCCGGCTCGCGGGGATCAATGTCGAGCGGCGCGTGATGGCGGGCTTTCTGATTTCCGGCGCGATAGCCGGTCTTGCCGGCGCGCTCTGGCTTGCACGTTTCGGCACCGTCGAGGCCGGAACGGCCAAGGGCATCGAGCTCCAAGTCGTCGCGGCGGCCGTCGTCGGCAGCGTGGCGATCACGGGCGGCGTCGGCACGATTCTCGGCGCCACGCTGGGCGCGCTCGTGCTCGGCGTGATCAGCATTGCGCTCGTGGTGCTGCATGTCTCACCGTTCTGGGAACAGGCGATCGAAGGCGCGCTCATTGTCGCGGCGATCGCAACCGATACGTTGCTTGCCCGCTCGGTGGCCAAGCGCATGATGAGGAAACGCGAACATGGCTAAGCCCGATTCGGCGGCGCGCACGCGCACGTCCGGCATCCCGTTGCAGTGGGAGGCGCTGCTCGTCGTCATCCTGCTCGCATCGCTCATTCTTGGACGCGTGCTGTCGCCGGTTTTTATGAGTTCGGCCAATCTCGCCAACGCGCTTGCCGAGCTCACCGAAATCGCGCTGATGGCATTGCCGATGACGCTCATCATCGTCGCGGCCGAGATCGATCTTTCCGTGGCGTCCGTCCTCGGTGCCTCTAGCGCCTTGATGGGCGTGCTCTGGCATGCGGGACTGCCCATGCCTGTCGTCATGCTGCTCGTGCTCCTGGCCGGTGCGTTGGCCGGACTTCTCAATGGGCTTATCGTCGTGAAGCTCGGACTGCCGTCCCTTGCCGTGACGATCGGCACGCTCGCGCTTTTTCGCGGCGTTGCATACGTGCTGCTTGGCGATCAGGCTGTCGCCGATTTTCCGCCCGGATATACGCTCTTCGGCATGAATACGCTCGGCTCCACGTTCATTCCTTTGCCGTTCACGATCGTCATCGTGGCGGCCGTGGCCTTCACGGTGCTGCTTCAGGCAACGGCGTTCGGGCGGAGTCTCTATGCGATCGGAGCGAATGCATCGGCAGCCGCTTTTTCGGGAATCGAAGTCGGCAAGATCAAGCTGCGCCTCTTCGTGCTGTCGGGAGCGATGAGCGCGCTCGCCGGCATCCTTTACACGCTGCGCTTTACGAGCGCGCGCGGCGATAACGGCGAAGGCTTCGAGCTGTCCGTCATCGCGGCGGTGCTGTTCGGCGGCGTCAGCATCTTCGGCGGACGGGGTTCGATGTACGGCGTGATGCTGTCGCTGCTGATCGTCGGCGTGCTGAAGAATGGTTTGACGCTCGTCGACGTATCGAGCGAAACACTCACGATCGTCACCGGTGCATTGCTGCTCGCCTCGGTGCTGATTCCGAATCTGGCCGCCCGGTGGCGCGCGGGGCGGGACAAGCGGCTCGTTGCGGAGTGATGCGTGAAGCATCGCCGGCGACGGGCATTCGATGAAAGCGGGTCTTCATCATCGTGCAGTTCGATTGTGTGGCAATGACTCGGACGCGCGTCCGATTATTCGAAGAGGAGACGATTCATGTTGAAGCTGTCAGGCCGTGCCGCATCCGCGGTGCTTTGTGCGATGCTTTTTGCGATCGGCACAACGGCATCCGCGGCCAGCATCAAGGAAGGGCTCAAGATCGCTTTCGTTCCGAAGCAGATCAACAATCCCTATGAAGTCATCGCCGACAATGGAGGAATGGAGGCTATCAAGGAGTTCAAGGGCGACGGCAAGGTCGTTGGCCCTTCGGATGCGGGTGCGTCGTCGCAAGTTTCGTACATCAACACACTCACCACGCAACGACAGAATGCGATCGTCATTGCCGCCAACGATGCGAACGCTCTCGTTCCGTACCTGAAGAGAGCGATGGCGCAGGGCATCAAGGTGGTGACGTTCGATTCCGATACGGCGCCGGCGGGTCGACAACTGTTCGTCAATCAGGCTAATGCCGAGAGCATCGGCCGCGGGCAGATTCAGCTCGTTTCGAAACTGATGGGCGGCGAGGGTGAATTCGCGATTCTGTCCGCAACGCCGAATGCGACGAATCAGAACACCTGGATCAAGTGGATGCAGGAGGAGCTCAAGAAGCCCGAGTACTCGAAGATGAAGCTCGTGAAGATCGCCTACGGCAACGACGACGATCAGAAGTCCTTCGTCGAGACCCAGGGCTTGCTGCAAGCGTATCCGAATCTGAAGGCGATCGTCGCGCCGACCTCGGTGGGCATTGCCGCCGCCGCACGCTATATCGCTTCGTCGCCCTACAAAGGCAAGGTGGCGGTGACGGGGCTCGGTACGCCGAATCAAATGCGCGCGTTCGTGAAGGATGGCACCGTCAAGGCGTTCCAGCTCTGGGATCCGGGCCAGCTCGGCTACCTCGCCGCTTATGCCGCGGCAAATCTCGCTTCGGGCGCGATCACGGGCAAGGAAGGCGAATCGTTCGATGCGGGCAAGCTCGGCAAGCGGACCATCGGCAAGGACGGCGAAATCATCCTGGGGCCGCCGACGACGTTCGACGCGTCGAATATCGACAACTTCAATTTCTAAGTCTCTCGCAACGCCCGGCGCATTGCCATCCGATTGCGATGACGACACCGGGCGTTAGCCGGTCTTGATCGATACGGGACGGCCCTCCCTCGACCGCGCCAATGGTCGTCACTTGCCAGCGCCTGTTACCCGCGCGCAGCTCAGCACGAGGGTGTCGCCAGGCTTTGCTCCAGGAGCCAACGCGGCGGTATGAAGCTCGACATTTCCGCAGCGCCATTCGGCCAGGAAATCAGGGCGACACTGTTTCATAGGCTCGCTCGCGAACCGATCCCCCAATTCGTATGAACAAGTTTCGCTCCCGTCGCATCGGCGCGTGAGATCACGGCTTACGTTGCCGCGGGGCAGGCCACAATTCGAGCCATAGGTGCCGGACAAGACCTCGATGCTTTGCGCAGCCGGGGCATCGGAGCCGGCCGCCGTGGCGGCGATGCCCGACATGGCGAACAAGCCAAATAGTAGAGAGCTGACGGACGGCGGCAATCTGAACGCGGTCGCGGATATGGTGCCCATTCGACCTCCCTGCATCGAGATATGACTCCGGCACAAAGAGGATAGACATCCGTGCCGGGTGCCGCAACCAACCACGAAGCTGTGGCGGCTGGGTCGCTTAGGGCTGGGCCTACCGTTGTCAAGATTCGCGGATCGGTTATAATGTTTCCGATAGGTCGGAAATATTTTGCCCCGTCGGACCAGAACCTGGAGCACCACCATGCTGAGCGCTAAAAACGGAGTGTCGGCTGCCGAGATCGCCTTCATAGCCGGCTTGACGGACAAAGAGGTGAACCGGCTGGTCGACGAAAACGTTTTGCCGGCGGTTCTCTTCTTTCGTGGCGAGGGGCGTCGCTTTGCGCCGCTTACGGCGCCGATCGCCCTCTTCTACTTCAGGGCGAGCGAAGACTTGACGCGTGCTGCGCGAGTGAAAGTCATCCAAACGCTGATCGAGAGGCTATCGGTACGGCCGGATTTCGATGATTTTCTTGCGCTAAGCGAGTGGGTGCTACGAGCCGGCTTCGATTGGAGCGTCGCGAGCGAAACGTTTACCGTGTTCTTAGCTCGCTTCGTCGAGGAGGCATCGCGACGCGCGTCGCAAGTCTCTGATGCTTCGCTGCACATCGTGGAAGACCCGGACGTATTGAGCGGTGCTCCTTGCTTCGCAGGGACGCGCGTGCCCGTCGCCAACGTGCTTGCCGCGCGTGAAAGCGGCATACCGCTCGAAGAGCTGCGGGCCGCCTATCCGTTTTTGACCGAGCAGTTATTGGTCGACGCGGAGATATACATGAAGGCGCATCCTCGCCCTGGGCGCCCGCGGCGGCTCGACGAAACAAATGCTCAACTGCGGTTGATTAGTAAAAAGGTGGTTCGTCGAGCAAAGAGCGGCGAGTGAGGTACCGCTTTCTGATCGATGAATGTTTGTGGCCGGGCCTCGTCAAAGTGGCGCGGGCCGCAGGACATTGGGAATCCACATGCGGGTGTGATCGCGGTCTATCGGGGATGAAGGATCATCGGTTGGTCCGCTTTGCGATTGATGGCGACTACACGGCATAACGCAGTCGATTTCCGCGGGCCGGACGCAAGTCCGCCGGGAGGGCTTTACGCCCGGGAAGCGATTCATGCCGGGCTAATCTGTCTGGCTTCGGCATTTACGATGAGCCCTGACCGCCAGACCGAGCTATTTGGCTACGCTCTACAAGAAGTGGCGACGCTGGACGACCTCGTCAACCAGGCTCTCGAAGTGGTCGAGGACGAATGCGGTGAGGTCACGATCTTGCGCTACGGCATTCCAGACGCCGTAGAGGTGGACGACTTCCCTAAGAGCAGCGATTGCTCGATCCAGTTGTTGATTATCGGACAACGCTCGCCACCGCCGCGATCGCCCGAGCGACGTCATCGTCATTCGTTTGCCAGTTGCAAACCGAAATCCGCATATACCGCTTCCCGCGCCACGTCGTATTGCTGAAAAGCGCTTCGCCCGTTTGGAGCACGGACTGCGTGACGGCATCGGTCCGCGCGTCGTGATCCTGCTCGGTCGCGCCCGGACGCGGATCGAGGAAGCGAACGAGCCCTTGATTGATCTGCGGTTCTCGGACGACCACCACGCCCGGCAGCGCCGAGATTCCGTACGCCAACGCTCGCGCCGCGTCGCAGTTCCGCTCGATGAGCGAGGCGACGCCGTTGCGGCCGAGTTCCCGCAGCGCCGCGTAGGCGGCGAAACCGCGGCCTCGGCGGGACCAGACGGGCGTCCAGTCCTTTTGCTCCCGCACCTGCTCGTTGTACGAGACATAGCTCGCATGATGCGACATTGCATTGCGATGAGCGTCGGGATGCGCGACGAACGCGAAGCCGCTATCGTAAGGAACATTGAGCCATTTGTGCCCGTCGGTGGCCCATGAGTCCGCCTGCTCGACGCCTTCGAGCAGATGGCGGTACCGCGCGCTGGCATTGACCCAGAGCCCGAACGCTCCATCGATATGAACCCAGGCGCCATATCGATGCGCGAGCGGAATCAGTTGGAGATACGCATCGAATGCACCGATGTTGAGATCGCCCGCCTGCAGCAGCACGACCGTCGGCGTATCGGGCGATTCTCGCAGCGCGGCTTCGAGCGTGACCGCTTCGAGTTGACCCGCCTCATTCGACGGCAACGGCTGGATGGCGCTCGTCCCCATTCCGAGAAGGCGCAGCGCCTGCGTCACGCTGCCGTGAAACTGGTCGCTGCTGAGCACGCGAATTTTTGGCGCGCCGAAGAGACCATCGCTCTCGACTTGCCAGCCGCGCCGCTCCAGCAGCGCATGCCGTGCGGCGGCGAGGGCGGTCAGGTGCGCCATCTGGCAACCGCTCGTCAACGCAAAGCTCGCATCGTGCGGGAGCCGCAGCAGATCCTTCAGCCACGCACCGCACACCTCCTCGACGACCGCTTCCGCAGGCGCGCAAGCGTATGACGCCGCGTTTTGATCCCAGGCGCTCGTGAGCCAATCGGCGCCGAGCGCCGCCGGCAGCGCTCCGCCTATCACCCAGCCGAAGAAACGACCGCCCGCGCTGCCGACGATGCCGCCCGCCGTGTCGGCAACCAGCTCGTCGATGACCCGATCCGCGGCCACGCCCTCTTCGCCGAGCGGCTTCCCGAGGCGAGCACGCAACGATTCGAGCGTGGCGTTCGCTGCGACGGAATGGCGTGAGAGGTTGTCGAGATGAGCCAGCGCGTGATCGAGGGCGTGTTCGAGGGCAGGGCGGAACGGCGACGATTGGCTCATGCGATTTTCGGCGAGTGTTTGATTGGGACTACTGAGCGATTGTCTTACGATCCATCGATCTCTGCGTGCGCGGTTGCCCCGGGAGGCTGGCGTCCACTCAGGAAACGGGGCACCTTATGGCCGCGCCACTCAGACCTTGCAAGAGGAGCCTTCGCTCGCCGCCTGTTCCCGGGCGGCCTTGGCGCCTTCCACCTGCAGCAGTGTCGGCAACGATACGCCGTTCTTTGCCGCGGTGACTTCAGCCAAAATCGAAATGGCGATTTCGGGCGGCGTCCGGCTGCCGATGTAGATCCCCACAGGCCCGTGCAGCCGCGCAAGCTCCGCGTCGGTCAGATCGAACTCTTTCAGGCGTTCGCGTCGCGCGGCATTATTGCGGCGCGAGCCAAGGGCGCCGACGTAAAACGCGGGTGTCTTCAGCGCTTCCATCAGGGCAAGGTCGTCGAGTTTCGGATCGTGCGTCAGCGCGATGACGGCCGAGCGCTCGTCGAGCCGCATATCGAGGACGGTATCGTCGGGCATCGTCCGCACGACAGTCGTGCCGGGCACGTCCCACTCGTCGGTGTACTCTTCGCGCGGATCGCAAATGGTGACCTGATAGTCGAGCCCCACTGCGATGCTGGCGAGATAGCGCGATAACTGCCCCGCGCCGATCACGAGCATCCGATAGCGCGGCCCATGAATCGTCAAGAGCCGCTTACCGTCGAACTCGAGGCCGTCCGTCGCTTGCGCCGCCGCGAGCGTGGCGATACCCGTCTCCAAATCGAGCGTCCGAGCGACGAGCCGCCCCGCCTCGACGTCATGGCAGAGTTCTTCGATACGGCTTGCCTGCGTCAGCGGCTCGAGCACGAGCTCGATCGTGCCGCCGCAGGGCAGCCCGAAGCGATGGGCTTCCTCGGCGGAAATGCCGTACTTGACCGCCTCCGGCCGCGTTTGCTCGATGCCCGCGCGGCGCACACGGTCGATCAGATCGTCTTCGATGCATCCGCCCGAAACCGAGCCGACCACGAGGCCGTCGTCGCGCACGGCGAGCATCGCGCCCTGCGGGCGCGGCGACGAGCCCCACGTCTTCACCACCGTCACGAGCAATACGCGATGGCCGTCCTCGAGCCATCGCACGCTCGACCTCAGAACTTCGAGATCCACGCTTTCCATGATTTATGTCCCTTTCCTCCAGGCGCATGCTCGGCGGCTTCGGCCGCGCGTTCCGACGGATCGGCCGCTTGCGCACTGGTATTGTCGCCGGCGCCGTCGGGGCTTTCGGACTCGGCCGCCTGCGCGTCCGGCTCAGCCTCGCCCGTCAGATACGCCGAGAAACGTTTGAAGAATTCACCCGCAATCTTACGCGCAGCGCCATCGACGAGTCGCGAGCCGATTTGCGCGAGCTTTCCTCCGACTTGCGCTTTCGCCGTATACGAAAGCTTTGTCGACGTTTCACTCTCGGCTTCCAGCACGACCTGGGCCGTGCCCTTCGCGAAGCCGGCCACGCCGCCTTGCCCTTCGAAGACGACGGTATAACTGTGCGGCGCATTGATATCCGTCAGCGACATGCGTCCCTTGAAATTCGCCTTGACCGGCCCTACCGCCGCGCGCATCGCGACCGCGTAGCCGTTTTCGCCGTCCGCCTCGAAGCTTTCGCAGCCAGGAATCGTCGCGCGCAGGACGGCTGTGTCGTTCAACGCCTCCCACGCACGCTGTTGCGGAACGGGCAGGATGTGCTGCTCGGTCAGTTCCATGACATCGCTCCTTCCGATGATGACGACGCGACCGCTCGGAAGCGCGGGACGCGCGCGAGCGTAGCGAAGTCGTGCCCGAATGCGATCAGGCTGTCCAGGTTGTGAACGGGACGGTGTGCGTCGACATGAGGGAGGATAGCCTGAATGCCGCGCGCACGCGGTGTGAACTGCGCATATCGCAACAGGGGGTTCAGCCAGACGATGCGATGCGCGAAGCGCGCGAGCCGCGCCATTTCTGTCTCGAGCAGATCGATGGCCTCGTGATCGAGTCCGTCCGTGACGAGGAGGACTGTCGCGCGGCCCGAGAGAACCCGCCTGGCCCAACGTCGATTGAACTCGGCGAGCGCGGCGCCGATGCGCGTGCCGCCGGACCAGTCGGCTACGTGTTCGGCGAGCGCCGCGATTGCAATGTCCGGATCGCGCTCGCGCAGCGCACGCGTCGCATTCGTGAGGCGGGTGCCGAACAGAAAGACCTGGAGGCGCTCGCGAGAGTGCAGCAGCGCATGGCAAAAATAAAGTACCGCGCGCGAGTAGCTGCTCATCGATCCGGAGATGTCGAGCAGCAGGACGAGCGGCGGCTTGCGCTCGCGCGCAGCGCGGTATTTCCAGACGACCCAGTCGCCGCCTTCACGCACGGCCTGGCGAGCGCTCGCGCGCAAATCGGCGTGCGTGCCATGCGAGGCAGCGTGCAAACGGCGTGTGGGTTCGGTCGCGAGCGAAACGCGCCGGCTGCGGATCAGATGGCGCAGCATGCGCCACTCGTCGGCGCTCAGCGTATCGAAGTCGCGCCGACGCAGCCGTTCCTCGGCGCTGAACGACACATGCGCGTGCAACTCGTGTTGCGTTGCCTCGCCGACATGATCGGGCGAAGCGTCTCGAGCGCGACTGGCGAGCGCATCCGCGAGCCGGTTGTTGCGCGGGGCAGGCGGTACGCCCGATTTTGCCTTCGGCAGCATCAGCGCGCGAAGGCGGCCTTCCCAATCGGGATCGCGCCAGAACACGTCGAACGCCGCATCGAAAAGCGCGCGTTCGTCCGGGGCCGAGACGAGCACCGCGGCGAGCGCGGCCTGCACGTCGTCGCGACGCCCTACGTCGATGAGACGCAACGCTTCCAGCGCATCGACCGCATGCGCGGGCGACATCGGCAGTCCTGCCGCGCGCAAGAGCCGCACGAAATGGACGACGTTGCGCGCGAACATCGGTGCGTCGCCGGTTCCTGCGTTCTGCTCGATGCCTGGCATCGTTCACTCCGGCGCAACGAGACATTGAGCGATGCGCTCGGCATCGAGGCGGGCCAGATCGTCTTGATACTTGAGCAGCACGCCAAGCGTGTCCCGCACCGATTGCGGATCGAGCTCAGTGACACTCAACGCGGCGAGCGCGCGGCACCAGTCGATCGTCTCGGCGATACCGGGCGCCTTGAATAGGTCCATCGCGCGAAGACGATGAACGAAACCGACCGCGCGCCGCTGCAGCTCGGCGCCCGCTTCGGGGGCTCGTGCGGCGACGATGGCGAGCTCGCGCTCGCGCTCGGGATAGTCGATCCATTGGTAAAGACAACGGCGCTTCAACGCATCGTGCACTTCGCGCGTACGATTCGACGTCATGACGATGAGCGGGGCGCGCTCGGCGCGCACCGTGCCGTACTCGGGGATCGAGACCTGGAAATCCGAAAGCAGCTCGAGCAAAAACGCCTCGAACGGCTCGTCGGCGCGGTCGATCTCGTCTATCAGCAATACACGCTGCGCGCCCGGATGCTGTTCGTCGGGCAACAGCGCCTGCAGCAGGGGGCGCTTGAGCAGGAATTCGCCGCGATAGAGCGTGTCGTTGGTCGGATGCTCGCCGGCCGCTTCCGCAAGACGCAATGCCATGATCTGGCGCGGGTAGTCCCACTCGTAGAGCGCGCTTGCCGTGTCGAGACCTTCATAGCATTGAAGGCGCAACAACGCCGTGCCGAGCATGCCGGCCGCGGCTTTTGCGAGCTCCGTCTTGCCGACGCCGGGTTCTCCCTCCAAAAAGAGCGGCCTATCCATGCGCAGCGCGAGAAAAAGCGCCGTCGCCAACTCGCGGCTCGCGAAGTAACCCTCTGCCGAGAGCTGAGCGAGCGTCTCATCGATCGTCGTCGGTTGCATCGTCGCCTGGGCCGAAGCCGCGCCCCGGTGAGGGCGCGATTCCGTGCTCCGTGATTACTTCGAAGTCCTTAGCATTGTTCGATTGTGCATCGCTTCCGATTTAGCGTGCCCGCTCGACCGCGCGCGCGGCGAGCACGGGGATCAGATGCGCGCGGTAATCGGCGCTCGCGTGCAGATCGGTGTTGAGGCCGTCGGGTGCGATCGTCACGGAGCGCGCGGCCGCGCTCGTGAAGTCGGCGGTGAGCGCCTTCTCGAGCTCCGTCGAGCGAAAGACCGAAGAAGCGGCGCCCGTGACGGCGACGCGCACGCCATCCGCATGCCGGGCGACGAATACGCCGACGAGCGCGAACTGCGAAGCGGGATTGCGGAATTTTTCGTAGGCGCACGTTTGCGGCACGGGGAACTCCACGGCCACGATCAGCTCGCTGGGCTCGAGCGCGGTCTCGTACATGTCGACGAAAAAGTCGTCGGCCGCGATTCGTCGCCTGTCGGTCACGATCGTTGCCGCGAGCCCGAGCACGGCAGCCGGATAATCGGCGGCCGGATCGTCGTTGGCGAGCGATCCGCCCAGTGTGCCGCGCGCGCGCACCTGTCGATCGCCGATGTTGCCCGCAAGCTCGGCGAGCCCCGGCAATACCCGCCGGATGTCGAAATGTTCGGCGACGTCCGCATGGCAGACCGCCGCGCCGATCGTAACCATCGCCGCGTCCACGCGAATCTCCTTCAGCGCGGCGATGCGCGTCACGTCGATGAGCTTGGCCGGTTGAGCAAGCCGCAGCCGCATCGTCGGCAACAGGCTCTGACCGCCCGCGAGGTACTTCGCTTCGCCGTCGGCCGTCAGCGAAGCGACGGCTGCCTGCGCGTCGGAGGCGCGCTCGTAGTCGAATGAATACGAATACATTGAGGACTCCTTCGCTTAGTGAGCCGATCGCCGTGCCGCCGCGATGGCGGACCAGACCCGGTGCGGGGTGGCCGGCATCTGGATATCCTTGACGCCGAGCGGCGCGAGCGCATCGAGGATGGCGTTGATGACGGCGGGCGGCGAGCCGATCGCGCCGGCTTCGCCGCAACCCTTCACGCCGAGCGGATTGTGCGTGCACGGCGTGCCCTTCATCGTCTCCACCGTGAAGTCGGGCAGATCCGATGCGCGCGGCATGGCGTAATCCATATAAGAGCCCGACAGCAACTGCCCCGTATCATTGTCGTACTCGCAGTGCTCGAGCAGTGCCTGCCCGATCCCCTGGCCGAGTCCGCCGTGCACCTGGCCCTCGACGATCATCGGATTGATCACGTTGCCGAAGTCGTCGACGGCCGTGAATCGATCGACACGTGTTTCCCCCGTGTCCGGATCCACTTCCACCTCGCAGATGTAGGCGCCCGCCGGATAAGTGAAATTGGTGGGATCGTAGAACGCATTCTCGTCGAGGCCCGGCTCGAGCTCTTCGAGCGGATAGTTGTGCGGGACATAGGCGGCGAGCGCGACATCAGCGAACGATTTCGTGCGATCGGTGCCAGCCACGCGGAAGACGCCGTTCTTGAACTCGATGTCGCTTGCCGATGCTTCGAGCAGATGCGCGGCGATTTTCTTCGCCTTCGCCTCGATCTTGTCGAGTGCTCGCATGATCGCGGAGCCGCCGACGGCGATCGAGCGCGAACCGTAGGTGCCCATGCCGAACGGAATGCGGCCCGTGTCGCCGTGCACGATCTCGACGTTTTCGATCGATACGCCGAGCCGGTCGGCCACGACTTGCGCGAACGTCGTCTCGTGCCCTTGACCGTGGCTGTGCGAGCCGGTGAAGACGGTGACCGTCCCCGTTGGATGCACGCGCACTTCGCCGGCTTCGAAGAGCCCCGCGCGTGCGCCCAGCGCGCCGGCGAGCCTCGAAGGCGCGAGGCCGCACGCCTCGATGTAGCACGAATAACCGAGGCCGCGCAGTTTACCGTTTTGCTTCGACGCGTCCCTGCGTGCCGCAAAACCGGCCACGTCCGCGCGCTCGATCGCCCTGGCGAGGCAGGCTTCGTAGTCGCCGGTGTCGTACGTGAGGCCCACGGGCGTCGTGTAAGGGAATTCGCGAATGAAATTGCGGCGGCGGATTTCGGCCGGATCCATACCGATTTCGCGCGCGGCCGTTTCGACGAGGCGTTCGACGACGTAGGTCGCTTCGGGGCGGCCTGCGCCGCGGTAGGCATCGACGGGCACGGTGTTCGTGAAGACGGCCTTGACTTCCGCATAGATCGCGGGCGTCGCGTATTGGCCGGCGAGCAGTGTCGCATAGAGGATCGTCGGTATCGACGACGCGAACGTCGACAGATACGCGCCCATGTTCGCGATCGTATGCACGCGCATGGCGAGGAACCGGCCGTCGCCGTCGAGCGCGAGCTCGGCTTTGGTCACATGATCTCGGCCGTGTGCGTCGGAGACGAAGGATTCCGAGCGCTCCGCCGTCCACTTGACAGGGCGGCCGACACGTTTAGCCGCCCAGGTGAGCGCGACATCCTCGCCATAGAGGAAGATCTTCGATCCGAAGCCGCCGCCGACATCGGGTGCCACGATGCGCAGCTTCGATTCAGGCAGTGACAGCACGAACGCCGCCATCAGCAGCCGCTCGACGTGCGGATTCTGATTCGCGACATAGACCGTGTAGCTGTCGTCCTGCTTCGAATAGCTGGCGTTGACGGCGCGCGGCTCGATCGCATTCGGCACGAGCCGGTTGTTGACGATATCGAGCGTCGTCACATGCGCGGCCTTCGCGAACGCGGCATCGGTTGCGGCTTTGTCGCCGTGGCCCCATGTGTAGCAGACATTGCCGGGCACGCTGTCATGCACGAGCGGCTGGCTCGAATCGGCCGCATGGGCCGTGTCGGTCACGGCGGGCAGCACGTCGTACTCGACTTCGATGAGCTCGGCCGCGTCCTTGGCCTCTTTTGCCGACTCGGCAATGACGAGCGCGACGGGATCGCCGACGTGGCGCACCTTGTCGACCGCGAGAACGGGATGGGGCGGCTCGTGCATCGGCGTGCCGTCGATGCTGTGAATGAGCCATCCGCACGGCAAGCCGCCGACGCGCTCGGCCGCGAGGTCCGCGCCGGTGAAGATGGCGATCACGCCCGGCGAGCGCTTCGCGTCCTCGATATCGATGTTGCCGAGGCGCGCGTGTGCGTGCGGCGAGCGCAGAAACACGCCATAGGATTGCTGCGGAAGCAGAACGTCGTCGGTGTATTGTCCGCTTCCGGTGAGGAACCGATAGTCTTCCTTGCGCTTGACGGAAGCACCGATCAAGCCTGGCTGTTCGGGTGCGTTCATCGTTCAGGTCTCCTTAACGGACTTGTCCCGCGCTGCTCTTCATCGCCGCGGCGCCTTCGAGCACGGCCTTCACGATGTTGTGGTAGCCCGTGCAGCGACAAAGATTGCCCTCGAGCTGATGGCGCACTTCATCCGCGCTGAGCTCAGGCCGTTGCGCCGCGAGCGCGGCCGCGCTCATGACCATGCCCGGTGTGCAAAAGCCGCACTGAAGCCCGTGGCAGTCGCGAAACGCCGCTTGCATCGGATGAAGTTCTCTGTCTCGCGCGAGGCCTTCTATCGTCGTGATCTCGGCGCCGTCGGCCTGCACGGCCAGCACGTTGCACGCCTTCACGGCGCGGCCGTTCAGATGCACGGTGCAGGCGCCGCATTGCGCCGTATCGCAACCGATATGTGTGCCGGTGAGGCGCAGGCCGTCGCGGATGAAATGGACGAGGAGGGTGCAGGGTTCGACTTCCTCGGTTACCGGCTTACCGTTGACCGTCAGGCTGATGCTGATTGCCATGAATCGTCTCCTTGGGGATCGAGACCGGCACTTCTAGTCGAGTCGAGTGCGCTCGGTGCCGCTCGCGCCGCCAACCGTCGCTTTGACCGTGCCGCTGATCTTGACGATTAGCCAGCCGTGCTTCGTTATTCGAGATGCATCGGCAAGTAAAGCACAATTTGACGGCAGGCGCTGCGTTTTCCGCTTGCCGTTCGTCGGCTGGGGCTCACGAGGGGAACGTCCGGCAAGCCGCCGAATCGTCGAATCGCGGGCGGGACGCACCCTGTCAGCCTGTATCATTGCCGCGACCACTCGCTATGACTCGCTATTGAGCTCCAAGCACGCTCGAATGAAAAAACAAGCCGACCGCTCCGCGCACGTTTGCGCATTGCACAATGGCCGCCGATCTCGCCAGCGGCGTCGTTGGCATCTACCTTCGATAGCCACTCCATGAAATTCGACACAATTGTGCTCGGCGCCGGCATGGTCGGCGTCTGCATCGCCACGCATCTGCAAAAGCGCGGTTGCGCCGTGGCGCTGATCGATCGCAAGCAACCCGGCAACGAGACCTCGTTCGGCAATGCGGGGCTGATCCAGCGCGAGGGCGTCTACCCCTACGCCTTTCCGCGCGAGCTGGGCAAACTCCTCGAATACGCGCGCAACGAGGCGCTCGACGTACGCTACCATCCGGCGGCGATGCCGAAGCTCGCGTCGTTCCTACTGCGCTACTGGCGCAACTCTCATCCCGAGCGCCACGCGGCGATCGCCCGCTCCTATGCGACGCTGATCGGCCATTGCGTCAGCGAACACCGCGTGCTGGCCGACGCGGCGGGCGCGAGCGGGCTCATGCGGCCGACAGGCTGGATCAAGGCATTCCGCACGGCGGCAAAGCGCGACGAGGAATTCAGGACTGCCGAGCGTTGGCGAAAAGAGTACGGCGTCGAATTCGAGGCGCTCGACGCGGCTCGGCTCCACGAGATGCAGCCCAATCTCGCCGCCTCGCTCGTAGGCGGCGTCTGGTTCACGCAGACGTATTCGGTCGGCAATCCGAACGCGCTCGTGACGGCTTACGCGCGCTACTTTGAGCGGCTAGGCGGGCGTTTCCTGATCGGCGACGCCGATACGCTTTCCGGACAATGGCAAGTCGAGACGGACGAAGGTCGAGTCGAAGCGCGCTCGGCCGTCGTCGCGCTCGGTCCGTGGTCCGAGCGCATCGCATCGAGGCTCGGCTATCGCCTATCGCTCGGGATCAAGCGTGGATATCACATGCATTATCGGCCGCAGCCCGACGCGCCCCTGACCTATCCCGTGCTCGACGCGGAAAAGGGCTATCTGATTACGCCGATGGATCGCGGCATTCGGCTCACGACGGGCGCCGAACTCGCCTTGCTCGATCAGCCGAAAACCCCGGATCAGCTCGATGCTGTCGAGCCGATCGCACGCGAGCTCTTTCCGCTCGGGCCCAGAGTCGATGCCGAGCCATGGATGGGGCAGCGCCCTTGCACGGGAGACATGTTGCCGATCATCGGGCCCGCCACACATCACAGCGATCTCTGGTTCGCTTTCGGCCATGCGCATCACGGCTTCACGCTGGGGCCGGTGACGGGCCGGCTCGTCGGCGAGATGATGGCGGGCGTTGCGCCTTTCGTCGATCCCGCTCCGTTTCGCGTCGATCGCTTCTGAAGCTCCGCCCGTCGCCGGAATGGGGCACCGTGCTGGCCGCCGGCCGGCCCCTCGACGGTGCGCTCGACCTGCCTCTTTGCACCAAACTGACTCTCGACGCTCATGCGACGGGCGTTTGGTCGACCCCGTCCGAAAAGATCGCACGAATCATGAAGGGCACCCTCGCCGTGGATGCCGGCCGATGCGTGGCATGGGTATTGCGTCGCCCTTGCCACGGCCAGGTCAACGGGGGCTTCGCCGGAGGTACGAAAACGATGCTTGCCGCGGCGACGACCGCGGCCGAAAGGACAACGGGGTCCTTCATCGATCTCGCGCCGATCGGGCGACCGGTCGAGCGTTACGGATATGAAAGAACAGCTAGACAAGAAGAACAATGCCGTCTCGGGCCAAATCATCGGCGAGCTGATCAATGTCGCGGGGCGCCAGCGCATGTTGTCGCAGCGCATCGTTCTGCATGTCCTGCTTGCCGGCCAAGGCGATGCGTCGGCGCTCGCAATTGCACGTGAGAGCGTCGCGACGTTCGCCGGCGCGCACACGGACCTGGTCGACGGCAATGCGCGGTTGCCGGGTGCCTTCTCCGAGGCGTTGCGCTCGCTTTATTTCGGCACGCACAAGGCGGACGAGCGTATCCGCCGTTTCATCGGCGATGCGGGCGCGGCGATCCAATCGATTGCAGCGGGCGACGCAGCGGCAGGCAGTCAATCGCCTCAATCGCCCTCCGGCAACCGCCATCGTGCCGTCGATACACTGATCGCACAGGCGACTCCGCTGCTCGAGCTGCTCCAGCAGATCACGCTTGCCTACCAGAACGAGATGCGAGGCGTCGAGCAGGCCGCCTCGAAACGTAATGCCGAACTGGCGGAAAGGCTCAGTCACATCTCGATGCAGGCCAACATCGTCGCGATCAACGCTCGCATTTCCGCGGGCCGCGCCGGCCCTTATGGCCGTGAGTTCGCGGTCGTGACATCGTTGCTCGCCGAAATCGTCAAGGAGATGGACGGCATGATCCAGAGCGTGCTCGGCGCAAGAGAGGCGCGGCGCGCCGCGCCGCGATCACGCTGAACGCCGAAGACGCGGCACGCTCGGCCAAGCGCTCGGCAAGCGCGGGACGAACGGCGTAGAATGCGCCTCGTCGCGCATTGCGCCGTCGTAGCCTCCCGTGTCATGAGCGAATCCGTCGCCTCATCATTGTCGTTTGCATCGTCTCCGTCCCTCGCCATCCAGCCGGCTGCCCCGAACGAGGGCGGTCTCGACGCGCTCCGCGAATTCATGGAGCGGCACCGACGTCTCTTCGTGCTGACGGGCGCTGGCGCGAGTACCGCGTCAGGCATTCCTGGCTATCGCGATGCGAACGGCGAATGGATGCGCGCGCAACCAATTCAGCTGCAAGCTTTTCTCGATTCCGAGCACGCACGGCGCCGCTACTGGGCTCGCAGCATGGTGGGCTGGCCGCTTCTCGCCGGGGCGCAGCCGAACGCGGCGCATCGGGCGCTCGCTCGGCTCGGCGCGGCGGACCGCGTCGCGCGACTCGTCACGCAAAACGTCGACGGTCTGCATCAATGCGCCGGCAGCACGGACGTCATCGAGCTCCACGGCAGCATTCGCCAAGTCGCGTGTCTCAATTGCGGCGTCGAGCATCCGCGCGACGATATTCAGGACATACTCGCGCGCGAGAACCCAGGGCTCGCCGACGCCGTGGCGGCGCCTTCCGCCGATGGCGATGCGCACCTCGAATGGGACGGACTCGATGCGTTTCGTGTACCGGCCTGCCCGCGCTGCGGCGGTTTTCTGAAGCCTTCCGTCGTCTTTTTCGGTGAGAGCGTGCCGCGCGAGCGTGTGGACGCCGCAACGCATGCGCTCGAAGCGGCCGATGCGATGCTCGTCGTCGGTTCGTCACTGATGGTCTACTCGGGCTACCGCTTCTGTCTATGGGCGTCGCGTGCGGGCATGCCGATCGCCGCGCTGAACATCGGGCGAACCCGGGCCGACTCGTTGCTGTCACTCAAAGTGGAACTGCCGTGCGGCGATGCATTGGCCGCACTGGCCGGACATTTTTCATAGTGGTGACGGCGCTTGCGTCGTCCCGCGCGGCCGCATCGGCGGCTTTCATTCTCGCGCCGCGTCGAAAATCATCTGATTCATACTCCGCGTCGCGGCAGCACTTCTAGGAGAATTCAGCAATGGGCAAAGCAGCTATCGGCGTCATCGGTCTGGCAGTCATGGGCCGCAATCTCGCACTGAATATCGAAAGCCGCGGCCATGCCGTGGCCGTCTATAACCGTAGCCGCACGCGAACGGACGAGATGCTGGCCGAATTTCGGGGCCGCAATCTCGTGCCCGCCTATTCGTTGCAGGAGTTCGTCGACTCGCTCGAGAAGCCCCGCCGGATTCTGCTGATGGTGAAGGCGGGCGAGCCCACCGATGCGACGATCGCGGAAGTGAAGCCGCTGCTCGAACCTGGCGACGTGCTCATCGACGGCGGCAATACCCACTTTACCGATACCGTCAGGCGCAACGAGGAACTCGCGAAATCAGGCCTGCATTTCATCGGCACCGGCGTTTCGGGCGGCGAGGAGGGCGCGCTGAAAGGGCCTTCGATCATGCCTGGCGGCCCGCGCGACGCCTACGATCTCGTGGCGCCGATTCTCACGGAGATCGCGGCGAAGGCGCCGGACGGCGAGCCCTGCGTTGCCTACATGGGCCCAGGCGGCGCGGGTCATTTCGTCAAGATGGTTCACAACGGCATCGAGTATGGCGACATGCAGTTGATCGCCGAAAGTTATGCCGTGCTGAAGCAGGTGGCGGGCTTGTCCAACGCGGAGCTCGGGCAGGTCTATGCGGAATGGAACGAAGGCGAGCTCGACAGCTATCTGATCGATATCACGGCGAAGATCTTCCGCAAACGCGACGAGGAAAGCGGACGAGATCTCGTCGATATGATCCTCGATCGCGCGGCGCAAAAAGGCACGGGCAAATGGACGAGCCAGAACGCGCTCGACCTCGGCGTTCCGCTGCCGCTCATCACCGAATCCGTATTCGCCCGAGTGCTGTCGTCGCTGAAGACGCAGCGCGTGGCGGCGAGCAAAGTGCTCGTGGGGCCGCAGCCGAAGGCATTCACGGGGGATCGCGCCCCGTTCATCGAAGCGGTGCGGCGCGCGCTCTATCTGAGCAAGGTGATCTCCTATGCCCAAGGCTTCGCGCAACTGCGCGCCGCCTCGGAGGAGTACGACTGGAACCTGCAGTTCGGAACGATCGCGAAGATCTTCCGGGCCGGCTGCATCATCCGCGCGCGGTTCCTGCAAAAGATCACCGACGCCTACGGCAAAGAGCCGGGCCTCGCGAATTTGCTGCTCGACCCGTACTTCCGCGATATTTCGGAGAACTATCAATCGGCGCTGCGCGAAGTGGTCACGGCGGCGGTCGCGGCCGGCGTGCCCGTGCCGGCGTTCGCCTCGGCGATCGCCTATTTCGACGGATACCGTTCGGAGCGTCTGCCGGCAAACCTGATCCAGGCGCAGCGCGACTTCTTCGGTGCGCACACGTTCGAGCGGATCGATCGCGAGGGAAGCTTCCACGCGGCCTGGGCGTGAGGCGGGGAACGTCGGCGAAAGTCAATTGTGGTCGGTTTCATAGCCAACGGTAGCACGAGACAACCGGATTATTGCTGATTGGGAAACACTCTTTCATCAATTTAATGGTTTTCCCTAGGTGCTCCGGTCGTTAGACTGTGATTAACGCTTCAAACAAGAGGTGTTTGAGGCGAACACAAACACCGGAGGTCATGTCATGAAATCGCTCATTTTTGCAGTTGCCGCAGCTTCCGCTCTCTCGTTGCCGCTCGCGTCGTTTGCTCAAGTCCAATCGAACCAACCCTTGACCCGCGCTCAGGTGAAGGCTGACCTGGTCCGCGTGGAGCAGGCGGGCTACAACCCGGCGGTAGGCACCGACCCGTATTACCCGGCCGATATTCAAGCGGCTGAAGCGCGCGTTGGGCAACAACAAGGCGCGCCCGTTGCCGAGACGACCGGCGTCGGCGGCGCCGCAAACGGTTCGGTCCAATCGGGTGCGCCTGTGGATAGCCGGCCGACGAACGTCGACGGCGTGCACCCGCTCTTCTTCGGTCGCTGATCGGACGAACGCGCACCGTTCTTTCGGCGGAGTCAATATATCGAAAGAAGCGGCGCGCGATGGTAAGCATTCCGAAAGGCTGGCTCGCTGCCACCGTGCAAACGGGGCGCGGGCCAGTTTCGTTTTTGCCCTCGGATGGCAAGATGTGCGATCCTCGTGCCGCGAAACCGTGAATCGATATCGCCATCATGTAAGACACTCGTTTCATTGCATTCGATCGAGGGCCATCTTGACGAAAACAATTTCGACTCCTGCTTATCGACAGCGCGTGCTCTCGCACGCGGCGTTGTTCGCTCTGTGCGCTCTACTCGTGAGCGGCTGCGAGACGACGGACCGGTGGTTGAACGGGCCGACGGCAACGACGGAAGCGCGCCCCTACGCGCAACAGGCCGGCGTCCAGCCCGGCTACTACCGAGTGAACCTCGGCGACACGCTCGCCAGCGTCGCGGCCGGGTTCGGCCAACGCCCGCAGGACATCGCGGAATGGAACCGGCTGCCCCTCAACGCCGCACTCGCACCCGGGCAGGTGTTGCGCGTCGTTCCGCCCGCGGCGGCGAACGCGAACGTGGCCGGCGCCCCTACGATTCGCCTGGCTTGGCCTGCTTATGGCCAAGTACTGAGGTCGCAGTCGACCACGAAGGCCAAGGGAATCACGATCGCCGGGCAGGCCGACGAACCCGTCAAGGCGGCGGCCGATGGCCAAGTCATCTATATCGGCAGCCCGACCGAGGGCGACCAGTACGCGTCGCTCATCGTCGTGAAGCACAGCGACGCGCTCGTGACCGGCTACTCCGTGAGCGGCCCCGTCTCCGTCAAGGAAGGCGATGTGGTCAGGAAAGGCCAGCCGCTCGCGACGATGGGCATCGACAAGAGCGGGCGAAGCACACTCGAGTTCGAGGTTCGCCGCGAGGGCGCGCCGATCGACCCGCTCGCCTATTTGCCGCGGTAGCGCTGCTGACCGCTGCGAACGGGCTCGCGGCTAGCGCAGCGAGGCGAGCCGAATCGACAGCTTCCTGATGTGCATCTTGTACGCTTCGATCGTCTCGCGCTCGCTGTCCGCGCTCAAATGCGGTAACTCGGCGAGTTCCGCCTGTGCTTGGAACTCATCCACGATTTGCCGCCTCATATCAGGCGGAAGGGCTCGGATCAGCGAAACGGTCAACAGTTCCTGGGCGTGGATCATCCCGAGGACCGAGTGCATCGTCACGTGCGAGGCCATGTCGAACTCCGTTAGGACTGCCGACGGTTTCCATAGTAGGCGGCGCGCATTGATCCGCCAATCCCGAGGCCCACGCAGCCATCGCGGCACGGATGCGTTAAGTCGGACGGGGTGGTCCCGCGGCGCGGCAAAAAGGCGTAACCTGTGCGCTTCGCGGCACCCGCGTTTCTCGCGATCCGCCCGGGCGATAGCAAAGCGTGTGCCGCTGCGCTAACCAGGAGGATTCATGACAGCCGTCGATCTCGAGTTCGATCAGCTGAACAGCACCGCCGATGCGTTGCGGCGCTCCATCTCGAACCGTCTGATATACGGCGTCGGCAAGGATGCCGTCGCCGCGCGGCCGCAGGACTGGCTCCATGCGGCGGCGCTGGCCGTGCGCGACAGGCTCGTCGCACGCTGGATGAAGACGACGCGCCAGCAGTACGAGCAGGACGTGAAACGCGTCTACTACCTTTCGATGGAGTTTCTCATCGGCCGGACGTTCACGAACGCGCTGCTCGCGCTCGGCATCTATGACCAGATGAACGAAGCCCTTTCGAGCCTCGGCGTCGATTTGACGTCCATCGCCGAGCTCGAGCCTGACGCCGCGCTCGGCAATGGCGGCTTGGGGCGGCTCGCCGCCTGTTTCCTCGACTCGATGGCGACGCTCGCGATCCCGGGCTTCGGCTATGGCATCCGTTACGACTACGGCATGTTCCGCCAACAGATCGTCGATGGGGCGCAGATCGAAACGCCCGACTATTGGCTGCGTGGCGGCAATTCGTGGGAGTTCCCGCGTCCGGAGGTTCAGTACATCGTCCATTTCGGCGGTCATACGATTCAGCGCGACAGTGGGGTCGAATGGGTCGAGACCGAGCACGTCAACGCGATGGCGTACGACACGGTGATACCGGGATATGGCACGAGCGCGACGAATACGCTGCGGCTATGGTCGGCGCGCGCGACAGAGGAACTCGATCTGTCCGCGTTCAACCAAGGCGACTATCGTCGCGCCGTGGAGGCAAAGGAACATTCGGAAAACGTTTCGCGGCTGCTCTACCCCGACGATTCGACGCAGGCGGGCCGCGAGCTGCGCTTGCGCCAGGAGTACTTCTTCGTCTCCGCGACGATGCAGGATCTCATTCGCCGCTATCAGCGCACGCACAGCACGTTCGGTCGCTTTGCCGAGAAAGTCGCGGTCCATCTCAACGATACACACCCGGTGCTCGCGATTCCCGAGCTGATTCGGCTGCTCGTCGACGTTCACCATGTTCCGTGGGACCGCGCGTGGAAGATGGTTCAGCAAGTGTTCTCGTATACGAACCATACGCTGATGCCCGAGGCGCTCGAGACATGGGACGTCGATATGCTCGCGCGGCTGCTCCCGCGGCACCTCGAGATCATTTTTGAAATCAATGCGGGTTTTCTGAAGGAGGCAAGCGAGCGCTTCGGACACGACGTCGACGTTATCCGGCGAATCTCGCTCGTGGACGAGTTCGGCCAACGCCGCGTGAGAATGGCGCATCTCGCGATCGTGACAAGCCAGAAGGTCAACGGCGTATCGAAGCTCCACTCGCAATTGATGGAGCGCGAATTCTTCAGCGACTTCGCGCGCATGTTTCCCGATAGGTTCACCAACGTGACGAACGGCATCACGCCGCGCCGATGGCTGGCGCAGGCGAGCCGGCCTTTGTCGTCGCTGATCGACTCGCATATCGGCATGGGTTGGCGTACCGACCTTTTCGAACTCGGCAAGCTGCGCGCATTGAAGGACGATCCCACGTTCGCGGCCGAATTTCGCTCCGCGAAACGCCGCAGCAAGATTCGGCTCGCGAACCGGCTGTTGCACGACATGGGCGCTTCGATCCATCCTGATGCGCTCTTCGATATGCAGGTGAAGCGCATTCACGAGTACAAGCGGCAGTTGTTGAACGTGTTGCACGTGATCGTCCGCTACAACCGCATTCGCGCGAATCCCAACCACGACTGGGTACCGCGCGCGGTCATCTTCGCGGGGAAAGCGGCGTCGGCGTACAAGATGGCGAAGACGATCATCAAGCTGATCGGCGATGTGTCCGCGATCGTCAACAACGATCCGCTCGTCGGCGATCGACTCAAGGTTGTCTTCGTGCCGAACTACGGCGTAAGCGTCGCCGAGTTGCTGATTCCAGCGGCGGATCTTTCCGAGCAGATTTCGATGGCGGGAACAGAAGCGTCGGGTACCGGCAATATGAAGCTCGCGCTGAATGGCGCGCTGACCGTCGGGACCATGGATGGTGCCAACATCGAGATTTGCGAGGCCGTGGGCCGAGAGAACATGTTCATCTTCGGGCTCGCGGCAAATGAAGTGACGGAGATGCGCTCGTCAGGCTACCGGCCCCGCCAGATATACGAGGAGAATGCCGAACTGCGCCAGGCCCTCGACCAGATCCGCACAGGCTTCTTCTCCGATGGCGACTCGCATCGCTTTTCCGACATCTTTCACACGCTCGTCGATTGGGGCGATCACTACATGGTGCTGGCCGACTTCGCGGCCTTCGCGGCCGCGCAGGATGCGGTGGACGCACGCTTTCGCGACCCGCGTGCCTGGACGGCGAGTGCGATCGAGAACGTGGCGGGAATGGGGCAATTCTCGTCGGATCGGACCATTGCCGAATACGCGCGCGAGATCTGGCGCGTGAAGGCGCTCGAAACGGAGTAATGCGGCGGGGTCTCGATGCGCGGGGTTCGGGCGTCAGGGTGATTCATTCTTGCGCGATGACGGCGAGCGCTGCGCAGAGGCAGCGCTCGCATTCGCCAAGGCACCGCGCACCGCTTGCTCGACGCGCGCGAGGAATTCGAGGTCCGGGCTCGAGACAGCCTCTCGCTCGCCGTTGGCCGTCTTGACGACGAGCCGGTGTATCACGTCCTGCCAAAGCCAGGCCAGCGCGCCGACGACGACGAGCATTACGCCGAGCGCGAGCGCGGCACCCGATCGATAGATCGGGGCGCCCGCGGCCGCGAGAGCGACGCCGATGATCGAGATCGCAAGCGGAAATACCTTGTTCTTGCGCGTCTCGACGACGCGAACATCTTCGATCTCGCGCAGCGAGAATACCTGGCCGCCCGCGCTGAGCGTATTGCGCGTGATCATGACACCGCGTTCGTTGAACGTGTTTTCCATCGAAAAGGAATCGGTGCGCGTTGCACGATGAAGGTTCGCAAGCGTAGCAGAGAACGCTCGCAGCGCAAATCGGGCGGGGCGAAACGCCGCGCGGCTCGAGGGGTTCGGTCGAGCGACCGTGTGAGGGCGGCGCCCTTCGTGACTGAGTGAGTTTCAGCGCACTTCGTCGACAAAGATGCGGCCGGGTACGTGAGAAGCGACGTAGCGTGCGATTTCCGTATCGCTGAGTTCAGCCGGCACCACGCAACGGTGTGAGGGAGCGTCATTGGCCATCGTCCATTCGACGAGCCGATAAGTCCGGCCCCAGGGGCGTTGCACCGGCGCCGATACCCGGCAACTCTGGACGGGGAGCGCGTGGTCGCGCTTTAGTATGCTCTGCAGATCCTTGAAGACGGTATCTTCGATCATCGCCTTTCCGTTTCCCGCGTCGCTACGCGATGAGGACGCCGGAGAAAGAGAGAACCCATAGGCAAAAAGATGCCGCCGATGCTCCGGCGGCTCAACAGGGGTGGTATGGCTGCCATCGTGACAGCCAACAATTAAGCCAAACTTAAGAGGACCATCGCGACTCTTACAGATAAACAAAAAGGCTCCGCGTATGGCGGAGCCCTTCATCGAGAGAAACGCCGCCTTGCGGCGGCGCGTTCACGTTGATCAGCTAGCGGACTTCGGTGCCACGTCGAAGTCGAAATACTTGCTCTCGAGCTTCTTGTAGGTACCGTCCTTCATCATGCCGTCGATGGCTTTGTCGACCGCGGCCTTGAGGTCCGCGTCTTCCTTACGCATACCCATGGCGGCTGCGCCGCTCGGGATCGGCTCTCCCGCTTCCGCGAATCCAGCGCCGCGCGATTGCTTCAGAAAGCCGAGGTCTGCTTGCACCTTGTCTTGCAAGGCGGCGTCGAGCCGGCCCGACAGCAGGTCTTGATAGACCTGGTCCTGGTTTTGATAGGGGACGACCTTCACGCCGGCCGGCTCCCAATTCTTCTTCGCGTAGGCTTCCTGCGTCGTGCCTTGCTCGACGCCGACCGACTTGCCCTTCAGCGAAGCGGCCGTGGGCAGCAGGCCCGAGCCCTTCTTTGCGACGAGCGCCGTCGGCGTGTCGAACAGAGGCTTCGAGAATGCGATCTGCTGCTCACGCTCCGGCGTAATCGTCATCGACGACAGAACGCCGTCGAACTTGCGCGCCTTCAAGCCCGGAATCAAGCCGTCGAAGTCATTCTCGACCCAGACGCATTTCGCGTGCACACGCTTGCAAATTTCGTTGCCGAGGTCGATGTCGAAGCCGACGAGCTTGCCGTCCGGCGCTTTCGATTCGAACGGAGCGTAGCTCGCGTCGACGCCGATGCGAATCTCCTTCCATTCTTTTGCTTGCGCAGTGCCGGCACAAGCGAATGCAGCAATGGCTACTGCGGCAAATAGTTTCTTCACGTTGACTCCTCGAAGCGGTTCGTCGAACCCCTCACGGTTGTGCCGCGGGGGGCGCGTTATTGAGGCCGACGGCGTTGGCCGGCGGCGCGGCGCACATCATACCAAGTCAAAATGATGACTGTGCCCGACAGCGGAACGCGGCGGCTCCTGTTACAAAAAATTTCTAAAGATCGGCTTCGACATGCCGATATTCGGCAGGTGTGTGGTCGGAAACTATCGGCACCGCTATCCGTACATAGAGACGGGAAACGCCGCCGTTTTTTGCGGCGATGCCATTCATCAAGATTAAAAATTTCGAGTTCCGGGGCTGAACATGTCACAAGCATTCGGGGTCATTGGGCAGTCGACGACGAGAGGCGTCGACCATGCTGACTATATGTGCAACAACGTCACAGAAGCAATCACGACGTTGCCCTTCTATCGAGTTTCGGGCGCTTCAGGCGCGCGCCGATTGAGCTAGCTGCTTTCGCACTGCTTTCTCGACAAGGTTTTCTCGAACGCCGTTTCGTTTGACGACGGCGATACCGAAGCTTCGCATTTGCCTTCGTTGGATACCCGCTCCAAGCGGGCCGCATAGATCGGTCCCAACGCGTTGTTTCACGCTTCTATCGAAGCGTGAGCGGGCAATCGTTTGGCTTTAAAGCGACTGCGGTACCCGTCGCGGGATTTCCTTTGTCGATCTATCTGAGAGCGACGGCATCTGGTCATCGTGAAGTCTGACAGCCGTGTTGCCCGCTTTTGCTTTGCTTTTGCTTGAAGCACGTCGCTCGCATTGGCATTCGATCGTGCCGGCGAGCGACTGATAAGAAGAAGCCATAGAGAGAATGAAAAAACGAGGTAGCAAGTCTGCAATCGACAGGCTCTCGGGTTGGCCGACGACAACGAAGCGTGTCCCCTGGAGCGCCCGCTTGCGCGCGGTCCTGCCGCTCTGCGGCGCGCTTGCCGCAATGAGCTGGTCATGCACGTCGCACGCGCAAGAAACGAGCACGCTCGACGAACAAGAGCAGCGGCGGCGTGCGCAGCAGCAGGCGATCGAGCGCGAGCGCGCATTGAACGCGCCCAGGGTGGAGCTCGAGCCGCAGCACCGCGCCGAGCCAGTCGACGACGGACGCGTGCCCGAAGAGTCGCCGTGCTTCAAGGTCGAGGAACTGACGCTGCGGATTCCGGAAGGGCTCAGCGAGCCGGTTCGCGCCACCGGCGTCCGCGCGCTCTCGCCGGACGACAGTGCTACTTCCGCTATGATTAAGAGGTAACTCAGATGACTCCTGAGTATTCGCAAACGATATTGGAGATTCGGGAAACCTTGCAACCGCGAAGTTCGGCGGAGCATTGTTGTCGGCTCTAATTCGTGCGGACTCATGGTCGCAGCAGCTTCGGAATCGGGACATCAAAACCCTGGTTGATCTGGGCTGGCAGCAGTTCTCGCTCAATCCGGCTTCTTTCTGTAAACAGGGTGTGCTTGCGGAGATTCAGGAAAATGTTGGGGAATACAAGAATAGCCAACTGTGCTCATATCCATGAGGTACAACGCTACCACAATCAAGACATGCAGGTAGTCGATAGGTAGGGCCGCCGACTCCGTCGGCATAGAAAGGATCTTTACAATCGGCAACTCCATCCGGATGAACGGCAGTGGGCGAAGGACAACGCGGCCGCGTTCGCCAAGTTCTACGCTGACAAGACCGGGCAATCGATTACGCCGGATCAGGCTCTTGAACTTTTATTGGGGAGCGGATTGCGGATCATAGGCAGTGCTGATTAGCCTTAGGTAGCTGCTCGTGCGTTCGGCGAGTTGGGTTGATGGTTTAAGACCGGCGTGAGCGATGGTCACCTCCCCCGTTCGGAGTGGATCGCGGGGAGCGGGCCTCATTGGTGGCAGCGGATGCGGCCCGCACTTTTGTATCGATAAATCTCTCCTTCTTAGCCGCCGTGTCCCTTGCTTTCTGTCGTCGGCGCGATTAGCGGAGACGGCCTGCGTGCAACGCTTGGCGTCGTGCTTAAGAAAGACGCTGGCGATGACGTTTCGATGCCTTCGCGTTCCTTCGGATCGAGCCTGAGACGCCCTCGAACTGTGTCGCAGGTGCTCGTCGGGCCCGGGCCTGGGCCGCTATCAGGGTTACTTGTTCCGATATCGCAAGAAAAACGGCGAGGCGCTGAGGGGGGCAGCCAACATACGCGGCTGGTCCCGGTGAAGGTGTGCTTCGGTTGGTTGGTGCGCAGTCACCGGATTCTGTCAAACCCCGACGCCGATATCGACATGCTGCGGGTGGAAAAGCGTCTGCCTCGGCACGTGTTCAGTGCCGTGAAGGAAGCATGCTCGCCGCGCGAGCGATACGAACCTTCCCAGAGAGTAGTTTATAAATTACAATGTATTTCACAATGGCGATGGAGCTGAAGCAAACTGAGACGTTCCAAAAATGGCGAGCGGGACTGAAGGACGAGCGAGCCCGAGCGCTGATCGCATCGAGGCTTGATCGCCTGGCCTTTGGGCATGTGGGTGATGCCGAGCCGGTCGGGCAAGGGATCAGCGAGTTGCGTATCCACTATGGGCCGGGGTATCGCATCTACTTCCAGAGGCGGGGCGATACGATCGTCTTGTTGCTGTGCGGTGGAACGAAGAGCGGGCAAGCGAGAGACATTGAGGCGGCAAAGCGCCTGGCAAATGAGTTGGGAGAGTGAGATGACCGAAAAGCTAACGACCTATGACCCTGCTGAGGACTTAGGCAGTGAGGAAGCGATGGCGGTGTTCATGGCTGAGGCGTTCCAGACGAACGATGCAGCCTACATCGCTCATGCACTGGGTGTGGTAGCCCGTGCCAAGGGAATCGCACAGATTGCGGGGCAAACGGGACTCTCGCGCGAGCAGCTGTATCGTTCCTTCAGCGATCAAGGCAACCCGACATTGAAGACGATGCTGGCGGTACTCAAAGCGTTGGGCCTTGAGCTGACGACGAGGGTTGCCCACGCGTAACTGGGCGAGAGCGTGAAACGCCGTATGTGAAGATCGGCTAGAGGGCACTGGCGTCGGGCTAGGAGGACCTGCGCGAGGCAGTGCCCGCTAATCGCGCTGCCAACACGGAGGGGGCGCAGACACAGGCTACGTCCAAGCCGGACAAGGACATTGCTGCGAGCCGCTATTGTGCCGTCGTGCGAGAAAGGAAAAAGCAAAAGAGAAAGGAAAAAGCAAAGGTGAACAAACTAGATACGCGCGTCCGCCGTGTGACGAGGCCCGGCGCGAACTGGTTTGCCGAACTGGGCTTCGCTCCCGCGGAGGCGCTGCTGTATCAAGAGCAGATGGCGGCTGTCATTAGTCAAGTGCTTGCAGAGGAGCAACTCGCGGGCCATGCGGCGCTAAGCTCTGACGAAGAAGGTTCGCGCGGCCCGCAGGCCTATTTGCCCATTCCGCCGGCGACCATCGCGAATCCCCGGGCAAGTGGCGAAACGGCGCGTGCAGCCTGTTACAAAAAATTTCTAAAGATTTGCTGAAACATTCCGATATTCGGCGGGTATATGGTCGAAACGACCGGCATCGCCAGCGGCGGAGAGAGGCGCAAGCGAAGCCAGTCGATTTTCGAGGCGACGTGTCTATAACGATTAGAAATTTGGAGCTCCGGGGTTGAAGTGAACATGCAGCAAGCCAGTGCGATTGTTGAACTGCCGATGACGAGAGATTTCGGCGAAACCATCCTTCTTGATGGCAACGCGAGAGAAGCATACAAAGCGTTGCTCATCGCATCGAATTCGAGCGCACCTAGTGCGGTGCCGGCTGGGCACGGGGTCGCGCCAGCCTGCTAGCCACAATAAGGACGCGAGCAGCAATAAAACACCAGCCATTTGCATTGATTGACGTTATTTTATTTAGAAGAGGAAAAAATGAATTTCACGAAAGCCTATGGGGCCGTGCTCGCCGCCGCTGTCGTCGCGTTGGGCGGATGTGCAACGGAGTCATCGCGCTCATTGGCGGTGCCGCCGGTTGCCAGTGCGCAAAAGCCGTTCGCCGGCAAGCCGATCGGCATTTCGGTTGGAAAGTTCGACAACCGCTCCAGTTACATGCGAGGCATCTTCTCGGATGGCATCGATCGCTTGGGCGGTCAGGCCAAGACGATTCTGATCACGGCTTTGCAGCAGAGTGGGCGCTTCAACGTGCTCGATCGCGACAACCTTGATGAAATCCGCCAGGAGGCCGGCTTCATGAAGAAGGGGCAGGCGATCAAGGGCGCCAACTTCGTGATCACGGGCGATGTGACCGAGTTCGGCCGCAAGGAAGTGGGCGATCACGAGTTGTTCGGCATCCTGGGCCGCGGCAAGAACCAGGTCGCATACGCGAAAGTGAGCATCAACGTGGTCGACACCACGACATCGGAAGTCGTGGCCTCGAGTCAGGGTGCGGGCGAGTTCAGCCTGTCGAACCGCGAAATCATCGGCTTCGGCGGAACGGCCAGCTACGATTCGACGCTTAACGGCAAGGTGTTGGACCTCGCGATCCAGGAGGCGGTCAATCACCTGGTCGACCAAGTTGATGCCGGCGCACTCAAGGCTGCGAAGTAAAAACAGCTAGCCCACCGTTTCACTCACGATCAAACAGCAATCAACCACGACTACGGGGTCAAGATGAGACACATCGGTGCCATGCGGGGCCTTTGCCTGCCTGCCGCGGCCATGCTGCTCGCGGGATGCGCGGCGAACAACCCGCCGCTTTATCAGTGGACCGGCTATCAGCCGGCCGTCTACGACTACCTCAAGGGGGAAAAATCTCCGCAAGAGCAGATCGACTCGCTCGAAAAGGCTCTTCAGGAAATCCGGGCAAAGGGCAACATGCCGCCCCCCGGCTTTCATGCCCAACTGGGTATGTTGTACGCGAGCGTCGGTAACGACACGCAAGCCATGCAGGAGTTCACGGCCGAGAAGCAGCTTTTCCCGGAATCGTCGACGTATATGGACTTCCTGACGAAGAAGTCGAAACAACCCTGAGCGAGCCCAACATGTTCAAGTTCCTTTCTTTCAAGCTTTGGCTTGCTTTGTCGACTCTGGGCTTGCTCGCTGCGTGCGCCCAGCCGGTGAAGCATGTCGACTACACGGCATTCAAAAGCAGCCGCCCGCGTTCGATTCTAGTCCTGCCGCCCGAAAACGAAACGGCCGATGTAACGGCTACGAACAGCATGCTCTCACAGATGACGCTGCCGCTTGCAGAATCCGGTTACTACGTGGTCCCGGTCGCGGTGATGGATGAGACATTCAAGCAGAACGGACTGACGATGGCTGCCGAGATTCAGGCCACGTCACCCGCCAAACTGCGTGAGATTTTTGGCGCCGATGCGGCGCTATATTCGAAGGTGACTCAGTACGGCACGGTGTACCACTTGATCGACAGCGCGACGGTCGTCACTGCCTCGGCCAAACTGATCGACTTGAAGACAGGCGATGTGCTCTGGGAGGGGCGCGCGAGCGCGAGCAGCAACGAGGGCAACAGCAACAGTGGCGGTGGCCTGATCGCTATGTTGGTGACGGCGGCGATCAAGCAGATCGCGAACTCGCTGACAGACAAGAGCCACGATATCGCCGGGGTCACGAGTTACCGCCTGCTGCATGCAGGGCCGCCCAACGGGCTGTTGTATGGCCCTCGCTCGCCCAAGTACGGGACCGATTGAGCGAGTCGAAGCAGCCAGGATACTGCACGTCTCTCGGCCTCGCTTATCGAAGGTCATGAACCGGAAGGCCGGCAAGTTCACGATTGACGCCTCGGTGGACATGCCGGCGCGCGGCGGCAAGCGGCCGCCACCTTATCGACCACGGCAACCCCATTTCCCGCGCGCCGCTGCGGAAACTCATACGAAATCGAAGCGGCGCGACGCCGGCCTGGCTCTCATGCCGCACCTAAGCCGCGCAAAAATCGAAAAATCGGCGTCTTCCAACTATCAATAGCACCTATATTGATTGCATCATCCGTGGCGCCAGCCGCATTTCGCTCTTTCTCGCGGGTCTTCGAAGATGACCGCCATCCTCACGCCTCTGCCCGAAGCCTCCTTCGTCGAATACGAAAACCTCAAGGCGATTCTCGAAGCGGCAAGCCCGCGCATGACCATCAATGTCGTCGGCGAAGTGAAAGCCGGCGAGCGCTCGTTCGCCGTCTACGTGGCCACGCTCGGCTCGTCCGATCCGCGCGCGCCCGCGATCGGTTTTTTCGCCGGCATTCATGGCCTCGAGCGAATCGGCACGCAGTTACTGCTGGACTATATGCGTGTGCTGTTGTGTCGTCTCGAATGGGACCAGCTGCTGCTGCAACAGCTTCAGTCGGTCCGGCTCGTCTTTATGCCGATCGTCAATCCGGGCGGTATGTGGGCTATGACACGTTCGAATCCGAACGGGGTTGATTTGATGAGAAACGCGCCGCAAAGCGCGGAAGGCCGCGTTCCGTTTCTCGCTGGCGGGCAACGCATCGGCCCCTGGCTTCCCTGGTATCGCGGCAGGCGCGGCGCACCAATGGAAGTGGAGGCGGCGTTGATGATACGCGTCGTCGAAGAGGAGTTGATGTCGCGGCCGCTCAGCTTCGCGCTCGACTGCCATTCCGGTTACGGCTTTCGCGACAGCATCTGGTTTCCCTATGCGAAGTCGACGAGGCACATCGCGCATCTGCCCGAGATGTTCGCGCTGAAGGCGATGCTCGAAGGCGCTTACCCACATCACGGCTATCTTTTCGAGCCGCAGAGTCTGCAATACCTCGCTCATGGAGACCTTTGGGACTACGCTTATGACCGTGTTCGCGCCCCGTCGGTTTTCTTGCCGCTTACACTCGAGCTCGGCTCATGGCTCTGGATCAAGGAGAACCCAGTGCAAATCCTGAAGCGCGAGGGCATCTTCAATCCGATCAAAGCGCACCGCACGGAGCGCGTCTTGCGGCGGCATGCGACGCTGTTCGATTTCCTTGCGCGCGCGGCGTATGCGGGCGAGCGCTGGTTACCGCAAGGTGTCGGCCGGCAGCAGTTGATGACGCGAGCGATCGAGCACTGGTACCGGAGGCACAGGCAGTGACGACATGGGTCTTGCTGCGCGGTTTGACTCGCGAGGCGCGGCATTGGGCCGACATGGCCGAGCAACTGCGCGCAAGCGGTCTCGAAGGCGACATCGCTAGCGCCGATCTGCCCGGGACCGGCGTGCATTGGCAGGTTCGTTCGCCCGCGAATGTGCCGGCGTTCGTGGACTTCGTTCGCACCGATCTGCGTTCGCGCGGCTATGTGCCGCCGTTTCGCGTGATCGCGCTTTCGCTCGGAGCGATGGTCGCGCTGGCATGGGCGCAACGCGAGCCGAGCGAGATCGAGCGCCTCGTCGTGATCAATACGAGCATGCGGCCGTTCAATCGGCCTTTCATGCGCCTGCAGCCGCGCGCGCTCCCGGAACTGCTGTGCGCGGCGGTGAACTGGCGCAGCCGGCGGGATGCCGAAACGGCGATCCACAACCTGACTTGCAACCGGCGCGACATGCGCGATACCGATCTGGCCAAATGGATCGCGATCTATCGAAGCGCGCCTGTCAGCCGCGCAAATGCATCGCGCCAGCTTTGGGCGGCGGCGCGCTTCAAGGCGAATGCCGCACCGCCGCAATGTCCTGTCCTCGTGCTGTCGTCGGCGCGCGACGCGCTCGTGCATCCGGCCTGCTCTTCGGCGATCGCGGACGTCTGGCATGCGGAGCACCGGCAGCACCCGTGGGCCGGGCACGACCTGCCCCACGACGACCCGGTATGGCTTGCGAGTTCGATCGCGGGCTGGGCCGCCGCGCTGACCGGAGAAAATGCGGCCAGCCGCGGCTGACCAGGCAGGCGGAGACGCCGGCATTTGCCGGTAGCTGCGGTACCGCGACCGGCGCATAATCGCGGTTGCGAGCAAGAGCAGGCCCGAAATCTGCCCGTCGAACGCGTTGTCGCCCGCCGCGGAGGACATCATGCTGACGAAGAACGAGGAATCGGTTACGCATCTGCTGGACGATGTCGTCGAGCATGCAAGAGGAAGATGGCCCCGAGAGGCTTTCGGACCGATCGAATCGTTCCTGCGCTCCTATTACGAGCTCGTCGACTCGCAGGACATGCAAAGCCGCTCGCTCGCCGATCTCTACGGCGCGGCGATGGCACACTGGCAGCTCGCGCAGAAATTCGTCTCGGGCGCCCAGGTGCTGCGCGTCTATAACCCGGTCGTCGACGAGCACGGCTGGCATTCCGACCATACGATCATCGAAATCGTCAACGACGACATGCCGTTTCTCGTCGACTCGGTGACGATGGAGGTCAATCGGTCTGGGCTCACGCTTCATTCGGGCATGCATCCGGTCTTTCGCGTCTGGCGCGGCGCGAACAGCGCCATTGAGCGGATCGAGCCCGGCGGTGCAGCGCGCGCCGACGACGCGACGGCCGCATCGTCGCATCTCGAGTCGTTCATTCACTTCGAGGTCGACCGATGCGGCGATGCTGCGCGGCTCGCTCAACTGCGCGCCGATATCGCGCGCGTGCTCGGCGACGTGCGCGCCGCCGTGGAGGATTGGCCGCGCATGATGGACGGCGCGAAGCAGACCATCAAGCGCCTCTCCACGCAAGACGCGGGCATGGAAACCGCGGAAGCGCGCGCGTTCCTCGAGTGGATGGTGGCCGACCATTTCACGTTCCTCGGCGTGCGTGACTATGAGCTCGTTTCGCACGGCGACGGTCTCGCTTTGCGCGGCATCGAGGGAACGGGGGCCGGCATTCTGCGAGAAAGCCTGCGTGCGCCCGGCGCTTCCGATACCACGCCGCTGCCTCAAGCCGCGTTGAGTCTCGTCGACGAAACGTCGCCGGTCTTTCTGACCAAGGCGAACTCGCGCGCGACGGTCCATCGTCCCGGCTACCTCGACTACGTGGGCGTCAAACTCTTCGACGAGTCGGGCAAGCTGGCCGGCGAACGGCGCTTTCTCGGGCTCTATACGTCGACGGCTTACACGCTGCCGATCGCCGATATCCCGATCGTGCGCCGCAAGTGCGCGAACATCGTACAGAAGGCGGGCTTTCTCGCGAAGGGCCACCTTTACAAGTCGCTCGTGACAGTATTGGAGCAGTATCCGCGCGACGAGCTTTTTCAAGCCAATGAGGACGAGCTCTACGACATCGCGCTCGGCATTCTGCGGCTGCAGGAGCATCAGCGCACGCGCCTTTTCGTGCGGCGCGATCGCTTCGAGCGTTTCGTTTCGTGTCTGGTCTTCGTCGCACGGGAAAAGTACAACACCGACCTGCGCCGCCGCATCGCCAAGCTGCTCGCCGATGCATTCAACGGCACGAGCGTCGAGTTCACGCCGTTGCTGTCCGAATCGCCGCTCGCGCGCATCCATATCGTCGTGCGGACGGCGGCGGGCGCGTTGCCGCAGGTCGACACGCATGAGCTCGAGTCCCGGCTCGTCCATGTGACGCGGCGCTGGCAGGACGATCTGGCGGCCGCACTGCTTGAACGATTCGGCGAGGAAGAGGGCAATCTGCTGTTGCAGCGCTACGGCGAATCGTTTCCCGCCGGCTATCGCGAGGACTATGCGGCGCGCACCGCCGTGCGCGACATCGAGCTCATCGAAGCGGCGCGTGAGCACAACGTGCTTTCGATGAACCTCTATCGGCCGATCGAAGCCTCCGCGCGCGCCTTTCGGTTCAAGGTCTATCGCGTCGGCCAATCGATCGCGCTCTCGCGCAGCTTGCCGATGCTCGAGCACCTCGGTGTGCGCGTCGAAGAGGAGCGTCCGTATCTGATCGAGCCTCGAGGCTCGACGCCGGCATGGGTGCACGACTTCGGCCTCGAGCTTGCCCATGATGCGGAATTCGACATCGAGCGCGTGAAGGCGCTCTTCGAAGAGGCGTTCGCCGGCGTCTGGAACGGCGAGATCGAGAACGACAACTTCAATCGGCTCGTGCTGCTGGCGGAACTCGGGGCGCGCGAGGTGTCGATTCTGCGTGCGTACGCGAAGTATCTGCGGCAGGTGGGCTCGACGTTCAGCGATGCGTACATCGAGCGGGCGGTGACCGGGAATCCGGCCATCGCGCGCAAGCTCGTCGAGCTCTTTGTCGCCCGTTTCGCGCCGACGGTCGGGCCGGCACGGGCGGCACGGACTGAGGAGCTGCTGCACGAAATCGAAAGCGCACTCGATCAGGTCCCCAATCTCGACGAGGATCGCATTTTGCGTCAGCTCCTCGGCATCATGACGGCGACGCTACGTACGAATTACTTCCGGCGCGATGCGAATGGCCGGCCGCTGCCTTATCTTTCGTTCAAGCTCGATCCCAAACAGGTTCCGGGTTTGCCCGAGCCGAAGCCGATGTTCGAAATATGGGTCTACTCGCCGCGCGTCGAGGGCGTGCATCTGCGCGGCGGGCGCGTGGCGCGCGGAGGATTGCGCTGGTCCGATCGGCGCGAGGATTTCCGCACGGAAGTGCTGGGCCTCATGAAGGCGCAGATGGTAAAGAACACGGTGATCGTACCGGTGGGCTCGAAGGGCGGGTTCGTCGTCAAAAACCCGCCGCCCGCCATCGATCGTGAAGCCGTCATGCGTGAAGGAATCGCCTGCTACCAGACCTTTCTGCGCGGGCTGCTCGACGTGACCGACAATCGCGTCGGCGGGGCCATCGTGCCGCCTCCCGATGTGACGCGGCACGACAGCGACGATCCCTATCTCGTCGTCGCGGCCGATAAGGGCACGGCGACATTTTCGGACTACGCGAACGCGATTGCCCGCGAGTACGGTTTCTGGCTCGACGATGCGTTCGCATCGGGCGGCTCAGTCGGCTACGACCACAAAAAGATGGCCATCACGGCGCGCGGCGCCTGGGAGTCGGTCAAACGCCATTTCCGCGAAATGGGCGTGGATACCCAGACAACGGACTTCACGGCCGTCGGCATCGGCGATATGTCGGGCGACGTGTTCGGCAACGGCATGCTGCTGTCGCGCCATATCCGGCTCGTCGCGGCCTTCGACCATCGGCACATCTTCCTCGATCCCGATCCGGACCCGGAGGCGAGCTTCGTCGAGCGGGAACGTCTTTTTGCGCTCGAACGGTCGAGCTGGGCCGACTATGATACGGCCCGTATCTCGGCCGGCGGCGGAGTCTATCCGCGCACGGCGAAGACGATCGTGCTTTCGCCTGCCGTTCAGGCCTCGCTCGGTGTGCGCGCGCACGCGCTGGCACCGAACGAGCTCATCCGCGCGATTCTGCTCGCACCCGTCGACCTGCTTTACAACGGCGGCATCGGCACCTACGTGAAGGCGACTCACGAAACGCATGCGCAGGTCGGCGATCGAACCAACGACGGCGTGCGCGTCAATGCCGGGGAGCTGCGCGCCAAGGTCGTCGCGGAGGGCGGCAACCTCGGCCTGACGCAGCTCGGGCGCATTGAATATGCCTTGAAGGGCGGCCGCATCAACACCGATGCGATCGACAATTCAGCCGGCGTCGATTGTTCGGATCACGAGGTCAACATCAAGATCCTGCTCGGGCTCGTCGTGGCGGACGGCGAGATGACCGAGAAACAACGCAACGAGCTGCTCGCCGAAATGACGGATGAAGTAGCCCATCTCGTCTTGCGCGACAACTATCAGCAAACGCAGGCGCTCTCGATCGCAAGGCGATATTCGGCCGATTCGTTCGAGGCCGAGGTACGGTTCATGCGCGCGCTCGAGCGGTTGGGGCGCTTGAACCGCGTGATCGAATTCCTGCCGACCGACGAGGACATCGCAGAACGGCAGGCGGCGAAGGGCGGCCTTACCTCGCCGGAACGCGCCGTGCTGCTCGCCTACAGCAAGATGTGGCTCTACGACGAGCTGCTCGAATCGAATCTTCCCGAAGATCCGCTCGTCGCCGACATGCTGCGCGATTATTTCCCGAAGCCGTTGCAGGCGCGCTTCGCCGATGCGAGCGAGCGCCATCCGTTGAGACGCGAGATTCTTGCAACGCATTTGACGAACGCACTCGTCAACCGCGTCGGCTGCGCATTCGTCCATCGGTTACAGGAGGAAACAGATGCTAACGCGAGCGAGATTGTCCGCGCCTGTATCATTGCGCGTGACGTGTTCGACATCGGCCGTCTTTGGGGTCGCATCGATTCACTCGACAATCGTGTCGCGGACGATATTCAGGCGCGCATGTTCGTTGAAGTCGTGCGCCTGATGGAGAATGCGGCGCTTTGGTTCTTGAGGCATTTTCAGGCGCCGGGTCTTGCGCGCGCCGATGCGGCGAGCGTGGCGGCCGTGATCGATCGCTGCCGCGAAGCCGTGCATCGGCTTGCGCCTCAGCTCGATCAGTTGCTGCCGGCCGACGATCTGGAGCGGCTTGCCGAGCGGCGCCGTTCGCTCGAAGAGGCCGGCGTCGATGGCGAGCTCGCGACGCGCGTGGCAAGCGGCGAAATCTCGGCGGCGATGCTCGATATTGCCGATATCGCATCGACGACCGGCAAGCCGCTCGAGCTCGTCGCGGGTGTTTATTTTGCGCTGGGCACCGCCCTCAACCATGGGTTCATTGCCGAGCGCGCGAACGCGCTGCCGACGCATACGCATTGGGACGTGCTCGCACGCGCCGCGGCGCTCGCGGAATTCGCGCGGCTCAAGCGCGCGCTGACGGCCAGCGCGCTCGCCGAGGCAGGCAGCCGCGCCACGGCCGACGCCATCGCGCAAGACTGGCGTGACAAGCGCGCGGCCTCGCTCGAGCGCTATGAACGGCTGATCGCCGAGCAGCGTGGCTCGGGAGGTGCGAGCCTATCGATGCTGCTCGTGCTCGTGCGCGAGATGGCCGCACTCGAACAGGCGTGAACTGTCGGCCGGCACGGACGGTCGTAACGCCAATCGACAAACAATCTGCGGGCGATGCGCGGGCGAGAAGCGTGCGCCAGTGCGCCGCCATTCATGAACTTTCGTTCTTCTATGCGCAAATCCTTTTTTATTGCGTTGCTCTTTTCGTTCATTTGCTCGATCGCCTGCGCAGCGGCGCCGGCGCCGGCAACCGCGTCCGCGCCCGCATCGGCGGCGGCTGCCGCTTCGAACCCGTCTCCGGTCGTCCTGACGCCCGACCAGGCAAAGCATGCGCTCGAGGTGCTCGACGATCCAAAGGCGCGCGCGAAGCTCGCCGATACGCTGCGGGCCATCGCGGCGGCCGGGGCGTTGAGCGCTCCGCCCGCGGCGGCGAGCGCGCCCGCCGCGCCGGCCGCGTCGCCGGCGAGTGCAGCGTCGGCTGTATTGGCGGCCATCGCGGTGAAAAATGGCCTCGTTTCGCAGTTGTCGAGGCAGGCGGCGGTCAGCCTGCGCAGCGCGGGGGATGCGGTCCGGCGGTCGGCAGCGGCATTGCTCGACGTGCACTCGGTCGGCTCGTGGTGGCGCTATGAAATCGCCAGCCCGCAAGGCCGCACGCAACTGCGCGAGCTCGCAAGCACACTGTGCGCCGCGCTATTGCCGGCCTGGCTCATCGGCGCGCTCCTGGCTCGCGCGCTAAGAAGGCGCATCAACGCGCTCGGCGGAAAGATCGAACGCAGCGATGCCGCGTCGACCGGAGGCGTCGATTCAGCCGGCGAAGCCGCGGCCGCGCTGGACGACGTGTCGAAGCAACCCAGCACGTATGGGACCGATGTCGATGCGGAGCAGGCAGCCCGTACTCAACGCAACACCGCGCATGCCACGCGCCAGTGGTCGTTGCTCCAACGCCTGCCTTTCGCACTGCTGCAGACGCTGCTGAAAGCGTTGCCGCTCGTGGTCTCCGTGTTGATCGCGGTCTTCGCGGCATCGATATTGACGGATGACGGCACGGCCGAAGAGCGCGTCATCGATACGCTGATCCAGATCTTCGCTATTGCGCGTCTCGTCTCGCTCGGCTGCGAGCTGCTGTTCGCGGCGGATGCGCCGAAGCTTCGATTGCTGCCGATGTCCGACACGACGGCGACCTTCGTGGAACGTTGGCTCGTGCGGCTGACCGCCGTTCTCGCGCTCGGCATTGCATGCGCGGAGGCGCCCGTTCCGCTCGGCCTCACGCCCGATGCGCACGAGGGCATCGTGAAAGCGGTGACGCTGATCGGGCATATCATGCTCGCGCTGCTGATACTCCAGTTGCGCAAGCCCGTGGCGCAGTGGATCCGGGCGTGGAGCGAGCGTGCGCACGTGTTCGCATTCCTCGGGCATTGGCTCGCGGACGTATGGGCCTATATCGCCGCCTTCGCGGTGATGGCCCTCTGGTTCGTGTGGGCGCTCGATGTGCAAAACGGCTACCGCGTGCTGCTCGATCGCGGCGGCATATCGGTCGCGATCCTGGTCGGCGCGCGGATCGTCGCGATCGTCACATCGGGCGTGCTCGGCCGAATCTTCAGGTCCTCAAACGGCGAATCGGGCTCGATCGCGCTGCAGCGGGCGCACCGTTACTACGCGTTGCTGCGTCGGCTCGCGTCGTTCGTGATTCTGGTCGTGGCGCTCACGTTCGTCTTGTCGGCATGGGACATCCATCCGTGGCAGTCTCTTTTTGCTTCGGACATCGGCAGCCGGCTGCTCTCGGCCTTCGTCACCGTGGCGGTGGCCGCATGTCTTGCGATCGTCGTCTGGGAGACGATCAACGGCGCGATCGAGCGGCGGCTCAAGCGGTGGATGGCGAGGGGCGATCTGCTGCGCGCCGCGCGGTTGCGCACGTTGCTGCCGATGTTCCGTACGACGCTCTTCGTCTGCATCGCGCTCGTGATCGGCTTGACAGGGCTCTCCGAGATCGGCGTGAACGTCGCGCCCTTGCTCGCGGGCGCGAGCATATTCGGTGTCGCGCTCGGCTTCGGCTCGCAAAAGCTCGTGCAGGATTTCATCACGGGGATGTTCCTGCTGATGGAGAATGCCATGCAGGTCGGGGACTGGGTGACGGTCGCCGGTGTCTCCGGCACGGTCGAGTATTTGTCGATACGGACCGTTCGATTGCGCGGTGGCGATGGTTCGCTCTATACGGTACCGTTCAGCTCTGTGACGACGGTCAACAATACGAATCGCGGCCTCGGCAACGCGGCGGTGCGCGTCAGCATTGCGTATGGGCAGGACGTCGAGCTGGCCGCCAAGACACTGCAGGAAATCGGCGCATCGTTGCGTGAAGATCCGCAATTCAAGGACGGCATCGTGTCCGATTTCAGCTTCTGGGGCGTCGATCAAGTCGACGGTGCGATGGTCACGCTGGCGGGCCAGATACAATGCCGCGATTCGGCGCGCTGGCCCGTTCAGCGCGAATTCAACAAGCGTATTCTCGAAACCTTCCGAGAGCGCGGCATCGAGATTGCGAATCCTTTGCGCACGACTATGGTGCCGCCTCCTGCAGGATCGTCGGCTGCAGGGCCTGAAAGCGACGCATCGGGCACGGTAGCCGACGCAGAACGCAAAGAGGAACCCAATGCGGAAGGCAATGCCGAACCAAATAGGGATCCAAAAAATTCAAAAACAGAATCAGAAGCGCAATCCAACGCACCGCGTGAGGCACGCACCGGAAGCATCGAGAGACGAAAGGCATGAGGTGAGGGTGAATGCGCACTTGCCCGGGGTAAGACGGTGAGTGCGCAGGCTGTTTGCGCGTAGCGGGGTGGCGTGCAAATCCGTTTTTTTTTGCTACGGATGCCTTTCGCGGGCCGCTTCTCTATACTCATTCGGCTGACAGCAGCGAGCAGTTCTCGTTAAAGAAATCATTAACAAAAAGGAACGCCTATGCTCACCCGTACCATTTCATCGATCGCGGCCATCACGCTGGCCGCCTGTGCCGCCACGGCCTCGAACGCACAAGACAACGACGATAATTTCGCGGAGTCCGCGTCGCACGGCCGCCCGGTCAAAGTCATGATCGTTTCGATGTTCGCGCCGGAAGGGCAGGTCTGGCTCGATCATCTCGGGCCCTGGGAATCGACACCCGTCGCCGGACTGTCTCCCGACTATCCGGACGTCCACTGCAACAAGCAGGACATCTGCGTGATGACGACGGGCATGGGTCACGCGAACGCCGCGGCCTCGACGATGGCGCTCACGTTCTCCCCGCGGTTCGATTTGCGCCATACCTACTTCCTCGTGGCAGGCATCGCGGGCATCGATCCGCAGCAAGGCACGCTCGGCTCGGCGGCATGGGCGAAATATCTCGTCGACTTCGGCATCCAATGGGAACTCGACGGCCGTGAAATTCCGCCCGGATGGAATACCGGCTATCTCGGCATCAACACGAAGGATCCGACGCAAAAGCCGCCGCTCGACTATCGGACGGAAGTCTTCCAGTTGAATACGGCGCTGGCCGACGCGGCATTCGTGCTATCGCGCAACGTTCAGCTTTCCGACAGTGATGAGGCAAAGGCGGCGCGCGCCAAATATGGTTATGCGCCCGCGGATCTTCCGCCTACCGTCATTCAATGCGATACGCTGGCGGGCGATACCTGGTGGTCGGGCACGCTGCTCGGCGAACGCGCACGCCAGTGGACGAAAATTCTCACCGACGGCAAGGGCGTGTATTGCACGACGCAGCAGGAAGACAACGCGACGTACGAAGCGCTTTCGCGTGCTGCCAATGCGCATCGTGTGGACTTGAGCCGCGTGGCCGTGCTTCGCTCGGGATCGGATTTCGATCGGCCGTACCCGGGCCAGACCAGTGCCGACAACTTGCTCAATTATGCCGCTCAGGGCGGCTTCCAACCCGCTGTCGCGAACCTGTTTCTAGCGGGGAATCCGCTCGTTCAGGATATCGCGACGCATTGGAGCGAATGGCGCCACGGCGTTCCACCGCGCTGATCGCTCCGGCCGCCGCGGCGCGTTGCCGCGGCGGGAACGGCGTCCAAACCGGCGCGTCGCTGTTCCAATGGTCGAGCAGTGACGAATCGGCATCGAACATGTTCGCCTCCAGCTTATTCGCCGGCACGCGCCACGGCGACGCCGTTGTTGCCTTCTTGCAGGGCAAGGCGCTCAGCTTGGGTATGGCCTTGCAGGCTCAGGTTCGGGTACGTCGTCTTGTTGAGCGAGGCCAGCGTGCCGTCGCGCCAGGCGGCGTCGCGTTCAGCGACAACTTCCGCGCGCGTCTTCGTACCGGCGCCGATCCACGATTGATCGTTGTACGTGCCGTTGTGACCGATGCCGCCGTCGGCGAAAGCAGCCGTGCTGGCAAGGAGGGAGGCGAAAAGGGCGGTGGTGACGATGCGCTTCATGATGATGCTCCTGTCGATTGAGGGGCGGCACCGAAGATCGGTACCGCGACAGGTGCAAATTTAGGCGCCTCGGCAATCAGGATAAATACGAGTACTCCGAAATGAATTGTTCTCCAGCAAGAACAATCTCAGGCCATCCATTCGTTCACGACCGGCGTATCGAGGCGCGGCGCCCTTTCGAGTTCTTCGATCGTCCGCTTGCTGCAGGTCGCCTCGAGGCTTTGGCGGCCGCTCAGAAGCGGGCAGCGGTCGAATATTTCCGCTATCCAGTCGACGAAAACGCGCACCTTCGGCGAGAGGTGCCGACTGTGCGGGTAGACGGCCGAAATGGGCATCGGCAGCGGCTTCCACTCGGGCAGCACCTCTTGGAGCGCGCCCGAGCGCAAGTGCGGCAGCACCATGAAGCGCGCCATCTGGATCAGGCCGAACCCTTCGAGTGCGCAGGTGACGTAGGCGTCCGCGTCGTTGACCGAGACAGCGCCCGCCATCTTCACCTCGACTTCCTTGCCGTCGACGAGGAACGCCCAGTCGAGGATGCGCCCCGTTCGGCTCGAGAAATAGTTGACCGCCTTGAACCGGCTCAAGTCCTCGAGCGTCTGCGGCACGCCGGCGCGCGCGAGGTAATCGGGCGATGCGCATGTCACGCCTTCGAAGAGGCCGATACGGCGCGCGACGAGCGAGGAATCCTGCAGCGCGCCGACGCGAATCACGCAATCGACGCCTTCTTGCAATAAATCGACGGGGCGATCGGAAAAGCCGAGTTGCAGATCGATATCCGGATATTGTTTGTGGAATTCGCACAGCGACGGAATTACGATCGTTCGTCCTATCGATCCCGGCATGTCGACCCGCAGCTTGCCGTTCGGCTTCTTGTTGCCGTTCTGCAGACTGCTCTCCGTCTCGTCGATGTCCGCGAGAATGCGGACGCACCGTTCGTAATACGCCGCGCCGTCCGGCGTGAGGCTCAAGCGGCGCGTCGTCCGGTGCATGAGCCTCACGCCGAGGTGAGCCTCCAGATTTTGGATGATGGTCGTCACTGAAGCGCGCGGCAGATCGAGCGTTTCCGCGGCTTTCGTGAAGCTGTTCGTGTCGACCACACGCGTGAACACCTGCATGGCCTGAAGCCGATCCATCTTGGTTTCTCCGAAGAAATAGAAATCGCCGCGTCCGTGCGCGCGTGCCTGCACGAATGCGGTGAATTGTTCAGAGGTGGTGAATTGTGTTGCCGGATTATAGGCATTTATCCGGAGTTTTGCTGAACCCACAATTCGGGTCATTGTGAAACTATCGCGCTTTGCGCGTCCGATCATGCGTTCCACCCCTTCCCGCGGCATGGTTGCGGGCTCCTCGTCAGGCGAGCCGGCGCTCGACGTCAACGAAATCCAGATTGCCGGCTATCAGTCCACGATCGGCTTGCGGCTCTATCGCCGCGCCGGCACACGCGGCTTGCCCGTAGTGCTTTACCTGCACGGCGGCGGATTCGTGCGCGGCTGTCTAGACGATGCCGACGCGGCGGCGCGCCATTTCGCGGAACATTTGTCCGCACTGGTCATATCGGTGGATTACTCGCTCGCGCCGAAACATCCGTTTCCCGCGGCGCTCGAGGACGCCTACCGTGCCGCGCGCTGGGTCGATGCCGTCGGCCGTGTCTTCGGCGCGGGCGGCAAGAAGCTGTTCGTGGTCGGCCATTGCGCCGGCGGCCACATCGCGAACGGGCTGTCGTTCGTCGCGCGCGACCGCGGCGAGGTGCACATCGATGCGCAGGCGCTCTTCAGCCCGATGCTGGATCCGAGCATGACCTGTCTTGCCGACGAAAGCCGTGTTGTGTCGGACATTTCGGCGAGCCAATGCGCGGCAAGCTACCGAGCCTATCTGCCGCAAGCCTTGCAGCGCATGCATCCGTATGCGGCGCCGCTCGAATCGGCAAGGCTCGCCGGCTTGCCGCCGACTTTCATCGCCACGGCCGAGAACGACCTCCTGCATCTCGAGGCGGAGAAATACGCGGCGCGGCTCATCAGCGCCGGCGTGCCGACGCAAGTAGTCCGCTATGCAAGCGCTTCGCACGAGCATGTCGCGCGCGAACGGCAGGCCTTGCACGACGCGGTTTGCTTCTTTCGAAGCCGCCTCGACCAGCCGACCGTCACAGGCCGCTGATCCGAAACGTCATACAACGACGAACAACCAATAACCAACAATCGAAAATCACTAACCGGAGCCTCGTATGTCCAAGCCATTCTTTCGTACACGCATTGCCTATGCGATTGCCGCGGTCATCGTGCTGGCCGGCGTCGGCGTCGTGACCGCCGTGCGCGTCGACGCCAGCAATCCGCCGCCGGCGTCCGCGCCGATGTTGCCCGAGGTCGACGTCGCGACGGTGCTCGAGAAGACGGTGACCGATTGGCAGGAGTATTCGGGCCGCCTCGAAGCGATCGACAAAGTGGACATACGTCCGCAAGTGTCGGGCACGATCGTCTCGGTCAACTTCAAGGACGGCTCGCTCGTGAAGAAGGGCGACGTCTTGTTCGTCATCGATCCGCGCCCCTATGCCGCCGAGGTCGATCGCGCCGAGGCGCAGCTCGCCGCCGCCAAGGCGCAGGAGGGCTACGCGGCGGCCGACTGGCAGCGCGCGCAGCGACTCATCGAGGACAACGCGATCGCGAAGCGCGACTTCGACGAGAAGAAGAACGCCGCGGCTTCGGCGGCGGCGAACGTGAAGGCGGCTGAAGCCGCGCTCGAAACGGCGCGCATCAACCTCGGCTATACAAAGATTGTCGCGCCGGTGTCGGGCCGGGTATCGCGCGCCGAGGTGACGCTCGGCAACGTCGTGTCGGCCGGAGCCAGCTCGGCGCCGCTCACGACGCTCGTTTCCGTGTCGCCGATCTACGCTTCGTTCGACGTCGACGAACAGACTTACCTGAAATACATCGGCCGCGCGCGCACGGGCACCAGTGTGCCTGTCGAGCTCGGGCTTGCGGACGAATCGGGCTATTCGCGCTCGGGCACGATCGCGTCCGTCGACAACCGGCTCGATGTTTCGTCGAGCACGATCCGCGTGCGCGCGCGCTTCGACAACCCGGACGGCACGCTGGTACCGGGCCTCTACGCGCGAATCAAGGTGGGCGGCGGGGCGCCGCATCGGGCACTGCTCGTCGACGAAGCCGCGATCGGTACCGACCAGGACAAGAAATTCGTGTTGGTGGTCGACGCCCAAGGGCGCGTAGGTTACCGGAACGTCTCGCTGGGCCAGCTGCACGGCAATCTGCGCGTGATCACCGCGGGCCTGAACGCGGGCGAGCGGATCATCGTGCACGGCATCCAGCGCGCGCGGCCCGGCGACAGCGTGCGTCCTCACATGATCGCGATGGACGGCGGCGCCGCGAGCGGCGATCAGGCCGACGCGAAGGCGGCTTCGGCCGATTCGTCGAATTCGTGAGTCTCGTAAGACGGCCTTTTACCAGAACGTGACATGAACATCTCCAAATTTTTTATCGATCGGCCGATCTTCGCAGGGGTGCTATCGGTCCTGATCCTGCTGGGAGGCGTCATCGCGCTCTTTCAGCTGCCGATTTCGGAGTACCCCGAAGTCGTCCCGCCATCGGTCGTCGTGCACGCGCAGTATCCCGGCGCGAACCCGAAGGTGATCGCGGAAACCGTGGCGTCGCCGCTCGAAGAGCAGATCAACGGCGTCGAGAATATGCTTTACATGCAGTCGCAGGCCAACAGCGACGGCAACATGACGCTCACGGTGACGTTCAAGCTCGGCACGAATCCTGATCTCGCGACTCAGCTCGTGCAAAACCGCGTGAACCAGGCGTTGCCGCGTCTGCCCGAAGACGTGCAGCGTCTCGGCGTCACGACGATCAAGAGCTCGCCGACGTTGACGATGGTCGTCCACCTCATCTCGCCGAACAATCGCTATGACATGACGTACCTGCGCAACTACGCGGTGCTCAACGTCAAGGATCGGCTCGAGCGTATCCAGGGCGTCGGCGAAGTGCAGCTCTGGGGTGCGGGCGATTACGCCATGCGGATCTGGCTCGATCCGCAGAAGGTGGCCGAACGCGGTCTCACCGCGAACGACGTCATCAATGCGATCCGCGAGCAGAACGTCCAAGTCGCGGCCGGCGTGATCGGCGAATCGCCTTCGTTGCCCGGCGTTCCGCTGCAATTGTCGGTCAACGCACGCGGGCGTTTGCAGACGGAAGGGCAATTCGGCGCGATCGTCCTGAAGACATCGCCGACGGGCGGCGTGACGTATCTGCGCGACGTCGCGCGCATCGAGCTCGCGGCGTCCGAGTATGGCTTGCGCTCGCTGCTGGACAACCAGCAGGCCGTCGCGCTCGCCATCAATCAGCAGCCCGGTGCCAACTCGCTTGCAATCTCGGATCAGGTTCGGCGCGATATGGCCGAGCTGAAGAAGGACTTCCCGGCAGGCGTCGATTATTCGATCGTCTATGACCCGACGCAGTTCGTGCGCGCCAGCATCGAAGCCGTCATTCATACGCTGCTCGAAGCGATTGCGCTCGTCGTCATCGTCGTGATCGTCTTTCTGCAGACCTGGCGCGCCTCGATCATTCCGCTCGTCGCCGTGCCGGTGTCGATCATCGGTACGTTCTCGCTGCTGCTCGCGTTCGGATTCTCGATCAACGCCTTGTCGCTGTTCGGCATGGTGCTGGCGATCGGGATCGTGGTCGACGATGCGATCGTCGTCGTGGAAAACGTCGAGCGCAACATCGCGGAAGGCCTTTCCGCGCGCGCCGCGACCTATCGGGCGATGCGCGAGGTGAGCGGGCCGATTATCGCTATTGCGTTGACGCTCGTCGCCGTGTTCGTGCCGCTCGCGTTCATGAGCGGTCTCACCGGCCAGTTCTACAAGCAGTTCGCGATGACGATCGCGATTTCGACGGTCATTTCCGCGTTCAATTCGCTCACGCTTTCCCCGGCGCTTTGCGCGATCCTCCTGCGCGGCCACGACGCCCCCGAAGATTGGCTCACGCGCGTCATGAACCGCATCTTCGGCGGGTTCTTCCGGGCCTTCAACAAGGTCTTCAAGAACGGCTCGGTTGCTTATGGGCGCGGCGTGAAGGGCGTGCTCGGTCGCAAGACGGTGATGCTCGTGGTCTATGCGGTGCTCGTCGGCGCGACCGTGCTCGTGACGCGCGTCGTGCCGGGCGGGTTCGTGCCCGCGCAGGACAAGGAGTATCTCGTCGCCTTCGCGCAGCTGCCCAACGGCGCGACGCTCGATCGCACGGAGCAGGTGATTCGCGAAATGAACGACATCGCGATGAAGCAGCCGGGCGTCGAGCACGCCGTGGCGTTTCCGGGCTTGTCCGTGAACGGCTTCACCAACAGCTCGAGCGCGGGCATCGTATTCGTGGCGCTGAAGCCGTTCAAGGAGCGCGGCTCGCGCGCCCTGTCGGCCGGCGCGATCGCGGGTGCGCTGAACCAGAAGTATGCGGGCATCAAGGAAGCGTTCGTCGCCGTGTTCCCGCCGCCGCCGGTTCTGGGGCTCGGCACGCTCGGCGGCTTCAAGCTGCAGATCGAGGACCGCGGCGCGCTCGGCTATACGGAGCTCGACAAAGTCACTCAGGCGTTCATGCAGCGCGCCCGCAGCGCTCCCGAGCTCGGCCCGCTCTTCACGAACTATCAGATCAACGTGCCGCAGCTCAACGTCGATCTCGATCGCGTGAAGGCCAAGCAGCTCGGCATTCCGGTGACGGATGTGTTCGACACCATGCAGGTCTATCTCGGCTCGTTCTACGTTAACGACTTCAACCGCTTCGGCCGCGTTTATCAGGTGCGCGTGCAAGCCGATGCGCCGTTCCGTGCGCGGCCCGACGACATCTTGCAGTTGAAGACGCGCACGGCCACGGGCGAAATGGTGCCGCTCTCGTCGCTCGTTACGGTGACGCCGACGTTTGGCCCCGAGATGGTCGTCCGCTATAACGGCTTCACGGCCGCGGATATCAACGGCGGCCCGGCGCCCGGCTATTCGTCGGGACAGGCGCAAGCCGCGATCGAGCGCATCGCCGCCGAAACGCTGCCGCGCGGCGTGAAATTCGAGTGGACCGATCTGACGTATCAGCAGGTGTTGGCCGGCAACTCGGCGATCTGGGTCTTCCCGATCAGCGTGCTGCTCGTGTTCCTCGTGCTGGCGGCGCTCTACGAGAGCCTGACGCTGCCGCTCGCCGTCATCCTGATCGTGCCGATGAGCGTGCTTTCGGCGCTCACGGGCGTCTGGCTGCTGCGCGGCGACAACAACATCTTCACGCAGATCGGCTTGATGGTGCTCGTGGGACTTGCCTCGAAGAACGCGATCCTGATCGTCGAGTTCGCGCGCGAGCTCGAGCATGACGGCCGCACGCCGATCGCGGCGGCAATCGAAGCGAGCCGCCTGCGTCTGCGTCCGATTCTCATGACGTCGATCGCATTCATCATGGGTGTCGTGCCACTCGTGCTGTCGACGGGGGCGGGCTCGGAAATGCGCCATGCGATGGGTATCGCCGTGTTCTTCGGGATGCTCGGCGTCACGTTGTTCGGGCTCATGTTGACGCCGGTCTTCTATGTGGTGCTGCGTACGCTTGCGGGCGGCAAGATCCACGTCGCGGGCAAGGACTCGAAAGCCGATTCGGATGAAAAAGTCCGCGCCATGTCCGTCTCGGACGCATAAGGTTGGGAGAACAAATGAATAATCGATATGCAACGGTCGGCGGCGCGAACAAGGGGCTCGGTTTGCGCGCCGTGGCGGGAGGCGTCCTGCTCGCGCTCTTCATGACCGCCTGCTCGGTTGAGCCGACTTACCAGCGACCGCAGGTCGACGTGCCCGCCGCGTTCAAGGAAGCAGGGCCGGCGGCCGCCCCGGGCGCGTGGAAGCCGGCGCAGCCTTCCGACGCGGAGCCGCGTGGGCAATGGTGGACGATCTTCGGCGACGCGACGCTGAATCAGCTCGAGGACGAAGCGCTCGCCGCGAATCAGGATCTGAAGGCGGCCGCGGCTCGCGTGCGCCAATCGCGTGCCGCGCTCGCCGCGGCGCGCTCGGCCTGGTTCCCGGAGATCGATGCGGGTTTCGGGCCGACGCGCGAACATCCCTCGCCCGCCTCGCAGTTCCTGCCGCAGAACACCAACATGCCGACGGCGACGCTATGGCGTGCGCAAACGACGGTCTCGTACGAGGCCGATTTGTTCGGCCGCGTGGGCTCGAACGTATCGGCGGCGCGCGCGGACTCGCAGCAAAGCGAGGCGCTTTATCGTTCGGTCCAGCTTGCGTTGCAGGCCGACGTCGCGTCGAACTACTTCCAACTGCGCGAGCTCGACACGGAGCGTGATCTCTACAGCAAGACCATTGCGCTGCGCGAGGAGGGGGTGAAGCTCACTCAGCACCGGTTCGACGAGGGCGAAGTGAGCGAGCTCGATCTCTCGCAGGCGAAGAACGAGCTGGCGACCACGCGCGCCGAAGCGGTCGGGGTGGAGCGGCAGCGCGCCGCCGCCGAGCATAGCCTTGCCATTCTGCTCGGCAAGACGCCGGCTGCGTTCAGCTTCGCGCAGCAGCCGCTCGTGCCCGTCACCGCGCGCGTGCCGCCGGGTCTGCCTTCGGCGCTGCTCGAACGGCGTCCCGACATCGCGGCCGCCGAGCGTGCGATGGCCGCGGCGAACGCGCGCGTCGGATTGGCGAAATCGGCCTTCTTCCCGAAGCTCGACATCACGGGTGCGTTCGGTTATGAATCGGCGACGCTCGGCGATCTCTTCATGTGGTCGAGCCGCTCGTTCCTCCTCGGGCCGTTCGCCGGTACGGCTCTGACGCTGCCGCTCTTCGACGGCGGACGCCGCAAGGCGCAGCTTGCACAGGCCCGCGCGCAGTACGACGAGGATGTCGCGAACTACCGCTCGCAGGTGCTCACGGCGTTCCGCGAGGTCGAAGACAGTCTGGCCGATTTGCGCTTGCTCGACGATCAGATCCGCGCGCAGAACGATGCCGTAGCCGCGGCTCAACGTGCCGAGCATTTGTCGCAGACGCAGTACCGGGAAGGGCAGGTCAATTATCTCGACGTGCTCGACAGCGAGCGGTCCGTGCTGACGGCGCAGCGGCAGGCAAGCCAGCTTGCGGGGGCACAGGCGGTCTCGACGGTGACGCTCATTCGCGCATTGGGCGGTGGCTGGGGTGACGTGAGCGCAGGAGCCGCGAGCGCGACGAGCACGCAGCAAGTCGCCAAGCAGTAGCCACGGCAGCCTGGAGATAGGAACCTGTCTCTGCTGGAGCCTATCGGAATCCCTAGCGCGCTGCCCGTGACCGCGAGTTGCGGGCAGTGCGTACCGGGCACTATGTCATTCGCCTTCGGGCTTCAAAAACAGCTCGTGCATCGGCGCAAAGTGCGCGTAAAGCGGCAGGATCGCGCCGCCCATGGCGCGCGCGTCCGCGCCGATCGTCCCTTCGAGCAGCTGCGGTCTGACCATCCCTTCCCACTCTATGCGATCGAGCTCACGCTGCGTGCGGCGAATGATTTCACGCGCGAGTTGCCGATCGATTTCGCCATCGATGATGACGGCCTCGAGGTCGAGCAGCGCCGTCGACGTTGCCACCGTCGAGGCGATGGCCGCGCACGCTTCGTCGAGCCATTCCTCCGTCACCGCCCATAGTTGCGCGTCGAATGCGCGATGATCGTGTGCAGCGGCGGCGGGCGCGCCGGCCGCGCTCATGCGCTGCTCGAGCACGAAACCCGATGCCGCGTGCAGCAGCTGTTTCGGCGTCCTCCCATTGCTGGCTGGCAGCGGGATCGAGCCGACGGCACCCGCGTTACCGTGCGGCCCGCCGTGCAGTCGCCCATCGATGACGAGCCCGCCGCCGATGAACGTGCCGACGAACAGATAAAGAAAACTGCGGATATTGCGGCCCTGGCCCATCACGAGTTCCGCGGCGCAGGCGGCCGTCGTATCCTTCGCGAACTCGACGGGCAGTCCCGTCATCGCTTCAATACGCGCGCGGATGTCGATCGCGTTCCAGCTTTCCAGCGCGTTGGGCGGCGCACCGAGGAATTCGCGCCATCCGCCGAGCCACAGCGGCGCGGCGACACCGACGCCGACGATCTTTGCGGCCTCCTCTCCGAGCGTTGCCCGCACGCGCGCAAGTTTCTGCTCGAGCGCCGGAAACAATACATGCGGGTCCGGGTAGTCGTATTCGAGCACGTCCCGACTGCGAACGCGGCCGACGAAGTCCATCGTCAGCACATCGAGGCTGCGCCGGCCGACCTTGATGCCGACTGTATAGGCGCCGTCGGCCCGCAACGCGATCGGCACGGACGGCTGCCCGATCCGTCCGCGCAGGCGCGCCTGCTTTTCGAGCAGGCCATCGTCGATGAGCCGTTCGACGATCATCGACGCCGTCTGCATGCTGAGCCGCGTGAGCCGCGCAACATCGGCTTTCGGCAACGGGCCGTGCAGCCGGATCGCCTGCAGCACGATGCGCTCGTTGAACTGCCGCATGCCGACCTGGTTAGATCCGACGGGGCGCGTGCCATGCGGCTGCGAGCGCTCGTTCATGTTCAAGTCCGAGTCCATGCGCGTGCCGCTATGATCGGATTCGGGCAACGCTTCATGCGATCGCCTTGACGTCCGCTTCCTTGGCCCCAGTCATGATTGCAACGGCATCCGACATGTGAATGTCCTTCGTCTTGACCAGTGCGGCACGACGGCCCAGGCGCTGGATATGGATCCGATCGGCAACTTCGAAGACGTGCGGCATGTTGTGGCTGATCAGGATCACGGGCAATCCGCGATCGCGCACGCGCCGGATGAGCTCGAGCACCATGTTGCCTTCCTTGACACCGAGCGCGGCCGTCGGCTCGTCCATGATCACGACGTGGCGCGCGAATGCGGCGCTGCGCGCGACGGCGACGCCCTGGCGCTGGCCGCCGGAAAGCGTTTCGACGGGCTGCCGCATCGAACGGATGCCGATCTGCAAGTCCTTCATATGGGCCGTCGCTTCATCGAGCATGCGCCGCTTGTCGATCATTTTCAGCAGCGAGCCGCGCCAGCCGGGCATGCGGCGCTCGCGACCGAGGAAGAGGTTTTCGGCGATCGTCATCGCCGGTGCGACGGCGAGCTCTTGATAAACCGTTTCGATGCCGTTCTCGCGCGCATCGAGCGGGCTGCGGAAGTGCACCGCCTTGCCGTCGAGGAGGATTTCGCCCTCATCGGGCACGGCCGCGCCCGAGAGCGCCTTGATCAGCGAGGATTTGCCCGCACCGTTATCGCCGATGACGGCGAGAATTTCACCGGGCATCACTTCGAAATCGCAACCGTCGAGCGCGGTCACCTGGCCGTAGCGCTTGACGAGGCCCCGGGCCTCGAGCACGGGAGTGGCGGGACGGGTAGAGGATGTCGACATGGCGTTACCTGTGATGAAGAGGGGCTTAGGCGCGACGATGCGAAAGCTTATCGGCGGCGACGGCGAGGATCACGAGGATGCCGGTGATCAGCACCTGGTAGACCGACGAGACGCCCATCAGCGTGAGGCCGTTGCGAAACACGCCGACGATCAGTGCGCCGAGCAGCGTGCCGACGATTGAGCCGCGTCCGCCGAAGAGACTCGTGCCGCCGAGCACCACCGCTGTGATGCTGTCGAGGTTTTCCGTCTGGCCGGCTTGCGGATCGCCCACACCGGTTCTCGAAACGAGCAGCAGCGCGGCGATGCCATAGATGAGGCCGGCAATCGAGTAGACGGCGATCAGAATGCGCTGTGAGGAAAGCCCCATCAGCCGCGCGGCTTCCGGGTTGTTGCCGAGCGCGTAGAGATGGCGGCCCGGCACGGTGTTGCGCAGCACGAACCATGTGACGAGGTACATGACGAGCGCAAGGACGGTGCCGTAGGTCACCTCAGCCGGCCCGATACGGAACGTATTGCCGAGGAACATCATGGCGTCGGGCAGGCTCGAAACCGTTTCGGCATTCGAATAGATCTGCGTCAGCGCAAAGGCGATGTTCAACGTGCCGAGCGTGACGATGAACGATGGCAGCTTGATGCGCGTGACGAGGACACCGTTTAGGAGTCCGAACAAAGTACTCGCGCCGATGCCGCACAGAATGGCGATGACCGGCGGCACACCGAGATTGACGGCGAACTTCGTCATGACGATGGAGCCGAATGCCATCAGCATGCCGCACGAGAGGTCGATGCCGGCCGTGAGCACGATGAGTGTCTGGCCGATTGCGATCACGGCGACGACCATCGTCTGCTGAAGAATCAGCGAGAAATTCTGGAACGACAGAAAGCGATGGCTTTGCGAGACGAAGAATGCGCACGCGGCGATGAGCGCGATCAGCGGGCCGGCTTCGGCGAGCGTCGGCATGCGGTGCTGATGGCTTTGCGGGACGGAGGCCGGTCCAACCGGCCGAACGGATCGAGTCGTCATGTTGCGTCTCTCGTAGAGGCTTCCGATGACCGCCGGGGCCTAGCTTCGACCTCGGCGGCGCTTCCATGGAGGATTATTGGCCCCAGCAATTCTCGAGGCCGAACTTCGTGTCTTTACTGTCGATGCCCGACATCGGCTTGTCGGTGATGAGGGTGACGCCCGTGTCGGTGTAACCCGAGACCTTCTTGCCGGTCTTCGCGTACTCGACCCCGGCGTCGACGCCGAGCGACGCCATCTTGAGCGGATACTGCTGCGCGGTCGCGGCGATCATGCCGGCTTTGACGTTGCGCACGCCTTCGCAGCCGCCATCGATCGACACGATCATCACGTCCTTATCCTTGCCGGCCGCCTTCAGTGCGCGATAGGCGCCGGCCGCGGCGGGCTCGTTGATCGTGTAGACGACGTTGATGTCGGGCACTTTTTGGAGGCAGTTCTCCATTGCGGTTTGCCCCTTGGCCCGGTCGCCGCGCGTGTCCTGGCTGCAGACGATGCTCGGATCCCCGTCCTTGATGCCGAAGCCCTTCAGGAAGCCGTTGTGACGAAGCACGCCGACGGAGATGCCGGGCGCGAGATCGAGCGTCGCAATCTTGGCGGGCTTGTTGCCCAGCGCGGCCTTCGCATAGGCGCCGATCAGCTCGCCGGCCTTGAAGTTGTCGGTGGCGAAGAGGGCATCGGTTGCGCTTTGCGGATCGGTCGGCGTATCGAGCGCGATCACCATGACGCCGGCTTTGCGCGCTTTCTCGATCGACGGCACGATCGCTTTCGTATCGCTCGGCGTGATCAGAATCGCCTTGGCGCCGGCAGTCGTCATGTTTTCGAGCGCCGTTACCTGCGCGGCGTTGTCGCCATCGAACTTGCCGGCGGCGGTGAGTAGCTTGGCGCCGTCTTTCTGAGCGGCGGACTCGGCGCCTTGCTTCATCTTCACGAAGAACGGATTGGTATCGGTCTTCGTGATCAGGCCGACAGTCGGTTGGTCGGCAGCGAGCGCGTTGCCGATGCCGATGATGGCCGACACTGCGGTGCAAAGCACTGCGATCCGTTTGACGGCCGGGTAGGGACGGGTCTTCATCGAATGCTCCTCCTCCGATGGATAAAAATCGGTTGTTGTTGGTGGATCGAATGACTGGGGCGACTAAATCAAGTCGTGTGATTTAGTACAGCAGGAGGCGCTTCGCGAGTCAAGGACGGTGGTCGGACGCGGCGCGCAAACTCAGCGCTCGTCTGAGCGGCTCATCGGCTTGCTCGCCGAGGCTTCGCGTGAAATGCTGCGGTGCGACAACCCAGCGTCGATCTAGGGGTAAATCAGGAGGGGGCGGTTTGCGGTAGCTGCTTACCGCATTGGCCTCAATCGATGGGGAGAAAGCGGCGCGCGAATGGCGCCGCTCGAGACAATCGGCTTCTCTCAGGCGGCTTGAGCGGGTACCGCTGCGTGGGAGACGGCCATCGTTTCCTTGTGCGCGGCTTTTTTCGTCTTGCCCGCGCGAGACGGTGGCTGGCAAGCGCCACAGACGACGTTGTGCTGCAACTCGTGCTTGTGCGCGATGAACTTGCCGCCGCAGCGACAGCACGGCGTCAATTGCAGCATATCGGCGTCGAAGAAGCGCACGAGTGTCCACGCGCGCGTGAGATCGAGCACGGGTTCGCATTCGCCATGCTTGCAGTGCTCGAGGTAGAGCCGATAGCCCTTCGTTAGTGCATCGAGATGAGAGCAGCCGGCCTCGTTCTTCAGGAAGAGGTAGGTGTTGTAGAACAACGACGCATGAATGTTCGCGAGCCAGGTCATGTACCAGTCCGCCGAGAACGGCAGCATGCCTTTGGGCGGCGATACACCCTTGATTTCGCGGTAAAGCCGGATCATGCGGTCGCGAGAGAGAGACAACTCGCTCTCGAGCACCTGCATGCGAGCACCGAGCTCGATCAGTGCGATCGCGCGGAACACCTCTTGGGCATCTTCGGTGAGACTCTTCTTTTGAGCCATGATCCGCTCCTTACGCAAACTGCTCGGCCGGTTGCCCCGCAAGCAGGATCGCCGTGTGCGTGGACGCGATCTCGGCATTCTTCGCCGTCTGCGTCAGCGCGCTCAGCATCGCGTGATCGTTGAACCGGAAGCTGCACAAGAGCTGATGCGCCGACGAAAGCTTCACGCATTGCGCGAGCGACAGCCCGGCGAGCAGATCGGCGAGCTCCGACGACAACCCCAGGCGGAACATGCCGATGGCTTTGTCCTCGCGCAGCATCCGTTGCGCAAGCATGATGTACGAAAGATTGATTTCGCGGATAGAGTCCAGCGTCTCACTGCTGTGGTCCATTTCTCACGCTTCCAAAGCCCCGTTGGTTATCCCAGGTAATTTATACCTTGTAGTTTTTTCTCCTATGGCCCGCTTGGTCAGGGCGTAGCCGATTTTCCGGTTTGATACAAGGCGTTACAACTTGTAACTACCGGTGAAGTGCATTGTACGAATACGTTTGCGCGAAATCAATCCCTTCCCGAAAATGTAGGAAAAAAGATACCTGTTGCTATGCGGCAATTTTTTCATAAACATGTAACAGGAAATTTTGACCGCCATTCGTAAGATATGCTTTTCGGAAAGGTGAGTGTAAGTTTCGCCTAAAAATTGAAACCGTTTCCCCGCGTAAGCGGCGGAAAAATTTGCGTTGTGGCGGCGGATGGGTCGCCGCGCGGCCTCGGCTAAATGCACAACGGCGGTCGTGGGCGGGATATCGGGGGCACGAGAGCTGCGCGGAGGCAGCCCGTGAGCGGAGCAGGGGAGGTGGCTTCGGCGCTGCGGCGATCTGCTGGATGTGGAGCGCCCAGCGGCTCGAGCGCGATGCGGTGGATGACCGCTTCGTTGTTCTTCTTTTCGGTCGACAGACGTTGTGCCGCGTCAGTGAATCGAGGAGGGATGGCGCGCGAGCGGCGTGACGGCGATCTCGAGGTAGGGGAAGAGCGGCAGATTCGAAAGCAGCGTATGAAGCTCGTCGTTCGATTCGACATCGAAGATGCTGTAGTTCGCGTACTCGCCGACGATTCGATAGAGCTGCGGCCATTTGCCCTCGCGTTGCAGCCTCTGCGAGTAGGCCTTCTCGCGCGCCTTGATTTCCTCGGCCTGATCGGCGGGCATATCGGACGGCAGATGCACGTCCATTCTCACGAGATAAAGCATGACGTTCCTTTGATCGAATGGTTGAACGAACGGGGCCAGGGCTCAGGCAGAAACAGCGCCGGGCACCGTCATACGTTTCGCGTCGCGCCGGTAGTGGGCCAGCTTGTCTTCGTCGATTGCCACACCGAGGCCCGCCCCCTCGGGAAGCTGAAGTATGAAGTCACGGTAGACGGGGCGCTCTTGCACGATGTCGTCTTTCAGCAGCAAGGGGCCGAAAAGCTCGGTTCCCCATGCGAGCTGCGGTAGCGCGGCGAAGCAATGCGCCGCGGCGGTCGTGCCGATGCTGCCTTCGAGCATCGTTCCGCCGTAAAGCGCGACGCCCGCGGCATCGCCGATCGCCGCCGTGCGAAATGTTTCGTAGATGCCGCCCGCCTTCGAGATCTTGAGCGCGAAGACGTCGACGGACGCGCCGCGCACGAGCTCGATCGCGTCCGCCGGCCCCGTGAGCGCTTCGTCGGCCATGATCGGAACGACGAAGCGTGCGGCAAGGCGGGAAAGCGCCGCGCGCTGCTCGCGTGGGGTAGGCTGCTCGATCAGATCGATGCCCGCGGCTTCGAGCATGGCAATGCCGTTGGCCGCTTCGGCCTCGTTCCAGGCCTGATTGACGTCGACAGTGACACGCGCGCGCTCGCCCAGCGCGCGCTTGATCGCGGCCGCATGCGCGACGTCGTCGCGCAGCGCGCGCCGGCCGATCTTGAGCTTGAACGTATCGTGCCGCCGCTCGGCCAGCAGTTGCTCGGCTTCGTCGATATCGCGCTTCGTTTCGCCGCTCGCAAGCGTCCACAGTACCGGCAGCGCCGTGCGTACCGCGCCGCCGAGCAACGTCGAGAGCGACACGCCGAGGCGCTTGGCTTCGGCATCGAGCAATGCGGTTTCGAGCGCGCTTTTCGCGAAGCGATTGCCGCGCGCCACTTTGTTCAAGCGCGCCATCGCCGCTTTGACGTTCGTCGCGTCGATGCCGATCAAGGTCGGCGCCAGATAAGTATCGATAGTGAGCTTGATGCCTTCGGGACTTTCGTCGCCGTAGGACAGCCCCCCGATCGTCGTCGCTTCGCCGATGCCTTCGACATCGTCGCTGCAGCGCACGCGCACGATGACGAGGGTCTGTTGCCGCATGGTCGCCATCGCGAGCTGATGGGCGCGAATGGTTGGCAGATCGACGAGGACTGCCTCGATGGAATGGACGGTTGCATTCATGCTGTGGCCGATAAGGTCGAATCGTTCGGCTGCAGTATGCGATGCGGCATCGCGCGATGTCCAAGACCGTTATCGTCTGGTTCGATACCCCTCCGGTATCGAGTCGTCCCGATGCGGCGAGGATGGACGTTGGCTATTGACGCTCGTGCGGCGGCAGATAGTCGATTCCTTCTTCGGCGTAGAGGTCGTAGATCAGATCGAGCATCGAGCGAATGTCTTCCGATTCGTCGAGCATGCGCATGCTCATGATGATCGGCGAGACGAGCTTCGGATCGTCGAGCTCGTGATAGCTCACGTCGTCGCGCTTGAGCCCGTGCACGCTCTGCGGCACGACCGTGACGCCGACGCCCGCGGCCACGAGACCGAGCGCGACTTGCAGCTCGCGCGCTTCGTAGGTATGCGCGGGCTCGAGCCCGCGATCGTGGAAAGCGGCGAGCACCTGGTCCGCATAGCTCGGCCGCGGTGCCTTCGGGTAAACGATCAGCGTATCGTCGACGAGATCGTGCAGCGCGAGTTGCGGCTTGCCCGCCGAGAGCGGGTGGCCGAGCGACAACGCGGCAATCAGACGCTCCTCGCGCAGGACGACGCGGCGCACGCTGGGATCCTCGAGCCGTATGCGGCCGAACCCCACGTCGATGCGGCCTTCCTTGAGCGCCTTCATCTGATCCATCGTCGACATTTCGTGAAAGCTCAACTCGACGGCGGCGTTCTCCGCGCGAAAACGACGAATGACTTTCGGCAGCATGCCGTAGAGCGTGGAGCCGACGAAGCCGATCGAGAGGCTGCGCTCGATCTTGCCGACGCGCTTCGTCATGGCCTCGAGTTCCGACATCTGCGCGAGCAGCTGCATCGTATGGGAGTAGAAGAAACGGCCGGCGTCCGTGAGCTTCAAGGGACGCGCGTCGCGCTCGAAGAGCTGGACGCCGAGATTTTCTTCGAGCTGCTGGATCTGCCGGCTGAGCGGCGGCTGCGCGATATGAAGCCGTGCCGCGGCGCGCGTGAAGTTGCGTTCCTCCGCCACGGCGACGAAATAACGGAGATGGCGCAGCTCCATGAGCATACCTCTGCGATATCGAATGGATACTAAAACGGTGTTGGACGCCGCCGATTGGCGCTAATTATCCTTCAGTTACGGATTGCCGCCTATCGGCTCATACCTTTCGAGCATCGAAGGGGCAGTGGATGGCGCAGGCGGCTTGCCGTCGTGGGGACGGCCAATAACGGAGACAGATCAGGAGCAGACAATGAAGCATGCAGAAATCGAGGCCCTCGTGAAAGGGTTCATCGTCGATACGGCCAAGGGCGAAGCCGACCCGCGCGTTCAGCAGGTGGTGCTGCGCCTTGCGACCGACCTTTTCAAGGCCATCGAGGATCTCGACTTGAGTCCGACCGAAGTATGGAAGGGCATCGAATACTTCTCGGAGGCGGGCGCGAAGCAAGAGCTCGGGCTGCTCGCGGCTGGTCTCGGCCTCGAACGCTTTCTCGACATCCGCATGGATGAAGCCGAGGCGAAGGCTGGGATCAGAGGCGGCACGCCTCGCACGATCGAAGGCCCGCTCTACGTCGCGGGCGCGCCGGAAAGCGTGGGCTTCGCGCGGCTCGACGACGGTTCGCAGGCCGACGAGGGCGATGTTCTATTCATGCAAGGCACTGTGTTCGGCGCGAACGGCAAGCCGCTGGCCGGCGCGCGAGTCGAAGTCTGGCATGCCAATCTGCTCGGGAACTATTCGTTCTTCGACAAGACGCAACCGGACTTCAATCTGCGCCGCACGATTGTGACCGATGCGGATGGGCGATACCAGTTTCGCAGCATCGTTCCCGTCGGCTACGCCTGTCCTCCCGGCGGCACGACGCAGCGCCTGCTAGACAAGCTCGGCCGCCATGGCCGCCGGCCCGCGCATATCCACTTCTTCGTCTCGGCGCCAGGGCATCGCAAGCTGACAACGCAAATCAACATCGACGGTGACGCCTACCTTTGGGACGACTTCGCATTTGCCAGCCGCGAAGGGCTCGTGCCGCCGATCGAGCGCATTTCGTCCGCCGAGCAGCTTGCGCGGCACGGCGTCGACAAGCCGTTCGCCTCGATCGATTTCGACTTCCACCTGAATGTCGACAACGCGGCGGCGCCCGCCGTCGAAGTCGAGCGCAAGCGGGCGGCGGTGTAGGAGGTCGGCGCGCGCGCACACGCGGCGCGACTGATTGCCCCAGGACGGCGCACCGGCCGCCGTCCGTTTGAGACTCACCCGGAGATATCACTCATGATCCCGATCCATCCGGATCGCAGCCCCCGGCTTGCCCGAAGCATCGACGATTATCTCGTCGAAGACCGCGAGCGCGGCGATTACAGGTTGCATCGAAGCGCTTTCACGGATCCGGCGCTCTTCGAGCTCGAGATGCGAACTCTGTTCGAAGGCAGCTGGATCTATCTTGCCCATGAAAGCCAGATCGCCGAGAAGAACGACTATTACTCGACGCACATCGGCCGGCAACCGATCTTCATTGCGCGCAACCGACAGGGCGAGCTCGGCGCGTTCATCAATGCCTGCACGCATCGCGGCGCGATGCTTTGCCGGCGCAAGCATGGCAACAAGGCGACCTACACATGTCCGTTCCACGGCTGGACGTTCAACAACAGCGGCAAGCTGCTGAAGGTGAAGGATCCCGAAGAGGCCGGCTACCCCGAATGCTTCAACCGCGAGGGCTCGCATGACCTCAAGCGCGTGCCCCGTTTCGAGAACTACCGCGGATTTCTGTTCGGCAGCCTGAATGCCGACGTGCCGCCTCTTGTCGAGCACCTTGGCGAGGCTGCGCACATCATCGATATGATCGTCGATCAATCCGAACATGGCCTCGAAGTGCTGCGCGGCTCGTCGACCTATACGTATGAAGGCAATTGGAAGCTGACCGCCGAGAACGGTGCCGACGGCTATCACGTCTCGTCGGTGCATTGGAATTACGCGGCCACGACGAATCGCCGCAAGCAGGAGGCCGGCCGCATCGACGACGTCCGCGCGATGGACGCCGGGAGCTGGGGGCGCCAGGGCGGAGGCTTCTATGCGTTCGACCGTGGCCACATGCTCTTATGGTCACGCTGGGCCAATCCCGAGGACAGGCCCAACTACGGCCGGCGCGAGGAACTGGCCGGGCGTTGCGGCGCCGAGAAGGCGGACTGGATGATTCGCAACTCGCGCAATCTCTGTCTCTATCCGAACGTCTACCTGATGGACCAATTCAGCTCGCAGATCCGCGTGCTGCGGCCGCTTTCCGTCGACAAGACCGAGGTCACGATTTATTGCATTGCCCCGAAAGGCGAGCCTGACGCAGAGCGTGCCCATCGTATTCGGCAGTACGAGGACTTCTTCAACGTCAGCGGAATGGCAACGCCCGACGATTTGGAGGAGTTCCGCTCGTGCCAGCAAGGCTACGCCGGTATCGCCGTCGAATGGAACGACATGTGTCGCGGCTCGACACATTGGCTCGAAGGGCCCGACGAAGCGGCGCGCAAGATCGGATTGAAGCCGCTCTTGAGCGGCGTGAAAACCGAAGACGAGGGGCTTTATACGATTCAGCACCGTTATTGGGTCGAGACGATGAAGAAGGCCGTGGCGGCGCAGGGGAGTCAAGCATGAGCACCGTGACGATGAACGACATTCAGGCGTTTCTCCATCGCGAATGCCGTCTTCTCGACGACAAGCTCTGGGACGAGTGGCTCGAGTGTTATCACCGCGACGCCGTCTTCTGGATGCCTTCATGGGACGATGACGACAATCTCATCGCGGATCCACAGCGCGAGGTTTCGCTCATCTATTACCCAAATCGTCAGGGCCTCGAAGACCGTGTCTTCCGCATCAAGACGGAACGCTCGAGCGCGACGACGCCCGATACACGCACGTCGCACAACCTCAGCAACATCGAGCTCGAGAACGAGGCCGGCGGCGTCTGCACCGTGCGTTTCAACTGGCATACGCTGAGTCATCGCTACAAGACGACGTTCAGCCATTTCGGCATGTCGCGCTACGTCATCGACTTTACGGGCGAACGACCGCTCGTTCGCAACAAGTATGTAGTCCTGAAGAACGACTACATCAATCAATTGATCGACATCTATCACGTCTGAGCGCGCTTCGTGCTCGGGAGCAGTTCGACTATGGAACACCGCATTGCGCTTCACTTCGAAGACGGAGTGACTCGATTCATCTTCTGCCGCGACGGCGAGACGCTTGCCGACGCTGCCTATCGCCAGGCGATCAACATTCCGCTCGATTGTCGCGACGGCGCATGCGGCACGTGCCGCAACCGATGCGAGTCGGGGCGCTACGACCTTCCGGAGTCGAGCTACATCGAGGATGCCCTGACAGCCGAGGAAGCCGAACAAGGCTACATCCTCGCGTGTCAGACACGGCCGCATTCCGATTGCGTCATTCATGTGCCGGCGTCGTCGACGGTTTGTAAGACCGGCGGAGGGCGGCATGAGGGCCTGATCGCGGAGGTCGGCAAGCTTTCGGAATCGACACTGCACTTTTCGATCGCGCTTGATGACCCGGCGCAATTGGGCTTCTTGCCCGGCCAGTACGTCAAAGTCGAAATACCGGGAACCGGGCTCGCGCGTTCGTATTCGTTCAGCTCGATGCCGGGCGCGGAGCAAGCGGCATTCGTCGTTCGCAATGTGCCGGACGGCCGAATGAGCCACTATTTGAGCGAAGTCGCGAAGCCCGGTGAGCGCATTTCATTTTCGGGCCCGTATGGCAGCTTTTATTTGCGGGAGCCTCAGCGCCCTCTGCTGTTTCTTGCAGGGGGAACGGGGATCGCTCCGTTTCTCTCGATGCTCGGCACGCTCGCCGAGAAGCGACCGTCGCAGCCGGTCCGGCTCGTGTACGGCGTGACGCGCGATATCGATCTCGTCGCAATCGAGGAGATCGAAGAGGCGGCGGCGAAACTCTCCGACTTCGCTTATCGAACGTGCGTCGCGGATGCGGCGAGTGGGCATTCGCGCAAGGGGTACGTGACCGCGCATGTCGATGACGATTGGCTTCACGGCGGCGATGTGGACGTTTATCTCTGCGGTCCGGTGCCGATGGTCGATGCGGTGCGCGGCTGGATGAACGAACGGAACGTCACGCCGGCGAACTTCTACCACGAAAAGTTTTCGGCGAGCAGCGCGTCATGAAGCCGATGATTTTCGCGGGCCGTTTCGAGGGCAAGACGATGATCGTGACCGGCGCGGCGCAGGGAATTGGCTGCGGTGTTGCGGTTCGCGCGGCGCGCGAGGGTGCTACGGTCGTGCTCGTCGATCGATCGGACTTTGTCTATGACGTCGTGGACGGTATCGTCAAAGACGGCGGCGTGGCGCACGCGTGCATCGCTGATCTCGAAACGTTTGCCGGTGCGTGTGCGATGACGCGTTTTGCGATGGAGACGTGCGGGCGCATTGATGTATTGATCAACAACGTTGGCGGGACCATCTGGGCGAAGCCCTACGAGGCGTACGAAGAGGCGCAGATCGAGGCGGAGGTGCGGCGGTCGCTGTTTCCGACGCTCTGGTGTTGCCGCGCCGTGTTGCCCGAGATGCTGCGGGCGAAGCGCGGAGCGATTGTCAACGTTTCGTCGATTGCGACGCGCAGCATCCATCGCGTGCCTTATGCGGCGTCGAAGGGCGGCGTCAATGCGCTGACGGCGAGCCTGGCCTTCGAGCATGCCGGCGACGGTATCCGTGTCAATGCTGTGGCAACTGGAGGAACGAACGCGCCGCGCCGGCGCGTGCCGCGCAATACCGAAGAGCCAAACGCGGAAGAGACACGCTGGTATGAGGCCATCGTCGAGCAGACGATCGCGACGAGCCTCATGCATCGGTATGGCACGATCGAGGAGCAGGTCGCGGCGATTTTGTTTCTTGCTTCGGATGAGGCGTCGTATATCACGGGCACTGTGTTACCCGTAGGTGGTGGAGATCAGGGCTGAGATAGTCCTGATCTCAGCTTGCGGCGGCACTATACGTCGCTTGCAAAACGACATCAAGCCGTCCGTTGGGGTTTCGGGCATCAGTACAGCTGGCCGTCGATGTTGTGTCGTGCGCGATTGTCGAGTTACTCGACTTTCGTTGCGCGTACGTGATCGAGAAGCGCGTGAACCGCGCACGACCGGGACCCCATCGCAGACGGGACGATCCCGAATTCGCAGGGAATAGGCGATGAGAGAGGAACGATACGAAGGTTACTGATCCAGTTCGGAACTGCGATCGCCGGTACAAGTGTCACACCGAGTCCATTCTCCGCCAACGCGAGTGCCGTGTGCCAATCGCGAACTGTTGCTCGTACATCCTCCGGTGACAAGGTCGATGAGTGCAGCGCATTTTCGCGGTTGATGGCGCAACAACTCGTCGCGACAACGAATGGCTCTCTGATCAATGCGCAAATGTCGATCCCCCCGGTCAAGTCGGACAATGCTACGGGGTGCGATTGCGGAAGGGCGGCGACCCAGCTACTTCTGCAGAGAATGACGGCACCGCTGTCGTGCGGGGGATTCACTACGATCCCAGCATCGACTTTGTCGTCCTTGAGCCAGCTCGCGATATCGTTTTCGTTGCCTTCAAGAAGCACAACGCGAACATCCGGATGTGTTCTCTTTAGGGCGCCCAACAGTGGGGGGACCAGGATTGTGCAGACCGTCGGTGAACTTGCGAGCTGGACTCGGTTCATGTTCGCAGGCCCCGCCTCCTTCCCGAGCCTCTTTATTGCCTCGAATTCCGCGACCATCGTTTTCGCGTGACGAATCACTCTCTCTCCAGCGGACGTCAGCAACACACGACCGCGCGTTCGCACCAGGAGCTGAACGCCAAGGGTCTCCTCCAGACTCGAAATTGCTTGGCTCGCACCCGACTGCGTGATGCCGACGCGCTCTGCTGCTTTTGAGATATTTCCAGTCTCGGTTATTGCGATCAATAATCGCCAGTGCGTAAGGTTCATCATGCAGTCGCTCAGCCAATTTTAAGATAACTGTATCGCTTAGCGCTGACAACATTTCTGTCGATGGCGCGTTGGTTGCGGTAATCAGTAGCTCTACTGATGCAATCAACCGAAATTGTAATTTTACAACTTCATTACGCTCTGTCACAGTGGCAGTGTAGAAGATCTCTTCGGGGCAGCAGCATCGCCGCTCGCATCGGTTCGGATTACGAGATAGTGAGGTAACTGCACTTATGTGCAGGAGAGATCGCTCCGGCTGGCGAACGAGCATATGGTTTTATGCAGGAGAAGACTAGTGGCTGACTGGGGTAATCGACGCTCATAAATCGTTGTTACTTTAAACTTGGTAGATCCACTCTCGACATATAAGGATCCGGAATGACTGCAAATATTGTTGAAACGAGGGTAGGAAACGTGCTGGCTGGCTGGAATCATTTGACGGCGGTAGGATCTACGCAGATTCGCAATGCGTCCGGCGCACGAATACAGGTGGCCTCCGGAGAGTGGCGAGATGACTATATTATGGGATGGGGTTCGTGTTTCCTCGGTCACGATAGCCCAATCATTAGCGAATCTATCATTCAGGCGCTATCGGTCGGCTTTCTTCAACAATATGAAACCGAGAAACATCAAGCCCTCAGCGAGCGCTTCTGTGCTGTGGTCCCGTGTGCCGAAAAGCTCCGCCTTGCCAATTCCGGCTTGGAAGCCACCATGTATGCCACCCGCATAGCGCGCGCTGTAACCGGACGGCGATTGATCATTAAGTTCGAAGGACATTTCCATGGGTTAGGCGATACGCTTACGTGGAATGTTGACTCTTCTCCACGAAGTGGCGCGCTTCGGACAAGTGGCGAGCTCGAGCGTGTGGCGGGTGCAGTGGGAGTTCCCGATGAACTCGGCCTGTTGACCATACCCTTACCTTGGAACGATGCAATTGCCGCACGCAGGGCCTTTGAGTTGTATTCCGGCGACATCGCGGGGGTCATTCTGGAGCCCGTCGCGCTGAATATTGGATGTATAAGGCCGGAAGAAGGATTTCTCGAGCTTCTACGGACGTTGACAACAGAGCACGGTGCGCTGTTGATTTTTGACGAGATTCTGACTGGATTTCGCTCGAATATCGGCGGTGCTCAGAAGGAGTACGGCGTCGTTCCAGACATCGCAACATATGGCAAGGCCTTCGGCTGCGGAATGCCGGTAGCCGGCATCGCGGGGAAAGCCGAATTCATGGACGTAATCGCGCCGCGTGGGCCTTTACAGGTCAGTGGAACAAATACGGGGCGCTACCTGTCAGTGTCCGCCGCCGTATCGGTTATCGACCATCTCGAAGATGGTGCCGTTTATCGATACATCGCAAGCCTGGAGGATCAACTTAAAAAAGGCCTGCGCGACATATTCGCCAGACACAACATCCCTTGCTACATAGACGGTTATGGTGGCCGCGTTGGCGTCCATATCGGCACCTCGCAGCGCCCCAGGTCGATGAAAGACATCGAAGAGACGTACCCTGCGAAGTTCGCCACTAGATTATTTCGTTTGCTATCAATGGAGTATGGATTATACGGCTTCCTAATGCCACTCGCTTATTGCCCGGAGCCGGTAACGCTATCTGCAGCGCATACACCGGAAATGATTGCGACTGTATGCGAGCGTCTCGATTCTGCACTTGGGAGACTTGATTATCATGGTGAAGGGGAGTGAGCAGCCCGTTGCTATTCGCCGTGTTGATGCTGTCGATCTCGCAGCGATGCTTGACTTGGTTTCTCAAATTGCATCGCGAGACGATCTGACGGAGTCAGCACGTGCGCAGTTCACTTATGAGCTAGGGAAACCGAATCGCGAGTGCATGAGGCTTGTCGCGACTTATGGCGGTGCCGTGGTCGGCACTATAGGATGTGGTCCTGGTCCGATACCATCAAAGCACGCGCTATGGGTCGACTGGTTAATCGTTGACCGTAGCTATCGCCGAGGGAAGATTGCTTCGCTACTCTATGCAACGATCGAGCAATTCGCGTTGCAGCTTGAAAAGAGTTGTTTGTGTCTAGACATCGGTAACATCGATAGCGAGCGAGCAGCGTATCTCTTTCATCTCCAGAATGGGTTTCAGATAGTTGGGCAAGTGCCGGATTATTGGGGCGAATTTGAGCATCTCAACATAATGGCCAAATTTCTTTACTCGAAGGGTCGCTGATATGACAATCTTGTGCGAAATAGCAGAGCTACAGGCTCTTGCAACCAGTTATCGAACCGAGGGGCTCGTGGTTGGACTTTGCCATGGTTGCTTCGACATTGTCCATTTAGGGCATATTCATCACCTGCGGCAGGCTAGCTCGCTGGTGGATCGACTCTTCGTTTCGATTACCGCCGACGAATTCGTCAAGAAAGGGAACGGTAGACCGATATTTTCAGATCGCGTTCGAGCGGAATTTATCGCGTCGATTCGATACTGTAGTCACGCCATAGTCAACCACTCCGCGACCGCTGAACCGGTGATCTCCGCTCTTCGACCAGATGTGTTCTTCAAGGGGGCTGACTATTCCTCTAGCACGGACCCGAGAGTAAAGGCGGAGCGATTGCTCGTGCACAGCAACGGCGGGCGAGTGACTTGCACCGATGGGTTGGTGATGGATTCAACGTCACGGATTGCCCAGGTAATCATGTCTTAAGGTGCACGACGAGTGAGTGTGCGAAATGCAAACACTATTACTGCTAGACCTCGACGGAACGCTCATCGATACGCAGCACTACGAAGCTTGGCGTAGCGCTGCGCGCCGAGTCTGGACAGAGGATCTTACGCACGAAGAATACTTTATGCACATGGCAGGGCGGACTCGCCAGGACGGGGCATCCCGCCTGATTGAGCTGAAGCAATGCAGTGTGCGCATCGGCGCACGTTGCTCGCACGACGCCGATTTGTTGGCGGAGATCAAACAATCGGAGTTCATGCGGCTCTCTGCAAATGCCCGCATCTTTGATGATGCATTGCGACTGCTCGCACGGGTCGAATGGTCGCAGCAACAGGTCAAGTTCTACACCGCATCTGAAAACGCACCTCGCATTTTCGAAGCCGCGTTGCGGAGATCCGGGATTCACTGTGCCGGGCGAGCCGTACTGCAGCAGCGGCGCGATCAGACGCGAAAGGAATTTATCTTGTCTCTTGTGGGCGAGCACCCTTACGAAGCGGTTGTGCTTATCGATGATGCCCCTCATGCGGTCGACGTCGCATGTAGTCTCGGGATCCGCGCCTATCAGATTCGGCGCAACGCAGTGCAATCGACAGCTACACATCCTACCGCAGGGATTGTTTCGTCACTTGATGACATCACTTTGCCGATTCGCGGCTTATAAAGGATACGAAATGACTGAGCACTCGACAATTCTAGTAACTGGCGGATCAGGGTATATAGGGGCCCAGCTCGTACCCAAACTGCTGGCTGCAGGATGCGGGGTCCGCGTGCTGGACGCTCAATTTTTTCCGAATGGTCTTGATCGACTTCTTGAGAATCGTCGTCTGGAGGTTGTCAGAGGGGACATCCGTGACAAGCCGATCGTCGAGGATTCGTTACGTGGGATTGACACAGTGATACATCTCGCCGCGGTTGCGAACGACCCTAGCTTTAACCTTGATCCGGAGGTGAGTCGATCCATAAATATCGATTGTCTTCCGCACCTAGCGAGGAGTGCCAAGCGTTCGGGCTGTCAACGCTTCATCTATGCGTCATCGGCCAGCGTTTACGGGATTAACGCCGAACCCGTGGTCGATGAGACGCAACCGTGCATGCCAGTTACCGACTACAGCCGATATAAGGCAGAAGGCGAGAAGATAGTTTTCGACCTAACAGATTCGTCGTTCGAAACAGTCGCGGTGAGAGCGGCAACAGTTTGCGGCTGGTCGCCAAGACAGCGTTTTGACCTCACCGTAAATATGCTGACAGCCAGTGCGCTAGCCCGCGGCCAAATCACGGTATTCGGCGGAGATCAGTTCCGGCCGAGCGTACACATCGGCGATCTTTGTCGGCTATACACGGTGCTGGCGCAACGAGACTCTCTCGACACACTCTCCGGGCGCGCGATAAATGTCGGTTACACCAATCACACTGTGTCTGAGATCGCGACGCAGGTCAAAGACGTTGTTGACAGCTATTTTAATGTCAATGTGCCAATCTCAACAACTGCTACGGACGACGTCCGCTCCTACAGACTTGACTCACGGCTGATGCGGGAAGAACTTGGTTTCAATTTTGTCTATGCCATCAGAGATGCCATTCTCGAGATATGCGATCGATGGCAGTCAGGATGGTTCAATGATAGTGCGGATGTCCTGACGGACCCTCGTTACCATAATTTGCTAAACATTCGCGTTGGCGACTGGTCGTACGCTTTGCGCTCGGGCCCCTCATGCTGACTATTTCTTATGGAAGGCAAGACGAGCGTGTGAGCGAGCTGAATCCAAAATCGTCTTCGTTTGTGTCATGCGTGGCAACGTTAGCCAATGCGCTCATTGGAGTCCGTCCATACGTTCCCGACGCATGTGAAAGAACCGAGCGAACGCAACTGCTTGCGGCGGGCGTGTATGCGTCTGGCGTTGGTGTGTCGCGTGAGATCGTGTCACTACCGGCGCCGCGAATTCTGAGGATCTATGATGTCGAAACGGGCGAGCCTGCGCGCCGCTTCGATGGGGCAACCACAACGTTTGCGTTGTGCCTCGAAAGCGCGATCGCTACTAGCACTGAGTGTCTGCTGGTTGGCGACGAAGCTTTCGAGTTGATGGTCCGACAGTTTATAGATGTCCCCGACAAGCCCCAAGCGTCATCGCTCGTACAGTTGCGGCGCAGAAGCGCAAGTGGGGTTGAGCCACGTCGATTGCGGCTGGACTACGGCATCGACGCCTCGGCAGTCAATGAATACCTCGGCACATTTCCGTGGTTGACCGCTCGCCACTATCATATAGAGCAATGTGACTGGAGCGATGACTTTTTGCGAGTTATTGTCCGCGCTGGAGAGCGTCGTCTGCGATATGAAGTGGAAGTTCAACAATCGCCGCTCGGTGCCAACATCGCTATGTGGAAACGCTCCGGGGATACCTGCGCCATATCGACGACTTTCGACTTTTGTGCCGCAGACTGTCTTCAATTCTCCGCGCATTGGCTAGTATGCTCGGTATCCGCCGGATCGCCGGCGCGAGGCGCCCCGTTTAGCTTCGCGGACTCGGAGAGCGAGCACCGGGCTCGATGGAAGCAACTATGGGGTGATTATGGCGTTTACATTGACGCAAAAGGTGAAGGGGTCGAGTTGGGGATCAAATACGCTGTGTTTCAGCTAATGCAGCATGGCGTGGGCTCGCAAAATCGCACCCACGGATTTATGTCACCGGCGCGGGGTTTGACTGGCACCTATCATTCCGGAGCAACATTCTTTGATAATGAGCTTCATAAATGCATATTTTGGATGTGGGTAGAGCCATCCGTGGCTCGCGCATTCATAGAATATCGCTATCATGGTATCGAGAAAGCAATAGAGTTTGCAAAAAACACCGGATTTCGCGGTGCTCGTTTCCCGGAGGCGTCAAACGACCACGGAGCAGAAAATGGGCCTCATTATGTTCTAAGCTACCCAAGTGCGGAGGTGAGGCGAGAGTGGAGCGTCGACGAGGTGCTGCACATTTCCGCGGATGTCTGCTACGCCTTGTATAGATACTGGCTGATAACGGGTGATAATGCATATATGAATGCCTGCGGCGGCGAAGTTGTGCTGGAGTGTGCAAGATTCGCAGCATCTGCTTTTAAATGGTCATGCAAGAAGAATGCATATGTTGTTGACTACGTGATGGGGCCGGACGAGTATCACTATCACGTAAGTAATAGTTTCTACACGAATTATATGCTTAGATGGGCTATCCAATTTGCAGTTTCGTTGGTTGATCGGGGATTGATTCATGAGGCCTCAGTACAGGAGGTTGATTATTGGCGCGTGATAATCGGTAGTGTGTATCTGCCGTGGATGCGCGTCGATGGTGTATTGATTCCAGAGGAATTTGAAGGATACGCGGCACTTCCGGAAACTAAACTTAGGGTGGAAAAAATAGGTGGGCCACAATTTTTGGATGACATTGAACGTAGTTCTTCTGATCGGTTGGAGAACTTCAATTCAAAGTTGATAAAGCAGGCTGATATCGTTCTTCTTATGTCGTTGTTTCCGGGTGACTTTTCAGATGACATCAAGCGCACTGCATTCGAGTTCTATGAGCCTCGGACCGTACATGAGTCATCCCTTAGCTACGGCCCTCATGCGATGGTTGCTGCTGATATCGGAGAGACGAGCGACTGCGCCTACTTCATAACGCGTGCAAGTCGCTATGACTTGGACTTTATTCCGGTCACGGACTACAGCAACGGTTTGCATCTGTCTGCGTACGCCGGGGCGTGGCAGGGGCTTGCCGAAGGTTTGGCGGGGCTTCGTGTCGAAGGTAACAGGCTTACATTCCGGCCGCGGTTACCACCAAATTGGAACTCGTACGGGTTCACCATATGCTTTCGGGGACGACGATTGCGGATTACGGTTCCTGCAGACGGCGCGATCGACATTGATTCAGATGGGAGCCAACTCTCCGTTATGCGCCATTCAGACGGGCGCCTCCACAGTTGCGGAGAATTCTAATGACATCACTCGTCGAGCGTATGTCGCCTTATCGCGATGCGTTGCGCTTTCCATCATTCCGGAAATTGCTGATTGGCCAAGGGCTGTCAATGGCCGGGGATGCAGTTTGTTTGGCAGCCCTTCCGGTTGCTATGCTTCATGCTCGCTTAAGCGGGCAGGTCTTCGGGCTTGTCATGGCCGCAGTTGGGCTCGGCACGGTCATCGGTGCCGCGGCGGGAGGGGTCCTGGCGGACCGCCGGTCACCGAGACAGGTTCTCATTGCGACAGACACTGCGAGGGGGGTGGCACAAGTCGTTGCTGCTGCGCTTATCGTGTCCGACGCACCGCCATGGAGTTTGGTCCTGGTTTATCTGATATTTGGTATTGGAATTGGTGCTTCTCGCCCATGTACCCAAGTTTTGCTCATAAACCTGCTACCCAGGCGGGCTTTGGTCGCAGGGAACGGGGCGATGAACTTTCTTGACAACCTTGTGGCCGTCATCTTTCCGGCTACGGTGGGTGTCACGATTATTATTTGGAATCCAGTGTTGGGCATCGTGATCGACGGTGTCACTTTCTTCGGCGCGGCGGCTTTCACTGCATTCTTACCCGAGGAAGGAAAGTTGGATTTCGAGGGCGATTTGAAGTTGTGCGACGCAATGAACGGCATAATGGTAATCGCCGGCAATTCGCAGTTGCTGTTAGGTTTCGTCGCCACATTAGTAGTCAACGTCCTCTGCTTTCCAGTCTTCCTGGTCGTGGCCCCATACGCTGTGAGTGACCGCTTTGGCGACGTGATGTGGGGCGTTTGCCTGGCCGCGTCGGGGCTGGGAGCATGTTTCGGATCTGTAATCACGGTGCTCGTTGCCGGTCATCGGCATCTGAAACCACTGGCACTGACGTGTGGCTTATTTCTCGGCGGCGCAATGTCTTTACTAGCGCTCGGCGATCTCGGATGGATGGTTGTCTTGGGAGCTGCGCTCGTCGGAGTGGTCGAAGCATCATGGCTTACTGGCTGGGCAACGGCCATGCAAATGCTTTCCCCTGAAAGAGATGTCGGCAAAGTGGTCGCGGTGGACACTTTCGTTACCAGCGGCGCGCATCCATTCGTTTATCTCGGTGGCGGCTTCATCGGGGAGACCCTAGGTTATTCCCACACGCTGGCTGCAGCGGGTGCAGTCAGTGCAGTCGCAACCGCCACGATTGGGCTGATAGCCATAGGAAGGGGCCAATGATCAGGTGCAATAACATCCAGGAACAGGCGCGTGATCTGTCTGAGTCCATCTGCGAGCGGTGGCGCCATATTCTCGCTGCCGGTGACTTTGTACTGGGAGAAGAGGTCTCGCGATTCGAAGCATGGATGTCGCAGCGTTGCGGGGGGGGCTATGTCGTATCGATGAACTCAGCCACGGACGCTTTGCTCCTCGCGCTGCGCGCGCTCGGAATTGGGGCGGGCCATGAAGTCATAACCTGTTCGAATACATTCGTCGCCACTGTAGGGGCGATAGTGGCTGTTGGCGCTCAACCTGTACTTGCGGACGTTGGGGACGACGAACTCATTAATGCTGACACAATTGGGCCGCTTCTGACCGCGCGGTCAAGAGCCGTCATACCTGTTCACCTACGCGGGCGACCCGTAGACATTAACGAGATTTTGGACATTTGTGGCCCGCGCGGGGTAGCCGTCATCGAAGACTGTGCTCAAGCTATCGGGACCACGATCAAAGGTCACCAGGTCGGTACATCCAGTGACGCGGCCGCCTTCTCACTACACCCACTGAAAACACTCGGCGGCATGGGGGATGGCGGCGCGCTCGTCACGACCAACCCGGCGATCGCCGAGTATGCGAGGAAGGCGCGCAACCATGGATTACAGAGTCGTGACGAAGCAGTCTTGTTCGGAATCAACTCCCGCCTTGACTCGTTACAAGCGGCCGCGATCAATATTAAGACGCAACACTTGGATCAGTGGCTGCGCCGTCGCAGAGAAATAGCGGCGTTCTATGACGACGCGTTCGCCGGGACTGCTACAGGAACGGATCTCGGACGAGGCAGACAGGGAAGTTCCTACTACCACTACGTCGTTAAGTCACGAAAGCGAGATAAGCTACAACAGCACCTAGCCAAGCACGATATTGAAGCAACAATCCACTACCCAATACCTATTCATCGGCAAGAAGCATGGCGTTGCAGTCAGCCACTTATCTCACTCCCCAATACGGAGCGCCTAGCGCAGGAGATTTTGACAATCCCCTGCCATCACCATCTTTCGGATGGCGACGTTGAAAAGATCGCAAGAGCGATACGTCGATTTGACTCTCGATAGTACTGGCAGTGCGTTAATCGTTGGATTAATCCTAATAGTGTCTCGATCGCCAGAGCAGCACTGTCGCGAGCCCATCCAACCGTGATCGCGGCAAGGCATGGGCCTTTTCGGTTGTTCGCAGAGAAAAATGTCCGGATGAGTGCTTCTCGAACTCACAGCCGAACATGTCAATACCCGGATGGAAGTTGACTGTTGCTCTGTGTCAGGCAATCGTAATGATGCTCTTCATGGCTTGAGTCTATCGTTGCTAGGTATCCCAATTACGCCCGACGCTTCCTCTTCGCGCCACTCGGCTCAGCCGCCTCAAGCGCCGCGGCGCCATGAGGCTCCTGAGCCACTGACTCACTTTGCAACAGCCCCGAAGACGCCTTCATCGTCTCCGCGTTTCTGCGCGTACGATGAATATCGTGCGTCACGAAGCCCGCATCGTTATCGGGCATGTCGAGCCAGTCGCGGTGCCCCAGCGTCTCGCGGATATCCTTGAGGCCAGCGGCCCAGTGTTCGCGCATCGTCGAAACACCGAACTGATAGTCCTTGTAGTGAGCTTCGTACTTCTGCTGCTGATAAATGAGGTGCAACACGTTGTACCGACGGCCGCACGCAAGGTCTTCCGCCACTTGGCACCAGGGATCGTTCTCACGCACGTCCGCCGGCACCTTTTCGAGCACTTCGCGCAGCACGTTCCGGAATCGCTGAGAGCGCTGCATCATGTCGGTAACGAGGCGGGTCCGGCTCGAATACTGAATGTCCTTCACGCGCGAGGCGACTTCGGCGATGTTGTCCGGCACGGGCCCGCGGGCGCTCCACAGATCGACCTGGAACGCGAGCGTATCCTTGCGCGGCGTCGAGCGCATCACTTCATAGAGCGGCGTGTTCGAGACAACGCCGCCGTCCCAGTAGTGCTCCCCATCGATTTCCACCGCGGCGAAGCCGGGCGGCAACGCCCCCGAAGCGATGAAATGCTCGGGGCGCAACTTCATGCGCGTGTTGTCGAAATAGGCGAAGTTGCCCGTCCCGACATTGACGGCGCCAACCGAGACGCGGACCTCGCGCGCGTTGATTCGATCGAAATCGCAAAGCCGCTCGAGCGTGGTCTTGAGATGAGACGTGTCGTACCAGCTCGCCGCGGCCGGATCGCCGGGCACCCATGGCAGCGGCGTCGGCATCCGCGGCGTGAAGAAACCGTGCTGGCCCTGCATCAGCGCGCCGGCCGCCTGCAGCGCGGTAAAGCCCTTGCGCACCATCTCGTTCATATCGAACAGCATTTGTTCGAGAGGTGCGGCAACTGACGGCCAATAGGCGGGCCGGCAAATCGTCTCCCAGAACTCGCGCAATCGTTCGACGCGCTTCGCCGGCGCATTGCCGGCGATGATCGCGGTGTTGAGCGCCCCGATCGAGATGCCGGAGATCCAGTTCGGCGCGATGCCGGCTTCGTCGAGACCTTCATAGACGCCGGCCTGATAAGCGCCGAGCGCACCGCCCCCCTGCAGTACAAGTGCAATCGTTTCGTAAGGCGGCAGATGAATATGCGCGGGATGGCGGGCCGAGTCGACCTCGACGCCAATCCCAGCATCGTCATCGGCGCGCTTTTCAGCAGGGGCGTGTGGTTTCATTTTGGGGTACTAACCAGTCTGTATGGAAGGCGCTCGACGAGAAAGCGCATCTTAACGCGCGAGGTAATCGTGGACGACCTCACCGAGACCGAGCGTGAGATCGGCGATCAGATGCCGCGCTTCGACGATTTCGAGCACGGGCAGATCGGCGACGGGAGCCAGCGCGTGCGGCGTCAATTGCAAAGCGGCAGGGCCCGTCCACGCGCCCTTCATGACGATATCCGTCAAGTAGTAGCGCACGAGCTCACAAATCCGCGGCGAGCCATCCACGTGCGGAATGATCTTCAGCAAGTAGTTCGGAGCAGCGAGCCGGTTGCTCTGCTCGACGATATCGAGGTCCTTGTGCTTGTAGCCCATCGTGCCCGTCGCGACGCGCATAGAGCCGTAATCGAGCGTGCCCATCAACGTATCAAGGTGCGTTTCTAGCTTCGGAAACGCCAGCTTCTTTGGAAATCCCCACAGCTCGCGTCCGCCCGCGATCGGCGGATGGTCGTCGAGATACATCGCAAGCGTGTAGCCGCCCGGCTTGCCTTCAAACGTAACGGGAATGACCTGGCCGCTTTCGGTGTAATCGCCGAAGCCCGTGGAATCACGCATACGGATGAACTCGTAATGCACGAGCGGTTCGTTGATTTGCAGCGGTTCGGGCACGACTTCCCGCAGGCGATCGGGATCGGTGCGGTAGGTGATGATCAGGAATTCGCGATCGAAAAAGCGGTAGGGGCCGATGGGAAATGCCGGGCTCGTCAGCGGCATCGCAAAGGCGTTTTTTCTTACGCGGTCAGGGCTCATGGGCGCTCGCAAAGAAAAAGCCGACACGGGGTGCGTCAGCGGCACGCACAGAATACGAATGCTTTGTTACAACGGCAATATGCCGCGCTGAAACAGAACGTTGCCTTGCGCGCACCTAATCGGCCCGTTCTTTCGCATCGCGCAACACGCTTTTGTCGGCACCGGCGAAAGACTAACGTTGTTCTATATCTTCAGGCAAGCATCGATTTCGGCTTTCGGCTCGCGCTTGTCAATGTGCGCATCGAAAATGGCCGAAGTACACTGCGGGTTTAGCTTGCAAGTTGTCGTTCTTATGTCCAAGCACTCGGTTGCCCCGGCCTCGTTGAGTCTTCGTCAGGCCCGCCAGATCTGGCTCAAGGCGCAAAGACTCGATACGCCCGAACCGTTCGGGGACGGGGTCCAAGCCACGCAAGCGGCCGTCGAGCATCTCGGTTACGTGCAAATCGACACGATCAACGTGATCGAGCGTTGCCACCACCATATCCTATGGAGCCGTATCCCGCGATACCGGCGCAATGATTTGCATGTCGCACAGGCTGTCGATAAGACGGTATTCGAATATTGGACTCATGCGCTTTCCTACGTGCCGGTGCGGGACTTGCCGTATTTTCTGCCGGCAATGCGGCGGCACAGTAGCGAGCCGGGCCGCTGGTTCAGCGCGGTGACGCCCGCTGACGTGCGCAGGATCGTCAAAAGGATCGAGACGGAGGGGCCGCTTTCGATCAGGGACATCGAAGACGACGAGCTGCAAGAGAAGGACCACCCATGGGCCAGCAGAAAGCCATCGAAGCGAGCGCTGCAGCTCGCGTTTTACAACGGCTGGCTGACGATCAGCGAGCGCGAGGGCATGGTGAAGACTTACGAGCTGATGCAACGGCACTTCGGCTGGGAGAAGCGCCCGAAGGGCGCGACGGAGCGCGAGGTCGTCGACTACCTGGTCAATCGGGCGTTGCGCTCGCAAGGGCTCGTCGGCCTCGATTCGATTTGTCACCTCGATGCCGGTCGCAAACCGGCTGTGCGGCTGGCGATCGAGTCGCGCGTCAAGAAAGGGCTGCTCGTGCCCGTCGAAATTGTCGGTGAGGGCATTCGAAAGAACGAGCATTGGATCGAGCCGGGCCTCCTCGAAAGCGATGCCGGCAATTCGGCATGCGCTGTCCATATCCTGTCGCCGTTCGATCCGCTCATCATCCAGCGCAAGCGCTTGTCGCTGCTGTTCGGCTACGAGCACAAGTTCGAAGCCTACCTGCCGAAGGAAAAGCGCGTGTTCGGATACTTCGGTCTACCGGTATTGGTCGACGACGAGATCGTCGCCGTGCTCGACTTGAAGGCCGATCGAGAGCGCAAAAAGCTGCTCGTGCAGCAATGGACGTGGGTCGGCATCGGCAACGTGCGAGCGCACAAGAAACGCATCGAGGAGGCGTTGCATCGCTTCGATGCGTTTCAGTTCGCGAGCTGAGGGGCTAAGGGGCTAAGGGCCTAGGAGCTGGCTGACGTTCCCGGCTTGCCAGACGCTCGGCAAGTCAGTCACCGAAAAAGCGCAAGACGGCCTCGGTGAACGCCTCCGCCGCTTCGATATTCGACAGATGCGATGCATCAAGTTCGGCGAGACGAGCGCCGCGCACGCGCGCAGCGATGAACCGGGCATCATCGACGGTCGTCACCGGATCGTGCGCACCGGCGATAACGAGCGTGGGACATGAAATGCGCGCGATGTCTTCGCGCAGGTCGGCATCGCCGAGCGCATCGCAACAGGCTGCGTATCCTTCGGGCGAAAGCGAGCGGAGCCGAGCCGTCAACGTTTCGACCGTCGCGGGTTGCGCTGCGATGAAGCGCGGCGTAAACCAGCGCCCGGCCGCACCGTCGGCCACGTCAGCGATTCCTTGCTTGCGAACGAGGTCCGCCCGGGCGCGCCACCCTTCCGTGGTGCCGATGCGCGCGGCCGTGTTCGAAACGACGAGCTTGTCGATCCGCGCTCCGGCGTGAACGCCGAGCCATTGGCCCGTGAGCCCGCCCATCGAAATCCCGACGAAATGCGCACGCTCGATGTCGAGCGAATCGAGCAGGGCGATGACGTCGCGGCCCAGCTCATCGATCGTGTACGAACCGGGCAGCGCGGCGGAGCGTCCATGACCCCGCGTGTCGTAGCGCAACACGCGGAACTTCGCCCGCAACGCGTCGACCTGCGGATCCCACATCTCGAACGTAGTGCCGAGCGAATTGGAGAGGACGATGACCGGCGCGCCGGCCGGCCCCGAAAGCTCGTGATGAAGAGTCGTCATGAGTGTCGCGGTTCCCGTGTTGTCGCAAGCGATCGAGATCGAACGAATCAGACGCGCTCGATGACGACGGCGATGCCCTGCCCGACGCCGATGCACATCGTGCAGAGTGCATAGCGTCCGCCCGTGCGCGCGAGCTGGTAGGTCGCGGTCGTGGCGAGTCGTGCACCCGAGGCGCCGAGCGGATGGCCTAGCGCGATCGCGCCGCCGTTCGGATTGACGCGCGCGTCGTCGTCTGCAAGGCCGAGGCTGCGCGTGACGGCGAGCGCCTGCGAGGCGAACGCTTCGTTCAACTCGATGACGTCCATCTGATCGAGTGTGAGTCTCGCACGTTCGAGCACCTTACGCACGGCTTGCGCGGGACCGAAACCCATGATGCGCGGCGCGATGCCCGCCGTCGCCATCGCGACGACGCGTGCGCGCGGCGTCAGCCCATAGCGTGCCGCGTCGCGCTCGTTGGCGAGCAGGAGGGCGCAAGAGCCATCGTTGACGCCCGACGAGTTGCCGGCCGTGACGGTCCCGTCGGGACGCACGACGCCCTTCAGTTTCGCGAGCGCTTCGAGCGAAGTCGCGCGAGGGTGCTCGTCCTTGCCGACGATGACAGGCTCGCCTTTTTTCTGCGGGACGCTGGCGGGAATCAGTTCGTCGTCGAAGCGCCGCGCCTCTTGAGCGGCCGCGGCGCGCATCTGGCTGCGCAACGCGAACTTGTCCTGGTCTTCACGGCTGATCGCAAATTCGGCCGCGACATTCTCGCCGGTTTCCGGCATCGAATCGACGCCGTACATCGCCTTCATCGCAGGGTTGACGAAGCGCCAGCCGATGGTCGTGTCCTCGATCTTGGCCGAGCGGCTGAAGGCCGTCTCGGCTTTGCCCATGACGAACGGCGCGCGGCTCATGCTTTCCACGCCGCCCGCGATCATGAGGCTCGTCTCGCCCGTCTTGATCGCGCGCGCGGCCGTGCCGAGCGCATCGAGCCCCGAGCCGCAGAGGCGGTTCACCGTGCTGCCCGGCACGTCGACGGGCAGCCCCGCGAGCAGCGCCGCCATGCGCGCGACGTTGCGGTTGTCCTCGCCGGCCTGATTCGCACAGCCGTAGATGACGTCGTCGATCGCGCTCCAATCGACCTTGGGATTGCGCTCAATGAGCGCTTTGATCGGCAGCGCGGCGAGATCGTCGGCGCGCACGGTGGACAACGCGCCGCCGTAGCGGCCGAACGGCGTCCGTATCGCGTCGCAGATATAGGCTTCTTCCATGATGTCTTCCTATTCGTCAGGCGTGCGCCGCCGAGGTCGCAAGGATCAGCGGGACAGGGGTGACCTTTTGCAGCTCGTCGAAGCTCAGGCCTACGACGATGTCGATGACTTCGAGTCCGCGCGCCGTGATGTCGATCACGGCAAGGTCTGTATAGATACGATCGACGCAGGCAATGCCCGTGAGCGGATAGGTGCAGTGCTCGACGATCTTGCATTCGCCCTGCTTGGTCAGGTGATCGGTCATAACGAACACCTTCTTTGCACCGATCGCGAGATCCATCGCGCCGCCGACAGCGGGAATCGCGTCGGGCGCGCCCGTGTGCCAGTTGGCGAGATCGCCGCGCGCCGAAACCTGAAACGCGCCGAGCACGCAGATATCGAGGTGGCCGCCGCGCATCATCGCGAAGGAATCGCCATGATGGAAAAAGCAGCCGCCTTCGATGAGCGTAACGGGCTCCTTGCCGGCGTTGATGAGCTCGGGGTCCTCCTGACCGGGCGCGGGCGCCGGCCCCATGCCGAGTAAACCGTTCTCGCTCTGCAGGAAAATCTCGCGCTCTTTCGGCAGGTAATTGGCCACCTTCGTCGGCAGACCGATGCCGAGATTCACGTAGGCGCCTTCGGGAATGTCTTGCGCGACGCGGCGCGCCATGTCATCGCGGGTCCATTTAGTCATGTGTTGCTCCTCACGCGGCCAGTGCGGCCTGACCGGGCACGGCCACGACGCGTTTGACGAAGATGCCCGGTGTGACGACGGCTTCGGGATCGAGCGAGCCGAGCGGCACGATCTCGCTCACCTGAGCGATCGTGACCGACGCGGCCATGGCCATGATCGGACCGAAGTTGCGCGCCGTCTTGCGATAGACGAGATTGCCCCAGCGATCGCCGCGATAGGCCTTGATGAGGGCGAAGTCGGCCTTGATCGGGTACTCGAGCACGTACTGCCTGCCGTCGATCTCGCGCGTTTCCTTGCCCTCGGCCAGCAGCGTGCCGTAACCCGTCGGCGTGAAGACGGCGCCGAGCCCGGCTCCCGCCGCCTGAATGCGGACGGCGAGATTGCCCTGCGGCACGAGCTCGAGCTCGATCTCGCCCGCGCGGTAGAGCGCATCGAACACCTGCGAGTCCGCCTGACGCGGAAAAGAGCAGACGATCTTGCGCACGCGTCGGGCTTTCAGCAACGCGGCAAGCCCGAGCTCGCCGTTGCCCGCGTTGTTGTTGACGATCGTGAGGTCCTTGGCGCCTTGTTCGATCAAGGCGTCGATGAGCTCGGCCGGCTGTCCGGCCGTGCCGAAGCCGCCGATCATCACGGTGGCGCCGTCGAAGATGCCGGCCACGGCATCTTGCGGCGAAGAAACGGTCTTATCGATCATGGTTTGAGCTTTAGCGCTCGAGCGAGCGCAGGGTCGCTGTCGTGATGCTGCTCAATGTAAGGGCGAGCGACGGCGACGGTCAAGGGCGATTATCGAAAGACTGTTCGGTTATCGAACAATGGCGGAAACGGCCCGGCAGCGCGGTCAATGCAAAGAAAGCACCAATCCAGGGCGATTGTTCGATTACCGAACAAACCGATTAAAATGCTCACGAGCTACCTGTGGAAAATCACTATGAACGAGCCGCTTCATCCGCCCGACGCCGCGACAGCGCCGCCCGTACCCGACACCCCCATCGACGCACCGAGCGAGTCCGATCCCGACTTCATGACTTCGCTTGCGCGCGGACTCTCGGTGATTCAGGCGTTTTCGCCGCAGCGCCGTGTGCTGACGATTTCGCAAATCAGCCAACGCACCGGCATTCCGCGCGCCGCCGTCAGGCGCTGCCTGCATACGCTCGGCAAGCTCGGCTTCGTCAGTGCCGAAGACGGCCGCAATTTTTCTCTGCGTCCGCGCATCCTCGCGCTGGGTCATGCCTACCTCGCGTCGACGCCTCTCGCGAACGCCGCCCAGCCCGTGTTGCGCCATATCAGCAACACATTGAACGAATCGAGCTCGGTAGCGATCCTCGATGGCGACGAGATTCTTTATATTGCGCGAGCGTTCACGTCGCGGATCATGACGATCGACCTGCACGTCGGCAGCCGCTTGCCGGCGTATTGCACGTCGATGGGACGCGTGCTGCTTTCTCATCTGCCGGGCGCGGACCTCGATGCCTACCTCGAACGCGCCAAGCTGATCCAGCACACGACGAATACGATCGTTTCACGCGAAGGCCTGCGGGAAGCCCTCGAATCGGTGCGCCGCGACGGCTACGCCGTCAACGATCAGGAACTCGAGATCGGCCTGCGATCAATAGCGGTGCCGATCGAGGCGCCGGACGGCCGCGTCGTGGCCGCGTTGAATGTCGGCGCGCAAGCGGCCCGGGTCTCGGTCGCCGAAATGCTGAGTCGCTTCCTGCCCGTCTTGAAGGACGGTGCGCGCGAGCTTGGGTTGCTGTTGACCTGAGAAGCGTCCGCGCGTGCATCGCGGGTCTTGAAATTTGCCGCTTGGTTCTTATCTGCTGTTTCGCTCAGGCAGTGACGCACGATCGTTGCTGCCTCGTGTTTCGATTTGTTTGCCGGTGCTCCGGCGGGCGGATGGGAGCGCGTCGCCCTTTCGCCTTACTTTGGCGCCAGGAGGAAATGACCATGAGCGATCTCTTTTTCGGAACTGACCTTTTCGGCGAATTCGACCGTTTGCAGCGGCAGATGGCGAGCTTGTTCGGCGGTTTCCCATCCAGCATCCGGGCGATGCAGCTTTCCGCTTTTCCGAACGTGAACATCGGTTCGACCGACGATTCGGTGGAAATCGTCGCATTCGCGCCGGGCCTCGATCCGTCGAAGATCGAAGTGTCGATCGACAAGGGGCTGCTGACGATCAGCGGCGAGCGCGATTCCTTGCTGCCCGGGCCGGGCGACGAAACGCGGATTTACGCGCAGGAGCGCTTCGCGGGCAAGTTCCGCCGCGTCATCGAGTTGCCGCAGTCCGCCGATCCCGACAAGGTCGAGGCCCGTTACGAAAACGGCTGCCTGATGATCAGCGTCGGCAAGCGCGAGTCGTCGAAGCCGCGCGTCGTGGAAATTCACTAATCGAAAGAGGCTGATCATGAGCGATACGAACCAATTGGCTCAGCGGGACGACCAGCAGCAGGCGGTCTCGCGTCGCGACGGCGAGGCCGTGCGCCCGGTCAAGGTTACGCCTGCCGTCGACGTCTATGAGAACAAGCAAGGCATTACGCTGTGGGCCGATTTGCCGGGCGTGAGTAAAGACAAGCTCGAAATCAATGTGCACGACGGCAGGCTCTCGATCGAAGCGGAGGCTGTCGTGTCGATGCCGGCCGCGCTGCGCGTGCAGCATGTCGAGATGCGGGAGCCGCGTTTCGCGCGCACGTTCACGCTGAGTCCCGACCTCGATACGTCGAAGGTCGAGGCGGAGTTGCGCGACGGTGTGCTGAAGCTGACGATCCCGCGTCGTGAAGAAGCGCAGCCGCGGCGCATCGAAGTCAAAACGAGCTGAGGAATCGACAAGGGCAACGCCCCCCGTTCGCCGGGGGGCGAACGTAGCGGTGCCAACGGTGCCTTAAGCAGGCGTTTGCAGGCCAGGCACGCTGTGTCGCCTTGCGCGCTCCGCGATCGACGCGATGACGAAGGCCTCGGCCGTGGCGACGATCAACCAGAAAATCAGTTCGAGCGCGACGAGAACGAGCGGCTCGCCGAACAGATTGAACGGCGCGAAGAATTCGAAGAACACGTAGGCGAGCACGAAATTGAGGCCGGCGAAACGAATCGCTCTTGCGGTTACCCCCGTCGGCCAATGGGGCGCGAGCCAATCGTAGATCGCGGCGTGAACGCATCCGAACAATAGGAGCCCGATCAGCATCGGGGCGGGTGCCGCGACGATTTTGGGCAGCGGCTCAAGTTGCGTCCAGACAGCGATAAATTTGCCGCTTTGCAACGGCGAGGCAAGCAAAACGCCCCCGCCCGTCCATCCGAATCCGAGCAGGCGAAACGTGAGAAGCATCGCCACGTTGAGCGTCAAGCCACCTGCCAATCCCGCACCGAGCTTGCCCATTTCATGCTCCTTGTTGGAAGCCGAGACTCCGACATGCGCGGCGATTGTATCCCCGAGGAGCTGCTTCGCGGCATCCCACTGAAAGGGATCGTCTTCGGGCACTGATTCTTCTCCGTTGTCATGCAGTTGACGTCGCGCTGCCGGTCGTTTTTGCCATTGCGTGTGAAAGCCAACACTGCCGGCAACGTCATTCATCGTCGCGACGCCGGTACGTGGTATCGTCCGCCGCGACTCGAGTGAGAGGCGAGTTGTGTAACGAGCTACAGTTTCGCTCGCGTGTGTCCGCTGCCGTTAGGCTATGGCGCGGACAACATGCAACTCGAAGGCTCGAGCGAAGTCCGAAGCTCAAGAATCCCGCATGGGCGGTGTCAAAGAATTCATATGAATGGAGTACAGAGGCTGGAGCAGATGACGATCGTCGTCGTCGATGACGATCCCTCCAGCAGAGAATCGTTGACGGAGATGTTCGAAGCGGAAGGGGCGCGCGTCGTCGCGGCCCACGATGCCGAGGAAGGTGTCGAAGCCGTATTGAGCATGACTCCCGACGCAGTGGTCTGCGACCTCGATTTGCCGGCGATGGATGGCTTTTATCTGATCCAGCGGTTGCGCGACGATGAAATTCGCCACAACCGCTCGCCGGCGGTTTCCGTCGCGATTACGGGCCACACCGACGAAGCCTATCGGCTACGCAGTATCGGCGAGGGTTTTCAGCATTTCATGACGAAGCCGGCCGAGCCCGATCGTCTGATTGCGCTCATCGCCGAAGCCGTCGCCGAGCGTGCCGCGAGTTGAACCGCGGCAGGGCGGCAAGGAAGCCGGCGATCGAGCCTTCGATCGAATGTTCGTCGGCCGAGCGCGCTGGGCAGGAGTCCGCCCGCCCGGCCGAGAGTAGTTTTTGCAAATCTTTCCGGTTAAAACTGGCGTTCCGCACACGTTGCCAATGAAGGCCCGCGCCGCGCGCAACGCGTGTGCGGCGAGGTCACGATGCGTTGCCGAGCGATGCCAAGCGCATAACGACATTGCCCCGCGCGACGTTGCCGCGCGGCGACCGGCGAGGGCCACGCGACCGCCAGTGCTTCGGCACATATCGTGCTTTCAGGTTGCACCTATTGCGGCAGTCGCTTCGACGCCGTCTCCTTCCAACAAGTCAACGCGTCGTCTATGCATCCGGACTCCTCCGCCTGGGACGTTCAGCCGGTCCCGCCCGAACCGGCACAAGCCCCGCCCGAGGAACGCTTCCGGATCCTGGTCGAATCCGTCCAGGACTACGCGATCTTCATGCTGGATACCAGCGGCAACATCGTGAGCTGGAATAGCGGCGCGCGGAAGATCAAGGGCTACACGGCCGAGGAAATCATCGGCCGGCACTTTTCGATCTTTTATCCTCCCGAGGACGTCGCAAGGGGCAAGTGTGAATCGGAGCTCGTCACCGCGGCGAGCGTCGGCCGCGTCGAGGACGAGGGTTGGCGCGTGCGCAAAGACGGCAGGATGTTCTGGGCGAACGTGGTCATCGCGGCCGTCTACCGCACAGAAGAAGACGGCGAACGGAAGCTATGCGGCTTCGCGAAAGTGACGCGCGACATGACGGAGCGCAAGCGCTTGCGCGATCTCGAGGCCGCGAGCCAGCACATGAACGAGTTTCTCGCGACGCTCGCGCACGAGCTTCGCAATCCGCTCGCTCCGGTCAGCAACGCACTGAGCGTGATGATGCTCGAGCCGCTCCTGAGTCCGACGCTCAGACAATGCCGGGACGTGATCGATCGCCAGATTTCGCACCTGACCCGTCTTGTCGACGACTTGCTCGACGCCGGCAGAATCACGACGGGGAAGGTTGCGTTGCGCCTGGCCCCGGTCGATTTGCGCGACGTCGTGTCACGCGGGATGGAGATGATCCGCCCGCACCTCGTGTTGCGTCAGCAGATTGTGGAAGTGAAGGGGCCCGATGCCGGCGTCATCGTGAATGGCGACATGGCTCGTCTGGTGCAGGTTGCACAGAGTCTCTTGAGCAACGCTTCGAAGTTTTCCGAGCAGGGCGGCCATATCAGCGTCGAGATCGCGCAGGAAAACCGTGTTTTCGCGGTCATGCGCGTCACCGACGACGGTTGCGGGATCGACCCAGCCGCCATCGATTCCATCTTCGATCTGTTCGTGCAGGCCGACACGCGGCTCGAACGAAGGGAAAGCGGGCTCGGCATCGGCCTGACGCTCACCCGTTGGCTCATCGAAATGCATGGCGGCTCGGTTTCCGCCACGAGCGGCGGGGTCGGGCGCGGTGCGACTTTCACGGTGCGGCTGCCGCTGCTCGCGGCATCTTTGGCTGCCAACAACGGTCACGATGGACTCGGGCAGGCGGGGGCGAGCGAGAGCGGTCGCGGTGAAACGCTTGCGATATTGATCGTCGACGACAACGTGGATTCCGCCGACAGCATGGCGATGCTGCTGCGCATGAAGGGGCATCGCGTTCACGTCGCTTATAGCGGGGCGCAGGCGCTCGCGCTGGCGGGCAAGACCAACGATATCGACGTCGCGCTCATCGATATCGCGATGCCCGGGGCGGACGGTTTCACCGTTTTGCAGCGGTTGAAGCAGGTATCGGCGTTGCGCGGCTCGCTGTTCGCCGCGATGACGGGTTTCGGGCAGGAGAGCGATATCGAGCGTTCGCTATCGCGCGGCTTCGATGTGCATCTGACGAAACCCGTGCAATTGCCGCTCATCGACGCACTGGTCGAACGCGCCACGGAGCGGCGCACCGGACGATAACCGCCGACGAGAGGCTCAGGTCAACGGGTGGTCGATATGCTTCTTGAACGGCGCGCGTTGAGCGAGCCGCTGATACCAGCGCTCGAGGTTCGGCATCCGCGGCCGCTCGATCCCTTCGAGCCCGAACCAGCGCTTCGCAAACGCGCCGAGCACGATGTCCGCGATCGTGAACTTCTCGCTTTCCAGGTGAAAGCGGCCTTGCAAATGACCGTCGAGCAGCTTCCAGCGCTTGATCAGCGTTTGCAGATTGGCGTCGAGCGCGGCCGCGTCGCGTTGGTCGGGCGCGGTTCGCACGAGGCTGATGAAGACCGGGCGTTCGGCGGGTTGCAAGGTCGATAGGGACCAGTCGAGCCAACGGTCGACACTCGCGCGAATTTTCGGCTCGGCCGGGTAAAGCGTGCTCGACGCGCCATATTGCATCGCCAGGTAGCGCAGGATCGAGTTCGATTCCCACAGCACGAACGTGCCGTCGACGAGCGTCGGGATCTGCCCGTTCGGATTGAGCTCCAGGTACTCGGGATCGTTCACGCGGCCGAATTGCATGCCGGCGTCGATGCGCTCGAACGGAAGGCCCAGTTCGTCGCAACACCAGAGCACCTTTTGCACGTTGACCGAGTTTGCCCGTCCCCAAATCTTCAGCATCTTCAGCATCCTCCAAGAAAAACCGCGTCGTCACGACGAGCCGGCCATGATACGCGGTTCGCGCGACACGATTAGTAAAATACGCGGCATCCGCAAGAAACTTACCGCGAGGAACCTCGACCGTCATGGCCCGCCTCATCCCCGACGATTGGAAAAATCTGGCCGCGACAGGCGCGGCCGAACGCGAGCGCGAAACGCTGGCGCTGCTCGAAGCCGCGTTGCCGGCAGGCTACACGGTCTACCACGGCGTGCATTGGACGCGTCTTAGCGGAAGCTTCTCGGTTTTCGGCGAAGCCGATTTCGTCGTCGTGAGCCCGGCGGGCCGCGTCATGCTCATCGAGCAAAAGGCCGGCTTCCTGCGCGAAACGGCTAAAGGGCTCGTGAAGGTCTACCTTCAAACCGAGCGCAACGTTTCCATCGAGCTTGCCCGCACGGTCGAGCGCATGCATCGCCGCTTCACGGCCGCATTCGGCGCGGGCACCTACGGTATCGAGGCGCTGCTCTTCTGCCCCGATTACATTGTCAAAGACGCCGCCATTGCCGGTGTCGCCCCCGAGAGAATCGTCGATTTCACGCGCAAGGATCGGCTCGTCGCCGTTATTCTCGAGGCGCTGCCCGCCGACGAGCCCCGGCTGCCCTGCGCACCGAAGGTCCATCACTATCTGGCCGACGAGCTTGCGCTTACGCCCGACGCCAGCGCGCTCGTGGGCCAGGCGGGCACGATCGTCACACGGTTGTCGGGCGGGCTCGCGACATGGGCGAGACGCCTCGCGTTCACGCCGTTCCGCTTGCGCGTGATCGGAACCGCGGGCTCAGGCAAGACGCAGCTGGCCGTGCAGGTCATGAAAGACGCGGCCGCGAGCGGCAAGCGCGCGCTCTACGTCTGTTTCAATCGCCCGCTGGCCGATCACATCGCGCGCGTCGCTCCGGCCGGCGCAAAAGTCGCGAACTATCACCAGCTCTGCGACGCGGTTGCGCGCGACGCCGGGTGGTTACCGGATTTCCAGACGACCGACGTATTCGCGCGGCTCGAAAGGGCGTTTGCCGACGCTCCGATCAGCGACAACTGGCGTTTCGACGTCCTCATCGTCGACGAGGGCCAGGATTTCCAGGAGCCGTGGGTCGAGGCGCTCGCCCGGCTCGTGCGGCCCGACGGCGCATGGTGGTGGCTCGAAGATCCGCTGCAAAATCTTTATATGCGCGAGCCGCTCGCCTTGCCGGGCTGGACGGTGCTCACCGAGACGACGAATTACCGCAGCCCGCGCGACATTCTCGACTTCGTGCGCGAGAAAGTTGGCGCAGCGGTGCCCCATGCTGCCGATCTCGCCGCCGGTAGCCCCTTCGGCGGCTCCGAGATCGCATTCAGTCCGTTCGACGAGAACGCCGACGACGCCGTCGTCGAAGCGACCAAGCGCGCGATCACGCAGGCGCTTTCGTTCGGTTTTCGCAAGCAGGATATCGCCGTGCTCTCGTTTCGAGGCCGGGAAGGCTCGGTGCTGACGGCCCTCGAACAGCTCGGCCCGCACCGGCTCAAAAGCTTCACCGGCAAATACGACTTGTTTGGCAGTCCTCAATATCGCGAGGGCGACGTGGTGCTCGAGTCGATCTACCGCTTCAAGGGCCAATCGGCGCCCTGCGTGATCCTGACCGAGGTCGATTTCGAGGAGTTCGACGAGCGGGCGGCGCGCAAGCTTTTCGTCGGCGCGACGCGGGCGACGATGAAATTGATCGTCGTGGCTTCACGGCGGGCGATGCGGCGACTACGCCCGGACGACTGACCCCGGTGCGCCTGGTCTGGCGAATTGCCGGGGCTGGCACCGGCAATTCCTGCCGTTGAAGACGGGTTCGTCAGCGGCTCAAAGGTAAAAACAACGCGTAATTTCGGCGGCGCGATCGGCGATTCCCATGAATGAACTACGCGTTCATCAATGAAAGGCGGCTTGGCCGATCATTTGATCTACGTCAAAGCAAATGTGAACCGTTCGCTCGAATCCATAATTTCCCCACGGTCCGGAGGAGTATTGGATCGCGCAAATGAAAGCGATCGGCGATTATCCGATTACCTGCATATCAGCATTCATAAAGTACTATTATTTCGTTCGCGTGATTTTCAGTCCCTTATTTTGAGGGCCGGCTCGTGAGCCTCCCAGGCTGTACTTGTTAGATTGCGCCGCATATTTGACGCAGCGCGTCTCATGGCAAACGCGGGGCATCGTTTTCCCTGAAACTGCTTGTGGAATAATTATTCTATTGTTAGTCTCTACCTGCCTTCGCTAATTCTCGTGAAGGCCATTACGAGACGTTTCGCAATTCGTTTTTCGGTTCGCCGGCGCACATACGCGGCGGTGAGAAATCGACTGGGTTGCTATTGACGGGGCGCACATGCTGACGGATACGATGGACAGGCAGGAACAATTTTGCGCAGGCGATGTCGTCACGCTGAAAACGGGGGGAGCTCGCATGACGGTGACGTATGCGGGAGCCGACGAAGGCGGCGATTGGTTGTTGTGCCAATGGTTCGACGAGCACGGCGAGCTGCGACAAGAGAAGTTCATGCGGGATGCAGTCGCCCGCGAGCCTCGTTCGATCTCCCCGGGCCTCGTGCGTGTGCGCCGGTTCTCACCGCAATCGGGCCCGCGCGCGTCGCGCACTTAGTAATAGTTAACCGAGAACCGCGGCAGACCGTCGCGGTCGAGCGCGGGGTTGCGCACTTCCTGACCAAGGGGCAGGCGCCGAGCGGCTAACCGCGCCGATCGGCTCTTCGTGCGATGCGATCAGTGAGCGCTTGCGAAAACGCCCGCATGCTTAGCACTCGACGCTTGCGGACGACGTCGCTTGCCAAATCCACGGGCGGATTCGGCAAAAAGGCCCAGCGCATGGCGATGAGCCAGCCGATTCCGGTCCAGCCGACGCACGCGGTGAAGAGTGCGATGAGCAGCAGGTCGTGGCGCTTGCGGCGGTCGGCGATGATCGCCGGCAGGAAGTAGAGCGCGAGCGCCAGCACGACCTCCACGACCTGCACCGCTATGTCATCCAGCATTCCATCCAACATGAAGACGCTCCAGGGTCCGGAGACCATTGTCGCGCGTTCCTGGGTTGTTCGCTAATGTCTGCACCAGGCCGCCCGAGGCTCTATCATGAGCGCTTTGAGCCAGAGGGCCCCCGCCATGACCGCAGCCGACACGGCACAAAAGCCGCTCGATCACGACGCGCTCCGCGAATTCGTCGATCGCAAATGGAATGACGAGATCGTTCCGGCCTTAACCGATTACATTGCGATACCCGCGAAAAGTCCCGCCTTCGACGCCGACTGGGCAAAGCATGGGTATCTCGAGCGTGTGGTCGCCGATGCGGCGCGTTGGGCGGAGGCGCAGCGTGTGCGCGGTCTGAAGCTCGAGATCGTCAGACTGCCGGGCCGCACGCCCGTGATTTTCTTCGAAACGCCGGCCACGCGTGCCGGCAGCACCGATTCGATCGTCCTGTATGGCCATCTCGACAAGCAGCCCGAATTCGAGGGCTGGCGCAGCGATCTCGGCCCGTGGCTTCCCAAGTATGAAGACGGCAGGCTTTACGGCCGAGGCGGGGCGGACGACGGATACGCGATCTACGCGAGCCTGTGCGCGCTCGCGGCGCTCGACGCGCAGGGTATCGAGCGTCCCCGCTGCGTCGGACTCATCGAAACTTGCGAGGAGTCGGGCAGCTACGATCTGCTTCCGTACGTGGACGCGCTGCGCGACAGGCTCGGCAACGTCGGCCTCGTCGTATGTCTGGACTCCGGCGCCGGCAATTACGATCAGCTTTGGCTCACCACGTCGCTGCGCGGGCTCGCGGCCGGATCGCTCGAAGTCGAAGTGCTCGAGGAAGGCGTGCATTCGGGATCGTACGGGGGCATCGTGCCCTCGAGTTTTCGCGTCATGCGGCAGCTCTTCGATCGGCTCGAAGACGCAGCCACCGGAAATCTACTGCCGGGCGCGTTTCACTGCGAGATTCCCGCGAACCGCTCGCGCGAAGCGGAGGCCACCGCCGGCATTCTTGGCGACGAGGTCTGGAAGCCGGCGCCGTGGGCCTGCGGCCAGGACGGCAAGCCCGTGCTTCCTGTTACGGCCAATCCACGCGAGGCGCTTCTGAACTCGACCTGGCGCCCGTCGCTGGCCGTAACGGGCGCGCAGGGCCTGCCGCCGCTCGCGAGCGCGGGCAACGTGCTGCGCCCGCGCACGGCGTTCAAGCTGTCGCTGCGATTGCCGCCGCTCATCGACGCGGCGCGCGCCGTGGCCGAGCTGAAGACGCTGCTCGAGCTCGATCCCCCCTATAACGCGAAAGTCACGTTCAAGCCCGAATCGAGTGCCGCGAACGGCTGGAACGCACCTGAGCTCGCGCCGTGGCTCGGCGAGGCGCTGCAGCGCGCGTCGCAGACGCATTTCGGCGCGCCGTGCGCGTTCATCGGCCAAGGCGGCACGATCCCGCTCATGAACATCCTGCAAGCCGGTTTCCCGAAGTCGCAATTCGTCGTTTGCGGAGTGCTCGGCCCCAAGTCGAATGCGCATGGCCCGAACGAGTTCCTGCACGTGCCTTATGCAAGGAAGCTGACGGCCGCGATGGCCGAAGTCATCGCCGCGGCGCCTTAAATCCTCGAGGCGGCCGCCTACCGGCGCGCGGTGCGCCGCACACCCTGACGTGAGCCGGTGTAACCAAGCGCGGCGGCTCACGGTCAACTTGCCTGAAGGATCGGCATAGGCTACCTTTTGCTCGCCCGTTCGCCTCGACGGATAACGACAATGCCAAAGGAGCTCGACATGGCGGTGCTGATTCTCGGTTTGATCGCGTTTCTCGGCGTGCATTCGGTGCGCCTCGTCGCCGAGCCGTGGCGCGCCGCGCAGTTCGCGCGTCTCGGCGAGCAGCGTTGGAAAGGTCTCTATTCGCTCGTCTCTCTGATCGGTTTCGTGCTCATCGTCTGGGGCTACGGAATCGCGCGGCGCTCGCCCGTCCTCCTATGGGCTCCGCCGGTCGGCGCGCGTCATCTGACGGCGCTTCTCGTGGCCATCGCATTCATCCTCATCGCGGCGGCGTATGTTCCCGGCAATCACATCAAGCGCGCGGTCGGCCACCCGATGTACGCGGGCGTCGCGATATGGGCGATCGGTCACCTCCTCGCAAACGGCACGATCAACGCCGTCGTTCTGTTCGGCGCATTCTTCGTCTGGGCCGCCGCGGGATTCCTGATCTGGCGTGGCCGCGACAGCCGCGCGGGGGTCGCCTATCCGGCCGGCACGACGGCGGGGGACCTCAAAGCCGTCGTTGGCGGCCTCGTCGCCTGGGCCATCTTCGCATTCCTTCTTCACGGCTGGCTCATCGGGGTTAAGCCGTTCGGCTGACGCTTCGCACGCCGATGGCGCGTGACCGAGCGTAGTGCCGCATGAAATCGGCAAAGACGAGCCATTCGATTCGGTGTCAGTCAATTCCTACCGACCACCGAGAAAACCGACGCGAAATCGCGCGCACCGCTGATTTCCGCATAACCGCGGACCGGCAATACTAGCCGAACGACACGGGCGAGAAGCCCGGGCACATGTCAAAAACGTTCGGTAGTCCTAACTAGTATGTCGCTGGGCGCCGGTTCCGAGGGAAGTCCGATGAGTGAAGGTGTTCGCCACAAGCCCCTGCGGCGCGGGGAAGCTTTTGTCCGTTTCGCGCGACGGACGTTCGCGTTCGCGATCGCGAGTTCGGCGCTGTTGCACGCATCGGCGTTTGCGCAGGCGTCGCTGAACTACACGACGTCATGGATCGGCAACACGTTCGGCTTCGGCGACGGAAAATGGGTGCAGCTCGACGTCGAAGCGCTGGCGGTCGGCCAGGACGGCACCGTCTACACCAATGCCCCCTGGGACGAAAGCGGCAGCGAGATCGGCGCGTACAAGGGCGGCACGAAGGTCGGCTACGCCGGCCAGACGCACGGGTGGGGCAATGCGGGGGGCGACGCGATCGCCGTGAACGGCAGCTATTTGTACGCCGGCATGTCGATCGGCAATGAAGGAGGCAAGCTCGTCGGCAGCGGATATCCGTCCAACGGCTCGACGTGGTATGGGATCACCCGCCGCCCGCTCGTCAATATCACGCAAGGTGCGCCGTTCAAAGGCGGCGTCGGCAACCAGGGCAACCCGACGGCGGCGAGTTTCCTCGTTCTCGATGTCGTTCCCGACGGAACCGACGCCTCCATTCGCGGGCTCGCCGCTACGAGCACGGCCCTTTACGTCGCGAACACCTATGCGAACCGGATTCAGGTCTTCGATGCGAACACGATGGCGCCCGTCAGCTCCTGGGGCGTTCCGTCGCCGGGGCGCATCGCGATCGATACCGACGGCTCGCTCTGGGTCATTCAAGGTTTGCAGTCGGCGTCCGGCCGTACCGTCGCGCATTACTCGGCGAAGGGCGCCGTCCTGCCGGGCACGATCACGCTGCCGAGCAATGCGGTGCCCGTCGATCTCGCCATCGCCCCGTCCGGTCAACTGCTCATCGTCGACGGCGGTCCTTCGCAGCAGATCCTAGTTTTCGGCAAGACGGCATCAGGGCTCGTGCAGCCCATCACCGGAATCGGCGCGCAGGGCGGGATCTTCGCGCCGAGGCCCGGCGTGCCGGGTGACTGGCGCTTCAACGGCATGACGGGCATCGGCTTCGACGGCGGCGGCAATCTCTATGTCGCGCAAAACAGCGCGGGCCCGCGCGATTTCGGCTCGTTGTCGACGGGACAGGGCACGGTGCTCGAGAGTTACAACTGGTGGTCGAAGGCGCTCAATTGGCGGCTGCACGGATTGCTGTTCGTCGACGGGGCGGCGCTCGATCCGGCATCGCCAAGCGACGTCTTCAGCGGCTCGAAGCATTTCACGTTGAACTACGCGGCCGGTCCGGGCCAGGAATGGAGCTACAAAGGCTTCACCATGAACCGCTTTCGCTACGGCGACGATCCGGCGCTTCATCTCACGCGGGGCGTACGAGGGGAGCCGCTCGTGCGCCGGATCAATGGCGCGCGGTACCTGTTCACGCAGGATATGTACGCACACTACCTGAGCATCTATCGCTTCTCGCCGACTACGGATGGTGAGGTCGCGATTCCTTCTGGTCTGCTCTCGCAAAATCCGATTCCCGGCAACTGGCCCGCCGGCCAACCTGCCTACGGCGAGTGGATGTGGCGCGACACGAACGGCGATGGCCGGCTCGCGCCGAGCGAAATCCAGTCGAACGGCGCAACGGGCAACAGCGTGTACAACGGTTACTGGTGGGTCGACGACGCGGCCAACATCTGGCTCGCGACGGGCGGCAGCGGAATTCGCGAGATGCCGCTGCAGGGCGTCGATTCATTCGGCAATCCCATCTATCAGTACAGCTCGGCGAAGACGTTCGCGATGCCGCAACCGTTCACGCGGATCGCTCGGATCGTCTACGTGGCATCGACGGACACCATGTATATTTCGGGCTTTACGAACACGGCATCGTACGAGGCGTCGAACTGGAAATCGATCGGCCGCGTCGTTGCGCGCTACGACAACTGGAGCTCCGGTGCGCCAAGGCTTCAGTACGTGATCCCGCTCGTCTACGGCCCGACGCAAAATCCGGCGCTGATCCCCGTCTCGCTCGCGACGGCCGGAAACTATCTATTCGTTGCCGAGAGCACCACGGCGCGACTCGATGTCTTCGACGCGCGCACGGGCCTGCAAGTTGGGGCGCTGGCGCCGCAATCGACGGTCGGCGGCACGAGTGGCTGGATCGACGCGGAGATGGCGATCAGCGCCGCGGTCCTGCCGAACGGCCAGTATGTCGTGCTTGCCGAGGAAGATGCGCGGGCCAAGGTCCTCATGTATCGCTGGACGCCGTGACACGATGACGTGATGCGTCGACGTCCTCGCGGCAACCGAGGATCGTCGCATTCATCGCCTACCGGTTCGCGGAGTTTGCGGGCCGAGGGAAAAGCGGATAGACGCCGAGTGCGAGTAGCCCGGCAACCCACCAGACGCCCGCCCACGAACTGGCGGCGAGCAGATGCGGGATCGCGAGCGGCGCCATGAAGAGACCCGCATAGACGACGGTGTTCCCCATGCCGAGCGCGGTGCCGGCGCGCGATGGGCCGGCCAGGGTGGCGAGCTCGGCATACGCTACACCGTGCCACGCGGAAATGCAGATGCCCGCGAGGACGACCATCCCCACGACGACGGCGATCGGCACGCCGCGACCGAGCATGACGGCCGATGCCAGCACCGCGAAGGATGCCGCCGCGACGAGCGTCGATCCGCGCAGATAGGCGCGCCGGTTGCCGCGCCGATCCGTGTAGCGGCCGCTCCAGACACGCATCGCCATGGCGCCCGTCTGCACCGCCGCCATCGCGAAGCTGATCCCGGCCGTGCCTACGCGAGCGAAGTCGTGCAGGAAAACGGTGGCGAAGGTCAGCACGGCGAATTGGGGCACGCACAGAATGCCGATGCCGAGCGCCACGCGCCAGACGCCGGCATCGGTGAGCGGTCCGCGCTGCGATGGGCCCGATGCGCGAGCGACGGGGCGCTCGGCATGCTCGGCGTGCGGCGGGCGATGCAACCAGCGCAGCGCAAATGCGGCAGAAACGAGGCACATCGAAGCCAGCACGCCAAAGACGCAACCGAAGCCCTTGCTCGAGGCGAGCCACGGCAGCAACGAGGCACCGATCCCGCCACCCATCGGTACGGCGGTCTGCCGGAGACTCATCGCCAATCCGCGCTCGCTCTCCTTGAACCAGCCCATGATCGCGCGCCCGCTCGATCCGTTGACGCTGCCGCCGAGCAAACCGGCGACGCACATGGCTGCGGCGAGAAACGTCGCGGTGGGTGCCGAGCCCGACGACGGCACCACGGCGAGCATCATGAAGAACAGCACGAGCGCGGTCCCGACGAGCCCCGTGACGAGCACGCGCCGATCGCCGAACCGATCGGTCGCCACGCCCCAGGGCAACTCAGAAAGAGCGAGACCGAGCCCCATCGACCCGAGCACGAGACCCAGCTCCGCATTGCCGAGGTGATAATCCGAGCGCATCCAGACGGCCGTCGTCGGGATGCCCGCCGCCGCGGCCGAGAAGCTCGCATTCGCGGCAACGCCAGCCCCGAGCACTTTCCAGCGATGGGAAGCGCCGAGTGGCTCCGCGCTGCGTTCGGCGCCCTTGGCGAGACATTGCGTTTCCATCGAAATCCCCTTGCGCTGTGGCGTTTGACGGGTGCAGTCTCGCACTCTATGATCGTGCTGAAAATCAGATATTTTTTAACTGACCATCCAATAAAACTGGATGATTGGATGACGCCATGAGCCAGACGAACGTTGATATCGCGGCATTGCGGAGCTTCGTGATGGGCATGGATCTCGGCAGCTTCGCGAAGGCGGCGGATCGCGTGGGTCGGTCGACTTCGGCCGTGAGCGCGCAGATACGCAAGCTGGAGGAACAAGCGGGTACGCCGCTCTTTCGCAAGTCGGGCCGCGGCCTCGCGCTGACCGAGGCGGGCGAGGTCATGCTCCGCTACGCGCGCAGGCTCGTCGAGCTCAACGACGAGGCGATTTCCGCCGCGCGCGGCGTCAATCTCGAAGGTTGGGTGCGGCTCGGCTTGCAGGAGGATTTCGGCGAGTCGTTGCTTCCGGGGGTGCTCGGCCGGTTCGCCCGCGCTCATCCTAAAGTGCGAATCGAGGCGCGCGTCGCGCGCAACACCGACCTCTTCGCGCGCCTCGACGCGGGCGAGCTCGATCTCGCGCTGACCTGGGACGACGTGGACTCATCGCTGCGCGCGCGACGCGCGGCTGGGGCAAGCATGCAAGTGGCGGCGCCGCGCCTTCATTGGATCGGTTCGGATGCGCTGCGATGGGATCGCGAAGCGGGGGAGCCCCTGCCGCTCGTGTTGTTCGATGGACCCTGTGTCGTTTGCAATGTCGCAACGGCCGCGCTCGATCGTGCCGGCGTTGCATGGCGCGTGGCGGTCACGAGTCCGAGCCTCGCGGGTCTCTGGGCCGCGGCCGCGGCGGGACTCGGCGTGACGGTACGCGCATCGTACGGGTTGCCGTCGAGCGTGCGCACGCTCGATGCGATTGCTTACGGTTTGCCGGCACTGCCGACGCTTCCGCTCATGCTCTTGCGTGCGTCGAACTCGTCGGCGCCGCCCGTCGATCAGCTGGCCTCGATCGTGCTCGACGCCGTCTTGAGCCAGACCAGTCCCACGGAACGGGCGGCGTAAACGTCGAACCGCTTCAAGCCGCGCGCGGCGCTTCTACCGGCGGCGTGCCTTCGTGAAAGAGCGCGCGCAATTGAGAACGGAACTCCGGCGTGTCGGCATGATGGTGAACGGCCACCGCATGCTGGACGGCCGCTTCGATCAGCTCGTCGTCGGAATCCGCCGATAGCGCGACCGAGCAGTTCATTTCGCTCGGGTACTCCCGGCAATCGATGTATTTGCGGGTCATGGCGTCTGTCCTCCTCGATGGCTACCGCACACTGACGAAGCCACGACGGAACGATGAAGCCTAAGGCTTGATGTTCTGATTGTGGCGGTTAGTACTTCATTGAGCCATTCTTCATAACAAAGAAAGCGATATGAAAGAACGCAGGTGCCTGAATAATAGAGCGTGCAAGGCGAGCGACCAAATCGCATACACCGTGCTCTTCATCTTGCCGTTTCCGCCAGCGCACACGCGTTGCCGTTCTTGGGCGGGCGCCATCGGCGCTAAGCAGGAAGGGAGAGAGCGACCGCGCGTGACACCGGGCGAGCGCGGCTATCCTCGCGAGCCGCGCGCGATTTCATCGCCCGCGTCGGGCGAGAGGCGGCGCGAAATCGGAATTGAGCCGAACGAGAAAAGGCCGACGACGAGAAACGCCGGCCAGAAGTCGGACCACGTCACGTGCGCGTGACCGTGCACTGCCCGGGCGATTTGCAGCACGATGCCGCCCACCACGACGCCGAGGCCGAGCGACATCTGCTGGACGACGCTGCCGAGGCTCGTCGCGCGGCCGACATCGCGGCTCGCGATATCGGCATAGATCATCGAATTGAGGCTCGTGAACTGCAAGGCGGGGAAGAAGCCTCCCAGTAACACGACGAGCCAGATATACCAAAGCGACGTGCCGGGAAAGAACGTGCCGTAGGCGGCGATCGCGACGCCCGAAAACGCCGCGTTGTAGATGAGCACCGTGCGAAAGCCGAATCTGCGCAGCGTAAGCGACGTGAGCGAGCGCATGAACATGCTGCCGAAGGCAGACGCGCAGGTAATGAGGCCCGATCCGAACGCTGTCATGCCGAGTCCTTCCTGCAACGCGAGCGGCAGCAGGAAAGGCACCGCGCCGAGCCCGATGCGAAACATCGATCCGCCGAGCACGCTTGCGCGATAAGTAGGAATCCTGAGGAAACGTAGCTCGAGCACGGGCCGTTCGGCACGCTGCGCATAGAGCACGTAAAGCGCAAGGAGGAACGCGCCCACGAGGCACATTTCGTAGGCGGTCCGATCGGCGACGATGTCGGTGCCGATTAGCGACAGCCCGAGCAGCGCGAGCGAGGCGCCGAGCGCGGAAAGGACGAAGCCGGTCCAGTCGAGCGGACCGGGGTGCGGCTCGTGCGTATTGGCGATGTAGCGGTTCGTCAGGTAGATGCCGAGCAGGCCTATCGGCACGTTGATGAAGAAGATCAGTCGCCAGTGAAGATAGGTGGTGAGGAACCCGCCGAGCAGCGGCGCCGCGGCCGGCGCGAACATCGCGGGCATGCTCAGGTAGTTCATCGCGCGCACGAATTCGCTCTTCGGCACCGAGCGGAAAATGATGATGCGCCCGACCGGCACCATCATCGCGCCGCCGATGCCTTGCAGAAAGCGCGCGAGCGTGAAGAAGTGCATCGAGCGCGAGGCCGCGCACATCAGCGAGCCCGCGATGAAAATGCCGATGGCCGTGCGAAAGACCGTGCGCGAGCCGAAACGATCGGCGAGCCAGCCGCAAATTGGAATGAAAACGCCGAGACTCACCACATAGCTGATGATCGCGATCTTCAAGGAGACGGGATCGCTGCCGAAATCGCGCGCCATCGAGGGAAGCGCGGTGACGATGATGTTTGCGTCGGCGCTTTCCATGAAAAGCGCGCAGGCGACGATGAGCGGAGAGATTAAGGCGATGGCAACCGGCATGGACAAGCGGCGCTGCGGCCACGCGTGCAGGGCACGAACGCAAAGCTCGAATTATGCGCCGACTTTTCCGCCGATGGGACGTTTCTGTACAGTTTGTTGCGTGTGCAACGGATAGTGTTGCAGTTTCGTTCTCGTGGTCTCCTCGCAGCCCGCGGCTAGAACTCGACACTTGCAATTCGTGGCCTGCCGGTCAGCGGGCGAACGGATTGCGCTCGACGTAGGCGGCGAGATCCTTCATCCGCAGGCTGCCCCAGCCGGTGGGGTAGTCCCAGCGCGGTCCCGCCTTGTAGCCGTACCCGCCATAACCGTTATTGCCCGAGGTCACGTCGAACGCGAGCGACGGCGTGGCGGCCACCGCGCTGTAGAGGCTCGATGCCGGGAAGCCGAGCGAGTTCGAATAAGCGGATTCGAGGCGCGCCCAGAATCCCACGAAGAGCGGCGACGAAAGGCTCGTGCCCCCGACTTGCTCGATGCCGTTCGACGTGTAGATGAGCGCGCCCGTGCTTTGCGCGGCATCGAACGAGATGTCGGGCACGGCCCGGCCCGCGGGCCTCGGGCTCACGTTCAGCGCGCGCTGCCAGACGGGCGTCGGCTCAATCGCACTGAACCCGCCCGTCGATGCCCAGAGCTTCCCATCGCCGTCGGGGCCTTCGTTCCAGACAGTCTCGTTGGCGAACGAGCCGTCGGCCCGTGTGTAAAGCGTCGTGCCGCCCACTGAAATCACGTTCGGCGACGAAGCGGGCCACGATAGCGAATAGGTGCCGCCGTCCGGAAAGCCGCGGTTGTTGCACTCGTAGGCGCCTTCGTCGCCCGAGGAGACCGAGAACGTTTGCCCTTGCGCCACGGCTGCCGTGAAGATTTGATCCTCGGCGGCCATGGTGCCATCGGTGTACGCATCGGCCTCGCACCAGCCGAGCGAGACGTTGATGACCTTGGCCACACCGTCGGTGACGGCCTCGTTGAATGCCTGCGTCAGCCCCGTGTTGCCCGGCGCGTTCAGGTCCGCCGCGTAAAAGATCAATTGCCGCACCGCGCCGCCCGCCGCGCCCACGATGTCCTGGCTATCGAGATCCCACTCGACTTGCCCGGACGGATCGTCGTCATAGTTGCCGTTCGACGCGCCGGTATTCACGGTCGAGACGTTGATGGGCGAGAGGTTATTCGCGCTCGTGAATTGCGCGAGGTCGCTGGTCGCCTGGCTCGCGCCGCCGATCGTGACGACGCCGACGGTCGTATTCGATGCACTCGGCAGGCTGTCAGCTTGATAGATCGCGGAGAACTCCATCGGAGCGTGGCCTTTCGCCGTGCCGGCGGCGGCGCGTGTAACCGCCTGCGTGCGCGGCCCGCGGACCGCCATCGTGTGCGCGCGCGTCACGTTTTGCAGCCCGAGCACCGCGAGCACGGAGTCGGCGAGGCCCTCGGGCACCTGCGCGGTCCTCGAGTTCGCGTGCACGAGCCGCCCATCTTTCATGAAGTGGACGATCGGCGTATGGAACGCGCGCTTGACGGTGCCGGAGGTGCCGTCCGCCGAAATCAACATGCGGTTGCGAGAGACCGTGATATTGAGGAAGCCGTTCTCGCGCAGGTAGGCGACCACGCGTTCGACCTGCCGCGGCGTCGGCGCGTATCGCTCGAGAAAGGTTTGCGGCGTCAGGAAATGGCGGTAGCCCGGGTTCGCTCGACGTGTGACGGCGTCGGCAAGATCGCGCAACTTGCCGAAATCGCGAGCCTTCATGCTGACGACGACGCGGATTGGCTCGCCCGCAGTCGTTTCCGTTTGCGTGGGGGCGCTGAAAGTCCGTAGCTGAGCGGGCGTCAGGAACCCTTTGGTCGCGGTGTCGACCCAGTTCGTGGAGGCGCCGGCCGCGTGCACGGAAACGGTGGCGAGAAAGAGCGGCAGCGCCATTGCGGCGCGATCGCGCCATTTGGACATCGATTGTTTCGGCTTCGCAGTCGAATCCATTTGACCTCCTTGGTTTGCAACGCCGGAGGAGACGCCGTAGCGGTCGACCGCGAGCATCGCGGTCCGTCAACGGATTGAGCATGGTTCCCGTCTCGAGCCATTGTCGCCGTGGGGGAGTGGGCAAGTGCTCGCGATCGATCGCTGAGCGCTTTCAACCTAGAGGACAAGAATGGCTTCGGGTAGCTATTCGATCTGCGGGGGAAAGTGGCTGTCTGTACAGCGTGTCCGGCGCGCGCGATTCAAGCGAGCATCATTTGGCCGATGCTTGGCTCGAATTCGCGCCGGCATCGTAGAAATTCGCGAGGTCGCGCTTCCAGGCTTGCAAAGCGTCGTCGTCGAGATAGACCATGTGACCGCTCGCGTAGTGCTTGACCTCGATATGTGCGCGCAGCGATGGCTCCAGTCCCATATGCGCGAGGTCATATTCGGTGCCGAAGAACGGTGTCGCGAGATCGTAGTAGCCGTTGCACGACAGCACGCGAAGGCTCGGGTTTTGTCGCATGGCTTCGGCGAGATCGCCGGCCGCGTAGGGCAACTCGAGCGTCTCGCCCCACGATTGGCGATGCTTCCATTGCCATGCTTCGAGCACGGTGTCGCTGAAGACCCGATAGGGCGTCGGCGCGACGTAGTGCAAATCGCGCGCGAGGTGGTCGTGAAACGCCGCGTCGAACGCGCTCACGATGTACTTCTCCGAAGCATCGAAATCGGGAGTCTCCGAGACGTCGTCCGATTCAATGCCGATGACGCGCGCGTCGTAGCGCCCCACGCCGCGCGGTTCGCCGCGCAGCAGTTGCTTGCGAAATCGCGAAGGCCGGATGCGCAGGTGCGAAGCGATCACGTAACGCACGTCGAGCCCCGTATAGCGGGCCACCTGCGCCGCGATCGCATCGCGCTCGCCGTCGGGCAGCGCGTCGCCCTTCGCAAGGGCGGCGGCGTAAGGCCCGATCGCGAACGCCCGCACCTCATCGAGAAATGCCGGCAGATCGGACGGCTTGGGGCTCGGAAGCTTGTCGTGGTACCACGCGACGGCCGCGAACGAGGGTAGGTAGCGGATGCTCATGAGATCGTAGCCGGGCATCCGGCTGTTCGCGTTCAACACCGACGATAACAGCACCACGCCGTTGAGCGCGATATTCTGCTGGCCCAGTCGGTACGCAAGCATGGCCGCGCGCGCCGTGCCATACGATTCGCCGATCAGGTACTTCGGGGAGTTCCAGCGATCGTTGACGGAGAGATAACGCTCGATGAAGCGCGAGAACGCATCGAGATCGCCGTCCACGCTGTAAAAGCGCTTTGCCGCCGTCGCGGGGCCAAGCGGCCTCGAGAAGCCGGTGCCGACGGCATCGATGAAGACGAGATCCGTCTTGTCGAGGAGGCTTTCCGGGTTGTCGCGAAGGACATAGGGCGCGGGCGGCGTGGGGGCGGGCGTTTTTGTGCGCACGCGCACCGGGCCGACCGATCCCATCAGGAGAAAGATGCTGCCCGCGCCGGGGCCGCCATTGAAAAGGAACGTGACCGGCCGCCGCGCGGTGTCTTTCGCGTGGGCCGTGTAGGCGACGTAGAACATGCTCGCATCGGGCTCGCCTTTGGCGTTGTCGATGACCAGCGTCCCGGCAGTGGCGCGGTAATCGATGCGGTGCCCGTCGATGCGGATCGTGTGCTCGGTGACGCTCGATGTCTCGCGCGGCGCGGGCTGGGCCGTGACCGCCGAGGCGGCCGATGCAGCCGATGCCGTCGACGACGGGGCGGCCGCGGCATGCGCGGCTGCCGATGCCGGGGCGGCCGCTTCGGCCTCGTCCGCGTCGTCAGCCTGTGCCGATGACGAGGCAACGCACGAGAGCGCGAACACGAGGGCCAGGAAAGACGGCCACAAAAAGCTCGACAGGGGGCGCGCCGCGCGCGTGGCCCGGTCATTGCACAGCATGTCAGCGAGGCGAAGGCGCATGGGCGCTCCAATGAGTCGATGTCGTCCAAGAACGGCATCGATTCTTCGTAATGCGGCGCACCAAGTCAACGCCAACGTTGCAGGGCGCGTCGAGCCGTCAGTGGGGTGATCCGATAAGATGTCGGCGACCGAACACTGCGATTGCCTTTCTGACCGAGCGATTTCCGATGCCATCCCATCCTTCCGTCGAACCTCCCCAAGAAGACACCAAGAGAAAAGCGCAGCGTGTTGCCTGGACGGCGCTGAACGTGGCGTTGATCGTACTGGCGGCGTGGGTGCTGCGTGAATTCATCGCGCCGATGGTCTGGGCAGGCGTCATCACCATCGCGCTGTGGCCGCTGCTCCTCAAATTGGCGAGCCCGCGTCACCGGCAGGGCGGCGCGACGGCGCTCGCGCTCGGCGTGACGATCGCGGTCGGTTTTTTCGTCGCGCTGCCGTTCGTTCTCGTCTTCGCGCAGACGGCACTCGAGGCGCACGACCTCATGGCCTGGATCAAGAACACCGAGGCGAACGGCATCCCGTTGCCTCACTTCGTCGAGCAACTGCCGTTCGGCAAGCAAATTGCCGACTGGTGGCAGGCCAACCTCGCGCGCCCGTTCGAACAATCGCCGGCCATGAAGCAGCTGCACGGCGACACCGTGGCCACGGTGGGCCGGCATTTCGGCGCACTCGCCGTCCGCGGCATCGTGCATTTCGGCTTCATGCTGTTGACGCTCTTCGTGCTGCTGCAGACCGGTCCCCGCCTCGCCGATCAATCGCTGAAAGTCGTGCGACGCTTCTTCGGCGTGGAGGGGGCGCAACTGGCGAGGGGAATGGCCGAAGCCGTGCGAGGAACGGTAACGGGGCTCGTCGTCGTCGGCCTCGGCGAAGGCCTGCTGATCGGCATCTCCTATGCCTTGACGGGGCTGCCGCACGCAGGAGCTATCGGTCTTCTGACGGCCATCGCGGCGATGTTGCCGTTTTGCGCGCCCGTCGTGTTTTGCTGCGCCGCACTTTGGCTCTTTGGACACGGCTCGACGGTCGGCGCCATCGCCGTCCTCGCCACGGGTTCCATCGTCGTGTTCATCGCCGAGCATTTCGTCCGCCCAATATTGATTGGCAGTACTACACGATTGCCGTTTCTTCTCGTCTTGTTCGGCATCCTCGGCGGCGCCGAGACATTCGGCCTCGTCGGTCTTTTCATCGGCCCCGCACTGATGACGGTGCTCGTCGTGCTCTGGCGCGAGTCGACGCAGCAACCGTTGTAGCGCGAGCCATCACGCTTGGAAGGCGCCCCGAGGGCGGGCGCCGGGCGTCGGGCGAGCGTCAGGCGTGCCGGGTAAAGAACTCGGCCGCGACGGAGAGCGCTGTATCGACGGCTTGCCTGTCGACGTCGAGATGCGTCACCCAGCGCTGCCGCGTCGCGCCGTAGGCCGACGTGACGCCGATTCCGTGCCGCGCGAGGTGCTCGGCGAACGCGCTCGCGTATTGCGGCGCGACATCGACGAAGACGATGTTCGTATCCGGCGTGACGACGCTCACGCCGGGAAACCGGGCGAGGCCCTGTGCGAGCACTTTCGCGTTCGCATGGTCGTCCGCCAGCCGCTCGACGTGGTGATCGAGTGCATAGAGGCCGGCCGCCGCGAGGATGCCGACTTGCCGCAGGCCGCCGCCGACCATTTTGCGCAGCCGGCGCCCCTTGGCGATCAGCTCCGCCGATCCGACGAGGACCGAGCCGATCGGCGCGCCGAGACCCTTCGACAGGCAGACGGAGACGGTATCGAAGGGGCGGGCCAGTCTCTCGACGGGCACGCCGAGCGCGACCGCCGCGTTGAATACTCGCGCACCGTCGAGATGGCACGCGAGCCCGTGGCGCCGCGCAAGCGCCGTTGCTGCTTCCACATAATCGGTCGGCAAAACTTTGCCGCCGATCGTGTTCTCGAGCGCGAGGAGCCGCGTACGCGCGAAATGCGGATCGTCCGGCTTGACGGCCGCCTCGATCTGCTCGAGCGCCAATGTGCCATCGGGCAGATTGTCGAGCGGTTGCGGCTGAATGCTGCCGAGCACGGCCGCGCCGCCTCCCTCCCAGCGGTAGCAATGGGCCTGCTGTCCGACGATATATTCGTCGCCGCGGCCGCAGTGCGCCATCAGCCCAATCAGGTTCGATTGCGTGCCGGACGGAACGAAAAGCGCCGCTTGCTTGCCGAGCATCTCCGCGAGCCGCGTTTCGAGCTGCTTGACGGTCGGGTCGTCGCCGAAGACGTCGTCGCCGACTTCAGCCGCGGCCATCGCCGCGCGCATCGCGGAGCTCGGGCGCGTGACGGTATCGCTGCGAAAGTCGTGTTTCAGTGCCGCAATCATCGAGTTTCTCCTGCATGGATCAAGAGCGGTGCGGGACGGCGCCGCCTGCGCAAAGAGGCAACTGTAGCCGGTTTCGGCGCTAATTCCCGCCGAAGCGCGCAGCGCTGACCTGGATTCGGAAATTTCCCAAGGGGAGAGGGCGGCGCCGTCGGGCACGCGCGCGACAAAGACGATAAAGTGCCGCATGCGACGGGCGCCACGCATCCGGCGCGCGACCGGGCATCCGCCTTGCCCACGCTGCTTCGAGGCTTGCCTGCCCCTCGTGGTGTATCGAGAACATATGGTTTGAATCCGCCTGCCCATGAAGCCCCTTTTTGCCGCCGTCCTGTCGATCGCCGCCCTTGCGTGGCCCGCCATCGGATCGTGCACGCCCATACCGCTCGACGATCCGCTCCAATGCAACGTGTCGCCGCACGCCTTCATCGGCGGACTCATCAATCAGGGCGATGTCGAGCCGCAGCCCTTCCGCGTGGAAAGCAATTCGATCAACGCGTTCAACCCCGTGCGCGGCGCCGACCTGCGCGCGTACGGCTTCCATGTGTTCGCGCTCGTCGCCTACGAGGAAGGCAATCCGCTTTTCCGCAAGGGGAGCGGCAAGCGCGTCTCCAGCTCCGCCTACGGGGCCGTGGTCTGGGGCTCGACCGAGAAAGTCCAGGCCGCGGTTTCCGCGGCGCATAGCCCGGCCATCGTGCACCACGCCGGGCCGTTCATTACGGCGATCTTCTGCGACCGCGAGCCGTGAGGGTTTTCCCCTATTGTTGGCGTTTCTGCCTGATCGCTGCGGGCAGACCGGTCGCTCTTCGTGCGTTTCGGGGCCAGGGCTAGTTGGCAATCGGCAACGGCCGGAACCGTTTCGTGACGAACCACGATAGACGCCTCGATTCCGTCATGTAACCATCTTCGAGACGGCTTGGCGCAGCCGTGATCGTATCCGCCGCTCGCCGTTCGCCGTTAGCGAGACTCGAGCGAGCAAGAAAAAGGAAATTCACCTCATCTGGATCCGAGGGGAAGCAAAATGAAAAAAGCGGCTGTTTCTCTGGTGCTGTCGACCGTATTCGCCGCGCCGGCGTTCGCTCAGAACAGCGTCGCGCTCTACGGTGTCATCGACGAGGGCTTCGATTACACGAATAACGTGCGGGGAAGCCATAACTATGAATTGCAAAGCGGCTTCGCGCAGGGCAGCCGGTGGGGGCTCAAGGGTGCCGAGGAACTGGGCGGCGGCCTGAAGGCGGTATTCCAATTGGAAAACGGCTTCAACGTCAGCAACGGCCGGCTCGCGCAAGGCGGGCTGATGTTCGGCCGGCAGGCGTATGTCGGACTTTCGAGCAATCGCTTCGGCACGCTGACGGTCGGCCGCCAATACGATTCCGTCGTCGATTTCCTCGCGCAGACCACGGCCAACGGAAGTTGGGCCGGCTTGATGTTTTCGCATCCTTTCGATAACGACAACACCGATAACACGTTTCGCGTCAACAACACCGTCAAATACATGAGTCCCGATTGGGCGGGCCTCCAATTCGGCGGCACTTACAGCTTCAGCAACAGCACGAGTTTTGCCAACAATCGGCAATACAGCGTAGGCGGCCAGTATGCGACCGGTGGGCTGCTCGTCGCAGCGGCGTTCCTCGAGGCGACCGATCCATCGACCACGGCAGGCGGAGCGATCAACAACGGCGGCGATACGAACTTCGTCGCGAGCCGGCTGCGCATTTTCGGCGGCGGCGTCAATTACACGTTCGGGTCCGCGACGGCGGGGCTCGTCTATACCAACACGTTCGTCGCGGATCCGATCGCCAACGGTTATCTGAACCAGACGGTGACGACCGAGACCATCGCGCCGATCTCGGGGCCGCTCGCCGGCGCGACGGTCGGGTCGATCCGCTTCCAGAACTTCGAGGTCAACGGCAAATATCAGCTCACGCCGGCGCTCTTTATCGGCGCGCAGTATGTCTACACGCTCGAGAGCTACAACACGACATTCGGCGGCGTAAAGCCGACGATCCACTCTTTCGGTCTCATGCTCGACTACAACCTTTCCAAGCGAACCGACATCTATATCCAGGGCGCGCTCCAGAGGATCACCGGCGACTCGACGGGATCGAGTCTCGATCAGGCCTACGTGCCGGGCGCGGCGGACTTGTCGGGCAATTCGAAGCAGGTGATGGGGCGCGTCGGCATTCGGCATAAGTTCTGACGAGCGTTTGCCGCTGGAGCGGCCGTCGTTGCGGCAATGCTGCCGACGGGAGCATGCGGCGCTGTCTTGCAGATTTGCGCTTGCGCCGACGATACGAAGCGGCGATGTGGCCTATAGTTTGCAACGGCCTAAGCCGAAATCGGTCACGGGCGCCATCGGCGTTTCCTGCCGGCCACTCGTCCAGAGGAGAACGAGACCATGACACCCACGCAAGTGCTTGCCACTCGCCTTATCGAGGCCCATCGATCGCATCGGTCGATCGGCGATCTTCAGGCGAACGACCTCCGGCCTGCGAGCATCGACGAGGCCTACGTCGTCCAGCAGATCGTCCTGGCCGAGCTCGGCGGCGCCGGCGGTTACAAGATCGGCGCGGGCTCGCCCGAGGCGGAGCCGCAGTGCGCGCCGATTCCGGCCAAGAAGGTGGTCGGCGCCGCGGCGGGGATTCGCCGCGACGAATATAGCCGCATCGGCCTCGAGCTCGAGATCGCGTTCAGCTTTGCCGACGATATCGATCGCACGTTTGCGGACCGCGCCGAGGATGCGCTCGATGCGATCGATACGATGTCGGTCGTCGTGGAAGTCGTCGACAGTCGATTCGAAGCATGGCCGAAAGTCGATCCGTTGTTGCAGCTCGCCGATCTTCAGAACAACGGTGCGCTCGTGATCGGCGATACGCGGCCCTACGATCGCAACTTCGATTTCAGCGCCCCACACGTGAGCTTCAAGTTCGGCGAGCATGAAATTTTCAGCGGCCGTGCGCGACATCCCGCCGGCGATCCGCGCCGGCTCGTCGCCTGGCTCGTTGCTCGCACGCTCCAAACCGGGCATTCGATTCCCGCCCGCACGATTCTGACGACCGGTTCTTATACGCCGCTCTACCTGGCGAAAGAACCCGGGTGCGTGCGCGGGACGATCGAGGGCTTCGGAGGAATCGAGTTCACGATCGCGTGACGCGTAGGATGAGCCGCGACCCTCGGCGGCTTTCGCGCGCTTTTTCGCTTGCGCACGGCTCGCTCAGTTTTCAGCGCGAGCCGAGCCGTCTTTCCAGCAGTGGAATCAGCCGCTCATCGGGCGTCGCGCAGGCCGACAGCGCCGTGACGTCGGGATAGGCGGTTTGCGCAATGGAAGTCAGGACCTGGCCCGGCGGCGCTTCGACGAGCACCGTTGCACCGAGCTCGATGATGACGGTGAGCGCGTCGAACCAGCGCACCGTATAGCGCATATTGGTCGCCAGATCGTCGCGGATCGCTTCGGCCGTGCGCAACGGGCGGGCGGTACGGTTGCCGACGTAGACGGCCCGCGGTGCTTGCAATGGAATATCGGCTGCATAGGCGAGCAACTCCTCCGAAGCATCGGCGAGCAACTCGCAATGGGACGGCACGCTGACGTCGAGACGTTTCGCCCGGTGCGCGCCAGCGGCGAGCGCACGTGTATTGAAAGCGTCGAGTGCCGCGTCCGATCCGGTCACCACGATTTGGCGAGGGGCGTTCACGTTGGCGACATAGATTCGCAGGCCGGCTTCGGCTGCCTCAGCGTCGGCAAGCCGTTCCACTTCATGCTCGGTGAGGCCGTCGATCGCGGAAAGACCGTAGCCGGATGGATAGGCACGCTCCATCAATTCCGCGCGCTTGGCGACGAGGCGCAATGCGTCCGCGAAGGCGATCGCGCCGGCCGTGACCGCAGCGGCATAGGCGCCCACGGACAGGCCCGATGCCAACGCGATATCGAAACCAGCGGCTGCGATCCGGCGGGCAGTCGCCACGCCTGCCACGACGAGGCCGACTTGCACGGCTACGCTCGAGCGCAAGGCGCCCGGCGTATCGATAGTCAAAACGTCGAACGAAAGGGCATCCGACGCTTCGGCAATCGTGGTCTGGACGACCGGATGCGGTGGCAATCGATGTAGAAAGCCGGCGGATTGCGCGCCTTGGCCAGGGAAGAGGCAAGCGAGCATCACGTCACCTCTGCCGGAACCGCCGGCTCGATGGACCACGGATCGGCAACGAGGCGCGGTCCGTCAGTACTCCTCACCATTGTGCGCGGTTTGCCCAGGGCCCACTCGGCGAGCGCGACGCCGCCGGCGGGGGCGTCAAGCTGAACGTCGATGCGTAGGCCCGCGCGTGCCGCATGGGCCTGCAATTCGGTCGACAAGCGTTGCGCGTCGCCATGAGAGAGCGGACCGGGGGCACGGATCAGCAGGTCGAGATCGCTCGATGGCGTGATCGTGGGGATAGCTGTCGCCAATTCGAAGGCCGCGCTGCCGGCCGGACCCCATTCGAAGGCCGCCAGACATCCGCTGTCGACCAGCGCGCGCAGCAGGACGAACGGCGGGAGTGACGCGCGCGCCGGCGGCGGGTTGGTTCGCACGAGGCATTCGGGCGTAAATGTCGCTTCGATATCGTGTTCGTCGGCATAGGCCGCGTAGCGCTGCGCGCGCGTGATCCCGCGCAGACCCACCGCAACGATGCCCGGATCGGCCTGCGCTCTGCGCACGACGGCGAACGGCGCATGCCTGAACGCATCGATGACCCACGCCGGTGCGTCGTCGCTTGCGCCCCCAGGCAACCGCCGCAGACGAAGCAGATCGTGCGGGCGATACCGCACTTCGCTCAATCGGCGTTCCATTGCTCGGCTAGCCTGCGGCGGACTTCGATCGACGCCGCACGCGTTTTCTTCGCGCTCTCGGAATCGAGCCGGGAAGAGAGATCGCGCCGGCCCTGGCGGCGGGCGCTTGCCACGGCCTCAATCAATTCGCGGCGCACGAGCGCGATCTGCTCGTCGGTCGGCGAATCAGCATCGACACCTTCGATGAGTCGGTCGAGCAGCCCGAGCTTGCCGAACGCGGAGAGCGAGTACGACATCGGCGTGACCGTCTCGCCCAGTGCATCGAGCGACTCGACGGAGCGCCGCGTCACGCGTGCCGCCGCCTCCTTGCCCATTGCATGCACCATCGTGCCCGGCGCGTCGAGCGCGAGGATCCGGTTTGCTTGATAGCCGTGCGCAAGGAAGGCGCCCGACATCGCGGGACCGACGATCAGCGCGACGACAGGATGCCCGGCCTGGCGCGCGCTCGCATAGGCATCCACCGCCGCCGCGCAGGCGAGATGAATGCCGAGCATTTCCTCGCGATAGCCGTATGCCTGGCTCTTCACATCGACGATTGCGATGATCGGGCGCCGCTCGCTCGCGCTCGCGTCGTCTTCAATCGCTTCGCGGACCGCCTGCGCCAGCAGCCAGCCTTGCTCGAGGCCGACGACGTTATCGCGTGCGCGTGGAAAGCGATTGCCGGGATCGGGTACGACGGCGATGAACCTCGCGGTGTCCGCGCCGAGCGGCGCATCGGCGTAGCGGACGGGCGCGCTGGCGCTTGCGGGCTTCAGCGCGTCGCCCGCGAGCGCGCGCAGCCAGCGCTGGCCTCGTGTAGACGTTGTATCGTTCATCGATTGACTTCCTCAGGAATCCTCACGATCGCTTCCATTGTCGGCGCCGTGAGCGCCGGGCGCGGGGCTGAAGGCCGCACGCATGGAATCGGGCGTCACCGTTTGCGCGTCGATCCCGGCAAGGCGCGCGAGATAGGCCTCGACCTGCTCGCTGCGATGCTCGGCGGGCCTGCCGCGCGCGAATGCGACATGAACGGCGGTCGCAATGGCGCTCGCGTCGTCTTCGACGAGCATATCGGCGAGTCCGGTGGCGACGCGCTGCGCACCGCCGATGAGCTGCCAGACGCGGCGGCGATCGCTCGAATCGAGCTCCTCGATGCCGGCTTCCTGCTCGATGACCTCGGGGCCGTTCATGCCGAGGCGTGCCTGACGTGTCACGACGAGGCATGAGCAAAGCGCCGCCGTGAGCGACATGCCGCCGAAACACCCGACCATGCCCGAGATCACGCCCACCACGGGCACGTGTTTCCTCAAAGCGACGATCGCCGATTGGATCTCGGCGATCACGGCGAGACCGAGATTCGCTTCCTGCAGTCGTACGCCGCCCGTTTCAAAGACGATGAGCGGGCGTACGAGCTTCCCGCTTTGGCAATCGGAAAGCGCGAGCTCGAGCGCCGCTGCGATCTTGCTGCCCGATACCTCCCCGATGCTGCCGCCTTGAAAGGCCGGCTCGATCGCGGCGACGACGGCCGGCTCATGGTCGATCGTGCCGCGCGCGATGACGACACCGTCGTCGGCTTGGCAGACGATGCCCTGCAGCGGCAGCCACGGTGACGTGAGGCGATCGAACGGACCGACGAGCTCGCGAAACGAGCCTGCGTCGAGCAGGGCCCGCGCTCGCTCGCGCGCCGTCATCTCGATGAAGCTTTCGCGCGCGGCGAACGGAGCGGGGGCGGCGAGAAAAGACGCGGACGTCATTGATCTCCTCCCTTGTTCGTTGCGCCATCCGCTTGCGCGGCTTGTTGCGCTTCGACTGCCTCGGCGAGCCGCAATGCGACCACGCCGGGCGTCGCGCCGAAATCGTTGATCTCGATTTGCACGGCGCCGTCGTATCGCGTGAAGAAGCGATCGAGCACGCTTTTCCAGATATGCCCGTAACCGTCGACGCTCGTGTGCACGATGACGTGTGCGGTCATCTTGTCGTTCGGCGTCAAAAGCACTTCGAGATCGCCCGAGCCGACCACGCCGACGTGCGCGCGAGCGTTGACGGCGCGTTGCGCCGAATAATCGAACGTCAGATGTTCCATCCGTGCTGGCTCCCGCCGGTGCCGTACCGCACCAGCTTGTCGATGAAAAGGGTTGCGGCGAGCAGGTCGGCCGCGCCGCCCGGTGAGGCGTTCAGTGCGACGAGCGTCCTGTCGAGACGATAGAGCGCGGCCCGGCCCGGCAGACTCGCGCTGCCGCCTTTCGCAAGCACCTCGCGTGCGCCATGCCGCGCGGCATCGAGCGCGGGGGGGCCGGCTCGATGCAGCAGGCATGTGTCGTCGAGCGTCGTCATGATCGACAGCAGCGCGTCGATACGCGCGGCGTTTTCGCCGTCGCCGCGCCGGCGCGTCGCTTGCAGCGTGGGCAAGCCCGCGCGCAGCACGTGCGGAAACCCATGCTGCGCCTCGCGACGGGCGCCGCCGGCCCCGTAGCGGGCACGCGCACGCGCGCCGTTGCTGTCGGTGGGGACGGCCGCAAAGTCGGGGAAGCAGGCGATTTGTGCCCCGAGCTCACAGATCGCGCGCGGTTGCCAAGTCTCACCGACATCGTGGCAGATCGTTGCGCCCGCAACGAGCAGTCCGATGATCCAGATCGCGCCGCGATGGGCGTTGCTGCCGTCCGTCGCACGCATCATGGCGACCTCGCCGGCTCTTCCGATTGCCGCGAGTTCCGTGCGCAGCATCGCTGACGGCGCCTGGCCACATGTCGCACGCGCGAGCGCCGCGAACGTCGGCTCGAGCGCATGGGCCGAACGCATCATGACGGCGAGATTCAGATCGCGATGCGCGCCACTCCCGCGACGATCGACGAGCGCCGGTTTCGGCGTCAGATGGGCCTCTTCGACGAGCGCGTCGACAGCGAAGCGCGCAAGCCGCGCGGCCATGCCGCCGGCTTCTTCCTGTGACGCCGCGCACGCGGCATGGATCGTCATGGGCGACATCGCTCACCAGCTCCTGAAACGCGCGGGCGGCGAGTAGAGTCCGCCCGACCACTCGACGAGATCGTCGATGCTGCGGGCGGCGAGCAGCGTGCGCTTGGCTTGTCCACGCCGAATCCCCAGGTCTTCGGGGTAGGCGACGATGCCACGCCTGCGCAGCTCGGCGGTCCGCGCCGGCTCGGCGCGCAGACCGATCGGCGTGACGCCCGCCACGGCCGCGAGCGCCGCGCGGCGCTCCTCGACCCCTTGCGCCTTGTGAAGATACGCAATGCCTTCCTCAGTGACGACGTGGCTGACGTCATCGCCGTAGATCATGACGGGCGCGATCGGCATCCCGCTTTTCGCGCCCACGCTGACGGCATCGAGCTCGTCGACGAACGTTGGCTCGCCGCCTTTCTTGTATGTCTCGGCGAGCTGGACGACGAGCTTGCGTCCGCGCGCCACGCCCGAGCTCGCGGCGGCGGGCCCGCCTTCAGCCTTCAGCAGCTTGAGCCAGGCCTCGCTCGCATGGCGGCGCCCACGCGGATCGTGGCCCATGTTCGGCGCGCCGCCGAATCCGGCGAGACGCCCGCGCGTGACCGTGGACGAGTTCGCATCGGCATCGATCTGCAGCGTCGATCCGATGAAAAGATCGACGCCGTATTGCCCCGCGAGTTGGCAAAGCACGCGGTTCGAGCGCAGGCTGCCGTCGCGACCCGTGAAGAAGACGTCGGGGCGGGCCGCGATATACGCTTCCATGCCGACCTCGCTGCCAAAGCAGTGAACGCTTTCGACCCACCCCGATTCGATTGCGGGGATCAGTGTGGGATGCGGATTGAGCGTCCAGTTGCGGCAGATCTTTCCTTTGAGGCCGAGCTCGGCGCCGTAGGTCGGCAGGATCAGCTCGATCGCCGCGGTATCGAAGCCGATGCCGTGATTGAGCGACGTCACGCCATACGCTTCATAGATGCCGCGGATCGCCAGCATCGCCGTCAGGACCTGCAAATCGCCGATATGGCGCGGATCGCGCGTGAAAAGCGGCTCGATCGCAAACGGACGATCGGCCTCGACGACGACGTCGACCCATGAGCCGGGAATGTCGACGCGCGGCAGCTCATCGACTATTTCGTTCACCTGAACGATGACGATGCCATGCCGAAAGGCGGCCGCTTCGGCGATCGTGGGGGTGTCTTCCGTATTGGGACCGGTGTAGAGATTGCCGTGGCGGTCAGCCTTATCGGCGCAGAGCAGCGCCACGCGCGGCGCGAGATCGACGAACATCCGCGCGTAAAGCTCGACATACGTATGGATCGCGCCGACTTCGAGCTGGCCGTCTTCGAGCAACTGCGCGACGCGTAGGCTTTGCGGCCCCGCGAACGCGAAATCGACCTTATGCGCGATGCCGCGCTCGAAAAGCGTCAGATGTTCCGGGCGGCTGATGCTCGAGATCAGAAGATGGATGCCGCTGACCTTCGTCGGATCCACTTGTGCGAGCGAGCGCGACAGAAAGTCGGCCTGCTTCTGGTTGTCACCTTCGAGCGCCACGCGATCGCCGGGGCGGATCAGTGCCTCGAGTGCGTCGACGATTCTCGCTCGGGGCAGCACACCGTCTTCGATCCACGGGGCCACGACGGCGAGACGCCGCGCTTTTTCGTCGCGCAGCGTCGTCCAACTGCGCGAGAAAGAAGTATCGGCTGGAGCATTCATCGATCGATCGGTTCTCGTATCGGGTTCAGTGGGGCGCGGCTTCGTCCTAGACCGCGTTCATGTGCTTTGGCGCGGCGGTTTCTTCGCCGCACGCTTGCCGCCGTCTCGCTTCGAAGCAGCGGGCGCGTCGACGTTGTTCTCGCTCAGCAGTTTATAGAGCAATTCGCCGGTGCTCAGCAGATGTTCCGCGACCAGCTTCTGGGCCGTTGCAACGTCGCGCCGGCGAACGGCCCGCATCAACGCGGCGTGTTCCCGATCCGAGACCACCTTGTGCTCAGGCAACCCAAGCTTGACGCGCAGGTACCGCTCGCCGCGCCGATGCAAGGTCTCGATGAGCTCCAGCAACTGCGGCCGCTTCGCGGGCGCATAGAGACTCATATGAAACGCCTCGTTGCGCGAGACGTAAAGCGCGGAATCGGCTTCCAGGCGCGCGGCCTCGCAGAGGTCCTGCGCCTCGCGCAGCGTCGCTTCGTCGTGAGCGGGGATCGCGCACGCAATGGCGAGGCTTTCGAGTGCGGCCCGGATCTCGTAGATCTCTCGCGCCTCATCGGGCAAGAGCGGGGCGACGGTCGCGCCCTTGTTCATTTCCACTTTGGCCCAGCCTTCGCTCTCGAGCTGCCGTAACGCTTCGCGAACGGGAATGGCACTGACCGCGAAGTGACGCGCGACCGCGTCCTGTCTCAGCGGTGCGCCGGGAGCCAGCGTGCCGTTGACGATCGCCTCGCGCAGCGCGTCCGCGACCATCTTCGAGGCGCTCACGCGCGGCGGCGCCGACACGGCCGCAAGCGGCGGGCCCGCACTTGCAGCACCGCTCGAAGGCTCGCCTAAGGGAAAACGATTCGTTGCGTCAGTCATGATGCTCGATATTATATATAAAATATTCGATCAGAAATCGGGCAAACCCTGGTGTCTTCCAGGTGCGAAGCCCGACGGGAGAGGCGCGGCACCATCGCGCCCGCTCAGTCGAGAGAAGTGGGGTCGTGTCAACCGTATCTCCGGAGGAGTCAAATGGGTTCAAGCACAGACAATGCGCAAGAGGCGCAAGGCGCCTTGGGCGCACGAGCGGCACGACGCCGAACGCCGCTCAATCGTTCCCAAATCGCGGGTTTTTGGGGGGCTTGGTCGGGATGGACGCTCGACGGGATGGATTCGTTCATCTACGCGCTCGTCCTGACGCCCGCCTTGACCGAGTTACTGCCGCGCTCGGGTTATGCGGCGACACCCGCGAACATCGGTCTGGCGGGTTCGATCCTGTTCGCATTGTTTCTCGTCGGCTGGGGCCTGTCGTTCATCTGGGGGCCGCTTGCCGACCGCTTCGGCCGGACCAAGGTACTCGCCGGCACGATCTTCACGTTCGCGATCTTCACGGGGCTCGCGGCCACGGCGAGCAACGTCTGGGAACTCGGTATCTACCGGTTCATCGCCGGAGTCGGCATCGGCGGTGAGTGGGCGCTCGCGGGCACCTACGTGGCCGAGGCGTGGCCCGAGGATCGCCGCAAAATGGGCGCGGGCTACCTGCAGACGGGCTACTACGCGGGCTTCTTTCTGGCGGCGGCGCTCAATTACACCGTCGGCGTTCATTTCGGCTGGCGTGCCATGTTCCTGACGGGCGCCGTTCCCGTCGTCGTCGCCATTCTCGTTTTGCTGCGCGTGAAAGAGCCCGAGAAATGGCAGAAGGCCGAGGCGAAAGTCGTGCGCTCGCGTCCGCTGCGCGACATTCTCGGTCCGCACTATCGGCGCCGCACGTGGGTGGCGTGCGCGTTGTTGACGATCGCCATCGTCGGCCTGTGGGCCGGCGCAGTCTACGAGCCGTCAGCTGTCATTCAGCTTTCATTGAAGGCCGGCATGGACAAGAGCGCCGCGATCAAAACGGCATCGCTCGCCACGGGTCTGCTTTCGATCGGGACGATCCTCGGCTGCCTCGCATTGCCGCCGATGGCGGAGCGCATAGGGCGCAAGAAAACGCTCGCCTTCTATTTCGCCGGCATGGCCGTCTCGATCGCGGGCAGCTTCGGATGGGCGTTCTACCTGCCCAACGGACTCGTGCCTTTCATCGCCTGGCTCTTCGCGCTCGGCTTTTTTGGCGGCAACTTCGCGCTCTTCAGCCTGTGGTTGCCGGAACAGTTCGAAACGCGCGTGCGCGCGACGGCGTTCGCGTTTTGCACATCATTCGGCCGTTTCATCGGGGCCGGCGTCAACTTCTTGCTCGGTGCGGCCGTTTTGCAGATGCACACGCTCGGGGTGCCCGTCGCATTGACGGCGATCGCGTTCGTGATCGGTCTTTTCATCGTGCCGCTCGCGCCCGAGACGCGCGGCGACGTGCTGCCGCAGTAGCGCAGCGGCGAGCCGGCCGCCGCTCAGCTCGCCGGATTTTCCTGGTCGGGCGGCGGTTTAGTGCCGCTCGGCGCGCCGATCACGCTGATCTGAAAGATCGGTGTGCCGGCCAGCGACTGCAGCGAGGGATCTTCAGGAATCCTCAGCAACAGCGGGAAGATGACCGAACCGCCGATGACCGAGCGGCGGCTGTTGTCGGCGGGCCGTAAGCCCCAAATGTCCTGGTAGACGAGCGGCACGGCGTGGCCGTCGCGCTCGGTCGGGCCCAGGTAGAGCATGACATGCCCGCCGATGTAGACGATCGTGCGCATCGGCTCGCCGTGCCGCATGAGGTAGTCGAGCCGGTCGGCCGGCTTCGCATCGGAGAGATCGGTGAAGAGGCCCGCGCTCATCTGCGTCGACGAGTGCCGCGGCAGCCACACGCCGAATGCGGCGAAGATGCTTTGCAGTTCCGACGAACAATCGTTATAGAAGTCCATGTTGCCCCATCCGTAGGGCCGGCCGATCAGCGCTTTCATCAGCATGGCCAGATGTCGCGGCGTTGCGGCGAGCGGCATCGGCGTGATTTGCGAGTCGGCGAGCCGCGCACGGCGGATCGTGGCGCGGCCGTCGATATCGCGGGCTGGTACGAGGACCCTTCGTGTGTCGGCCTGCGCGACGGTGCCGGTCCCGGTCAGGGACGAGCGAGGGGCGAGGGGCAGCAGCGTTCCGGCCGGTGCGGCAAAACGGAACGTTCCCGCTTCGTCGCGCACGGGCGCCGATGCCGCGACGACGGCGCCCCACGACGCGCGGGCGCTTTGCGTCCAGGTATCGACGAAGGCATCGTCGACGGTGCCGACGCCTTGCGCCTGCACCCAGCCCTGCACGTCCGGCGTTTGCACGTAATTCCATGCGCCGTCCGACGTGACGCCCAGTATATAGAGCGGCGTGCCGGGGCGAATGGCCGAAATCTGCAGATTGTCGAACGGATAGCCTTCGCCGGCGAGCTGATGGGAATAGAACGAAGGATCCGTCGTCGGGAGCTCGCGCACGAGCAGATTGGCCGTTGCGATGGCACGCGACGAAGGCCGGTAATGCGGCGCTCGTCCGAACTGCGCGACATCCATGTTTTGCTCAATCGCATCGATCCACTGCTCCGTGTGCGCGCGATAGTTTTGCCCATAGCCGATCAGGTTCTCGGGCTTGCCTTTGTTGTCGTATCGGTCGATGCGGCGAAGCTGGAGATCGACGATGTTCTGGCCGTTCTGGCCATAGACGATCGTACTGATGAAAGCCGGGTTCCAAGGCGAAGGGTCGTCGGCTCGCATGCCGAAATAGCGTGCGTAGAGTGCGTCGAGTTGCTCGCGCTGGGTTTGTGCGCTGAGGAACGGCGAGTCGTAACCGGGCGCCGCGGGATCGATCCAGCGATCGATGTTTTGATCGTAGGCCTCCATCGGAAAGACGCCGATCGGATCGACATAAGCATGCGGCTGCGGAGCGGGCGGATGCGACGCACAAGCGGCGAGCGCAAGACAAAGCGCGGCAATGGCCAAGCGAGGATTCAAAGCGCTGAATTTGCGGAGCATCGACGAGCAATCCGAGAGAGTAGCAAAGCCGTAATCATGCGTTTGCGTCGCGCGGCATCGATACGCGCTCGAGCAGCGTCATCGGTCCCAGCCGGCGGACGGTTTCCATCTGCCCGGCATCGCGGAGGAACAACGAGCCTGCGAAGCCCAGCGCGTTGATCGACACGCCGTCGGCGCATTCCGCCCGGCGCGGCACGAGCAGCATCCATCGTGGCGTCAGCAGCAGATTGTAAGGGCTGGCTTGGCGCGCGGGCGCGCCAGGGCCGGACTTATCGATGAGCCCGAGGGCCTCCATGAGCCGCAAATACAGGTCTAGGGCGGCAACCGGCGCGGGGGCGGGGGGGAGTGGCGCGAACGCATGCGCGAACGGCAGGCCGTCGAGAGCGGCGACGTCGGCTCCCGTGGCGAGCGCGGCCGAGACGAGCGGTTCGATCGGCAGCGACAGGCCCTGGGCATCGGCTGCCAGCGGTAATGGAACGAGCTGCATATGCTTGTGTCGCTGACTGGCGCCGGCCGCCTCGCCGCCGTTGTAGAACCCGAGCGCCCCTGAGCTGGATGCCGGCGAGCCGGGCGGCCGCACGCCGGGCGGCTCGAACTGCGTAAGGCAAGCCAACCAGGCCGTGAAGTCGTCGATACCGAGCAAAGCTTCCTGTTCCTCGAAAGCGCGCGTGACGATCAGCAGATGATGATCGATGACGTTGAACTTATTGAGCAAAGCGACGTGCGTGGGCGTAATGTCAGCGACGAAGAGGTCCGGGTCGTACGGCAGAAATGGGTCGACCGGTGGCGAGGACGAATTTGTCGCATGGGCGCCACGCTCGCGCGTTTTTCGGGCGAGGCTCGATACTTGGCGTACGACGAAGCGCACCCCGCCATCGTCGAGTGCGATCGACGCCGTTTCGATCGGCCGAAGCGCGCCGCATTCGAGCGCGTGTGCGGTTCGGCGCACAATCGCCGACAAAAGCGTATTGGGCGTCAGCAGCGAGGACATAATCGAATCGTTCCGCGGTGTCTTTCAACGGCGATATTGTGGCGCAGAAGGCCGGGCCGTACTTCATATCATCGGTTCATGAATACGTTGATCCGGGCCGAGCAGCCCGGATTTGTTTTTGAAGCACATGGGCATGGGCTTTGCACCAAATAGGTCCGAGTCTAATGGGGGACGGGGCGTCTTCGCGTAGGCGGGGCGATTCCACGGGTTACCGAGCAGATGACAATCGAACTCAATGAACCGTTGCATGTCATCGGGCGTCGCCGTGCGACGTTCCAGTCGCTTTATCCATGCGCGCTTGTTTACCTCGACCCCGGTGCCGGCGCGAGCCCGAACAGCCGAAGCAAGGATCCGTCCGCGTACGTGCGCCAGGCCGTTGGCCTGAACAAGTCGCTGCTCTACGCCGGGCTGCCGCGCCTGACCGTCTACACGAACGAAGTCGAGGCCGTTCGCCGCATGCTTGCCGATATGGCCGACGAGGACGCACGCCCCGTCGTGCAGGCACTCGAGATTGCGCACCGCGATCTGCCGAAAAGCACCCCGTTCTATGCCGCTCATTTCAAATTCGACTTGATGATTCAGGCGGCCAAGAGCCTGCCGAAAGACGCGCTATTTCTGCTGCTCGATACGGACATGGTCGCCATGCACCCGCTCGACGCGGCACTCATCACGCGCTGTGCATGGCTCGGCGTCGGCGCCTTCGATATTTCCGATCAAGTCTTTCCCGCTTACGGCAGCGCGCGTGTCATTGCCGACCTCGAACGGGTGGCTGGCCGTCCGCTCGGAAATCCGCGGTGGTATGGCGGGGAATTTTTGCTATGTACCACTGAATTTCTTACCCGACTCATCGAGCGGGCGATGCCATGCTTCAAGCGCTACCTCGCGGAAATTCGCCATCTCCATCACCACGGCGATGAGGCGTTCATCTCCGCAGCGCTTTCGCTGCTCGAGCAGGAAGGTCAGGCGATCGTCGACGTCGGCGCTTATCAGGCGGTGGGCCGCCATTGGCCCGGCAACACGCATCGGAATCTTTACTGGTTCAGCCGATGTTCGTTCCTGCATTTGCCGGGCAGCAAGTCCGTTATTGAAAGAGAGGCACGACACCGGGATTTCTGTCCGCCGCGCGTGTGGCGCGTCGTCGCGGCGCAGCATCGAAAGGGGCAGCTGCGCTGGGCCCTCAAGATCATGTTCGACGATAGGTTGAAGCGGCGCCTGCGCGGGATTTTCTCGCGCTTTCGTCGACAGAAAGTGGACGAGGGGCTGGAGGCCGCGGAACGGGATGCGTCCGGTAATGCGTGAGGGCACTTCGCGTTAATCGCCGAAGAGGCTGTGGATGTCCTTTGCGTCGTCGGTGTCGGAAAGGTTGTATTCGGCGCGGGCTGATCGCAGCACTTCATCGACGACGCGTTCATAGCCGATCGCATTGCCGAAATGCTTCATTGTCCAATTGCAGCCGGTGGCGTCGGGCTCCTGCTTTTGTGGGCGTGGCACGCGGATCTTCACCCCGTCTTCGACGATTTCGTGAATGCGGTGGATGCGGCGGCTCACTTCCTCTTGCAGGCGCGAGGCGTTGAGGGTTTTGCGGATCACGATTGGGTTCTCCTATGGCGCGCCGGAGCGTGCATTGGGAGAACCATACCATGGCGTATGAGCCGCTCACACTAAGCGCAGTCTTTGGCACTAGCCGCCTGTGCCGGTCATCGTCGGGAGGAGGATCCGATAGACGTGGATCATCGCGGGACCGAGCAAAACGGTTAGCAGCGCGGGAAAAATGCAGAAGGCGAGTGGCAACAGCAATTTCAGCGCGATTTTCGCCGCCTGCTCCTCCGCACGCATGCGTCGCCGCGTGCGCAGCGTATCGGAAAGCACGCGCAGCGAGTCGGCGATGCTCGTGCCGAATCGCTCCGCCTGAATGAGCATCGTGCAGAACGAGTCGATGTCTTCGACGCCCGTGCGCAGCGAAAGGTTGCGCAACGCCTTTTCTCGCGTGAATCCGGAGCGCAGCTCGAGCAGGAACAGATCGAGCTCGCTTGCCACGACCGCGCTGCGTATTTTGATTTCCTCGGCGACTCTCATCATACCGGCGTCGAGGCTCAGGCCCGCCTCGATGCAAACAGTGAGCAGATCGAGCGCGTCGGGGAAGTCCTCGAAGATCGTGCGCTTGCGGAGCTTCACGCGGCGGCTCAGCACTTTGTTCGGCAGGTAGTAACCGATTCCCGCGAAGCCAACGAGCGACGCCGACAGCATGAACGGATTCGCCGCGAGCGATGTGCGCAGGAGCCAAGGCAACTGCGCTAGCGGAATGATCAGCGCAAGCGCCGTTTTGGCGGCGAAATAAAGGGGGGCTGCATTCGGCGATCGCCAGCCCGCGTTCATCAAAAGGACTCGGAGGGCTGAGTTTTCCCAACCCTCCTTCGGAATCGAGAGTTTCGCGATCGGCTCCGAGATATCGGCAATTTTCTCGAGAAATGCGGAAGCGGCCGAAATCTGCTCCGGCGACATGGCTGCGCGCGCGAGACCGCCGGCTTGCTCGATGCGCCGCCGCATATCCTTCGGCGAGAACAAGAGCATGGCCCCGAACGCTGCCGCAAAGACGAAAGCGAAGAGGCCGACCAGCAAGAGCAGGTTCATGCCATTGAGCGACTGCATGGTGATATCTCCTCAACGCTACACGCGAATTTTGATGATGCGCCGCATCCAGAACGCGCCCGACACCATCATCGAGATCATCGCGTAGACAACCTTGAGCCCGGCTGGGTCTTCCCAGAGCACGGCGAGAAACTCGCGGTTCAAGGCCATCATTGCGCCGGCCGTCACGAAGGGAAGCAGTCCGAGCACCCAGGCTGACATTTTCCCTTCAGCGGCCAGCACGCGAACCTTGTCGAAAAGCTTGAATCGCTCGCGTATCAGGAAAGCAATGCCGTCGAGCACCTCGGCGAGATTGCCCCCCGTTTCGCGCTGGATCAGTACGGCGATGACGAAGTAGCGCAGATCGCGAATCGGCACGCGCTTCGCAAGATTCAGCAATGCGTCTCCGAGCGGCACGCCGTAGTTGATCTCGTCGAACGTGATACGGAATTCACCCGACATCGGTTCGGCGAACTCAGTGCTGATCATCCCGATCGCGCTCGGGAAAGAATGGCCGGCGCGCAGCGCGCGGCCGATGGTGTCCGCGACGTCGGGGAGTTGCCGCTCGAGCTTCGCGAGCCGCTTCGCGCGTTTCCGATTCACGTGGAGATAGGGGAGGCCGCTCGTGGCGAGAGCGATGGCCGCGCCGAACCTGAGCGGCACCGGGGCCACGAGCGCGGCGGCAAACACGACGAACGGTATCGCGAGGCTCGTTACCACGAGGCGCGTGACGGACCAGTCGACCCCCGATTGCTGAATGAAGAGATCGAGCGACTTCAGGCGCGGCACGCTCATGACGAGCTTCTCGATGTAGGTCGAGTCGCGCAGCATGCGGTCCTTTAGAATCGTGAGGCGCTCCCTCTGGATGTGTCCACCGGCGGACAGCACGCGAATGCGCGATTCGATGCGCCGCGCGGTCGCTCCGTGACTGCTGTTCCACCAGAGATACACGCCTTCGACCGCGAGCACGACGGCCACGAATATCAAGATGACGAATGCGTAGAAGATCGGGTCCATCGTGGTCTCCTTCAGATATCGGTCGATTCGCCGATGGCGGTGCGTAGCTTGCCCTCGAACGGAATCGCCGCGGATGTCATACTGCTTCGAAGCGCCGTGAGGGGTCGAAGACTTCGTCCGGCAGGTTGATGCCGAATGCCTGCAGCCGCTCGACGAACTTCGGCCTCACGCCGGTCGCGCAGAAGTAGCCGCGCACCCCGCCTGACTGGTCGACGCCGGTCCGCTTGAACGCGAAGACCTCCTGCATGTTGATGATCTCGCCTTCCATGCCCGTGAGCTCCTGGATGCTCACGATCTTGCGACGACCGTCGTTGAGCCGCGAGGCCTGAATGACGACGGAAATCGCCGATGCGATCTGTTGGCGCATCGTCTTCGGCGGCAGCGACATCCCGGCGAGGTTGATCATGTTTTCCAGCCGCGTCAGCGCATCCCGTGGCGTATTCGCGTGTATCGTGGCGAGGGAACCTTCGTGGCCGGTGTTCATCGCGGCCAGCATGTCGAGCGCTTCGGCGCCGCGCACCTCGCCGAGAATGATGCGATCGGGACGCATCCGCAACGCGTTGCGCACGAGCGTGCGTTGTGTGATTTCGCCACGTCCTTCGATGTTCGGCGGACGAGTTTCGAGCCGCAGCACGTGCGGCTGCCGCAATTGCAGCTCGGCGGCATCCTCGATCGTGACGATGCGCTCGTCGCCGGGAATGTAGCCCGACAGAATGTTGAGTAGTGTCGTCTTGCCGCTGCCCGTACCGCCCGAGATGAGGATGTTGACCTTGGCCCGCGCGAGGGCGTCGAGCAACTCGGCCATCGGCGGAGTGAGCGTGTGGAGCTTGATGAGATCGGAGACCTGTAGAGGATTGACGGCAAACCGCCGGATTGAGACCAGCGGCCCGTCTATCGCCGACGGCGGAATGATTGCATTGACGCGTGAGCCGTCCGGCAGACGCGCATCGACCATCGGGCTCGATTCGTCGATGCGCCGTCCGACGCGCGAGACGATCTTCTCGATGACCTTCATCAAGTGCGCATCGTCGTAGAATGTGACGTCCGTCAGCTCGAGCTTGCCCTTGCGCTCGACGTAGGTCTGCCTCGCTGTATTGACGAGGATATCCGATACGGTCGGATCGCGAAGCAGCACCTCGAGCGGGCCAAATCCGAACATTTCGTCATAGACGTCGGTGACGAGCTGCTTGCGCTCGACGTCGTTGGCTGGCGCTCTTTGTTCCTCGAGAATGCGTGCAATCAGAGCGGCGATTTCCTGCCGCACCTGATCCGCCGGGAGCCTCGACACGCGTTCGAGTTCGACGCGCTCCAGCACCGCGAGATGGATCTCGCGCTTTAGACTCAGGTAGGCGGCGCGCGCCATGCCGTTCGTTCCGCCCGGTCCGCCTTCGCGTTCTCCGAACGCCTGGACGAATTGGCCGCTTATTTGTTCACGCAGCGACATGATGATCTCCTTGCAGGCGCTGTTCTGGCATTACATGGTTTTCAGTTTCGGCGTCGCGCCGCGGCCGAAGAAGCGCGACGGACGAGATTCAACGCGTGCGCGACCGTGCGTAGGTGCAGGCACTTGGGCAACGATGTTTTCGGCGAGCTGCTGCACTGCACGCACCACCCCGGAGTTTCGCTTCATCTCGGAGACAGGCATGCCTTCGTTCAGGGCGTCGGAGACGACTTCGGCGTCCTCGGGAATGACCTGGTAAGGCACCATGTCGAGAATTTCTTCGAGCGCGGCGCGTGTGCGGTCCGCGTGGCGGTTGTAGCGGTTCAGCACGAGCCGCATGCGATCGGACGCGTAGCTGAGCGATGCGAGAATGTCCTGCAGGCGCCGGCCGGCGCGTGCATGCGGCATGCTCGGCTGAACGACGAGATGGATCTCGTTGCTGCGGTCGAGGGCGAGAATCGAGAGCTGATTGATCGATTGGCCGAGATCGAAGATAACGAATTCGTAGCGAGGAATCGCGATTCCGAGCAGCCATTCGAGTTTTTCACTGCTGACCTCGGCCGCTTTGACGGGGTCGCCGGCGCCGGCCAGGATATGGAACGTATCGCTCACATGGACGAGGCTCGCGTCGAGAAACGCCGAGTCCATTCTGTCGACGCTGGCGCAAATTTGCGGGAGCGTCGAGGCGGGCGTTTCGTTTGTGAGGAGGAAGGCTGCGTCGCCGTAGAGCAGATTGAGGTCGATCAGCAGGACGCGCTTTTTCGCCGTCGAGATCGCGTGTGCGACGTTCGCCGCGACGAAAGTCGTACCCGCGCCGCCCTTGCAGGACATGAAGGAGACGATTCGCGTTTCCTGGCCGCCGCGCGCCGCTCGCTTGCCCTCGGCGCGCAGCAGCGCTTCGGCAAAGGAACGCTGATCGAGCGGCCACGCGAGAACATCGCGGAAGCCGGCGCGCATCGCGGCGATCAGCGTTTGCGGCGACGCGTCGGCAGTCAGCAGGATGCAGGTGAGGCGATCGTAGCGGTGGCTGATGTCGGTAACGACCGACAGCTCGGCTTGCTCGAGCGTCGAGGCGTCGACGATCAGCGCGTCGAACGATTCGAGCGTGTCGCCTCGCTGCGCGATCTGAGAGGGACTGCCGAGCGTGCGCGTGGTTCGGTAGCCGCCGCACTCGCCGATCAGACGAGCGACCTGGGCGAGCCGCGAGGCGTCTTTCGATATGCAGAGAATGTCGATCATGATCGTTGGCAGGGCTGAATGGGTTATTGGCAGACGGAGCCCCCGCTTGCGCTGGACAGGCTCTCGCGCGGAAGCGTGGTGGCGAACGGCGGCAGCGTCATCGAGATCGGTACGAACGGCACGAATGTGCTGACCGTCAGGCCGGTGTAGCCCACCGTCACGGAAGTGCAGTTTGTCGCGTCGCATCCGCTGGGCGTGTAGCTCACCTGGATATTGCTGTCGGAGAGCAACGGCAACATCTGCTCCATCTTGGTCTTGATGACGGACGCGTTCACATCGCAGACCGTTGCTACGCGAGCGCCGAGGCGAGCGGCTTCGGTCGCTGTGTTCCAGTAGTAAAGAACGCGGGAGAACTCCATGATGCCGATGAGCACGCTAACGAGCACCGCGCAAGCGATCGCGAACTCGACGATTGCCGCGCCGCGTTGCTTTTTTGGGCCAGCCATCTTGCGTCTATCTTTCATGACTGCCTCATCACGACTGCAATATCGCCGAACGTCACCCCGGTGAACTGGAAAAACGATTGAATGGGCGAGTAGTTGTAACCAGTGATCTTTACCTCGACGAGGTTGATCGCTTCTTCTATCGTTCCGGAGCTCGAGTTGTTGTTGGCGTCATAGACGTTGTAGTTGGCGAACGTTCCGCCCGGACAGCCGGACGAATCGCTTTGATCGCAGACGACCACGTTCGCCGTCGTCAAACCGGGTGCGAGAGCTGTTCCGCTACAATCCGTGGTGCCGTAGACCGCCAGGCACTTTGCAGTGGAGAGCGGATAGTTCGGATCGAGCGCGGAGTATTGGGACAAATAACGTGCGGCGTCGCGTGCTGACTTCGTCAGCGTCTCGTACTGATAGATGGCACGGCCAAGCTCGACCATACCGCTGAAGAGCGTGAGCAGCAGCGTCAGGACAAGAGCCAGCTCGACGAGCGCGGCCCCGCGCTCGTGCTGCCGTTTGCCGTGGATCGGACGTCTGCGCATGAAAGGCTCCTATTGAATCAGCTCGGGGACGAGCGGGCCGTTGCCTCCGGAGCCAGGCGTTCCCTCGGTGCGGCAAGGGGAGCCAGCGGCACCGGCGAGACTCCTGTATTCGACGTGGACGGAATCCAGATTGCCGCCCTGCGCCATTGGGTCGAGCATAAGCACGCATGCCCAGTTCGTGACAGTTGCGCCGGCGGAAGACGTGATGTTGCTGCAGTTCACCATCGGCACGACGACGAGCCGCCGGTCCCCGCCTGCCTGATACACGGCGGACGAGCCGGGTGATCCGCCGGTTTTGACGCCGCTTCCACCGCCGCTTTTGCCGTTGGGATCGCCTTGGTAAGGCGTGCGACTCCCACGCTTTGTCAAAAAGTCGCTGTAGGCACTACCCGACCAGCCTGCTGCCGCCGTATACGCGAATCCCGTGAAGTCGGATTGCCCCGTGGGAGCTCCATTACCGTTGTATTGGATACCGAAGCGGGTGTTGTACGCCTTGTCGAGCGATGCGATATTGCCGTTCGCGCGCACCTGGCTACTGTTGGGGACACTGCATGTGGCGCCTGTGAGTTGCTGGCCAAGACAGCTGGCGCCACTGCACGCATTGGCTGTGTTGTAGTTGAGATTGGCCCAGCCGAAACTGCCTTGGCTGTAGGTGCCGGCCGATGAGCCGACCTTGCCGGTGAGCCACTGTCCAACAGCATATTGCGTGCCGGGCGAACCGATGGAAGGATCGCAGACGAAGATCGGCATGGCGCAAAGCCCCTGTGCGTGCCCCGTTGTCGCGACGGCCACGGCCGAGACAGTGGATGGGCCGATGCTCACGCCGGGGAGCAGATTGAGAACTTGGATCAGCCAGTTGGCGATACCCGTCACGGCGGTCGTGCATTGCACGTAGCCTATCTGAGCGAGCGTCCCGGATGTCGAGTCTTTGCTCTGGAAAGGTCCACTAGAGGAAGTGGCGTAGGTGACGTTGTTATCGACCGTCATCGATACGGCCGCCGACTGAAAAAACGCTCGATTGATATTACCCGCGGCGATCCCCGCGGCTTCCGAGACGGCGAGCGGCGTGACGCCGTCGACGTCTCGGGCAGCAGCAAGTGCGCAGGAATCGGCGCTGTTCTGCAGCTCGCTCCTCGTGACATAGAGCTTGCCGAGATCGAGCGCGAGGCCCACGAACCCGACGAGCGCGATCATCGCGAGTGCGACGAGCACCATCACGGCGCCGCCTTGGCGTCGGCGCCGCGCTATGCCGTGCATCCGCGTTCCCGATTGAAGACGCATGATGAGCTCTCCTCAAATCCGTTCTTACTGACCGCCACCGCCGCCACCGCCGCCGCCTACCCCGATCACGAACTGATTCACCGTTGGCGGCGGCGCATCGAACGATTTGTTGTAGGTCGTCATCGCCGAGACGGCGGCTTTGCCGTCGACGCCAGGCGTCGACGGGTTGTGCTCGCCTGCTTGCGGATCGATAATTTGCGCCTGCGTGACGGCCCTGACGGCTTCGCCGAAGTGAGCGTCCCAGATGGGCGTGCTCGTCATGCAGCCGCCGAGCAGGATAGTGCTAGCCGCGAACGCCAGCGTTTGGCGCGCGATGTGAATGCAATCGTTTTTCATGAAATTCCCCTTTTCACGTCACTGCTTCGCCGGCCGGCTCGATGTGCTCGAAACGGTGATCGCGCCTTTTTCGAAGTCCGCTGCGATTCGAGCCGCCGCGGCTTCGATCCGCGCGGCGCGTGTCCCCTGGGCGTCCGAAGAGGAGTCGGGCGCCTTCGCCAGGTCGGTCCGCGTCCCCTTCGGCAGCGGCGGTAGCTCGCGAGAAGAAATCGTCGAAGCTGGAACTTCGCTCGTTTGCGCGGGATCGCGTGGCGATATCGCCGAATCGTCGACAGCGTTGGGCGCGCGCGGCGTGGGCGCCGGCGAGGTTGACGGTGCGGGCAAGGCCGGCGTGGCACGCGAATCCGTTTCAGCAGCAGGCGGCAACGTCGACGAGTTCGTCGGTGCCTTCTCGGCTACCCGTTGATCTCGCCTATGCGCCGCACCGCGGCCTTCCATGTTGCCCGTCGCGTAGACATCGGCCTCGTTCGGCTGAGTGAAGCTGTCGGTCGGCAACGGATAGTGGCTGTTCGGTAACGGCCTGACGAGATGTGGCGTGACGATGAAAACGAGCTCGGTCTTGTCTTGCTGGAAGTTCGTGCTGCGCATAAGCGTACCGATGATCGGCAATTCGCCGAGGCCAGGGAGCGCTTTCAGGTTGCCGGTGATATTGCTGCTGATGAGGCCGCCGATCGCGAACGATTCGCCGTCGTTCATCTGTACCGTGGTCGACGCGCGGCGCGTCGTGATCAGAGGCAGGATCGTCGTCGAGCTGACGCCCGTCGCGCTGACGGCTACACCTGTGGGCGAGAGCTCTGAAACCTCGGGGGCTACTTTGAGGTTGATCCGGCCATTAGCGAGCACGGTCGGCGTGAACTTGAGACCGACGCCGAACTCTTCCTCCTGCAGCGCGATCGTCAACACGCCGTTGGTATTGCTCTGCGGCACCGGGATGAAAACGCGTCCGCCGGCGAGGAACGACGCTTCCTGGCCGCTGACCGTCACGAGGTTCGGCTCGGCCAGAATCTTCGTGAGCTCATCGGTTTTTTGCGCGTCGACCGCCACCTGAAACGGCAGTCGATTGGCTTTGGTCGCGGCAACGATCGTGTTCGCGCCCGACAGCAAGCTGCTGACAAGGGCACCCGTCCAGCTGCCGAATCCGCCTTGAAGATTGAGCGACGAGCCGATCTGATCGACGAGCGTCTTCGCCACTTCCGCGACCTTGACCTCGAGCATCACTTGCTGTGGTGCATCGACGGTCATCATGTTGATCACGCCGGCCGGCGCGCTCGTGCTCGACATTTGCTGGGTCGTCGATGCGCCGCCGCCGCTCGTCGAGTTCGACTGCGACTGTTGGGTCGGTTGTGCGTTGGCGTAGGCCCTCGCGATCTCCATGGCTTGCACCGCGGCCGGCGCACTCGATACACGTCCGCCGAGCACGAGATTGCCCGCTGCGCTCGACACGCGGATGCCGCGCTCTTCCGGCATCAGTTGCGTCAGTGATTGCTGCAGTCCGTTTGCGTCGACTCCGACGACGACTTCGAGCATCTCGCATGCGCCGCTCGCGCCCTGAACGATCATGTTCGTCGTGCCGACCGACATGCCGACGACATAGAGCGTGCGCGGGGAGACGAGCGTCGCCATCGCGACGACGGGATTGCCGAGCGAGCGATTGCGCGCGGGCTCGGAAAGCTGCACGAGCGTCGATTTGCCGACCGGCACCACGACATTCGTTTCCGCGCTGATATCGCCCCTGCAGTTGGGGCCGCGTAACGGTTGAGCTGCTGCTGCCGCCGCCGCTGCCGTGGCGCCTGCGGCCGCCGCGGGGATAGGCGCCATGGCCGTCTTCATCGGCATCGGCCGGGCTGCCTTCGCCGGGTGCAGCAGCGCGGCGCCTTCCATCATTTCCTGCGCGATGCCAGGCTGTGCGGCCGCGAGGCTTGCGCCGAGCAGGGCAGCCGATATTGCCCGGCTCATCTTGCGGCGCCGCGGAGCGCGGTGCTGCAGGTGCTTCAGTTTCGTATTCATTTGGTGATGCCCCCCGGTTGTGATGCCTTTACCGCGTCATTCGTGATTCGAGTTTGGGTGGTCTTGCCAAAGCGCGCGTCGGTCCTCGCGCGCCGCCACCTCAAATGCTAGAAACATTCGACACTGCCCGCGACGCCCGAAAGGACGCCCACGCAATCGCGCTTCACCTCCGGCTTTGCACGCGCGGCATAGTGCACACGGGCAGGCTTCGGCGGAGCGGCGACCGGCGCCGATGCGCCGAGCAGCGTGAGCTTCGTTGCGCCCGCCGTCTTCAGCTTGTCGTCGTCGACTTGGTTGCGCAGGACGAGCGAGAGGGTGCCAACGCTGCGCGCGACATCGAGCTTTTCGGCTTGCTCCGGCGTCACCTCGAGCGTGACCGCATTGACGACTTTCGGTTGCGTATCGTCGCGGCTCACTTGCTGCGCGACCGCGAGCACGAGGATCCGCTCGAGCACGATCTTCGAAATGTTTTGCTGGTCGTTACTCCCGCCCGGCTGCTGTGTGTTGACGATCACATCGACATAGTTGCCGGGTAGCGCGAAGCCTGCCACGCCGATCACGTCGTTCACGCGCACGGTGATCGCGCGGTCGCCCTTATCGATGACGGCCGAGAGCCCACCCTTAGTTCCTTGCGGCGCGAGCTTCGCTTCGAGCACCGGCTCACCGCGCGTAAGGCTCGTCTTGACGACTCTCCCATCGAGCGACTTCGCATCGGTGAATGAGCCGGGCGGCACGCTCCCCGTGGGCCAATTGACGATGCGAACCAGGTTCGAGTTGAGTGGTTGCCCGAGATTGATGTCCTCGACGGCAACGGCGACAGGCGTCGTGGCACCCGAAGAGGTATGGATCAGCCATCGCGACGCGAATACGACAGCGGCCAGGCCCGCCAGCATGGCAAGCGCCAGCATGATCAGAGCTCGACTGTTTTTCATTTCAGCACTCCTAACGAATCTTGCAACCTGGCGTCACCTGTAGTGACCGTATTTGCATGACAATCAAACGACCATGAGGCGTCCGTTCAGCGTGTGGCGAACCGTCTGCCCGGACGTCTCGCCGTGGAAGAAGGGGGATAGCGGCTCATCTGCTCCGTGCTGCCGAAGTAGCTCTGCCAAGCTTCGCGCAGTCCCTCTGCCGTCACATCGCGCGCGGCGCCGCGATAATCGACCGACGCGCGAACGAGTCGCAGAAGATCGCGCGGGTAGCAGGCGAGAAACGGCTTCGCGTTCGGCATATGCAGGCTATGCAGCAGATAGTCGAATGCTTCCGATGTGAGGTTGAGCTCGAGTGATGCGGAGCAGGCCTCGAAGACGGTCCGATAGTTGTCGAGCGATAGCGGACCGATCTGGAGCTTCGAGCCCAGGCGGCGCAGGAACGCCTCATCGCCGATTGCGGCGGGGTCGAGATTGCTCGAAAACACCGGCCAGACATCGAACGGCGCCGTGAAGCGCGTGCCGGACTGCAGCGTGAACAGGTCGAGACTGCGATCGAGCGGCATGATCCATCGATTGAGCAAGTCCTGCGCGGCAACGCGCTGACGACCGAGGTCGTCCACGATGTAGAGCCCCATGTTGGCCTTCATGTGCGGCGGCGCCTGATAAAAGCCAGCTGCGGCGTCGTAGCGCAGATCGAGGCCCTCGAGGGTCAGTTCGCCGCCCGAGAGGACGACCGGCCGCCGGCAGACGCGCCAGCGCTTATCGCCGATGGCCGAAGCGATCGACGTCGAAGCGTCGTGGTGCAGCAACGGGTCGTACATCTGAATGATTTCGCCGCCGACGTAGATCGCGTAGGGAATCGGCACGTCGCCCTGCAGCAGCAGGCCGAGCCGCTCCGCAAGATACGTCTTGCCGCTGCCGGCCGGGCCGTACAGCAGGAGCGGGCGGCCCGCGTTGAGCGATGCCGCCGCCGCATCGAGCAGCGCTGGCTCGACGCAAATGCCGCGAAAAGCGGCACGCACGTCCGCCTGTGTGATCCGCTGCTTGCGGACCGAGTGCTCGGCGACCACTTCCATATAAGTGTCGTAGGCAACCGGCACTGGGCCGCAGTAGCTGCATCGTGCGAGCTCGTCGGCCGCCGCCGTCCGACCTGCTTCGGTGAGCCGGAAATGGACATCGATGTCGGTTGCACCGCGATGCGTAATCTCCACGAGACGCTCGCGGACGAGAAATGCGAGAAGATCGTCGAGCACCGCGATCGGAAGGCAGTGCCGCTGCGAGAGATCGGCAAAGCTCGATTTGCCGTTGATGAACGTCGACTTCAGCACGAGGCGGCTGACGAACACGACGGGCAGACCGGTATCCGCGAGCGTACGCGGAGCGCGCAGCAGCGTGCGCGTCGCTTCCGCAAGGCGTTCGCGTGTTGCGGCTGTCTGCGGCAGCTGCGTGACCTGCGCGCCGTTGCCTGTCTCGAGATCCCGATCGTTCATGTTTCCTCTCCATCCCGCCGCTCGCTCGCTAAAGCCGCAGCCGCGGGGATTGGTTCCTGCTCGAAGACGCTCCGCCGACCGCGCTCGCGGCGACCGGCACGCCGTTCAGTCATGCCGCCGAAGCGAACAAAACGCCTAACGTTCCGGCCGCTATCGCCACGCCATAGGGAAGCGAGCCGACCGATGCAATCCGTTTACCGGGCTCCATGCCGCGCCCCATGCGCCAGCCGCCCATCGTGAGGCACTGCAGATTCGTGAGCAGTTGTGTCGTACGGCGGCGAAAAACGACGAAGGCCATTGACCAAACGCCGCCAATCAAGAACGTCGCCAGCACGATATAGACGACCATCGTGGGGCCGACCCACGCACCGATCGTCAGCAGCAGTTTCACGTCGCCGGCGGACGTGCCGCGCGCGAGGTAAAGCGGGATCAGCAACGCGAAGCCCGTCATTGCGCCGGCGAGCCAGCTGCCAGCGCCGAGCACGAGGCCGTGCAGCCAAACTTGCACCAAAAGTGAGACGATGAGGCTCAACGCCAAAATCGGGTTCGGAATCCGGCGGCAGGTAATGTCCGTGCTGGCGGTCACGATCGTGAGCGCGGCCACGCAAAGGGGAATCGGGTGAGGCGGAAGAGCAGGGAAGAGCATGACAGGCCTCGTTCTCATTCGTTATAGGGCGTCGTCAATGAATCGCGGCGACGATGTCGTCGAGGATGTTCTGATAGAGCTGTTCGACAGCACTGCCAAAGATGGTGACGCCTGCAACGGCTGAAATCGCGATCAGCGCGATCATCAGCCCGTACTCCACCATCGTTGCGCCCTCGTCCTCGTCCAGCAACGGCCGCAGAATCGAAAGTAACGCGTGCATGTCAGCTCCCCCCCCGGAAGCATGTATTGACGGAGCCGGGCATCCCGCGGCGCGTCATACAGCAAAACGATCAAATCGAACTTCGTGGCAGGGATGTTTCGTCCTGCCGGCCGCCTCAAATGAGTGCGGCGATGTCGCTGAAAACGAGGTTCAGGTTGGTCCCGATCGTGGTGACGGCGCCGATACAGACGATCGCGATGAGCGCGACCATCAGCCCGTATTCCACCATCGTTGCGCCTTGCTCCTCGCGAAGAAAGGCCGCGGCTTGCTCGACGACGCGCGAACCCTGTGCGGAAACGGCGCGTCGCAGATGAACGATTTTTTCGATCACGTTGGACTCCTTTTTAATCGCACCTGAATGCTTGGTACGTTGGGCAGAGAACGCGGGCGAACCATTCCGGCTCGCCCGCACCCGCATTGGTCAGAGCTTGACCGCGATGTCGCTGAAAACCAGGTTGAGGTTGGTCCCGATCGTGGTGACGGCACCAATGCAAACGATGGCGATGAGGGCGACCATGAGGCCGTACTCGACCATCGTTGCACCTTCTTCGTCGCGCAGAAAGCGCTTTGCTTGAGCGATGATATTTTGCATTTTCGAATCTCCTAAATAGAACGAACAAAGTGGCCCCTGGCCGACAAGGCTTCGGGATGGAACTACGGTTGCAAAACGATGGAGGCTCGGGCGTCTGAAGCCCGAGATCGAAGCGCGATGGTTGACCGGGGGCACGGCAATGCGCCACATCACGCGGCTCGCGATATGCCGTCTCGAAGCATTGTTGATCATGCCTAAGCCCCCCGGCTCATCTTGCTCATCCCCCCAAAAGACGTCCGGTCGAGACCGGCGCCGATCAGTCAGCTGGCGGTTATTCGTACAGCCCGCGCTGCGCTTCCGCCGCTTGCGGCGGCAGCGCACGCGAGTTCCCCCCTTGAGTAACGTCGTCAGCCATTTCGCATAAGCCCTCTTTGGGGCCGTTCGAGTGGCGCGACCGATCGTTACCGTCGCCAGCTTCCGTGCGGCAACCAGTTTGCAAGCGATGTGCCAACGGTGCTGAAAGCGTTGCAATTCAAGGGCTAAGCCGGACGCTCGGCAGGTCTTGCGGTCTCTCGCAGCAAACGTTGTCGCAAAGTTGCGACGAACGGATGGGCGGAGATAGGTTTAGCGTCTGATGCGATCATCGCGCTTGTCTTCGGCATTTTGAACGCGAGCAGCAATGCAGCATCTGCATGTGCCTCCGACGGCGGCCGCTACGGGCTAACCCACGGATGGCGCCCGTAAATCAGTTGCGGCACTGACCGTTTCAGATTTGAGACGCCGATATTTTGTGGTTGCGCATGAGCTCTGAGGGATTTGTTCGATGGCGCACCTATCAAAGCATATCGTCGGCCTTTCGAGCGTCGAACCGGATTGAAAGCGCAATTGTTTTAATCCAACAATTAGCCGTGCAGTTGAGCAGCGGCGTTTGACCAGACGCCGCGACATTAAGAAGAAGTGACGAACGATATGGCCGGGTGGGCTTACAAGGACCGGCAGGGAATGCAAAAAATGTACTTTTTGAGTCGGGGGGGATGCGGCGGCGCAAGCCTGCCGCTCCAATGGTTGACTACGTCGCGCCTGGCGTTCTCCAGTAGCGCGGTAGCGACGCTCCGATGCCTTTTGTCGCTCCGTGAACACTTCGATCGGTCGGCGAAATTACCGCCAATCGGAGGCATCATTTTTTCAATGACGATGCTCGTGGTTTTGCGACGCGGTCGTTCAGTGCCGGGAGAATTCGCATGAACTCGACTCCACTTCATGTCGACGCGCGCGCGGCGCGAGTGGCGCAGACGACGGGCCGTGAACGCCGCGCCGAACATTGGATCGGTTCCGAGCGCTTGCGGCTCTACTCGATCGTCGTCATGACTTGCTATGCGGTATGGCTCGCCGTGTACTTCTACAAGGCCGTGTGGCATCCGCACGAGTACATCAGTCCGCTTGCCATTGATTTTCTGCCGTTCTGGAGTTCGTCGTCGCTCGCGCTGCACGGTCACGCAGCCGATGCGTACAACCTCGCCGTGCTCGAAAAGATCGAAAGCGGAGCGATCGGTCATTCGGTCGGCATTCTGCCGTGGCTTTATCCGCCGACGTTTTTGCTGGTCGTCTATCCGTTCGCCCTGTTGCCGTGGCACGTAGCGGCCGTGATGTTTCTCGGCGGCACTTATCTGGTGTTCGTCAAGGCGATTCACTCGATCATTCCTCGACGCGAGGCGGTCTTCGTTGCGCTGGCCTTCCCGGGCGCTGCTCTGGTCATGGTGTCGGGCCAAAACGGGCTGATGACCGCATCGCTTGCCGCGCTCGGGCTCGTTGCACTGCCGCGCCGTCCGATCCTGGCCGGCATCGCATTCGGCATCCTATGCATGAAGCCTCACCTCGCCGTGCTTTTTCCGCTCGCGTTGCTCTGCTCGCGTTCGTGGCGCGCCTTGGCGTCGCTTTCCGTTACCGCGCTGACGATGCTCGCCCTCGCGCTTGCCGCGTTCGGAACGGAGACACTCATGGCTTTCCTGCACAACATGGGGATGGCAGCCGGGTTCGTCCAAGACGGGCGCGCGGCGTTGGCTCGGGTGCCGAGCGTCTTCTCGCTCGTCAAGATGGCTCATGGATCGACGACAGGCGCCTACGCCGCTCAAGAGATGTCGGCGATCTTTGCCGCCGCAGCAGTCTGGCTTGCATGGCGTCGCGAGACGCCGTATCCGCTGCGTGCCGCCACGTTAGCGTGTGCAAGCCTCATGGTGAGCCCCTACCTCTACGACTACGATCTCGCTTGGTGCGGCGTGGTCGTGGCCTGGTATGTCAAACACGGGATGACCAGCGGATGGAAACGAGGCGAACGTGAATGGCTCGCTCTTCTATGGTTGATGCCGTTGACCGGCATTCTAGTGGTGATGCATGTTCATTTCCAATTCCTGCCGCTGATTTTGGCCGTTACGCTCTCGATGTTGTTGAGGCGAATCGCGCTCGAACGGCGATGACCAAATGATAAGTTCACGGGGGGCATCATGGCTCAATCGATCGGCAAGCCGTTGGTTTCGGTAATTGCACCGTTCTATAACGAGAACGATGCAGTCGAGACGTTCTTTCGGAGGATCGTCCCGGTGCTCGAAGCGATTGAATCGATTAGATTCGAGATCGTCTGTATCAACGACGGCAGCAGCGACGGGACGCTCGACAAGCTCGTGCAAGCGAGAGGGCGGGATTCGCGCGTGCGCGTCGTCGATCTCACGCGCAACTTCGGCAAGGAGGCTGCGCTGACCGCCGGCCTCGACGAAGCATCCGGCGATGCGGTCATTCCGATCGATGCCGATCTGCAGGATCCGCCGAGCTTGATCCCCGTGATGATCGCGCACTGGTTCGACGGGGCCGAGGTAGTCGCCGCAAAAAGGGCCAACAGGGCCTGCGATTCGTTCTTGAAACGGAAAACGGCGGCGCTTTATTACCACATCCATAACGCGCTCTCGGACGTCAAGCTGCCGGAGAACGTCGGCGACTTTCGCTTGATGGACCGCGCGGTCGTCAACGCTTTGCGAAGCTTGCCGGAACGCCATCGCTTCATGAAGGGGCTGTTCGCGTGGGTCGGCTATCGGACCGTCATCGTCGAGTACGAGCGCGAGCCGCGCAGTGCCGGGAAATCGAAGTTCTCGGGATGGCGGCTGTGGAACCTCGCACTCGAAGGCATCACGAGCTTCAGCACAGTGCCGTTGCGAAGCTGGACGTACATCGGGCTTGCGATAGCGACGCTCGCTTTTTGCTACGGCGGCGTCATCGTCGGCCGTACGCTGCTCTTCGGCAATCCGGTGCCCGGCTACGCCTCGATCATTTCGATCCTGCTCTTCATGGGTGGAATCGAGCTCATTGGCATCGGTGTCGTCGGCGAATACGTCGGGCGCATTTACCACGAGACGAAGGAGCGTCCGGTCTATCTCGTGCGTCGGCGCTATCGGGAAACCAACAAGGTGAGCGCGCTGCCCGCGGCGCGCGCGGAGCTGCGCGCGCGCAATGGGTCGCGGTATGACGCGGCGCGCAGGCGCACGATCGCCGGCGTGCGTGTCGCAGAGCGTTGAGGCGGTTTCAGTTCTCCAGAGCTTGCATCTGCGGTTCACGCCGTGATTGTTCTGCTTGAGAGATTGTCTCGAAACTCGCGTTCGCTGTCCGCGGTCCGCACGGCTCGCAGGCGTCGATGGAAGATGAGCGCGATCAATGCCCGTAGCACCGCCGCGTCCCATTGACCGATGAATGGAAACCATCTTGTCACGAGAGCCTGCGCCGGCGCGAACCAAGCTACGACGAGGATCGCGATTTCAACACGTGAGATGGAGGAGCGTCGGCGGGTAGGCCCACGGCGTACAGGGCATATAGGGGCGTACAGCCGCCTCGAGCGGTGTCACGTATTCGCGGCGGCGAGACGGCGCTGAAGCGCTGGGCCGAGAAAGTCTTGTCCAATTGAAGTTTCCCCTGGATGCCGGACGCGGTCAGCCGCACCGTCGCCGCACGGCAAGATGTCGTCGCACGACCGCGACCAATAGCGCGATCATCACGACTGTCGCAATATGGCAAGGAAAGTCGAACCCGACCGCAATGAACGCTTGCGCCGGCACCAACCAGGTCGCGCCGACGAGGATCCATTCGATGCGGCTCAGCTCGACCGTCTTGGCGTCGTGCAGCAGCATGACTATTGGCAGCGAGAGCCACGCGAGGTCGTAATACATCAGATAAGGCTGGACGAGCAGCGTACCGAGGGCGAGCGCCGAGACGCGCAACTCAAATCGCGCGTCGCACAGCCACAAGTAAGCCACCGCTGCGGCTGCGGGAACCCCGATGAGTGCTTGGGCAACATAGGCAGCCGGGACGGACGCCCCAGCGAGCCTTGCGGCGGCGAATACAGTCGGCATCGCCGCCCAGTGAGTTGAGCCGTGCTCGACAAAGCGTTGATTGAAAGACGGCAAGTGCGCGGCGAACACGGTCCATGCGTCGGCGCCCAATATGGCTGTCGCGACTGTCGCGAAGGCTAGCGCCCAGGCGGCCGAGGCCGCGAGTGCTTTCCATTTTCTGCCGCAGGCGAGCGCGAGCGGGAACAGCACGGCCAGTTGCGGCTTGATCGCGAGCGCCGCGACGCAGGTTCCCGCGAGAATCGGGTTGGAGTCAAGCAGCAAAGTGGCCCCGGCCGCCGCCGCGGTCGTCAACAGTGAGTTTTGTCCGGCTGCGAGCGCCACGCCGACGCCGCTAAATCCGGCAGCGAACAACATATACGGCGGATCGAGTCCGCGGACGGCGCGTCGCAACGCCACGGCATAGACAGCGAGCCCCGCGGCGGAGAACAGCCCGAACGCAGTAGCAAACGAGAACAGCCCGAACGGGATGAGCGCTAGCAGGAAAGTCGGGGGATAGGCCCACGGCCCAATTTCGCGAAAGTGACCGACGGCGGCTTCCATTTCGTGCAGCACGGTCGGAGAAAAAACCATTGCCGCGCCATGCTCCAGCGTCACGCGAGCGGCGGACCAGAAAACCACAAAATCCCAGCCGAGCAGCGGCCCCGTCGATTGACGAAGCAAGTAATAATGTGTGCCCCAGTTCGCGAGCACGACCGTTTGAATAGTCAGAGCCGTCAGCGCGCAGAACGTGATCGACTCGGAAGGAATCCCCTTTCTCGAAGCATTGGCCACGAGTCCCCCGTCCTTCAAAGTAAAACTAATTGATCGATTTCGGTGGCAGGTCCCCCGATTTCGACTTCGCTATAGCTTTGACGTAATAACGTTCGCAGGCATCGATTTTTTCGCTCGATTTGGGAAACGCCTTACGGGCGCACCCTATCGGGGCGAACGCCAGCGAACGTTGTGCTCCATGCAATGTTCGCCGCCAGCCAATTGCGCCTTGTTCGCGCGAGCTGATAGTCGCCGCCCGCCCGAGAAGCAGCGCCGGACATATCGCGCATGGTTTGCAACTTTGTGACCGCGTCCGAAATTAGTATGTTGACCACCGCACGCCCACCGTTTCAAGCTACACCCGTATCCGGATTTGGCCTAATGCGTTTATTTTCCTATGGCATTTCGTCAGATTGTCGTCTATGTTGCAATGCAAGGGGCTTCAATGCGCGATCGGCCAACACCTCCACCGGGCGGTGTGCGGGACGAAAGCGCGCAAATAAAAATCATTCCGAGGTAAGAAGCAGGCACGGCCGTCGTTCAGGTCCGGCATCGTATCGATGCCGGCTGTTCAATTGTCGTGAACCGGGACATCCTGACCTATGCGAGGCGGGATGAAAATGGGGCTAGAGCCGCTCGAGACGGCCGGCCTCGGATTGGGTTTCGATCGATACGGGTAAGTATTAGTGCGATGTCTTATACCGCGATTGATCGAAATCAAAGTTTGGACCGATGCATGCCGTTTTAATACGTCTGAGGAACAACGGTTAGGCATCGATACGGGGGGCAACATGAACAACAAAGCGTCGAATCCGCTGCGCGCCGAGCGGACGGTTCTTTTTCTTTCGCTGAAGCCCGATGTTGTCGGCGAGGACGGACTCGTCTCGGCCGGCTGGCATGTCGTTCACGCCAGAACACCTCAGCAGGTCGACCGCATGCTCGAACGCGGTGTCATTCGCGTCGGCGTCGTCGCGATGCCGCTGGACTGCACCGAGCAGCAGTTGGCCGAATTGGAAGCGTCTGTGTCCCATACGGATGCAACGTGGGTGGCACAAGTTCGTCATGGACAAGCCGAGCAACCCGCGATTCGGCGCTTCATCCTCGACTACTGTTTCGATTTCGTCACGATGCCCTGCGACGATCAGCGGCTCGCGATCGTGCTCGGCCATGCGCATGGGCTCTCGGTCCTGCGTGACAGCGTCGACTCGGGTCCGCCGATGCCGGGGTGCTGCAAGATGATCGGCAACAGCGAGCCGATGCAGCGGCTCTATCGCGGGGTAGAGAAATGCTCCCGTAACGATGCGCCCGTCTTCATCGCCGGCGAATCGGGCACGGGCAAGGAATTGACCGCGCACGCGATCCACGATCGCTCGGCGCGCGCGGCCCAGCCCTTCGTCGCGATCAATTGCGCGGCAATTCCGCCTTCGTTGCTCCAGTCCGAGTTGTTCGGTCACGAGCGCGGCGCGTTTACCGGCGCCTTGCAACGAAAGATCGGGCGCATCGAGGCCGCCGCCGGAGGAACGCTCTTTCTCGACGAAATCGGCGATATGCCGCACGAGTGCCAGGCCGTCCTGTTGCGCTTTTTGCAGGAGGGGACGATCGAGCGCCTCGGCGGCAACGCCTCGACCAAGGTCGACGCGCGCATCATCTCCGCGACGCACGTCGATTTGCAGCAGGCCATCGAGGCGGGGCGTTTCCGGGCCGACCTCTATCATCGGCTTTGCGTGCTGCGCCTCGACGAGCCGCCATTGCGCCAGCGCGGCCACGATATCAAGCTGCTCGCCTACCATGCGCTCGCGCTGCATAAGCGCGACGGCCGGCGCAAGATTCGCGGCTTTTCGAGCGACGCGATTACGGCGATGTTCAACTACGCGTGGCCCGGCAATGTCCGCGAGCTCATCAACTGCGTGAGGCGTGCGGTCGTAATGGCGGAAGGACGCTTCATCACGGCCGACGATCTCGGTCTGCCCGACGCCGGGCCGAAGCCGGGGCGCACGCTCGCCGAAGTCCGTTGTGAAGCGGAGCGCGCGGCGGTACGCGAGGCGCTGGCGCGTCACGCGTACAGTCTTTCGAGTGCGGCCGCGGAGCTGGGCGTTTCACGCGCCACGTTGTACCGCCTGCTCAATGCGATCGGGCTGCGCTCCGAGGCGCCGATGATGCGTCAGCTCGACGTGGTTGGCGGAAGCGACCACCGCGAATCGGACGATCCGGGTGAATCGAGGCCGCAGCAGGTCGCATAGGCCCGAGCCGAGCCCAAGAAAGAAGTATCGGCGCGAACCGCCCAAAGTCAGCTCGATTCGCTGCATTTGCGCTGAGCGGTTCGCCTTTCTTCCAGAGTCGTTCGTTCGATTGAGGCACGAGGATGTGCGCCGCGCTTGGAAATCCAGGGCGCAACGCATATCCTGAGCATCGACACGCCGGCCCGCGGCGATCGTCACTGCCTGTCATGATCGACGAAAAAAGGAGGAAAGCATTCATGGCGCGTCCCATCGATTCCGGCATCATCTTCTTCGCCCGCCTTGCGCTTGCCGTGCTCTTTCTCTGGGGCGGTGTCATGAAGCTGCTGGCTTATTCCGGTTTCGTGGGGTATCTGCATTCAAAAGGCGTGCCGTTCCCCGAGATCGGTGCGGGGATCGCGACGGCAATTGAGCTGATCGGCGGCATTTTCCTCGTCGTCGGCTTCTTGATCCGACCGCTCGGCATCATCATGGCAGCCTATACGGTCATCACGGCCGTGCTCGGGCATGATTTCTGGAACGTGGTCGATGCGGCCGTTCAGCGCGACATGGTGATTCATTTCTGGAAAAACATCGGCATAGCAGGCGGTTTCCTTCTGCTCTGCGTGACGGGCGCCGGCGCGCTCAGCATCGACGCGGCGCGTACGCCGAAGCGGCGTCTGCTGTAGATACAGAAATCGCGCCGGACAAATCGAACGTTCGTCGGTATGAATCATCGTCTGCGCACGGAGCTTGCTTCTCTTACCGCTACGAACGCTTCGGCTTCATCACGGAGGGCGCAGCGATGATCGAGAATTTCGAGCAGACCATAAACGGCCGTCCGATGCGGTTTTGCGCGACGCTCGGCGAAGGGGAGTTGGCGCATCGCGTCATCATCAGCCGCGACGATTCGGCTGAGACGCTCGTGGTATTCGATTCGAGCGGATTGCTTGGCGCACTGAAAGCGGACATGGAACCGCCCGACAAGCTTATCGCCAATGCAATTCGCAAGGCGTGCGAAGAAGGGCTCATCGAGCGTGCGCTCGACACGGGCACGATACAAAACGCCAAGCTGTGACGGCGGCTTCCTCGCGTGCGGGCGGTGTACGTTTTTTCTAACGCCGCCCGTTTTTTTTCGTGTAACGCTCATCTTCCTTGCGGCTCGTGCGCGCCGTGGCGCGCCGGCGCGCCTGCAAGTTCCCCCCGCGCGTGCCCTTCCGGGTGGACGAGAATGCTTGCCAACATGCCTGCAATGAGCAACGCGGCGGAAATCGCGGCCGAGGCCTGTAGCCCGGTCACCACCGCTTGCGTGCCGGTGCCGCTCGCGAGGGCGCCGAACGCGGCAACGCCTACAGCGCCGCCCGCCTGACGCGCGGTATTTAGGACGGCCGACGCCGTGCCGGCGCGATGCGGTTCAACCGAGGCGAGGATGGCCGTCGTCATCGCGGGCACCGCAAGACCCATCCCAGCCGGAATCAACAGAAACGGCACGACGAGCGCCGCGTACGAACTGTCCGCTCGCGCTGTATGCAACAAGCCGTAGCCGAGAGCGCCGATCGCGGCGCCCAACATCATGGGGAAGCGCGGCCCGCGGCGCGCGACCACCCAGCCGCTCACGACATTGGAGACTAGGAAGCCCCCCGTCAGCGGAAGGAATGCGAGGCCCGCCGTGAGCGGCGTCTCGCCATGCGCACGTTGCAGGTAGAGGCTCAAGACGAACACGGTCCCGTAGTAGGCTAGGTTCACGCAAACGCCGAATACGACGGCCGCGCTGATCGTTGCGTCGCGCAGCAGCGATAGCGGCACCATCGGCGCTTTGCTCCGCATTTCGATCACGACGAATACGATGCAGGCGAGCATCGCGGCCGCCAATGCGCCGACGATCCACGGACTTCCCCCGCCTAGAGGCTGTGACTCGATAACGGCGCCCGTGAACGCGGTCAATGCGACGATTGCGGCGCATTGACCCGGAACGTCGATGCCGACCGTCCCGCTCGTTCGACGGCGTGATGTCTCTTCTCGTTCATTCGGCACCCACGCAAACGTGGCCAGCAGACCCAGCGCGCAGATCGGCAGGTTGACGAGGAAGATGCTGCGCCAGCCGAATGCGGCGATCAACAGCCCGCCGAGGACGGGCCCCGCCGCAATCGAGACTGCGCCCGATGCGGTCCATAGCCCGACGGCGCGAGCGCGCAAGTGAGGGTGGTGGCCGCATGAGCGGTTCAGGAGCGCGAGCGAGTTCGGCAGCATCGCGGCCGCGGCGGCGCCTTGTACCGCGCGAGCGGCGACGAGCGCCGGCGCGTTCGGGGCGAGACCGCATGCGAGCGACGCCAATGCGAACAACGCGAGGCCCGCCGAGAAGAGTCGCCTGGCGCCGTAGCGATCGCCGAGCACGCCGGCCGAAAGCATCAGCACGGCGAACGCGAGCGTGTAGGCGTCGACGATCCATTGAAGACTTGCCACCGGCGCATGCAACTGGTTGCCGATGCTCGGCAAGGCGATGTTGACGATCGTCACATCCAGTTGCGTGACGACGAATGCAATGCTGACCGTGGCGAGGATGCGCGCGATCGTTGGTGTGAACCGCGCGGTTGCTTGGAGAGGTGTGAGCGTATTCATTGGACCCATGTTAGCGACGCGGCGTAGGGAATGGTTCGTCATCGAGTGAAACGTCGATGGATGGTCAGCGTCGCCGCGGGCCGTCGAATCCCGGCTGGTCCAGCGGAAGTTCGTTCTCGCTGGCATTGTGCGGCTGCGTACCGATGACCAGGGGCGCCTCTCCCTAGACTCGTTGTGGCTGCGCGTCGTCCTCGAACGGAGAAAACCAATGTCCCAAACCTCGGGCGGGGCAGCATTCAAAGAGTTCATCGCGATGCTGTTCGTTCTGACAGGCGTCGCGAGGGCGACTCGCGCCTTGCTGTGGCGGGACCGCGTGGCGATCCTCCTTTATCACGATCCCGACCCAGCGACGCTGGATGCGCATCTCGGTTATCTGCGCGAAATGTGCGATTTCGTGCCTCTCGAAAAGGCGCGCACGCCGGGGCAGGGGCGTCCACGCGCCGTGATCACGCTCGACGATGGTCACATCGGCAACGCGGATCTGCTGCCCGTGTTCATCAAGCATCGCGTGCGCCCAACGATCTTTCTTTGCAGCGGCATTGTCGGTCGCGCGCGCACGCACTGGTGGTTGCATCCGGGAGCGAAGAAAGCCGGCATCGAGCGCCTCAAGCATATGACGAATGCGGAGCGCCTTGCTGAACTCGATGCATACGGCTATCGCCAGGACGGCGACGATCGAGCGACAGGCCTTACCGTCGAGCAAATCGAAGCGATGCGTCCGTACGTGGACTTTCAGGCGCACACGCAATTCCATCCGGTGCTGACGCGTTGCAACGATGCCGAATGCGAGAACGAGATCGTCGCTTGCAAGCGCGAGATCGAGCAGCTGGTTGGGAACGCATGCTCACATTTTGCGTATCCGAACGGCAACTATGGGGAGCGGGAAGTCGAGTTGGTGAAAGCAGCAGGCTACACGAGCGCTCGAACATGCGACGTCGGCTGGAACGACGGTTCGACCGATCCGTTTCGGCTGCGCACCATCATCGTCGACGATCACGCGTCGGTGAGATGGTTCGCAGCGCAATTGACCGGCATCCCGCTCTCGTTTCGCTATTTGCGCCGCGGCGGGTGGGGAGGGCGCTTCCCGCAGTTTTGATCGTGCTCGATGTTCGCCGTCCGTCAGATTGCCGGCAACGCCGGCCGCGTTTCGATCGCCTTGCGAATCAGCGATTCGACCGCCTTGCGTTCGTCACCGGCCAACGGCAGCCGCGGCGGACGCACGTGCTCGGTACCCAGGCCGACGATGGCTTCGGCGAGCTTGATGTTCTGCACGAGCTTGTGCGACACATCGAGTGCGAGCAACGGCGCGAACCATCGATAAATTTTCAGTGCCTCCGCGACGCGGCCCTGCTGAAGCAGCCGATAGATTGCCACCGTCTCCCGCGGAAACGCGCAGACGAGCCCGGCGACCCAGCCATGCGCGCCCATCAGCATCGCTTCCATGGCCAGATTGTCGACACCGCAGAGAATCGAATAGCGTTCGCCTACCGCATTGATCAGATCGGTCACGCGCCGCACATCGCCGCACGATTCCTTGATCGCGACGATCTTTGGCTCGTCGGCGATCTCAGCGAACATCTCGGGCGTCATGTCGACACCGTAGGCGAGCGGATTGTTGTAAATCATGAGCGGCAGGGGGCTCGCCTTCGCAATCATGCGGAAATGATTGAGCGTCTCGCGGCGGTCCGACAAATAGCGAAGTCCCGGCAGGACCATGTAGCCGGCCGCGCCATGCGCCGCGCCGCGCTCGGCCTGACGGCAGCCGTCGAGCGTGCTGTTCTCTGCGATCGTCAGGAGCACGGGGACCCTGTCGCGCGCGGCTTCGACGGCGATGTCGAGCACCTCGAGCTTTTCGTCGAGCGAAAGCGTCGAGGCTTCGCCGAGCGAACCGCATACGATGATGCCGTCGACGCCCGCGTCGATTTGCGCCTCGATGTTCTTCTTCGTCCAAGCGCGGTCTATGCTGAAATCCTCGTGAAACTTTGTGGTGACCGCGGGCAGTACGCCCTTCCATGTAGTGGCCATTGCTCCTCTCCTTGAGCGAATCCGGTAGACGGGATGTTCGGCAGTGTATGCCCGAGGCACCGAGGCGTCTTGCGGCCTACGCGCATCGGCGATGACGATTTCGGCATAACCGGGAACCCGCATCGATGTGCCGAAATCGTCATTGGCGGCGCGCATCGGCGCCAAGACGGCAAGCCTCGCGCATTCCTACCATTGGCGCAGCAATCGTTCAGGCCGGGCTCCCGGCTCACCGGCCTTGCTGCCGGGGTTTCAAACCGAGGCTAGTTTTACGATGAAGACCATCCTTATTATCGACTCCCATACCGGCGGCGAACCCACGCGCCTCGTCGTGGCCGGCGGCCCCGACCTCGGCAGCGGCCCGCTTTCCGAGCGGCTCAAGCGGCTGCGCGAGCATCACGACGACTGGCGCGCCGGCGTCGTCACCGAGCCGAGAGGCTCAGACGTGATCGTCGGCGCACTGCTTTGCGAGCCGCATGATTCGAGCTGCTCCGCGGGCGTCATCTTTTTCAACAATGTGGGCTATCTCGGCATGTGCGGCCACGGCACGATCGGGCTCGTCGCATCGCTCGCTTATATGGGACGCATTGAGCCGGGGCGCCACCGGATCGAGACGCCCGTCGGCATCGTCGAAGCGACGCTGAACGAAGACCGAAGCGTATCCGTACGCAATGTGGCTGCGCATCGCTATCGTCGCGCGCTGACCGTCGACGTGCCCGGATACGGCGCGGTCACGGGCGATGTGGCATGGGGCGGCAACTGGTTCTTCCTCGTGTCGGAGCACGGGTGCACGCTCGAGCCGGCCCACATCGGCGAACTGACGACGTTCACGCATGCGATCCGTGAGGCGCTCGAGGCGCAAGGCGTGACCGGAGCGGGCGGTGCGCTCATCGATCATATCGAGCTATTCGCGCAAAGCCCGCGCGCCGGTATCGACAGTCGAAATTTCGTGCTGTGCCCCGGCAATGCCTACGACCGTTCTCCGTGCGGCACGGGCACGAGCGCGAAGCTCGCGTGCCTTGCGGCGGACGGAAAGCTCGCCCAGGGCGAGACTTGGCGGCAAGAGAGCATCATCGGCAGCGTCTTCGAAGGGCGCTATGTCTTGCTCGACGATGCAGGCGCGAGCGAGACGGACGATCAGTCCCATGCGGTCCGCGCGATCGACGCCGGATCAGGCGATACGCGGGCCATCGTGCCTATCATCACAGGCCGCGCGCATATCATGGCCGAGGGCAAACTCTGCTTCGAGCAGGACGATCCGTTCGCTTCGGGGATCCCTGTTGCGTGAACCGAATGAAAGCTGAAGCACTCGTCGTAGGGGCGGGCATCGTCGGTGCCGCCTGTGCCGCCGAGCTCGCCGCGCGCGGCATGAAGGTGAACGTGTTCGAGGCCGGCGGCATCGGCTGCGGCGCCACCGCGGCGGGCATGGGGCACATCGTCGTCATGAACGATACACCGGCCGAGTTCGCGCTCGCGCGCCATTCGCGCGATCTTTGGCTGGAATTGGCTCCGCAACTGCGGCCCGACGATGCGTTTCATCGCTGCGGCACGCTATGGGCCGCCGCTGACGACGAGGAATGGCAGGCAGCGCGCGCGCTGCACGAGACGTTTGCTACGCACAGGCTGAGGGCGCAGTTGCTCGATCAGGCGGCGCTGCACCAATGTGAGCCTCAACTCGCTCCGTCGCTCGTGGGCGGGCTGCTCGTCGAAGACGATGCGATCGTCTACGCTCCGCGCGCGGCCCAGTGGCTGCTCGCCGAATCGTCAGGACACCGAAACATCGCGTTGCGGACCGAAAGCGAAGTCGTGGCCGTCGACGCGCGGACCGTGACGCTAGCCAGCGGCGAGCGTGCCAGCGCGGACGTGGTCATCGTCGCGAACGGCCTCGCCGCGATGCGGCTCATTCCCTACTTGCCGCTGCGCGCGAAAAAGGGGCATCTCGTCATCACCGATCGCTACCCGGGGTTCATTTCTCACCAATTGCTGGAGCTTGGGTACATCAAAAGCGCGCATCAATCGGGCGGAACGTCGGTTGCGTTCAATGCGCAGGCGCGGCCGACAGGGCAGTTGTTGCTCGGCTCGTCGCGGCAGTTCGATACCACCGATCCCGACGTCGAGGTGCCCGTGCTCGCGCAAATGCTCGCGCGTTGCGAGCGCTATCTGCCGGGGCTCGCGCGGCTCAATGCGTTGCGGGCGTGGACGGGCTTTCGCGCCGCGACGCCTGACGGCCTGCCGCTGATCGGCCCGGCGCCGCCGGGCTCGGGCGTGCCTGGCGTCTGGGTCGCCACGGGGCACGAAGGGCTTGGCGTGACGACTTCGCTGGCAACGGCGAAACTGCTTGCGGCGCAACTCTTCTCGACCGATGCACCCATCGACGTCGCACCGTATCTGCCGGGCCGCTTTTGCGCAGCCGTGTCCGCGGGCTGACGCAGGTCGCCGCGCCCCTATAATCGAGGCACATTTCGATTTTCGCGTGCGACGCGCGAGCTCGCGCGACCCCGACGATGCTGCCGATGCTTTCCTTGCCCGATGTGCCCGCGGGCACGACCCTCTCTGACATGTTGCCGCTCTTTGAACAGCTCGAGCCTGTCTTCGATGCGCTGCCGGACGTCGTGTTCTTTGTCAAGGACGCGCAAACACGCTACGCGCTCGTCAATCGCACGCTCGCTTCACGCTGCGGCTGCAAGGAAAAGGACGCGCTAATCGGCAAGACGACGGAGGAGGTCTTTCCGAGCCGCTTCGGCAGCGTCTATATGGCGCAGGACAAAGCCATCATCGATGGCAGCCCCGCGATACTGGATCAGCTCGAACTGCACCTGTATCCGGGACGCCAGCCCGGCTGGTGCCTGACGACGAAGGTTCCGCTGCGCAGTGCCGCGGGCGGGATCGTCGGCGTGGCCGGCATTTCGCGCGACCTGAAGGCGAGCGAGAAGACGCATCCCGCCTATTCGCGCCTGGCGGCGATCGTTCAACATATTCAGGAGAACTACAGAGAGCCGTTGAACATGGCGCAGTTGGCGCAGAAGGCGGGCATGTCGGTGGCGCAGCTGGAGCGGTACTTTCACAAGGTCTTTCATCTGACGCCGCGTCAGGTATTGCTGAAGACGCGCCTCGACGCGGCGACGGCGCTGCTCGTCTCGAGCGATAAAGTGACGGACGTGGCCGCGCTCTGCGGCTATACCGATCACAGCGCGTTCACGCGGCAGTTCAAGGCGACAGTCGGCATCACGCCGAGCGAATATCGGACGTTGCTGCTCGGTCGGACCCGTTGAGCGGGGTCGAAGAGCATCGCAATGTGACCGGGCGTAAGCGCGAGTAACGCAATGTATCGCGCGGGAACAGCGCCCGCACCGTCTCGTCTCACTAATAGCGGCGCGTGGCCACGGCAACCGTCGGGCAAAAATGGGCGGCGATCGACTTGCAGCGGATTTCTAGCTTCTGGCCGATCGGCGCTGATGCTAGTTTGCAAGCCGCCTTGACGCATGTCGACCGGTGGCCGATATTGGGCCGCGTGATGGAATTTCGAGTATCGGTAGGAATGTCCACATTTGCAAATTTTACTGTGCGGTCTGCGCGACGCGCTGCTTTGGCGCCGACGCCTGCCTCGCCGACGCGGGGCGTAGGACCGCCGTCGGTTGCGTGGTAAGGGGACGACGATGCGCAACGAACCTCGTGAGGGCCCGCGATTTCCGGCAACGTGCTCACGTTGCGGCGGCCGGATCGACGAGCCCGTTTCTTTTTGCCCACATTGCGGCACTCATGCGCGGTTGGCGCTCGGTGGCGACGAGCCCGCTTCGCGCGAGGAGCCTTCGAAGAACGCAGGCGCCGATTTGCCAGTCGGCGAGGCACTCTGGGCTTCGCGCCCGAGGCCGCTTTTCGCGGCCGATTTCGATTCGTCTTACCGCGACGTGCATCCGCCCATGTCCGGGGGCGGCCGACATTGGGGATTGAAGGGCGGCACCGCGCTCACGCTTCTCGCATTCGTCGTTCTCTACGGTGGCGCGGTGTTGCTCCATCGTCATGACAATGCGTCGACGCAAACGCAGCAGACCACTCAACGGATGTCGGAAGGCAGCGTGCAAGCCGGCCAGGGCGGGGCTTCAGCGGAGGCGGCGGACCGTCGCGATGCGGAAGCTCGCCGTGCGCAGGCGGGCCCGGCCGTCGCCGCCGCTACCCCCGCTACCCCCGCTCCATCTCCAGGGACGAAATCCTCAGGGGCGCCGAAGACGGCGGCTAATTCCGCTGCGCCGGTTCCGCGGCCGGCGATCAATGCGCCGAGTGCATCGCAGCCTTCGCCACAGACGCTCGCCAAGCAGGCGGAGGTCGCACCCGCTCCGCAGCAGGCCGCTCCCTCTTCGCCTCAGGTCGCGGAGCAGGTGCCCGCGAAGCCTGCCGCGCCCGCTCCGTCGGTCGCTTCGATCGAGCCGAGCGCATCGGAGCTGACAGGTTTTTCCACGACGCAACCCGGTCCGTCCTCCGAGCAGCAGTCCTCGCACTCGTCGGCGGCCGTCGCGCCAGTCGTCGTGCCGCCGTCCGCTCAGTCGGCGGGACGGTCGAAGAATGCGGCTCCGCGGCAAAGCCGTCAGACACTGGCCGCGGCGCGCGCGCCGTCGGCCGCATCGCCTTCCGCGAAGGACGAAGCGCACAGCGAACGGCGCCAAGCATCGGTTGCCCGCTCCATCGCCGTCGCTCAGGAGAATCTCGCGAAGAACAATCTTTCGGCCGCACGCCGCGCGATTGCCGCTGCACAGGCCGCGCAGCCCGACAACAGCGATGCGTTCATGTTGCAGCGCGACTTGGTTTCGCGTGAACAAGCGCGCGATGCGGCGCTGGTTGCCGCACGCACCTGCTTCGTCGAGCAACGATGGACTTGCGCGTGGCACAACGCGGGGAACGCGCTGTCGATCGATGCGAGCAGCGGCGAAGCGCGCGCGCTCGTGAATCGCGCCATGATCGAATCCAATGCGGCGGCACGGCCTGAACCCGCCCAGCCGGCCGTGCCGATGTTGGTCGAGCCCGGGCGACCGCCCGCGCCGACGGCGGGCGCGCCGGTTCAGTCCGCGCAGACAAGGCCTGCCGCGCCTGCGACGACCGCGCAAATGCCGCCCATACTGGAAAGATCGTCGGCAGCGCCCACGACAGCCGGTCCGATCGCGCCTACGCAGACCCGACCCGCGAGCCCGGCGTCGACTCAGCCGGATGTGCCGATGCTGGCGCAATAGTCCCAGGTCTTTATCGTGCCGGCGGTGCGCTTCTGCAGCGCATTGCCGGCTCACCAGCTCGCTGCCGTCCGGCGAGAGGCGATCTTCCTTCCGTTAGCAGTCCTGAAGAACAGCGCTGTCCGCTCGCCTTGCCGATCTCATGGCGAGGCGCTGCTCCAGCGTCTTCTACCGCGTGTGCCCGTTCTCCGCTTCCCGGCAATCGAAGATAATGGCTCGTTTCTAAAAATCGTATGGATCGTGAGCGATGGGTCGTAATCTGCCTTTGAACGCGCTGCGCGCGTTTGAAGCCTCGGCGAGGCACCTCAGCTTCACGCGTGCGGCACGCGAGCTCAGCGTCACTCAGGCCGCGGTCAGTCAGCAGGTGCGCGTGCTCGAGGAGCGCCTCGGGGCCGTGCTCTTCAAGCGGTTGCCGCGCGGGCTCGGCATGACCGACGAGGGCCTCGCACTGCTGCCCGTGCTGACCGACGCTTTCGACCGCATCGACGCGGTACTGAGACAATTCGAGGGCGGCCACTTCCATGAAGTGCTGACCGTCGGCGTCGTCGGCACGTTCGCCGTCGGATGGCTGATGCCGCGTCTCAATCGATTCCGGGCCGACCATCCGTTCGTCGAGTTGCGACTGCTGACCCATAACAACCTCGTCGATGTCGCCGCCGAAGGGTTCGATTGCGCGATCCGTTTCGGCGACGGCAAATGGCCCGGCATGCAGGCCGAGCGCCTCATCGAGGCGCCGCTCGGCGTGCTCTGCGCGCCCGACGTCGCGGCGCGGCTGTCCACGCCTCGCGACCTTGCCGATGAGACGTTGCTGCGCTCGTATCGCGCCGACGAATGGGTTCGTTGGTTCGAAGCGGCCGGCGTCGAGCCTCGAGCGATCCGGGGGCCCGTCTTCGACTCGTCCCGCCTGATGGTGGAAGCGGCCATGCAAGGGGCCGGCGTGGCGCTCGCGCCGGTGCGGATGTTCGAGCGCGAGTTGCGCTCGGGGCGCCTTGTCTGCGCATTCGACGTCGAAGTCGATACAGGAAGCTACTGGCTTACGTGGCTCAAGTCCAAGCGCGTAACGGCCGCGATGCAATCGTTCATGAGCTGGATCGTCGCGCAGGCACAGCCCCTGGGCTGACCCCTCAGGCGAAACCGAGGCGCTTCGATAGATCCGCAACGAGAATGGCCAGTCGGGCGGGCTTCTCGTAGCATGAGACATCGAGCCGGCGAATGACATCGCTGATTTCCGATTCGCTCGCCTTGCCTGTGAGCAGCTCCCCGGTCAGCAGAAAGACAGGGGCGGCCGACTGACGCGAGCGGCGGACGGCTTCGATCGCCGCTGCCGCCGTTTCGTCGCCGAACAGCCAATCCGTGACCACGGCATCAAACGTTTGCGTGCGCAGCGCGTTTTCGAAATCCGAAAGACTTTCGTGCACGACCGGGCTGAAGCCGCTTTGCTCAAGATACGCGCGCAGCGCTTCCGCGGCGGTGCGATCGCTGTCCACCACGGCGACCACGGGCCGGCGATCCTGCGCGCGCTGCGGGTGGATTTCGATTTTGACGACTTCGCACGCATCGGCCGCAAGCGCGCCTTCGGCCCGCACGACTCGCCACTGGTCGCCGCGCGGGTAGGCGACGTACTCGGCATATCGGTGGGCGTTGACCGGATTGCCGATCCAAGCGATGCAGGGCCATTCCGCGGGACCGATGCATAGCAACGCCTCGCGTGCGCTTGCTTCGGCGACCCCGGGTTCGTCATGTGCCATCCCGACGAGCTGCGCCGCCGGCTCGTTGAACGCTTCGGCGACCTTGCGGATCTGCGCGAGCGTCCACGGGCTGCTGCCGCGCAGTTTGCGGTGCCCCTGGGAGAAGCTCAGCTCCAGTATCCGGCACAGCTCGGTCGTCTGTTGCCGCTTGGCGATGCCGCGCTTTGTCATCAGCGCGCGGACGCGTTCGGCGACGGCCAGTGAATCCATTGAGGTTGCATCGTTTGTCATGCTGCTGAGGACGTTTCGTCGTCCGAGAGCGATTATGGAATAACCCCCCGCCGCGCCGCGAGAGGGCGGAGCGGCCGGCGAAACATACGAAGGAGCGCGGCGTATTTTAACCGCGCAACCAAGCTGCGCCGTTTTTCAATTGTGTATCCAGCCGTTAAGTTTGCAACTATCGACGACGCTGATCGCGATAACGAATCGACGCCCGCGAGGACACCGGCGTTGTTGTCCCGAGTCAGTGCGTCACCGAGAGAAAGAGGTAGGCGGCGAACACGGACAGATGCACGGCCCCTTGCAGAATCGTCGTGCGGCCCGTCGCGAGCGTGAGCGTGCTGACGAGTAGCGTCAGCGCGAGCAGAACGGTTTCCATGCCGCCGATGCCGAGCGTGAGCGGGCGGCCCACCGAGACGAATACCGCGGCGACGGTCGGGATCGTGAGCCCGATGCTGGCAAGCGCGGAGCCGAGCGCCAGATTGAGGGCCGTTTGCAGCCGATTGGCGTGGGCCGCGCGTGCGGCGGCCATGCCTTCGGGCAAGAGGACCAGCGCCGCGATGACGATGCCGACGACCGCCTCAGGCGCGCCGGCGCCTACGACCATGCGCTCGACGGCGGGCGAGAGCTTCTTGGCCAGCAGGACGACGGCGATGAGACAAACCGGTAGTGCAATGCTGCTGACGAGCGTGGTGGTGAGGCCAGGGGGCGCCGCATGCGCCGACTCGTCGCCGTTGGCCTCGCCGGCGAGAAAGTAATCGCGGTGCCGCACGGTCTGGATGAAGACGAAGACGCCGTAAAGCACGAGCGACGATACGCCGGCGAAGGCGAGTTGCGACGGCGACAGGACGGGGCCCGGCACGGCGCTCAGATAGTTGGGCATGACGAGCGTCAGCACGGACAGCGCCGCGAGCACGGAAAGCGCGGCGTTCGCGCCGCGCACGCGGAAATCCTGCTCGCCGTGGCGTAGGCCACCCAGCAGCAGACATAGCCCGACGATGCCGTTGCAGACGATCATGACCGCCGCGAAGACCGTATCGCGTGCAAGCCCCGACTTTTCGGGGCCGGCGGACAGCATCACCGAGACGATCAGCGCGACCTCGATGATCGTCACGGCCACGGCCAGCACGAGTGTCCCGAGCGGCTCCCCGACGCGGTGCGCAACGACCTCGGCGTGGTGCACGGAGGCAAAGACGGCCGCGGCGAGCGCGAGCGCGACCAAGACGAGGAATAGGCCATGCTCGCCCGCATACGGCGACGCAGCAAGCACGGCCCAGGCGACGATCGGCGTGGCGAGCGTCCAACGGGGCAGCGGATGAGGCGGTTCTTGCATCGTTCTTGTCCTTCTTTCGGCAGGTCCGGGGCGCCGCTCGCCGGGGAGGCGGCGGGCGAATGCTTTCACGCGTGAAGTAAGATGCCAGACGCCCTTGCATCAAGGCAAACATTCTTCCGCGATGAATATGAATGCCGAACCTTACCCTATCGTTCCGCTCGTGCGCGACGAACTGCCTGTGGACACCGTCGAGCTCGCCCGGTTCATGATCGGCAAGTGTCTCGTGCACGATTCGCCTCGCGGCCGCATGAGCGGCAGAATCGTCGAAACCGAAGCGTATCCCATCGGCGATTCCACGAGCTATGCCTTCCGCGGGCTGCGCCCTTACAATGAGCCGCTCTTTCGGGCGCGCGGGCATGCTTACGTGCGGCTAGTGTACGGTGTCTCGTACACGATCAATATGTCGAGCGAAGAAGAGGGCGTCGGCGCGGCCGTCCTGTTTCGCGCCGTCGAGCCGCTCGACGGGCTCGCCTTGATGCAGGCGCGGCGTCCCGGGGCCCGCGTTCTCGATCTTGCCCGCGGGCCGGGCCGTCTTTGCACGGCGTTCGATATCGGCCCACAGTGGGACGGTGCCGATCTATGCTGCGGCGCAGGCTTATGGATCGGTCGCCTGAACGATCGTTCGGACGCCCCCGGTGCTCCGGAGCGCCAACCGGTCGCCGCGACGAAGCGAATCGGGCTCTCGCGGGAAATGCATGCGCCACTGCGTTTTTATGAGCCCGGCAGTCCGTTCGTCAGTGGTCCTAAGCGATTGCTGACGGCTCCCCTAGCGGGGTGAGCGCATGCGCCGGTGTCGCGCTCACGCGGCTACGGCCACTGATTCGAACAGCGCGCGGCGCGTTTGCGCGCCGAGCATGATCGTGAGAGCCACCGCATGTTCGACGCCGACCTGCATCGGGGGACCGAAACGGTGCGTCTCGACGCCCGCTTTTCTGAGCATGCGTTCGATGGCGATCGTCGTGACCGTCACATAGCTTGTGATACCCATCCGGTCCGCAAACCGGACGACTTCGCGCATCGCCTCCAGTGCGAGCGCCGCGAAGCCGAAGCCGCGTTTTTCCGGTGATTCGATCGCAAACCGGCTCAACTCCCAGACATGCGGCGATCGAGGTGCCTGCCGGCCATGCAGCAGATCGGCAAACGTATCGCGCAGCATGTAAGGTGCGGTGGTGGGCATGAGGCGCCAGCACCCGCACAGCGCGTCGTGCTCATCGTGGACCAGCATGTAGTACGGCGAGAACGCGTCGTACCCATCGATTTCCATGCCGGAGAGGATGGCTACCTCCCATCCCATTCGCTCGCCGAAAACGCGGGCTCGCAGGCGGTACATACAGGCCAGTACATCGACATCGAAATCTTTTTGAGTGCCGATCGCGATTTTCGCTTTCATCTCGTCCTCCATCGTGGTTGGGCTAGCCGATGCGCATAAACCATATGCAGCCTGCTTGCGATGCGAAACTGGCAAGCAAGATAGGTTCAAATGACAGGCGATACTTGGGATGATTCGCGTACCGAGTACGGAACAAGGTGAAAACAAATGTCAATCATCGATGCCCGCTCTATCGAATCTACCGCTAACGGCCTCCCCGAGCCGCGCGAAGGAAATATCGACAATGCATTCGTTCAGGCTTATCGAAGGAAGATAAGAGAAAGCCAAAAAGTCTTTTGGGCGCGTTTCGGCGTCACGCAATCTCGCGGTAGCCGCTTCGAGCTCGGCGCCAATATTCCGAAGCCCGTGATGCTGCTGCTGAAGCTGTATTTCGCACACCGAATTACTGATGATGACATTTCCATCGCCTTGGGAAAGCGCGCGCCGGCTCATCGGCCGGCATCGTTCAGTAGGGATCTATTAAACCCATTCGGGTCGCTTTGACGGCCGCGGCGCTTCTCGAGCTGACGCCGAACTTGGTGCGGATATTGGCCATATGGAAGTTCACGGTGGCTTCCGAGCAGCCGAAGATCTTGGCGATCTCCCAGGTCGATTTGCCTTGTGCCGTCCACTTCAGGCACTCGTACTCGCGGGGCGTCAATTTCGGTATCAACGTTTCGGCGTGACGGGAGAGGAAGCGCTGGCCGGTGTCGAAAGCCACGTCCCGAAGTAGAGCCAAAAAAGGCAAATGGCGCCGCACGCTCGATTCCAGCTCGCGGCGCGATTGATCGCCGCATGCGAAAGAAAGCATGCCGACTTCCTGTTTCGGCCCATGGATTGGCAGAGAGACGCCGGTCGCGAGGCCGTGCCGGCGCGCCTCTTCGTACATTTCCTTTTGCCGGGTTTCGGTAAAAGCCGCCGAAGACCAAATAAGCGGTGCGGTTTGCCTCAGGCAATGGATCACGGTTGGATCGATACGCACGAACGCTCGCTCGTCATAGGTCTCTCGCCAGGAGGAAGCGTGGTTGCTGTGCAGGTAGACGTCGGCATAGCGCATGCCCGGACGAGGGATGACGGCGAATAGCGTATGGTCGAAGCCACATCGGCGCGCCGTCAGGCATAGCGCGCGAAACCAGGACCTCTCGTCGGCCGCACGCCAAAGCGCCGACATCGGTTCGATAAAATTACGCGGCATAAGTCCTCGCAAGTCGGGATTGCCCGCCCGGGAGGACCGGGGCGATATTTTTTTCAAGGTTGTTTTCCGCAAGGTCTGTTGTTGGACTTTTATCGTTCGGAAATGATCGCGAACGATGCCTCGGCTACGCGTTCCAATGATGCCATCTATGCCCGATGTCGTCTGTAGTCGAGGGCTATCAATTGCGTATCAAATCTGACTAATTCGAGTAGACATTCGAAATTGCGACGGGCGGAATCGATTACAGATTCGCGCTACGATAATTGTTTTATCGGATCAAGAATAAGTCATCCGGATTTTTATAAGTCGAACCGATACCATTCAAGGTCACCGACTGAACGCGGCGGCGTGCAATGCAAGAAGTCCCCGAAGGGGGATTCCCTTCAGGGCTGAGGGCGGACTCCGAGAGAAGGGGCTTGGGGGCGTCGGTCGCCCCTAACGAGGTCAGGTATGTGCCCCCATGATGTAATGCTCGAGTTGCTGAATCGTGAATTGCTGGTCGGAGATGATTGTCTTCACGAGGTCGCCGATCGATACCATGCCGACGAGCCGGTCCTCGTCGATGACGGGCAAGTGGCGCATCCGATGGGCTGTCATCAGAGCCATGCATTCTTCGACCGTATCCGTCGGGCGCACGTAGCGAACATGGGCAGTCATGATGTCCCGCACGGGCGTCGTTTTGGACGAGCGTTCCATGAGCACGATCTTGCGGGCGTAATCGCGCTCGGTAATGATGCCGGCGATCTTGTTGTCGGGGCCTTCAGTGACGATGAGCGCGCCGATTTGATGCTCGGCCATCAGCTTGACGGCTTCGAACACTGAATCGTCCGCGTCGATGGTTACGACGGGACGGCCATGGTGCATTCGCGGTTCAGACTTCGTCGTGAGGATTTGTGCAACGCTCGGCATGTTTCGTCTCCTTTTTGTCATCTGACGACGGCCCGGATAGGTTGCGGCGCGAGCGAAGCGGTGCGGCGCCGATCCGTTGGATGGAGTATAGGTGGTCGAGCGGCGAGGTGCTGTCGCCCAACCGGCGCCAACAAACGCTCAAAAGGAAGGCGCCCGCCGCGATGAGCCCTTTTTGGCGCGCTTCTGGTGGGGATTGCTATTTCCGGTGGGCCTCCGCTCGGGGCAAGCGCCAGGGAATACGGGTACACTCCCGACTAGCGCCGGTATTTGGCGCGCGGAGATCGTCCTTTCAACTTGCGAGAGTCATGCCCACGTTTTCCCCATCGTCGTCGACGGACGGCGACCGCGCAGAAGAATGCGTCACGCTCGTCGCTACCGCGACCCTTCCTACCCGGTACGGCACGTTCAAGTCGTACGCGTTTCGCGTGAATTCCGGTGATGCCGAGCACCTTGCGCTCGTCATGGGCGATGTGAGCCACCAGAATTCGGTGTTGACCCGACTGCATTCAGAATGCCTGACCGGCGATGTGCTGGGGTCTTACCGCTGTGATTGCGGCGAACAGCTCGATCTCGCGCTGCGCTACATCGCGGCAGAGGGGCGCGGCGTGCTGCTCTATCTGCGCGGACACGAAGGGCGCGGCATCGGCCTCTCGAACAAAATTCGAGCCTATGCACTGCAGGAGCAAGGGCTCGATACCGTCGAAGCGAACCTGGAGCTCGGGCTGCCGGACGATGCGCGCGAGTACGATTCGGCCGCGGCGATTCTGCGAATACTGAAGGTCACGTCAGTCAAGCTGATCAGTAACAACCCGAAGAAGTTCGACACGCTGGCGAAGCACGGAATCCCCGTCTGCGAACGTGTGGCCCTGGCGATTCCCGTGCGCGACGAGAACGAGCGCTATATTCGTACGAAGCAAGCCAAGTTCGGGCACTACTTCGAAGAGAACGAGTAGTTTGGGGCTGGGGTTTGTGAGCAAACGCCTGCTTCAAGCGGCAAGACGCACTCGCTCGACGTGCGGCACACCTTTCTGGCGAGCCTGCCAAAGGTCGTACGCTGCCTGTTGAGCAATCCACAAGTCGGCCCGCCCACCATTTTCGATGCCCAGCCATTGCTCCAGACGTAACGCCATTTCGGGCGAGATTGCGGCATGACCATTCAGCACACGCGACAGAGCAGTGCGCGTCACGCCAAGCTGTTCAGCTGCTTCCGTGACCGTGAGCCCCAGTTCGGGCAGTACGTCTTCGCGCAGCGTTTCGCCGGGGTGCGGCGGATTGAAGATTCGAGTCATGATTGCCTCAGTGATAGTCTTGGTAGTCCACCAGAATCGCATCGGTGCCGTCAAAGGTGAACGTCATACGCCAGTTGCCATTGACTCTGACCGAATAGTGACCGGCAAGATCCTGCGCCAGGGGATGTAGCCGCCACCCCGGCACGTTCATGTCCTCGGGGCCGCTGGCTAAGTCCAGCCGGGTCAACTGGCGAAGCAGCTTGTCGGCGTGATCTGGTCGAATACCCTTTTTGGAGCCTGTCTCGAAGAAACCCTGGAGGCCCTTGTGCCGGAAGGACTTGATCATTTGTGTAGTGTAGCGCAACGCTACACAACCTTCAAGAGTTGAGCGGAGCTGATGCGCGGAATCTTGGCTCTGATATCTGTCCCTACTTAAGACAAGTTCGGCGTAGGTTTTGCATAACCTTCCAGAAGCAGGCTTGCTGGGGCGAGACGAGTTCACTACTTCGAAGAGAACGAGTAGCTGGGGTCGCGATTGCGCTTGCGGTCGACTAAACGCCTTCCTTTGTCGTCGCGCAGACGGATCCCCGCCGGCACGGTCCGTCACTTTCCACCGTGTTTCGCCCGCCATTTCTCCATATAGGCGATTTCATCGTGCTGCGCCTTAATGATGCTCCTAGCCAGCCGCTTCAAGCCAGGATCCTTCCCGTACTTCACCTCCACCTCGGCCATATCAATTGCGCCTTGATGATGGGGAATCATGTGGGCGACAAAGTCTTTGTCAGCGTCGCCTATGTACGCGGGCGCGTTCATTTCCTTCATCATTTTCTGGTCCGCTTCTTTGTAGGCCGAGGTCGATGGGGACGACCCGTTGCCGGCCGCGCTGGGCATACTCATTCCCGGCATTGAAGCGCCTTGCTGCGCGCTCGCAGGAAACGCCGCAATGGCCAGTGACAGACCCGCGCAAACAGAAACGGTGCGTCGGACAAGAAGCTTTTTCATTTGCAATCTCCGTTTGGATTATTCGGAATGGCCATGATGCTGAGAGGCGACATGGTTATGCGAGCCCTGATGCCCAGCTGCGCGATGGTCGTGCTCGCCGCTTTTCATCATTCGCATCATCTCCCGGCCACCGGTTTTGAAAAACAGGACGGTCAGCACGATGAACGCGACGCCAAAGACAATGTTGAGAACGGTCGTGTAGTTGAACGTGATGGCAGCATCAATGACTGCCGTATGCCGTTCCTTCGGCACCCACCCCAGAAGCTGAAACAATGCTTCGACGACCAATGCAGCCACGACCATCGACAGATAGAAAGTCACGGCAAGGAACGTTGTCATTCTGCCGCCGTAATACTTCCGGTAGATGTTGAGGATCGGAAGGATGACGAGGTCGCCAAAGATGAAGGAAGCGACACCGCCGAAGCTGATACCGCCATTCCACAGCACCGCGGCGAGCGGCACATTTCCCACGGAACAGGTAAACGACGCAACCGCAATGAGCGGGCCTACAAACGCACCCCAAACCATCGCCGCCGTTGGATGACTGACGAGGAAGAATTTCTGCCAGAAGCTGTCGGGAACCCAGGCTCCGAGCGCGCCTGCGACGAGCAAGCCGATCGCGATGTCGCGCCACAGCATTGCCCAGTTCATCACATAGCTGTGGCTGATTGCTATCCACCCGTCCGGGGATAAGAGACGTTGCTTCCAGGTCCCATGCTGTTCGGCCATCGACATGGCTGCATGGCCTTCCATACTGCCGGCGATACCCTTGTCCGCCTGCTCGATAGCTTTGCTCTTTAACGACTCACTGAGAAAGAAGCGGAAGATCAATACGAGAACGACAATCATGATTGGGCCGCCGATGAACTCAGCGGCGGCGAACTGCCAGGAAATCAGCACCCACATCAGTACGCCCAGTTCGAGCACCAGGTTCGTGGCCGCGAATTGGAACGCCATCGCGGAGGTAAAGTTGCCGCCCTTGCGCACGATGGAGCGGGCCATGGCAACCGCGGCATAAGAACAAGACGAGGACGCCGCACCAAGCAGGCTGGCAACGGTCAGCGAGCGAGGCGACGCGTCGGGTAGGAGCTTCGACATCTCCGACTTCGACACGATAACTTCAATTACTGCGGAGAACAGGAAGCCGAGACTCAGCCCCCAGAAAATCTGCCACAGCATGGTGAAGGCCATCCAGAGGGCATGGCCGACTGCGGTGACTATCTCCATCGCGACCTCCTTTGGCTAGCGTTGTATGCGAGCAGCGCGCGGCTATAGAAGTAAATGCCGCGCGGCGAATGACTAAACTTAATGGTGTTGACCAGCTTCAGCGTTTTCATATCGAAAACGCCGACGAAGCGGGCAGCACCCTTCATGCCCACGAGGAAATCGCGGCAACTTTGCCAGACCCGAATATCCGCCGCATGACATGTCCATTACATTAAATTCCGTTTTCCGGGCTCCTTGAAAACCCAAGCGGTGACAGAGCATGGACCTTCACACGGTGGGAATGTCAATGGGGACGACGTCGCTGGTGTTCCTGATGTCCGCCTACGACATCGATCCCGGCACCTTCACGCCGCGCGTCAAAGAGATGACGGACTTCAACATGTGGACATGGAGTGCACGAGTCTTTCCGGGCGTCGTGAAGGTGCGCGAGGGACTTGGCCGCAACGACTATCGCGACCCGGGCTGGTTCAAGCACCCGAAAGGGACCGTCGCCTTCAATTACACCGGCGAACTGCCGGATAGCTGATTTCATGTGGGCTGAAAGTGACGCCGGCTGGTATACGCTTCCAGGGACAACCTAGCGTGCGCAACGATTCAACGATGCTACTTGACCAAGTCACTTCTCTGCAGTAACTTTACGATCGGCATTCAAAAATATGAACCATGTACAAAAACAGTGAGGCAACCCATGTCTGAAATGGCCGCCGACGCAGCGCGACCTTGCATAGGGTGGGCCTTCCAAGCACTGTGAAACTGAACCGCGTAAACCAAATGGCGTCTTGGAATCCGCCGCACTTCGCCGGCGTCGAGTATCGCGTGGAAGACGAGGTCGCCATCGTCACAATGAGCCATCCGCCGGTCAACGGTCTAGGGCTACCGGTCCGATGCGGACTCGTCGCTGCATTTGAAGCGGCACGGCGCGATGCGCGGGTTCGGGCGATCGTGCTCAATGGCGGCGGGCGCGGTTTTTCCGCGGGCGGCGATATTCGGGAGTTCGGGACCCCCGCCGCGACGGCTTCGCCAGCGTTGTCGCTGCACGTTCACCCTGTAATCGAGGCGAGCGACAAGCCGGTGATTGCGGCAATCCACGGCTTTGCGATCGGCGGAGGTCTGGAAACCGCGTTGGTTTGCCACTATCGGGTTGTCGCGGGCGATTCGAAAATCGGCCTGCCGGAGTGCAAGCTCGGCGTCATTCCTTTGTCAGGCACGCAGCGCTTGCCGCGCGTGCTGGGGCTCGCACACTCGATCCAATTCATTCTTGAAGGCCGGATCGTGCCAGCAAGAACTTTGAGAGACACAAAGTTATTTGACCGGGTCATCGAGGCAGACGAACGCCACGTATTATGTGTTGCGTTAGAACTGGCGCGAGAAAAGATGGGTACCACGTCGCTGCCGTTGATACGCCGGCTACCGGTCCCCCCTTGCGACTGGGTTCAGGTTGTCGCTGAAGCGCGCGCACGTCTTGCCCACAGCGATGCAATAGAAAACGAGTGCCTGAATGCGATCGCTGCAGCGGCCGAGTCTTCCGATTTCGATTCAGGGATGGCGGCAGCCCGTGCAATTTATGACCGACTCGTTGCCTCCGATGAGGTGTCGAGACAGCGGGATCGCTTTTTCCAATCGCGCCAGATCCATCGGAAATCATGCTAGTAATGCTCGTAACAGGCTCACCAGGGCGAGTGGCTGATCGAGCATCATGTGATGGCCCGCGCATGGCATGGTGATGGGGCCCTTTGCGGAGGGAATTGCTGCGACGATGTCGCGCGCGCGATCGGCGCTGACTACGCTGCTGCATTCGGCGTGAACGTAGCTGACCGGAACCTTGATGCGAGTCAGCAGGTCCGCCTCGCCTTCGACTGGTTGGACATTTCGCAACTTCGGATCGAAGCGCCATACCCAGCCGTCGTGGGTTTGACGAAGCGATGTCCGCGCGAGATGCTCTAGGAGCCACGGCTCGCAATCCTGGTCAGGGACGAGCCGAAAGCGGCTGACTGCGGTTTGCCAGTCCGGATAGGGGCGCGGCGGCGGGCGTCGTTCGACGATCGGCAACGTATCGCCGCGCAGCTTGAAATACGAGTCGAGCACGATCGCATGCGAGAGATGGTCAGGAAACGTCGCGCATGCCTGGAGCAGACGCGATCCGCCGAAGCTGTGGCCCACCACGACCGATGGTCCGGTGCCGATCGCGTCGACCACGGCGGCGAGGTCGTGGACGAACACATCGGCGCTGTATTCCTGCCTGTAGCCGCTGTCACCCATGCCGCTGAAATCCAAGGCGAACACGCGAAAGCGATCGATGAAGAACGGTGCGATAAAGTCCCACCAGTGCGCGTGCCCGAGGAAGCCGTGCGCAAAAAGTAGCGAGGGCTTGCCTTTGTCGGCGGCATTCCACGAGACGTAATGCACGGCGGTCCCGCTCGTTTCGGTAAAGTGCGATCGACGCGGCTCAAGTATCGCGCGATCGAACCAGGACGGGACACGAGCATTCATCTGGTTTCTTCCATAGGTGAGTCTGGCGCTGATATGGACGCTCGATTTGCCTCGATCCAGTCTGCCATCGGTGTCAGCTGTATACCAAGCTCTGCAAGCGAATCGATATCGACGCGATATCCGACCGCGTTGATCCATTCCTGCGCATTCACCCAGCCGGGAGAGAGGCCTTCGGCTAGCGCTTCGTCGGGGGAAACGCACGAGACTCTGATTTGTGCCCCGAAGACCCGGCTGAGGCGATGCGCGACTTCAAACATCGTGAGATTTTCCGCAGCCAGAGGCACTGTCTCGCGATGCCATCGTTGCGGATCATTTAGCGCGCTCGCGGCTAGCGCACCGACGTCGTCGGCGGCAATCCAGTCGAGTCGCGTTTCGGCGCGCAAGGCGCTGAGGAGCACGCCCTCGTGCAAATGCGGAAACATCGCGCGGGATTTCGGCTCAGCAAGGTTGTCCATCATGAATGCTGGCCGCAAGACCGTCCACGATTCGAAGCCCGCCGAGCGAACAGCCTCTTCAACCTCCCATTTGTCGGTCCAGTATTTCCTGTTCCAACGCTTTTCATTCCAGCCCGGAAAGGTTTGGTGATTGCCGGATTGCGCGACGGAGGTATGAACGAACTGAGTGACGCCCGCGTTACGCGCTGCGTCGATGAGCGCAAAACCGTGGCGCCGTTCGCTGTCGCTGTGGTCGAAATCGGGAAGCAGTACGGAAAAGACAGAACCGGTGCCCTTCAGCGCTTCTTCGAGCGACTCGCGTTCGTCCAAATCTCCGCGCAGTGCCTTCGCACCTTTTTCGATGAGTGCCCGTGCTGCCGGCGAGTCTGGATCTCGCGTCAGGAAGCGCACTTGGCGCCCGGCGCGAAGCAAGTGGCGAGCGGTGGCTCCCCCTTGCGCGCCGGTTGCGCCGATGACGAGTACCGCGTCGGATGAATCGATCATGACTTATCCCTTTGCCGAGCGAAAGAAGTAGGCGACGCATGTCGTGGCTCGGTGGCTTATGCACTATGACTCTTGACTCGGATCCGGTGAGAGTCATCGCAGATGCGCGGCCTAGTGCTCGGAGAGCGTTCCAATATTAACACGATGTTCGAAAAACTCGGGCGCGACACACAGCGGCTGGTCGCGCCGCCTTTCTGCTTTCTCATGCGGACATCAGCGATAACCCGAGGTTGCGAGTGTCGGCCTTGCGGGGGTACAGTTAATATTAGAAGGCTAGTAAAATAGAAGTGATGTGCCGGTGAAGCGGTGCGAGCTCGATGGCGGCTGAAGTGCTGCACAGAAACAGGCCAAACTGCTTTCACAGAAATTATAGATCTAATAGAATGGCGACGATCTAACCAGCGGGGCGGCACATGCCGCCGGGAGACGAAACATGTTGACGGTCGAAGAGAACGAGTTGCTGTGCCGCGTTGTGGGCGACGCCCCGATGGGAAAACTCATGCGGCGGCACTGGACCCCTGTCTGTCTGATCGAAGAGGTCAGTGAGCCGGACGGCGCACCCGTCAAGGCGCGCGTCTTCGGCGAGGATCTCGTCGTGTTCCGCGATACGGAAGGGCGGGTAGGTGTCATGGATGAGTATTGTCCGCATCGGCGCGCGTCGCTCGTGTACGGCCGCAATGAAGATTGCGGACTTCGGTGTCTGTATCACGGCTGGAAGATGGACGTGGCCGGCAATGTCATTGAGATGGTGTCTGAACCGGCAGCGAGTACGATGACCCAAAAGGTTAAGCACAAGGCGTATCAGACAAAGGAGTGGGGCGGCATGATATGGGCCTATATGGGGCCTCAAGATGCGATTCCCGAGTTTGTTCCGCCGCCGTGGGCGCCGACCGCGGAAACGCGCGTCACGATCGCGAAAGCGCTGCTGCCGTGCAACTGGGCGCAAGTACTCGAAGGCGCCATCGATTCCGCGCACAGCTCCAGTCTCCACTCGTCCGACTTCGTGCCGGCTCGCGTCGGCGGCGCGGAAGCGACGGCCAAGAACTGGTTGAGGCCATCTACCGACAAGGCGCCGCGCCTGCAAGTCGAGCGCACGAGCTACGGTTTTCGGTACGCTGCGATCCGACGGCCGATCTTCAATGCAAACACGCACGAGTACGTTCGTTCGACGGTATTCGTCGCGCCCGCAACGGTTTTGATCCCGCCCAACAATCTCTACAACGTGGCGAACGTGAACGTTCCGATGGATGACCATAATACGGCGTTCTATTTCATCGCTTGGGGCGATCCTAAGACCACGCCCGAGACCGAAACCTGGCGCAAATTCCTCTGCCAGCAGGTGGGGGTGGACCTGGACGAGTGCTACCGTCCCCTGCGCAATCACGAGAACAGGTTTTGGCAGGACCGGGAGGCTATGAAGGCAGGAAACTTCACCGGCATCAAGGGCTTCCCTAATCAGGACATCGCCATGTGGGTGACGATGGGGCCGATCGCCAATCGCTCCGACGAGCGGCTCGGTGCGAGCGATCTCGCGATCGTCGAGTTTCGTAAGCGGATGCTCGAGGCACTGCGCGAGTTCGAAAGCGGCGCGACGGCGATCGGGACGGCTGAGCTGACCCCGCCGCAGACGGTTTGTTCGTTCCAAGCGGTGATTCCGAAGGAAGTCGACTGGCGCGCGTATGAGACGAGGTACGTCTGGGGAGATATGGACCAGCCGGCGCTCGACACAAACTACCAGGTGACGCGTTAAATGTCCGCGGACCTAGTGCAACCGCGCCGGTTACGCATCGGTGTAGCCGGACTGGGTCGAGCATTTTCGTTGATGCTGCCAACGTTTCTGGCTGACCGACGTGTAGAGCTGGTCGCCGCTTGCGACCCACGTGCGGAAGCCCGGCAGCAATTCGCGAAGGAGTTCTCGGCGTCGACGTATGCCGATGTCCGGGAGCTCGCCGCCGACCCGAACGTCGAGGCAATCTATATCGCCAGTCCGCACCAGTTTCACGCGGCGCATACGGAGATCGCGGCAGCGCGAGGGAAGCATGTTCTCGTCGAAAAGCCGATGGCCCTGACTCTCGCGGAATGCGACCAGATGATCGACGCCTGTCGCCAGGCAGGCGTTGCACTTATCGTGGGTCATTGCCACAGCTTCGACACCCCGTATCTTGAGACGCGCAGGCTTGTCGCGAGCGGGGAGTTCGGAGCGATCAAAATGATCCATGCTCTGAATTTTACCGACTACCTCTATCGTCCTCGCCGTCCCGAAGAACTATCGACGGCAGAAGGAGGCGGAGCGGTTTTCAGTCAGGCCGCGCATCAGGTGGACATCGTGCGGTTGTTGGTGGGTTCGCCGGCGAGGCGTCTCAGAGCGACAGTCGGGCGATGGGACGCAGAAAGGCCGACGGAGGGGGCGTATAGCGCCATCATCTGGTTTGAGTGCGGTGCGTTCGCCTCCGTCTCGTATAGCGGATACGGACATTTCGACTCCGACGAATGGATGGGCTGGATCGGTGAGATGGGCGCGGCGAAAAGCCCGGACGCGTATGGAGGCGCAAGACGGCGACTGGCGACGCTGCAGTCTCCTGAGCAAGAGGCGCGGCTCAAGGCTGAGGGAACCTACGGTGGTGCTTCGTACAAGCCGCCGTCCCCAGAACGCTTATCCTTCTGCCATCAGCATTTCGGTCCGATGATCGTGTCGTGCGAACGAGGGGACCTCCGGCCAATGGCCGACAGCATTATCGTTTATGGCGATATGTGTTCGGAACGACGACCTGTCGACTTGCCGTCGGTGCCGCGAAGAGAAGTGATCGACGAGCTCTACGCCGCGGTTCTGGAGAAGGCGCCACCGATTCACGATGGCGAATGGGCCAGAGGGACGCTGGAGATATGTCTTGCGATGCTGAAGTCGAACGAAAAAGAGAAGGACATCGAACTGTAGAGCCGCCCGCCGCTCGCGGCTAAAAAGAGAAGGGCGTATCTGCGGCCTTCTCGCATTCCAGGCTATCGATACTTGCACGGCATACGACGGCTCGCCACCCAGCTCGCCCAACAGGTGGCGCACGATGGCGAAGCCGAGTCCGCCATGGTCGATGCTGCCACAATCACGACCAACCACAGCACGCGGCGAACAATGACTGCCGCATCGTCGCTGCCTTGCTGCCCGAGTTGGGCGTTGTAACGGCGGTGGTCCACCAGTGCGGCGTTGAGTTTCTCCGCCAAGGGCATCAATTGCGAGTGTGCGAGCGTGAACGCAGCCGACGCGTTCGACTTCGACAAATCGAGTGTCTTTTCGAGCACCCCATCGTAGTTCGCGAGCAATTCGCGATCAGTGGCAAGCATCGCACGATCGCGATCGTCGGAGACCAACGGCTAATAGCGTTTCAGCGCTTCGACAATACGTTGGTGCTGAGCGCTGATCTTATCGGCGATCTCGTTCTTCTCGGCTGCATCCGTGCTCAGCAGATGTTGATATACGAGCACCCGGGTCGTGCCGAAGCCACCTTGTGCCTCGTCAAGGACCACGAGGCTCGGGACGGTGTTGACGCTCGCGTAGGAAGCTGAATCGTAGACGCGTTGTATTTCATAGAATGCGAGCCCCGATATAAGCGAGAGGCCAAGCGTGGCGCACGCGATCAGAACAGTCAGCCGCTTCCCGACACTCAATCGATAGAACCACTTCATGCGAACCCTCCACAGGTATCGTTTCAAAACGCGGCTGATCCATCGGCCAGCTAGAAAACGGGCTGGCCTTGCCGATCTTTACGGCGCTTTTGCGGCGATCTTGAAGCCTGGGGTTTACGCGGCATGACATCGTGATTAGTACTACGGTTTCGTTCGGTCAGAGCTTGAAGCCCTCAAGACTGGCTGGATGAAACAACTCTTTTGCTTCCAGCAGGTGCGCCGATAGACCCTCGTCGAAGTGCTGCTTGAGGAACCGATTGATGACGCTTTCGTTTGCCGCGAATCCGTAGGACCAGAAATCCGAGCCCATCAGCTTACGCGCGGCGCGCAGATGATCTTCCACGAAGGGAAGGGTAACCTTCGTCGCAGAAGTGTCGTTCAGGCGGGAAAGTGCGATAGCCTTCGACTTTTCGAATGCCTTGACCACGGCTTCGGGCAACCAACGATAACGCTCGGCGAGTTCCTTCCGGATGCCCAAGGTGTGCATGATCGGAAAAATCGACGTCCGCCGGTACCATTCCGCGGCGCTCGCGTGAGGGTCTTCAAACAGGTACCTGATCTGCGGATGCCCTCGCTCGAAGCACGACGGCGCTCGCGGCCCGATGAGTGCGTCGATTTCGCCGGTCTCGAGCATGCCTGAGATTGTCTTTCCTTCCGGTGCGTTCTCGAGGTGCACGTCCGGCGGAAGCCTAAGGGCGATCTTTTCTACGCGCGTGGGGTCTTCATAGCCTCCCCGAACCCAGGTGACGTCAGATGGTTTTACGCCATACTCCTCGTTGAGGAAGAGGCGGACCCAGACGTTTGCCGTGAGCTGATATTCCGGAACGCCGATCCGCTTGCCCTTCAAATCTTCGGGGCAGCTAATTCCGCGGTCGGCGCGAACATAGATGGACGTGTGGCGAAAAGCGCGCGAGGGGAAGACCGGCACAGCGATATACGGCGAGACCCCCGCTGCAGTCTTGACAGAATAGCTGCTCAGTGAGAGTTCGCAGATGTCGTAGTCCGCATGCCGGAACGCCCGGAAGAAAATTTCCTCCGGCTCCTGCAACATGAATACGGGATCGACGCCATCGATCTGGACGTCACCATCGACGAGCGGCCGGATGCGGTCATAGTTCCCGACGGCGATGGAAAGCTGAAGCTTGCTCATTGATACTCCCGTACTGATTGCAGATATGTGTTGTGTGAAAAGGCGCTCATGCGGCGAGCTTTTTGACGGGCACGCCGAGCAGGACGACGACACCCCCGAGGAACACTAGAGCGGCGACGAGAACGAGGCCGGCCGCAAAGGTGCCCGTGACACTTTTAACCCAACCCAAGGCGATCGGAGCGAAGAACGCGCCGATCTGCCCGAGGCTACTGATGACGCCGATGCCACCTGCCGCGGCATCGCCGGTTAGATAGGTTGGCGGGATGGACCAGATTATCGCTGCGGCAGCGAAGTAGCTGATCGACACGAGACTGAGACATATAATCGCCGCAGACCAGTTGTGAATCAGCAGGGTGAGCGTCGCTGCTCCGATGGCACCCGCAGTCGTCGATGCGATGAAGTGCCACCGGCGCTCGAGCATCAGGTCTGAGCTTCGCGCGATTATCAGCATGCCGACCGCGCCGACGATATAAGGCAATGCCGACAGCAGGCCGATGTGCAGTATGTTGCTGATGCCAGCTAGCTTGATGATCGTCGGTGTCCAGTAGTTCAGGATCGTGCCGCAAAGCGGCACGGTCGCCCAACCGGCGGCCATCACATAGACCTTCGGGTCACGAAGCGCAGCGAGCAGCCTGTTCGGCGCATCATGGGGCTTTGCACGTCGGTCCGCCTCGATGTCGTCGATGATGATCTGCTTCTGATCGTTAGTCAGCCAGTGTGCTTCCTCAGGACGGTCAGTCAGATAAAAGAACGCAACGACGCCAGCGATGACCGCGGGAAGGCCTTCGAGAAAGAACAGCCATTGCCAGTTTCGATAGCCCCAGACATCGGCGAAGTTCTGAAGGATGAAACCGGAAAGAGGGCCACCAATAACGCCTGCGGCCGCAATGGCCAGCAGGAAGCGCGATGTGATTCGCGCGCGACGCACCGCGGGATACCAGTAAGTCAGGTAGAGGATGATGCCAGGCCAGAAACCGGCTTCCGCTGCCCCCAGCAGTGTGCGAGCAAGGTAAAACTGCCATGGGGCCGTCATAAATGCCATCACGGTCGAGATGCTGCCCCACAGCAGCATGATGCGCGTGACAGTCCGACGCGCACCGATTCGTTTGAGCAGCAGTGTGCTCGGCACTTCCAGCAGGATGTAACCGATGAAAAAAAGACTCACACCGAGTCCGTACGCTGCATCACTGAGACCCAGATCCTGCTTCAACTGTAGTTGGGCGAAACTGACGTTGACCCGATCGAGATAGTTGAGCACCCAACACAAGAAGAGAAAAGTCATCAACCGCAGGGTGACCTTCCTGTAAGTTCCCTCGACTTGCTGTGCATCCGCTATGGTGCGCCCGGACGAATGTCCATATCTCAGCGCTGAATCTGTCATCTGCGTCTCCGGGTTTCCTTGCTTCATGCGTGATATGCCCCGGCTGCGGGGTGATCGCTCTCACGCAGTCAGCATTGTAATTAGACATCTAATTGTAGAGGTTAGGGAAGCTGAGAGTTTTTGGCAACCAAGGGTTTGTACCGACGAACACCACCTGCACCCCGCGCCGAATCGCAGTATAATTATATATCTAATTGTTAGCGCTGGCACGATTGCCGCGAATGATTCCATGGAGACCGGTATGAGCCCCTTCCAGGACGATGTCCTGTCAAGTTTGAAAATCGTGGGCAAGCAGCGGGTGGCGCGCGACATCTGGCGTTTCGAGCTGCGCAGTCCCGCCGGAGACGACCTGCCACCCTTTGAGGCGGGGGCCAACATCACCGTACAGGTACCAAGCGGCGCCCGGCGCCGCTACTCGCTCTGCAACAGTCCCGAGGAACGCGACCGTTACGTGATTGCGGTAAAGCGGGATGCCAACGGTCGCGGTGGTTCGATCAGTATGATCGATGATACCAAGGAGGGTGATCTGATCTTCGCATCGGCGCCGAGGAACAACTTTCCGCTCGATGCGCGGGCGCAGGAGTTCATCTTGATCGCAGGGGGAATCGGTATTACGCCGATGCTCTCGATGATGCATCAATTGCGTTGGGAAGCGCTGCGCAAATTCCGGTTGGTATACGTCGCTCGCGATCCGGAGGCGACGGCGTTTCTTGACGATCTCTCGGGCGAAGAGTGGCGACCGTACGTAAAGATCCATCATGACTATGGCGACCCTTCGAAGTCGTTCGACTTCTGGTCGGTGTTCGAACGGCCGGGTAAAGCGCACGTGTATTGTTGCGGGCCGCGGGCGTTGATGGATGCGGTCAGGGATATGACGGGACACTGGTCGCCAGGAAGCATTCATTTCGAGAGCTTTGGTGTCGATAGCTCGGTTCTCAGAGAGAACAAACCATTTACTGTCAAACTCGCACAGTCAGGTGGGACATACGAGATTCCGGCTGACAAGACCATCCTCGAGGTGCTTCGCGATGCCGGAATCCGCATTGCCAGCTCTTGTGAAAGTGGGACGTGCGGTTCCTGCCGGACTCGGCTTTGCGGCGGTACGGCAGATCATCGAGATCTCGTATTGCAGGAAGAAGAGAAGGAAAGCCAGGTCATGGTTTGCGTGTCGCGGGCGACGTCGGAGGAACTCCTGCTGGACCTCTGAAGTGGGCCGGCCCCTCGGGACGAGATGCGAGGTCTCGCCATCCGCCGCCCATACGGCGTGATCATTTGGATGTGCGTCTACGTGCGGCCGACTGCTGATGACGCCAAGGCACGAGCCGGCCGATCGCCTAACGCGCTCGTCAAAGCTGCTTGGGAATGATGATCGAACTCGGGCATTGCACGGTCGGCCCCGTATCGCTGATCGGCACGACCTGCCCGTCCGTTCCCAGGTGCGTGCTCACGCTGCTGTGGTTGCCGAGCTGCAGTTCGCCGTACGAGACCGTGAAGTTGCTGCCACCAGTAATCGTTGTGTTCATCATGCGGATCCCGTTGTTGCCCGACGCCGGCTCACCCATCAGGTCGTTCGCGAGGCCTACGATCGCGCCTTGCGTCGTCGCCCCAGTTGCGATGACATTGTTTATCGCCACGTTCGCAATGATGGGCGGCATTCCTCCGGTACCCGATGCATAAGCGTACGTGAACAGGAACGGCTGCACGACACTGCGCATGCACGTGTTCGAGTAGTTCACGCCCGTTGTTGCGCCACTGTCCTTCGTGGTTTCATCGGTTTTGATCCGGTAGCCGTAATCTGTCTTGAAAAATTGCACCGTATCCACCGTCACCTGCGAAACGCCGGGCTTGGCGATCGTGTTGCCGGCGGCTTCCTGGCCGCCGATGGATATGCCGTGCCCGCCGCCGACCACGCAATGGTTGATATTGACGTTCGACGTCGGCACGCTGCCTGCATTGGACTTGATCGCGACGTCGTCGTCGCCGGTATCGAGCAGGCAGTTGCGGATATTTGCCGTCTGCGTGCCGATGATGTCGATGGCATCGGTGTTTGGCGCGAGATTTTGCCCGCTGCTGTTCTTGGCCGGATTAGCGTAGATCCACACGCCATCTATGGTCACGTTCGACGAGCCGGACTCGATGACGAGTTGTTCCTTTGGCGAATTGCGGATAATGAGCGCGTTGTTCGGATCATTCGTCGACGTGGGGAATGTGACGATCGATTGAGGCTGACCCGCGTCGGTGAAGTTCGATCCGACCTTGATGTTCGTCCCGGTGATCTTAATCAGCTTCGGTCGCGCGGTGTTGCTCTTGCCTACGGCGCTGGGCCAGTACGCCTGACCATCGCCGTCGATTGCGCCGGTGCCGGTGATCGTCAAATTGTTGACATTGTCACCAACCAGCATCGCGCCGTCGGACGGCTGCGATGGGCTGCCCTTCAGCGTGAATCCTTTCTCGACCTTCAGCACGAGATTGCTCGCGAGATTGACAGTCGTGATGACGGCCGTCGAGATGCCGTTATTTGCGGTCAGGTCGACGAGACCAACACTTCCGTTCCCTCCCGCGCACTTGTTGATCGCTGCCTGAAGGTTCGCGGTATTCGTATCCGCCGACGAGGTCCATTGTGGAGTACTACAAGTCGCGGCATGCGCGCTCGATAGTGAAAATGCACTGGCGAATAGCGTCAAGGAAACGACCGCGCTGAATTGAAATTTCAATTTCATGACATCTCCGTGAGTTGTTAATTAAGTTGCGAGTGCCAAAGCGCGAGCTTAGAGAGAACACGATCGCTCGCGGTTGTACGATATCATGCGACGACAGACGTGAAAGTAGGGTTTACTCTCGAGAAACACAGGAAATCCGGGCGAAACCTGCCTCATCGAAGTAAGCGCATAATCGAGATAAGACGTCAGACGACACGGCGCGCGATGATATCGGTGGGGACTCGCCCTCGCGGGCCGACGCTCGATAATGAGAAAAATGCCGTTCACCTTTCCCATTTCTATCGTCGATTAAAACTAAGTCTTGAAGCTAAGTGTTCATGCAAAACGGATTTCAAATTCCGAGCCATAGTCGCAGAGCAGACTGGCAATCTCGCGGCTTACTCGTCGCGCTGAACTGTGTTGAAGGACGCAACTGCAACTTCTTAGCAAACGCTCCCTTGGCTATTGCATGGTCGCACCTCCTGGATGCGCCATTCCTTGACGAGCTGGCGGCGGTTGAAGTGTAGCGTTCTACTAGAAGTTCCGCGGTAGCAATGTCGTCCGTGCCGATCACGCGGACGAGCGCCTGGATTTCTTCCGCGGTGAAAGAGAGTGGCCGCGGCAACTTAACCTGCACGGACACCTCGCCTTTGCCCGGCGCAGGCAATCGGAAATCCTCCACCCGCATGAGCTCAGGGCCGCCATAGCTGCTGTATTGGATGCGTTTCATGTGTCTTGCCACCTTATCCTTCTCAGAGATAGTGAGCGCGAGATTCGCTTCCCTTTGTTCTCGGAGTCATTCTAGGTAGGGGGCGGTGACAGTTTCTGGCACCATTCAAGCCGCGCTTCTCTTAACGACATCGTCGGGCATCGTCTCGATCAGTCTGCGCGACGGGTCGAACGGGCAATTGCGCGACTAATCCTCCAGGCGTTTCGGCAGTTCGGTGGCGAGTACATCGATAGCCAGACGTGACCGCAGAGGGAGGTACTCCGCGGCCGGCCAAACGGCGTAGCACTCCATGACGGCTGTGGGCCGATGTCCCCAGATCTCGACCAACTCGCCGCATCGCATCCGGTCGCGAATCAGCCAGTAGGGAAGCCAGGCCAGACCCATGCCGTCGGCGGCGGCATCGGCAATCGCCTCAAGATCGTCAAAACGCAATCGGGAAGTGGGCTGAAAATCGACAAGCACATCTGTCGCGTCAGGAAGCAGCCAGATCAAACCGTGCTCGTTGCGCCAGTAGGGGAGCAGGTCGTGCTTCGCCAGGTCCGCCAGCGTGTGCGGTTCGCCCCTGGCTGCGAGATAGGCAGGCGACGCACATAGAACCTTGCGCTGGTTCACCAGACGACGCGCGCGCAGCGTAGCGCCGTTACCCGCTAGGCCGTTGCGCACCGCGAGGTCGAATCCCTCAGCAATCACGTCGACCTGTCGATCGCTGAAGTTCAATTCCAGTTCGAGCTTCGGATGCTCGCGCGCGTACGATCGAAGAACTGGGGCGACGCAGTAGCGACCGAACAGGGTGGGGAGCGTGATGCGCAACTTTCCAACCACTTCCCGTCGGCCGTTTTCCAGCATGGTCTCCGCAGCGCGCAATTCTTCGATCGCTCGAAGGCAGCGCTCGTAGTATTGCTGTCCGTCTTCGGTAAGGCACTGATTCCTGGTTGTGCGCTGAAACAGCTGCACACCCAGTCGTTCCTCCAGACGCGCAATAGCCTTGCCGACCGCCGAGCGCGTCAGCGACAAACGCTCACCGGCTTTCGCAAAGCCGCCGGCGTCGACGACCTCCACGAACAACTGCACACCATCGAATCTGTCACGCACGGCTTGCTCTTAAGATTGTAGAAATTTAGGAATCATATCGGAGAATTATTTCCGCCAACGTTTCTTGAAATTCTACTTTAAAGTAATCCACCAGCAACGAGATTCTCAGGCACGCTTGAGAATCCATTCAACCAACTCCCCGGGAAGCGCAAACCTTCAAGGCAAGGACAAACAGGTGTTGATTTCAATCGTGCATGACAGTGGCTACGGCCACACCGCGCGAGTGGCTAAGGCCGTCGCGGAAGGCGTTGGACAGGTCCACGGGGCCGAGGCGAAGTTGTTTGCGGTCGCCGATGGCGTCGATTGGCCAACGCTCGAAGCGAGCGACGCGATCATCTTCGGCTCGCCGACCTATAACGGCATGATCAGCGCCCGGCTCAAGCAGTTCTTTGAGGATTCCACGAAGGCTGCGTGGAGCGAGCTCAAGTGGCGCGACAAGATCGCCGCGGGGTTCACCAACTCCGGTGCGCAGCACGGCGACAAGCTGAACTCGCTCGTATCGATGGCGCTATTTGCCGCGCAACACGGGATGATCTGGGTCGGCCTCGACCTCATGCCCGGCAACAACAGCAGCACCGCCAGCCCTGATGATTTAAACCGGCTGGGCAGCTGGCTGGGTGTCATGACCCATGCGAACGTGGATCAGGCACCCGATGTGGCACCTCCGGCAAGCGATCTGACGACAGCCCAGTACCTCGGTCGCCGCGTGGCGACGATAGTCGGCCGCTTCCAGCCCGCCTGAACCGTTCTTGACCGCTTAAGGAAAACCGACGATGAAACTGCTCTGCCTCGATGTCCCCCAGCCGGGCGCCAGCCTCGAGAAATACCAGCCGCACATGCAGGACGAAGTCCGCCATTCGTGGCAGATGTACAAACAGGGCATCATCCGCGACATCTATTTTCGACAGGACCGTCCCGGTGTCGCCATCATCGCGGAAGCCGAGTCTGTCGAGGCCGCAAAGAGGGCGCTTGCCGAGTTCCCACTGGCCAAGGCCGGACTGATCGGCTGGGACGTCATCCCGCTTGGCCCCTTCACGAACTGGGAAGCGCTGTTCGCTCCCGGTAAAGCCTGAGCTTGGCTACGAATGTCTCACGTCCCGTCGTATCACCGCCTATGACATGAACGGGTCATCCATCCACTGTGGTCGCGCGACGCGCGACGAGGACCGCACTTCATGAATGCAAAGGGCTTCGCAGCTCATTCGGCGACCGATCCGCTCCAACAGTTCGCCTTCGAGCGGCGCGCTCCTCGGTCCAACGATGTCGTGATCGATATTCTCTATTGCGGCGTCTGTCATACCGATCTGCACTTGGCGCGCAACCATGGCGGCTTCACCCTCTATCCGATCGTGCCTGGTCACGAGATCGTCGGACGCGTGCGCGCAGTCGGCGAGAACGTGACTCGCTTCAAGGTGGGCGACATGGTCGGCGTCGGCTGCATGGTCGATTCCTGCCAGCACTGCCAACCTTGTCTGAAAGGATGGGAGCAAGACTGCGTGGAGGGTTCGACGTTCAGTTACAACAGCGTCGATCGGCAGGACGGCACTATCACGTATGGAGGCTACTCGGACGCCATCGTCGTGCGCGACAAGTTTGTGCTGTCTCTCCCCGACGGCCTGGATCCAGCAGCCGCGGCACCGCTCCTTTGCGCCGGTATCACGACATGGTCGCCGCTGGTTCATTGGAATGTCGGCGCGGGGAGCAAGGTCGCGGTCATCGGGCTCGGCGGGCTCGGTCACATGGCTTTGAAATTGGCCAAGGCGCTCGGTGCCGATGTCACGCTGTTCACGCGTTCGACGGGCAAGGAAGACGATGCGGTTCGCCTCGGTGCCGATCACGTCGTGCTGTCGAACGACCCCGAGCAGATGAAGGCCGTTGCCGGCCGCTTCGACGTGATCATCGACACCGTCCCTTATGATCACGACGTCAATGGCTACATGCCGACCCTCGCGGTGGAGGGCGTGCTGGTGCTCGTCGGCTACATGGGGCCGCTCAGCACGCCTGTGAATGCGGGTTCAGTCGTGCGTGGCCGCAGGGCAATTTCCGGCTCGTTCATCGGCGGCCTGCGCGAAACCCAGCAAATGCTCGATTTCTGCGGCGAGCATGGAATCGTCTCGGACGTCGAGATCATTCCTATCCAGAAGATCAATGAAGCCTATGAGCGTATGTTGAAAAGCGACGTGAAATATCGCTTCGTCATCGACATGGCTTCACTCAAAGCTTAAGGACCGTGCGCATGAACAGCACCCGCATCAAGCCAATTCTGTGCGTCGTAACCAGCCATCCGATCCGCGGTGATTCTGGCGAGCCGACCGGCTTTGCGATGGTCGAATTGACGCATCCTTTGGCCGTGTTCGAAGAAGCGGGCATCCCGGTAGAAATCGCTTCCATTCGTGGCGGTCACCCGCCAATCGATTTCTTCGATCTGTCGGACCCGGTCAATGATCGCTACTGGAAGAACAAGCGTTTCCGGGACGAGCTTGCCCATTCGCTGGTGCTCAGCGATCTCGATCCATCGCGCTATTCGGCCGTTTTCTTCGCCGGCGGCCACGGCACGATGTGGGACTTCGCCGATAGCCCGGCCGTGCAAAAAGTCATTCGCGAGATCTGGGAAGCCGGCGGCATCGTCTCGGCGGTCTGTCACGGGCCGGCTGCGCTGGTGAACGCGACGCTCTCGGACGGCAGCTACCTTGTGGCCGGCAAGAAGCTTGCTTGTTTCACCGACGAGGAGGAAGCCGAGGTCAACTACACGAAGGTCGTGCCCTATCTGCTGGCGAGTACGTTAAAGCAGCGCGGTGCGCTGCACCGTCCTGCTTCGAACTGGAGCGAGAACGTCGTCGTCGATGGCCGTCTCGTGACCGGCCAGAATCCCGCCTCGGCACACGGCGTTGGCCAGGCGGTTGTCAGCCAGCTCAACGTTGACCAGGCGACCTGAAGGCGGAGCTGATCATCGGTCGCGCTGACGGCACGCTCTGCTGCGATGTGCACACCACCGCGCGACGAAACAGGAGATGCAGCATGATCAAGCGGAAACTCGGCCAAGGGCTCGAAGTGTCGGCCTTGTCTCTCGGGGCTATGGGCTACGGCAAGGCGCGGGAATTGCCTGACCGTGCGGAGATGATCGCTCTCATCCGCACCGCCGTCGAGCGCGGCATGGATTTCTTCGATACCGCGGAAGTCTATGGCCCGTGGACCAATGAAGAGATGGTCGGCGAAGCGCTCGCACCCCTGCGTCAGAAGGTCAAGATCGCGACCAAGTTCGGTTGGGACATCGACCAGGACACGGGCGAACACCGGGGCGGCGTCAACAGCAAGCCGGCTCAGATCCGCCGCTCCATCGAGGGTAGCTTGCGCCGCCTGCGCACGGACCATATCGATCTCTATTACCAGCACCGGGTCGACCCCGAAGTGCCGATGGAAGACGTCGCCGGCACAGTGAAAGATTTGATAGCCGAGGGCAAGGTGCTGTGGTTCGGCATGTCCGAGGCGAGTGTTCAGTCGATTCGCCGCGCGCATGCGGTTCAGCCGCTTGCCGCGCTGCAGAGCGAGTATTCGCTGTGGACCCGTGAGCCAGAGGCGGAAGTCATCCCGACGCTCGAAGAGCTGGGCATCGGGCTGGTGCCGTACAGCCCGCTCGGCAAGGGTTTCCTGACGGGGAAGATCGACGTCAACACGACGTTCGACAGCTCCGATATCCGTGCGCAGACGCCGCGGTTTGCCGAAGAGGCGCGCGCCGCGAACCAAAAGTTGGTGGATCTCATCCGGAGGATCGGGGAGAAACACGGCGCGACACCGGCACAGATAGCGCTCTCCTGGCTGCTGGCACGAAAGCCGTGGATCGTGCCGCTGTTCGGCACACGCAAGCTCGAACGCTTCGAGGAGAACATCGGTGCGCTGAACGTCAGGCTCGATCAGGACGACCTCGACGAGATCGAGCAGGCCAACATTATCATTCAGGGCGCGCGCTACCCGGACGCCATGCTGCGCTTTTCCGGGCTGTAGGGTCAGCGCTATTTCCAACACCGGCAGCCAGGATGCGGCGACATTCGCGCATCCGATAGTCCGATCAAGCAGCGCGTTGAGCCACGGCAGGGTACAGGATCGATAGTTCGTCGACGCGTTTTGCCGAGCCAAACTGGCTTCGCATCCGTTCGAGAATCGATCGAGTTTCGTTGGCGATCATCAAGGGAGCGCCAATTCGGCTGCCGTACAAGCACCCTTCCTGTAGATGTCCTGCGGGTTCGTCGATAGACGCTGCACCGGGGCGCTGTCCTTCGATCAGTTCGTGAAAGATGTTCCGTGACGCTGTACTCCAACCCGAACTGCTATACAGGACCTCAGCCATATCTTCCAGTCGGAGGCCATAATTTAAACCGGTTGAGATGCATTCGTAAGACACTGCACGGCATTGCGAAGAAACAATGCTGACGATCATTGTCAGGAGTTCGTCCTGGCTTTTTTCTTCTGGAACTGCCATGGAAGTATTCGAGCTGGCAGTGATGCTCGTTGCGGCCATCGATGCGATGACGTTGACCATGTCCTCAAGACGCGCTCCCGGACCATGCAAGTTAGCCCCTATCTGTAGAAGACCCTGCACGATGCTGGTTATCGGCATAGGACTGCTATGTTTCATGCCGAGCGACAGCGCCTGATAAACATCTTTCAACATCAGCGACAGCGCGAAATCAGTCGATGCCTTGCCTTGCATCAGCGCCGGCAGCATACGCTCGGTAATTTGACATTGCGCTTCGCTGTGTGCGAGACGATCAGCCATTTGCCCGAGCGTTAAGCCTGCTTTTCTACCGAAGGCCAAAACCTCGAGCGTGCCAAGCCGACAACCCGCGTTCATCGCGTTGTTGACGGTTTTCATGGCCTGGCCGTCGCCAACTCTAGACCCGCAGCGGAAGATCTTTTCGGTGATAGCCCGCAGGGCCTGCTCGGCCTTGGAGAGAACATCATCGGGCCCCGACACCATGAGATTCGCGTTGCCGCTGGGAACGATTTGAGGACTTGCCGATACGGCTGCATCCATCATTAGCACACCAACTTGTGAGAGCGTGGTCGCAATTTCCCGGGTTTCATCCGGCACGCCGCTCGTCTGGTCAACGACAATTTTGCCAGGTGTCAGCCCTGCCGCGAGTCCGTCCGGAGCGAACACTACTTTCTTCACATCGGCGCTGCGCGGCAGGCATAGGAAGACAACGTCGGAACGTTTCGCGAGTTCCATCGCGGTGGGCGCCACGCTCGCACCCTCATCGGCCAGTTTCCTGGCCGCCGCCGCATTGATGTCCCATACCGTCAGTTGGTGGTCTTGTAGAAACCGGCGTGCAAGCTGTCCGCCAAGCGCTCCAAGCCCTATGTATCCTATGTTCATCGTCGCCTCACATGGTGTTTTGGTGGTATCTATCCGGTCGGGGTATCTTCGGCCGAGATCCCGCGATGGACGCTCGCGCGCCAGCAGTGTGATCGTAGCAGGTGTGCCTATGTTAGATACGTGTTTCGGTTAGTGGAACTGACGAGTCATTGACCGATATGCAGATCGAACCGCGTTGCCGCATGGAAGTCGGCCCATTTCCTCGTATCTCGAGCCACATAGTCCTGGACTGATTGGGGCGTGGTGATGCCGGGCTCGTACCCGAGCTTGTGCATATAGGCGACGGTCTCGGGCATGCGGGAGACAGCATTGATTGCGTCGTTGAGCTTTCGGGTGATGTCCGCGGGAAGACCCTTAGGACCGACCAGCACGTAATAGGTATAAGGATCGACGTTTTCCAAACCGGGGATTCTCGCCTCTCCAAGCGTTGGAACATTCGGCAAGGACTCGATACGTCTTTTCCCAGTGACGGCCAGGGCCCGCACCATCCCGCTCTGAATGGCGGGCAGTGCTCCCTGGACTGGGGTCATCCCGATCTGCACCGAGCCGGAGAGTAGTGCAGTGACGATCTCGGCATCTGCTTTGAAGGGAATGTGCGTCATCCGGATCCCGGCGAGGTTCGACAGATATTCCATCTGGATGTGGCTGGCTGAGCCGATGCCGGAGGATCCAAAGTTCAGCAATCCGGGGTGAGCCTTGCAGTACTTCACAAGATCAGCAATGTCAGAAACAGGCAGAGAGCGGCTCGCGACGATCACGCCCGGCGCTTCTCCCACCAGCCCAATGAACGAGAAGTCCTTCTGTGGGTCATAGGGGAGGTCTTTCTGCAGCGCAGGATACTGCGATGCCGCGCTGCCGGTGATGAGGAACAACGTATAACCGTCGGCGGAGGCGGCCTTGAGAGTTCGGATCGCAATCATTTGATACGCCCCGGGCCGGTTCTCGACATAAACGCTCGTTCGCAGGACGTCGCCGAGCTTCGACGCATAGTAGCGGGCAATCGTATCCGTGGCTCCGGCGGCATTAAAACCGACAAGTAGTCTGATAGGCCGGGACGGGTAGCTATTCTCCGCGCGAGCTGGCGCTGGGCATACCGCGACAGCGAAGAGCCACATGAACGTTGCAAGTAGCGGCTTGATAACCGACACAATCAGGTTCCTCCGCACGTCATCCTCCGGTCTTGAATTGCCAACACAGGCGTATGATTCACACTGTACATCGACTATAATGGTACTCGTTCCAGTGACCGGAACAACATAAGAGCACTGCGCAAGCCGATGCGAGCGGACTCTTGCGGCTATGACATTTCCGAGCTTGCTCACCGCCTTGACTTAGTCCAACGCCCATGAAAGGGAGGCCCGAAAGCATGCGGGCAAAGTTTTCAACCCAGCCGGGTGCAACGAGGAGCTCGCTAGGCGCAGCGGGCAACAGAAGCGGGAGGTGACCACGTGAAAGAGACCATGCGCTCGGTTCAACGCATACTTGCGGTGTTCGAGAGCTTCACGATTGACAGAACAAGTCTCAAGCTGCAGGAGATCGCCGATAACATAGCGCTTCCCAAGTCAACTGTGTTCCGTATCGTCCAAAGCCTCGAGAAAGCGGGATATCTGGTGCGGCTCGAGGATCAGCAGTACTGCCTGTCATTTCAATTCACGCGCTTGGCGGGCAACGTTCGGAGCACGCTGGGCATTCGTGAGATATCCCGGCCGATCCTGCTGCAACTGGCCGATCTGACACGAGAAACGGCCTCGCTACACGCGCTCTCAGGCAGCTATCGGATCTGCATTGACGCCGTAGCGACGGTTGCCGCACCTCTCAGGATGGTCGCCCAGCCCGGAGAGCAAGTGCCGCTAATTGCTGGAGCCGCATCAAAGGTATTGATGGCACATCTGCCGCCAGACAAACTCTCGGCACTGGTCGTCGACGTTGCGCGAGCGACAAAGCGATCTCGGGGCGAACTTGAGGACGAGTTGAAGCAGATTCGCAGCCAGGGCTTTGCCGTATCCCACGGGGAGCGTCTTCTCGGCATCTCAGCGATTTCGGCTCCGATTTACGATGCGGGCGATCAGGTCAGGTATTGCATTTCCGTGGGCGCGCCGACGATTCGAATGCGAGTCAACGAGGCATGCGTCGTCAGTAGCCTTCTCACCGCTGCCGCCGATATTTCGCGCCAGTTTGGCGCGGCAGCGATCGACTTGCAGGACGATACGCAATTCCTTACCAAAAGTACGGGCGTAACGACCCATCGCCTCGCCGGCTGAGCCGGGCGAGCTGCGTGGTTGCGGTTCCGTTGGATGGAATCGATGCTGTTCAACGGAACGCATGCTAAGATCGACTGCAATCTTCGGCGGGCGGAGCGTGCACGAATCGAGGTTCCCGAGCGATCGAAGTGCGCTTCGGGAAGGTCTGGGCCAGGCATCGCTCGCTACGTGGCAAATCGGGTGACGGGAGGTAGGCGATGTCTGAAGAAGCTTCAGTTGAATACAGGGTAATTGAGGGCGTAGCAGTCGTAACACTAAGCAATGCACCGGTGAATGCTTTGGCGCCTGGGATGCGTGAAGGCCTGATCGAGTCCCTTGATCGGGCCAATGAGGACGGTGCGGTCAAGGGAATCGTGGTAACCGGAGCCGGCCGCAACTTCATCGCAGGGGCCGATATCCGGCAGTTTGGGAAGGAACGGAAAGTTTCTTCGTCAGTGAGCACAGCGGTCCTTGATGCGAGCCGAAAGCCAGTCGTCGCGGTGATCCGCGGTTATGCATTGGGGGCCGGCCTCGAGCATGCACTTGCATGCCACTACAGATTCGCCACCCCGGACGCAAAGCTTGGGCTCCCGGAGGTGAAAATCGGAATCATCCCCGCTGGAGGAGGGACGCAACGCCTCACCCGACTCGTGGGCCCAAAAGCAGCGATCGATATCATCATCAGCGGCCGGCATGTTTCCGCCAGAAATGCGTTAGAACTTGGTCTCATTGATCGCATCATCGCGGATGATGTTGCGCTTGCCGAAGCTATCGATTTCGTCAAACGTCTGCCGGAAGGAAAGGGCATCCGTCGGGTTCGCGACATGAACGGGCAGATCGAGAACGCGAAGGCCAACCCGGATGATTGGACAAGTGCTCGTGACGAAGCCGCATCGAAGGCGCGGTTCGTACAGGCGCCACACAGCGCGTTGGCGTGTATTGAAATGGCGGTGAATGGCTCATTCGAAGAGGGCCTTGCGCTCGAGCAGTCGCTATTTGCGGAACTCGAAAGTTCGGACGAAGCAAAGGCGCTGCGGTATGCGTTCTTTGCCGAGCGAGAGGCAGCCAAGATCCCGGGCAAGCCTGAGAATTACAAGGGCGAAGCCGTTCGTAGCGCGGCGGTGATTGGCGCCGGAACCATGGGCGGAGGGATCGCCATCTGTTTCGCCGATGCCCGAATTCCCGTGAAGGTTCTCGAGGCGAGTCAGGAGGCCCTTGATCGTGGGATGCAGAAGACACGGGACACCTACGCGGCCAAGGTGAAGCGCGGCAGTCTGACGCAAGGCGAGATGGACGAGAGCCTGGCGTATATCCAACCCGTGATCGACTATGAGCAGATCGGTGACGCCGATGTCGTGATCGAGGCGGTCTTCGAGCGCATCGACCTCAAGAAGGAAGTCTTCGAAAAGCTGGATAGCGTCATGAAAGAAGGTGCGCTGTTGCTGACCAATTCCTCTGCTATCGATATCGACACGATGGCGAACGCGACGCGCCGACCAGCCGATGTAGCCGGAGCTCACTTCTTTGCACCCGCGAATGTGATGAAGCTGTGCGAGGTCGTGCGGGGCACCCATAGCTCCGTCGAGACTATCCTGCGTACTACAAAGCTCGGTCGGGACCTTAACAAGATTAGTGTGGTAGCAGGGTCCTGCGATGGCTTCGCCGCGAATCGCAGTCGTGCGCCACTCGTCACGGAAGCCATGTTGCTACTGGAAGAAGGCGCCCGGCCTGATCAGATTGATCGCATCATGAAGGCTTTCGGCTATCCGATGGGTCCGTTTGCGGTCAGTGACCTTTCGGGTCTCGACGTCAGTTACGACACGCGGAAACGGCGCGCTGCCGCAGATCCAGGGTATCGCAAACTGCACGTGCCTGACAGGATGGTTGAACTCGGCCGAAAGGGGCAGAAGAATGGCGCCGGCTGGTACCGATACAACCCCGGAGACCGGAAGCCGATCGTCGACCCCGAGGTCGATGCGATCATTGCAGACGTCGCTCGGGAGCTCGGCGTGGAGCAACGCGAGTTCTCGGACGACGAGATTCTTCACCGCCTGCTTTTCGCTTCGGTCAACGAGGTCTGCAAGATCCTCGAGGATGGAAAAGCATACCGTGCCAGCGACGTCGACGTGATGTGGTTGTATGGGTTCGGATTCCCGCGTCACCGCGGCGGCCTGATGTATTGGGCGGATACCGTCGGGGCACGCAAGGTCGCCGGGCTGGTTGAGGCGTGGCACGAGCAGTTCGGCAAGCGGTGGAGGCCGGCCCGCCTTTTGCTGGAAGCTGCGGCGGCGGGATTGCCGTTGCGTGAGCTGCGAGCGCCGGGCGTCTGATGCTTACCCGCCAATGACCTTCGGTTGGTGAGCAGAGGATCGATCTTCGGTTCGTGAGCAGAGGATCGATCTTCGGTTCGTGAGCAGAGGATCGAAGGTCGTGTCGTCAGAAACAATCCCCGAAGACAGTTTCCGTGTCTCCGGGGTCGGACTTAATGCCTGATTGTTGCGTTAATCGTTGCTTTCCTCGCGCGGGTACTGCAGGACCAATGCCTCGAGTCCTTTTTCGCCGGAGCGGATGGTAAATTTTTCTTCGTTCGGCTCGACGACAACCATGGACCAGAGGGGCAGTTCTTCGTCGTTATGCACGAGCGTACCGTTGCCGACAAACACGTAATAGCCAGCAGCGGCTCCAGGATTCGGGCCTTCGACGCTCTGGCCCGCTCCGAGTCGAACGATCTGCGCATGCATGCCGTCCGAGTCGTCCTTCAGAAGCGTCTCCCAAACGGGCTCGGCCCGTTCCTTCAGCACTGGCTCGATCGAGAAGCGCACCCGTTCGGAAGTCAGATGACGACGTTTGCTCGGCTTAAGCCGGTCACGGTATCCCTCCTTGTTCAGATACACCGGTTCCGAGTTGCCGGTGTACATCCGCATCGCGACGAATGACAGGCCTTGTGGACCCGCGACGATCGGGCCGTAAGCGGTGTGGTGGTCCTTGAACTGCACCGTCAGCGGCTCGAGCGGCTGTTGCTTGTTTCCGAGCGTGCCGGAGCCCGCGATAAACAGCTGGAACATCGTCACACCATGAAAGTGCGGAACAACCGCCTCGTGCGGCTGCAGTTCTGACATGGTGGCCTGCGGTCCCTCGCCGGCGGCGCTCGAGCTGCGAGGGCCGAAAAACACCGTTCCCCAATGCTGGTTTCCGGTGCCCGGAGAAACCACGATGTCTCTCCTGGAAAGAGCGTCAGCGCCGCTTCGTGTGTAGATCATTGAAAGTCTCCTTGAAACTGCCATCCGTCCGCAGACCGCATCTGCGATGCCTATGCGTTCGCCGGCATCTGGCGAATCACGCGTGGATCGTAGCACGAGTTCTGAACAACAGCATTGATTCCATCCAATGGAACTAGAAAGGCGAATGAAAAGCATGGGAGCGGTGTTGCTGGCAGGCTTGCGGTGTTCCAATCAATGAAACTAATTTCATTTTCGTTGACGTCTTCGGTTGTGAGGTCTACAGTCAGGTTCATCGAGTCACTCGTTGGCGTCGAAGGACCGCGAATGAATCGCCCTGTGCGATAGCAGACTATTTCAGGCATAACCAGTTGGCAGACGGATCAGAAATGAACGATTTCAAGCATTTGCTCGAGCCGCGGTCCATCGCGGTGGTCGGGGTTTCGGACGAAGCGGGCCGCCCCGGTTCACAGGCTGTCCGGGCACTTATCAGCAACGGATACAAGGGACAGATCTATCCGGTCAACCCGAAATACACGGAGTTCGACGGCCTAAAGTGTTACGGTGCTGTAAGCGACATCGACGCGCAGATAGACCTGGTCGTGATCGGTGTACCGGCTAAGGGTGTTATTCCGGTCCTCAAAGCGTGCGCAGAAAAGTCGGTCCCTTACGTCGTTGTTCTAAGCGGGGGCTTCCGCGAGAGTGGCCCCGAGGGTGTCGAGCGCGAGCGCGAAATGCTGGCAATCGCCAGAGCGGCTGGAATCCGCATCATCGGTCCGAACTGCCTGGGCTTTGCAAACATCCACTCACAAGTGTTCGCCGCGTTCGGAAGCATCACGCGGGAACCCAAGCTGAAGAAGGGGGGAGTGTCCCTCGTCACTCAGAGCGGGGGCTTTGGCTACAGTCTCGCGCTCGCATGTGCTGACGCGGACATCGGATTTCGGCATGTCATCGCCACCGGCAATGAGACGGACGTCGACACGGTTCAACTGATCGAGGCATTGCTGGGCGATAACGAAACCGAGATCATCCTCGCGTACATCGAAGGTACGAAGGATGGCCGAGCGTTGCTCGATGTCGGCAAGCGCGCGCTCGCGGTCGGCAAGCCGATTCTTCTCTGGAAAGGTGGCGTCACAGAAGAGGGCGCGCGCGCAGCCGCTTCGCATACGGCAAGTATGACTGGCAGCTACGACTTCTATCGTGCGCTCTTCAAGCAGACCGGTATCGTCGAAATCAGAGAGATTCATGAGACCGTCGACTTCCTGAAGGCTTTCGCTGCAAAGAAATATCCAGCCAACGGCGCAATGGCGGTCATGGGAGTATCCGGCGGCTCGGCCATCGTTTTTGCGGATGCAGGTGAACCGGAAGGGCTTCACCTCGCGAATCTTGCGGAACAAACGGAAAGGCTGCTCACGGAGGTCGTGCCGAATATCGGCGCGGTGCACAATCCGATCGATCTGACAGCAGGGTATTTTTCCGCGAGCAACCGCGACAAACTTCGCACGGCGATCGAGGTGACACTCGCCGACCCAGGCGTGGATGCCCTTTGCCTGAACCTGGCGACGACCGGTAGCGCTGGGAGTACCGCTGCGGCTGAAGTAATCGCTAATGTTGCAAAGGATTCGGCCAAGCCTGTCTGCGTATTCTCATCCGCTCCTCGCGATCAGATTGCAGATGCCAGCAGACTGCTGGCTGCAGCGGCTGTGCCTCTCTTCCCATCGCCGTCGCGCGCGGCCAAAGCGCTGGCAGTGCTTACCCGCTATGGCGCCGCACGACGCGAAGCTAAAAGGTCTGAATATGGAGAATCAAGCGCTGCGCCGTCGTCGAAAGACGACCTGCGGGGCTGGGCCGGCAAACTCTCCGAAGCGCAATCCAAGGACATCCTTTCGCGAGCTGGTATCCCTGTCACTCGCGACGTGCTGTTGAGCGATGCCGACGACAGCTTGCCGGAGAAGTTGTCATGGCCCGTCGTGGTGAAGATCGTGTCTCCCGATATCGCTCACAAAACCGAAATCGGCGGAGTCAAAGTCGGAGTTCGTGATCCGAAAGAACTCGAGTCGGCAATCGCCGAGGTTCGCGCGAACGCGCAGTTTCATGCTCCCGAAGCGCAAATCGAAGGCGTCATGGTGTCCCAGATGGTCAAGGACGGCTTCGAGCTCATCGCGGGTGTAGTGAACGACGAAGTCTTCGGACCGGTCGTGGTGGTCGGAGCGGGTGGGATTTACGCTGAGCTGATGCGCGACTCTTCCTGCCGCCTCGCGCCATTCGATGAAAACGTCGGGCGGCAGATGCTCGACGAACTGCGGTGCCGCCCGATTCTGGATGGAGCCAGGGGCAAACCGGCGCTCGACGTCGATGCGGCGTCCAAAGCGCTGGCAGCGCTTTCCCGGTTTGCATGGGAGCACCGCGATGCTGTTTCCGAGATCGACATCAATCCGCTGTTCGTGCTGCCGCAAGGCGTGCTGGCGGCCGACGCGTTGATCGTGCCTATGCCATTCCCGGGCCATTGAAGGGGCAGTCATCGTGAACCTACCGGTAGATTCTTTCATGAGCGACGAAACCGTTCACGCTGAGCGCCACACGGTGACCTTCCAGCCGCTCGATCGCGCACTCGAAATGCGCCGTGGAGAGAAGATTCTGGCGGCGGCGCTAGCGGCGAATTTTCCTCTGCCGTATAGCTGTCAAAGCGGCGTTTGTGGCTCCTGCAAGGCGAAAGTAACGGCTGGGGTGTGCGAGCATGGCGATGCACAGCTCGCCGGTCTTTCGACCTCGGAGGCGGAGCAGGGCTATGTACTGCTCTGTCAGGCAACGCCGGCATCCGATGTGACGGTCGAATGCCGCACGGTCCCCTCAGTCGAGGGTTATCCGGTCAGGAAGACCGCGTGCCGCGTCGCAGCGCTCGAGCGCCTCGCCGACGACGTCATGCGGATCCGGCTCAAGCTGCCAGCGAACGTGCAATTCAAGTTTCTTCCTGGCCAATACGTGGACCTCCTGATTCCCGGCGGAGTCAGGCGCAGTCTGTCGATAGCGAACTCGCCAGAAGATGAAGGCTTCATCGAACTGCATCTTCGTAACTATGGCGGACCGCTCAGTACCTTCGTATTCGGCAAGATGAAGGAGAACGACCTCCTTCGACTGGACGGGCCGTTTGGCACGTTCTTCGTGCGCGACGATTCTGACAAGCCAATGATTCTTCTGGCAAGCGGCACCGGGTTCGCTCCCATCAAGTCCATCATCGAGCACGAACTGAAAAAGCAGAGCGGACGCCAGATGACGTTGTACTGGGGCGGCCGGCGACCGCATGACCTTTATTTCGATTCACTCGCGCGATCCTGGTCCCGCCATGGAATCACCTACGTTCCAGTCGTGTCCGATGCCCTATCGGAAGACGGGTGGGCAGGCCGCGCGGGATTCGTTCACGAAGCGGTGATGAGGGACTTTGCGGATCTCTCGTCGTACCAGGTCTACGCATGTGGGGCACCGGTGGTCGTGCTCTCAGCCAAACGAGATTTCACCGAGCGATGCGGCTTGCCTGACCACGAGTTTTTCGCTGACATTTTCGTCTCGGGCGCAGCCCCGTCCGCCTGATCACAGAAAAACACATTAGGAGTTGGCATGTCGTTCGATGGGTTGCAAATTGGAAAACGAAGTTCGCAACTGTGGATTGAGATCGATCGCGCCGAAAAGGCTAACGCCATGACGGTCGACATGATGGAAGCGATGACTTCGGCGATCGTCCACGCCGGTGCTGACGAAAGCACGCAGGCGATCGTATTGACAGGGAAGGGCGAGAAGCTTTTCTGTGCGGGCGTTGACGTGCGCGAAAAGTCTCCTGATGGCGACGCTGCACGTCAGCGGGAGAGACGTTCTCGTGCGCTGGCGGCACTGCAGGATTCGGTGATGGTGACGCCGGTTCCAGTCGTCGTTGCGCTGAATGGGCTGGCTGTCGGTGCGGGCGCCATGCTCGCACTGATGGCGGATGGATGTGTCGCTGTTGAGGGGGCGGCGCTCTCTCTTCCGGAAATCGACATTGGGATTGCCACGTTTTCTGGCGCAAACATCCTCGCGGTGCTCGGCGGTCGCGCGCTCGCGGCGGACCTCGTCCAGACGGGGCGACGGCTTCCCGCCGCGGACGCGCTCGATCGCGGCTTGATCAGCGCAGTGGTCGACAGAGAAGTACTGGAACAGGCGGCCACGACAATCGCAGAGACACTGGGCTCCAAAAACCGCGCGGCCTTCGCCGACAACAAACGCTGGATCAATCGGGGCCTGCGTTCCGCGCTCGAGGAGGCCCGCGCGGAGCACGCACGGCATCGGGTCAAGCTACAGGAGGCTGGAAAGTGATGTGGCTGACGAGAGGCAGAAAGTGATCACGAATCTATTCGGAGACGGATGTGGCAGATCTTGAAATCAGCAGAGTGGGTCGAGTAGTGATTGCTACGCTGAATCGGCCCGAAAAAAAGAATGCGTTGAGCGAAGACATGCTCGAGTTGCTGCGCAATGAGCTGAAGCAAGCAAACGACAACGATGACGTGGGGTGTTTCGTCCTGACAGGAGCAGGGGATGCCTTCTGCTCGGGTGGGGACCTTGGACGTCGCGCGGCTGAAGGCAGTGATCCCACGCCGCTCGAGCGGAAACACAGGCTGCAACGCGTGACGCACAAGGTTGCGTTGGCGATAGAGGAATTCGAAAAGCCGTTGATCGCCGCAGTGAACGGTGCGGCGGTCGGCGCGGGCATGGATCTGTCGCTCATGTGTGACATCCGTTTCGCCGCGCGATCCGCTCGGTTCGCAGAAGCGTACATTCGTGTCGGACTGATCCCCGGTAACGGCGGCTGTTACTTCCTCCCGAGACTGGTGGGTCCCGCCAAAGCGCTGGAACTTTTGTGGACTGGCGACTTCGTCGACGCAGAAGAGGCGCACAAGCTTGGCATCGTCAACCGCGTGACGCCGGATGAAAGTCTCCAGGACGAAACTTTGGCATTCGCGGCCCGTCTGGCGGAGGGACCGCCGGTTCAGACACGCGACATCAAGCGGCTGATGTACCAGTCAATGCGCACTGATCTTCGGACGAGCCTTGAGACGACCTCCGCTCTGATGGCGGTAGTCCAGTCGACCACGGACTACCGGGAAGCCATTACGGCGTACAAGGAAAAGCGCAAAGCCGAATTCAAGGGACGATAGCGGCCCAACGGCTGCTCGCAGCATGGCCGGAAACGGACATCGACTTGACCAGGACAGATCATGCAACACGTCGTGCGCTCATTGAGATGGAACATCGATAAGTGGTTCGGTCCCGCCTGCCGGGATCGAGTCATTGTGACGAGGGCCCAGAGTGCGAGGCTAGGCGTGAGGTGTGTCTGTGTTCGTGAAAAGGACTCGGAGAGAGAGGTGGCGCTGTTCTTGTTCCGGCATAGGGACGGCTCCTGGAGCGTTGCGCCCCCTTCCCAGCGTCGACCGTCATTCGCATACGGGATGCAGGCGACATGCAGTATCGACTGAACGCGCCATGAAATGCGGACGCACGAGGACCGCTGTAGGTCTTCAGAAATAGTGAACACGTATTGACTGAAAGCCAATAGCGATGACCTTAGCGCCGCCGTAGCATGGTGTGACAGACTAGGACAACCAATATGTTAGATGTTCTTGTGATTGGAGGAGGCAACGCCGCATTGTGCGCCGCAATCATGGCACGTGAAGCGGGTGCAAGCGTACTTCTGCTGGAAGCGGCTCCGCGGGAGTGGCGTGGTGGGAATTCGCAGCATACGCGCAACCTCCGCTGTATGCATGATGCACCCCAGGACGTCCTCGTCGACACCTATCCCGAAGAAGAGTTCTGGCAGGACCTTCTGAAGGTAACCGGCGGCAATACGAACGAGGAACTGGCTCGTATCGCCATTCGCGCGTCGTCGACTTGCCGCGACTGGATGAGAAAACACGGTGTGCATTTCCAGCCGCCGCTGTCGGGTGCCCTTCATGTAGCCCGTACCAACGCTTTCTTCATGGGGGGTGGGAAGGCGCTCGTCAACGCCTACTATCGGAGCGCCGAAGCACTCGGCCTCGGCATCCGGTACGACGCCCCCGTCGATTCCATTGAACTCGATGGAACGCGCTTTGTTGCCGCAAGAGTGGGCAACGAGCGCATCGAAGCGAAGAGCTGTGTGCTTGCAGCCGGCGGTTTCGAATCGAATCGCGAATGGCTGCGCGAGGCGTGGGGGCAGGTGGACGGAGTCTGGGTGGCTGACAATTTTCTGATCCGCGGCACACGCTTCAATCAGGGAACGTTGCTGAAGTTCATGATCGACGCGGGCGCGGATGCCATCGGTGATCCGTCCCAGTCGCATTGCGTGGCCATCGATGCTCGAGCGCCGCTCTACGATGGGGGAATCTGCACGCGCGTGGACTGCGTTTCGCTCGGTGTGGTGCTCAACCGTGAAGGCAAACGGTTTTACGACGAGGGCGAAGACTTCTGGCCCAAGCGGTACGCAATCTGGGGCCGCCTCGTCGCGCAGCAACCAGGTCAGATAGCGTATTCGATCATCGACTCCAAAGCGATCGGTCGCTTCATGCCTCCCGTATTTCCGGGTACCAAAGCCAATTCATTGCGCGAGCTGGCACTCGCGCTGGGTTTCAACGAGGACGAATTCCTGGAGACGATCCATACGTACAACAGGGCTTGCCAGCCCGGTACGTTCAATCATGCGGTGCTCGACGACTGCCATACGGTTGGACTGAACCCGCCTAAGACGCACTGGGCTCAGCCGTTGGACTGGCCTCCTTTCTACGCCTACGCATTGCGTCCGGGCATCACCTTCACTTATCTGGGGCTGAAAGTTAACTCGGAGGCCGCCGTTCATTTCGGTGGTGAGCCATCGCGAAACCTGTTCGTTGCGGGAGAGATGATGGCGGGAAACATTCTCGGCAAGGGCTATACCGCGGGCGTCGGTATGTCGATCGGTACAGCCTTTGGCCGGATCGCTGGCACTCAGGCCGCGGCAGCGGCGCAGCAATACAGGGAAGCTACCCATCATGCAGTCGCTTGAAGCATTGACCCGCGAGGCGGCGGCCCTCGCAGAAAACGAATCGGTCGCCCGCACGGATATGACGCACGCGGAGAAGGAAGTCAGCCGCATCATGCAGATCTGCAATGCGTGCCGGTATTGCGAAGGATTCTGCGCGGTCTTTCCGGCAATGACGCGCCGGCTCGAATTCGGCAGGGCCGATGTGCACTTCCTCTCGAATCTGTGCCACAACTGTGGCGCATGTCTGCATGCGTGCCAGTACGCGCCACCGCACGAGTTCGCCGTCAACGTGCCGCAGGCGATGGCAAAGGTGCGCGTGAACACTTACACAGAGTATGCGTGGCCCGTCTCGTTCGGTGCACTGTATCGGAACAACGGTATGACCGTCGCTCTGGCACTGGCTGCAGGCCTCGCGCTGTTCCTCGCTCTTGCCGCGGTGGCAGGCAAACCGCAACCCGGCAGTGCGAATTTCTATAGTGTGTTTCCACACAACGTTCTCGTCCTCATCTTCGGGACGGTATTCGTTCTGGCGGGCATTGCGTTGTCGGCCGGTGTACGCAAATTCTGGAAAAACGAAAGTCCCGGTGCGGTGTCGATCGATGCGACTGCGGAAGCTGCGGTATCTGCGCTTACGCTCAGGTATCTTGGCGGCGGACACGGCGAAGGCTGCAACAACGACAGCGATAGCTATTCACTTTCCAGGCGACGGTTTCATCATCTGACGTTCTACGGTTTCATGCTGTGTTTTGCCTCGACTTGCGTCGCCACGCTCTATCACTATCTCTTCGCTCTCGAAGCGCCTTACAGTTGGACCAGTCTTCCCGTGTTTCTCGGATCCCTCGGCGGTATGTGCTTGGTCGTGGGCTGCAGCGGTCTGTTCGTCCTCAATCTCAAGCGACATCCGCTTCATGGTGATTCGTCACAGAAGGGCATGGATCGCGGGTTTATCGCGCTACTCTGGTTGGCCGGTCTCTCGGGTCTGGCACTCCTGGGTGCCCGCGACACGCTCGCCATGCCTGTCTTGCTTGCCGTGCATCTGGGCGTCGTATTGGCTCTTTTCCTGACACTGCCCTACGGCAAGTTTGCGCACGGCATCTATCGGTCCGCGGCGTTGCTGAAGTGGGCCGTCGAGAAGCGCAAGCCGTCTTCGTTGATGGTCGAGGAGTGATTGCACATTAGAGCGAGCTGCCGTGAAGGCATCGTCCTTCGCGCGAGGCAGCCAAGCAGAGCGCCGCATCCGGCTGGGACTGAAAGTATTTCAAACATAAATCGTCGCCACCGGCATTGCAGTGATGTGATGGGAGCGTATCAACTCCCGTCGGAGCGAGAGGTAGGTGTTATCGACGTTCATAGGAGGAGACACCATGAACAGAACGCTGTTGCATAAGGACCTGATCGGCGGCGCATTGCTGATTGTCGTCGGAATCGCGGTACTCATGCATTCCGTTACGTACCACATCGGCACGCTGGTTCAGATGGGGCCGGGTTTCTTTCCATTCTTTCTGGGTCTCATTCTCGGCCTGGTCGGCTGCGGGATCGCCGTTCAAGGCTATCTCGCGGTGCGTGACGCGGCGAAGCCTGATACGGCCACTGGGCGTGGCGCGGCGAAGCCTGTCACGCCCCCGGCAAAAAAGAAGCTGCGGCCTGAGTGGAAGGCGTGGATTCTGATTTGCCTTGGGATGGTTGCGTTTGTCGTTCTGACAAAGTACCTGGGACTCGTTGCAGGTACGTTCGCAGTGGTCTTCATTTCGGCGCTCGGCGATCGGGACAACAACGTCAAATCGGCGGCTCTTCTGGCATTGGCGATGGTTGTAGTCGCCGTGGTCGTCTTCTGGTGGGCGCTGCAGATTCAGTTGCCGTTGTTCAAGTGGGGTGCCGTATGATTGCTCAAACGCTGCATGATCTCATCTATGGTTTTAGCATCGCAGCGATGCCGCAAAACCTGTTGTGGTCGTTTGTCGGTGTGCTGGTTGGCAATCTGATCGGCGTGCTTCCCGGCATGGGAGCACTTTCGGCGATCGCCATGCTGTTGCCGCTGACCTATTCGATGCACGCCGTCCCGGCGCTTCTGATGCTGGCCGGGATATTCTACGGATCGCAGTACGGAGGCGCACTCGGTGCGATTTTGCTGAACCTGCCGTCGCATCCGCCGCATGCCGTAACCTGCATCGACGGATACCCGATGACGAAACAGGGGCGTGGGGGAGCTGCGCTGGGCATCACAATGGTGTCGTCATTTTTCGCGGCATCGGTCGGCATCGTCGTGATGATTTTCCTGTCGCCATGGCTCGTCAAGATCGCTTTCGATTTCGGTCCGACCGAGATCGTCTCCATCATGCTGCTCGGTCTGATTGCCGGGGCGACCATGTCCCGAGGCTCGCGCCTGAAAGGGATCGCGATGACCGTCTTCGGTCTGTTGTTGGGGATCGTCGGCACCGACGTCAACAGCGGTGTCGAGCGATTCACCTTTGGCTTCGCCGAACTGTCGGACAAAGTCGAACTCGTTGCGCTGTCAATGGGCCTTTTTGGAGTTGCCGATTTCCTGATCAACGTGAATCGGATCAGTTTCGTCGGAACGCAGACAAAGGTGCGTCTGCGCGATATGCGGCCTTCACGCGGCGAGCTGAAGCAGGCCTTCTGGCCGATGGTGCGGGGCACTTTCGTGGGGACCCTTTTCGGGGCCATGCCGGGAACCGGGCCGACTATCACCACTTTTCTTGCGTATGCGCTCGAAAAGAAGATTGCGAAGCGACCGGAGCGCTTCGGCCATGGGGCCATTGAGGGGGTGGCCAGTCCTGAAGCCTCCACGCATGCGAAAACCCAGGTCGACTTTATTCCAACCATGACGCTCGGTATTCCAGGGGATGCGGTCATGGCGCTGCTGCTGGGCGCTTTGCTGATTCAGGGATTTCAGCCCGGTCCTCAACTCATTACGCAGCATGCCGATCTCTTCTGGGGGCTGATTGCCAGCTTCTGGATTGGCAATGTGCTGCTCGTGCTGCTGAACGTGCCTCTCATAGGAGTCTGGGTAAAGCTTTTGCAGGTGCCCTATCGCCTGATGTATCCCTCTGCGCTCTTCTTCATAGCGGTGGGTGTCTTCAGTACGAACAACAGTCTTTTCGAAGTCGGTGAAGTACTGGTGTTCGGGATCATCGGGGCGGTTCTTCTCGCACTGGATTTTCCTGTGGCGACTATTCTGCTTGGATACGTTCTGGGACCTATGGTCGAGGAGAATTTTCGGCGAGCACTTCTGCTGTCACGAGGCGACCTCGCAATCTTCGTGCAACGGCCGATCAGCGCAGCGTTCGTAACGATTTGCGCGTTGATGGTCATCGGGCAATGCTTTTTCGCCTGGCGTGAGCACCGGCGCAAGCATTCGTCGGCCGCGTCGCCAGGGGCTGCGGTGCCTCCGTTGTCTCACGCTCCGCTGACCGAAGAGTGATGTCGAAGTGCCGCCGCGAGGCGGCTGCCCCGAGTGCCGGCAACGTTCACCGCCGGTAGAGGGCGGGTGATTGGCGAGCGCGATGTCGCCGGCGCCGCTGTGCAGACATAGACACCGAGCGCCGTGACGGCTGCATACGTCAAAGTAAGCCGGTTCTGACTGCAGCTGATGTACCATACGAGTGTCTTTGACCCTCGTAGGGAAAGTTGCGAAATGATGCGCTCGGTTGAACGTATTCTGGCTGTTTTCGAAAGTTTTAGCGTTGAGCGGAGCAGCCTGTCTCTTCAGGAAATCTCCGAACGCATAGAATTACCGAAGTCCACTACCTTCCGTATCGTGCAGAGCCTCGAGCGAGCCGGATATCTGGTCCGACTGGAGGATCAGCAGTACTGCCTGTCGTTTCGCTTTACGCGGCTCGCCGGTCTCGTGCGAGGCACGCTTGGTATTCGAGAGATTGCCCGTCCATTCATGACGGAACTCGCCGAGACAACCAAGGAGACGGTGTCGCTCCACACGGTCAGCGGTCCCTACCGCGTGTGCATCGATTCGATATCCACGGTCACAGCGCCTCTGAGAGCCGTGGTGCAGGCAGGCGAGCAGATACCGCTGCAGGCGGGCTCCGGCTCAAAGGTGCTGATGGCGTATATGTCAAAGGCGGATCTGACGCCACTGCTGCCGGCCGCAACGAAAGCCACCAAGCAGACGAAGGCGGCATTTCTCGAAGAACTGCAGCGCGTTCGTGAAAACGGCTACGCCGTTTCGCACGGTGAACGACTGATGGGCATCTCGGCAATCTCAGCACCGATCATGGGAGTCGACGGACAGGTCCACTATTGCCTGTCCGTTGGCGCCCCCACGGTGCGGATGCAGATGCATGAGAAGAACTTCATTAAACTCGTCGTCGCGGCAGCTGCGAATATCTCGCGTCAGTTCGGCGGCAAAAATCAGTAGAGCTGGCAGGGAGCGTACGGTGGTTCAGAAGAGCGATCCCACCATTCCTCCTTCAACCGGGATCGTCGCGCCGGTGATGAATCCGGCCTGTACCGATGCCAGAAAGGTGACCACGCCCGCAAGTTCGCTTTGGGTGCCCATCCGACCAAGAGGCGTTAACTTCTTGCGCGCTTCGGCTTGAGCAGGAGAGTACGCAGCTGATCCGGCTCGATGCGGGGTTTCGATGAGGGCGGGCGCGACACAGTTGACCGTGACGCCGCTCGCGCCAACCTCATTCGCTAGATGCTTCATATAAGCGGTCACACCGGCCCGAAAGACCGTCGACAGACTATGGTGAGCCATGGGGGCTTTCACCGAAGCTGAAGTGATCGCGATCACACGGCCCCATCCGCGTGCGGTGATCAACGGCATGGCCTGACTGACTACCTGCACCACACCCGCGAGCTGGTTCTGATACGCCTCGTCCCAGCGCGCCATATCGACCTCTTCCGTCGTCTCGCGAATCGGATTGGGCGGGCGAGGCGTGTTGAGTACAAGAATATCCAGTCCTCCAAATTCAGCTTTCATCAACTCGATCAGCGCAGTGACGTCATTGCCAACGCGCATGTCTCCCACCTTTGCAACAGCCCGCACGCCATGCTGCTGAGTGATCTCGCCCGCGACCGCCTTCAGCTTGTCCTCTGAGCGCGCAAACAGCACCACGTTTGCACCCTCCGCTGCAAGCGAGTGTGCAATGTTTCGACCCATGCCGCCACTCGACGCGGTGACCAGAGCGGTCTTCCCTTTGATGCCCAAATCCATGATTAACGCCTTCACTCTGATGGTTGAACGCTTGGTGCGGCTCTGCACTACTGAGCGGTGACTACGACTTCATCTCCTTCGACCTCGAATTGATGAGGCATGTCTTCGGAGGCCCATTCCATGTAATCGACGACTTCCTTGAATCGCGGATCGCCCGCGCGAAGTACCTCAGGGCGATAGCGGCGGTCGAACTTGACGGGAAGGAATGAGACCTTTGCGACTCCCTGAGCGGAGACGTAGGCTTTTGCGAGCAGCGCGAGCGTGCAATCCTTGCCGTAAGGCATTAGCGGATATTGTGGATCAAGGTCCATGAAGTTGCGCACGGCGCCGTGTGCCCAGGCGGGCTCATTTGTCCACGCGGGTGCTGCAAACGACTTCGTCATGGCGAAGACACCCAGGCTGTAGAAGATGACCTTGCCCTTGTAGACCTCGATAGCCTTGGGGATATGCGGAGCATGTCCGACAATAAGATCGGCGCCGGCGTCGATCGCTGCATGAGCGACCTCAACCTGATAGTCGGAGACGATTCGCGGCAGCCGTATTGCACCGGCGTGGTACGCAAGAACTACCACGTCTACCTGTTTGCGAAGCGCAGTGATGTCCTCGGTAAGGCGGGCAAGGTCCTGCGGGTTGGGAGAGGTCCATACCCGAACCGGCTGGTGCGGGCCACGGGGCTCGTACGTCGTCATCACACGGATGTTGACGACCCCTGGTTTTCCCTTGGCGGCCTCGGTTCCGGCAGTGGCGACCGACGTGTATCCGAGATAGCCGACGCGCACACCCGATTTTTCGATAATTGCCGGCTGGCGGGCCTCGTCCAGGTCCCGACCCGCACCGGTAACCTGCAGGCCGTTTTCGAGGAAGAGCTTGCGCGTGTCGAGCATGGCGTCCGGGCCCGCATCGAGACTGTGATTGTTTGCCATCGTTACTGCGTCGAACAGTCCGCTCGTGAAAAGCGTAGACATTTCGATTGGCTGGCAGACCTGCGGCGCATGGTCTGACTTCACACCACGATTGGAGTACGTTCGCATGCAGTTCACAAAGCGGAAATCGGCTTCTCGGAGCTCAGGCGCTACGAGCTCTGTATAGCCTTCGATGGGAAAGCCTTGTTCAGGCCCATGCGTGGGGCCACAATCGCCACCGATCAGAATTGAAGCAAGCTTTGTCATTCCGTCTCCTTATGTTTTGCCGGCCGTTTTCGCTGAGCCGGGGCGCTGTTGAAAGCCTAGCGCAACTAGCCATCAGGGGAAACCTGCAGAAAACGCGCAAAAAGTTTCGCCGTTACAAGTTCCAGTGACCGAAACGCGTCTTGATTAAAGAAACCCATGATAGCATTTCACGACGCTGCGATGCATGCTAAAACCCATTTATGAGTCTGGTTTCGCACGCGACGCGCTTCAATGTGGTTCACACAAGGAGACAGCGGTGACTGAGACTGAAGGATGGACTTCGCCTGCCCGCCTTGCCGGCAAAGTGGCGGTGGTTATAGGGGCAGGGCAGAGCCCGGGCGAAGGCCTGGGCAATGGACGAGCCGTGGCGATGCGTTTTGCGCGGGAAGGTGCGCGCGTGCTCGCTGTCGATAGGTTGATCGAATCAGCGCAAGAGACCGCGGGAATCATCAGAAGCGAGGGTTTCGAAGCTGATGCCATTGCCGCTGACGTCGCGCACGAGGATCAGCTCGCGAGTGCAATTTATGGCGCGCGGCAGAGGTGGGGGACTGTCGACATCTTGCACAACAATGTGGGCGTCAGCCTCGGCGGCGGTGATGCCGATCTCATGGACATCACAGAGGAGCGCTTCGACAACATCTGCCGCATCAATCTGCGCGGCACGGTGTTCGCGTGCAAGCATGCAGTCGCCATCATGCGCGAGCAGCGTTCGGGGGTCGTTGTCAATGTTTCGTCGGCGGCCGGCCCAGGCAAGTATCCGTATGTGGCCTATAAGGCCACGAAAGCGGGCGTGATCGCGTTCACGGAGCAGCTCGCTTTGCAAAATGCGCCGCATGGCATCCGTGCGAACTGCATTCTGCCCGGGCTGATTGCAACCCCAATGGCGGTGGATACACGAGTTCGCGAGTGGAACCAGAGCCGCGAACAGGTCCTGGCTGAACGGAATGCAAAAGTGCCACTCGGCCGGCAAGGCACAGCGTGGGATGTAGCGAACGCTGCCCTGTATCTGGCATCCGACGAGGCGTCATTTGTTACGGGCGTCTCTTTGCTCGTCGACGGTGGTCGAATCCTGAACCGGATTTAGAGGCAGGCGGAAGCGGCACGCGATGCCTCCGCTTCATTCTGCCGTCAGCTAGCCCCGACGATGCCCATCCAGTACTGTAACTGCCCGTCCCGAGTCTCCACCGGATATTGACGGACGTATTCGAGCGATCCGTCGTCGCAGACGCGAAATACAGTCAGCGCTGCCGGGATGGTACGGATCGCGCCCTCGACTCTCGCGGCCAACGGCTTGATACTCGCCGTCACGAGCAACTGTCCCGTGGGATCGCAGGCGAAAGTCCGAACGTGGAAGCTTCTCGTGGAAGCATGCTCGACGAGCGTTGGCTCGCCCGTCGACGAATTGATCCTGAAGACGGCGATGCTGTTCTCGCCGCCCGCGAAGACCTTCTCGCCGTTGACTTCCTCAACCCGGTCGGCTCGATTCGCAACGTAGACATAGCGGCCGGAGGGATGCACGTGGATAGGGCCGCCAAGTTGCCGCGCATCGACGCGATCAGTGGCTTCGAGCAGAGTGCAACGATAGGCCGGTCCACTCTCGATAGCGCTGTCTGTGATGCGGAACATATAGAGTTGGTTCGTACGCTCGTCCGAGACATACATCCACGGCTGCGTCGGATGAAAATCGACGTGTCTCGGGCCGAAGCCGTAGCCTTGATTCGGCGCGATCACGTCGCCCGGCGAGAGGCCACCATCGCAAAGCGGGAACAGCCTCAACGCACCGGGATCTTCCCGCTTGTCCGGCCGGGCGTGATTGCCGCGATCGACTATCAACGCTGCCCGCGCCGACGGGAGAACCCGCACCTGATGGGGATAGGCGCCGCAGTCGAGCGCATCGCTTTGGGGAATTGGCTGGCCAATGGTGCCGTCCGTCAGAAGCGGATGAACGGTCAGACCGCTCCGAGGGAAGTTGTGCGCGCTCAAAAGGTACTGTCCTGTCGGATCGACGCAGGTGTGGACGGCCCGGCGATCGAGGGTTCGCGAGGGGCCGTGCGCTGTCAGCCTCCCATCGTGGTCAATGAGGTACGCGCTTACGTGATTGAAGTCGGACTGCACGCGCGGCCCGGCGGCGCTTGTCGTCACATAGAGATACGGGCCGTTCGGATGGGGCCAGGCATACTGGACTTTTGCCGCGGTCCGAATGCTTTCGCGCCGGGTCAGGGTTGCGGCGGCGACGTCGACATCGTACCGCGTCAGAATGTCGTCGACGGCACTGTAAAGCGAAATCCGACTCATGGGATGAGTGCTCCTCAGATTACCGACCAACGGGCGAAGCCGGTGTGAACATCGGGATCGCGACGCCACTCTCGGATCTTTTGAAAACCACACGAACGCGCTGGCCAATTGCGACAGTATCGAGATCGGTGTCCACAATGTTGGTCAGCATTTTGGGACCTTCATCCAGCGTCACGTAGGCGATGCAGTACGGCGCGCCAGGGCCTCGACGCATCGCGCTGTAAGCGTAGATTTCCCCGGTGCCGGCAGCTTGCTTCCAAGACAGATCGGAGCTCCAGCAAAAAGGGCAAAGGGAGCGAGGATAGTGATGGGGCCGGCCGCAACTCGAGCAGAACTTGAGCAGCAACTGTCCTCGATCAGTAGCCTCGAAATATGGCTCATCACCCGGATTGATAGCGGGATCCTTGATTACGCGCTCTGCAACGGTAGAAGTCATGCAATTACTCCCTTTCAAGGATGACTGTTGCGCCGCCGTGGCGAGTTCCAATCGCACCGCCGATCCCGGTGGCGAGGGCAAGCGTGCAGTCTGGAACCTGTACCGAAGGATGTGCCTCGCCGCGCAACTGTCTGACCGCTTCGATGATTTTCGTCATCCCGCCGCGATTCGATGGATGGTTGTTGCATAGACCGCCGCCGTCGGTGTTGAACGGAAGCTTTCCATGACCGGAGATGAGGTTGCCGTCGGCGACGAACCGGCCACCTTCGCCCTTTGGGCAGAAACCGAGATCCTCGAGTTGCAGGATCACCGTTATCGTGAAGCTGTCGTAGATCGACGCATAGTGGATGTCCGCCGGCGTCACTCCGGCCTCTTCAAAGGCGCGTGGTCCGGTCCATGCGGCTGTGGTGTAGGTGAGGTCGATGTCCCCGCCTGTCAGGTGTTTTGCCGATTCCCCGCATCCCAGCACGCGTACGCGCGGACGCGAAAGCGACTTGGCGATCTCTGGTCTTGCCACTACGATTGCACCGCCGCCGTCGGTCACGACGCATGAATCGAGCCGGTGCAGTGGGTCCGCAATCATCGGCGAAGCCAGAACCTCCTCGACGGACACTACGGAGCGCAGCATTGCGTGCTCGTTGTATTGCGCGTGGTGAGACGCCGCGACCTTGACCCATGCGAGTTGCTCGTTCGTTGTTCCGAACTCGTGCATGTGGCGTTTTGCCGCCATTGCATAGAGGTTGAGCGGTACAGGGCTGTATGGAATCTCAAACGGAGCATCGGGAAGATTGGTGCCCCTGTTGCGCACCTGCGTACCAGCGCTTCCTTCCGAATTGGGCCGGCCCGCAAGGGTCACCAGCGCGACATTGCATTTGCCGGCCGCAATGGCTTGGGCGGCGTGCGCCACGTGGATCAAATACGAACAACCGCCCATGTCTGTGGAATCGATGTGGCGGAGCTTCGTCAGGTTCAGATAGTCCGACATCGACCAGGGGTTTGCGCCAGGTGCATCACCTGCGCAGAAAAAACCGTCGATGTCGTCACGTGTCAGGCCAGCGTCTTCGATCGCGCCCTTCGCGGCTTCGGCATGAAGCTGCGCGACCGAATGGTGGGGAGCCTTGCGCAACGGGTGTTCGTAGGCACCGACAATATAAGCCTTGCCTTTGATCGTCATACGGTACGTCTCCTGTCTCATTGATGCATCCGCAGCGTCAGCTCGCCGTGTGCCGCGAGCTGATCAGGGTCTTGATAACGGCATTTGTCGGTTTCGAGTTCCATCCAGTGAAATCGATGCTGTCTGTCAGAACCATGATACCATCACCTCACGCTTGGAGGCGCTTCTTCGACGGACGGAAAACATCGTGGAAGGACACCCTGACGCGTAATGAGACGAGCGGTTGAAGATCGCCATGATTCTCCGGCGCCGATCAGCTCAGGTGGCCGAGCCAGAAGCATTGGCTAAGCGAGGTCCGATGGTCGGCACCCGCAGTAGGCAGTCATCGCTCGCGCTGCCATGGAGGCAAAAATGAGTGAAGAGGTGAGAGAAGTGACCACGGACATAGCTCGATCAGAGCCGCAAGCCGGATTCAGGATCTGGCAATGTGCATTGTGCGGCTTCATTTACGATGAGGCAGAGGGCTTGCCGTCGGAAGGTATTGCGCCCGGAACCCGTTGGGAAGATGTGCCGGACGATTGGGTCTGCCCCGAGTGCTCGGTCGGCAAAGCTGACTTCGACATGGTAGAAGTCTAGGCGGCGAGGGGCCGAGCCCCGCGTTTTGCGGCAGTTGCTGACCCGTTCGGCAAGCGACACCCCGCAGCGCAACGTTTGGCCAAGCCGCAGGCATCGAAGATGCACGCAGAATGGGGTTGAATGACGCCCCTATAGGCCGCTGAGCCTGGTGGCTATAAAGAATGACTCAGCCGCGAAGGCGGTTGAAGGAGACATCCATGAACCCGTCAATGGACCCGCCCATCGAGAAGTGGGGCGAAGGCGCCGAAAGCAGTTCGACCGCGACCGACCAGCAGATACAGCACACGTATCGCAAAGTTGCGCTGAGACTAGTGCCGTTCCTGTTTCTGTGTTGGGTCGTGAATTACCTCGACCGCGTCAATCTCGGCTTCGCCAAGATGTCGCTCTCTCAGGATCTTGCACTTTCCGATGCGGCCTACGGCCTGGGCGTCGGCCTCTTTTCGATCGGCTACGTCCTCTTCGAGGTGCCGAGCAACCTGATGCTGGAAAAGATCGGGGCGAGGCTGACCATGACCCGCATCATGGTCCTCTGGGGTGCTGTAACGTGTTCGATGATGTTCATACATAACACGACGCAGTTCTACCTTGCGCGCATTCTTCTTGGTGCTGCCGAAGCCGGATTCTACCCAGGGCTTCTTCTTTACCTGACCTACTGGTTCCCGTCGGCCCGGCGGGCACGTATTACTTCGCGCTTTCTGCTTTCGATTGCTGTCTCGGGAATCATCGGAGGCCCAATCGCGGGATGGATTCTTCACAGTTTCCACGACGTAGCCGGTCTGCGCGACTGGCAGTGGCTTTTCATGCTCGAAGGACTGCCTGCGGTCCTGCTCGGGGTCATCGCATACTTCTATCTCGACGATAGGCCGAAGGACGCCAAGTGGCTGACCGAGACCGAAAAGCAGATCCTGATCGACAACATCCAGGCAGATAGGCAGTTCAAGGGTTCGGCTGACCATCAGGGGCTGGTCGCGGTTCTCAGGGATCCGCGGGTCTATGTAGTCGTCCTTGCTTCTCTTGTAACGCCCATGCTTGGCATCGTGATGAATTACTGGATCCCCACGATCATCCACCGTGCAGGGGTACGAGACATTCTGCACGTGGCGATGCTTTCCGCCATACCGTCCATTTTCGGTGCGATCGGGATGATTCTGATCGCGCGTCATTCCGACAAACACGTGGAACGACGCTGGCACTACTTCTTCTCTATTGCGATAGGAGCAGTTGGCCTTGTGGCGCTTCCTGAGGTGGGCAGCAATCCAGCGCTGACGATTGGATGCCTGTCGCTCCTCGGCATCGCCTACTACGCAGGCAGCACAATGTTCTGGACCATACCGCCGGCGTATTTCTCAGCCGGATCCGTCGCAGCCGGCATAGCGCTCATGAGCAGCCTCGGGCAGGCCGGGTCGCTGCTCACGCCAACCTGGCTTGGGTGGCTCATGACCAATACGCATAGCATTGCAATTGGTCTGTACACCATTGCGGCAATCGCGCTCGCCGGAGGCGTGATCATCCTGGTCGGCGTGCCGCCGGCCGCGTTGCGTGAGCGTCAGGACACGTCCATTTGATCTTCATCCCGGCCCCGGGCATCAATCAACCACGGTAAGCATGTGCATGGACACGGCAGAATTGAAAGCTGAATTCGATATCAGTACTTCGATTGGGTTCATTGGACTTGGCGCAATGGGAGCACCCATGGCGCGCCACCTTGCTCGGCAGGGCTACAGGCTATTCGTCCACGACTTCAACCGGTCTACGGTCGATTCTGTCGTGCAGTGTGGCGCGCAGGCGGTGCGATCGGCGAGGGAGGTGGCGGATCGATGCAGCATCGTGCTGCTGTGTCTGCCGTCTCTCCCAGCGATCCGGGATGTCGTATTCGGCGACGCCGGTGTTGCCGGTGGTGCCGCCGTTCGCGTCGTGGTGGACTTCTCGACGACCGGAGCGGATTTCGCCCGGGAAACAGCACAACGACTGGCTGCCCGCGGTATTGCGCTGCTCGATTCACCCATTACTGGCAATGTCACGACTGCAGGTAACGGCAAGTTGGGAATCATGTGTTCCGGGCCTCGGGCGGCATACGAAAACGTGGCTGCAGTCATGGCGACGCTCGCCAGTGCCATGGTGCTCTATCTCGGTGAGGAATCGGGCAAGGCGCAGACGCTGAAGTTGCTGAACAACCTGCTGTCCGCGACGGGAATGGCCTCAACATGCGAGGCGTTCATCCTGGGCGTCAAAGCGGGCCTTGCGCCGCGACGGATGCTCGAGATCATCAATTCCGGAGACGCGAGTTCGAGCGCCTCGCGGAACAAATTTGCGCGTTCAGTGCTCCCCCGTCGCTTCGATTTCGGGGCACGTATGGCGATTACGGCGAAGGACATCAGTCTTTCCGTCGAGGAAGCGCAGGGTCGCGGAGTTCCAATGTGGGTAGGACAAGCCGTTCAGCAGATCTGGAAATTCGCTTCCACGCAAGGAGGATACGATCGTGATGGCACCTCTCTCATCACTTACCTGGAACCGTGGGCTGGCATCGAAGTGTTCAGCCCTGATGAGGAACCGTCGTGCCGCATTTCATTTACTGAACCTGCTCACCGGCCGCTCGTGCTGATCTGCGCTGAAGCGGACATGCGCGTGCTGGCGGAGAGGTTGGTCGCCTCCGGATACAGTGGCCGCGAGGACGAGGAAGCACGGCACAACATCCGGCTGCGACTGCCGTACGCCGCCCGGGTCACGGTGACGCTTTTGAGCGTGGCGGAGGATGAATCCGGCGAGTCGATTTCTGTCCGCATTGCAGAGGCAGCTCGTGCGGAGGCTGCAGTAGTCAACATGTGTCCGATGGCCAGGAAAAAAGCCATCGACATCAGGGCGCTGCTTGGCGCGGAGACAGGCTATTGCGACGCCTTGCACACCGGCACGCATCGCGACATTGCGGCAGGCGATGGCGTGATGATTGTCGGAGGAGAGGAGTCAGCCATTCAGGCCGCAGGTCACGCGCTTGTGAATCTGTGCCGTGACGCCTTTCGCATTGGGTCAACAGCCGGCGCTGCGCATCTGATGCTCGACATCCACACTTCGCTGTTCGCGACGCTTCTAGCTGTCACGAGCGAAGCATACGTTGCCGGCGTCAAAGCAGGACTGGCACCCGAGCAGATGGCGAAGATCATGCGTATCGAGACGGGGCGCAATGCGGCAAGTTCGCGAGTTCTGCCACTCGAAGTGGCAACACGAAAATTCAACTACGGCTTCAGTCTCGGCGACACGTCGGCCCGGCTGACTGCTGCGACGAACGAGGCTCGGCAACTCGGCGTGACTACCTGGATCTTCGACAAGGTGCGAGGCCTATACGGTCTCGTGCAGGCGTGCACCGACGCCACTCATGACGTCACAACGGTGGCGCAGCAGTACGAAAGATGGGCTGGTGTCGAAGTGAGGAGTGCCGGATCGACCCATGCTTAGCCGGGTCAGTTGAGGCGCGCGCCAAACGGGGTCGCTTTGCCTCCCCGTATTCACTGGAAATCAACGCAAAGGTCAGCTCAGTATGAACAGCAACGATGTAAGCAAGCCCGCCGGGACGACGCACGTTCCATTCAGAGGGACCACGCACCGCAAGATCGACGAACTGGCGATATGGACCGGCTTGCTGAGCGAAGAGGCGCTCGAACCGGCGCTTCCGATCATCGATCCTCATCACCATATCTGGGATGACGAGCGTGGACGGTACATGTCTTCGGAGTTGATGCAAGACATCTCGAGCGGTCACCGTGTAGAGGCGACGGTGTTCGTGCAGTTCAACACCGGGTACCGGAAAGATGGCCCGGCGTCGATGCAGCCAGTCGGCGAGGTCGAGTTCGCACGTTCGTTCGCGGACGATTGGGCAATGCGAAAGCCAAATGGGCCGCGGCTATGCGAAGGAATTATTGGGCATGCCGATCTGACTCTCGGAGACGACGTGCAAGCCGTGCTCGATGCGATGGCAGAGGCTGGAGGCGAACGGCTCAAGGGCATCCGGCATGGCGCCACCTGGGACAGCGGCAGCGCCGGCTATGGGCGGACCTTCGCGAAGCCACATCTTCTTTCCGACCCGGCGTTCCGACGCGGATTCGCCAAGCTCGCTCCGATGGGCCTTACGTTTGATGCATGGCTTTTCTATCCTCAACTGCCTGACCTTGTTTCGCTTCTGCGCGACTTTCCCGAAGCACCGGTGGTCATGGATCATGCAGGAGGCCTCCTTGGCGTTGATCCGCACACCGATCGCGCGACGGTCTTTGACGCTTGGCGCGAGAATTTGAAGGAGGTCGCAAGGTGCCCGAACGTGTCGGCCAAGATTGGCGGGCTGGGCATGCTTTACACAGGATGGGATTTCCACCTTCGCGACACGCCGCCGTCATCCGAAGATCTCGCCGCGTGCTGGAGGCCGTACGTCGAAACTTGCATCGATCTGTTTGGCCCCGAACGATGCATGTTCGAAAGCAACTTCCCGGTCGACAAGCAGACATGCGGCTACGGTGTTCTCTGGAATGCGTTCAAGCGAATCACCGAGCGCTTCTCGCCGTCAGAGAAGCGTGCGCTTTACAGTGGCACGGCCGCGCGGGTCTACAGGCTGGAACAGCCCATTGGGTGACGCGTTGTAAGCGTCTAGTCTTCTGTATCAACTCCTCGTTTCAGACGCCGGAATTGGCCGTTGCGGTGCGGGCGAGGGCCAGCTCGAGCCCCGTCCCGTATCGTTTCCGGATCCCGCCGATAGGGCGATTCAGTCCTTTCCAGTCTTCCAGCTCCACCTGCCCAACGCGCAGAATCGCACCCGTTAAAACGTCTCTGCGGTTTCATTGGCCGAAACGAGTTTCTTTTATGTTGACGCTGATCCCGTGCCGGTCGTAAAGTGAACGCAACGGGTTGCGTCCGCAAGAAGAGTGGGTTGACAGCTGAGCACGCGAGTTGCCGAGCTCGGCAGGCGCGCCGTGATAAAAGATCAACAGGAGACGGATTTGTCTTATCGTACTGAAACTGTCGCTCAGCGCTACGGTCAGTTCATCGCGAATGCGAGCCTGGAAAGCTTTCCGGGCGACGTCGTACAGCACGGGAAAATGCTGGTGGCCAGCACCTTTGCGAGCGCGGCTTTGGGATCGACGCTGCAATCGAGCAAGCTTATTCGCCAGCTCGAAAAAGAACGCGGCGGAATTCCTGTCAGTACTGCCTGGTTCGGTGGCTGGGATAAGTTGCCACCTGTAGCAGCGGCGCGCCTCAATGGACTCATGAGCGACGCGGCTGCGTCCGACGACAGTGATCTCCGAAACATCGTTCACAGTGGCACGCAAGCTTGCGCGTCCGCTATCGCCGTTGGTGAAGCGCGCAAGGCAAGCGGAACTGAGGTACTGGAAGCCGTCATCGTGGGCTATGAAATTGCGGGGAATATCAACACCTCGATGATTGGCGGCCTGCAACGCAAGGGCTTCCATGGTTGCGTCGTGGCGACTTTCGCTGCGGCCGCTGCGGCGGCGCGTCTTCTGAAACTCACTGCTGATCAGGCAGCACATGCACTGGTTCTCGCGGCAACGTCGTTAGGAGGATTGCACGCTGTCGCGGCAACGAGCCTCGCGCGCGAATACCACGCGGGCAATGCAGCGATGATGGGCGTGTCGGCAGCCGAAGCGGCTAAGCATGGGTACACAGCGGATCTGTCCGGATTCGAGATGCCGAGAGGCTTCTTCGACACGCTTGGCACGGGCTGCCACGGACAGGATGCGGTGGACCAGCTAGGAACGAAGTGGAGCCTCAGGACAGAACTGGGCATCAAACTGGTACCCGGCGGCTCTCCATTCCATGCTGTTGCGGAAGCCGCGGCCATCGCGGCAGAAAAAGGAAATCTCGATGTGGCCGACATCAAGGAGATCGAATTCACACTGCCGGACTACCCGTTCCCTGGGCCTAAGCATCCGACGGATCTGATTGGGATCGCCCACAGCCCTTTCTACTTCGCGGCCGCGGGAGCAGCAGACCGCGAGTACGGGTGGCAGCATGCGCTTCCTGAAAAGATCGCAGATGCACGCATCCGGTCGCTATTCGACCGTGTGACGCGGCTCGATTATGACGTTCCGAACAAGACCGACTTCAAGAGCGGAGCGATCGTGCGGATAACAACGGTTGATGGCGCGGTTCACGAGGCTTGTGTGCTGGCGCCGAAGGGCGCGGCGGTCCGAGGGATTCACTGGGCCGAACTCAGGCAGAAGTATGAGGCGCTGATGCCATACGGTGGAGTGAGCGCAAAGCATGTGGCCGAGAGCTTCAGCCTGATACAGGACATGAACGTCCTGCCGTCCATCCATGATCTGATCGACACGATAAGAGCAGATATGCCGTCGTGAGAGGAGACATGCGCAGTATTTGCGCATATGAGTTAACCATCGCGCGAAAAGCCTTCTTTTTCTGGGGCGGCGCGAACCTGAAGCGAGGAGACGTAAGTGAAAACGTTGAACAGATTTGCAATCGGCATGCTCGTCGCCGCGACCTGCGCATATTCGAACATCGCGTCGTCGGCCGATTTCCCGTCCCGGACGATAAGGATCATCGTCCCGGTTTCGGCGGGAGGCTGGGGAGACGTGACGACCCGTGTCGTTGCGCAAAAGCTCGGTGATGTACTTGGCCAGTCGGTCCTCGTGGACAATCGGACTGGCGCCGGTGGGCTGGTCGGCATTCGATACACGAAGGAGCAGCCGGCGGACGGATACACGCTGATGTCTACTGGGAGCACTATTTCGATCCAGGAGTCGGTCAACAAAGAGCCGGGGTATGACGCGCTCAAAGACTTCACGCTGGTTGGAACCTTCGCACGCTCTCCCGCCCTCGTCATTGCCGGTGCAAAGTCCACCTACAAGAGCTTGGGCGATCTTGTCGCCGATGCTAAAGCGCATCCTGGGCAAATCAGCTTTGGCTCGGCCGGGATCGGGACGACGACGCATATCGCTGCGGCGATGATGCTCAAGCAGGCCAATATACAGATGCAGCATGTGCCGTACAAAGGCAACGGCGCTGCGATGCCGGATGTCATTGCAGGACGGGTGAGCTTCATGGTCGACGCTTATGGCAGCAGCGCCGCCGGCCTTCACGGAGGGCTTCTCAAGGCTCTAGCTGTCACTAGCGATTCGCGGCTTCCCGTGCTCCCAGATGTTCCGACCACCGCTCAACAAGGTCTGCCGGGCTTCACGTATTACTACTGGCTCGGACTTTTTGCGCCCGCAGGAACGCCCAAAGAAGTTGTCAAAAAGATAAACGACGCTCTGGAGAAAGTGCTCAGTGTTCCGGCCTTGAAGGCAAAGCTGGAAGCGCAGGGCACCGAACCGTTCTACAAGACGACTGCGGATTCCACCGCGTTCCTGAAGAAGGATCTGACCGATAACCAGGAGATGATCAGGACCATGGGCGTTCCCAAGCAATAAACCCGCTAAAAGGTGAGGAGCGTGATGCGATCAATTGCCTGCGTTGGCAACCCATCTGAAAGGTGGTTGTCTTCGTTGCGAAAACTGGGAGCCGTGGTGTGGGTCAGCGCGGGCGAAGAAGAGAACGCTGAGTTCTTCAACCGCGGTTGCATGTGCGTCCTGATCGCGTCTGACGTCAATGCTGCGGTTAGTAGACGCATCGTCACCGGGCTGACGCCAGGATCGAACGCTATTGTTGTGGCGCTCATTGATGAACATTCGCGCGAAGGGGACCTGGGCTACCAGCCGGCAGGGCATGTACCGTTCGTATCGGCCGCATTGTCGCTGGACGACGAGGCCGGAGGTCGAGTGTTTCTGTCGGGGGACGCTGCGGCAAGCGAAGGGGCCGCATCCATCTTCACGCGAATGTCCTTGCGCTCGGTGTATTGCGGTATTAATACGAAACACGCCTGGCTGATTTCATTACTCCAGCACGCAATCTGCGGAATCAGCCGGATGGTGACCATCGAGGCTGTCGGCATGACGTTGCGAGCGCGTTTGCCCGTTGACCTTGCAGCATCGGTGATAGGTCGCAGTAGTGGCCGCAGTAGGCAGGCAGAAAAGTTATTCGATGAACTGCTTCAAAGGGAAGGCGGTGATATCCCTATGCCAGAGGCGGTCGCGAGAATGCTATGCAACCTGATCGATGCGGCACTGCCGCTCGGTCTACCGCTTCCGCTCACTTCCTCTGCGACAAGCCTGCTAAGCCTGGAGCCGCCGCGCAGTGCCGACGACGAGCAGCCTGCCACCGATTCGCTGGGCAATTATGAGCGCCTGGTTGGATTGCGAAGAGACATGGTCGTCACCGGTGCGGCACTTGAATATGCTCGAGGCGATGCGCCGCGTTCACCCGTTATAGGCTACGTTGGGCTGGGGGCCATGGGCAGCGCTCTGGCAACGCAGGCCCTACAGGTCGCTCGCGAACTTCATGTCTACGATCCCGATCCGGCGAAAGTCGAGCGCCTGACGCGAAAAGGCGCACGCGCCTCTGCGGACGTTGCTTCTCTCGCTGCAGTATGTGACCTCGTTTTCCTTTGCGTTCCGAGCGCGAAAGAGGTTGAACAGGTCCTGTTCGGCCCCGGCGGGATGTATGCGGCTTTGGCCCGCGGAACGATAGTAATCGACCAGACAACGTGCGGCCCGGCCGAGACAGTTCGCTTTGGCGAGCGGCTCGCGGCCGCGGGAGTAGCAATGATCGACGCTCCGGTGACAGGTGGGCCGGAGGGAGCACGGAACGGCAGCCTCGTTACGATGTGCGGCGGAACGGGCACGGCGTTTTCGCGTGTACGGCCGGTACTCGAGGCGATGGGAGGGGAAGTCGTCTATTTCGGAGCACCCGGCTCTGGTCAGGCAATCAAGCTTGTGAAAAATGCGCTCGCGGCTGGAAACCGGCTGATCGTCTACGAGATGCTGTCTCTTGCGGCAGCGTTTGGCATTCGGATTGACGCATTGCGCGCAGCGCTCTCAACGGAAGCGAGCGCCTCGGGAGCGCTGGACCGTGTCCTGAAATCCATTGAGACAGGTACTCCCACCGCTGATGCCAGTCTCAGAACTGTGGTGAAAGATCAACAGTTGATCGCTTCCATGGGGCGTCTGACGGGGGCTCCTCTCCCTCTGCTCAATATCGTAAGGACGGTGCTCGAGGCAGGATCGCGAATTTTAGGACCGCAGGCACAGGTCGATGAACTCGGCCGCCTCTACGGAATTGGCTCTTTCAAGGAATCGAGGAATCATGAAAAAACTTGACCGGTTTTACATCGACGGTAAATGGACGGTACCTGTAGGCACGGAACGCTTCGAACTGATCAACCCCGCAACTGAAGAAGCCTACGGACACGTTACGCTCGGGACCGCGGAAGATGTCGACGCGGCGGTTGTCGCAGCGCGGCGGGCATTCCCGTCGTTCTCGCAATCGAAGAAAGAATGGCGGATGGAACTCCTCAGCAGCATTGTTGAGTCACTGCTGAAGCGGGAGCCGGACCTGATGGATGCCGTAACCGAAGAGATGGGCGCCCCGAGCAGTTTGAAAGGGCAGACGGGAACTGCGGTTCAGGCGTTCCGTCAGGCGATCGTCACGCTGCGTGACTACTCGTTCGAGCATATGCTCGGCGACAACGTGATTCGCCGGGAGCCCATTGGTGTCTGCGGCCTCATCTCTGCTTGGAATTGGCCATTGCAGCTGATGTGTCAGAAGCTTGCATCGGCATTCGCCGCTGGTTGTACGGTCGTTGCAAAGCCAAGCGAATTTACTCCGCTCAGTGCTGTCGTGCTCGCAGACGCGCTCGACGCCGCGGGCGTGCCACCGGGAGTGTTCAATCTAGTGAACGGGAATGGACCGACTGTCGGCGAGGCGATCTCGCGTCACGCCGACATCGATATGGTCTCTTTTACCGGGTCAACACGTGCTGGCGTGATGGTGGCGCAGGCTGCGGCCGGCACGGTGAAGCGGGTGTGCCAGGAGCTGGGTGGAAAATCCGCCAACATCATTCTGCCTGACGCGGATCTTGCGGCGGCTGCGCGGTTCAATGTCTCGCGGGGCTTTTCGAACACGGGGCAGTCCTGCCATTCGCCAACGCGCATCCTTGTTTCGGAAAACCAGGCAGACAAACTGATCGCGCTGATCCGGGAAGAAGCCGAATCGGTCAAGGTAGGCGACCCGCGGAACCCTGAAACCACTATTGGGCCTGTTGTCAATCGAGCGCAGTTCGAACGGGTTCAGCACTTCATCGAGCGTGGCATTGAAGAAGGCGCGAAAGTCGTCACGGGCGGCCCGGGTCGCCCCGAAGGCATCAATAAAGGCTTCTTCATTCGACCCACAGTGTTCTCGGACGTCCGCCGGGACATGACGATTGCGCAGGAGGAGATCTTCGGTCCCGTGCTATCCGTCATCACCTATCATGATATCGATGACGCCGTCGACATCGCCAATGGAACCCGCTACGGCCTAGGCGGATATATCTTTTCCTCGAATGTGGAGAAGGCTCGCCAGCTCGCTGAGCGCATGCAGGCAGGCCGCATTTTCCTCAACGGCGCTTCATCGAATAACGTCGCGCCGATGGGCGGCTACAAACAGTCGGGTAATGGCCGGGAGATGGGCGTCTTCGGACTTGAAGAATATCTCGAAGTGAAGGCAATGATCGGCTTCGCGAACTCAGCAGCCTAGGGCACCCCGACTGCGCCCAGATACTGAATAGACCAGATCTCGGCGCGTCGGCAATTCATGATCTTGAGGTGGCATCGTCGCTTTATGCCATCCAGATAACGGGGCATGTCAAAGCGACGACTTAACCTGCTGATTTCGGGACGTCGACGCCTCGACTTTGCCCACCAGCGAGTGGTGCGGTTTGCTAGCCATGATAGCGATCAGACTGACTACGCCAATGAGCAGGGTGTAACCGAAAAACACGCGGATGCCCCCGTTCTGGTAAGCGATCAACGCGGTTGCAATAATCGGCAGCGGGCCTCCGAAGATCGCACCGGACATCTGGTAGCCGGCCGAGATGCCCGTGTAGCGTACCGATGTCGGGAACATGTCGGAAAACAATGACGCCTGTGAACTGTGGCATGCGGCATGACCGATCCCAAGAACCCAGATATAACCGGCGACCATGCCTGCATACGAGCGTGCCTCCACTGCCAGGCAGAAGGGGATAGCACCTGCCAGAAGCGCAACGATGCCCCATACGAAGACCTTACGGCGACCGATCGCGTCGGCCAACATGCCGTAGATCGGGATCATCACCATCTCGACCGCAGCTCCGATCGACACTGCAATGAGCATGTCGGCCTGCGCCATCTTGAGCTTCGACACCGAATACGCGACCATCGCGACGGCACAGGTATAGAAGAACGTATTCGGCGCTGCTTGCGCAAACAGGACGCCGAGCAGCTGACGCGGGTATTCGCGCAGTACGGTCATCACCGGAAGTTTTTCGATGTTGCCGGAGGCTTTCGCCTTCACAAATGCGGGAGACTCGGCCACCCGGTTACGGATGTAGATGCCTACCATCAGCATGGCGGCACTCAGAACGAACGGGACGCGCCAGCCCCATGCCATCAGCGCCTGCTTGTCGAGTGCCGTCATGGCAAGAAACGTGAGATTGCCGAGCAGCAAACCAAAAAACGCCGCGCTCTGCGGGACACTGCCGAATAGTCCGCGCCGCTTCTCGTCAGCATGCTCGACGACGGCTACGATCGCACCTCCGTATTCGGCACCGGCCGACAGACCTTGTACGATCCGCAGAAGCACGAGCAGGACCGCGCCGATATATCCGGCGCTATCGTATGTCGGCAACAGTCCGATCAGGGTGGTTGCCGCACCCATGATCACAAAGCTCCACAGAAGTGTTGTCTTGCGGCCTACCTTGTCGCCCAGATGCCCGGCAATCACACCTCCGATTGGGCGGACCAGCCAGGCCGTCGCGAATGTCATGAAGCCAAACATCGCGCCCATCGTCGGATCGACAGCCGGGAAGAAGAGCTTGTTCAGGAACAGCGCCGAAACTGTGCCGAAGATGAAAAAGTCATACCACTCGATCGTCGACCCGATGAACGTGGATGCGATGATGAGGCGCTTTTGCCGCGTCGTTGCCGATGCTGGACTTGCCATCGTTTGTCTCCGTGAACTTGATATCTATTCTCGTGGTCGGGTGGCTTCACCTCGCTTGGCCACCTGAACGAATCTATTCCGGTTTTTTGACAGGGTCAACGTTTCCAGAATTCGTTTCGATCAACGAAACTTTCGGCGCGCCGGGTTTGGTGGTCATAATGAGCAGCCAGGAGCAGCGCAAGAAGAAGCGATGCGCTCATATCCGGTTGAGACACTCATGAGGAACGGATTTTGAAGATTCTTGTTACTGGTGGTGCAGGCTTTGTCGGCGCATACATTTTCGAGGCCCTGACGGAAGCGGGAAGCGAGGTCTATGCGTATGACCGGGCGCAGGTTGCATCCGATCTAGCGTGGGTCGCCAAGGATTTGCCCGACGCGCTGATTTCCGGCGAGATCGCAGACGTCGCCTCCCTGTCTTCGGCGTGCAGGAGCGTCAGGCCGGACGTCATCGTGCACGCGGCGGCGCGTGTGGGGTTGGAGCCGTCGCTCGAAGACCCGAGCGGTTTCTACCAGACCAACGTGATGGGTTTCGTTAACGTTTGCGAAGTAGCGCGTGCGCTCGATGTCCGGAAAATTGTTCTGATTTCAAGCAACACAGCATGTCATGCCGGAGTCGGGCCCGTGCAGAAAGAAGCCGATCCCGCGTTTTCGATAGTGCGCGCAAACCCCTCCGCTCACTACGGCACGTCGAAGATGATTGCCGAGGCAATCGGGATGTCTTACGGTCAATTTCACGGCATCGATTTCCTGGCGCTTCGTGTTGCTGCCGTATACGGTTTTGGAATGCGAACACCGCTCTACATCAAACCGATGATCGAGAATGCAGTCGACGGGATCAGGACGACATTCTCGACGGGGGGACGAATGAAGCGCGATCTGACACATGTGCGGGACGTAGCTCGGGCAGTCGCGGCAGCGGTTCACTTCGACGGCACACAGCCCGGCCAGTCGCACGTCATCAATATTGCAGCAGGGAGCCTCGTGTCGCCGACGGAGATTGCACGCATTGTGCGGAGTATGGTGCCTGGCGCCGAGATAGAGATCGGTGATGCCTTGACGCCGCTAGAGGAAGAAAACCTGAAGTCGCGCGTTCCGCTCGACATCAAGCTGGCTAGGGATTCGTTGGGCTGGACACCGCAGTTCCAGATCGCACGCGGAATCGCTGAATACTTGCAGACCTACCGGAAATACCGGGAATCCTGACGCGCCGTTAAAGCCGGCTTTGCCGGCATGTCGCCGTCATCTGTCTGTTTAGCGAACTGCACTTCAGCACGAGACGGCGCCGGGGCTCACCGGCGCTGCGATAGTGACAGTTAGAACTTGTGGCGAATGCCGATGCGGATCGCCAACTGACGGTCCGACGTCGATGGCGTCAACTGGTTGATCGAGGCGACAGCCGTTTTGCCGGTGGAGTCTTTGCCATGCGCGTGCTGAAATGTTGCGACAGTGTAAAGATCCGTCCGCTTCGACAGAAAATAGTCAATGCCGGCCGACCCCTGATGATAGGTTGCTGAGCTTTGACCCGCGGCGCCGCTGTTGTGGGTGTAGTCGTACGCGACGCCGGCCACGAGAGCAGGGTTGATCTGGTACCTGAAGTTCACTTCTGCGTTGTTGAAGGTCGCGGTTCCGGAGATGCCGCCAGTTGGTACGGGACCGCTGGTCCTGTCGCCGAGACTCATGAACTTGGTGTTCGAGTATGTCGCCCCCACTGTGGCAGCCCCGAACGTATAAGCGGCACCTGCACCGATCACCTGTAATGTATGAGCCGATGCGTATCCAGAGATGACCGGTGACGAACCCAGGTTGGATCCGGGCACGCCGCCAGTCGTGGCCGCCTGCGTACCTCCGCTCCCATAGAAGGAGGTGTTGGGATTGCGGACATTCAGGTATCCAATGCCCGCCAGAAGTGGGCCGTTGTCATAACTAGCGCCGAGAGACCAGATCTGATTGCGGCTGACGTTGCCCGCGACACCGCCGAGAGAGTAGGTACCCCCGAATGTGAGTCCGGCGATCGGTTGGCTCGTGTATTTGATTTCGTTGTTGACGCGGTACGTGTTGTTGAAGTTGTCGAGATCGGCTGGATGCGCGGCCATGTAGCCGCCCCATTGATCGCCGACTATAAACCGGCCCAGATTGTCGACGACCATGTCGTACTGACGGCCGAGCGTCAAAGTCCCATATGGGCTACCGAGGCCGACATACGCCTGGCGACCGAATAGCAGGCCGCCTTGGCCCATCTTGCCGTTATTAACGTCGAAGCCGCTTTCAAGTACAAAAAGGGCGCTCAGTCCACCGCCGAGGTCTTCACGGCCTTTGAGTCCCCACCGGCTCCCTTGCAGGACGCCGCTCGAAAGATTGTAAAGGCGATGTCCATCTGCGTTGCTGTTGTAGTTGATACCTTCGTCAATGATCCCGTACAAGGTCACACTGTTCTGGGCATAGACGGACAAACTGGACATGCCAAGCGCGGCAAGCGCAAACAACTGCTTTCGCATCATCTGTCTCCAATGTCTTGTAGTAGGTGCATAAACGCGATGCCATTCCAGAATGGACATGCGCACGGTCTCACTGTCGCAGGCGTGGCAAGGTAGGGCGTCCACGACCACCGCTATCTAGCCGAACACGAGCACGCGTTTCCGAATCTATCCACCGAGCGCGGGCGAGTCAATTAATCGGAATCAGTGCCGTACATTGGAACTAGAGTTCCATTCGAAGTGTGATCCTGAGCCGAGGAACGACGGCGCGTCACCCTTCGATAGCGTCTTCGTCCAGCCAAGAGAGGGCACGACCGACCTCGCTTGCAACAAGGGTCACGCCGAGCCCTGCCATCAGCAGCGCGCGTAGCGCGTCTTTGGTCAGACCTTGTGCCATTGCGCGACGCGCGTGGATCTTGAAGGGGAACTCATGTCCCAAGACGGCAAACTGCATTGTGAGCACGACCTCACGAAGGCCGCCGTCGACGGCGGTGGACGCCGAAACCGCGACGCGCATCCTCTCGTAGTGGCGCATGGCTTCTGGATTCGCGTCCGCCAATCGCTGAGATGATGGGATTCGAGGTTTCGTCTTCATGAAAAGGATTCTGTAGGCAGCGTTCACCGACTTGCGGCGGCATGACGTATCGCTGACCGCTAGATACGGCGATGTGCTGCCTCGAGCAGGCGGGGATTTTCGCGCGGCGGGTTAACTGGTGTGAGACGGCTTCGCTGACAAGGCGAGACCGAGACCAGCGGGCTTGAGTAGACTCAGGTTATGCCTGTTTCGGATTGCGATGCAAGCCAGTGAACCGAGTTTCATTGTTCGGAACAAAAAGGGGACTTCAAGTGATGCAAACGAATCGAACCGACATAGCGGATCTGATCTACTTTCTTGCTATTGCACGCCACAGGAGCTTCAGTCGTGCGGCGATCGAGCTGGGCGTCAGCGCTTCCGCGCTCAGTCATGCGTTGAAGGGGCTCGAGAACCGCCTCGGGGTTCGCCTCCTGAACCGGACTACTAAAAGCGTAACGTTGACGGCCGCCGGTGACGCGCTCGCGACATCGATCGGGCAGCCGTTCGAGGCGATCGATAACGCAGTCGAGACGTTGAATCGTTTCCGGGACGCGCCGGCGGGTCGCATCCGCATCAATGTTGCCGTCGAGGCAGCAACGCTGCTCGTGGCCCCCGTACTGCCCACGTTCGTCGAGCGGTTTCCCGGCGTGGAGCTCGACATCGTTGCGAACAATCGAATGGTCGACGTGACAGAAGGCGGGTTCGATGCAGGCATTCGCTACGGCGGTACTGTGCCGGAAGACATGATTGCCCAGCGGCTTTCCGCCGATATTCGTTGGGTCGTGGCAGGGGCACCGGGTTATGTCGATCGATTCGGCGCCCCTATCCATCCCAACGACCTTCTGCATCATCGCTGCGTGAGCAATCGGCTTGGCGATGACCGGATATATCGCTGGGAGTTTGAACGGGCCGGTGAGAAGCTGTCTATAACAGTTCCATCGTCCATCATCGTCGATCATGCCGAGACGGGTCTCGTTGCGGTGCTGGGCGGGGCAGGGCTGATGTACTTTCCCGAACCACTGGTCGCGCCATACGTCAACGAAGGCCGGCTGCGTATCGTTTTGTCGGACTGGGCCCCTTGCGAGCCCGGCTTCCATATTTATTATTCGGGCCGGCGCCAGGTACCTACGGGCCTTCGTCTCTTGATCGAGCTGGTGCGGGAGCTTCGACCGCTTGGCCTATGACGATGACAGCGGCAATCGGCTTCAGTGGGCTGTAAAGCCACCATCGACCGGCAAGCCGACGCCCACGACGAAGCTCGCCCCCGGACTGCATAGCCACAGTACTGCGGCGGCAACTTCATCGGCTCGTCCAAGGCGACCGATGGACTGTTCTTTCAGTATCACCTTCATTGCATCGGCCTGCCCCTGGAGCATGTCTTGCACCATGGGAGTATCGATGGTCCCGGGACAAACGGCGTTGATGCGTATGCCGCGGGACGCGTATTCGACGCCAGCGCTCTTCGTCATCCCGAGTACGGCATGCTTCGTTCCATGATAGGCCGCCCGCTCGGGAAGCCCGACCAAGCCACCGAGCGAGGAGTTGTTGACGATCGCGCCCGATCCCCGGGCGCGCATCACGCGCAGTTCGTGCTTCATGCTTGCCCAGACGCCGAACTGGTTGACTGCCACCACGCGCTGGAAGTTTTCGACCGGTTCGTCCGCCGCATCGTTAGGGGGCACCTGGATGCCGGCGTTGTTGAATGCCATGTCGAGCCGCCCGTACTCCGCTACGGCCCGATCAACGGCGGCAGCGATCTGGGCTTCGTCGGTGACGTCGCAGGCGACGCCTATCGCAATGCCGCCTTCGTCGGCAATGTTTTGTGCTTCCCGGGAGGCGAGGTCCCCGTCAAGATCGGCCAGGACCACGGAGGCCCCGCTTTGCGCAAATGCACGAGCTGCAGCGAGACCCATGCCCATCGCAGCCCCAGTGACGAAGGCCACCTGGCCTTTGAAGTTATAGGTCGGATTCATGTTTCATTTCCCTGGTGGAACAATTGTCTAAATCGATGGTTTCGGCTGTCAGCCGCGCGGCGGCGTAATAGTCGGTGGGTCGTCAGGAAGCGGCGGAACGATCCCGTCGACTGGATGAGGCACATAAGGTGCCTCTAGCGCCTCGATTTCATCGTCGGTCAAAGAGAAGTCGAGCGCCTCGATCGCTGTCGCAAGATGCTCAGGCTTGGTCGCCCCGATGATTGGCGCGGTTACTGCCGGTTTCGCCAGCAGCCAGGCGAGCGCGACATACGCCCGTGGAACGCCATGATCGTCGGCAATCCGCGCTACCACATCGACTACTTTCCGGTCCTGTGCCTCTGTGCTGAGATACATCTGTATGGCGAACGCATCGTTCTTCGTGCGGTGGGTGCTTTCGCTCCAGTCGCGTGTCAGCCTGCCCCGTGCCATAGGACTCCACGGGATGACGCCTACTCCCTGGTCGGAGCAAAGCGGCAGCATCTCGCGCTCCTCTTCACGATAGAGGAGGTTGTACTGGGGTTGCATGGAGATGAAACGTGTCCAGCCGTTGCGCTCGGCAACGCGCTGCATCTTGGCGAAACGCCATGCCTCCATCGACGAGGCGCCGAGGTAGCGCGCTTTTCCAGCTTTGACGATGTCGTGAAGCGCCTCCATCGTCTCCTCGATCGGCGTACCGTGGTCAAAGCGATGGATCTGATACAGATCGACGTAGTCCATGCCAAGTCGCTGCAGGCTGTCGTCGATGGACTGGAATAGCGCCTTGCGCGAAAGAAAGCCGGTATTGGGCGAATTTCTCCAAGGAAAGAATGCCTTCGTCGCGACTACGATCTCTTCGCGTCGCGCCATGTCGTTAAGCGCACGCCCGGTAATTTCCTCAGAACTGCCGCCGGAATAGATGTTCGCCGTATCGAAGAAGTTGATTCCTGCCTCGAGTGCCTGACGAAAGAACGGCCGGGACGTTTGTTCATCCAGCGACCAAGGTTGGGGCAAACGGGCCGGTTCCCCGTAGCTCATGCAACCCAGACAAAGGCGTGAAACCTTGAGGCCGGTCCGGCCAAGATTGACGTATTGCATTTGCTTCTCCGGATGATCGAGACTTTGGGCGACGACTATCCGCGTTCACGAAGTCGTGATTTCTGCCCAGAAAGGAAACAGGCGACATACACTTGTCGAGCAGGTAACGCGGAGCTCGCGTGTCATATGAGATGCGCTTCTCGAGCGGGTTCAGCAGACGAATGAAGCCTCATTGCGATTGGTACGGCGCAAAGGGCGAGAATCGCACTAATCAGAAAGACGGGCCCAAGCCCCGTTACATTGGCGACGAGGCCGAGCAGAGGCGCAAAGACGCCGAGCGCGAGATCGATGAACGCAGTGTAGATACCCATGGCCAACCCTTTGGCGTTCGTTGGCGCCCTCGCTACAGCTTCCATGCCGAAGCCGGGATAGATGAGCGCATAGCCGAATCCCGCCAGCGCAGTCCCCGCGAAGGCGAGCCATGCGGCAGGTGCGGCCCAGACGAGCGCCATACCGAAGCTGTAGATTGTGACGAAGATGACGGCAGTACGCGCGCCCCCGAGGCGATCGGGCAATGCACCGCAAAAGACCCGTGCCACCATCAGCGCTGCGGCGAATGCGGTGAAGGAGAGCCACGCGGGCTGCCAGCCGCGTTGAACGAACAGCAGGACGGAGAACGCGGTCATGATGCCGTAGCCAAGACCTGGAAACGCCATGCCCAGCCCCGGCAGCCAGACGGCTTTCAGTACTTTCCCGACGATTTCTCCATTCTCGGATCGGGTTCTGGCATCCGGAACCCGACTGATGAGAAGCATTGTCACGACTGCGCCGGCCAAAGTGGCGAGCCCGATCGAAGCAAAGCCAAATTTTTCGAACAGAAAACTGCCGAGCGGTGCACCAGCGGCCAGTGCCACGAACATCGATGTTCCGATCCACGCGATCATTTTGCCGACATTGCCCGGACCGGCGAGTGCGAGGCACCAGCTTTGCGACCCGGTCATGATGAAACTCTCGGCGCCGCCGAGCAGCGCGCGACCCATGAACAAAATCGCGACGGACAGCGACGGATTGCGGGAGAACATCAGGGACAACAGGTACAGAAGTCCGGCCAGCGCGGCCAACGCAAGGCCTGTGGAAACGGCGAACTTCGGCCCCCGCCGGTCTGCAATCGCGCCGGACCACAGTCGGGAGATCAGCGACGATGCAAATTGGGCACCGGAGACCAAACCGACAGTGAATGTTCCGAAGCCAAGAGTGCGATGGATGTGCAGCGGCAAAGCGGGCAGCGCGGCACCCGTGACCAGAAACACGGTGAAGACGCACGTCATCAGCGAGAGCAAAGAGCGGTCGGCCGCTGCCGAATGGTATTGCGGTGGCGTCACGGGCATTTCCATCGAGCGGTGAGCTCGTCAGCGTCGAGCGGTTCAGCATCGTCTCAGCGCATCGTGCGCGCTATTTGGCGTCGAATTTAGCGCAATGGTCGCGATTTGTTTAGCCGGCGTTGGGTTGACGGACCAATGAGCTGCATTCACAAAGCGGCAGCGACCGCGAACACCACGGGCGGAGACCGCGCAAGCTCATCCCAATCGATGTGACGCATCGATGTAATGACAGCCCGACTCATTCGCCGAAAAGCCGCAAAAAGGTCTCGCGCAACCAGCCCACCGCAGGGTCGCCGTGGAAGCGCCGGTGCCAGACCATCGACACGTCGAAGCGGGGAAATTGCACGGGCGGAGCGAGCAGTTGAAGTTCGACGTGCTCCGCGACGAGTGCGGCAAGGTTGCTCGGCACAACGGCCACCAGATCGCTGTTCGCGACAATCGGACCAATAGTCAAAAAGCTATCGACGCGCATCGCGACAACCGCTTTTACTCCGGCTCCCGTCAACACCTTCTCTACAGCTGCCGCATGACGCGTCCCTTGCGGACTACCCACAACGTGAGATAGGTCGCGCAGTTGGCTTGCGCGTATACGGCCGTTGACGCTGGGATGACCCGCGCGGGCGATGTACACAAACTTCTCCTCGAAAAGCTTCCTCTCATGCACCTGCTTGCCGAGGCCCGGTAGAAATCCCACTGCGAGATCTATGTCGCCGTTGTCCAAGCCTACCTGCAATTCTGCGCGTGACGCGGATACGGTATCGATGCCCACGTTCGGAGCATGCTTGGCAAACCATTGTGCGAGCCGAGGCAGGAAATAGCGTTCGCCAATGTCGCTCAGCGCCACGCGAAAGCGTCGCGTGTCATCCATCGGTGAAAACGTCGGCTTTTCAACCGTCCTTCGCACCATCGCCAATGCAGTTAATACCGGTTCCGCCAGAGACTGCGCGAACCCGGTCGGCTCGACCCCCCGGCGATGTCGCACAAACAGTTCGTCCCGGTAGGTATCTCGCAGTCGAGCCAAACCGCGGCTGACTGCCGGTTGTGAAAGGCCGAGTCGCTCCCCAGCAGCAGTCAGGTTGCGCGTGCGCCATACGCACTCGAAGAGCTCAAGCAAATTGAGATCCAAATGCGGCGTAGAGCGCGCGTTGTCATCACGCATTCGCATATCACGATTCCATTATTTTCATTTCACGGATATCTCGGAGAGGCCTACATTATCAACGTTCCCAACACGCAGTCCTCTAAGGGTTATCACTTGATCGAGCTCCACGATATCCGCTATGTCAGGCTCGGCACGCGAGATCTTGCTGCCGCAGACGAGTATGCGCAAAAAATCCTCGGTCTGGAGGTCGCACGAACCGAGGCCGGCACGAGCTATTACCGCAGCGACGATCGAGATCACACGCTCGTGTATTTCGCCGGTGATCCGCAAAATCACGTGGTCGGATTCGAGTTGCGTACGGCAGACGAACTCGACCACGCCGCGTCCCATCTCAGCAATGCAGGAATCGACGTGCACGCCGGAAGCGCCGAAGAGTGCGAGCGGCGCCACGTGAAGGCGTTCGTGAACTTCCGTGACCCTAGTGGCAACAGTATCGACCTGGTTGCGAGGCCGCATCACAGCGGGCGCCGCTATTTTCCGTCGCGTGATGCCGGCATCACCGGATTTAGCCACGTCGGGCTCTGCACGACCAACGCTGTACGAGACGAAAAGTTCTGGACAGAGATCCTCGGTGCGCGGGTAAGCGACAGGATAGGCGATGCGCCTCTTTTGCGGATCGACGAAGTTCACCACAAAGTCGCGCTTTTTCCGGCATTGAAACCTGGCGTGCAGCATATCAACCACCAGGTCGAAACTGTCGACGACGTAATGCGCGCGTGGTACTTGCTGAAACGCAACGGCGTGCGCGTCGTGTTCGGGCCCGGCCGACATCCCACATCGGGGGCCATTTTTCTGTACTTTGAGGGGCCGGACGGCATGGTGTATGAATATTCCACCGGAGTGCGCCATATCACGGCAGGCGCTGAGCCGTTTTATCAGCCACGCCAGTTTCCGAGAATCAACAGCTCCTTTTGCATGTGGGGTTCTGAACCAGACATTGCGGAATTTAGAACATGACAATGGACGTGGAAACGGAGCTTCGCGTCGCGGCTCGTGCCCTCGCTCGGCATGGGCTTGTGCATGCATATGGGCATGTTAGCGTGCGCCTCGACCCCAATCGCTTCCTCGTTTGCGCGGCGCGGCCCATGGCACTTATCCGCGCCGGGGAAACAGGGACGATCGTTGCAGTGACGGGACCACTTCCCGAAGGGGTACTCGGCGAAGTGAGAGTTCACCAGCAGATATACGCACGGCGACCGGACGTACGTGCGGTCGCTCGGATCATGCCGCCCGCGGTGATGGCGTTGAGTACGGCGCACCGCACACCGCGGCCTCGTCACGGCTTCGGTTCCTACTTTCGCCGCGGTGCGGCGCTCTGGGATGACCCGCAGTTGTTGCGTGACGATGTCGCGGCGAAATCATTGGCCCAGACGCTTGGCGACGAAACAGCCGTCGTTATGCGCGGAAACGGTGCGGTGATCGCCGCCGATTCGCTGATGAGAGCGGTTGTGCTCTGCTGGTACCTCGAGGATGCGGCTCGCGTCGAGCTTGCGATTCTGGGAGCAGGCCTGGAGCAGGCATCCGCAGTTCTCGGCGAAGCAGAATGCGGCCGCCGCGCGACTGCATCCGGCCAAATTTTTGAACGCATGTGGGACTACCTCACAGCATGCGACCCAGAACTCTAGAGGGAAGTAGCAATGATCCTGAATTTCGTCAACGGTGGCTATCGGGAAGGCACGGCAGGCAAGCGCTTTCCAAATATCGATCCCTGCACAGGCAGACTTTTGATGCAGGTGAGCGAAGCCGGCAAAGAGGACGTGGATGATGCCGTTCGAGCCGCACGCGGCGCTCTTTCTGGCGCATGGGGCAACTTGACGCTCGTTCAGCGTTGCGATTTGCTGTACGCCGTTGCCGCCGAAATCGATTGCCGCAAGGACGACTTTATCGCGGCAGAAGTAGCCGATACGGGGAAACCGCGAGCACTGGCGGCGCATCTCGACATTCCGCGTGGCGCGGCGAACTTTCGCGCGTTCGCGGACGCCGTTCGCAACGTGCCGACAGAGTGCTTCACCGGGACGGCTCCGGACGGAAAACCCGCGCTCAACTATGCACTGCGCAGACCAAAGGGCGTCATCGCGGTGGTGTGTCCGTGGAACCTTCCGCTGTTGCTGATGACATGGAAGGTTGCGCCGGCGCTCGCGTGCGGTAATGCGGTGGTGGTGAAGCCTTCCGAAGAGACGCCTGCCACCGCGACGCTGCTGGGGGAGGTGATGAATGCGGTAGGCGTACCTGCAGGCGTCTACAACGTCGTCCATGGATTTGGACCGGATTCCGCGGGCGAGTTTCTTGTAGGTCATCCCGACGTCGACGCGATCACTTTCACCGGAGAGACGCGTACTGGTGCCGCAATTCTGAAGACGAGCGCAGAGGGGATCAAGCCGGTCTCGATGGAACTGGGTGGAAAAAATCCTGCGCTCGTGTTTGCCGATGCCGACATCCATGCAGCAATCGCGGGGCTGAAGCGCTCGGTGTTCGAAAATTCGGGGCAGGTGTGTTTGGGGACGGAGCGCGTGTACGTCGAGCGGCCGATGTTTGACAAGGTCGTTGACGCATTGGCTGTCGCCGCACGGACTCTGAAGCCGGGAGGGCCGGAGGATCCGGAAGCCAATTTCGGCCCGCTTATTTCTCGCGAGCATCAAAGCAAGGTCCTCAGCTACTACGCGCTGGCGCACGAAGAGGGCGCGATCGTCCACTGCGGCGGAGGCGTGCCGGATATGCCAGCGCATCTGCGCGACGGCGCATGGATACAGCCAACGATCTGGACAGGGCTGTCCCGCGATTCGCGCGTATTGACCGAGGAGATTTTTGGCCCTTGCTGCCATATCGAACCGTTCGATACGGAGGAGGAGGCGATTCGTTTAGCCAACGCCACGCCGTATGGTCTGGCCGCATCGATCTACACCAGCGACGTGAACCGGGCGCATCGCGTCAGCGCAAAGCTTGCGGTCGGGATCGTATGGGTTAATACATGGTTCTTGCGTGACCTGCGCACCGCGTTTGGCGGATCGGGCAAGTCCGGGATAGGGCGCGAAGGTGGTGTGCATTCACTCGAGTTTTACACCGAGCTATCCAACGTGTGCCTGAAGCTGGAGCCGCAAGCATGAATGCTCAAGCCCATTTGGCCGCGGCCGATGCGTTGGCGCAGGCTGCTCGCACCGGCCAGGCGATCGCACCGCTGCGTGAAACGTACCCGCAATTCGACGGTGACGATGCCTATGCCGTGCAAGAGATCAACACACGCCGTCAACTTGAGAGCGGCGCACGGCTGATCGGTCGCAAGGTCGGACTGACTGCACGCAGCGTACAGCAGCAACTCGGCGTGGATCAACCCGACTTCGGGATGTTGTTCGACAACATGGCTTTCCAGGAAGGGGAGCCCATCGCATGGATGCGCTTGATGCAGCCGAAAGTTGAAGCGGAGATTGCGCTTGTGCTCGAGCGGGATTTGCCCCAACCCGGGGTAACGGTCGCTGATATGCTCCGCGCGACTGCTTTCGTGCTGCCAGCCATCGAAGTTGTCGGCAGCCGCATTGCCGATTGGAATATTCGCTTCATCGACACCGTCGCCGACAATGCGTCGAGTTCTGCGTTCGTGCTCGGCAGCATGCCTGTGTCGTTGTCCGGGCTCGATTTGCGGCTGGCCGGCATGGTGATGGAGCGACGCGGAGAACAAGTATCGGTGGGCGCCGGCGCCGCTTGTCTTGGCCATCCAATGAATGCCGCGGTATGGCTCGCCAACACTATGGCATCGCGCAACAGGCCGCTGATGGCCGGAGACGTGGTTCTGACGGGCGCACTCGGTCCTATGGTCGAGGTTCGGCCTGGCGACATATTCGAAGCACGCATCGATGGTTTGGGTTCCGTGCGTGCCGTATTCGGAGACAACAAATGAACGAACGCATTGCCATGCTCGCGCAACGTTTAGACGACGCCGCTCGTAGTGCCTGTGCGATTGCGCAATTCGGTGACCTCGAAGGACTGACGACGTCCGACGCCTACGCGATACAGGCTGCTTCCGTTGCGCGACGATTGAACCGCGGAGACCGACGCAGCGGCGTCAAAATGGGTTTTACGAGCCGAGCCAAGATGGCACAGATGGGAGTGCATGACGTTATCTGGGGGCGCTTGACCGAGGAAATGGCACTCGAGGAATGCAGCACTGTTTCGCTCTCGCGCTACGTGCATCCGCGCGTCGAGCCTGAGCTCGCATTTCTATTGGCCAAACCGCTTGGGGCTTGCGTCAGTCTGGTCGAGGCACTGGATGCGGTTGCGGGCATTGCGCCGGCTCTCGAATTGATTGATTCCCGTTATGAAAACTTCAAGTTCTCGCTGACGGACGTCATTGCCGACAACGCTTCGTCGTCCGGTTATGTGATTGGTCCCTGGGCCGATTCGCGGCGCGACTTTTCGAATCTGGGCCTCGTGCTGAGCATCGACGGTCAGGCGCGACAAATCGGCAGTACAGCCGGAATCATGGGGCATCCATTACGCTCGCTCGTTGCGGCGGCGCGGCTTGCCGCCGCCGCCAGGGAGCCATTGCAGGCTGGCTGGATTGTGATGGCCGGCGGTGCGACGGCCGCCGAGGCCCTCGCGCCAGGGATGCACGTCCGTTGCGAAATGCAAGGGCTCGGTTCTGTCGAATTCAATACGGCTGAATAGGAGTCGATCGCATGCCATTGATACAGGTTACGTTGATTGAGGGACGAACGATCAACGCGAAGGCGGCGCTAATCGACCATTTGACAGAGGCTGCGGTTGAAGCGCTCGGTGCGCCGCGTGAGTCGGTGCGCGTAATTATTCAAGAAGTGCCGGCGGCCCATTGGGGCGTCGGTGGCGTACCGAAATCGACCCAGAAGGAGTAGCCGCGTGAATCGAAAGTTAAAGGTCGCGATTATCGGATCGGGCAACATTGGCACGGATCTGATGATCAAGGTGATGCGTCAGGGCAGTCGCGTCGAAATGGCGGCGATGGCGGGCGTGGATCCAGCTTCCGAAGGGTTGGCACGAGCGGCACGCCTCGGTGTTGCGACGACGGCCGACGGGATCGAAGGGTTGATGCGCATGCCCGTCTTCGAGGAAATCAGTCTCGTATTCGACGCGACATCGGCAGCGGCGCACCGTCAGCATGCGAGCCTCCTGGAGAATTCCGGTGTACAGGTGATCGACCTCACACCCGCCGCGATCGGACCTTATGTGGTGCCGGTCGTCAATGGAGAGGCTCATCGTGGCACGAAGAACATCAATATGGTCACATGCGGTGGCCAAGCGACCATCCCGGTCATAGCCGCCGTATCGAAAGTGGTACGGGTGCACTATGGCGAGATCGTCGCGTCTATCGCCAGCCGTTCCGCAGGACCCGGAACGCGCGCGAACATCGACGAATTTACCCAAACCACGGCGCGCGCGATCGAGGTCGTGGGAGGCGCGCAATGCGGTAAAGCGATCATTATTCTCAACCCGGCGGAACCGCCGCTGATGATGCGCGACACGGTGTTCACATTGAGTGAACAAGCGGACGAGCGACAGGTGGCGGACAGCATTGGCGCAATGGTCGAGAAAGTTCAGGGGTACGTGCCCGGCTATCGCCTCAAGCAAGAGGTGCAATTCGAACAAGCAGAGGTCGCACTGCCGGGAGCGGGTCGCATCCGTGGACTAAAAACCACCGTGCTGCTGGAAGTGCGGGGAGCGGCGCACTATTTGCCGGAATACGCCGGCAATCTCGACATCATGACTTCTGCGGCGTTGGCGTGTGCCGAATCGCAGGCCTTGGCGCTCGTTGTCGAGTGACGGAGCAAACGTGAACAAGAAACTTTATGTCTCGGACGTCACCCTGCGTGACGGAAGTCATGCTGTGCGGCATCAGTACAGCGTTGCCCAGGCGGTGCAGATTGCCAAGGCCTTGGATGCCGCGCGCGTCGATTCCATTGAGGTAGCCCATGGCGACGGGTTAGCGGGATCGAGCTTCAACTACGGATTCGGCGCCCACTCGGATCTCGAATGGATCGAGGCGGTCGCCAATGTCGTGGAACACGCCCGGGTCGCGACGCTGTTGCTGCCGGGTATCGGAACCGTGCGCGATTTGCGCAACGCGTTTGCGGCCGGCGCCCGAACCGTGCGGATTGCCACGCACTGTACTGAGGCCGACGTATCGCGTCAGCACATCGAGACGGCTCGCGCCCTGGGGATGGATACGGTCGGGTTCCTGATGATGAGTCACATGACGACCCCCGACCGATTGGCGCAGGAGGCGTTGAAGATGGAGTCGTATGGCGCAACGTGCGTCTACGTGGTCGACTCTGGGGGCGCACTCAGCATGAATGACGTGCGCGAGCGTTTTCGTGCGTTAAAGCAGGTGTTGAGACCTCACACGCAAACAGGAATACACGCACATCACAACTTGAGCCTGGGCGTCGCGAACTCGATCGTCGCCGTGGAAGAAGGCTGCGATCGTATCGACGCGTCCCTCGCCGGCATGGGCGCCGGTGCCGGCAACGCGCCACTGGAAGTTTTCATTGCTGCCGCGGAGCGTCTCGGGTGGGTCCATGACTGTAATCTGATGGCGCTCATGAATGCGGCTGACGATATCGTCCGCCCATTGCAGGACCGGCCCGTGCGCGTTGACCGTGAGACGTTGGCGCTGGGCTACGCGGGCGTCTATTCGAGCTTCCTGCGTCATGCGGAGACTGCCGCGAAGCGATATGGCCTCGAGACTGTCGATATTCTCGTCGAATTGGGGCGCCGAAGAATGGTCGGGGGGCAGGAGGACATGATCGTCGATGTTGCCCTGGACCTTTTGCAAGCACAAAGCCAAAAACAAACTGCCGGCTGAGCGGGGCCGGGGCTCGCGTCAGTCAGTGCCGCGGTTGGGCCTTCGTCATCCATCAGCAAGAGAACTCACGCATGTCGATTGCGGTAACGATTGGCTCGCTGCTCAATTCTTTCGGCTACGCGGGGGACGCGAGGCGTGGCGCTCTTCCGTCCGAAGGGGGCGGGCCGCCTTGGTTGAATTTTTCTGGTCACTGATTGAGGCCCGCGTTTGTTCTCCATCTTTGTGCGAAACGCTCTCACAGAAGTGCGATGCTCGTATTGCGGCGATGACCAAGGTCATTGTTGCGGATGGGCCCGTCTTCACGTCTTCACGGGACGAAGAAATGGCAAGGCCCCGAGCCAACCCCCACAGTGCACGGATTACCAGAATGGCATCATCGGCGTCGATGCCGCGCGCCGTCAAATGAGGCAGCCAGAGCGCCTCAATTGCCGTGCGCTGCGACGCCGCGAGTGTAATGGCCGTGTCGCCGACGAATGTGTGACGGCGGGTCGACAGGAATATATCAAGGTAAATGAGAAATTCGGGCGTCGAATAGAAGCGTTGCGCGCTGTTCGCAATCAGCACAAGGACATCTTCCTTGCCAGTGTCCTGTGCGGCGTCCCGCTTCGCCATGTCCATTACGTGTGTAGACAGGCGCTCGAGCACGGCAACGACGAGAGATTCCTTGCTCGCAAAGTGATGGAGGTAGCCACCGAGGGAGATACCTGCCTCTTGCGCTACAGCGGCGACCCGTAGCGCGGCGTAGCCATGTTGCGCTAGCAACCTGGTCGCTGCAATCAAAATCTGCTCACGTGTGGCCTCTTTCCGCTCGCTACGGAGAGTCTTCTCGTCATGGGCCATTCGCTACACCTCCGATAGAGTTCGTGGGGACTAGCAGAGCGGGACCGCATGGTCGCTCCAGTGCAGTCCGCAAGACATGCGTGGACCGTATTTGTCTGCCCGGCGCTGACGCGGCCGAATGTTCGCCGGGGCGCTGTTACATGTCAAGAGGCGCCGAGAGGCGGTGGAGGGCGCAATGTTACGCCTTTGTTCGCAATTGCCTCGATGCTTGTCAGTTTTAACAGTACGTATATACTGTCAGTGAGGCGTAGGTCAATGTGCCTTTTGGATCGACGCCCAGTTTTAAGAGCCGAAGACGGCCAGCGCCTCTACCAACATGACATAGGAGGATTTGCAGGAATGGGACAAACGCAGCGAGGAGAGAAAGTCACCGGCCCAAAGGTCGACTTCAAGGCCATGGCAGACTGGGGCAACGCGAACTTTCATGCCATCGCGGGATGGATACTGGCGCACCTGCGCTGGCAGTCCGAACCAGGCTCGACGTTCTGGATCAAAACCGGAACTGGCTATGGCGATAACATTCGCGCGCTCGTGAGCCGGGAGGTCGATCTCACCATTACGACTCCATATAACCTGACACCGGAATGGGCCATCGCCGGCAGCCACTACTTTGCGGGTGACGGCGCAGCACCCGCCATCCGGTCGTTGGGCTGGCTTCCTCAAAACGATCGACTCGTCTTCGCGATTCGAGAAGACACTGGCATTAGCTCTTTCCAGGACCTGCGCGATCGCAAGTTCCCCCTCAAGCTTGCGAGTGGTTTTCGCACGCCTGATAACCTCATGATGTGGGTGATCGATAGGGTTCTCGAAGAGCATGGCATCGAAGTTGAAGCGTGGGGCGGCGAGTGGGTCGAACATGATTTCCCTCGGATCTGCGTACCGTTCGTGACGAAGGGGCAAGCGAATGCCGTGATAAATGAGGCAATCGTTGTTCCGCAATGGCGCGAGCTGGTTGAGCAAGTGCCGATGCGATTCCTATCGTACGAGGCGCCCGCGCTGGAAGCGCTCACCCAAAAGTATGGCTTGCGGCCGGGAATTCTTCCCAAGGGCTATCTGCGGGCGTCTGAAGATGTGGCATGCCTGGACTGGTCGAATTGGGCGATCTTGGTGCGCGAGGACATGGACGAAGAACTTGCCTTCCTGGTGACCTCTATCATGGTCGAACAGCGTGCCGAACTGGAGGCGCGTTATCGGCACCAGCCGTCTGACATTGCAGCAATGACCTATCCCATCGATCCCTATGTGATGTGGCAGGGTGTCGGGGCACCGCTTCATCCCGGTGCTGAGCGCTACTATCGGGAACACGGTTATATGGAATAGGAGAGGACCAGTATCGCGAATTCGGTAGGGTCGCCGAACGCCGACCCTGCGTCGCCCGGCTGCTTGGCATCCCGTGAGACATCCGGCGAGAAATTGACGCAACCTCGCAAAAAGTCGCGCAACGACGTTATCGTCAAGCCGAATATGCGCATATCAATCGGTATTAAAGGTAGGCAAGGTCGAGTGGCCTCCTAAAATGGTCCGTATAAACCCGTGTTGTCAATAACATTACGGATGCATACCATATATCATTAGAAAACTAATTATAGTTGGTGGATCAAGAAAGGACGGATTGCTGCTGGTGATGTCGTTCAATAGGCGGTTGTCTTATTTGCCGGTGATCGTCTTCCGTTGGGATGCCGTGGTTCATAGGAGGAGGTGCAACATGATCTATTCAGATCTGTACATAGACGAGCCCTTGGAGTCCATCGAGAGGGACTGGAATTACTTTCAAGACACGTTGGTCAAGCAATTTTTTGGTTTCAAGGATGTTGGCGACAACGTGGTCGGGATTCGTCTTGTCGAAAATCGATCGCTCGAAGATATTGGTCAGGGGAAATCGAGCCCGATCGGACTCGTGGAGACACGCAAGAACTTCGAAATCGGGCCGAGCGGGCTCGTGGAAGTGCCGCGCACCCCCTTCTCCATTCACGTCACGCGAGCCGGTACGCCGCACCACGCGCAGCACGTGTTTGGGTACTGGCACATCAATGACAAAGATGAAATTATCATCACGCTTCCTCCCGAAGGCGATCAACCAGGTCGGCTCGTCGTCGTCATGGGCAAGCCCACTGGCCGGGAGACTGATCGTTTTGCGTGGTATTGCGAAAAGTGCCTGACGCTGCTCTTCATGCGCGAGTGCAGGACAGGCGAAGATTTTAGGAAATTCTGGGGCGCTGAGCTCGCCGCAGTGCGTGAATTCAATGCGAGCCCCAAGCACCAGGTCTGCCCGGATTGCGGACACAAAAACCCTTTGGGCTATTCGGCGATGCAGCCTGCGGACCGTCCCGAAGAGAGGGCTGCGAGGTTGCAATGGTGAGCCGCGGCTACGTTCCCTCAGCCTCGCGTATTCCGGCTCCGGACATGTCGTTTGCGCGACTTTTCGCAGACACGACCGTAGGCTGGCAGCAGCGGGGGCAGTATGCAATCTGGACTGGTGCGAACGCACCAGGCGATCCCAAGTTCCAACTGCTCGAACGACATCAGAATAGAGTCGCCGTCATCGTCTCCAATGATGAAGGCGCCGTGATGCACAAGATCGCGTCAGGGAGGGCATTCACCGTTGAGAACGTCATGGGTTATTGGCTGTCGTTCGATTGCGATGCGATCTGGCTGGACCTGCCCAATCAAAATGGGCAATACACCATGCTCGCTGTCGGCGGCGCAATTGGCAAGCCCGCCCATGCGGAAATAGATTGCCCTTGTCCCCGCTGCGGAACCGCACTGGGGCGTCAGTCGTTCGCTATCGGTCCGCGAGGTTTCGATCGTCTTCTCGACAGTGCCGAAGTTTGGGTCGCCGATTTCAATGCCACGGAGGAAAAGAGGACATGCCCCCACTGCGGCGGCGTTCATCCAGCGACTTATGGGCTTGTGCGCGACAAGTCCCAACAGCCGCATATCGGAGGCTGACCATGCAGGGTATTGATTGGGTCTCACAGGGGTATGTGCTCGCTTGTGCAGAAACCGAGATTCCGAATGACGGGTCGATCATCACGCGCGGCATTAACGGCCGCACGATAGCGCTTGCCAGGGCGGCCGCGCACGGCAAAATCGTTGCGTTCGATAGCCGGTGCCCGCATATGCAAGGGCCATTGAAGTTCGGACGCGTCGTTGATGGCGAGGTCGTCTGTCCGTGGCACTTCCTAAGGTTCAATACAGCGACCGGCGAGACAGTAGGTTGCGACAGCATCATGCACCTCGAGACATTCGCCGTCGAATTGGCGGACGGAAACATCTACGTCGGGATTTCAAACAACGTATGAAGGCAACGGCGGCTTTGCGTAGTCGGTCGCCCGCCCGACCGACTACAGAATCAGAGCCGTATCGACTAAACAGTTTCCAGGCAATTGGGAGCTGTAGTCCGGCTCCTTTCTCGGACCGATGCCGTAGTGCACAACGGATCGCGAGGAAGTGCGATGAACGTGTGGAAATGATCTGAAGGAGGCACAGTCTTGAAATTTACGTTGACGACCAGGCAGGGGTGTGCAATTTCCGTTGAGTCGCCTGGTGGCGTCTCCCTCATGGAGGCCATTCGGGCATCGGGCGCGGACGAAATTCTTGCACTATGTGGCGGTTGTCTATCGTGCGCCACGTGCCACGTTTATATCGATCCAGCGTTTCAAAATCGACTGCCGCCAATATCTGACGACGAGTCAGCTCTTCTCGATACGTCGACTCATCGCAACGAACATTCGAGACTGTCCTGCCAAATCGTGCTCACGAGCGATCTCGATGGCCTCGGGGCGACCGTTGCCCCGGAGGGCTGAAGCCCGTGGGAAGCGCGAAGTGCCATACGGAAAGTCGAGACGCGAGCCGGATCGCCGCAACTATCTCGGGTTCGGCGAGGCTGCTTAGCAGAGGGAAAAATGAGGTGTTATGACATTCTGATCGTCGGTGCCGGGCACGGTGGTGCACAAACTGCAATCGCGCTTCGACAAGCGCACGTTGAGGGTTCCATTGCCATTCTGGGCGCGGAACCGGAGTTGCCGTACGAACGCCCGCCGCTTTCCAAGGAGTATCTGTTGGGTGCGAAGGAGTTCGAACGACTGCTTATCCGCCCTCCGCACTTCTGGCGCGAGCGAAGAGTGACTATGTTGCTCGGGCAGCGCGTCGTCGATGTCGACCCCGACGCGCATGCGGTGACAACTGCCGGCGGTGCGCGAATCGGCTACCGCACTTTGGTTTGGGCGACGGGTGGTGTCCCTCGGCAGCTGACTTGCCACGGTTTCGACCTGGGCGGTGTACACACGGTGCGTACGCGCGCCGATATCGACCGCATGCTCGGTGAGCTAACGCGTGTCGAGCGCGTCGCCGTGGTCGGCGGTGGCTATATCGGACTCGAAGCCGCTGCAGCATTGACGAAGCTGGGTAAGCGAGTGGTCATAGTCGAAGCGCTCGATCGGGTTCTCGCCCGCGTGGCCGGTGAACCGCTGTCGCGCTTTTATGAGTCCGTACATCGGGCGCGCGGCGTTGAGATACGTCTAGGCACAGGCGTCGCTTCTTTTGTCGGTAGCGACGGACGTGTCACTGGAGTGCGTCTCGTTGACGACGAGATACTTCCGGTGGAAATGGTCGTTGTTGGAATCGGCATCGTTCCGGCGGTCGAGCCCCTACTCGCTGCAGGTGCGGAGGGCGGAAACGGTGTAAAAGTGGACGGGTACTGTCGAACATCGCTGCCCGACGTCTATGCGATCGGTGACTGTGCTTTACACGAGAGCCGCTTTGCAGGCAATGCCGACATTCGCCTCGAGTCAGTGCAAAACGCGGTCGACATGGCCAATACCGCTGCAAATTCGATTGCGGGAAGACCGACGGAGTACAACGCGGTTCCCTGGTTCTGGTCGAATCAATACGATCTCAAGTTGCAGACGGTGGGTCTGTCCAGCGGACACGATCTGGCTGTAGTACGCGGTGAACGTGCAAGTGGATCCTTCTCGGTGGTGTACCTGAAGCAGGGGCGAGTTGTCGCGCTTGATTGCGTCAATTCCGTCAAGGACTACGTTCAAGGACGCAGACTCGTTATGAATGGACTGGAAGCTCGTCCCGAAGCTCTAGTGGACGCTTCCATGCCGCTGGCAGAGATCGCCTAAGCCCGTTCGCAACGGGCAAGGTGCCGATCGTTTATTAGTTTAGGAGTGCTAATCAAGGTAGTTCAACAAAACTGTCTGCGGGTATGAATTTGTGTGAGAATCAGCCGCATAAATATCGCGTCAAATTTTATATCTCAATCGGTCATGATTTCAAATTTATATGACAGCTCGCCTCAGGTTACTTCGCGTAACTGAGCACTGTGGGAGGGAGGGCGCCGGAGATTTCCATTTGTGTGTCGATAACTATAAATATTAATAAACTATAAATTCTTTTATGAAGCTAGAACTATATTCGGAGACAATGGATGAGGACGCTTGGATGGTGGCGGAGGTGGGCAAGTCATTTCGTTAGGGTCATTTTTATATTGATGACGATGTTCATCTCGAGAGCGGCCTTGGCTCAGCCAAATGTGACGTTATACGGGATTATCGACACCGGCATCGAATATGTGACAAATATAGGTAAACAGAAGTCGAACGCAGCGCTGGTGCCGACGCTTACGGGAACGCTTCCTTCGAGATGGGGAATCCGCGGAAGCGAGGACCTTGGTGGAGGACTAAAAGCTCTTTTTGTACTGGAATCAGGATTCGCTCCTCAACAGGGCACCTTGAACCAAAGTGGCCGTTTGTTCGGTCGACAAGCTTTCGTCGGGCTCTCGGGGCGCTGGGGGACGCTGTCTCTTGGGCGCCAATATTCGCAGATTTTCTGGGGGATACCCGGGGATACATTAGCACCCAATATATATAGCGCCGGCCTGCTCGATCCTTACCTGGCTGGCGCCCCTCGCGTGGACAATTCGATCGCCTACATTTTTTCGTCGTCGGGGCTTTCATTCGGTGTGGCTTTTTCGTTTGGCCGCGACTCAGTCGCGCCTGCAGCCGCCGGGGGATGCGCGGGCCAGTCGCCGACTGACTGGCGCGCCTGCAAGGCACTATCCGCAATGTTGAAATATGAAGCGGCAAGGTGGGGCGTGGCGGTGGCCGTGGACCGGAATTACGGCGGTGCCGGCAGTGGGTCACCATTGCCCAGTAGTTCTCAAACAGACACGCGCAGTGTTGCAGACGGCTATGTGAAGCTCGGTAGCGTGACGGTGGGTGCGGGGTTTCTTCATCGAATCAATCATGGCTTGCAGACACCTGGGGTTTACGACGTGAATAGCAACTATTGGTGGCTTGGCGCTTCATATTTAGTCGTTCCGGAAGTGGCTCTGGACGCTCAGTTTGGCAAATTGAATGTGACAGCACACGCCGTTGGCGCTTCTGTCATCGCCGCGCGCGCGATGTATTTCCTTTCGAAACGCAGTTCGGTGTACGTCACTGCCGGGCGAGTCTTCAATCAAAGCAAAGGTATTTTTACGGTCGATGGAGGTACTGCCGGCACTTCCTCTTTGCCGATGGCAGGTGTCAATCAAACGGGTGTCATGATCGGTATTCGGCACTTTTTCTGAGGTATGGGAAGGTGACATGGAGAAGCGACAAATGAACGGCAGAACCGCTGATATCGGCGCAATCATTGACACCGTAAAGGTGTCGCGCTTTCAGATCGTCATATTGACGATGTGTTTCCTGGTTGTACTCGTGGATGGCTTCGATACGGCCGTGGTCGGGTACATCGCACCGTCGTTGCGGGGAGAATGGGGTTTGGCGGCGAGCCAATTGTCGCCCGCCTTCGGTGCTGGGCTGCTTGGTCTCATGTGCGGCAGTTTCTTGTTAGGACCACTGGCTGACACATACGGGCGAAAAAAGGTGCTGCTGCTGTCGGTGCTCGTTTTCGCATTGGCTACGCTGGCTACGGCCGCTTCGAAGTCGATCGGCATGTTCATCGCGCTACGCTTTGTCACAGGCGTTGGCTTGGGTGGGGCCATGCCAACCTGTATTACGCTGAGCTCCGAATATTCGCCGGCGCGGTGTCGCATGCTGATGGTCACGCTGAGTTCCAGCGGCTTTGCCTTCGGATTGGCGCTCAGCGGCGAGGTAGCCAGTCACGTCATTCCGGTATTTGGATGGCGAGTGCTCTTGCTGATCGGTGCGTTCGTGCCGCTGCTGCTCTTGCCACTGCTCGCGTGGCTGCTTCCTGAGTCTGTTCGTTTCATGGTCGGCCGGTCGCGATATAGGGGAGCGCTTTTGAGTGTAGTCGCGAAGATGACTGGTACGACCGACTGGCAGAAAGTGACGTTTGTCAAAGCGGAGTCAGCGGCGAACGACCGGTCACCGGTCTCGCGACTGTTTGTCGAGGGGCAGGCGCCGCGCACTTTGCTGCTTTGGGGCGCCTTTTTCGGTTCAATGTTCGTTATTTATCTGCTGACGAGCTGGTTGCCGAGCGTCCTGAAAGACGCAGGCTATGGTATCTCGACCGCGGCTCGCATCAGTACGCTCTTGCCAGTGGGCGGCATTTTCGGTGGCGTCATCGCAGCCATCCTGATGGATCGCCTGAATCCGCATAGGGTGCTATTTGTCATGTACCTGGGCGCTGCCATAGCTCTGACGGCGGTTGGCTTTTTGCTGGCCGACCAAGTTTGGGCGAGCGCCGCGGTCTTTCTCGTCGGCTTCGGCGTAGCGGGCGGCCAGAACGGGTTGAACCTGCTGGCAGCCATCAGTTATCCGACATCGGCGAGAGCGACAGGTGTCAGCTGGGCAGTGGCCAGCGGGAGGATTGGCTCGATCGTCGGATCGATGGCCGGCGCATTCATGATGGCGGAATTCGGGCAAGGGCAGACGCTGTTTGCCACAATCGCGGCCCCGGCGCTGGGTGGCGCACTAGCGCTTTTCGTCTTGGGGCGTTGGACGGAACGTATTGGCGCGTCCGATGCGCGGGACGCCCCGGCGACCAGTTGAAGCTAGCTCGAAGATATCGATTGAAAGCGCTCGTTGCCGCGAGTTGCAGTTGATCAACGGAGCGCCCCCATCTCAAGTCAAGAGGCGCTTGCTAAATGGAGAAAGGCCACACACTATGTCCGCTCCTGCAGCAATGCGGAAAGTAGCCGGCGCAGCTCGATACGCTCCCGGGGGCTCAGCCGTGCAGTGAGGATACGCTCCACTGTTTCGACACGCGGGCGTAGCGCGGCTAACTGTCTTTTGCCTTCTGCTGTGAGAAACAGCACGTAACTGCGCTTGTCGACGGGATCGTCGGAACGCTCGATCAGTCCATTGCGGACCATACGTGCGACAAGATCGGCGATAGTCGAACGGTCCACATCGAGCTCATCGCCAAGCTGACGCTGATTCACACCGGATGTTTGTTGCAAGACTTCAAGTGCCGCGTACTGGACGCTCGTGATCTCGGTGGATACTTCCTCGAGCCATAGCGCTACGTGACGCTGTTGCGCGCGACGCACGAGACTCCCCGTGAACTTGGCGAGTGCTTTTGCATTGTCGTTCTTGATCGGCAATTTCGAAGTCTCGAGGTGTGTCACTGCATACGGAATATCGGACGGAAGAAAGCGGTGAGCTCTGCGTAGGCGTCCAGAGGCAGAATGTGCGCGACGTACTGGTCAGGGCGGACCACAACCAGCGCGCCGCGCTCGCGGTCGATTTCGCGTTCGTTGAAGATATCAATGCCCGCGTCGCTAGTAAAGGCTTTCTCATAGTCGGTCAGACCATAGCGGCCTTTGCGCGGCAGCAAAAGCTTCGGCAGATCTTCCAGACGTACTTCCCGATGCGGTTGTTGCAGCACGGCCCGCAGGTCGAGCACGCTGTCGACATCCGCGCCCACCGGGGTGACGAGTCGCAATACTGATTCCGCGGATGTCGCGAGGTGCTCGCATAGAGCGTGCAGCATGCTACGATTCGCGTCCGAGAACGCGTACAAATGCCAGCGGCCGTCTGCTTGCGCAACGTGTCCGAGGTGCATTGGCTTTGCATCCGCGAGCCGGATGACCGGCAACGAATGGAAACGCGTCCCGATCGAAAAGCCCTTTGCCAGCGCCTGGTGCGTGGCTTCGCCGGTTAGTATGCCAGGCCGGTAACGTGTTGCGATACCTGCTGTATAGCGACCCGCTCGAATGAAATACGCCTGCAAATCTGCGGGATCGACGCCGCTCGCTTCTGCTCGGGCAGGATCTTTCGGCGGAGCAGCCATCATCGCCGACCATTCCTTGTCGAAATCGATCAGTTCCTGTGCAATGGGCTGGCGCTCGTCCGAATACGTGCGCAACAGGTTGACGTCGCTGCGCTCATCCAGCACCGCGGCGAGCTTCCAGCCTAGGTTGAATCCGTCCTGCATGGAAACGTTCATGCCTTGGCCCGCTTTCGCACTATGCGTATGACAGGCATCGCCGGCGATGAACACACGAGGTTCCCGGGCAGTGCCATCCGCCGCAATGGCGTCGTCAAAGCGATCGGTGAGGCGCTGCCCTACCTCATAAACCGAAAACCATGCCACCTCTTTCACTTCGAGCGAATAGGGACGGAGGATTCGCTGGGCCGTCGCGATGATGCGATCGGCTGTGATCTGTCTGATGCTGTCGCGGTTCTCCGCCGTGACCTCCCCTAGATCGACGTAGAAGCGCACGAGATACCCACCTTCGCGCGGAATGACGAGCAGATTGCCGTTGCTGGCAGACTGGATGGCCGCTTTCAGCCGGATGTCGGGGAAGTCTGTGACGGCAAGAACGTCCATGACGCCCCATGCATGATTGGCTGCATCGCCGCGAAGCGTTTGCCCGATCGCCGCGCGCACACGGCTGCGCGCGCCGTCGCAACCGACGACATAGCGCGCGCGCACGGCGACCTCATCAGACCGAGTGGGGTGGGTACGCCGCAGCCCGATCGCCGCGCGCACACGGCTGCGCGCGCCGTCGCAACCGACGACATAGCGCGCGCGCACGGCGACCTCATCAGACCGAGTGGGGTGGGTACGCCGCAACGTGACGCGCACCGGATACTCATGGCTATCGTCGCGCTGAACCTCCACGACTTCCAAACCATAGTCCGGCTCCAGCCGCCGCGCGGAGCGGCGCATTACGTCGAGGAGATATTCCTGTATCCGGGCCTGATTGACGATAACGTGCGGAAATTCTGAAAGGCCTGTTTCGGTGTCTTGAACGCGGCCGGCACGGCTGATCGCTTCGCGATCGTTTGCATCGGGTCGCCAGAATACCGTTTCATTGACCCAGTAGGCTTCTTTCAGCAAGCGTTCACTGAGGCCAAACGCCTGAAACATTTCGACGGTACGGCACGCTACACCGTCTGCTTGTCCCATCAGCAGTGGTCCATCACGACGCTCTACGATGCGCGTATTGATCGATGGGAATTGCGACAGTTGCGCGGCGAGTACCAGTCCGGCGGGGCCGCTTCCGACGATAAGCACATCGACCGTATCGGGCATCTGCGCAGACTGCGAGGTGCTGAAGGCGGGCTCGATCGATGGATCGCCGGCACAAAAACCGTTGAAATGAAATTGCACGATGTCTTCCTCTGGCTGGCATACGTCGCGGTGATGGAAATATACTCCGTATGCCAACTATTTGGAAGGATCGCCGTCGTGGGCGTTTACCCTTGGTTCCGGTTGGCCGAGCATCAGTGCAATGAATGCGATCGACGATGATCACCGGTCAATTCTCACGGCACAGGCAGCGCCGCCTACCGTACCGCCGCCTGCCATAAATCCTTAACGATCGGCGTTAACAATGACGGTCGTTTTGGCCGCCCAGGCTACAATCCGCGTTGCACACGTATGCAACGTCGCGCCTATCGTGAGAGAGACCATGACTCTGCTTAACCGCCTGCGCGCGCTGTCCGCCGCCCTTGCTGTTTCTATTGCCGCGTCGCATGCCGTCGCCGCGGACCTCGTCATCGCCGGGCGCGACGACATCTACGGCAAGGGCATCGCCGAAGCCGTCGCCGGCTTCACGAAGCTGCATCCAGGCACCGAGATCGAGGTGCTGAAGCTGCCGAACGCGAATCTCTATCAGAAGCTCAAGCTGTCGATGCGCGAGGGCACCGGTGCATATGATGTCGTGATGATGGACGACATCTGGTCGCCCGAATTCATCGGTAATGGCTGGCTGAAGCCGCTGCCGGCGTCGCTCGCGGACGCGGATCTGATCCCCTCCACGGTCGCGCTCGGACGCAACGCATCGGGCGAGCTGTTCGCGCTGCCGATCGTCGGCAACGTTGAGATGTTCGCGTACCGGAAGGACCTGCTCGCCAAATACAACCTGCAGCCGCCGCGTAATTGGGACGACGTGTTGAAGATTGCGAGAACCGTCGGGGGCGCGGACAAGAGCGTGTCGGGCGTGGTCTTCCGCGGCACGAAGGGCAATCCGATCGTAACGGGCTTTTTGCCGATTCTGTGGGCGTACGGTGGCGACGTGCTCGACCGCTCGGGCAACGTCACGATCGATTCGCGCGAAGCGCAGGCGGCGCTCAAGACGTTCCTCGCGCTGAAGGCGTCCGCGCCGCAGGATGTCGACGTCTACGGCGCGGCCGAGGTGCGCGACGCATTGCAGCGCGGCGTCGCCGCGCAGGCAATCGAAGTTTGGCCGGCGTGGATTCCCGCGCTCGACGATCCGAAGCAATCGCGCGTGGCTGGCCAGATCGCGCTGCAGGCGCCGCCGGGGCAGACCGCCGGCCCCGCGCCGATGCTCGGCATCTGGCAAATGGCGATTCCGAAGGACGCGCCGCACGCAAAGCTTGCACAGGACTTCCTCGCGTACCTGAGCACGCGCGAGACGCAGACGCGCTTGGCCGCGCTCGGCATTCCGCCGACTCGCAAGAGCGTGTACGAGGATGTCGCGCTCGTGCGCCAGTACCGCTGGTATCCCGATCAGTTGAAGGCGCTCGAAGCGGGCCGTGCGCGGCCGCGCGTGAAGGACTGGCAGCAGATCGAGAGCATCCTTGGCGATCAATTGCAGCTCGCGCTGACCGGCCAAGCCTCACCGGACGACGCACTGCGGCAGGCGCAGCAAAAGATTACGCAAGCGATGGCCGCGGCGGGCAAGTGACCGCCGCCGCACGCTCGACGGGACGCCACCGATGAAGGCCTTCGGTCGCGGCCTGCCGTTCGTCGCACTGCTCGGGCCATCGATCGTCCTGCTTGCCGTGCTCGCGCTCTATCCGGTCGCGCAGGTCCTGATCGACTCATTTTGCCGCGTCGACTACGCGGCGGGCCGGCGCGTCTTCGTCGGCCTTTCGAACTACCGCGCCGTGCTTGCCGACGATGCGTTCACGATCGGCTTCGGCAACACGTTGCGCTTCAGCATCGTGGCGTCGCTCGCCGAGGTTGCGCTCGGCTCCGGCCTCGCGCTACTGTTCGTGCGCGCCTTCCCGGGGCGTAAGCTCGCGCTGCCGCTCGCCATCCTGCCGATGATGCTGTCGACGCTCGTCTGTTCGGCGATCTGGCGCAACTGGCTCAACTTTCACGGGTTCCTGAACGCGCTGCTCGCGATAGCGGGTCTTCCCGGCGTGCAGTGGCTCTCGGATCCCCATCTGGCGCTGTGGTCGCTGATGCTCGTCGACATCTGGCAATGGACGCCGATGGCATTCCTGATCGTACTCGCCGGCTTGCAGTCGATTCCAGAGGAGCTTCACGAAGCCGCGCGCACGGATGGCGCAAGCGAATGGCAGTGCCTGCGCGACATTACGCTGCCACTCGCCGCGCCGCAGATCGGGCTCGCGTTGCTGCTGCGCTCGATCGATACGTTCAAGCTTTTCGACAAGGTCTATGCGTTGACGGGCGGCGGCCCCGGCAACGCGACGCAGACGCTGTCGACCTACATCTACGACACCGGGTTCCGCTTCTTCAACGTCGGGCCGGCGAGCGCCGCGTCAGTGCTGATGCTTGCGGCGTGCGCGGCGCTGGTCTCCGGATACGTATGGCAAACAGTTCGAAAACGGCGCAACTGACGCGCAACGGCGCGGCGGCCCAGCATCGCGCGCGGGCCGGCCGCGCCGTGCTCGGTCGGGCGACGACCTGGTTGCTCCGCGGCGCGGCGCTGGCCTTGCTGTTGCTGCCTTGCGTGTGGATGGCAGGCGCCGCGTTCATGCCGACGCTGGAGCGTCTCGATCATCCGCTGCGATTGTGGCCAGCCGCGCCGACATTCGAACATTTTGCGTCGGTGTGGGGGAGTGGCATCGGCGCGCAGGTGTTCAACTCGCTGCTGGTTGGCGCCGGCACGACGCTGCTCGCGCTGTCGCTCGCGTTTCCGGCCGCCTATGCGCTCGTGCGGTTGCGTTTCCCCGCGCGTCTGGACGTGCTCTTTCTCATGTTCGTGCTTGCGTTGAAGTTAATGCCTCCGATCACGATCGCAGTGCCGCTGTTCGCGCTCGCCAAGCGTCTGCATCTGCTCGATTCGTTGGTCGGCCTGATGCTCGGGTATCAGATCTACGCACTGCCGATGGCGATCTGGATGCTGCTCGCGTTCGTGCGCGAGGTGCCCCACGAATACGAGGAAGCCTCATGCATCGACGGGGCGGGGCTGGCCCGGCGCCTCGTGCAGATCGTGCTGCCGCTCTGCGGGCCGGGGTTGATCGCGACCGCCGTCTTCGTGTTCATCGCCGCGTGGAACGAGTTCCTGTTGGCGCTTTTGTTCGTCTCCACGCCGAGTCGCTTCACGCTGCCGCTCGCGATCGCGAGCTACGTGACCGAGAACGGCATCGACTGGGGCGACCTGATGAGCGCGGGCTTGATGGCGTCGCTGCCGACGCTGGCTGTGGCCGGGTACGTGCAGCGCTATCTGCTGCGCGGCTTCGCGGGCGGGCTCAAATGACGCGCGCGAGCCCGGCACCCGACTTTAGACGCAACTGTGACGCAACACGCCTTTGACTGGCCCGAGGCGCGTGCGCGATGCGCCGGCGGGTGTCCGCATCCGAATCGCTGAAAGGCGAAATTTCAGGTGAAGCTGGCAACGGTGGCGCCGACGCTCCCATGCCGCCGCAATGCGTCCGCAACGAAGCCCGAGGTTGTCATTTCCTCGACGAACTGAGAGAGCACGCCCGCCGCCGCCTCGCCGCGGCTCTTGGGTGTACCCATCGCTTGTCGAATGACCATGAACCGCTCGTCGAGCAGATGAAGCCCGCCGGTCTTACGTGCGTCGGCTTCGAGCTGCTGCTTGACGCCCGCGGCCACGTCCAAACCTTGCTCCAAGAACGTCTGTACGACCGCTGGCGACGTGGGCGCTCGCACGATTTGCGCCGCCTTCAGTTCGCGCGTGAGGAAGAGGTCATAAGCGCTTCCCTTGCCGACGGCGACTCTGATATCCGGTCGGTCGACACCCTGATTGGTTTTGATGGGAGAACCGTCACGGACGAGATAGAAGCCTTCGATCAATACGTAGGGCGCCGTAAACGCAATCGTTTCGCCGCGCAGCGGATCGATCGCGAAGAATCCGAAATCGGCGCGCTCCTCGCTCACGGCTTGCACCGATTTGCCCGCCGCATCGAACACAACCAATTCCAGCTCGACGCCCAGCCGTCTCGCGAACTCGCGTGCAAGGTCGATCGAGACGCCGAACGGCTCGCCCGTCTCAGCGTCCTCGTTTGCAAGAATCGGATTGCCGACGTTGATCGAGGCGCGCAGCTTGCCCGTCGGCGCGAAGGCGGAGATGACTGATTGATCGATTTTCATAGGCACGGTGATTCGACTGCGATCGGCTCGCAGTCCTAAGGTTCAAGGAGCTCTCTGATTCGCGAGAGGGCGTCGCGCGTATGCAGCAAGTATTCTCGCATTCATGCTACGCTGATAACGCCAGTCGCTTGTTCGGCTTTATCGACGGCGCGGTGTAATTCCATTGGGAGTATGGCATTGAGCAGACCACTACTCGGCTGTATTGCCGATGATTTCACGGGCGGCACCGATCTGGCCAGCACGCTGGTGCGCGGCGGCATGCGCACCGTGCAGACGATCGGTGTCCCCGCGCCGGCAGAGGTACCCGATGCGGACGCGATCGTCATCGCATTGAAAACGCGAACAGTCGAGCCGCAGGATGCGGTACGTGAGTCGCTCTCGGCGCTGGACTGGCTCAGAAATGCCGGCTGCGAGCAGTTCTTCTTCAAGTATTGCTCTACTTTCGACTCGACGCCGAAGGGCAATATCGGCCCGGTCGCCGATGCGCTGGCCGATGCGCTCGGCGTCGACCTCACAGTTGCCTGTCCAGCGTTTCCAGAGAACGGCAGGACGATTTACAGGAGCCACCTCTTCGTCGGCGATGTGTTGCTCAGCGAATCCGGCATGCGGAACCACCCGCTCACCCCGATGACGGATTCCAACCTGGTGCGTGTATTGCAATCGCAAACCCGGCGCAAAGTGGGGGCGATCAAGCTCGACGCCGTTTCTCGTGGACCGGATGCGATCGCGGCGGCGTTCGATTCGCTGCGCAGCGAAGGCGCGCGATATGCCATCGTCGATGCGGTAGCCGATCGCGATCTGATTAGTATCGGCGCCGCGTTGTCGGGCCATCCACTCGTGACCGGAGGGTCGGGCATCGCCATGGGCCTGCCGGAGAATTTCCGGCGAGCCGTCAAATTGACGGCGTCCGTATCGGCGGCGTCGGATCTTCCGAACGTCGTGGGGGCGGGCGTGATTCTCTCGGGAAGCTGCTCAGTGGCGACAAACGCCCAGGTGGAACACTGGAAGCGTTCGCGCCCGGCATTTCGGCTCGACGCGCTGCAGCTTGCCGAGGGCGACAGGCAAATCGAAGACGCTGTCGCCTGGTGTGCCGAGCGGCTCTCCGGCGGGCCCGTGCTCATCTACGGAAGCGCGGCGCCCGACGTTGTAAGAGCCGCACAGGAGAAGCTCGGTGCGGATGTTGCCGGCGCGCTGATGGAACGCGCATTGGCCACGCTCGCGAGCGAGCTGGTTGTACACCATGGCGTGCGCAAGCTGGTGGTTGCCGGTGGAGAGACCTCGGGTTCCGTCGTCAAGGCGCTCGGCGTCCGCGCCTTGCGCATCGGCGCACCCATTGACCCGGGCGTGCCCTGGACGACGAGCAGCGGCAGTGAGCCGCTGGCGCTCGCGCTGAAGTCCGGCAATTTCGGCACTGTCGATTTCTTCGAAAAGGCGCTGTCGACAGCGCCTTGATGCAATGCCCGCCGAAGCGGCGTTATTCCGCTTCGGTTTTTTTTGGGAGACGATGGGAAGTTCACGCGTGCGCGTTACCAACGGGCGCCAAATGTATCGCGCAGCTCGCCGATGGCGTCCGTCGACAGCGGCGTGGCAGAGCGCGCGAGCGACATCCACAGCAACGCCGTTTCCTCGAGCTCTTCCAAAGCGAACGATGCTGCCGAGACGGTCTTTTCCCAAACCACCGGACCGAGTCGTTCGAGCAACACCGCGCGCACTTCCGGCGCGAGTACGGCGATCTGATCGGCAACCTCCGGTGCACCCGGCCGATGATATTTGATGAGCGGCACGTGGCCGACCTTCATCACGTAGTACGGCGTGATCGGCGGGATGATGTCGTCGGTGCTCCAGACGCCAGACAATGTGAGCGCGACCAGATTCGTCGAATGCGTGTGGACGACTCCGCGCGTTTCCGGTGAGTTCTCGTAGATCCTGCGGTGAAGCGCGAGCGTTTTGGACGGACGCCCGCCTGATAGGTGCTGCCCGTCGCAGCCCACTTTGGCGATATCGTTCGGATCGAGTCGGCCAAGGCATGCGTCGGTCGGTGTGATCAGCCAGCCATCGTCAAGGCGCGCGCTGATGTTGCCGGCGCTCCCCACTGTGTATCGGCGCGAGTAAAGACTCGCGCCTACCGTGCAGATCTCCTCGCGGATTTTGGATTCAGCAACTCCCACAATTCCTCCAGCAGAGAATGGGTAGCCAAGATCGCGCGCATCGCGCATTCGGCCCTTCGCCGGCGGTAGCCCGGCGCCGATCGATGAATTGCACTATTTTGCAATGACATACATCGTCGCTCAGAATGCCGTCCAACGCGCGGAGTCTCAAAGGCCGCCGGGTTGTTCGCCTAGCCGTCGATTGGATGAGCGGGCGTATCCAACAGCAGCTGATAGAGCGCCATGTCGAGCCAGCGGCCGAACTTGAAGCCGATCTGGGGTAGCGTGCCCACATGCTTGAAGCCAAGTCGTTCATGCAGCGCGATGCTTCCGGCATTCGTCGAATCGATTCCGCCCATCAACGCATGCAAGTCCTTGCGCCGCGCCGCGGCGATAATTTCTTCCATCACCACGCGCCCCAATCCTCGACCACGATGGTGCTTGTGCACGTAGACGGAATGTTCCACCGTGTACTTGTTGGCCGGGAATGGCCGAAACGGGCCGTAACTGCCGAAGGCCAACAGTTTTCCCTCACTGTCTTCAACGCCAATCACTGGAAAGTCGCCGGCTTCTTTGGCGTCGAACCAGCTGACCATGGTCTGCATGGTCCGAGGCTTGTACTCATAGAGCGCGGTTGAATTCAGGATGGCATCATTGAAGATGTCCAGGATCACATCGGCATGCCGATCGAAAGTGCAGCGCACGATGGAATATTCGCTCATTACGTTTTCCTTGCAGTGCATTCCCCGATCTTGGCTCAACGGGAAAGATCGGCGCTTTTGCCTGTCGTCTCGGTATGAAAGACCTCGGGCGGTCGAGCAAAGTGAGAGCCGACGAGTTGGCGCCACGTCTGAAAATCCTCGGATTGGCGAAAACCGATCAGGTGGTCGTCGACGGTTTCCCAGCGAACGAGAAGGACATATCGGTTCTCGGTCTCTATCACGCGATGAAGCTCAGCGCCGCCGCAACCTCGGGCGCGGGCAAAGAGGGGAAGTGCTTGCGCGACACCCGCCTCGAAATCCGCCGCATGGCCGGGCAGGACTTCGATCTGCGCCGTTTCAAAAATCATGTTGTACTCCTGGACGGTAAATGTCTCATCGAGGCCACGGCGAAACGCCGTGCGAGTGGGACCGCCTCAAACACTGCTGCTTTTGACATCCGATCGAGCCCATCATGGTAGGTCGGCGTGCCAATCTTCGACCGTCAAGCCTGCTACTCGCGAGAACTCTCGCAGGTTGTGCGTGACAAGCACCAATTGGCGCGCACGCGCTTGTCCCGCGATCAGCACATCATATGGGCCGATCGGCGTACCAGCGGCGGCCAATTGCGCGCGGATTTGACCGGCGTGTTGCGCATCCTCGGCGTCGAACTCAACCACCTCAAACTGCAACGCTTCAATGCGCGCCAGGTTCGGGGCGGCACGTTGACTTTTATAGGCGCCGTAAAACAACTCGTGCGCGACAATTGACGGTAGCCCGAAGTCCGACGGCAGATGTGTGCGCAACCGCGCGAGCACGGACGGCTCGCCCTTGAGCGTCGCGATCACGGCGTTGGTGTCCAGAAGGTACTTCATTTGAAGAAGTCCAACCCTGGACGGTCCTGATCGGCAGGCTGCGTAGTCGCTGCGGCCTCGAAGTCAGCGTCGACAGGGCCAATGAGCGGCATCAGCCACTCCCAGCCCTGCGGCACGGGTTCCAAGATGACTGCGGCGCCGTGCCGACGGATCCGCACCTCCGTGGTATCGAACCGAAAGTCCTTGGGCAGACGCACGGCCTGTGAGCCGCCGTGTCGGAAGATTTTGGCGATGTCCATCTGACCCTCCATTTTCGAGTATCTACATAATGTATCTATTCTAATGGAAATGGCCAGCGCTCGCATAGTGCCTCCCCCAAGCGATCAGATCCGCCTCGACGAAAAGTGGGTCAGCTAAACGCACGGAGGACCGCAGGTTGCGACTTCATTTTGTCGCTATCGAAAAAACTTATCAGTAAGAGTCGCCGCCCCGCGCGAACGATACGCGTGCCGAACAATCCTCCCCATGTCGATGCGGCGCGGCTCGTCGGGCGATCGTGAGCCCTGCCGCAGCGACGAAAAGCTGACTCCGCAACGGCTTCGCGCGATCGAATCTGGTTAACCCGCACGTTCAAACAGGTGGGCGTGGCGTGTAGTCTTGGGACCCATGATTCGCCGGCATGGGCGGGTAACCAAGGATCACTGAAATGGCACGAATTGTCGGAGGCATCGCGGCGTCGCATACGCCCACGATCGGATTTGCGTTGGACAGGAACAAGCACGACGATCCCGTCTGGGCGCCGATTTTCGCCAGCTTCGCACCCGTAGCCGCATGGCTCGCCGAAAAACAGCCGGACGTCTTGCTGTTGATCTACAACGATCATGTGACCTCGTTCTTCTTCGATCACTATTCCGCCTTCACGCTCGGCGTCGGGGCGCAGTGGAAGGTGGCCGACGAAGGCGGCGGGGCGCGCGAGCTGCCGCCGATCGAAGGCCATCCTGCGCTGGCGGCGCACATCGGCAGGTCACTGATGGCGGACGAATTCGACATGTCGTTCTTCCAGAACAAGGCGCTGGATCATGGTTGCTTTTCGCCGCTGTCGATGCTGTGTCCGCACGAACACGCGTGGCCGACCAAACTGATCCCACTGCAGATGGGTGTCCTGCAGCTTCCGATTCCGACGGCGCGGCGTTTCCACAAGCTCGGGCAGGCACTGCGTCGCGCGATCGAAAGCTATCCGGAAGATCTACGCGTCGCCATCGTCGCGACGGGCGGGTTGTCGCACCAAGTGCACGGCGAGCGCGCCGGCTTCAACAACAGCGAGTGGGACCATCGCTTTCTCGACCTGTTTGAACGTGACCCCGAGCGGCTCGCTGAGATGACGATCGCCGAATACGCGACGCTCGGCGGCTTCGAGGGCGCTGAAGTCGTCATGTGGCTCACGATGCGCGGTGCGTTGCCGGCCAACGTCGTATGCAAACACCGCAGCTATTACTTGCCGTCGATGACGGGTATCGCCACAGCGATCTACGAAGGGGCGGAAGACGAGGCCTGGCCGGCTGCCGTCGAGCGTCATCGCGACCATATCGCGCAGCAACTGGAAGGCGTCGACAAGCTCGATGGCACGTATCCGTTCTCCATCGATGTGGCGGTCAAGGCATTTCGGATCAACAGCTATTTGCACCGAATGGTGGAGCCCAGTCATCGGGAAGCGTTCCTGCGCGATCCGGAGGCCAGCTTCGAAGCCGCTGGATTGACGCAGCAAGAGCGCGACTTGATTCGCCGACGCGATTGGGGTGGGCTGCTGCACTACGGTGCCATTTTCTTCGTGCTCGAAAAACTCGGCGCCGTAACGGGCGTTTCAAACCTTCATATCTACGCGGCGATGCGCGGGGAGACGTTGGAAGCGTTCCAACAGACACGCAATGCGCCGGGCGCTCTGTACTCGGTGGCGGGCAAGGTCACCGGCGACCTCGATTGGGATCGAAGCGACTCGCACTAGCAGCGCCGAGAGGCACTTCACCGCACCGGCTTACCAGTCGCGTTTCGACGCGGCGGGGAGCAGTTCGACCTTGAAAAATCGATACCGGCCAACCGGTGCGCCGACAGACCAGGAGAAGAGACAGGAGACAGACGATGACCAGTGGAAAATCAATCGACATCAAATCTTTTATCGACGAGCGGCCGATAGCGCCGTACCAATGGCTGCTCGTTGTGCTCTGTTGCCTCGTAGTCATTGCCGACGGCATGGACGTCGCAATTATGGGTTTCATCGCGCCGTCGATCATCCGCGAATGGGCCATTTCGCGGCCCGAGTTCGGCTTGGTGATGAGCGCTGCACCCATTGGATTGGTGATCGGTTCGCTCGTTGCGGGGCCGAGCGCCGATCGCTTCGGCCGCAAGAACGTACTGATCGCATCGGTGTTCTTATTCGGCGTGTTCACGATCGCGACGGCTCAAGTGCACTCGCCGGCCGCCATGGCCGCGTTGCGCTTGCTGACCGGTATCGGTCTCGGCGCGGCGATGCCGAATACGACGACGCTGTTGTCGGAGTACGCCCCGCAGCGTAAGCGTTCGCTGATGATCACGCTGATGTTCACCGGCTTCAATCTGGGCTCGGCACTGATTGGATTCGTCGCGGGCTGGCTGATTCCCTTGCATGGCTGGCGCTCGGTATTGCTGTTCGGCGGTGCGCTGCCGCTGACGTTGATTCCGCTGCAGTGGTGGCTCCTGCCGGAATCGGCGCGTCTGCTGGCGGTGCGCGGTGCATCGCCCCAGCGCATCGGCGCGCTTCTGGGCAAGGTGTGCGGCGCGCGTTTTTCGGTCGATGACGTGTTTGTCTCGACGGAACCTCCGTTGCCCACGCGCAAGCCGATCGGCGTTCTTTTTTCGCACGGCTATGGCTTTACGACCATCGCGCTCTGGGTGACGTATTTCATGGGTCTGCTCGTCATCTATCTGCTGACCGGTTGGTTGCCGACGCTCATCAAGGATGCGGGGCTCTCGGTTACGACGGCGGCAAATGTCACGGCGATGTTCCAGATTGGCGGCACGATCGGTGCAATCGCCGTGGGTTGGCTGATGGACAAGGTGCGACCAGCGCCCGTCATCAGCGCGGCGTATTTGGGCGGAGGCGTCTGTGTTCTGGGCTTGGCATGGATCGGGGCGCTTTCGTCGTCCCTGGCGCTGCTCGTGTTCGCCGCGGGCTTTTGCATGAGCGGCGCGCAGACCGGCCTCAACGCCTACGCGCCGGGCCGCTATCCCACGGCGGCGCGGGCGACGGGTGTGAGCTGGATGCTCGGAATGGGGCGGTTCGGCAGCATTTTCGGATCCGCGATCGGCGGGGCGCTGCTCGGGCTCGGATGGGAGTTCGTCGGGATCCTCTCGATGCTGGCTGTGCCTGCGGTCCTCGCCGCCACCGCGATCCTGATGGCGCAACGTTCGAGCGAGGATGCGGCGACAGTTCAGCCCAATGCCGCGCATTGAACGGGCCAGGCAGGACGCCTCGGTTCATGCCTTTCGATTCATTCCGTGCGGTATGTATGAGCCGCGCGCCGCGGAGTGACGAAAGGCAATTGACTTTCTGTTAGGGGAAACAATGATCATCGATATCCATGGCCACTACACGACCGCGCCGAAAGCGTTAGAGGCGTGGCGCAACCGGCAGATCGCGGGAATCGCGAATCCGTCCGAGATGCCAAGGGTGTCCGACCTGAAAATCGACGACGATGCGCTGCGCGAATCGATCGAATCCAATCAACTACGCTTGATGCGAGAGCGCGGCATCGATCTGACGGTTTTCAGCCCTCGGGCCAGTTTCATGGCGCATCACATCGGGGATTTTCAAATTTCGAGCACCTGGGCGGCGATCTGCAATGAGCTCTGTTATCGCGTGAGCCAGCTGTTCCCGGAGCAATTCGTGCCGGCGGCCATGCTGCCGCAAAGTCCGGGCGTGGACATCGCCACCTGCATCCCCGAACTCGTCAAGTGTGTGGAGCAGTACGGCAGCGTGGCCGTGAACTTGAATCCCGACCCATCGGGGGGACATTGGACGAGCCCGCCGTTGTCGGACCGCTACTGGTATCCGATCTACGAGAAGATGGTCGAGTACGACGTACCGGCGATGATCCATGTCAGCACGAGCTGTAACGCGTGCTTCCATACGACGGGCGCGCACTATCTGAACGCGGATACCACGGCATTCATGCAGTGCCTGACCTCGGACTTGTTCCGCGATTTTCCGACGTTGCGCTTTGTCATACCGCACGGCGGCGGCGCGGTGCCTTATCACTGGGGACGGTTCCGCGGGCTCGCGCAGGAACTGAAAAAGCCGCTGCTCGAGGAACACCTCCTACGCAACGTGTTTTTCGACACGTGCGTCTATCACCAGCCTGGCATCGATCTACTCACGCGCGTCATTCCGGTGGACAACATCCTGTTTGCGAGCGAGATGATCGGTGCAGTACGGGGGATCGATCCGCGGACGGGACACTATTTCGACGATACGAAACGCTATATCGAGGCGGCGCACATCGATGCCCAGGACCGCTACAAGATTTACGAGGGCAACGCGCGACGCGTCTATCCGCGTCTCGACGCAGCCCTCAACCGGAGAGAACATTGATGATGTACGAATTGGGCGTGGTCTACCGCAATATCGCGCGGGCTGACAAAAATATCGCCGAGCAACTGGGCGCTTTCGGATCGGCGACGGTGCACGAAGCCATGGGGCGCACGGGGCTGCTCAAACCCTATATGCGGCCGACCTATCGGCACGCACAAGCGTGCGGGACTGCCGTCACCGTGCTGTTGCAGCCTGGCGACAATTGGATGATGCACGTCGCCGCGGAGCAGATTCAGCCGGGCGACATCGTTGTTGCGGCGGTCACGGCTGAATGCACGGATGGCTACTTCGGCGATCTGCTGGCGACCAGCTTTCAAGCACGGGGCGCAAGAGCGCTCATCATCGACGCGGGTGTGCGCGACGTTCGCGTGCTCGAAGAAATGAAATTCCCCGTCTGGAGCAAAGCGATCTCGGCGAAAGGGACGATCAAGGCGACGCTCGGTTCGGTCAACGTTCCGGTCATCTGCGCAGGGGCGCTCGTCAATCCAGGCGACGTCGTCGTTGCGGACGGTGACGGCGTGGCCGTGGTGCCCTCGCACATGGCAGGACAGATTTTGGAAAAGGCCGCTGCCCGCGAGGCCAATGAGGCGGCGAAACGCGCGAAGCTCGCCTCCGGCGTGCTCGGCCTCGATATGTATGGCATGCGGGAGCCGTTGCGTCAGGCCGGGCTGCGCTACATCGATTGAAAACGAAGGCGGCAGTGGATATGTGTATCGATGCAATTGCAACGGCGCCGATCAGCGGCATTTCGTCGATGGCGACGAGTCAGTTGTTGGCCGAACTCGCGAGCGAATACGAGCGGCGTTCAGGCCTGCGCGTGCGGATCGAATCGGTCGGGGGCGTGGATGCGGCGCGACGTGCGAACGACGGCGAGCCATTTGACGTCGTCATACTCGCGGCCGATGCGATCGATCGTCTATCGGCCAATGGACGCATCGAACCGGACGGGCGCATCGACTTGGCGCGTTCAGGAATCGCGATGGCGGTGCGTGCGGGGGCGCGGTGCCCCGAGATCGGGACCGCGGCGGCGCTTCGCGAGACGCTCCTCGCTGCCCACCGCATCGGGTATTCGACGGGGCCAAGCGGTAGGCATGTCCTCGCCTTGTTCGAACGGCTCCGCGTTGTGGAAGCGATGTCTGCCCGTCTCGTGCAGGCACCGCCCGGCGTACCCGTGGGCACGCTCATCGCGCGGGGGGAAGTCGAAGTGGGCTTTCAGCAGCTGAGCGAACTGATTCGTCTGCCCGGCATCACTGTCGTCGGGCCGCTTCCTCCGGGCGCGCAGCATATGACGATCTTTTCGGCCGCGGTGTGCTCGGCATCGACGCGAAAAGTGGACGCGAAAGGACTGCTCGCATTTTTCGCATCGCCCGCGGCCGCGCCGGTGATCCGGCATCACGGTATGGAGCCCATCAAGTCATGAGTTCGATCGAGCGGATTGCGTTCATCGGTTTTGGGGAAGCCGGCGGTATCCTCGGCGCCGCGCTCAGCATGAAGGGCGTCGCGGTCGCTATGTTCGACCAATTGCTCGACGATCCGGCCGCCGCGCCGGCGATGCGGGGGAAAGCCGAGCGCCTCGGAGTGCGTCCTGCCATGACAGTGGCCGATGCAATCTCGGGCGCGCGACTGATCGTCTCGGCCGTCACGGCCGCCTCGGACGAGCAAGTTGCGCAGGCGGTCGCCACATGCATGACGGCCGGCCAAGTCTATGTCGACATCAACTCTGTCTCGCCCGCGATGAAGCGGCGCGCGCAACGGCTGATCGAGGATGCCGGCGGCGATTACATCGAATCGGCTGTGATGGCGCCTGTTCCTCCGTACGGCTTGTCGGTACCGATGCTGCTCGGTGGCCGGCGCGCCGCGGAGGTCGCCGCTCAGTTGTCGGCGCTTGGTCTCAACGCTCGCGCGGTGTCCGATAAGGTCGGCGTGGCATCGGCCGCCAAGATGTGCCGCAGCGTGATGATCAAGGGCATCGAAGCGCTGACGGTCGAGTGCTTGAGCGCTGCGCGAGCCTATGGCGCCGAGGAGATCGTGCTTGCTTCGCTACGCGAGACCTTCGACAAGATGCGCGAGACGCCGGATTTGCCCGGGTATCTGATCAGCCGTGTCGCAGAGCACGGCCGGCGGCGCGCCGAGGAAATGCGCGAAGTCGGCAAAACGCTCAGCGACACGGGCATCAAGCCCTGGATGAGCGAGGCATGCGCGCACCTTCAGGATCGGTTCGTCGATGATATGGACGCGCGCCAAATGCACTATCCGGCATTGTTGCCTTTTGTTTGGCGGGACGTGATCGACCGGCTTTTGCCTGACCTGGACGACGACGAATAAGCCAGTCGGCAAGCGATAGCGCCGTTCGATGCGATAGTGCGGGACGGGGCACTAGCGGCGGACCACGCGCGTCGTTCGCGCGACATCCCCGATCGACAGCCGTATCGCGTCGATGAGCGCACGAGCCGCCGGGGATGGAGCGCCGCCCGCGCGAAGCGTCAGCCCGATGTCGCGGCTCGTCTGACGGGTCGGCGCATCGAGCGCCACGATCTCGCCGGATTGCCGCTCGTAGTGCAGCTGTTGTGCCGAGGTCACGGCGAGCATATCGGTGCGAAGCAGCAGGCCGCGAATCACGGCCAGGTCGGCCGTTTCGACTGTTGGCGTCGGCGGCCTGATCTTGGCGCGCTTGAACATCGATTCGAACAGGCCGCGCGCGGGCGACTGCCTGCGCGGTAAGACCCATTGCATGTCGGCCAATTGCTTGACCGTCAGCTCGCGCTGCGCCGCCAGCGGGTGTTCACGACGCGCCAAGACGACGAGCTCCTCCGTCATCAGCTTTTCGTTCTGGAGTCCGCTTTGGGCATCGTATGGCCTCAGCGCACCGAGAATAAAGTCGACGTCGCCCGCTCTAAGGCCCCCCACGAGCGACTCGTAAGCGCTTTCGTCCGTCACCACGCGCACGCCCGGATATCGTTCGATGACGCGGGCGATGGCCTCGGGCAGGATGACCGTACGCCCGAGCGGCAACGCGCCCACGGTCACGCTGCCTTGAATGTGACCACGCAAAGCGGCGACGTCATCCGAGAGGTGACGCAATTCGTTCAATGCGCGACGCACGTGCAACAGGAACGTCTCGCCCTCGCTCGTCAACAGCAGACCGCGCGGATTCCGATGAAAGAGGGGCATGCCCGCGCCGCTTTCGAGAATCTTGATGGCGCTGCTGACGGCCGGTTGCGTGATGCCCAGGGCGCGTGCCGCGCTAGGCATGTGCTTGTGCCGAGCGAGCGTAACGAATAGCTGCAGCCGCCGCGTGTTGAGCAAATACGCCGGCAAGGTCTGCTCCGCCGCCGTATGCCGGCTCCCGCGGCGTGCGCGCGTCCAGCGCGCGACATCCTCCAATTCCCCGAACACGCGGGCACTGCGCTGAAGCACGGCTCGGCATACGCCCGTCGGCAACATGCCGGAGGGCTTGCGGTCGAACAAGCGCTCGTTGAGCGCCGCTTCGGTTTCCTGTACGGCCCTCGTGACGGCCGATTGCGCGCGAAACAGCGCGACCGCCGCCCGGCTGACACTGCCGGTTTCAGCAATCACGTGCACTGCGTGCAGGTGGGAGAGGTTCAAAGCATCGTTTTCGTTCATCGGTGACGAGAGTCGGTGCGATCGTCGGTGCTGTACTGGGCGGCCTGACGCGTGAGCGCAGTGTTTCAACCATCCGCCTGCGTGAGAGGAGTATAGCCACCTGGAGGCTGCAGATCGACCGGACGCGTATGCTTGCGACTTGATTTTCGATCTATCTGTTTCGTTTATCGGGCAGTCGTGGATAGAGAGGCAGCCGATGTCTTTTCGCCGATCGCGCGCCTCGCGCGGAGCTTTGCGCGACAGGTCTTTGCGCGATCGACGGATCGCGCGCACTCGCCATTTCGTAGTCCGCTGAGCAAGGCATAGCCGATCCGCTCACGTTTACCCTCGCTGTCCTGCGATCGCCTCTCTTTTCTATTGTTTCGAAGCGCCAGGACCGCAGGCTTGTGCGACCGGCGACTGGAAATCAAACATGAGAGGAGAACGACGATGGGTGGCAACTATGGCGCGAGCAACATGGGCAATGAAAGGCGCTCCGGCGCGCCGATGCAATCGAGTATTCGGCAGACGGTTCGTGCCGGGCTGGCCGGCGGACTGACCGGGGCAATGTTGATTTGGGTCTACGAGGCGCTCGTCTGGGTGGGGGCGCAGCATCTGATGCCGCTCGGCGGCATTCCACGCAATGCGACGGGACTCGTCTTCGGCAAGGACGTACAAGAGGCGCTCGGCGTCTGGGCTTATCTGCTGGGTACCGCAATTCACTTCGTCTTCGCGCTCGCGTGGGGCGTGCTCTTTGCAGTCATTTGGCCGTACTTCCGCCGGCGCGGTTATGAAGCGACGTTTGTCGCGTTGTTCTACGCGATCTTCGCTTGGATCGTCATGCATACGCTGATCAGCATTGCATCCAGCAACCACCCGAACTATTTCGATCCGAACATCGTGATCGGCGGATTTATGTCGCATTTCGTCTTCACCGTTCCACTCGCGCTCGTCGTCAAACGCATGCTGGCGGGGCGGTAATCGCCGCCACGTAGCAGGGATTCGGTCGTTCGTCACGGCCCAAGGTGTCCGTCCACGGTCCAGAGACAGTGGACAATTTTTTCTTTTCCAGCCTCTCGATCGTAGGTGGAAATCTCGCATCCGGAACGGAACAAGGCGCGTATAACATCGTGTAGCGGAAGCATGCAGAAGCCGCGTGTATCGCGCCGCCCAACCTAACTTGGAAGCCGGAACGGCCCAGCGACCCCGTCTAGTGCCGCCTGCTGAAAGCGCGCTTTCCGCCAAAACCGGTCTGCCGACATACCGTTGAACCATCCGATTGGGGGCCACACCATGGCAACCTCGCAAGCACGTGAAGGGCCGCACCGGGCGCCCGTACGACGCCCCGCGCTCGTGCACCCGCTTTGGGTCCGCATCACGCATTGGCTGAATGCGATCACGGCGATCGTCATGATGCTCTCGGGATGGCAAATCTACGATGCGTCGCCGATCTTTTCGGGGTTTGCGTTCCCGATGTCGATCACGCTCGGCGGCTGGCTGGCCGGAGCGTTGCAGTGGCACTTCGCGGCGATGTGGCTGCTGGTGGCGAACGGCATCATCTACCTTATGCTCGGGATTGCGACGGGGCGTCTCTTCTCCAAGTTCTTCCCGCTGTCGCCCCGCGCCGTCTGGCGTGACGTTGCACTGGCATTCAAGGGCGCACTCTCGCATGCCGATCTCTCGCAATACAACGCCGTGCAGCGGGTCGCCTATGTTGCCGCCATTGCGGACCTGATCGTGCTCGTGCTTTCAGGCCTCGCGATCTGGAAGTCGGTGCAGTTCCCGTTGTTGCGCGACATCATGGGCGGCTACGACTCCGCACGCATCGTGCATTTTTGCGCGATGTCCTTCCTGGCTTTGTTTCTCATCGTTCATATTGTGATGGCTGCATTGGTGCCACGCTCGCTGATAGCAATGCTGCGCGGCCGATAAAGCGTGTTCCGTCCCGAGGCGCCGAACGGAGGCATCAGTGAAACGGTCTCGAATTCCTGTTCATCCCGAGCATCGAGCATTTTCGCTCGATTCGAAGACGATCCTTGCCGACGCGCGTCGTGAGTTGGCCCTGCCTTCGCGGCGCGAATTTGGTAAACGCGTCCTATCCCTCGGCGGCCTGCTGATGCTGACCGGGTGCTCGCTCACAGACGACAAATCGGTCAACGCATTCCTCATGAGCGTCTCGCGCATGAACGATCGCGTTCAGGCATGGTTATTCGACGCAAAGCGGCTTGCGCCAACCTATAGCGAACCAGAGCTGACACGTCCGTTCCCGTTCAACGCGTATTACGGTATCGAGGATGTACCCGAGGTCGACCCCAACAGCTTCCAGCTGAAATTGAGCGGGCTTGTCAGCGGAAAGCGCATATGGAGCCTGCCGGAGCTTTACGCGTTGCCCCATGCCGAGCAAATCACGCGGCACATCTGCGTCGAGGGATGGAGCGCAATCGGGCACTGGGGCGGCACGCCATTCGCGGACTTCCTACGCCGCGTGGGTGCGGACACGAGCGCAAAATATGTCGGTTTCAAGTGCGCCGACGACTACTACGAGAGCATCGATATGCCGACGGCGCTCCATCCACAAACGCTGCTTGCATTTCAATATGACGGCGAGACCCTGCCGCCGAAGTATGGCTTCCCAATGAAGCTGCGCATACCGACGAAGCTCGGCTACAAGAATCCCAAACACATCATGGAAATCTTCGTGACGAATACGTTCCCGGGCGGCTATTGGAGCGACCAGGGGTACAACTGGTTCGGGGGATCCTGATTGGAGGCAATTCATGAGTAAGAAGGCAATCGCGGCGGTCGGCATTGTGCTCACCCTCGGGATCTCGTATGCATTCGCCCAAGAGGCGAGCGGCACGATGTCCGACTCGGAGATGGCGAGTGGCACCATGGCAAAACACCCGATGAAGAAGGGCAACGTGAAGCACACGCCTCAGAAGAAGGGCGGGGCAATGGGCATGAAGCACGAAGCGTCGGGTGCGACGGGGCAACAATGACCGTCAGTTCGAATGACGTCCCGGCTGCCACGCGCTCGGCACGGAGCGTAGACGCCCGTCCGGCAGCGCCACGTCCTTCTGCTCGTTGAGGAGCTCATACCTGGAGCAAACGCCGAAACACTGCTCCGCTTCTTGCGCGATTCGTGCGCAAAGCTCATCGGTCGCCCGGCCCACGGCATTGCGGCTGTATCGATAGGTGAACGCGACATTGACTGTCGCATCCGTCCGTCGCCGGTCGAGTTCGAGCAAATTGGACGACGACGCCATGGCTCGTGCATGCGCGGCCAGTTCGGCAAAGTGAAATTCGAGCCACTCGGAAAAGAAAAGTGCTTCATTGGCGGTCGGCAGCTTGAACGCCGCGTGGCTGCATGTCCCCACGCTGGCGGACTCGGCTGAGCTGATTTCCCGCTGCGCCAAACGCCATGCTTCGCCGGATCGGTTCGGCCGATCGTCGGCCTGGTGCCCACGCGCCGGCACATCCGGATAAAGATGCCGGCGTGCGTAGAGGGCTTGCCAAAACGACAGATCATCGTCGATGCGCGATGGCTGCATCGTCAATTCGAGCGACCGTCCGCCTGCACGCACGAGCGCGCGGGGAACAAGCCGCAGCTCGCACAACGTTTCACCGGCGCAGAGCACGCGGGCCGCTCGCGGCAGCCCGAGCTGCGGCAAAGCGGCATCGTCGGCAATGTTCGCGGTGAGACCGTGGCGATCGAGCCGAACGACGGTCATTCGTTGCGCAATATCCGCATACTCGACCGCGATGCGCATACAAGCGGAAAAACTGAATTCAGAGGCTACCGCAAGAGGAGTGCAAAGGGGCTGCACGATATTTCTCCTTCTCGACGCGGGATTACCGCGCCGTTTACTTCTAATTCGCAGAAGCTATCGGTTTTGCCCTATGCGATAAACCGCAGCTCGAGATGGTCGAGCTGTCGCGTGCCGTCGGAACGTGTATGCCACGAGGCACTTCTCTTCTTCGCTTCGATTTCGATCGGCATGCAAAGCAACGCGCGCAGCACGGCGACCGCTTGCGCTTTTGCGAGTTGGCGCCCGACGAACTCGAACGCGAGCCCGCTATCCGCGGTTTCGCGAGGGGCGTTGCGGCGCTGCGTGAAGTTGGCTTGTTTCTCTTCGACGAACGCCGCGACGCGAGACGGGTTGGCGCGCAGCTGCGCAAGTAGCTTCGGCCGCTGCATGGCCATGTCGACGAGCGGACCAATCAGGGATGCGCTCGGCTCGCTCCCTATGACGAGCAACTGCATCGCCGCGAACACGATCTCGTCTTCGATCGTGCCCAGCTCGGGCTCCCAGCGCGTTTCGAGCGCGGCGAAGAGGTTCGGAACGGCACGCGTATAACGCGGATAACGATAGACGTCAGCGAAGATTCTGCGAAGTTCATCGAGTGCCGATATCAGGTCCGCCAGCCGCCGCGGCGTCAATTGGCCGGGATCGCGTACGACTTCGAGCGTGCGGCGCAGGTGATGGAGCCGGCGACGCTGCTGATCGGCGAGTCCGGCCCACGCCGCCAACATCTCGGGCCACAGCGGCGCCGCAATCTCCTGCACGATGTCGAATTGCGACCGTCCCCGCAAGACAATCAGCTCGAGGCGAGCGCCCACGGTGGCTTGCGCAAGGGCGCCGAGGCGCGCGGTCGCGTCGGGCGGCATCGATCTCATGAGCCAGCGGTCGAACAGTGCATACGCCGAATGCCGTCGCGGGGCGATCAAGCGCGCAGCGGAGACTGCCGGCCGTGGTGGCAGGTCGATTTGCCAGGCCGCGGCTAACGCGCCGAGCGACGACAAGACGTCCCCCTCGGGGGCCGACTCATGGCCGAGCCCGCATGCGTCAATCGTTGCACGAAGAGTGGGCGGCTTGGCCGGCCACGGGACATTGGGCGTCATGAATTGTCCGACGAACGGTACGATTCCATGCCAATTGTCAGACGTTCCGGCTCGCAAGTCCAGCGCGAAGTCCCAACGCGTCCAAGGTTTGGCCGTCGATATCGATCCAGCACGCGACGACCATACGGCCGTCGATCCGCTGCGCCGGGCCGGCTCGGTGCGCATGGACGCCGATCCGCCGAAACAGGCGTTCCATGCTCGCGAACGTCACGCCGATCAGTTGCCGGGCGCCGAGTTGCGCGGCGCATTCGACGACCGAAGCGAGCATGGGCCGCACCGCCCAAGAGGCGCTTTCGTCGCGCGCTGTCTCGGGACTCGCGGCGAAACGAGACAATTCCCAAACATCGGGTGCTTCGGGTGCCGGCATATCCGGGGCCAACAGAAAAGGGAAAACGTCTCGCAACAAATAGGGACGGGTAGTGGGCAGGAGTCGAGCACAGCCGCAAATGGTGTCGGATTCGTCGCGCGCCACGACATAAACCGTATCGGCCCGGTCGTACTGATCGCGCTCGGAGCGGCTGTCGGCGAGCGGAAGATCCCAGCCCAACTGCTCGACGAATACTTGGTGCCGATATTGCGCAAGAGCGGCATCGACGTCGTCGGACAGGCGGCCCTCGCCGTGAACGGAAGTAAGCAGCATGGGGTCCTCGTATGGCATTTCTTTGGATGAGCGCATTACAGCGCGCACCCCGAGGACCGGTAACTGTCAACGTTGACAGGGCATCGAGGGCGAACAACACCCCGCGCCAGGAGCCGACAATCGCTCCTACGCTAGTGACAACATTTCGTATTGAGATTGAAAAGCGGCGTCTATATGCTTATAAATGAGTCCTGTAAGGAAACAGTTGATAGAAGACTGAGGATTGGGGTGAACCGAAATTGGTGCCGCACTCGCGTCACTGCAGCGTGCGATGCACGACGTCGAACTCGGACGCCAGGATGCGCGCCGTGCGCGCCACGCAGTTCGGCCAATTGAGCCGAGCGAGCCGACGAAGGAGCAGACGGGCCGTGCACGTCATACCGACATCGACCCCGTTTCGATCGATACACATAATGTTGCTTCGCACATCGCCCCAGGCGATCAGCAGGGCGCAAGATGGACGATCGAGATACCAGTCCCAGCCTACCGTCACGTAGGCGCTTCCGGGAAGGTGTGGCCGATGCCATTCGGTGTACCCGGCACTGGCCGCATCGATGCCGTCGGCCCGCAACTCATCGAGCAATTCGTCGTCGATAGCCGACTTGACGTGGCGAAGCTGCAAGGATTCGACCGCCCCTTCGGGGAGGCGGACGTAACCGTCGCGAGACGGGCTGTCTAGCCAGGCGGAAGTTTGTCTCATGCTGCGACTGTAGCAGTTGAACGTCGCCGTGAGACCTGCTAACTATGACAGCTTTGTGTTGTAAGTACGTGTTGTGTGTTGTGCGGGGAAATGATGGAGCCGTCAGGCTGGAATGAGAGCTATGAGCAGTTGCGCGAAGCGAAAGACGAGCGCCAACTCTTCGAGAGAATCGCGGGCGTCGCCAGGAAACTGGGCTTCGAGTACTGCTGCTACGGAATCCGGGTCCCGCTGCCCGTGTCGAACCCTGCCGTGGCGATATTCGATACCTACCCGGCCGGGTGGATGAAGCACTATCAGGATAGTCATTTCATCGAGGTGGACCCGACCGTGCGCGAAGGGATGAACAGCGCAGGACTCATCCTATGGCCAGAGGCCACCTCGAACGCACCGCGACTATGGACGGACGCGCGCGACTTCGGTTTGCGTGTCGGGGTCGCACATTCGAGCTGGGCCGCGCACGGCGTCTACGGGCTGCTGACGATGGCGCGCTCCGCCGAACCGCTCAGGGGTCCTGAGATAGACCTGCTGACGTTGAGAGCGAACTGGCTCGCCAATCTTTCGCATGCGCTGATGAGCGAGTTTCTCGTGCCGAAGCTCGCGCCCGAGGCGCTCGTCGAGCTCACCCCTCGCGAATCGGAAGTGCTGCGTTGGACGGGCGAAGGCAAAACGGCGTGCGAAATCGGGAAAATCCTCAGCATCTCCGAGCGCACGGTGAACTTTCACGTCAACAACGTACTGCTGAAGCTCAATGCGACCAACAAGGTGCAAGCCGTCGTCAAGGCGATCGCGATGGGGCTGATCGCGTCCGCCTGACGAAAGTTCGGGTCACTCAGCGACGTTCCGGAAAGTCTTCGTCCCAGTACTCGCCGGGCAGACGCACCGGTGCATCGCCGCGCTCGGCCTCTCGACGACGCAGCTCGACGCGGCGAATTTTGCCGGAAATCGTCTTCGGCAATTCGTAAAGCTCGATGCGGCGGATTCGCTTGTACGGTGCGAGCCGCTCGCGCGAGAAACGAAAGACGCTTTCCACGAGCTCCGGGCCGTAAGTGAAGCCGTGCCGCAGCATAACGTAGGCTTTTGGCACCGATAGTCTCAGTGGATCGGGGCTCGGCACGACGGCCGCTTCGGCGATTGCCTCGTGTTCGATGAGGACGCTTTCGAGCTCGAATGGGCTCAACCGGTAGTCGGACGACTTGAACACATCGTCGGCCCGGCCGACATAGACGTAATAGCCATCGTCGCGCCGCATGCCGATATCGGAGGTTCGGTAGAGCGCGTCGCGCATGACGTGACGCGTGGCCTCCGCGTTGTTTGCATAGCCTGCCATCAGGCCGAGCGGCGCGCCTGAATCGCGCCCGCCGGACGCGTCGAGCATCAGCGCGATCTCTCCTTCGTCCGCGGGCTTGCCGTCGGGGTCGATGAGCGTGACGCGATAGCCGGGCATCGGTCTTCCCATCGAGCCGGGCACGATCGACTGGCCGGGCGGGTTGCCGATCACGCAGGTCGTCTCTGTCTGGCCATAGCCGTCGCGGATCGCGACTTGCCAAGCGTTCTTGACGCGCTCGATGATCTCGGGATTGAGCGGCTCGCCCGCGCTGGCGATTTCGCGCAATTCGACGTCGTAGCTCGCAAGCGGTTCCTGTACCAGCATGCGCCAGACGGTGGGCGGCGCGCACATCGTCGTGACGCGGTGGCTTACGACGGCCTCGAGTGCCTGCCGAGCGTCGAATCGCGCGAAGTTGAGCACGAAGATGCAGGCCCCGGCGTTCCACGGCGCAAAAAAGCAGCTCCATGCGTGCTTCGCCCAGCCCGACGAACTGATGTTCCAATGGATGTCGCCGGGCTGCAGGCCGAGCCAGTACATCGTCGACAGGTGTCCGACCGGATAGCTTTGATGCGTGTGCGCAACGAGTTTCGGATTCGACGTCGTCCCGGACGTGAAGTAGAGCAACAACGGATCTTTTGCGTTGGTCGTGCCGTCCGGCTCGAATTCGGCCGGCGCATCGTAGCCGTCGTTGAAGTCGAGCCAGCCTTTGGGGCAGCCTGCGGCAATGGAGTCGCCGGAGCCGACCGCGATCTTCACGAGTGCGGCGTCGAGTCCATCGAACTTGGCCTGCTCGGCGGCATCGGCGATCGCGAATCGCGGCTCGGCCGTCCGCACGCGTTCGCGGACGTCGCCAGCCGTCAACTGCATCGCCGCCGGCAACAGGACGGCGCCGAGCTTCATCGCGGCGAGCATGGTGTCCCATAGTTCGACGCGGTTGGGCAGCATCAGGAAGACGCGGTCGCCGCGACGCACGCCGAGGCCGCGCAGGTAGTTGGCGATTCGCGACGAACGCTCGGACATCTGAGCGAACGAAAACTTCTGATGCTGGCCGCTGCCGGCAACGATCCATAGCGCGGGCGCGTCGTTGCCGCGCGCCATGACGTCGAAGTAGTCGAGCGCCCAATTGAACGCGTCGAGTTCCGGCCATGCGAACTCCCGATAGGCGCGCTCGTAGTCCATGCGGTACCGCAGCAAAAGGTCGCGTGCGGCCAGAAAGCGTGCCGAGCCTGTCATCCTCGTCTCCTATTTGTCTCTGTCTTCGTCAGTCGCGCGTGGCTGCGCTTCTTAGTTATAGCTGTCGACGAGAAAGACGAGGGGGGCGTCGGATCAGCTCACGCCGAGTCCGCGCAGGACGGCGGTGCCGTCGGGAGTCAGTTGGAAGCGGGCCGCGCCGTCGGCCGTGCCGACCTGCTCGATCAATCCGGCTTCCTGCAGCATCGGAATTTCAGGTTTCGCCGACACATCGATCGGCGAGTGCAGCAACAGCAAGAGCGTCGCGATCTCGTGATGGCTCAGGATGCGGCGCAAGATGGTGCGCGGCTTCACAGAGACGGTCGTCGACATGGCTTGTTCGTTCGTGTTCGGCATGAGGGCGGCTCTCCATCCTCGGAATGAGTCTCGGAATTCGTCCGACGATGGTGCGCAAGCTGACTTAAGCGATTCTTAAAACGTTCGGCGTATAAGCAGGGTCCATCGTGTACGTCTTTCCGCTTAACCACATGAATTACAAGGGTTTTCATCGGTCTTCGCTTGCCTTGGCGTAACACGCTGTTGCATCTTTTTTGGGTCGCTGGACAGTAGCAACTGTATTGCGGCAGTTCCATGTCGCAGAGCTGGGAGCTATCTCGGGGCCTTTCGCATGTACTCGCGACGCCGTCACTTCACTGCAACGGCCTGGACGTTTCCGGCCCGACATATCGGTGCGGCAAGCGCGAGTTGGCTCGAGCGCCGCGTGCCATAACGCAGGCCGTCCATGAACGCATCGATACCCGCTTTTGCGGTGGAGAACATCTGGGAGACGCCCGAGATGAAGGCCGTTGTCGGCGTGACGATTTCGACGTTCTGCATCATCCCCGCGTCCTCGTGATCGAGGATATGGCAGTGCATGACGAATTCGCCAGTGAAGTCCTTGTAGTGCGTGCGCATGACGACCGTATAGCCAGCCTTCACAAAGATCGTGTCCACGAAGACATTGCGCAGCGCGCAATATTGCTGATCACCGGTGGCAAGTTCCTCGGCCGTGCAATTGCCGCTCGCGTCGAAGATCGTGACGCCACGCGGATTGACGATGTCGACGACCTCAAACGGATTGACGTGGATGTGAAACACGTGGCCGCCCGCGCCGGCCTTCAGACGCCATTCGTCCGTCGTGCCGAGCGTCGCTGTGTAGTCGATGCGTGCGGGGTCATAGGTCTGCCCGTTCATCATGAAGCGCAACGCGCCGTTCGAGAAGCCGACGTCGAGCAGTATCGATACCTGCTTGTTGACCGGCCCGATAAGCGGTTTTTCCGGTGCGAAGACGTGCGTGTCGAGCGAGCGCAGGTCCGCAAGAACGTCGGGGGGCAGATCGCGATTGGCGTCGACGAGGCGGTTTCGGACATATTGCCAGTACTTCGAATGCCCGAGGCCGTCGGGCGCGTACGCCGGGACGTTCGTGCCGGGGCCGACGCGCACGAGGGCGAGCAAGCGCCGGTCTTTCACGTTCCCCGCGCCAGGCCGGAAGTCGATTGTCGTAGCCGCGTCGGCCGCTTCGTCGAGCATGCAGTAGAGGCCGGGCGCAGGAAATGCCATGAGCACGTCCCTGCGATAGCCGGGGTTCAGCGTCTCGACGTCTTTCTCGACCATGGCGTTGCGCGTCAAGCCGTCATCGGCGATTTCGACTTGCTTTACCACTTCGCCACTGCAGAGTTGATCGAGCGTGGTCACTCTTTCCGCTCGGCTGCGCCGGCTGGCCAAAAGCGCGCTGGCGGCATCCGTTGCCGCGTCGACGTCTTGCGCGCTCAGGGCGATGCTGTCTGCGCGGCCGAGCGCCGCGAAATTCGCCCGCACGACTTTCAAGTTGATCGTGTCGCGATTGCCCCCATGCACGAGGCGCCAACGCTGGATCTCACCCGCCGGCAAAAAGCCGCGTACGGAGGGAAAGTACGGCTGCACTACGCCGTTGATCTGTGTGTAGCGTCCGGAAATAGCCCATGTGGAATTGAATTGTCCCGTGTGACCCGGGCGCGGATCGGCGAGATTGGTCAACTGGTGCGTGTAGTTTCGCAACTCACCGACGCTGCCGCGCGGGCAGACCCATTCGTAGGTGACGGGATCGGCGAGCGGCGCCTCGGCGTTCGCGTCGGCAAAGCAGCCGTATTCGATCTGTTGGAACAGAAAGACGTGTTCGGGAAATGGCCTTCCAGAACGGGCATCGTGAAGGATCGTATCGATATCGGCGATTCCGCCGTTAGCCTCTCGCCGAGCGGCGGTACGGTGACCGCGGACGATCAGCACGCCTTCCATGCCGCTTGCGACGTCGATGGCCGTCGAGCCATGCCGGTGCGAGTGGTACCAGAACGTGCCGGCCGGATGATTGCGCGGGATCGGATAGATGTAGTTGGCCGAATCGCCCGGTGGCACACTGACGAATACGTTGTCGCTGCTCCCCGATGGCGATACGTGCATGCCGTGCATGTGAACGTTCACCGTGTTGAAGCAATGCGGCGTGTCGTGCGCGGCATCGGGCGGACACGTGTCGGCCGATTCGGGCGGCAACGCGTTGTTGAGCCGCAGCTTGAGCGTCTTCCCCGGCTCGACGCTGATTGTGGGCCCCATCGGGCAACCATTGTAGGCCCGCAGCTTGACCTGATCGTAGGCGTTCGTCGATGGGTTAAAGATGCGATATGACGAGTAGCCGACGTCAAGCGTGACCGGACGTGAACTGTCGAAGACGTAGGCGGCGCCGCCGCATGGCCCGCGCGTGCCGAGTTGCTGGGCACCGCGCTCGAAAGCGTGCGCGACACCTGGCGAGTCGACGGCGGTGGTGTCGTCCAGATCGATGAACGAACGTGCTGAGTCGGGCGCCGCGGATGACAGCGTGCTAAAAGATAACGCCGCGTAAGCTGCGACCGCGGCAATTAACCGAACGAACCGCATGATTAGACCTGCTTAGCCATTGACTGTTTTAGCTCTGCGGGGACCGGTGCACCGCAGTTGCCGCCGATTACTCGACGGAAAGCATACTGATTAAACGGTCGAAAACAACTAAAACGATCGGCTTGTCCGAAACTGGCGGTTCTAATGTTTGCGTAAGGCGTTGTGATAGATCTCCCGTGCCTTTCGAGAGATGTCGGTCTAGCGTGGCGAATGAGAAGCGAACCTTGCGTGGGCTCCCGCTTTCATCCGCGCGTTACATGACTCGGAGCCGGCCGCGCCGAGCGCGACGTCGATTCGGCGGCGAGCAGCGACCGGGCGCGCTCCTCGAGCTCGAGCAGCGAGCAATAGCCGTCTCGGGCCACGCCCGCGGGCGGTGCGGCACGATACGCATCATTGAAGATCTCGAGCGAGAGCGGGCCCGAATAGCCCGATTCGATCACACGGGCCGTAAACCCGACCATGTCGAAATCGCCGTGCCCAGGAAAGCAGCGGTGATGCCGGCTCCATTCGAGCACGTCGAGCGCGAGCGTCGGGGCGTCGGCGAGCTGGACGAAAGCGATTCGCTCGCCGGGAATCGACGCGATGTCGTCGGCGGAGTCGCCGCGGGAAAAGGTGTGGAAACTATCGAGGGCGAGCCCCAAGTTCGAATCGCCGACGGCTTGCACGATGCGCCAGGCATGGCCGTGACGATTGACGTGGCGGCCCCAGGCGAGCGCTTCATAGCCCACGACGATGCCGGAGGCCCGTGCCGCGCGCGCGAGGGTGCCGAGTTGATCGCCGATGAGCGAATCGTCGCCTATCGCATCGCTCGACACATTACTGCAAAGGAGCAAGCGGTCGATGCCCAGCTCATGCATGACGTCGAACGTACGCTGCGCACGCTCGAGATTGTGAGCGAGGCGCTCGGCGCTGACGCCCTCGAAATCGCGAAACGGCTGATAAAGCACGAGCTCGAGGCCGAGATCCGCCGCGATGCGCCGGACGTCGGCCGGGGACTCTTTCGCTGAGCGCAGATCGTCGTCGAATATTTCGGCGCCGTCAAACCCGGCTTGCCGGATCGCATTCAGCTTCTCGACGAGCGTGCCGCTGACGGACACCGTGGCGATCGAACGTTTCATGAAGATACTCCGAGAGGGGCGGTCACGTCGCTCGTCACCAAGTGGCGAGCCAAGCAAGAATGTACGAGTTGATTACATGACAACGGGGCGCCGATCCCAATGTCGGCTGGAAGATTGTAGCCGATTCTACGGACTAACTAGATGGTACAAATTCGTATAAACCCCAAACGACAAACGAGCGGGAATGCGCGAAACTCAGTCCCGATCGCCGCACGCCGTGTGCCTCGATGTCGCCGTCGGGGTGACGCGTGCGATCAGCGAACGATGATCATGGCTTCTGGAGCTTCATGTGCATAAAACATTCGAGCGCTCGTTTCTAGTTGGGTTGATCGGTGGGGGCATCGGCGGATCGTTGTCCCCCGCGATGCATGAAGAGGAGGCACGGCAACTGGGCATCGGGTATGTGTATCGCCGCGTCGACCTCGAAACGCTTTGGCGCGATGCGCCGACGCTGCCCAAGCTGCTGGCCGCGGCGGAGTGGATGGGCTTCGACGGCCTCAATATCACGCATCCGTGCAAGCAAGCCGTCATCCCGCTGCTGGACGAGTTGTCCGACGACGCGCGCGCGCTCGGTGCCGTCAATACGGTGCAGCTCAAGGATGGGCGGCGGATCGGACATAACACGGACTGGTCAGGATTCAAGCGCGCGTTCGAGCGCGGCTTGCCGGACGCCGAGCTCGGGCGGGTCGTCCAGCTTGGCGCGGGCGGTGCCGGCGCCGCGGTCGCCCACGCCGCGTTGACGATGGGTGCCCGCGAACTGACGCTTTTCGATGTCGACCCCGCACGAGCACAATCGCTGGCCGCTGCGTTGCAGGCACGCTTTGCGTCGGCCCGTGTCAGCGCGGGCAACGGTTCCCCGCAGGCGTTGTCCGACGCGCTCGCCGCGGCGGACGGCCTCATTCATGCAACGCCGACTGGAATGGCCAAGCACCCGGGCCTGCCGCTGCCGGCCGAGTTGTTGCATCAGCGCCTTTGGGTGGCCGACGTCGTCTACTTTCCGATCGAGACGGAGTTGCTGAAAGCGGCCCGGGCGCGCGGTTGCCGCACGCTCGACGGCGGCGGCATGGCCGTCTATCAGGCAGCCGGGGCATTCGAGTTGTTTACGGGGATCGCGCCCGACGCCGAGCGCATGTACACGCACTTTCAGACGCTCGTGCGTTGAGCGCGCGCTTTCGACTTTCGACGATAAGAGAAGAGTGGACAGATTAGGAGACAAGTGATGCAAAAACCCATTTCGTCAGGACTGGCAAACGAGGGGTACGCCTCGGCGGGCGCCGCTGCCGGCGCGATGCGCCGATCGTCGGCGCGCTATCGGATTCTCGCGCTGCTCGCGATCGGCACGATGATCAACTATCTGGACCGGACGGTTCTCGGCATCGCCGCGCCGCAGCTGACGAAAGAGCTCGGCATCGGCGCGGCCGTGATGGGCATCGTCTTCTCGGCGTTTTCGTGGACGTATGCCGCTGCCCAGATTCCAGGCGGTCTGTTTCTCGACCGCTTCGGCAGCAAGCTGACCTACTACCTCGCGATGACGTTCTGGTCGCTTTGCACGCTGGCTCAAGGGCTCGTGCATGGCGTCGGCGCGCTGCTCGCGTTCCGGTTCGGGCTCGGCGTATCCGAATCCCCGTGTTTTCCGACGAACAGTCGTGTCGTGGCGACCTGGTTCCCGCAGCGCGAGCGCGCGCTCGCAACGGGCACTTATACCGTCGGCGAATACATCGGGCTTGCGTTTTTCAGCCCGGTGCTGTTCGCCCTGATGGGGGCGTATGGGTGGCGCACGTTGTTTTTCGTCGTCGGCATCGCGGGTGTCGTGTTCGCCGCCGTTTGGTGGTGGCTCTATCGCGAGCCGCATGAGCATCCGCGCGCCAACCAGGCGGAACTCGAATACATCGAGGCGGGCGGCGGCCTGACGCGCCACGATAGCGGTGCGGCGGCCAAGGGTGCCAATCGCTTTTCGTGGCGAACGGTCGGGCGGCTGCTCAAGCAACGTCAACTGGCGGGCATCTGTCTTGGCCAGTTCGCCGGCAATTCAACGCTCGTTTTCTTTCTGACTTGGTTCCCGACCTACCTGGCTACCGAGCGGCACATGGGCTGGCTCAAGATTGGATTTTTCGCGATTCTGCCGTTTATCGCGGCGTCGGTCGGTGTGATGTTCGGCGGTTGGCTTTCCGATTCGCTGCTTCGTCGCGGCAAATCGGCCAACGTTGCGCGCAAGCTGCCGATCATCGCGGGGCTGCTGCTCGCGTCGACGATCGTGCTCGCGAACTACGTGAAGAGCGATACGGTGGTGATCGCGATCATGTCGCTCGCCTTCTTTGCGCAGGGCATGGCCGCGCTCGGGTGGACGCTCGTTTCCGATATCGCACCGGAAGGTCTGCTCGGACTGACGGGCGGCATCTTCAACTTCGCGGCGAATCTCGCTGGCATCGTGACGCCGCTCGTGGTCGGCTTCGTCGTCGCCGCGACCGGATCGTTCGTCGGCGCGCTGATCTTCATCGGCGTCGTTGCGCTGATTGGCGCGCTCGCCTACATATTCGTCGTGGGTGACATCAAGCGCATCAGGCTCGAGTCATGAAGATCCGAAACTGACGGTGGAACACAAAACGGCGCCATTTTGAACTGGCGCCGTTTTTGTTTCTAAGGCTTGGAAACGAAGCGCAACACGGCGTCCACGATCATCTCGCGATGGCGGCTGCGCAGACGCGCATGCGACGGGTCACGGCCGAACGCCGCGCCGAACGTGTAGCGGTTCGAGATGCGGTGAAAGCAAAAAGAGCTGATCAGCAGATGCAGATCGATCGCATCGATATCGGCGCGAAACGCGCCCGCTGCGACGCCGCGCGCAAGCAAGTCTTCGATCGTGGTGACGATGCTGACGTTGCGGCTCTTGAAAGCCTTCAGCTGTGCGATGTACTTCGCGCTGTGAACATTCTCGATCGCGATGAGGCGCACGAAGTCGCGGTGCTTGTCGTGATAGTCGAACGTGAACTCGACGAGCCGGCGCATCCCTTCGACCGGCTCGAGCTCCTCGATATTGAGCGCCTGCTCGAGGGTCCGAATATCGCCGTAGACCTTTTCGAGCACGGCCTCGTAAAGCCCCTCCTTGCTCTCGAAGTAGTAGTACAGCATCCGCTTCGTCGTGTTCGTGCGCTCGGCGATTGCATCGACGCGCGCGCCGGCGAGTCCCATCGCCGAGAATTCCTGCGTCGCGACGTCGAGGATGTTGCGCTTCGTTTCTTCGGGATCGTATTTGCGCCGGGCTTCAGAGGGGAGGTCGTTGCCGTCGGGCAGGGCTGCCTTTGGTGATGCCTTCTTCATTTCAGGGCGTGTGCGGCTATGACGGGGCATTCTAGCATGGGGTTCTATCACGCCGATGCTGAACGCTAGCTTTGGCGTGCGTCGCGCCGCACTGCCTCTCATCGCGGCAAGCGCGCACGCTCGAGCGCCTGCAGATTTCCTTCCCCGAATCCGTGGTGCCCGCGCCGCTCGACGATTTCGAAGAAGGTTTCCGTCGGCGCGCGCCTGACGAACGTCTGCAGAAACAAGCGCGGCGTGCCGTCAGCATCGATCTCTCCGTCGACGAGGATGTTGCGGCGTCGCAGCGCTTCGATATCGAGCCCATGCCCCGGCAAACGCTCGTCGATCTCGTCGTAATAGCGCGCCGGGGGGCTCAGGAACTCCAGTCCGTTCGCTCTTAGCGCGTCGACACACGCGATGATGTCGCGACTCGCAAGCGCGATATGCTGGACGCCCTCGCCGGGATGGTCGGGCAGATATTCGTGAAGCAGCCGCGTGCGCGGCGTGCCCTCTTCGTAGAGCGGAATTGTGATGCCGCCGCAAGGCGATTGAACGACGCGGGAATCGGCTGACAGGTGCCAGTCCGCATGCAACGTGCGAATTTCGCGAAAGCCCAGCAGCTCTTGGTAGAAATCGAGCCATTCGCCGATGCGGCCGGCACCGACCATTTGCGTGAAGTGGTCGACTTCCGTCAAGCCGACGCCGCCCCTCGTCTCGGCGCCGGTTGGCGGCGCTCCGATGGGGCGGAAGTCGACATCGAAGATCGTCTCGTCTCCGGTCGCGCCGCCGCGACCACGCCAGCGATCGACGAAATAGATGTGCGAGTTGCCAATGCCTTGGATGGCCGGTATGACGAGCTCCGATTGACCGACTCGTTCGCCCTCGAACGCCCAGGCACCGAGCTCCGTCGTTCGTTCGAACGCGCGTTGCGCATTGTCGACGCGAATGCCGATCGCGCAGATGCCGACGCCGTATTCCTCGGCGTAGCGCGACGCGAACGAATCGGGTTCCGCGTTGATCAGGAAGTTCATATTCCCCTGGCGGTAGAGGGTGACGGCCTTGCTGACGTGACGTGCCGCCGCGTGAAAGCCGAGCTGCTCGAAGCGGCGCGCGAGGGCGTCGGGGGAGGGTGCGGCGAACTCCACGAATTCGAGTCCGGCGGTGCCGAGCGGATTGGCGTTCGCATCGGCGTCGGCGCTGGACGACGCTGCATTCGAAAAGTCGTCGATCATCATGCCTCCCATCGCCTTGGGCGAGCGGTCAGCGAACAAACGTGAGCATGCGGGCCGTTCATGAGTCTCTCTCCGGGAGCGGGCGGGCGGTCATACGCCGCGTCGCCCGGCGTGTCGATTTACCTTACCGATGCGCATTCGAAGCGCCTCGGCGCAATTTTAACCGTTCAGTACATCGTTGCGAGCCACGGTGTTGCGCATACGTCAGTCTTTGAAGCTTCCCATCCGTTAGTGCTAACCCCGAGAGCGTTCGATTAACGCACGCGGATGTGCGATCCTCGGTCCAGGTGGTCGGGCGATTCATTGTGCTAAAGTCGCGGGCCGCTTATTCTCCGAGCAACCGTCGCGGGGCGAACCAATCGTAACCGATCCGCCCCGAAAGACCAGGGATGCGGACCGCGCTTTTCGCCGTCGCCGCTTTCAACGACGGCCACTCGAACAATCCGGAGACGCCTCATGATTCCAGCTGCACCAACCGCCGGCAAGTCCGGCGCCGTCGCGCCGAGTCGCGCCCGCAAGGCCGCGCTCGGCAGCTTTGTCGGTGCCGTCGTCGATTGGTACGACTTTCTGTTGTACGGCATCGTCGCCGCGCTAGTCTTCAACTCGGCGTTCTTCCCGAGCGTCGGCCCGGCGATGGGTGTTCTCGCGGCTTTCGCGACGTTCGGCGTGGGCTTCCTTTTCCGGCCCCTCGGCGGCATTGTCTTCGGGCACTTCGGCGATCGCCTCGGCCGCAAGCGGATGCTCGTGTTGACCGTCATGCTGATGGGGCTTTCGACGGCATTGATCGGCGCGTTGCCGACGTTCGCCAGCATCGGCTGGTGGGCGCCCGTCATGCTCGTCACGCTGCGCGCGATTCAGGGCTTCGCGGTCGGCGGGGAGTGGGGCGGCGCGGCGCTGATGGCGTGCGAGAGCGCCCCGAGCGGGAAAAAGGCCTTCTACAGCAGCGGCGTGCAGGTCGGCTACGGCGTCGGGCTCGTTTTGTCGACGGGTATCGTCTCGCTCATCAGCCAATCGATGGACAACGCCGCGTTCAAGGCGTGGGGCTGGCGTCTGCCGTTCCTCTTCAGTGTCGTGCTCGTCGCCATTGGGCTCTGGATTCGCTCAAGTATGCAGGAGTCCGAAGAATTCGTGCAAAAGGTGGAGCGTGAGCACAAGAAGGTGCGCCTGCCGGTGCTCGAAGCGCTGCGCAGCCATCCCGGCGCGTTCGTGCTGATCATCGCGTTGCGCCTTGCCGAGTTGTTTTCGATGTACATCGTGACGACGTTTGCGCTCAGCTATTCGACCACCAAGCTTGGATTGCCGCGTGAGCTGTTTCTTCATATCGGCTTCATCGTCGGTGCGGTCAGTTGCTTGACGATTCCCTGCTTTGCCTGGCTCGCAGACCGACTCGGGCGTCGCCGCGTCTATCTGACGGGCGCGCTGATCGGGGTGCTCGCGGCGGTGCCGTTTTTCCTCGCGCTCGAATCGCGCGCGACTCTGCCGATCATCATCTTTGCCGTGCTGCTCGCGAATTTTTCGCACGACATGGTCGTGAGCGTCCAGCAGCCGATGTTCACCGAATTCTTCGGCGCGTCGTACCGTTATAGCGGCGCGGGCGTCGGCTACCAGGTCGCGAGCGTCGTCGGCGGCGGGTTCACGCCGTTCATCGCGGCTGCGCTGGCTACCTTCGCGGGCGGCTCGTGGCATCCGGTTGCCGCGTACTTGATGGGGGGCTGCCTGATTTCGCTGCTGGTCGCCTGGTTCATGAAGCGGGGCGGGGAGTAAGGTTTCCCGCATGAAGCGGAACGAGACGCTCGACCGGCGCGATTGGATCGCCGGACTGGAAAAGGGCCTCGCCATTCTGGAGGCATTCGACGATAAGCATCCGCGCATGACGGCGACTGAAGCGGGTGCGCGGACAGGCTTGTCGCGAACGGCCGCGCGTCGCTATCTGCTGACGCTCGAGCATCTTGGCTATGTTTATACCGACGGCAAGCTCTATGGGTTGACGCCGCGCGTGCTGAGAGTCGGCTGGTCCTACTTCGATTCCGCGAGGCTGCCGCGCCTCGTGCAGCCTTACCTGCAGCAATTGAGCGCGACGCTCAAAGAATCGGTCTATGTCAGCGTGCTTGACGAGTGGGAGCTCGTCTTCATCGCGCGAAACGGCGCATCGCGCGTGATGACGACGGGATTCGTGCTCGGCGCGCGCGTGCCGGCGCCGCTCGCGTCGCCCGGCGTCGTCCTGCTCGCGCACAAGCCCGATCAGGATGCGGTACTCGATTGGCTGAATGCCACCGAGCTCGCGCAGTTCACCCCCTATACGTTGACGAACAGGTCGCATTTGCGAGAGACGATTCGCCGCGCGCGGCTCGATGGGTTTGCCGTCCTCGAGCAGCAACTGCAAGTCGGCGTGCGCGGGATCGCCGTGCCGCTCAAGAATAGGCAGGGCGAAGTCGTCGCCGCGCTCAGCACGAACATGCCAATCGGGAAAGAGACGATGGAAGCGGCCTCGCAGCGCGTCCTCCCGTACTTGCAGGAGACCGCGCTGGCGATGATGAATGTTTTGTAGTCGCCGCCGAGCAACGCTATCAGATTCGGAACCGTCTGATAGACCTCGACCTGGAGGTTTGCTGTACTCACGCCGGTCTGGACTGCATTGCGGAGCAAACGATGAGCAAAACACAGATAGGAACCGGCACCGAGGCGGAGTTCTTCGCGCGGGGCAAGCGTCTCGCACGGCAGGCGGATCGCGGCGAAAGGCTCGTTGAAACGCACATCGTCACTTTCCAGGACCCGGCCGAGGTGGCTCAGTTGCCCGACGTCGGCCGCCGCCTCGCCTCAAGCCATGCTCGCGCGGCGGCGCATCACCTTGCTGGGCACAGCCGTTGCTCGCGCAGGACGAGCGGTGCTTTGGGCGCCGGAAAAGGCCGAAAACTGTAGGTAAGTCGGAAAAAATTTCGAACTTTCACACAGTTGTTGCGAGCGCCGTTAGAATCCGTTGCGTTCACAGCAGACGAAACAGGAGGAACCTGTCCGTGGCGACTTACAAGGAACTATTGGCAAAAAAGCAAGAACTGGACATTGAAATCGAAAATGCACGGCGAGCCGAGGCAGAAGCCGCACTCGAAGATATCCGTGCAACGGTTGCGGCGTTCGGATTCACGCCCGAAGACATTTTCGGTTCCCGCCGCAAATCCAAATCGTCGAGCGGCGCGCCGCGATTCCGCAATCCGGAAACCGGCGAAACGTGGGGCGGGCGCGGCCCGCGTCCGCGCTGGCTCAAAGGCAAGGACCCCGAGCAGTTCCGCGTTACAAACTGAACGAATTCAGCACGGTGCCCGCTTTCGAATTCCCGGGCACCGCTTTGCGAGGCATCTCTCCCATCACGCCATACTTCCCGGCAGGAAGGCCTCGATCTTGTCGAGAAGCGTTTCCCGATGAAGCGGTTTGATCATGAAGCCTGCCGCGCCTGCTTTCAGGCTTTCCATGACGACGGTACGCCGGCCGTACGCTGCCATGAGCACGACCGGTATGCTGGCAAGCGGCTCGACCGACTTGAGGCGGCGCGTGATTTCCATGCCGTTGAGGTCGGGCAAATCGATATCCATGAGAACGAGATCGGGGCGCCGCGTCCAGATAGAGTTGAATGCCTGCGCACCCGTCGATGCATGGATCAACTCCACTTTAGTGTTTTCAAGCAGATGAGAAAGCAGCGTTCGCTCGAACGCATCGTCTTCGACGGCGAGCACCGTCGGGCGAACGCGCTCCGCCAGCGCGCCCATGACGCGCGCAGCCTGCAACTGCGGTCCGAGCGCGCCGGCAAGCGCCTGCGCCGCCGTGCATAAGGCATCGACCGATTCCCCGACCTGACGAAAGCATCGCTGGAACACGGGGCCCGCGGATCGAGCGGCGGCGTCCGCGGCGGCATGCGTCCTGCCGACTTCGTGCGCGAACCGATGGGCATGTTCGGCCAGATTCGGCGTGAGACGAGCGATGTGCCGTGCGTGCGCGGCCAATTGATCGACACCGACCGCGTCGCACGACGCTTTCGAAAGCAGACTGAGGGCGTGATGGATCGCCATATCGAGGCGCCGAACGTCGAACGGCTGCGGCCAGAACAGGACGTAGTCATCAAAGATGCCTGCCTCACACGCCTCATAGGCACGCTGCAGTTCGCCGACGCTGCAAAGAGCGATCGTTTTGTGCGGCGTAACGTGCGCGAGCCGGCTCGAACGGAAGAGACGGTTCCGGTAGTCCTGGGCCGCAGCAAGGGTGTCGAAGGCGAGCACCAGCACCGCGGGCCGCGATGCTTCGAAGTCCGAAACAATTTGCATCGGTTCGATCGAGATACATATGCTGCACGCTTCGGCAATGAAGCGCGTCACGCGTCGGGCGCGAGTCTCGCTATCGGCGGCAACCAGGACGGAACGATTCACTTTCAACGGACTCACCTACGGACGCGCCGCCCGCGGCGCACATCGCCCGGCGTCGCATGCGGTCGATACCGCGTACTCATCGTCGTCGCGACGCGGCGCACAGGCTTCACGATCGCATTATGGAAGTCGCGAGTTTTCGATCCGTTCGGTAAAGGACATTTCGACGCGTCAGGCGGAACCTCTACAATCGCGGAATCTTTTGTGACAGAGGGTGGAATCGATGTCGATCGAGGCGCGGCTTGCGCGGGCGAAGGCCCATCATCTGGCGGGCGAGTTTGCCGAGGCGCGCGAGCTGTACGAGGCGATGCTCGCCGAGTCGCCAGGGCATCACGACGCGATGTTCCGGCTCGGCGTACTCGCGCTTCAAACCGGCGATCCCGAGCGGGCGCTTGCGTGGGTCGCGAGGGCGCGCGCGCACGTGCCTGGCGAGCCGCGTTATCGGCTCGGCGAAGGCCAGGTCCTTGCCGCGTTGGGCCGCCTCGACGAGGCCATCGATGCTTATCTCAACTTGTTGTCGGAGCAGCCGGCTTACGTCGATGCCCGGTTCGCATTGGCCGGGTTGCTCGAAGCCAAAGGCGATTGGCGCGCCGCCATCGCGGCCTACGAGGCGTTGCTTAAGCTCGATCCGGCGAATCTCGACGCGCTGAACAATCTCGGCAACTGCCATCGGCAGTGCGGCGAGTCAGAGGCCGCCGAAGCTGCGTACCGGCGCGCGCTTGCGGCGCATCCGCGTTATGCGAGCGCGCTGACGAACCTGGCGACATTGATGCTGGCGCGAGGCAGGCTCGACGAAGCGATTGCGCTTGCCGACGACGCGGTGAGAGCCGAGCCGAGCGCGCCTGACCATTGGGTCAATCTGGGCGCGGCGCTCTCCGCCCGCGGGCGGTTCACGGAGGCTGAAACGGCGCAGAGACGAGCGCTCGCGCTCGACGCTCGTTTTCCGAACGCGGCCTACAACCTCGGTACCGTCCTTCATGCGCTCGGCCGCTATACGGAAGCTGCCCACCAGTACGAAGCGGCGCTCGCGCTCGTTCCCGATCATGCGGACGCGTGCAACAACCTTGGCGTGACACGAGAGGCGCTGGGGGAGTTTGCCGCGGCAGCCGCTGCGTATGCGCGCGCGTTGCAGGCCCGGCCCGGCTTCGTCGCCGCGCACAACAACGCCGGGAGCCTCGCGCGCAGGCTTGGACGCATGGATGAAGCCGATGCGCATTATCGCGCGGCGCTGACGTCGCGCGAAAGCGCGACGGACGCGCCGACTCGGTCGACGACCTACAACAATCTGGGCAACTTGCTGAAGGACACGGGCGCGCTCGAAGAAGCGATTGCCGCTTATCGAGAGGCGCTCGCTCACGACCCCGACAATCTCGTCGCGCACTGCAATCTTGCTTACTCGCTCGCGTTTCAAGTCGACGATGGCTACGCCATTCTCGACGAGTGCCGGCGGCTCGCGGCGCACCACGAGAACCTCGTGGTCCCGGCTAGCGTTGCTTATTGCAATGAGCGGGTGGGCGACAAGCGTTTGAGGATCGGCTACGTATCGCCTGATTTTCGCGATCATTGCCAAGCGCTTTTCATGACGCCGCTGCTCGCGCATCACGATCATCGGCAGTACGAAATATTTTGCTATTCGAGCGTGCAGCGGCCCGATGCAGTGACGGCCCGACTCGCACAGTATGCCGACGTCTGGCGCGAGGTGCGCCATATCGACGACGAAACGCTTGCGCGCATGGTTCGAGAGGACGGCATCGACGTGCTCGTCGATCTGACCATGCACATGGCGGACGGCCGGCCCCTTCTGTTCGCGCACGGTCCCGCGCCTGTCCAGGTGGCTTGGCTCGCGTATCCGGGGACGACGGGCAGTCGTTCGATCGGCTACCGGCTAACGGACCCGTGGCTCGATCCGCCGTCCGATCGTGGCGACGACCGCTACAGCGAGCGCTCGATCCGCTTGCCCGAGACGTTCTGGTGCTACCATCCGCTCAGCGATGGACCCGCTGTCAACGCGCTGCCGGCGCTAACCGAAGGCCGCCTTACCTTCGGCTGTCTCAACAACCCCTGCAAGCTCAACGAGCACACGTTGCGAATGTGGGCTCCGGTGCTCGCCGCGCTGGACGATCCACGGCTCCTTTTGATGGCCGCGCAGGGCCGTGCGCGAGAAAGGCTTGCCGAGCGCGCTCGCGCCTGCGGAATCGATCCGGCCTGCATCGAGTTCGTCGCCTTCCGGCCGCGCGCGGCCTACCTCGAGACCTATCAACGGATCGATCTCGCGCTCGACACGTTTCCGTACAACGGCCACACGACGAGTCTCGACGCGTTGTGGATGGGCGTGCCCGTCCTTTCGCGCGCGGGCACGACCGCAGTGGCCCGCGGCGGATTGAGTCAGCTCGGCAACCTCGGCCTGACCGAGCTCGTGGCATTCACGGACGATGAGTTCGCGCGCAAGGCGATCGGGCTTGCACGCGATTTGCCGCGTCTTGCCGGCTTGCGCGCGGGGTTGCGGGCACGGATGCAGAGTTCGCCGCTGATGGACGGGGCCCGCTTCGCCCACAACGTCGAGCAGGCATTCAGACAAATGTGGCTGCAGTGGTGCCAGTGAGTCATCGCTCGCCAACGGTCGAAGCCGCTCGCTTGCCGCCTCTCGGCCGTACGCGAATTCGTCGAGGGGGACGGCTCAACTGTCCTGCGGGTCGCCCACCAGATCGAGCCGATAGCCGTGTCCGTACACGGGCGTGAGCCGCAAGCCGTTTTCGGGCCGCAGTTGAAGCTTCGCGCGCACCCTGGAGACGTGCGTATCGAGCGTGCGCGAAATCGCGCTCGGCGGCTGTCCCCAGACTGTTCCGCCGATATGCTCGCGTGAAAGTATTCGCCCGACATGCTGAAACATCAGCAAGGCAAGATCGAATTCGCGGCTCGTCAGCTCGATCGGCGCGCCGCCGACGTAGCAGGTGCGCGTTCCCGGGTCGATCCGATAGCGGCCGAGTTCGATCGACTCGGCATTGCGCGGCGAATGCTGATTCGTACGACGCGCGAGCGCATCGATGCGCGCCATCAGCTCGGCTTTTCGAATCGGCTTGATCATGTAATCGTCCGCGCCCGCGCTGAGCGCCGCGACGATATCCTCTTCGAGCGAGCGGCTCGTCATGAAGATGATGGGCACATGCTCGCCGAGATTTGCCCGCGCCCAAAGCGTGACCTGGTGTCCGCTTACGCCGGGGACCTGCCAATCGAGCAGTAACATGTCGAAACCTTCGCGCTTCAATCTGCGGATCAGCTGGCTGCCATCGGTGAAGGGATAGCATTCGTGTCCGCGGCTCGCCAACAATTTGTTGACGTGTTCGACTTGGCCCTCATCGTCTTCCAGATACGCAATCTTCACTGGGTTCTCCCGCCGGTCACGAGGCAATGCGCCGAACCACGGTTTTTTGCGGTCGCATGGTGGAACTGCGAATTCTAGCGCTATCCGCTCATCGAGTTTTGGACTCGATCGCGGACCCGGTCGCCAATCAGTGCCGTTTCGCCTGAAGGCCAGGCCCTCAACTGAAGCGAGTTGACAATTGTTTGCATTCGTCGATCGAGGCATTTGCGGCGCTGCGGCGAGCATGACATTTTGTCGTCACGCTCCGTCCCGATTGACCGATGATCGATATTTTTGCTGCCGCGATACGGGTGGCAAGCGTGGCGGCGTCGCGGCACCGTTCTCGCAAGCGTTGAAAAAATGATAAGGGGTGCGTAATATCTGGTGACTTTTTCTCGTTTGGGCGCAATGTCACAACGATATTTTTTGTTTTTTCTGCGTGAGATGCGCCGATTGCCGAGTAGCGTAGTACGGCAGCGCCGCGCATTCGCGATCCTTACGGCAGGCTTTACGTTCTTTATTATGTCGCCCGTCGTTCGGGCGGAGGCCGCGAAGGTCAATAAGGCCGCCAAGCCGGAGACCGTTTCCTACGCCGCGCAACCGGGCGACACGATTTACGAAGTCGCTGACCACTATTTGAGCGATCCGCACGATTGGCGCGTGCTCGCGCGATTGAACCACGTCGATGCGCCTCGCAGGCTCAAGCCCGGCACATTGCTGAAGCTTCCTGTCGCGCTGCTGAAGCGGGATCCGCTCATGGTGCGGGTTCTCGCGGCGAGCGGGGACGCCGAGCGCATCTCGAAGACGGTCCCGTCTTTGCCGCTCGCCGAAGGCGCGTCGCTCGGAGAAGGCGATGCGATCAGCACGGGTTCCGACGGATTCGTGACCATCGAGCTCGAGGACGGAACGCACTTGACGCTGACGCCACGAAGCACGCTGGCACTCGGCACATTGCGGCGAACGGTGTTGACGGGACGGACCGAACGCGATTTCTCGCTCGTTCGCGGTGAAGTGGAAAGCGAGGTCGAACACTTGACGAAGCCGGACGATCGTTTCGAGATCCATGCGCCTTCGATCGTCGCCGGCGTGCGCGGCACGCATTTTCGCGTCAATTTCGACCCGCTCGCGACGACGGTCGAAGTGCTCGACGGAAAGGTAGCGGTCGGCAACGCCGAGACGCGCGCGCGGGCCACGAAGGTCAAACTCGACGAACAAGCGCCGGCGCCGGAGTCCGAACTGGTGCCGGCCGGCTATGGCAGCGTGACGCGCGGCGGCGCGGTGGGTGCGCCTGTCGCGTTGTTGCCGGCGCCCATGCTCGCGCATCCGGCCAAGATACAGGACGGCCCTCAGGTCGAGTTCGATCTGCAGCCTGTGGCAGGTGCAACGCGCTATCGCCTCGATATCGCGCGGGATGCGGGCACGCTCGACCTCATTCGAGAGACGCGCACCGAAACGCCCCACGCGTCGTTCGCGGATCTCGCAGACGGAACCTACTTCGTTCGTGTCTCGGCGATCGACGGCGCAGGTCTCCAAGGCGTGCCGCGCGTCTACGCGTTCGAGCGGCGCCGCAACGGGGTCGACGCGTCGGCTGGTCGCGCCGCCGGTGCACGCAGCTACGAGTTCCGCTGGCTCGCAAGCCGCCCGGGCGTCGACACGCATTTTCGTTTCGTTCTTTCGCGCAACGAGGATTTGGGCGATCCGCTCGTCGATGCAGTGGATATCTCGGGGCATCGATTCGTGGTGACAGGCCTGCCCGCGGGCGTCTACTACTGGACCGTCATCGCCGAGCAGTTCGAAAATGGCCGCTTCTATGAAACCGCCGCCGGCGTGCGTTCGTTTACGCTCGCGTATTGAACGATCGCACCGATGAGCCTTCGCGCCGTACGTTCGCTGCTGCGATATTGGGTCCGCGTGGCTCGGCGCCGTTTGCGCCCGGAACGGCGTTATTTGCTCGAATGGATTTTCGTGGGCGCGGTCGGCGTGGCGATCGTGATGGTCGGGGCGACGACCCACGCGATGACGAACCTCGACCGGATTGCGTACGACAGGCTGCTGCGAGTCGACTCACGACCGCTTCTGCCCGATATCGCAATGGTCGCGATCGACGACGCGAGCATCGCGGCATTCGGGCGCTGGCCGTGGCCGCGCGACCTGCAGGCGCAGGTCGTTCGTGCCGCGGCGCGAGCCGGCGCGGCGGCGATCGTCTACGACGTGTTGCTCACGGAGTCGTCGCCTGACGATCAAGTGCTTGCCGGCGCAATGCGTGCGGTGCCGACCTTTCTGCCACTGCTACTCATGCGCGCCCCGACTGGCGATGCGGGCACCGTCGTGCCGCCCGTTGCCCCATTCACGGATGCGGCGGCGGGGCTGGGTCATGTGAATCTCGAAGCCGACGCCGACGGCATCGTGCGCAGCGTCGCACTCATCGAGGGCGACGGCGATGCCCGCGAGCCCTATGTCGACGTCCCCGTCTACACGGCGATCCGCGACGGCTCGCTATCGTTCGCCGGAGGACGCTACGTCGTCGATAGGCTGAAGGATCCGCGGCACGGCACGCACGGCGATGTCCGAGTGCTAATTCCTTTCACGACTGCATCGGCGATGCAGGTATCCTGCGCGCAACTGCTCAAGGGCGACGTGCCCCGCGACGCGCTGCGAGGCAAGATCGTCTTCGTTGGGGTCACCGCGGCGGGCGTCGATGGTCATCTCTCGACGCCCGTCTCCGGGCATGTCGGTCCCATGACCGATCTCGCCGTGCATGCGCAGGTACTGAGCGCGCTGCTGTCAGGCCGCATCATTCACGCGGTACCGGCCGGTGTCACGTTCGCTGCCTCGCTCGTGCCGGTTGCCTTTTTGCTCGCCGGCTTTTTCTTTCTCTCGCCGTGGCGCTCGCTCGTGCTGACGAGCGTGCTCGGAATCGCCGTCATCGCGGCGAGCACGATTGCATTGCGCGGCGCCGATATCTGGTTTTCGCCGGTTCCCGCGGCGGTCGCTGTCATCGTGCTTTATCCGATCTGGAGCTGGCGGCGGCTCGAGATGACGATGTCGCGCCTGCGTCATGAATTGAAGCAGCTCGACGACGACGTCGATCTATTGCCCGTACGGTTCGTCGCCCGGCGCGAGTTCGGAGGCGACGTATTGGAGCGACAGATCGCGCTTGTCGAGCGTGCCGCTCACCGCTTGCAGGACATGAAGCGATTCGTATGGGATAGCCTCAACAGCGTGCCGGAGCCGGTGCTCGTTGCCGATGGGCAAGGTATCGTGCTGCTTGCAAACCAGGCCGCGCGCGCGCATTTCGTGAGGCTGGGCGCCCCCGAACCTGCCGGGCGCACGCTGACTCAGGCGCTTGGCGGCTTCTCGCTGACCAAGTCGATCGAGACGTCTCCGGAGATCGAAGCGGAAATACGCGCGAGTTGGCCGGCCGTTCTCGATCCGACCGGAAGGCACGTGGGTATCGTCAGGCGAGGAATCGAAGTGCGCGATCGCATGGGCCATGAGTACCTGTTGCGCTACGAGCGATGCAGGAATCAGCGCGGCGAGGAGTCGGGCAGCTGGGTTGCGGGCATGGTCGAAGTCACGGCGCTGCACGCGGCCGAGCGCGGCCGCGAGGATGCGTTGAGACTCCTCTCGCACGACATGCGCTCACGCCATGCGTCGATTCTCGCGCTGATCGAGCTCGAACGCTCGAACACCGAATCGGAACGAACGCGGGTGCTGCTCGAGCGCATCGAGCGGCACGCGCAGCGTGCACTGAAGCTCGCCGACGACTTCGTCCAGCTCGCGCGGGCGGAGTCACAGAACTACTCGCTCGAGCCCGTCAATCTCGTCGACGCCGTGATCGATGCAAGCGACGAAATCTGGCCGCAGGCCCGCGCGAAAGACATCCGCGTGGAAATGAAGCTGGACGGCAGCGAGTACTGGATTGTGGCGGATCGCTCGCTGTTGACGCGGGCGATCGCGAACGTCCTCAACAATGCGGTGAAGTACAGTCCGAGCAGCACGGTCATCGCGGTAGGCGTCAGCTTGGACGCTTCGCGGCGCGTGCGGTGCACGGTTCGCGATGAAGGCTATGGCATTCCCAAGGATATGCAGGCGCACCTGTTCGAGCCTTTCCGCCGTTTCCATTCGCCGGGCCAGCCGCCCACCAACGGCGCGGGCCTCGGCATGGCTTTCATCAAAGCGGTCGTGGTGAGGCACGGCGGAGAAGTTCAAGTCGATAGCGCGCCGGGGCAGGGAACCGCCGTGACGATACGGCTACCGGTGCTCGACCCGGCGGCCATGGAAGCGATGACCGGTTAATAGCAATCTTTGGGGGAGCCAAGGGCGAATGCATTTTTCAAGCGAGGAAACGGTGAAATCGGTATGCATCATGATGTGCCTCGTTGCGGCGGCGCTAACGGGCTGCGCGGTGAAATCCGACGTCCGTGCATCGCTGTCGTCGTCCGCGGATTTGACGGCGGATCCGCGGACTTATGTCCTGGTACACGCACCTTATCCGGCCGCGGACGGCGTGCGGGCACAATACGAGTCGGTCGTTGCCGAATCGCTACATCGGCACGGCTTTGTTGCCGCAGGCGCAGACGAAGCGCGCTACCGTCTATCGGTCTCGTATGAGACACATGAGCAATCGATCGAAGCCGGGGGCGGCGTTTGCTCGGCGGGCGGCGATTGCGGCGATGCAGGCAAGGGAAGCAACGAAGACGGCGAAAGCCACGAAGGGCCCGCGCTCCTTTCATGGCCCTGGCAGCATACCTTCGTCCACTCCCTGACCCTCCGGTTTTTCGAGCGCGCAAGCGGCCGGGAAATATACAAGGTAAGCGCGACGAATCGCGATCACGAGGCTTCGCCCCTCGTTTCCCTGCGTTATCTGGTGGAAAGCGCGTTGGCGCGCTTGCCGTACCCGACGGACGGCCTTTGGCAAGTGAAGCTGGGCGGCGGCAAGGCAGGCACGCCGCCTACCATCTCAAAAATCCGTTGACAAACAGGGCGCACGCAGGGAAACTCGTCCGCATGCATACGCCAATCTACATCGCCTGGATTAACCACCCAATGAACGCCCGCTGGGGCGGCTCATTGGGGGCCTACGCATTGTCTCTGCCACGAATTGCGCATTAGTTGGCAGTACGAATGGATGCAAAGCCCCCGGCAAACGGGGGCTTTTTCGTTTTGGTGGTGCCCTCCGTCTGCCGGTTCAATCGACGGAGAGGAAAATGACCGAAAGAAGTCCGCAGTTCGATTGTCGTGAGGTGTCCGGCCGGCGTTCGCTCGATGATGACAGGTTATTCAAAATCATCGTTCACGTACCGCTTGCACCGCATCGTATCGCCGGCTGGCGCATGCGGGCCGATGCGCAACTGCGTGCGCACGGCAACGAGATCTGGTTGACGCGCGAAGGACGACTGGACGACTACTGGCTGCGCATGGGCGACGTCGTCAACTTGAAACGCGGAGAACGGGTGTGGTTGAGCGTCGATGGCGGCGCCGAGGCCCACGTCACATTCACGATCCAATGCGTCGATCGCCGGGCCGGCTTGCGCAGGTGGCTCGCCCGTATACAGACCAGGTTATTCGGTGGCTTACCGATCGGTGTGTGAATTGAATCCGGATTGCGCGGTACGGTGCGGGCCAGCTCCGCGCGGCGATGTCGCTCCTTTCCGGCCGTCTTGTAGGAAAGCGCTGACACGACCGCAAAGACGACTACGCGAACTTGAGCCCGCCGCTGATTTGTTTTGCATAAGCCCTGATCGATACTTTCGTCACAACAAAGATGCTGGTTTGAAGGATAGGGGGGCGTTAGTCGTTAATCGACATTACCTTTTGGGGGAAGATCGTGAACGATCGCGAAACGCTCGATTCGATTAGGGAAATCAATGTGTCGTACCTGATTCTCGCGCAGCGCATGCTGCGCGAGGACCGTGCGGAAGGTATGTTTCGACTGGGACTGTCGGCCGAGCTGGCCGACGTCTTGTCGGGGCTTTCGCTTGCGCAAACGCTCAAGCTTGCGGCCGGCGATCACTTGCTGTGCCGCTTCCGTTTCAAGGATCACGGCATGCTGCGCGCGCTCACGGCACCGGAAAAGCATGCCGATCTCGCGCTCACGCATACGGCCCTTCTGTTGGCGGGCGCGCCGGCGGAACAGTTTTGCTGAGCACCGGAGCCGCACCATGCCAAGAACGACGCTCGCTCAAGACGCCCAGGAAGTGGTACGTGCGATCGCGCTGATCAAGCTCGGCGCGCGCATGCAAGTGCTCGAAACGGAGCTCGCGCTGCCGCGTGACCGGCTGATTCGCCTCTACCGCGAGGTAACGGGCGTGTCGCCGCCGAAAGGCCTCCTGCCTTCATCAGCCGACTGGTACATGACATGGATGGCGAACATCCATTCGTCGCTCTTCTACAACACGTACCTGTTCATGAAGAACGAAGCGCAGTGCACGCATCTCGATGCGCTCACCAAGGCATATCGCCTCTACCGCGAGCACTGCACGAACACCGGTGCCGAGGCGCTGCTCGATCTGACGCGAGCCTGGACGCTCGTGCGTTTCTTCAGCGGCGGCATACTGCAGATGACGCAGTGCTGCCGATGCTCGGGCAAGTTCGTGGCCTACAAGTACGATCGGCCGACGAGCAAAGCATGCGCGCTCTGTCAGCCACCGTCGCGCGCCGGCAAGGGCGCGAAGAAAAGCGGTTCGGCTCCCTACCGTGAGGTCGCCGCGCCGGCTGAAGCGCTCAGCCTCGCTCTCGCCGCGTAGGCCACCCTAAGCCGCGTTTTCGTGCTGTCATCGGCTTGGCTCGGCGCTCGTCGTCGAACTCGCCGAGCCTGTCTCGACGTCCGTATCGCGTGCGATTGCGCCGCCGGGCTCCTTCGTCAGCATTCGAACGACGCGGGCGACGTCCGGATCCGTGACGAAGCTTGCCGACGACTGCGCGAGCAGGATGGCATCTGCTTCTTGCGGCCTGGCGATGGCATATCCCTGTACGTAGTCGACGCCGATCTCATGCAACGCCGCGAGCGTATCGGCATCTTCGACCCACTCCGCGACGCTGCGCATGCCGAGGTCGCGTGCGAGCGAGACGAGCGCCTCCACAATCGCCATATCGGCCGGATGCGAGCACATCGATTTCACATACTCGCCGTCGATCTTCAACGCGTCGACGGAGAGCGACTTCAGATAGCGGAATGAGGTATAGCCGGCGCCAAAATCGTCGAGTGCGATCGTCGCCCCCATGTCGTGAACGCGTGCGATGAACCGCTGCGTATTGAGCAGATCGTGCAGCGCGACGCTTTCCGTGATCTCCAGGCACAGATAGTCGAGGGCGGACCGGTGGCTCTGAAGGAGCGCGAAGATTTCCTCGGTGAAGCGCTCGTCGTTCAACGAGCCGCCGCTCAAGTTCACGCAGATGAAGCGAGTGTTCGCCAGCGAGGCACGATGTTCGTCGATCCATGCGAGCGTCGAGGCCACCACCCATTTGTCGATCGCGGCCACGTTGCCGGACTCTTCCGCGGCGGCCATGATCTTGCCTGGCGGGACGATCGTTCCATCGGGGGCGCGCATGCGCAACAACACTTCGAAATTGAGCGACTCGGTCGGCGCGGCCATCGACATGATCGGCTGCATCATGAGGAACAAGCCTGGCGGCAAATGGTTGAGCCGGAACGATTCGACGAGACGCAGCTCCGCTGCGCGCGCCTCGAACCATGCCGCGCCATTCTGGTAGACGACGAGCCTTCTGTGCGCGCTTTCCTTCGCCTCACGGCAGGCGCGATCGGCCTGAGAGAGCGCATCCTCGCCGCGTATCGCCGGCGAGCAGGCAACGAGACCGATCGAGGCATAGACCTGAAACGCGCGCTTGCCGACCTGATAGGTCGCATTGTTGAGCGTATCGAGCAGTGCCTCGCAGCGACGCGAGGCCTCGTCGATCGAGAGGCCCCCGAACACGCAGACGAACTCGTCTCCGCCCATTCGGCCGAACGCACAGCGCTCGTCGAGCACCGTTTGTGCTCTCGACGCGACTTGCTTCAATACTTCGTCACCGCAATGGTGGCCAAAGAGGTCGTTGATCAGCTTGAAACGATCGAGATCGACATACGCAAGGGCCCAGGCAAGCGCGTTTTCGTCCTGATGGCTGATGGCTGCCTCGATGCCGCGGCGATTGAGCGCGCCCGTGAGCGGGTCGTGTTCCGCTAGAAAGCGCAAGCGCTCGACGGCCTTCGATCGCTCGGTCACGTCCTGCACCGAGCCTTCGATGACATTCTTCGAGACGATCGCCTTCAACAAATAGCGGCGATCGGCGGTGCCGCGCTCCTTGTTGCCGCCGATCTCGATTTCACTGTCGCGTCCTTGCATCAGCAGCGCTTGCAACGAGCCCCACGCGCCCGGCTGGAAGTAGTCGTTCCAGTGTCGGTAGCGATAGTCGCTTGCGAGCATGTTCAACATCGACCGCAGTGCGGGGTTGGTTTGGATGAAGCGGCCGCTGGTATTGAGCGTGAATAGCCCGACCGGCATCACCTCGTAGGTGTTGCGAAGCTCGATTTGCGCTTGCCGCCGATGCTCGCGCTCGGCACGCATTTGCTCCGCGATCGCAAACGCCGCCATCATGCTCGACGACAGGGCGGCCGCGACAGGGCTCACGCCCGCCGCGAGTGCGGGAATGCCGAACGCGGCGCCGAGCAACTCGGAGAACGTTGCGGCGAGGACGGTGGCTAGTGAAGCGACATACCACATCACGGTGCGCGATCGAGCTTTCCAGACCAGGCGGCCAAGGAGAAAAATCAACACGCAGATGCCGAAACCGCCGAGACTCCACAGCATCGGAATGAACTGCGCGTAAGGCAGGAGGAATGCAAGGACGAGCAATACGAGGCCAACATATTGCCCACTCCGCAAGAGCCATAGAAAACCAACTTGTCTCAACTCGCGGCGGAAGAGGCGGCTGAAAAGCGCACCCGTCAACAGATAATAGACGGCGAATGTCACTTTTCGTAGAAGCGAAATATCCGCAATAGGAATGACGCGATCGAGCCATTGGGTGTCCCAGCCCATCGCATTCGCGCAAAGGCGTAGGTTTCCGACGAGCCAGACCGCAAAAATCACGTAGGTCCATTCGCGATTGATGAGCGCGGTGACAAAAACGAACACCGCCAGCGTGAGCAGGCCGCCCGCAATGAGGCCGGCGCTTTCGGAAAAATCGAGTTCGGAATTGCGCAATTGCCCCGAGTCCCAATCGAGCACCGTGAGCTGCGCAGGGCCCGAAAAAGTGCCGCGGCACAGTATGGCTTGGGGGGTCGCCGGCATCCCGATCGAGAGCACGAATCCCGCTTTCGCCGCGCGAATGATACCCGACGTATTGGAGCGGTCCGCGCTGCCGAGCGGCGCGAGGTCGAAAGCACGCCAACAGGCAAGCGTTTGCGCATGGCGCGAAGGAAATTCGACGCTGCGCCGACGGGAAGAACCCTGCGCAGTGAAGGAAAACCAGATCGGCGCTTCGGAGAGTTTCGTGCCGAAGCGCATTACCGACCGGCTGCCGGAGAGCTTCTCCAATGCCTCGGCGGGCTGCAGCGCGCCGACATCGTCGCGTAATGCCTTGAATGGCAGCGTCGTCGGGTCAGCCGCCCGAAATTGATGCGGCAAAAAGGCGAGCGCTATCAGCGCGGCAAGCGCCAGCAACGCAGGCACGACATAGACGGACAAGAGGAAGAGGGCTTGATCGAGCCGCCATCCGGTATGCTTGAGTCTGAAACGGGTAACCGCACCCCATGTCATACCGCTCTTCCCCCAATGTACTGCACGGATCGCATCGACGAGAGCGGGGCCTGCTGTACCCCGCTCGGAACGTTTAGTAGTGCTGCGGATCGCAGCGGTCATCTATAGTTGTTGCTCCGCCGCTCTTTCTACCAAGAGCATGCTCGTCGAATCGTACCGTGTCAGGCGTCAAAGTTGAACCTTTTATCCCCAAATCGATATCGGGGTGTCGTGTCTCGAATACGAAGCGGTAAAGCGGATGCCGAGCCTCCTTCCAGCGCTGCCTGGCTATGCCGACTCGCCCCGCCATGACGCGATGAGGCAATCCGCCGACGTGCGCCATCGGTATAAATTGCCGATCCTCAAAAATATCAGCGAACTGCATGGCTTCGTATTCGCGATCGATCGGTGAGCGCGCGGTAATGATGAGCCAATCGACGCCTTGCTGTTCGCATAGCAGAAACAGCGCTTTGAACAGCATTGTCTTTACCATTCGCCCTGCGCCGCCATTCGCGACGCTCAACCGCGTGGCTTCGGCGAGACGTCCCGATTTGCACCAATCGGGCAGTGTGACGGAATGTTCGACGGCGAGCGGCGCCCGGTCGTTGGTCTGCAAGCGGATGGTGCCGAGCGGCGCCCGATCGAACCTAGCCTCCGCGAGCAGAACGGTCGTGCCCATCGCGCGATCGCTGTCCTCCGCGATCATCTTCGTGCCGAGCTCGGGAATATGTCGGCCATAGGCCGCCTTTCGCAGGCCGACGGCCTTTTCGAGATCACTTTCATCATGCACGATCCGAATGGTGAACGGCAATCGCTCGACATTCGGCCGCAATTCGCCGATAGCGGATTCCGGCTTGTCATCGAGGAGGCTGGAGAGTTTGACGACTTCGTGAGTGTTGTCCAGGCGTTCCATACGTAGGCCCCTTTTTCGGTGGTTGAAAAATGCCGTTCTTGTTCGCGGCGGAAGTTGGCGAAAAAAACGACGGCCTCAGCGTGTCATGAAGAGAGCTCCTGGTGTGTGGGTTATCCGTACTAACCAGTAGGTTTTTCTCTAAGAACGCCCCTTGCAAGACGAAAACGACGCCAATGGCAGGTCCAGTTGTCGGCTAACCACGATGTCCACAATTGGCGTTGGGATACGTGCATCACATCAGTGCGCCGCGTAGGCCTGCCACCGGTGCTCGACGCTCAACACCATCCAGGTGTCAATGGTTTCGTCGCCCGGCGTGTAGCGTATGGTCCGGCTTGCGGCCGTACATGACAGAACGGTGTCAGCTGCGAGGAAAGGGGCGGCATTCGACTCCGTAGGGTTTCGTTCGCAACGGCCGTTCGCCGTCCCAGCCGCCGTTCGTGATCCCGGATACAGCCATCGGCCGATTTGAAGCCGAGCTGGCACTTGACAGGGCAGTGAAAGAAAATTGATAGCAAATAGGCAACTCTAAATAATTGTGAAGTAAGTTTGACTCGGCCTTGACACCTGCCATCTGTAAAGATAGATTCCTTATGCAACTTTTACTGCGATAGAAATGGGTTGGCCAAAACGGTGTCATTTCGACTGGTGTTTCAATCGGAGGCCACCGACGACAATGGATTAACCACGGCCAGGCGTTGCGCGGGCGCGGCTCGATCTTCCTTTTGAGTCGCTGGGTTCGCGCAACAAAAAAACGAGGGGATACGCGACGGCAGGCCGTGTCGGCTTTTCGAGGGAGCCGTACGAACCGCCGATTTGCGAGGGGGCTTGAGATGAAAACGCTATATGATTTTGCTCGCTGTCACGATCCGTGAGTCCACGATTCCCGCTTTACATCATGGACGAACCAGAGATCTCGATTCTCAATTCTTGATTTCCCGACCGCACTGCGGCGACCCTGCAGGTTAGTGGCAAGTCCGTTCATGCGTTGCATCAATGCTCACCGCCGAAATCTGAGTTGCGGGTGAGGGGACGCTTATCGTCGGTGCGCCTAACCGGCCCAACGGCGATTTGATAGTTGTCGGAAGAGGGGATCATGGACGTGCTGTATTCGCTCGACGATAAAGTCGGCGGACCGAGCGCTTACAAAGGTGGCGTGGTTCGCTATGGTGAGTTGTTTTGTTTCGGAAGTTGCGCGAGCGAGGCGCCCGCTTTGCTCGCAATCGTTCGTCGTCCGTTTGCAAAGAGAAGTCCGTCTTTGCTGCCGATCGATATTGTTCCGCCAGGTCGCTATCCTGACCAAGACTATATGTGGACGTTCGTTCCCGCTGCAGGAGCTAAGAAAAGATGCGGCGATCCCGTGTCGTTCGCGGATCGTCTCCGCATACAAGCATTCGATTACACGGGGAATCACCGTTATATCGTTACGAGCCAGCCAGAATTGAGAGTCTTCCAGTCGGAGCGGAGCGTCGTGCAGGCGGAAAAGGCGCCATGTAGCCGCGGGGATACGGATTGGTTCATCGCCATCGCGTCTGGCCTGCGCACCACGCCGGATGGCTGCGTCCTGCCGGACGGCGATCGAAAATCGCACATCGAATTCGGGACAGGAAATTATGTCACTCTTATCAACAATGGGTATTATTTGAGCGCAAGCCCGAATCCTTATGGTGGACTTTATGGCGGCGTCAGCACATCGCGCGATTTACCGCCAACCGGAAAGACGGTATGGTGGTGCCTTTACCGCACCCCTGCCGATGTTCCATTGCGATAAATTGCTTTAGCCGCGGCCCAGCTCCTGGGCCGGCCCCTGGTCGGGCACGGTCTCGAGGTCGGCGAGCCAGACACGTGCGGTCGCGTCGCTCGGCGCGCGATAATCGCCGCGCGGTGAAAGCGACCCTCCGGAGCCCACTTTGGGCCCGTTGGGCAGGCAACTGCGCTTGAATTGCTGCTCCGCGAAGAAGCGCCGCAAGAAAACCGCGAGCCAACGCTTGATGTCGGCGATGCCGTACTCATGCCGCTTCTCCTCGGGCAGATCAGGCCATGCGCCTTTGCGCACGTCGTGCCATGCCGTCCACGCGAGAAAGGCGACCTTCGATGGCCGATAGCCGAACCGCAGGAGGTAATAGAGATTGAAATCCTGCAGCTCATAAGGACCGACCGTCGCCTCCGTCGACTGTATCGCGCCGCCCTCGCCAGCCGGAATGAGCTCGGGGCTGATCTCGGTTTCGAGCACATCGCGCAGCACGGCCGAAGCGCGCTTGCCGAGCGATCCCTCGTCGGCGGCCCAGCGGATCAGGTATTGAATGAGCGTCTTCGGCACGCTCGAATTGACGCCGTAATGCGACATTTGATCGCCGACGCCATAAGTACACCAGCCGAGCGCGAGCTCGCTGAGGTCGCCCGTGCCCACGACGAGGGCGCCATGCAGATTGGCCATGCGGAAAAGATGACTCGTGCGTTCCCCCGCCTGCACGTTTTCGAACGTGACATCGTGCACCGGTTCGCCGCGTGCAAAGGGGTGGCCGATGTCCTGGAACATCTGCATGCAACTCGGGCGAATGTCGATTTCATAGCTGCGGCAGCCGAGCGAACTCACGAGCCGGCGCGCCTGATCGAGCGTGCGCTGCCCAGTACCGAACCCGGGCAAGATGCAGGCGACGATCGCCTCGCGCGGCAATTGCTGCATGTCGACGGCGCGCGTGCACACCAGCAGTGCCTGCGTCGAATCGAGGCCGCCTGACACGCCGATCACGAGCTTGCCGGTTTTCGCCGCCCGCATGCGTGTCACGAGCCCTTGCACCTGGATATCGGAGATTTCGCGGCAACGCTCGCCACGTCGCGCCGGGTCCGCCGGCACGTATGGGAAGCGCTCGTAGGTTCGCGCGAGCGGCAGCTCGATCGAGCGAGGGAGGACCGCCGGAACGCCCACGGTACGAAATCGCGAGCAGGCCTCGCGATGCGACTGCGCCGTGTCGCCGAAAGTCGTCTGCCGCATGCGCTCGTCGATCAGCCGGCCAAGGTCGATATCCGCGCAAATCAATTGCGGCTCGTCGGCGAAGCGCCGCGTTTCGGCGAGCGCGTTGCCGTTTTCGTAGATCATGCCATGCCCGTCCCACGCGAGATCGGTCGTCGATTCGCCATATCCGGCCGCGCTGTAGGCGTAGGCCGCGAGGCATCGCGCGGATTGGCTGCTTGCCAGCAGCCGCCGGAAGTCGGCCTTGCCGACGGTGACGTTCGAAGCGGACAGGTTGAGCAGCACGGTCGCGCCTGCAAGCGCGGCGAACGAGGAGGGCGGAACCGGCACCCATACGTCCTCGCAAATCTCGATGTGGAAGGTGAAGAGCGGCTGATCTTCGACGCGAAAAACGAGCGCATCGGAGCAGGGGATCGCGTGCTGCCCCAGCAAATCGATTTCGTCGCGCCGCAAATAGGAGGCCGGCGAGAACTGGCGTGCCTCGTAGAATTCCCGATAATTGGGCAAGTAGCTCTTCGGCACGAGCCCGAAGAGACGGCCCCGATGGATGACGGCGGCACAGTTGAAGAGCATGCCGTCGATCGATAGCGGCAGGCCGACGACCGCGATCGTCGATACGGTCTTCGACGCCTCGAGCACATCGTTCAACGCGGCGAGACAGGCATCGAGCAGCGCCCGCTGCTGAAAAAGATCGTCGCACGCGTAAGCGGACAGCCCGAGTTCGGGAAACAGAGCGAGCAGTGCGTGCCGGGAATCGGCCTCGCGCATCAACGAGATCGTTTCCCGCGCGTTGAAAGCCGGATCGGCCACCCGGACGCGCGGCACGCCGACGGCAATGCGGGCGAAGTCGTGACGGTAGAGGTTGAAAAAGGCCGGTGCGTCTGTCATGGCAAAGCGTTTCCTCGGTCCATCGGGACCCATGTTAACCGCAGTCGATCACCACGTTTTCCCTACTGCATTCTCCACTGTTTTCGCCGATATCCGCATTTAAAGGACATTACAAAAAGAGGGCAAGATGGGCGAGTGCGAAAAAGCGGTGGAACGATCGATGCCGACGATAGGCTTAGGGGCAAGCGAGGTCAGCGAAATCCAGCCCGATTTTCCGGAGGAACGGGAAACTCTCAAGCCGGAGCCGGTGATTCTGCTCGTCGATGACGAGCCGGCGATTCTCTCGTCGCTGCGGCGATTGCTGCGCGCGACGAAGTACAAGGTTCTGACGGCCGAGGGCGGCGCGGCCGCGCTGGAGATACTGGCTTCCAACGCAGTGGACCTGATCATCTCGGATATGCGGATGCCCTATATGAACGGGGCGGAGTTTCTTTCCCGAGCTCGCACGCTTTACCCCGATTCGATGCGAATTCTCTTGACCGGTTATTCGGAAATCGATTCGGCCGTGCGCGCCATCAACGAGGGCGGGGTCTATCGATATCTCACCAAGCCGTGGGACGACAACGATCTACTGCTGACTGTGAATCAGGCAATCGAGCAACAGAGCCTGCGCCGAGAGACGGCACGCCTCACGCAGCTGACACGGACTCAGAACGAGCAACTGCGCGCTTTCAATACCGGTCTCGAATCTCAAGTACGGTCTCGGACCGAGGAAATCAGACAAACGGTTCTCTTCCTCGAAGACGCGCAGCGCGAGCTCAAGCGCAACTTCACAGCGATGGTGCAGGTGTGCGCGAACATGATCGAGTTGCGCTGCGGGGCGCTCGGCGGCGAATCGTCGCGCGTCGGCGCGGTCGCGCGAAGCCTCGCGGTCGCGCTCGACCTGAGCGGCCTGCATGTGCAGGAGGTTTTCTGCGCGGGCCTCTTGCACGGCATCGGCAAGCTTTCGCTGCCCGACGAGCTGCTCGAAAAATCGCTCGATCGAATGACGACGGATGAAACCCGGCTCTTCTATCAGCATCCGCTGCGCGCGCAGATGGTGCTCACGCCAGTCCATGAGCTCAACCACGTCGCGCAGATCATTCGCCACCAGTACGAGCGCTTCAACGGCCGAGGCACTCCCGACGGTCTGATCGGCGATCAAATCCCGCTGGGTTCGCGCATTCTCGCCGTGGCGCGCGATTTCCAGGCGTTGCTGAGCGGCAGCATCGTCAAGCGACCGGTCACGCGTCAGCAGGCTCTGCAGGCGATCGTCTCGCAGTCGGGCGTTCGCTACGATCCGTTGGTCATCGATCGCTTCGTCGCGCTGTCGAAAGACCCGGCCGCGCTCGGACAAGGCGAGGTCGCGCAAATCAACGGTCAGCAGCTGAAGGAAGGCATGCGGCTCGCCGATGATCTGCACAACAGTCGCGGGGTCTTGCTAATGACGAAGGGCAGTGTGGTCACCGCGCATCAGGTCGCGCAAATCCAGAGGTTCGAAGCGCTGGAGCCGACGCCTTTCGCCGTACTCGTTCATGCGGGAGCTCCGTCATGATGTCAGCGTCATCTTCGTCGCAGATTCTCGTTGCCCATTCCGTCCATGATGAAGCGCGAGCCGCGGTCAGGGAGATTCACGCCGCGCTTGGGCCTTGCGAGGCCGAACTCGTGTTGTTCTTCTGCTCCAGCCGGTTCGATCTCGGCGCGTTGGCGGACGAGATGTGCACGTTGTTCGGCTCAACGCGCGTAATCGGATGTACGACCGCCGGGGAGATTGGGCCGGCCGGCTATCGCGAGCGCAGCCTCGCGGCGGTGGCGTTGCCGCGCGCTTCGTTCGCGGCGGGGACGGCGCTGATCGAGAACTTGCACGACTTTTCGATCACGCGCGGGCAGGCGAGTGCGCTCGACGCGTTGCATGATCTCGAGCAACGGGCGATGCCCGAGCCCGGCGTCGATTCGAGCCGATTCGCGTTGCTCTTGATCGACGGTTTATCGGTGCGCGAAGAGGCGGTCACGCGGACGTTGCAGAGCACGCTTGGCGATATTCCGCTCGTCGGCGGCTCCGCGGCCGACGATTTGCGCTTCGAGAACACTTCCATTTTTTACGACGGGCAATTTCGCAGCGACTGCGCGGTCCTCATCACCGCTTCCACTCCACTCCCGTTCAGAACGTTCAAAACGCAGCATTTCCGTTCCGGCGACGAGCGACTCGTCGTGACCGAGGCCGATGCCGAGCGGCGCACCGTGAGCGAGATCAACGGCCTGCCCGCGGCTCAGGAGTATGCGCGGCTCATCGGCGCGCGCGTCGAGGACCTGAGCCCAGGGCTCTTCGCGGCCTCGCCGGTCGTCGTGTTGATCGACGGGACCGATTACGTGCGCTCGATTCAGAAGCTGAACCCCGACGGCAGCCTAACGTTTTACTGCGCCATCGAGGAAGGGCTCGTGCTTCGCGTCGCGCGCGGCCTCGATCTCGTCGAAAACTTGCGCCTGACGTTCGGCGAACTTCGGCATAGCGTCGGCGAGCCGCAGCTGATACTGGCCTGGGACTGCATCCTGCGCCACCTCGAAATGGTGCAGAAGGGCACACGCGACAGGGCCGGCGAGCTGTTCAGCGCCAATCACGCAGTGGGCTTCAGCACGTACGGTGAGCAGTATCAGGGGGTGCACGTGAACCAGACGCTGACCGGCATCGTCTTTGGCGGCGCGCCGGAGGTCGCTCGTGGCTGAGGTCCGCTTGGCCGACGAGGCGTCGCTCGACGACGCCGCTCTCAGAAAGGAGATCGTCAGGCTCAACAAAATGGTGCGCTCGCTGATGGATCGTGCCGAGCGCAGCACGATCGTCTGCGGCTCGGACTTCAGCTTGTTCCAGATGGCCGTCACGCTCGAAGACCAGGTCCGGCACCGGACGCGTGAGCTCGAGGCGGCTTTGCACGAAAACCGCAAAATCACCCATGCGCTGCAGCGCGCGCAGGAGTTGATGAAAGAGGAAATCGAAGAGCGCAGACGCATGCTGGCGGAGCTCGAAAACGAACGCGAGGCGCAGCGCCGATTGATCGACGAGCTCGCGCAGGCGCATGGTCAGCTGCTGCAATCGGAGAAGCTCGCCTCGATCGGTCAGCTTGCCGCGGGCGTCGCGCATGAGATCAACAACCCGATCGGATTCGTCGATTCGAATCTGAGGACATTGAAGGCGTGGGTCAAGCAACTGCTCGACGTCATGTCCCTGGAAGAATCGATGCTGGCGGGCCTGGGGCCTGAGGCACGGACTCGCATCGACGCGGCGCGCAAGGATGCCGATCTCGACTACCTGCGCAGCGACATCAATACGCTGATCGACGAATCGATCGAAGGGACGTCGCGCGTGCGACGGATCGTGCAGGACTTGCGCGATTTTTCGCGGGCAGGCGGTGACGAGTGGAACATCGTCGATCTCCATTGCGGGATCGAGGCAACGCTGAACGTCCTTCGCAACGAGCTCAAGTACAAGGCCGATGTCGTCAAAGACTATGGCGAGCTTCCGCAGGTCGAGTGCATGCCGTCGCAACTGAATCAAGTCGTCATGAACCTCCTGATGAACGCCGCGCAGGCGATTCCCGATCGAGGCACGATCACCATCCGGACGCGGCTCGATGGGGACCATGTCACGATCGGCGTCGACGATACGGGCGCCGGCATGACGGCGGACGTGCAGGCCAAAATCTTCGATCCGTTCTTCACGACAAAGCCGGTCGGCAAGGGGACGGGGCTCGGGCTGTCCGTGTCGTACGGCATCATCGAAAAACACGGAGGGAAAATCACCGTCGAAAGCGAGCCTGGCGTCGGCTCACGCTTCACGGTGCGGCTGCCGATTGCGAGGCCGGAGCGCAGGAACACGCCGCAGGAAACAGAACACAGGAACGGATAGTGCATTTATTTCATTACGTCACGCTCGTCTGCTTGCTGCTGGCCAGCGTGGCGCTGATCGCGTACGCGGCCCGTACCCGGTCTCTGCGCGATCTTACGCAAACGCTCGAAGCGCAGGTGAAACGTCGAACGAGCGAACTCGAGGGCACGTTACGGAACTACGAGCGAACCACTGAGATGCTCGAGCTCGTGCGCGAAAAGATGGAGCTGGAAATCGAGGAGCGCAAGGAGACGCAGGCGCGTCTGGAACGCGAAAGGGAAGAACAGCGCAGACTGATTCATGAGCTCGAGGAAGCGCATGTCCAGCTATTGCAATCGGAAAAGCTCGCCTCGATCGGTCAGCTCGCCGCGGGTGTCGCGCATGAAATCAACAATCCGATCGGGTTCGTGAGCGCCAACCTCAACACCCTGAAGCTGTGGATTCGTGGGCTTCTCCAGGTCGCGGCGGCGCAAGAGGCCATCGTCGCCCAACTCGATGCGAATACGCGTGCCGAGTTACTACAGGCGTGGCAAGACGCCGATCTCGACTTCGTGCGCGAAGAAATCATGGCGCTCATCGACGAATCGATCGATGGAACCCGGCGCGTGCACCGCATCGTGCGGGACTTGCGCGACTTCTCACGGCCAGGCAGTGAGGACTGGGCGCATGCGGACCTGCATGCGGGGCTCGAAAGCACGCTGAACGTCGTCAACAACGAGCTCAAGTACAAGGCGACGATCGTGCGCGAATTCGGCGAGTTGCCTCACGTCGAGTGCATTCCTTCGCAGATCAATCAGGTGTTCATGAACCTGCTCGTCAATGCGGCGCAGGCGATTCCTCAGCGCGGCACCATCACGATTCGGACCTACGCGGCGGAAGACAACGTCTCGATCGAAATCGCCGACGACGGGGTGGGTATATCGACCGAGGTCGTCGGCAGGATCTTCGACCCGTTCTTTACGACAAAGCCCGTCGGGCAAGGCACGGGTCTCGGGCTTTCAGTATCGCTGAGCATCGTCAAGCGCCACGGCGGCCGCATCGAAGTGGCGACCGCCCCCGGACAGGGTGCGGTCTTCATCGTCAGACTGCCGGTGCGACGCGAGCCGGTCGAGCAGCCGGACGTGCTCGCCGCGAGCAGTCCGGCCTGAGCGGGGGCGATCCCGCCGGGAGGGATCACCGCACGCGCCGAGTGCGCCGCACGTGGTCGAACAGCACGGCCAGCAACAGGATGCCGCCGCGGATCAGATATTGGTAGAACGTCGGCACGTTCATGAGGCTCATGGCGTCCTGCACGGATCCCATGATCAGCACGCCGACGAGCACGCCCGAAATCGTCGCGACGCCGCCCGTCAACGATACGCCTCCGAGCACACAGGCCGAGATGACGCCGAGCTCGAGGCCCACCGAGGTTTTCGGGTCGCCGAGGCTCATGCGCGAGGCCAGCATCACGCCGGCAAAGCCCGTCACGAGGCCTTGCAGAACGAACACGGCGATCTTGATTCGCGTAACGGGCAAGCCCGCGAGCAGCGCGGCTTCGCTATTGCCGCCGACGGCGAGCACGTTCTTGCCGAACACCGTCTTGCGCAGCACGAAACCGAACACGATGAAACCGACGATGTTGCTCCAGATCGGATACGAAATGCCGAGGAAGGAGCCGCCGCCGAGATCGAAGAAGCGCTCTTCGGAAATCATGACCGCATCGCCGTTCGACACAATATAGGCCAGGCCGCGCACGACCTCCATCATGGCGAGCGTGACGATCAGCGAGTTGATCTTGTAGCGGGCGACGAGCACCCCGTTGACGAGGCCCACGGCGCCGCCCGCGAGTACGCCGACGGTCACGCCGAAGAGCACACTGTGCGTCGCCGTGATCAACATGGAAGCGACGACGCCCGAAAACGCAACGATCGAGGCCACGGACAAATCGACCTCGCCCAGCGCGAGCACGAACATCATCGTGACCGCGATCGAGCCGATCAGCGTGACCGACAGCAGCAGGCCCTGTATGTTGCGGCTCGTGAGAAAGTCGGGCACGACGAGCGACAGCATGACGAAGAGGATCACGAAGACCATCACGATGCCGGACTTGTTCACGAGCCGCAAGAGCTTCGCGGCGTTGCTCGGGGCAGGGGCGGCATCGCGCGTCGCGCCATGCGAGGCTTGCGAGGTCTGCGAGGATGAAAGAGCTGGCTCGGCAGCGGGGCGTATGCTCGGAGGTTGTTGCATGATTTCTCTCAATCGTTGGCGCGCGGGCTCGGACTTCTCGTCAGCCGTGGCCGCGCGTCGGGTCGAAGCGTTATTGCGGCAAAGCGAGTTTGATCAATTGGTCGGGCGTGGCGTCGGCTTTGGGCAGATCGCCGACGATGCGGCCTTCCTTCATGACGATCACGCGATCGGCGACGCCGATGACTTCGGCGAGATCGCTCGAAACCATCAGAACAGTGCGGCCCGTTTCCGCGAGGCCGTAGAGCAGCTCGTAGATCTGTGCGCGCGCGCCGACGTCGATGCCGCGCGTCGGCTCGTCCATCACGAAGACGTCGATTTGCTCGGCGAGCCAGCGCGACAGAATCACTTTTTGCTGATTACCGCCCGAGAGCGTGCCGATCGGCGTTTCGCCGTCGCGCGTCTTGATCGACAGCTTCTCGATGTAATCGTCGGTCAGTTCGCGTTCGCGCCGCTCGTTGAGCAGAAACCGCGCAATGCTGAAGTGACGCCGCGCACTGATGGTGAGGTTGTCGGCCACCGATGCGATGGCGACGATACCTTCCTGCTTGCGGTCTTCAGGGCAAAGCGCGATGCCCGCCCGGACGGCATCGCGCGGGGTCGAGAAAACGACGGGCCGCCCGTTCAGCTCGACGTGCCCGCTCGTAGGACGCTCGGCGCCGCAAATCAGCTTCATCAGCTCGGTGCGGCCCGCGCCGACGAGTCCAAAGAAGCCGACGATCTCGCCGCGCCGCGCCGAGAACGAAGTGGGCTCGGAGAGTCCCGGCCCCATGAGCGCCTTCGCCTCGATACGCGTTTCTCCCGCCGCGCGCGGGCGATAGCCGTAGACATCGCGAATCGATCGGCCGACCATGCAGCTGATCAGGCGGTCCCGCTCGAGGCCGTCGACGGTCTCGAACGTCTCGATCGAGTGGCCGTCGCGGAATACCGTGACGCGGTCGCAGAGCTCATAGACCTCGTCCATGCGGTGCGTCACATAGATGATCGCGCGACCTTCCGCTCGCAGCCCGTTGATGATCTTGAAGAGCTGCGTCGTCTCGCGCGACGAGAGTGAGCTCGTCGGCTCGTCGAAGGCGATCACACGCGCGTCGCGCATGAGCGCCTTGCCGATCTCGATCATCTGCCGCTGTCCGATCGACAGCTCCTTGACGGGCGTATCGGGATCGATATGCTCGCCGAGCCGCGCGAGCGTATCGGCCGCGCGTACTCTGAGCGAGCGTTCATCGACGATCCCGAGCCGGCTCGGCAATGCCCCGAGCATCAGGTTCTCGGCAACCGTCAGCTCGGGCACCAGGTGCAGCTCCTGGTAGATGATCGCGATCCCGGCGTCGATGGCGGCTTTCGTGCTCGAGAAGCGGCGCTCGACGCCGTCGAGGCGCAACGTTCCGGCTTGCGGAATGTTGACGCCCGACAGTACCTTGAGCAGCGTCGACTTGCCTGCGCCGTTCTCGCCCATGAGGCCGTGCACTTCACCGGCCCGCACGCTCAACGACACGCTATCGAGCGCGCGCACGCCGGGGAAGCTGACCGTGATCCCGTCGAGCTCGAGGTACGCCGGGCGCACGGACTGCGTCGATGCGCCGCCCGGCGCGGCGGCTTCGATCATGTCGTTCGCGTTTTGCATGCGTTTAGATCCCGAGATCCTTGCGGACTTGTTGCCAGTTCTCGCGCGTCATCAGCACGCCCGTCGTCTGCGTATCGGCAGGCGGCTGCTTGCCCGCCTTGATCCAGTCGACGAGGTTTTGCGTGCTTTGCTTACCGTGATTCGTCGAGCTCACGGCGATCGTGCCGTAAAAGCCCGTCGGCTCCTTCTTCTGGAACTCGGCAAACGCTTCGCCCGCCCCGTTGATGCCGACGCCGATCACGTCGCTCGACGGAATATGAAGCTGCTCGGTCGCGCGCACACCGCCCAGGACCGTCTCTTCGTTGAGCGCGTAGATGACCCACTTCTTGATGTTCGGGTGCTTCGACAGCACCGGCGAAGCCGCGTTGAAACCGCCTTCGTCGTCGGTCGTCTTTTGCGGCGCATCGAAGATGTTCTCTTTCTTGAAGCCGTTGGCGAGCAGCGTCTGCGTGGCGCCGTCCGTGCGCAGCTTCGCCGTCGGCAGCTCGTAGTCGCTGATGCGAATGGCGCCCACTTCCTCAGGCTTCCAGCCGCGGCGCTTCATCTCGTCGGAGATGGCCTGGCCGACTTGATTGCCGATCTTGAAAGCCGACATGCCGAGGTGCGGGACGTCCGCGAGCGGCTTGCCCGACGTGTCGACGAGCTGGTCGTCGACAGTCACGAACTTCATGCCGTAGCGCTTGGCGCGAGCGGCGATCGCCGGTCCGAGACGCACGTCGGGCGCGCAGATGACGAAGCCTTTCGCGCCTTGCGCGCCGAGGTTGTCGATCGCGGCCAGCACCTTCTCGCCGTCGGGCGTGCCGATCTTGACGACGCTGAAGCCTTCCTGCTTGCCAAGCGCCGTGGCGGCGTTCTGCTCGTTGATGAACCATGCCTGCTCGGGCATCTTCACGAGAAAGCCGATTTTGAGCGGCTCGTCGGCTTGAACAGTCGAATGCAGGGCGAACGGCGCGGCGAAGGTCATCGCCAACGCGGCGCGCAACGTGAAGCGGCGAAGCTTGCTGGTCATACTTCAGTCTCCTTGGAGTGGCCCCGACGGGCCGGTTTTTGCATGAGGCCGGTGCAAGTCACTGGATGCTCGCTCCGGCCGGCGCGTGGTAAAAAAACGGCGCAGCATGGGCAGCGGAGCCGCACGCTGGCGCGCTCGCTCCGATGCTTTCGCTGCGGTAATTCGGGAATCAGTCCACGAACGCCTCGATCTCGCGGCGTGCGCCGAGCAGGAATGCATCGGCGACATGGCGCAGCGGCCGGACATCGACATCCTCTTCGCCGCGCTCGATCAGCTCGCGCCAATGTGCATAAAGCGACGGGTACTCGCGTTCCGGACCGACATCGACGACCTCGCCGGCAATCGAGAGGCGTTTGCCGCCCTGTTCGATGAGCAGCGTGCCGTCGCTCGTTTGCACTTCGATTTCCCATTGCTCGCGCGGGCCGTGCCGCCAGTCGAATTCGGCGCGCACCGTGGCACCGTTCAGATCGACGAAGTCCAGGTTGGCAGCGATCGGCGTGTGCGTATTCGATGGGACGAAGAGCGTTGCCGTCTGCAGGACGATTTCATGCGGCAGGATGCGCGTGACGATCGACAGTGCATTGATGCCGGGGTCGAAGACGCCGAGCCCGCCCGGTTCCCAGATCCATTTCTGCCCCGGGTGCCACTTGCGCACGTCTTCTTTCCAGCGGACGTCGACCGAGCGCACCGCGCGCTGCGCGAGCCATTCGCGTGCCGTGTCGACGGCCGGCGCATGGCGCGAATGCCAGCTCGCGAACATCGTGAGGCCGGCCTTGCGCGCCATCTCGCGCAGTACTTCGATTTCGTGCAGGCTCGCGCCGGGCGGCTTTTCGAGCATCACGTGCTTGCCGGCCGCGAGCGCCGCGCGCGCCTGCGCGAAGCGAACCTGGGGCGGAGCGGAAAGTGAAACGGCATCGAGATCGCGCTCGGCGGCGAGCAGCGCCTCGATGGTCGGATAGTTGCGCACGCCTTGAACTTCCGCATGGCGGCTGGCGCAGGCGGTCAATTCGAGGCCCGGGTCCGCGGCGATGGCGGGCAAGTGCTGATCGCGCGCGATCTTGCCGATGCCGACGAGTCCTACCGTCAGTTTCTTCGTCATGTTCACTCCGAGACTTACAGGCCCCAGCGCAACGCGAGCGGATTGGCTTCGCGCGCGAGCTCGAGCAGCTCACTGCGCGTGGCGCCGGTGAGCGGCTCGAGCGGATGACGGACCATGTCGCTCTTGATCACGCCGCCTTCCTTCATTACGGTCTTCGTCGCACGCAGCCCGCACTGGCGGTTTTCATAGTTGATGAGCGGCAGAATCCGCGCATAGCCCGCGCGCGCTTCATCGCGCCGTCCCGCGCGGAACGCATCGAAGACGGGGCGGATCAGGTCGGGCAGCAACGCGCTCGACATCGTGCCGGTCGCGCCCGCGTCGAGATCGGGCATCAGCGTGATCGCTTCCTCGCCGTCGAACGGACCCTCTATCACATCGCCACCCGCCGCGATCAGCGCGCGCAGCTTGGCCGCGGCCTGCGGCACTTCGATCTTGAAGTAGCGCACGAGCGGAATCTCGCGCGCGAGGCGAGCGAGAAACGAAACGCTCAACGGCACGCCCGAAAGCGGCGCGTCCTGGATCATGATGGGCACGCCCGCCGCGTCGGCGACACGCTTGAAATGATCGAACATCGATGCTTCGTCGGCGCGCAACGTCGCGCCGTGATAGGGCGGCATCAACATGATGATGCTCGCGCCCGCCGCGACGGCGCGCTTCGCGCGCGCACTCGCGATGTCCGTGCTGAAGTGACTGCATGTGACCATGACGGGGACTCGGCCCGCCGTGTGCCCGAGGCACAGGTCCACGAGCGTATCGCGCTCGGCATCGGTCAACAGGAACTGCTCGGAGTAGTTCGCGAGTATGCAGATACCGTCCACTTGCTGATCGACCATGCAGTCGATCACTCGCCGTTGTCCGTCGAGATCCAGCGCGCCCGTTTCGGTGAACGGCGTGGGCGCAACCGGAAAGAGCCCTGAGAACGGGCGGGAAACATTGACCACTGTACGACTCCTCGTTAAATCCGTTTGATGATCATCGAATCAGGTCTTAAGGGGCGGCTCGTTCAGCCCGAGCTGGATCGCGCGCTCGTGCCGTCCGTCGCCGGCGAGGCTCGCTTCGCGTGCGGGCTTCGCCCGCCCCCCGAGCCCCGTGCCGTTCGATTTGCGACGCGCCGCCTGCTGCTCGATCACACGTTGCAGCAGGCAGAAGATACACAAGAGCGCGCCGATGACGATGCGCGTCCACCAGGAGCTCAGCGTGCCGTCGAACGTGATCAGCGTCTGGATCGTGCCGAGCACGCCGACACCGAACACCGAGCCGATGATGTAGCCGATGCCGCCCGTGAGCAGCGTGCCGCCGATGACGGATGCCGCGATCGCATCGAGCTCCATGCCCTGGCCTTGCAGCCCATAACCCGACAACACGTAGAGCGTGAACACGAGGCCGCCGAGCGAAGAACACAACCCGCCGAGCGCATAGACGCCGATCTTCGTGCGCGCGACCGGCAAACCCATCAGCAGCGCCGAGCGTTCGTTGCCGCCGATCGCATAGACATTACGTCCGAAACGTGTGAAATGTGCGACAAAGATGGCAGCAGCGAGCGTCACGAGCGCAATGAGCGCGCCCGCGTTGAGCTCGCCGCTGCCTAGAGGCACATGAAAACCGGACACTGCGTGAAACGACGCTTCGTGAATCTCGATCGACTGCGTGGTGATCAGAAAGCAGGCACCGCGCGCGAGGAACATCCCGGCCAGCGTCACGATGAAAGGTTGCAGGCGGAAGAAATGGATGATCGCGCCCATCGCCGCGCCATACGCGGCGCCGATCGCGAGCACGAGCGGCGCGATGATCCAGATCGGCCAATGCAGGCGCTCGGCACAGATCGCGCAGACGATCGTCGTGAATGCGACGACGGCGCCGACCGACAGGTCGATGCCGCCGGAAATGATGACGAACGTCGTTCCGATGGCGACGATGAGCAGAAACGCGTTGTCTTCGAGCAGTCCGAGCAGGACCCGGAGCGATCCAAAGCCCGTGTACATGGCGGAGCCGAAGCCGAACAGCGCCGCGAAGAGGATGATCGTGACCGCGATCGGCAGGACGCGCGGATCGACGAAGCGTAGGAAGAATGCTTTCATTTCACGGCCTCGCCGACCGAGTCGACCGACTTGACGCGTCCCGCCGCGATGCCGCGCCGGATCAGATGCAAGAACAGGTCTCGCGCCGCCGCGGACTGGATGATAGTGACGACGAGCACCACGACGGCTTTGACGACGAGCGTCGCCTCGGGCGGCACGCCGATCGAATAGGTCGTGTAAGTGAGCGTCTGGATAATGAGTGCGCCGAGGACCGTGCCGCCGAGCGAGAAGCGTCCGCCCGCGAGTGACGTGCCGCCGAGCGTGACCGCGAGGATGGCGTCGAGCTCGAGCAGCAGACCGGCGTTGTTGCCATCCGCGCTGCGCACGTTCGAACTGATCAACACGCCAGCCAGCGCGGCGCAAACGCCGCAAAAGACATAGACACCAAAGACGACGGCCGCGGAACGGAGCCCGACCAGGCGCGTGGCGACGGGGTTGATGCCGATCGAGCGGATGAAAAGGCCGAGCGCGGTCCCGTTGACGAGCAAGGCGGTGAGCGCGGTTGCCGCGATTGCGATCCAGACGGAGCAAGGCACCGTGGCGAGGTAGCCGTCGCCGAGTCTCAGATACCAGGTACCTGAGATCGGGATGATTTGCCCATCGGTCAAGAGCTGCGCGACACCGCGTCCGGCCACCATGAGAATCAGCGTCGCGATGATGGGTTGCATCCCGACGAACGCGACGAGCAGTCCGTTCCAGGCTCCGGCGAGGAGGCCTACGGCGAGACAGGCGGCGAGCGCGGTCGGGACGCGCGCGGGATCGTCGGAGAGCAGCATCGCCGCCGACGCGCCGGCAATCGCGACGACCGTGCCGACCGAGATGTCGACGCCGCGCGTCGCGATGACGAGTGTCATGCCGAGCGAAACGATGATGAGCGGCGACGCATGAATGAGGATGTCGATGGGCGCGCCGAACAGGTGGCCGTTCATCACGGTCACTTTGAGAAAATCGGAGCGGTGTGCGACATCGAGCGCCAACAGGAGCACGAGCGTGAGCGCGGGCCAGAACAACGCATGCCGCGTCACGGCACGCACGAAATGAAACGGATCCCCGGTGCCTTCCGTCATGGGGCGTTGCCTCCGGCTATCAGTCGATACACCTGGTCTTCGTCGAGCCCGTCGTCGTCGAGCTCGGCGATCTTGCGGCGGTCGCGCAACACCGCGACTCGATGGCTGATTCGCAGCACTTCACTCAACTCGGACGAGATCAGCAGAATGCCAAGGCCTTTTGCACAAAGCGCCAGCACGCGGTCCATGATCTCGAACTTGGCGGCGATGTCGATACCGCGCGTGGGCTCGTCGAGAATCAACATGCGCGGCTCCGTTGCGAGCCAGCGCGCGAGCAGCGCCTTTTGCTGATTGCCGCCCGAAAGCAGCTCGATCGGTTGCTCCGCGTCGCGCGCCTTGATGCCGAGCGAGGCGATGTACTCGTCCGCGATGCGCTTCTCGCGCTTGCGGCCGAGCGGTCGCCACCAGCCGCGCCGCGCTTGCAGCGCAAGAACGATGTTCTCGCGCAGCGAGAGCGATGCGATGATGCCTTCTTTCTTGCGATCTTCCGCGCAGTAGCCGATGCCTTGGCGCACGGCATGGCGAGGGGAGCCCATTTTCACGGTCTTGCCGTCGACGCTGACCGTCCCCGTATCGGCGCGCTCGGCGCCGAATAGTAGCTGTGCCGTTTCGGTGCGGCCGGATCCGAGCAAGCCTGCGAGGCCGACGATGCGTCCCGGCTCGATCGAAAGATCGACGGGATGCAGCACGCCGCGCCGCCCGACGCCGCGCATCCGGAAGCCCGCCGCGGTCTGGCCGGCGGACGTCGGTGCCTTGGCCTGCCGCGCCGCGGCATTCGCCTGGCGTTCGGCCACGCGTGCGTCTCCGACCATCTTCTCGACGAGCACCGCAACCGGCAGATCCTTCGCGAGATATTCCCCTTCGCGTTCGCCGTTGCGCATGACGGTGATGCGATCGGAGATCGCGTACGTCTGCTCGAGAAAATGCGTGACGAACAGAATCGCGATGCCATTGCGCTTCAGCCGCCTGAGCACTTCGAAGAGTCGCGCGACCTCGTTGTCGTCGAGGCTCGAGGTCGGCTCGTCGAGAATCAGCACGCGTGCGTCGACCGATACGGCGCGCGCGATGGCCACCATTTGCTGGACGGCGATCGGATAGGTATCGAGCGACTTCGTCACGTCGAGCGAGACGTCGAGCTCCGCGAGCGCCGCTTCGGCGCCGATCCGGATGGCCTTCCAATCGATGGCGCCGCCGCGCGTCGGCTGGCGGCCCGCGAAGATGTTCTCCGCCACCGAGAGATTGGGGCAGAGGTTGACTTCCTGGTAGAGCGTGCGGATCCCGGCCGCTTCGGCTTCGAGTGGAGCAGCGAAGCCGACCGGTTTTCCGTCGATTCGGATCTCGCCGGCGTCGTGCGAATGAACGCCGGTCAGGACGTTGATCAACGTCGACTTGCCCGCGCCGTTCTGCCCCATCAGCGTGTGCACTTCGCCGGGGAAGAGGCGGAAGTCGACGTTGCGAAGCGCCTGCACGCCGGGAAACGACTTCGTCAGGCCGACGGTCTCGAGTACGGGGGCAACCGTCGTCGGAGCGCTCATCAAGGCGTAGTTCTCAGTCGATTCGTCGGCGTGCATGGGTCGCGTTCGCTCGTTGCGGGTTTAGTACTTGCGCGTGGGCAGCACCTGCGCCGCGACGTTCATCGGGAACACCGTCTCGTTCGTCACGATGCGATGCGGCACTTGCTCACCGGCGACGATCTTCTTGACCGTGTCCATCAATTGCGGCCCGAGCAGCGGGCTGCACTCGACGTCGACGTTGATCTTGCCCGCGGCGGCAGCCTGCAAGCCGCCCTTCGTCGCGTCGAACGACACGACGGTCACGTCCTTGCCAGGCTTCATGCCGGCTTCTTCCATCGCCTGGATCGCGCCGAGCGCCATATCGTCGTTATGCGCATAGACGACATTGATCTGCTTGCCGTACGTCTTGGCGAACGCTTCCATCACTTGCTTGCCGCCGGCGAGGGTGAAGTCGCCGCTTTGCGAAGCGATGACCTTGAACTTCGGATCGTTCTTGATGATCTCCATCAGCCCGGCATGGCGGTCGTTCGCGGGGGCCGATCCGACGGTGCCTTGCAATTCCACGATATTGATCGGGCCCTTATCGTCCTTGTAGTGCTCCTCGAGCCAGCGTCCGCCGCGACGACCTTCCTCGAGGAAGTCCGAGCCGATCATCGTGACATAGAGCGACGGGTCCTTCGCGTCGATCATCCGGTCCGTCAGCACGACGGGAATGTGCGCGCGCTTGGCTTCCTCGAGCACCGGCTCCCAGCCCGACTCCACGACGGGCGAGAACGCGATCACATCGACTTTCTGCGCGATGTACGAACGGATCGCCTTGATCTGGTTTTCCTGCTTTTGCTGCGCATCCGAGAACTTGAGCGTGATGCCGGCGTCCTTGGCCGCCGATTTGACGGAGACCGTGTTGGCCGTGCGCCACGCGCTTTCGGCGCCTACCTGAGCAAAACCGAGGACGATCTTCTTGTCCTCGGCGTGGCCGGCGGCGGCTGCCCCGACGAGGGTGACTGCGAGCAATGCTTGAAGCGCCTGGCGTAGGGTGCGTCTCATTTCAAGTCTCCGATAGCTCTGTTGGTTTGTCGTTGTTGCTACTGCTTGCTCTTGCTGCCCGACCCGAGCGCGTCCTACGAGAACGAACTCGGAAATAGCCAAACTATAGGCACACGCGACCCCGGCGGCGATTAGCGTTTTCCCCAGATCACGCGGGCAAATAGTAATGCTATTTCTCGGGGGTCGAAGCGCTGGAAATCCGCATGGAGTTGGCATTTTCCGTGCCGGCCAGACCCTGACTGCTGCTTCAGTGTTACGAAAAGTTTGCTTTTCTCAAATAGTGGTCAAGAGACGCTAGTCGATATATAGTAATACTACTTTAGGTCATCACCTGACGCCAACATGACTGACAAACCCCGCAAGCTGCGCTCCGCCGAATGGTTCGGCAGAGCCGACAAGAATGGCTTCATGTACCGAAGCTGGATGAAGAACCAGGGCATCCCCGATCACGAGTTCCAGGGCAAGCCGATCATCGGCATCTGTAACACGTGGTCCGAGCTCACGCCCTGCAATTCGCATTTCCGCAAGCTCGCCGAGCACGTCAAGCGCGGCGTCTTCGAAGCGGGCGGCTTCCCCGTGGAGTTTCCGGTGTTCTCCAACGGCGAATCGAACTTGCGCCCGACGGCGATGTTCACGCGCAATCTCGCGAGCATGGACGTCGAGGAAGCGATCCGTGGCAATCCGATCGACGCGGTCGTGTTGCTTGCGGGATGCGACAAGACCACGCCCGCGCTGCTGATGGGCGCGGCGAGCTGCGACGTGCCGGCCATCGTCGTCAGCGGCGGTCCGATGCTCAACGGCAAGCACGAGGGCCGCGACATCGGCTCGGGCACGATCGTCTGGCAACTGCACGAGCAGGTGAAGGCCGGAAAGATCACGTTGCACGAGTTCATGTCGGCCGAAGCCGGCATGTCGCGCTCGGTCGGCACCTGCAACACGATGGGGACCGCATCGACGATGGCTAGCATGGCCGAGGCGCTCGGCGTCACGCTGCCGCACAACGCGGCGATTCCCGCCGTCGACTCGCGCCGCTACGTGCTCGCGCATTTGTCGGGCATGCGTATCGTCGAAATGGCGCTTGAAGACCTGCGCCTTTCGAAGCTGCTGACGCGCGAGGCATTCGAAAACGCGATTCGCGTCAATGCCGCGATCGGGGGCTCGACGAACGCGGCCATCCATTTGAAGGCGATCGCGGGCCGCATCGGCGTGCCGCTCGAGCTCGACGACTGGACGCGCATCGGCCGCGGCACCCCGACGATCGTCGATCTGCAGCCGTCGGGCCGTTTTCTCATGGAAGAGTTCTATTACGCGGGCGGCTTGCCCGCCGTCGTGCGCCGCCTCGGCGAACAAGGCCTGGTGCCGTATCCCGACGCGTTGACGGCGAACGGGCGCTCGCTATGGGACAACTGCAAAGAGGCGCCGATCTACAACGACGAGGTGATCCGGCCGCTCGACAAGCCGCTCGTCGCCGACGGCGGGCTTTGCGTGCTGCGGGGCAATCTCGCGCCGCGCGGCGCGGTGCTTAAGCCTTCGGCGGCGACGCAGTCGCTCTTGCAGCATCGCGGCCGCGCCGTCGTGTTCGAGAACTTCGACGACTACAAAGCGCGCATCGCGGATCCCGATCTGGACGTGACGGCCGACTCGATCCTCGTCATGAAGAACTGTGGGCCGAAGGGTTACCCGGGCATGGCGGAAGTGGGCAACATGGGGTTGCCGCCGAAGCTGCTCGCGCAGGGCGTCACCGATATGGTGCGGATCTCCGATGCGCGGATGAGCGGCACGGCGTACGGCACCGTCGTGCTTCACGTCGCGCCGGAGGCCCGTGCGGGCGGCCCGCTCGCCGTGGTCCGCAACGGCGACTGGATCGAACTCGATTGCGAGAACGGGCGGCTGCATCTCGAGATCGACGATCGGGAACTGGAAGCGCGTCTTGCCAAGTGGAGGGAAGGGCAGCGCCCGTCCGCGGCCGATGCGAGCGGCTACCGCAACCTCTATGTCGACCATGTCCTGCAAGCCGACGAGGGATGCGACTTCGACTTCCTGGTCGGCTGCCGCGGCGCCGAAGTGCCGCCGCATTCACACTAGAAGGAACAGGCCCTAGGCCGACTCAACGAGCGCTGCGCGTGGCGACTTCGAGAATCGTCTCGGCGTCGGCGCGCGCGTTCTCGAGTTGCACGAGGCTCGCCTGGCGAGCGCCGAGCGGATCGTGGTTCTCGATGGCCGTGAGAATGGCCTTGTGCCGCGGCAGCGAGAGCGCGTGCGTATCGGGGTGGCGGCTCGTCAGCTTGATCGACTCCGAGAGCGCGAGCGACATCATATTGCCGATGAAGGCGAGCATGTCGTTGTGCGTGGCGGCCATGATCGCCCGGTGAAACTCGAGGTCCGGCTCCAGCAATTCGGACGCCGTTTCCGCCCGTTCCATCCTATCGAAGGCGCTGCGCAGGCGCGCCAAATCCTCTTCCGTGCTTTCGGTCGCGGCAAGCGCGGCCGCCGCCGGCTCGATAATGCGCCGCACGGTCAGCAGCGAGCGGAAGAAATCCCCTTCGGGCGTGCTGCTGATCGTCCAGAAGAGCACATCGGGATCGAGCATGTGCCATTCTTCACGCGGCTTCACGACGCTGCCGACACGCGGCTTCGACGTGACGAGTCCTTTCGCGACGAGCACGCGCGTGGCCTCCCGCAAAACCGGCCGGCTCACGCCATACGATTCGCAGAGACCGGGCTCAGGGGGCAGACGCTCTCCCGGCGCGAATTTGCCGCTGACGATCTCGATACCGAGTTCCTGCACGATTCGCGCGTGCATGCTCTTGCGATTCTTGAGATGCCGATAGTCCATAGTATTGAGAGTGCGGTTCGCTCGTCCGCTTGATGCGAACCTTGCGGCGCGCTGACGCCGGCGAGGTGTTCGCAGCATAGCACAGGGGTCCGGCACCGAGAGCGGCGCCAAAACCCGCATTAGTGCATTCGGCGCTTCTCGAATAGCGATTTCAGGGTTTCACCTAGGCTCGTTTTTATTTCGTGCCGACTAAGAATGATCAAAGAATCCGCTCCGACGAAGGAATAAACGGCGGCGTTGCTCCGTTAAGTCGTGAGGAGACCATTGCGAAGTAGCGTTCAACCCTTGAAGCATCGATCTTCCTTCGACCTTGAACCTTCAACCGCCGGCCGATTCCGCGCGCGAATCGCAATCGTTGGTCGGCAAGGAGATGCAAATGAAGTCGCACCGGATACTATCCGCCGTTTTTGTCGCGCTGATGTTGGCCGTGTCGACGTTGTCCGCAACGGGATGCTCGTCGACGGACGGCAATCCGCCGCAACAAGGCAACAACGGCGGCTCGAACAGCAGCGGCGGTTATTGAAATCACTCGCCATTGCGGGCAACGACGGAGTGAGTTTCGAAAACGACGTGGTTTTGGGGCTACCGCGACTGCGCCGCTATGCGCGTGCGCTGACGGGAGACCCCGCATGGGCCGACGATCTCGTGCAGGATACGGCGGAGCGGGCGCTCGCGCGTCATCGGGCGTTCCGTGCCGGCAGCAACTTGCGCGCGTGGCTCTATACGATTCTGAGGAACATTTATATCGATCAATTACGGGCACGGCGTGAAATCGCCGTCGACGATGAAACAGCGCCGTGGCGAAGTCTCGAAGCGCCGCGCACCGAAGTTGACGGTCTCGTATTGCGCGACGTCCAGCATGCGCTTTATCACCTGCCGGTCGAGCAACGGGAAGTGCTCTTGCTGGTAGGCGTGGAGGAGTTGACCTATCAAGAAGCGGCGACGGTGCTCGGCGTGCCGATCGGTACAGTGATGTCGCGGCTTTCGCGTGCACGCGAGCACATGCGGACATTGCTCGCGGGAGAGCCGGCTGCGGCTAAGGCGGCCCCGCCTAAGCCGGCCGCGCCTAAGGCGGCCCCGCCTAAGCCGGCCGCGCTCAAAGTAGTGAGAGACAAGTGATGAACGACTATCGCGATTCCGGCTCTTCGGAGCGCCTCGACTTGCAGACGCTGTCCGCATACGTCGACGGCGAGCTGCCCGATGCGGCGCATGCCGCCGTCGGCGCCGAGCTGGAACGCGATCCCGAGTCGATGGCCCGCGTTGGGGACTGGCGGGCCCAGAAGGCGGCGCTGAAGGCTTTGTTCGGCGACGTCGGAAACGAGGCCCCCTCGGTGGTGGTTTTGCGTCGACCTCATTCGCGGATGCATCGCATGGCCGTGGCTGCCGGCTGGCTCTTCGTCGGCGTCGCGGTCGGCACAATAGCCGGCAATCTAGTGCCGCGCGCGCTCCGCAGCGCGCACGAGCCCCCCACGTTCGCGCGTCGCGCCGACATCGCCTACGCCGTGTATGCGCCCGAAGTTCGGCATCCCGTCGAAGTCGGCGCGCAGGACGAGGCGCATCTCGCGAGCTGGCTCTCCAAACGGCTCGGTCGGTCGCTGTCGATTCCGTCGTTGCAAGAGTACGGCTACACGCTCGTCGGCGGACGATTGCTGCCGGGCGACAGCGGGCCTGCCGCGCAATTCATGTACGAGAGCCGGCAAGGGGCGCGACTGACGCTTTACGTCGCCGCGATCCCGACCGATGAAACGGCGTTCCGCCTCTTGCGCGACGGCGACCGGCGAACGTTCTATTGGGTCAGCGACCATTTCGGCTATGCCCTCTCAGGCGCGATTTCAGAAGAAAAGCTGCGATCGATCGCCGTCGATGTCTGCAGCGAGCTGGGCGGCCGTCCCGAATCGTGGTCGGAGTCGTCGTCCGACTCGTCGCGATAGCGATCGCGCTCATTCAGCGTTTCTTAAGCAGAACCAAAGAATTCGTGAATTCACGATCGGTCTGCGCCTGCCTATCCTGGTGACTTTGAAGCGGAGCGAGAGCAGCGAGCAAAGCGTGGCCATCCGGCCATGCGCGCGTGGCTGGGGTTGCGCTTCGCCGAGCCTGAGGAGGGAAGGAGCGCATGGAAGCCCTGATTTTCGATGTCGACGGCACGCTCGCGGATACCGAGGCTGCGCACCGCGAAGCCTTCAACGCCGCGTTTGCCGAGGTGGGGCTCGATTGGCATTGGGATGAAACGCTCTACACCCGACTGCTGGATGTAGCCGGTGGCAAGGAACGTATTTCGCACTATTGGCGCTGCATCGAGCCTGAGGAAGCGAGCGGCCCCAAGGCGTGTGAAACGGTGGAAGCGCTTCACGCGATCAAGACACGGCACTACGCGCAACGCGTGCGGGGGGGTACATTGCCGTTGCGCCCTGGCGTCCAGCGCCTCATCGAAGAGGCGAACCAAGCCGGGGTGCCGGTCGCAATCGCGACGACCACGACGCCGGCGAACCTCGATGTATTGCTGAGCGCACCGTTCGGCGGCGATTGGCGCAAGCGCTTTGCAGCGATCGGCGACGCGTCGACCACGCCGGTCAAGAAGCCCGCGCCCGACGTTTACTTGGCAGTCCTCAATGAATTGAATATCGAGGGCTCACGCTGCGTCGCGTTCGAAGATTCGGAAAACGGCTTGCATGCCGCCACGGCCGCTGGCGTGCCGACGATCGTAACGCCCACGGCCTATACCCGCCATCACCGTTTCGATGAAGCGCTCGCGATTCTCGCGCACCTGGGCGATCCGGAGATGCCCCTCGATGTGGTTCGCGGACACGACTGCCGGTGGATCGATTTGCCGACATTGCGGCGTTGGCATTCCGATGCCGCACACGCCCGCGTCCACGCCCACGTCCGGTGATGCGAAAACCGCCCCGCACTGCCGGCTGCGATGGCCGTTGGCCGGCGGCTCAGATCAGCTTTTGCGCGAGCGCACGAGCGGCGGCGACGTGACGGCTCGTGCAATCGAACTTGCGCATGACGTTTCGGATGTGATGCGTCACGCCGTGCTCGGAGATGTTCAGAATGCAGCCGATCTCCCATGTGCTCTTTCCGGCTGCGATCCAGCGGAGGCACTCGCGTTCGCGCTTGGTCAGGTGGACCGTCGGCGCCGCCCGCGCTTTCACCGAGCGCGTCACGAAGTGGTGCAACTGTACCGAAAGCAGGCACAGATGCGGCAGCGCGGAGAGGAGGTGCTGGCGCGCGGCGGGGACCGGCACGCGACGCGAGTCGACGAATGCGCTGAAGCTGCCGAGCCCGCCGTCCGGCGCATGAATAGGAATCGTTACGCCGCAGTCCATCCCGTGGCGACGAGCCGCGGCGCGCAACGCCTGCGGGCCCTCGCCGGCATAGAGCGCATCGTCCCATAGGAGCGGCGCGATGCCGGTGATTGCATGAGCGACAGCCGGGTCGATGGCCCTGAAATCGTTTTCGACGTACACCTTGCGCCAGGTCTCGTCGTAGCTCGAAATCGTGAACGCACTCGCCTTCGCTTTATCCTCAGCCGCTCCGGTCCAGTACATAAAGCCGTCCACATTCAGCAACCGGCAGATTTCGGTGAGCCGCGTTTTTGCATCGGCCTCGTCTTCGCATGCTTCGAACGCCGTCAGGCACGCGGCGCTCAAGGTATCGACATTCATGGATCAGGCCTGCATCACAATCAGCCGTAAGGCAAGGAAATATTGGAAATTGGAGCCAGGAAGCGAACGATGTTTGACAAAAATCAAAGAAGTAATCGAAAGAGCGTATAACGGAATGCGCAATTCGACTTTGCGCCTGGGCCAGCATGTAAACGGCAAAAGCCGCGCGCACTTTAGTGCGCCCGGCGCGGTCGTTTTCGAGGCCACCCCGCGGCCTGTCAAACGCTGGTTCACCCCATCAGGCGGGCGCGAGAGCTTTGTTACGATTTTCCAGGCAGGCGAGTCTGTCCACTACTACATGGATATGTAGGTAGCCGAACTCAAGTTATTAAGGGAAGTTACCGATATCCATTAAGAAGCTCGGTAGGGTCGATCGGGCAGCACAATAGGTGGATAACGATGAAGCAGGAAATGAATCGAGGGCTCTCGATGAGAGCACAATTGACGGCCGCAATTGGCGTCGCGTGCGGGGTCGCATTGGTGATCGCGGTCATCGCATTCGTCGGCATGCGCCTCGCCAATGAGCGGCTGCGGTCGGTGTACGAAAACGACACGATGGCGCTGCAAAGTCTCTCGAAGCTCGAATATCGCCTTTTCGAGGCGGCAGCCGTCGCAACGAACGTTTCGATCGATACCGATCACTCGCGCGTAGGCGAGGGCGTCAAGCTCATCGACACTGATCTGACCGAGTTCGAGCCGTATTGGGAGAGCTACCAGAAGACCACCGCGGACGCCCACGAGCGGGAGGTCGCGCAAACGTTCCGCAGCGCATATGACACGATGGTGGCGCAAGGGATACGCCCGATCGTGACCGCGCTGAAAGCAGGCGATGCGGCGAAGGCGGCCGATCTCGCGCATGTCACGCTCCCGCCGCTCGTGCTCAAAACGAAGCTGGCTTTGCGCGCGCTCAAGGTGCTACAGCTCGATGGCGCCAAGAATGAATACGAGGAGGCGCGCGCCGAGGCGTCGACGCTGATCCAGGTGTTGTCGGTCGTGGCCTTCATCGGCATTGGTTTCGCGATCGCCTGCGGCATATGGATTCGCCGCAGGCTCTACGCCCAACTAGGCGGAGAGCCCGCCTACGCCCGCCACGTCGTCGCAACCATTGCGCAAGGCGATCTCAGCGTGCGCCTGGAGACGGCCGAAGGCGATTCGCGAAGCGTGCTCGCCGCAATGGGACAGATGCGCGATGCGCTGCGCGACATGGTCGTTCGCATCAAGGAATCGGCGGACAGCATTTCGGTGGCGACGGAGCAGATCGCAAGCGGCAACGCCGATCTGTCCTCCCGCACCGAGCAGCAGGCGGCCTCGCTCGAGCAGACGGCGGCGAGCATGGAGCAGTTCTCGGCAGCGGTGAAACAGAACGCCGACAATGCGCAGCAGGCGATGCAACTGGCCGTGGCCGCCTCGGATGTCACGAAGGAAGGGGGCAACGTGGTCGCCCAGGCGGTGCAGACCATGCAGGAGATCTCGAGCGAATCGCAGCAGATGGTCGACATCATCACGGTCATCGAGGGCATCGCGTTCCAGACGAATATCCTGGCGCTCAATGCCGCGGTCGAAGCGGCGCGCGCGGGTGAGCTCGGCCGCGGCTTCGCGGTCGTCGCGGGTGAGGTGCGCTCGCTCGCGCAGCGCAGCGCGACGGCAGCGAAGGAAATTCGCGACCTGATCCAGGGCTCGGTCGAAAAGATCGTGTCGGGCACGCGGCTAGTCGATCGCGCCGGCGAACTGATGCACGATGTCGAACGCTCGAATGCGCGCGTGGTCTCGATCATGAGCGAGATCTCGACTGCTTCGAATCAGCAAAGCACGGGCGTCGAGCAGATCGGCCGCGCGGTCGCGCAGCTCGACGAAGTGACGCAGCACAATGCCGCGCTCGTCGAAGAGGCCGCCGGCGCGGCACAAGCGCTCGAGCAGCAGGCTCGAGGGTTGACCGTGGCGGTCGGCTCGTTCCGCATTGAGCAGGGCTCGGCGATGTCCGGCGGCCGAGTTCAGTCGCGCGGCGTTTCTCCGGCCACGAGGATGGCCACGCCCAAGGCTGCAACGAGGCAGCCGCTTTTAGCGAAGTAGTCCTTCATTCGGTTTCCATGCGAGTGCCGCCGGTCGCCGGCCGTCGGCTGGCGGCGCTCGCGCTGTTCCCGCGTCATCGATCGCATCTCTGAACCGTCACGTCACGGAGGAACCCATGCACGCATCGAATCTCCCTTGTGAACTGAAATCGCCCTCGGCTTGGAAAGGAACCGAGCTCGTCGGGCGCGACGATTGGCAATATCGGCTCACCGATGCTGAAGCCAACGAAGTCGAAGCGGCGTTTCAGCATTTCGCCGATCGACGTATCGCCCTTCTCGAGGCCGCGCAAAGCGATTTTCCGCTGCCCACGCTCGGCCCGAAGCTCGCCACGCTCCTCGAGAAGCTCGAGCGCGGCTACGGTTTTCTCCTGATTCGCGGGTTGCCCGTCGCGAACAAGTCGCCCGAGCAAGCGCGCCTGATCGCCTGGGGCGTGGGAATGTATCTCGGGGTTGCACTGCCACAGAACGACGACGTCGAGATGATCGTCGATGTGCGCGATAAGGGGTATGACAGCGCGGTCACGTTGCGTGGCAACAGTTCGAAGGATGCGATCCGCTATCACGTCGATCCGTGCGACGTCGTCGGCTTGCTCTGCCGCCGCGGCGCGAAGGCGGGCGGACTGAGTCTCGTGACGAGCTCGCTCGCCGTGCACAACGAAATCGCGCGCCGCAGGCCCGACTTGCTGCAAGTCCTTTATCGGCCGTTCCCATTTATCAAGCTCGCCAAGAGCGAAGCGGTGCCGTACTACCTCTCGCCCATCTATGGCTTCCGCGAAGGGCATTTCACGAGCCAGTTCTACGCGAAGCGGATCTATGCGGCTTCCGAGCTGCCGAACGCGCCTCGGCTCACCGACGCGCAGCGCGAAGCCATCGAGCTGATCGAGACGATCGCGGGCGACCCGGAGCTGACGCTGCCGATGACTCTCGAGGCTGGCGACCTGCAATTGCTGTCGAACCACGTGATTTACCACTCGCGCACGGAGTTTCACGATCACGAGGAAGCGGATCGCAAGCGCCATCTGTACCGCCTGTGGTTCGCGACGCGCAATAGTCGGCCGCTGCCGGCCACGTTCGTCGATGCCTACAACGGTTCGACAGAGCCGGGTACCGTGCGAGGCGGATACATCGGCTGGAAATTTCCCGAGAAGGTCGGCCCGTATCAGCAGCGTCTCTCGGGCGAGCTCGGCCTTGCCGCCTAGCGCTTGAATGCGCGCAAGGGCGCAAACGATTGCGCGGTGCTCACGAACGTTCGCGAGGCGCGATTGTTGTGGGCGCCCGGCGCGTTTTCCGTCATGGACCTCATCGGAGAAAACGATGAAGACGATCAAGACGTTCGATACGACGTTGCGCGACGGCGAGCAGGGCATCGGCTTTCTGCTCGACCACGCGGACAAATGGCGTGTGTTCGAAGCCGTGGCTTCCATCGAGCCCGACTATATCGAGCTCGGGTACCCCGCTTCCTCCGAGGCGGAGTACGCGTTCGTCGAGCGGGCGGCCGTGCATCTGCGCCGGCACACTCGCTCGGAACCCGTGGCTTTTGCGCGTCTTGCCCCGGGCGACGTCGAGCGCGCCGCGGACAGTCTGCGGGCGAGCGGTGGCATCGTGCAATTGCTCGGGGTCGGCTCGGAGATCCATCTGCTGCGCAAGCGGCGCATCGACGAAGCCGCCGCGCATATCGAGCTGATCGCGGCAATCGAGCGTGTGAAGTCCCGCGGCGAACTCGCGCCGGCGGTCATCTTCGAAGATGCCTCGCGGGCCGATCCGGCTTTTCTGAAGCGGCAGGTCGCTGTCGCGCTCGAGGCGGGCGCATCGATGATCACTTACGCCGATACGGTCGGCTACTGCACGCCCGCCGAGGTGGAAACGGCCATGCGCGGGCTCGTCGCGGAATTCGGCGAGAGTGTCAGCTGGGGCGTTCACTTCCATAACGATCTCGGGCTTGCCACCGCCAACACGCTCTTCGGCGTGCGCGCGGGCGCCGACGTCGTGCACGCGACGCTCGGCGGCATCGGCGAGCGCGCGGGCAATTGCGCGCTCGAAGAGATCTACGCGTGCCTGCTCTACAAAGGCGAGCAGTATGGCGCCGAGGTCAAGCTCGACGCTCACGCGCTCGTCGCGGCTTGCGAGCAAGTGTTCCGCTATGCGGATAAGCCAATCCCGTCGAACAAGCCCGTCATCGGCGAACATGTGTTCTCGACCGCGGCCGGCATTCATCAGGACGGCATACTGAAAGACCCGCAGTGCTACGAATATGTCGAAGCGGCACGTTTCGGCAGATCGCGTCGTTTCGTGACCAACCGCTTGTCCAGCTCGAAGCTGACGGAAGCGGCTTTGCACGAAGGAGCCTGACATCGCCAGCGAATCCTTGGCGGCGTCGCCGCAACTCATCGATGAGAGCATGGGCCAAGAGGCCGCCGACGGCCTACGTGCGCCGCTGCGCTATTGGGCCGCGGCCGCGATCCTGATCGGCGTATTCATGGCCACGCTCGACAGTTCGATCGTGAACATCGCGTTGCCGACGATCGCCGCTCGTCTGCACACAGACGCGGCCACCGCGACGTGGGCGGTCACCGCTTATCAGATGGCAAGTGCCGCGACGGTGTTGACATTCGCGGCGCTCGCGCAACGTCTGGAGCCATCCACGGTCTATGCACGCGGGCTTGCGGCGTTCGTGGCCGCGTCGCTCGCCTGCGCGCTCGCGCCGACGATCGGTTGGCTCGTCGCGTTCAGGACCGCGCAAGGGCTCGCTTGTGCCGCGATCGTCAGCGTGGGCATCGGGCTCTATCGAAGCGTCGTGCCCGCACGCTTGTTAGGGTCCGTGCTCGGCATCAATGCCCTCGTCGTGGCAGCCGGCGCGGCGGCGGGACCCGCCGTCGGCGGCATCTTGCTGACGGTGGCCGATTGGCGCGCGCTCTTCTATGTCAACGTGCCCTTGGGAGCCGCCGGCTGGGTCATCGCGCGCAAGGCGCTCGCCGCCGTGCGGACCGTCGCACCGCCCTCGCAAGGCGCCTTCGATTGGCCTGGCGCGGTGCTCGCCGCGGCCGCGATGAGCCTCGTCGTCGCGGGCGTGGATGGGCTGGGCCGGCGCTCGCACGTAGGGTCGATCGTGCTGTTTTCGTGCGGCGCCCTTTTGATCCTCGCTTTTGCGCGAGTACAGCACGCCGCCGGGTCACGCGCCTTGCTTCCGCTGGACCTCTGTTCCCGGCGCTTTTCGACTGCGGCGATCACATCGATGCTTGCCTTCGTGGCGCAGGGCTCCGCGCTCGTCGCGCTACCGTTTCTGCTGCAAACTGGTTATGGCTACACGCCTGTCGAGTCGGGCCTGATCCTGCTCGCCTGGCCCCTCGCGGTGGCGGTCGCCGCACCGCTGGCCGGGCGGCTCGCCGACCGAGCCGACGGCCGTGGTGTCGCAACGATGGGGCTCGCGCTATTCGCGCTGGGTCTAGGTACGCTTGCCATGCTGCCAGGTGCCGGTGCGCATCCGGCTCAAATGGCGATCATCTGGCGCGCGGCTGTTGCAGGGGCCGGCTTCGGATTGTTTCAGACGCCGAACAATCGCGAAATGCTGAGCGTCGTCGACAAGCCACGCACCGGCATCGCCTCGGGCGTGCTTGCGACGGCGCGCACGCTCGGGCAATCGATCGGCGCCGCGCTCGTCGCCGTCGTGCTGGTGAATTTCACCGCGGCGGGCGAGGCAATCGCGAAAGGCTCATCGACGGGCTGGCCCATCGGCACTGCGTTATGGATCGCCTGTGCTTCGGGGTGCGCGGCTGTTGCACTGAGCGCATCTCGGCAGATGCGCCGGCGCTAGCCGGAGCCGCCGATATGGCTCGCCTGTGAGGTGCTGGCAAAGCGGTTGCTCGGCGCCGAGCTGAATGGTGGGGGAGGGGCACCTTCTAGCGAGCGCTGGAGCCTTGTATGATTGCTATTGGTAGCGTATGAACGGAGCGGCGAAAGCCGTGCGTTACTCCCGCCCCGAAAGGGTCGCCACCCAAGTGTGGTGATAGCCAAGAGGTCCGATCCGAGGAGCTGGAGGAAAGGCTCATCGACGCGCTGATCCACGACGACATGGTCAGCGTGCTGCGGCGCTACCATGCCGACGAGACGCTCCTTCCGCCGTTCGACGCGGCTCTGGGCGGTTACGTCTCCGCGGCCTACCGACAACCGATCGAGATCAGGATGCCGGCGTATGTCGGCCGCCTGTCGAACGGGATCCACGAGGTCATCCTCGGCGGACAAGACGGCACCGGATGACCGCGAGACTACGACGATGAACTCCCGGCTGCTTTTCTACATGGCCATTTCAATCGCCTTGACCGCAGGGGCAGGCTGGTACATCTCCCGCATGCTGGACGAAGGTATCAACTCGTATCTTTACATTTCGCTTGATGAGAGTTCGACCGTGCCCGGCACGACGGCCGATACGAAGCCGGCGCAGTTGCCTGCCGGGCGCATGCCACCGCCGAGGCGACGCCGGACGCGCAGCGAGGCAGAGCCGGGCGATAACGGTCAGGCTGACGACACGCCCTGAGACTAGTCGATCGAACGTCCGTTCTCGCGTGTGCTGCCCGCTCCATCGCGCCGAGCGCAAGCTCTTTTTGGCGCGCGAGCTCGCTTCGCCGGCTGAACTTGCAGCGATCATGCCCGTGTCAACGTTGCAGATCTGCGTTCCGAACTGCAGGCCCGTCGCGATGGTCTGGATTGAAAGTGAAACAGACCGAATTCGGCGCGCCATGGGGCGTACGCGCGGCGTTTCCGTCATGAACATGGTCTGATCACCGCTTTCCGGAACCCCGAGACCGGGTTACTGAAAACCGTCTCTTTGTACGGCGCCTATAGTGACCGGCCGTTCACAGAGCAACAGCGACGGATGATGCAGGCCGCCGCCCCGCATCTGATGGAGGCGTGGACCGTAAATCACATCGTCCACCTCGAGCAGATCCGGGCGACGGCAGCAGAAGCGCGGTGGAGCCTGGCGATCGCCGATGCGGCGGGCCATCTCGTTTTCGCGGAGAGCGATTTTGAATCCATGCTCTGCGCCGAATGGCCCGCGTCGCGACACATAGTCCTCCCTGCGCCGATGTACGACAACATCTTTGGCACTAATCAGAACCGGTACGCAGGCCGAACGTTCATCGCGACGGGCACGCCTTCGAGGTCATTGTGGTTTCTCAAGGCGCGTCGACGCCACCCGGTCGATAGCCTGACCGCACGCGAACGCGAGATTGCGCAGCTCATTGCGCAAGGAATGACACACAAGGAGATTGCGAGGCGGCTGGGTATCGCCCCGGCGACAGTGCGCAATCATGCCCAGGCGATATTGAAAAGAGCTGATGTCCACAATAACGCTGAACTGACGACACAATTGAAGCGCGCCGGCTATTGAACGGACCGACATCACACGGGGAACGGTCATGGATCGGCTCAATCCGCTGGTGCTGTCGCTGTACCGGGCGGCGCGGGAAGTGCCCATAGCCGAATTTCAGGATGCTGCGCTGCGGCTCGTCAAATCGCACGTCCGGTTTGACGGGTGCAAGTGGGGAACCAGCGCGATCGATGATCACGGCGCGCTGTTTCAGTCAGTTCATTTTCACGAAGATGATCCCGAGGGCGCGGCAGTCTATAACGAGGTGCGTCATCAGGACCGTGCCGCGTTCTGGGCGATCAGCCATCGGGGGCAGACAGGCAACTTTCATTTCGCGTCGTTCTACGAGGGCCTCTCAGCGATCGCCGACTACACACGCCGCTATCGCCATTCGAACGCCCTGATCACGGGTCTACCCGGCGTCGATGACCGTGCCATACAGTCCGTATCGATTTATCGGGGCGATCCGGACGATACGTTTTCTGAAAACGAGCGGCGCGCCATCGAATGCATCGTGCCGCATCTGAACGAGGCGCTGACAGTCAGCCGGCTGTTTGCCGCGACACGCCTTCGTGCGGCAGCGGAAGGCCACTGGGCAGTCGCAATAGTCGATCATGCCGGCGTGTTGCAATTCGCCGACCCGGAGTTCGAGGCTCTGATCCAGGCGGAATGGCCCGCCGGTACCGTCCGGCGGCTGCCGGGCGCGGCACACGTTGCACTGACCTCTGGCGATGGAAGCCGACAGTACACCGGGCGGACGCTGATCATGCGCTACGTCGCCGAGGCGGGCATCATCTTCGTCCGGGCGCGGCCTCGCGTACCCGCTGATGGCCTGACGCCGCGCGAGCTGTCGGTGGTGCAGGCTATTGCTCGCGGCTACACCCACAAGGAAATCGCGCGGCTTGTACAGTCCTGCCGTCGGCAGGCCAGGCCCCGTCACCAGCGCTGAATTGACATTCGTCGCGTTGGGTCCACTAAGGTTGAAATTCAGGATCACCCAGCATCGTAGAAATTGACATCGCTACTGTTGGATCCATTCGGGTAGTTGTCGTAGAGCATCCGTCGGGTGATGCGCGTTTCGACGGACGCGTCGTACTTGAGCTGATTGCCGACGATGTCCCAGGAAACCTGCGTACCCCCCGGCAACGTGATCGGGTTCGAAACTGCTTGCACGGTCGTCATGAACGAGTATTGCGAAAGCGCTGTCCCGCTCCCGATCGAGTACGGCACACGAATCACCGCGTTCGATCCATCGGCTGCGATCTTGACGATCGATGGTGTGCCGAGCGAGACCGATGACGAACTCAGGTCGGTGTCGTACTGCTGGATGCTGGTGTAGCCATTATCTTTGTAACTAGCATCGAATACCGCGGTGCAGGCCGAGGCGTTCGAGCCCGTCAGGCATGAGGTAAGCGCCGAGGGCAAGGCTCCGAGGTAAGCGATGCCGGCATAGTGCAGGCGTTTTACATCGGCCACTGGCGACGCTTCTACGCTGCTTCCTTCTTGTTATCAAAACGCAGGCGAGCCGCTGTGACTTGAGCATGATTCTCGTCGGCCCACTCGATCAGGACCTTCAACGCCTTGAACATCGAACGACCGAGGTCGGTCAGGCTGTATTCGACGCCCGGTGGCTTCGTAGGGAAGACCTCTCGATGCACGTAGCCGTCGCGTTGTAACTCATGAAGTGTCTGCGCGAGCATTCGCTGCGATATGTCGGGTACCAACCGGCGAAGCTCACCGAATCGACAGGGGTGCTCGGCGAGCGCCATCATCAGCAACGAACTCCATCGGCCATCGATGACGTCAATGACGTCGCGCACCGGGCAATTCGTGATAGAGCCGTATTTGTTTCGAACGTCGTCCAGCTTCGTTTTGAGAGCGCTGGCCCGCGCTTTGGTGGTTCCCATTTGGTAACTATCTCCTGAAAAACTGCCTTCTTTACGGAAGAGCGCCAAGGCCTGATTATCGAGTCACTCTCAAAATGAGAGTAACACTTAGAATGAGGCTAGTCCATGAACGACACGATTTTCGTCACCGGTGCATCCGGTCAGCTTGGTCGGCTGGTTATCAAACACCTGCTGGCTCGCGGCGTGACGCACAACCGCATCATCGCTGGGACGCGCAGCCCCGAAAAGCTCGCCGAGCTTGCGGCAGCGGGCATCGAGGTTCGCCCTGCGAACTTCGAAGACCCGCAAGGCCTGACCGAAGCTTTCAAAGGCGCCGGCACCGCTCTCATCATTTCAACGGACGCCCTCGATGATGCCGGCACAAGACTCAAGCAGCATCGCAACGCGGTCTCGTCAGCCGTCGCGGCAGGTGTCGCGCGTCTGGCTTACACGTCGCTGCCCAATCCGGAAAGCTCGCTTCTTAGCTTCGCACCGGACCATCTGGAAACCGAGCGCGCCATCAAGGCAACCGGTCTGCCGCACGTGATTTTCCGAAATAGCTGGTATCAGGAGAATTTGCACATGTCGCTCCCGGGTGCCCTTAAGAGTGGCCAATGGCATTCCGCATCTGAGGGTGGAAGAACGTCGTATGCCGCACGGGGGGACATCGCTGAAGCGATTGCCGCAGCGCTGACTGTTTCAACGCCTGAAAGTCGGACATATACGCTCACAGGCCCCGAGGCGCTGTCCAACGAGGAAATCGCCGATCTCGCTCGCCGAGCCACAGGGCAGCCTCTTGCCGTCGTCCATGTGACTGACGAACAGTTCGCCGCGGGGCTCAAAGCGGCGGGGGTTCCTGACCAATTTATTCCTGTATTGGTCTCTGCTGAGGCGGAAATTCGAGCCGGCAATCTTTCTATCGTTACCAACCATCTCGAATCGCTCATCGCTCGCCCTGCGAAGCGGGTTGCGGAGTATCTTGAAGAGTCCAAGGCGAGCTATACGGCTTGAGGGTCAATCTGCATGACCTGAACGCGGGCCGGGCGCGATGCCCCGAACACCGCATGATTTCAGGTTTCAGTTAACGTTTTTCGCTAGATGCGCTATATTTTTAACGAAATTCGTTAACTGTTATCGAAATTTTGGGGTTTCATGTCTGAGAAATGGCTCGGCTACCGCTGGCTTGCCCACCGCTATGGCATCGCCCCAGTGCAGCCGTTTCCCGTCGAGAGCTGCATCGGTCCGACTCGCAAATCGAGCCGCCTTGACGGTATGGTGCGCGAAACATACACGTACGCCAATCCGCCCGCCGACACACTCGCTACGCATGTCACGTTCGCGCTGAAGCACGAAGGAGTGTTTCTCGAGCACCTCTCTCGGCTGTTCGAGGCCATTCCACGGCAAGCGCTTATCGACTGGGTGCTTGACGAGCGCACCGGGCAGTACGCTCGCCGAGCAGGCTTCCTCTACGAATGGCTGACCGGCGACACGCTGGAGGTCGTCCCCGACGTGACGGCTGGCGCTTACATCGATGTGCTCGATCCCAATACCTACTTGGTGAGCCAGGCACCGATCAATAACGCGCGCTGGCGTGTGCGCGACAATCTACCCGGGACGCGCTCGTTTTGTCCCACCGTCCGCCGAACGGAGGTGGTTCGGAAGGCGGAGCAATACGATATTCCAAGTCAGATCGAAGCACTCCAGGCAGAGTACGGCGTGGATACGCTGCGCAGGAGCGCGGTCTGGCTGACGCTGAAGGAAAGCCGGGCGAGCTTCGAAATCGAGCACGAGCAGGATCGCGGCGACCGGGTCAAGCGATTTGCAGCGGTGATGGAAGCACGCACGGGGACGTATGAATCTCCACTCGCTCGTGACGCGCTGACGGAACTTCAGCGAGAAATTCTCGGCAACGTCACCACTTTAACGAGCTTCGGCGTGCGCCGCTCGCCCGTTTTCGTGGGTTCGGTCGATCGGTTCACCAACGTTCTGCACTACGTCGCTCCGCACTGGGCCGATGTCGAAGGCATGCTCTCTGGACTGGAAACGTTCGAGACACGAACTCGCGGTGCCGCGCCGATCGCGCGCGCGGCAACCGTCGCATTCGGGTTCGTGTACGTGCATCCTTTCGCCGATGGCAATGGCCGCTTGCATCGGTTTTTGATCAATGACATTTTGCGCAGGGACAACGCTGTCCCGAGGCCATTCATTCTTCCCGTCTCAGCAACGATTACCAGCAAACCGCAGGCGCTTGCTGCATACGATCAGGTACTTGAAGTCTTCTCCAAGCCGTTCATGCAACGGTATGGATCAATGGCTGCCTTCGAGGAGCGCCGCAAGTACGAAGACGGCGTCACGTCGGATCTCAAGTTCGCGGCGTACAAGGACGCCGCGCATGCGTGGCGCTATCCGGATCTCACCGCACATGTGGAATACCTCGCAGACATCGTCGATAAGACAATTCGCTTCGAAATGCGAGAGGAAGCCGCGCTGCTCCGCCGCTGGGAAAACGCTCGCCTCGCCGTCAAGGAAGTCATCGAAGGTCCGAACCAAGATATCGACCGCATCATCCGCTCCGTCCGCGACAACCACGGCTCAATCTCGAACAAACTACGGCGGGATTTTCCAGTTCTCGAGGACTCCGGTCTTGCAGATCAAATTGCGGCAGCTATCGAGCGCGCCTTCGGCGTCGACACGCTCGGCTCGACCGGAGCCGGCATCGGCGACGAATCGGCGTGATCGCGCCTCTATCCGGTGTATGCGGCACTCAACGCTGGAGCGTCCGGTTCGTCCCATCGATTCCATATAGGGCAAAGCGAGGCACGCGCGTTGCTGCGTTGTCGAGGTTCACTCAGTTTCGCTTTTACGACTGAAAAGGAGCCGAAATGACAAGCAAGCCGACACCGCCGATGCCCGAGCAGCAGCAAGGGAATGTGCCGGGCAAGACGGCGCCGATGAATCCGAAGCCCGATCACGGCGAGCAGAGCTATCGCGGGCATGACCGGCTCGCAGGCAAAGCGGCGATCATCACGGGCGGCGACAGCGGGATCGGACGCGCCGTCGCCATCGCATTCGCCCGGGAGGGCGCCGATGTCCTGATTTCCTATTTCGACGAGCACGAGGACGCACGCGAAACGGCGTCGTGGGTCGAGAAGGCCGGCCGCAAGGCGGTGCTCGTGGCCGGCGATCTTGCCGACCGCAAGCATTGCGGCGAGGTAGTCGCCCGTGCGATCGCGGAATTCGGCCGTGTCGACGTACTCGTCAACAACGCGGCTTACCAGATGGACCACGAATCGGTCGAGGAAATCACCGACGATGAATGGGACCGCACCTTCGATATCAATATCGGCGCAATGTTCCGTCTCGTGAAGGCGGCGCTGCCGCATATGAAGCCGGGCAGCGCGATCATCAATACGACCTCCGTCAATGCGGACAAGCCGCGGCCCACACTACTGCCGTATGCGACGACTAAAGGTGCGATTCAGAATTTCACGGGCGGGCTCGCCGGGTTGCTCGCCGAACGCGGAATCCGCTCGAACTGCGTCGCGCCGGGGCCGATCTGGACGCCGCTGATCCCGGCGACGCTGCCGCCGGACAACGTGCGGCAGTTCGGGCAGCAGACGCCCATGAAGCGCCCGGGGCAGCCGGCCGAGTTGGCGCCGGTGTACGTGCTGCTGGCGAGCGATGAAGCAAGCTATGTTTCCGGAGCAACGGTCGCGGTGACGGGCGGCGTGCCGATCCTTTGACGAGGAGGGCGCCGATGACCGCCGACGTCGCCACGCAACCATCGAGGCATCCTCCGCCCGGTACCGCCGAACGCTCGGCCTTGCCATCGGCGCAGCCGGTGGCGCGCCACGGTCTGCTCGAAGCAGGGCGCAATTGCGAGGCGATCCGCCATGCGGACCGTTTCAGTCTGCTCGTCGACGCCCACGATTATTTCGCAGTCCTACGCGATGCGCTCACGCGTGCGCAACGCACCGTATTCATCGTCGGCTGGGATATCAACAGCCGCGTCAAGCTCGTGCCCGAGGGCGCGAACGACGGCTTCCCCGAGTTGCTCGGCGAATTCCTGCAGGCACTCTCGGCCGCTCGACGCCGGCTGCGCATTTACGTGCTCGCGTGGGATTTCGCGATGATCTACGCGTTCGAGCGCGAGTGGATGCCCGTTTATCAGACGGGCTGGCGCTCGCAGCGAGGGGTGGTCTTCCGGCTGGACGGGGTGCATCCGCGCGGGGCGTCGCATCATCAGAAGTTCGTCGTCATCGACGACCGGCTCGCGTTCGTCGGCGGCATCGATCTCACGCGCTCGCGTTGGGATACGTCCGAGCATGCGCCCGACGATCCGCGCCGGCGTGACCCGAACGGCACGACCTATGGGCCGTTTCACGACATTCAGACGATGTTCGACGGTGACGCCGCTCACGCTATCGGTGAGCTGGCGCGCGAGCGGTGGCAACACGCGTGCGGCAAGCGCATCGCAATCCGAGCCGAGCGCGCGCTCGAAGATTCCGCCGATCCGTGGCCGCGCTCGGCACCCGTCGATCTGCGCGACGTATCGCTCGGCATCTCGCTGACTGAACCGCCGTATCGCTCACACGGCCCGCGCCAGCAGGTGCGCGCGCTCATCGCCGACATGATCGCCGCGTCCCGGCATCACATCTACATCGAAAACCAGTACTTCACCGCGGCGGTCGTGCGCGAGGCGTTGCGTGCGCGGCTCGGCGACCCGCAAGGGCCCGACGTCGCCGTCGTAGCGCCGCGCATGCAAAGCGGCTGGCTCGTCGAAGCGACGATGGGCGTACTGCGCGCCCGCCTGCACGGCGTATTGAACGAGGCGGACGAGTACGATCACTACAGGCTCTATTGCCCACATATCGAAGGACTCGGCGATCGCTGCCTGAATGTACACAGCAAGGTCATGGTCGTCGACGACACGCTGATTACAGTCGGCAGCGCGAACCTCAACAACCGGTCGATGGTGCTCGACACAGAGTGCAACATCGTCATCGACGCGAATGGCGACCCGCGCATTCGCTCGGTGATCGCCGGCTGGCGCAATCGGCTGCTTGCCGAACATCTAGGGGTGCCGGCGTCCGCTGTTTCGCAGGCACTCGAGCGAACGGGGCGCCTGAATGCCGCGATCGGTAGTCTGATGCGCAATGAAGGGCGCACGTTGCAGCATTTTGCGCCCGCGACGAACAGCGACCTCGACAAGGTGATCCCCGTGAACGCCTGGCTCGATCCCGAGGAACCGCTCGAGCCAGACGCGCTGGTGCGCGAATTCATCCCGCGAGAGCAGGGCAAGTCGCTGACCGCGCGGCTGCTATTGCTCGGCGCACTGGTGCTCGTCATCGCTATCTTTGCGGCTTTATGGCATTTCACTTCGCTCGGCGACAATTTGAACCTTGCGTCGCTGTCGCGTTTCGCCAAGCGAATCGATGCGCTACCGTTCGCGCCAGCGATCGTGCTGGCCGCTTACGTCATCGCCGCTATCCTCGCGGTGCCGATCACCCTGCTGATCGCGGCGACCGGTCTTGCGTACGGAGCGTGGCCCGGCGTGTTCTATTCGCTCGCCGGCACACTGCTCGCGGCGGTGGCGACCTACGGCATCGGCATGTCGCTCGGCCGCGATGCGGTGCGGCGCCTGGCCGGCGTACGCGCCAACCGGCTCAGCGAACGAATCGGCAGGCGCGGCATCGTCACAATGATGGCGCTCCGGCTGCTCCCGATCGCGCCGTTCGCGATCGTCAATCTGGTGGCCGGCGCGTCGCACATCAGTCTCCGCGACTACTTGATCGGCACGCTGCTTGGCATGGCGCCCGGCATCGTGCTGACCGTCACGTTCGCTCATCAACTGCTCGCGGCGATTCGTCACCCGAGCATCGGCGCGATGGCGACGCTGGCGGCCATCGGTGTCGCGCTCGTGGGCGTGTCGGTGGCGCTGCAACGCTGGCTGGGGCAGCGCAAATGACCAGCGGGACGACGGTATGAGTACCAGCCTCGACTCGGTCCGTCGTGCGACGGGCGATGCCGCCGACCGCGAGACCGCTGCCCGCGCATCGGCATCCGCTTGCTCGCTGCGGATTGCAACCTATAACATCCACGGCGGCCTGCGCATGCGCAAGACGCGATCCGCGCGGGATGCGGGCGAGCCGATCGCACGCGTGATCGCCGAGATCGACGCCGACATCATCGCCCTTCAGGAAGTACCCCTCGGCGGCTCAGATACGCCCGACGTCCTTTCGTATCTGCGCGACACCACGGGCATGCACGCAGTCGAGGGGCCCACGCTCGACACGCCGCGGCACCGCTATGGCAATGCCGTGCTATCCCGCCTGCCGATACGCAACGCGCGCGTCCTCGATCTTTCCTTCCGCCGGCGTGAGCCCCGCGGCGCACTCGATGCGGACATCGAATGCGGCTCGACGCTATTGCGAATCGTCGCGACGCATCTCGGCCTGTCGGCCGGGGAACGCAGCATGCAGGTCCGTAGCCTTCTCGCCGCGTTCGATACGGCCGCGCTTCCGGTCATTCTGCTCGGCGACATCAACGAATGGTTCGTGCACGGGCGCGCGTTGCGTGCGCTCGTCACGCATTTCCGGCGCGCGCCGGCGCCGCGCACTTTTCCGACATTCTGGCCGGTATTCGCGCTCGATCGAATCTGGGTGCACCCGGGCGAATGGCTCGGCGCGGTCAGCGTGCATCGCAGCGCGCTGGCCCGCGGCGCATCCGATCACTATCCGCTCGTTGCGCGGATCGAGGTGCCGAGGTCTGAATTCGATGGAGGCAGCCATGAAAGTCAGTGAACTCGACGGGCGCGCGCTCGACTACTGGTGCGCTCGGGCGCTCGTCGACGATGACGAGGAAATCCGTTTCGCCGAGGTCGAGCCCGGCATCGTCGTGACGCTTGCGCACGGCGAGTTCCGCAAGCTGAATGAGCGCTTCATGCCGACCGACGAGTGGCGCGATGCGGGCGACATACTGGAGCGGATCCGAGATTTGCAACTGAAGGCACAGGAAGGCAGGGTGCTTTGCATCGCGCGCTTCGGCGATCGACTCGATCCATCCGAAGCTGAAGGCGCGAATATTCGCCTCGCGCTTTCGCGAGCGTTCGTGCGCGCGCGCTTCGGCGATTCGGTCGATGATCGTTATCCGCGCGAGCCTCATGCGGTCCGTCGCGGCGTAGTGACGCCGTTGGCGACGGGCGCGGTCCCGCCATCGCCTGCCGACGACCGGGGGGCCGCCGGCGACGAGACGGGGGACATACGGTCGGTGCCACGAATGTGACCTGCTTCGCTCCTCAACGATCGTCGACTTTCATACAGGGGGCTCTTGCCCCCCGGCGACGAGGCCGCTAGTTGCCGAAGTAGATTTCGCAGGAAGGCCGGAACGCGCAATCGGAACGCGAGCCGGGCGTCATCGGGCTGCCATACTCGCTTCGCGTCCCGGGAACGCCTCCGACCGCCGAGTCCTTATCGCTGCTTTGCTGCGGCGACGCGGTGACTTGTTGTGGGTCGCTCTGCTGCTGATCGTTCGGCATGGACTGTGCGCCCGCGGCGCCCGCGGCCAAAAGGCAAACGATACCGACGGCTACGAATCGACGTTGCATGATCTCCTCCGTTACACCCTCTGTCTTTGCTGAGGACGAGCGCGTCTCTCAAGAGACGACGTCGTCTCGCGTATGCTTGCCGCGACCGAAGGATTCCTCGATGGACGCGGGCGTCGAGAAGGGCGATCGGATAGTGAATGTGCTCGCCGCAGCGCGCTGTCGGCGAGGCCGGAATGTTTTTCGGGGAGGAATTACTTTGTCAAGCGAAATGCATGACGCCTGACTCGGCGGGCCGGCATACAACCTGGGTATGCCTAAAGCCACCTGGAGGGACCTTGTGGGTCGAGAGCGCTTGAGGGCCGCTGTTCGTCCGTTATAGCGCAATTTCATCAAAACGCCACAAGGAAAATCTAGCCGATTCGCACTGGCGGATATCGCCAATGTTGGCTTGCCACGGCACTAAATTCGCGCGGCCTCTAATTCTACAAACGAAGAATTTTCATTGGCAATTTGATGTTAACCATTGCCGCGACGCCGATATTCCCATTCGGTCCGCGCGATTGTGCGTCGGGCTCGGGTGGCCTGCCCGTTCAATCAGGCGGTGTCGGATCCGCAAGCCTGATGCGCGAAACGAACCCTGCGGCCAGCACGAACCATCCCGCCGCGATAGCGAACGACACGATGTACGCGGAGCCGGCACCGGCGAGCGTCCTGACCCACGAAAGCATCCAACCTGTCACGGCGGGTCCGACGATCTGCGGAAGCACCATCGACACATTCCAGATGCCCATGTCCTTGCCGGCCGAGGCGCCGTCGGGCAAGACCTCGAGGGCCAGCGCCCAATCGACGGACTGGTAGGTGCCATAAGCCGCGCTGAACACGAGCGCCACCGGCACGACCATCGCGAGGCTGGGCCGCAGCGCGAGCAGCATGTAGCCGATCACCGCGCCGGCCATGATCCAACTCGTCGCGCGCACCACCGCGACGGTCCCGTGGCGATCCGCGAGCCGGGCGCCGAGCAGACTCGTCGGGATGGCGAGTACGGTGCCCGCGCCGAGCAGCACATTGAGCACGTTCACGGGCCGACTGACGCCTATGACGTCCTGAAGGTAATACAACATGAATGTGAAGACGGACCACACGCCCATATTGGAAAAGAAACGCGTAGTAAGTACCCAATAGAAATTTCGATGCAAGCGCGGATCGAGGTAGAACGAGCGCGCGAATGCGCGCGCATCGAAACGCTCGCGCGGCGTATGAACGGCCGGCTCGCGCGCGCCGCGTATCGTCAGCCAGAGGCAAGCGAACGTCAACCCGATGAACGTGGCGACGACGGGATAAAGTCGATGGGGTGAATAGAGCGCGATGAGCAATGCGTTGCCGCCCACGATGCCGATCACCGTCATCACGTTGAGCCACGCGCTCGCCCGGTTCCTCTCCGTTTTGGGCACCACGTCGGGTACCAGCCCGGCATAGGGGCCCGAGACCCAGTTCCACCAGAATTGCAAATGCAGGAACGCGATCGAGTAGACGACGATGCTGCCTCGATAGCCGAACGAGGCGAGCCATAAGAGGGCGAGCGCGGTGCCGAACGTGCCGATGATGAGATATGGCCGCCTGCGGCCCTTGCGCGAGACGCATCGATCCGAGAGAGCGCCGGCGATCGGGGAAACGACGAGCGCCACCAGAGCACCGGCCGCAATCACCGATCCGGCCGCGCCTTCCTTCATCACGGCGTGCGGTCCGAGCAGCCACGCAATCTGATCGGGCACGAGCACCGGTACGACGGTCATCCACTGAGCGAAGAGCGCAAACCACAGCGACGCGATTTGCAGGTGATCGAACGTCGACAAGGCGCGCGGCGCGCGTGCGACGCGTGCGTCCGATGCTGAGCCGGCCCAGCTCATAGATGCCTCGTCAAGTTTTCGGCAAATAGCGCCGACAAACGATGATATTTGTCTTTGGCGGATTGGAAAAGGCATCTGCAACGTACCAGGGAACGGCGCAAGCGGAACTCGCATCATCGAGTTGGTCGTTGCACGAAAGCTTTTGATTGTATTGGCTTTTGCCTCTAGCATGGCTCCCATCTTCACGAGACCTCGCTCCATGCGGGAGAAAGCCATGCATATTGCAATTCTCACCTTCGATGGTTTCAACGAACTGGATTCGATCGTCGCCCTAGGCATTTTGAACCGAATCAGGAAGCCGGACTGGCGAGTGAGCCTCTGCTGCCCGCGCCAAGAGGTGACGTCGATGAACGGGCTGACTGTTCGCGCGCAGTCACTGTTGGAGGATGCGGGCAGCGCCGATGCAGTCGTAATCGGAAGCGGCGCGCAGACCCGTCAGGTCGTCGCCGACGCGGGGCTGATGGCGCGCTTGACGCTCGATCCGTCTCGTCAGCTGATCGCCGCCCAGTGCTCCGGCACGCTCGTGTTAGCCAAATTGGGTCTGCTCGGCGGCAACCCAGCCTGCACGGATCTGACCACAAAGCCCTGGGTCCAGGAAGCGGGCGTCGAGGTGCTGAACCAGCCGTTCCATGCGGTCGGCAACGTGGCGACCGCGGGCGGTTGTCTCGCTTCACCCTATCTCGCAGGGTGGATCATCGCACGTACAGAAGGGCTCGAAGCGGCGGCCTCGGCCCTGCATTACGTTGCGCCCGTCGGCGAGAAGGGGGCGTACGTGGAAAATGCGATGAGGAAAATCACGCCCTACCTGCCGCGATGACGCGTTCCGCAAATACCGCGGATTGCTTATGATAGAAGCGGTCACCGTCAGGCGGTCTTCGCCAAGTTGGCGACTCTTCGGCTGCGAGTTGCCGGCGGTTGCGCCTCGCAAAAGGGGTAGCAATGAACGAGACGGCACGTTTCGTTGCGGTATGGTCACGTTGCGGCGGCGCCGACGGAGAATCCGTCTACGAGTGCCTGGTCGAACGTTACGCCGAACCGTCACGCCACTATCACACGCTGCACCACATCCGCCGATGCCTGCGCGACCTCGATTGGACGCGCGCTGTCGTCCCCGATCCCGATGCGGTCGAACTCGCGCTGTGGTGCCACGACGTCATCTATGTCCCGGGCGCACCCGACAATGAGCAATGCAGTGCCGACTGGTTTCGCGCGAAGGCGCAGGGCCGCATCGCAGTTGGCGAGCACGTGAGCGACATCATTCTGTCCACGACGCATCGACGAATACCCGCCGATCGCGACGCGTGTTTCACTGTCGATATCGACCTGGCCGATCTCGCCAGCGACCGCGCGGGCTTCATTCGAGATGAAGCCTCGCTCAGGGCCGAGCGTCCTGATCTCGACGATGCCGCGTACGACCGGGCCGTGCGAGCGTTCCTGAACGAGTTGCTGGCTCGCGAGCACGTCTACCATACGGACGTATTCCGATCTCGTTGCGAAGCGCAGGCCCGCTCGAACCTCGCCTGGCGGCTAGCCCAGCGCGCCCTCGAGTGAGCGCGCCGCTGGCTCCAGCAGCGCTCGATAGGCCAGGAGCAGCCCGATGGACACGGAAAATCCCACTGCCGGCAAGACGTCGACGCGGCGAATCAACGTCGCATTGCAAGGCGGCGGCAGCCACGGCGCTTTCAGCTGGGGCGTTCTCGATCGACTGCTCGAGGACGATCGCATCGAAATCGACGGGATCAGCGGCACGAGCGCGGGTGCGATGAACGCGACGGTGCTGGCCTATGGTCTCGTGAGCGGAGGACAGGAAGGCGCGCGCCGCGCGCTGGCGTCATTCTGGCGCAATGTCTCGGAACGGGCCTGGGCGAGCCCCCTATGCAATCCCTGGATGAAATGGACGGCCGGCGGCCACCTGGAGTTTTCGCCTGCCTGGCTCGCTTTCGACTTTCTCACGCGCATTTTCTCGCCGTATCAGCTCAACCCGGCCAACCTCAATCCGTTGCGCGACGTGCTGGAAGAAACGGTCGATTTCGACTTACTGCGGCGCAACACGAGCGTGAAACTCTTCTTGTGCGCGACCAACGTGTTGAGCGGCCGGATTCGCGTGTTTGCCACGAAGGACGTGACCGTGCACGCCGTACTGGCCTCGAGCTGCCTGCCGCAGCTTTTCCAGGCCGTACAGATCGACGGCGAATACTACTGGGACGGCGGGTACATGGGTAATCCTCCGATCTATCCGCTCATCTACGAGACGGATACGTGCGATGTGCTGATCATCCGCGTCAATCCGATCCGCATCGGCAAAGTGCCGACGACGGCTTATGAAATCCTCGATCGCGTCAATACGCTCAGCTTCAATTCGTCGTTGATGCGCGAGATGCGCGCGGTCGATTTCGTGACCCGACTCATCGACGAAGGAGCGCTGGACAGCTCGCGCTATCGCCGCATGCTGATCCACAGCATCGATGGCGAAGCGGAAATGTCGCGGTATGGCGCGGCGAGCAAATTCAATGCAGACTGGGCTTTCCTCTCCGAGCTGTTCGAGCTCGGACGGGCCCGCGCCGATGCCTGGCTGCAAGCGAATTTCGATGCTCTGGGAGAGCGCTCGTCGACGAACATCGCCGATACATTCCTCTGAGGCGCGACCTGGCGGATTGCCCATGAATGATCAGACGAAAAAGGCCACCTCTTGCGAGTCGGTGATGTTCGCGGACGTCAGCGGCAGTACCGTCCTCTACGAGACCGTCGGCGATATGGCCGCCTTCGAGGCGATCGCGCGCTGCATTGCGCTGATGAAATCGCAGGCGGAGGCGTCCGGGGGGCGAATCGTCAAGACGATCGGCGACGAAGTCATGGTGGTTTTTCCAAACGCGGAGCACGCAATGCAGGCCGCCATCGACATGCAACTCGCTGTCGCCGAGTTGCCCTCGATCGCAGGACTATCGATGTCCTTGCGCATCGGGCTGCATCACGGTTCGCTTTTGCCAGACGATTCGGGCGATGTCTTCGGCGACACCGTGAATATCGCCGCGCGGTTGAGGGAGCTCGCGTCTGCCGGGCAGATTCTCACCAGTAAGGAAACCGTCGACCTGCTTTCGACGAGATGGCGCCAGATGGTGCGCCAACTTTACTCAATACAAGTGCGCGGAAAAAGACAGCCGACCGAGCTCTACGAAGCGATTTGGCAACTGAGCGCCGACTTGACCGTTGCGGGCAGCGACGCGCAGTCCTCAGCCGAGTCGTCGTTACTGACGCTGCGCCATGGAGACCGGTGCATCGAAATGAGCCAATTCTCTACGCCCGGCCTGTTGACGATCGGACGCGGCGCGAACATGAGCATCGTTGTACACGACCGGCACGCGTCGAGGATCCATGCATCGATCGAACGTCGCGACGGCCGGTACGTGTTGATCGATTGCAGCTCGAACGGCACGCGCATCACCATCGACGGAGGCCACGAGTTGCTCCTTCGCCGCGACGAAGTCACGCTATGGGGGCACGGCTGGATCTCGTTCGGGCCGTCCGCGACCGATGAGTCCGAACGTGTCGAGTTCCACTGCGCGCGCTGTACCACACTGGGATTCAAATGATGAGTGCCGCACTTTAAGGATCTGGCGGATGCTCAGGGTTATTCCCCCTCATGACGGGCCAATGAAACGTGGGCGTTAGGCTACTATCTTGTGTTCACAAGTTCACCCCCAAAGCGCCATATGGATCCGTTTTCAATGGCCGATCTATCCCGATGAGAACGCTGGGCAAAAGCATCAAGGGCTTGCTTCTGGCATGGACGCTCGTATGTTTGCCGGCGATTGCAACGGCGCAGGCTTTGTCGACTGCAGCGCCAGGCGCGTCGGGCAGCGCGACGAATAAATTTCTGGCCGAAGCCGAGCGAGTCGTCGATGCCGCGTCGCGGCCCGCGGCGCCCTGGGACGGGCCACGCACCGGGCCGCGCGCTCAACCTGGGAAACACATCGCCGTCGTCGCCGAGGATTTGCGCAACGGGGGCATCCTCGGGGTCGTCGACGGCGTGCTCGAGGCCGCGAAGGTCATCGGCTGGAGCGTCAAGATATTCGATGCTGGCGGTATGCCGGATCTGCGGCTGAAAATGCTTGAGAACGCGCTGGCAAGTCGTCCGGACGGTCTCATCATCGTCGGCGGCGATGCGCGTGCGCTGCTGCCCGGGCTGCAACCGTTCGCCGAACGACACCTCCCGATCGTCGGCTGGCACGTCGCGGCGAAGGCTGGACCGGTACCAGGCACGCCGGTGGCGATGAATGTCTCGACAGACCCGCTCGAGGTTGCCCGTGTCACCGCGCTGGCAGCCATCGTCCAGTCGCACGGAAACGCGGGAGTCGTCGTCTTCACCGATACGAATTTTCAGGTGGCCCAAAGCAAGGCCAATGCAATGGCCGCCGTCGTGCGCGCGTGCAGCGGCTGCAAGCTGCTCGAAGTGCGCGACGTTGCGATCTCGCGCGCCGGGGAGCTGATGCCGGACACGACTCGTGCATTGCTCAAGGACTATGGCAAACGCTGGTCGTACGCGCTGGCAATCAACGACATCTATTTCGACTACGCAGCCCCGGTCCTCACGCAGGCAGGACTCCCGAACTCCGCGCTGTCGATGCTCTCGGCCGGCGACGGCAGCGAGTCCGCATTCCTGCGCATCCGGACGGGTACGTTTCAGACGGGCACGGTGGCCGAACCGCTGAATCTGCACGGCTGGCAGCTCGTCGACGAGATGAACAGGCTCCTTGCCGGGGAAGGCGTTACCGGTTATGTGTTTCCCGTGCATCTCGTGACGGCGGGCAATGTCACTGCCGACGGCGGCGATCGCCTCGTCTACGACCCCGACAACGGATACCGCGATATCTATCGCCACATCTGGCAACGCCCGTGAAGCTACCGCTCCCTCAATCGCTCACCGCGCAATTCGCGCTCGTGGTTTCCTGCCTGGCCGCATTGGTCGTGGCGGTGGGGGCCACGACCATTTACTCGTTGACCGGCTCGTCTTACACACTGCGCCAGTTGGCCGAGGAGCGGTTGGCGCTCCAGGAAGATGCCCATGACCTGACGCAGCATACGCTCAAGATCGAACGTTTGACGTTTGAATTGGCCGGCAACGATACGGTCGACGCCCTGCGCGAGACGCATCGCACAATCATGGACGAGCTCACATCGTTCGATCGCCTGGTCGATCGTCTGGCCTCCGCGACGACGAGCGACGGCATCGGTATGGACGCGCTTGCGTTGCATCGGTCGAGTCAGCACTTCCGCACCACGATCAACATCGAGGCACAGTTGCGCGAGACCGCGCTGGGCACGCAAGGCGCGACGGCGTCCGCCCGCTCGGCGCGGGCTGACGCGCCATTGGCCGGCCTCGACGACGATCTGCGCCGCCAGGCCGACGCGTTGTCCGCTGCTGCACGAAAACAATCGGACTATTTCACGCGCGCCTACCGCGAAGCAGTCCAGGACCTGGCCGAGCATTCGGACCGCACGCGCCGTTGGGTCATCGGTGAAGTCGCGGTAAGCCTGCTGCTCGCATGGCTGATCGCGCATGTATTTTTTGGACGACATGTCGTGACACGGCTGCGCCGAGTCAGTCACGCGCTGCTGCACGGGGACACCGACAGCTCGGGAGCCGGCGTTCCGGTGCGCGGCAGCGACGAGCTTGCCGACATGGCGCGCGCAGTCGAGCAGTTTCTCGAGGACCGGCGCCAACGCAAGCAAGCGGAGGCCGCGCTGAAGGAGCTCAATGCTGAGCTGGAGGCGCGCGTCGCACAACGCACCGCCGAGCTCAGCGCGGCACTGGCCGATCTGAAGGCGGAGATCGTCGAACGCCAGCACGCGGAGGAAGCTGTGCGCGCGAGCGAGCACTTCCTGGACAGCATCATCGAAAACATCCCCGATACCGTTTTCGTCAAAGACGCGGCGACGTTGTGCTTCGTGCGCTTCAACAAGGCGGGCGAGGAACTGCTGGGCTACCGCCGCGAGGAGCTCATCGGGAAGTCCGCCCACGATCTGTTTCCGGCGGACGAGGCCGATTTCTTCGCGATGAAAGACCGGGCCGTCCTCGAGTCGCGGCAGATGGTCGACGTGCCGGAGGAGTCGGTTCATACTCGCCACGGGCCGCGCTGGGTGCACACGATGAAGATTCCGATCCTCGATTTGCACGGTGAGCCGCAATTCCTGCTCGGCATCTCTCGCGACATCACCGCGCAAAAGCGTGCGGCAGCGGAACTGCGCGAAAGCGAGCGGCGCTATCGGGAAGCACAGACGGCACTCGCACACGCGAACCGCGTGACGACCTTGGGGCAACTCGCGGCCTCGATCAGCCATGAAATCAAGCAACCCATCGCGGCGGTCGGCGCGAATGCTCAGGCCGGGCGGCTGTGGCTGGGCGCGCACCCGCCGAATCTCGCGGAAGCGCGCCATGCGTTCGAGCGGATCTTCAAGGATGCGAAGCGCGCCAGCGAAGTCATGAACCGCATTCATGGCCTCGTCAAGAACGCGCCTCCGTCGAAGGAACGTCTGCAAATCAATGACGCAATTGGCGAAGTCATCGCGCTCACGCGTGGCGAGGTCGTCAAGCATCGCGTCTCTACGCGGTTGCAGCTGGCGGAGAACTTGCCGCCCATCGAAGGGGATCGAGTCGAGCTGCAACAGGTATTGATGAATCTGATCATCAACGCGGTCGAGGCCATGAGCGAGATCGACGATGGCCCGCGAGACATGGTCATCAGCACCGGAACGGACGACTCCGGCGGCGTCCTCATCTCAGTGTCCGATTCCGGCCCAGGGCTCGCGATCGACAACCCCGAGCGGTTGTTCGAGCCGTTCTGCACGTCAAAGGCAGGAGGGTTGGGGATCGGTCTGTCGATCTGCCGCTCGATCGTCGAAGCGCACGGGGGACGGCTTTGGGCGAGCCCGAACGCTCCACGTGGAGCCGTGTTTCAGTTCACCGTACCGATCCATCGAAGCAGCACATCGCAAGTCAGCGCGTCGGTTCCCTATACGGACGTATGAGTGCGGTATGCAGATGGAGGTCTCGCGGCGACCGTTCGTAGAATCGCTTTCTCTCAACAGTCGGACTATCTTGCTCCCATCGCGGTACTTCATTGCGTGACTATTAAACGGGGGAGACGATGAGCACGAACGCAAGAGATCTGGTCGAACTGCGCCGGGATGACCCGAACTCCGCGGAACTGAGAAAGATCGCGGCGAACATCATTGCAGCGGGCATCAAGGACCAGCGTGAGGGCTGCTGACATGAAGCAGCAGTGGCATTCCCGCCCGCTCGAGGTCCGTGTTTTCGATCGCTGCGATGAATGCGGCGAACTGAAGGAAGACGTCCAAGAGCGTGTGAATCACTGGCCGAAATTTGCCGTTGTTTGCTGTGCGACCTGTTTCGCCGATCTAAGCGGCGATTTCAGTGATCCCACGGCGGATTTTGTTTTATGAATGGGGGGCGGGGCGCCAACCTTCAGCTTTCGAGCACGTAGGTCCCTGGCGCATCGCATAAAACGGCGCCGGCCCCGATGCGCGGCGGGGCGATCTGACCGTCAGAGCGGTCCGCAAGCCATTGCTGCCAGCACGGCCACCATGACCCTTGCTCGACCGGCGCCACGTCGAACCACTCGGCCGGCCCGATGTAATGCTCGCCCTTGTGCCTGATCCGGAAGCGGAAACGCCGCGCACGGCCAGGCTCGGACACGATACCGGCATTGTGACCGCCGGACGCGAGCACGAAGCCGATCTCGGTATGAGTCAACAAGTGAAGCTTGAACACAGAGCGCCACGGCGAGACATGGTCGCGCTCGGTGCCGACCACGAACATCGGCATGTTCAACGCACCCAGGTGTATGGGTTTTCCGTGCACGCAGTATCTGCCTTCGGCAAGGTCGTTGTGCAGATAGAAGTGCGTCAGCGTTTCGAGATGTAGGCGGTACGGCAATCGCGTCGTGTCCGCGCTCCAGGCCATCAAATCGGAAGGCTGGGTGCGCGTGCCGAGCAGGTACTCGCGCACGAGGCGCGACCAGACCAGATCGTGAGAGCGCAGCATTTGAAAGGCCGCCGCCATCTGCTCTCCGTCCAGATAACCCTGCTCCCACATGAGCGCCTCGAGATACGCGAGCCTGCTCGCGTCGATGAAGAGACCCAATTCGCCCGGCTCGCTGAAATCCGTCTGAGCAGCGAGCAGCGTGATCGTCTTCAGCTCAGGCGCATCCCCGCGGCGCGTCCGCGCATGCGCAGCGGCCGCGAGTGCCAGCAGCGTGCCGCCAAGGCAATAGCCGGCCGCATGCACCGGCCCATTCGCTATGCGACGCACCTGCGCGAGCGCCTCGTAGAGCCCTTGCTCGAGGTAATCGATCAGCCCGAGATCCCGCGCTTCACCACGAGGATTGCGCCAGGAAACCATGAAGACCGTGTGCCCTCGCTCGACGAGGTAGCGGACGAGCGAATTGTGCGGCGACAGATCGAGCACGTAGTACTTGAGGATCCACGAAGGCACGATGAGAACGGGCTCGCGCCATACGGTCGGTGTTTGCGGCTCGTACTGGATCAATTCGATCAGCTGATTGCGATAGACGACCTTGCCCGGCGTGGCGGCCACGATATGCCCGAGTTGGTTGGGGGCAAACCGGCGACTGGAACTACCGGGCACGCGGCCTTCGAGCAGATCCTCCTGGTCTTCGAGCCAGTTGCACGCACCGTCCGCAAAGTTGCGTCCCCCCGTTTCCGTGATTGCGCGCAGCACCTGCGGATTGAGCCACCAGCAATTGGAAGGCGAGAGCATGTCCGTGAATTGCCGCGCGGCGAACTGCATGATCTGCTCGTTGCGCGGTGAAACACCGCGCACGCCGGTCGTCGCTTGTTGCCAGAACGAGTCGAACTGGCCGAACGCGTCGCGCAACAGGTTGAAAGGCCAGAGGCTCCAGCCTGGGTCGTCGACGCGCGGGTCGCCGTTGCCATGGTGTTCGGGCGGCACCCCCATCAGCAAGGATTGCCAGTACGCCAGCAGGTCGCTCGCGAGCAAGTATTGCTTGCCTGGAGAGCAGGCGAAATGGAGCAGCCACTCGAGCCATGCGAGCATCATCGCGGTAGGTGAACCGCCTCCCGACGTGCGGGCGAATGCGGCGTAAACCGCTCGGTCGAGCCGCGTTGCCGCGGCATCCAACGACGCCTGCTGCGATCCGTCCTCGAAGCCGAGCCTCGCCGCCGTTCGGGCCGGGCGTGCCATCGGAACGGGGAGGGTGAACGGCGAAGGGATCTCGATGCCTTTCATGAGAGATAGGAGCGCATTTTTCGTGCCCCTGAGGGCATGGCCCATACTAGGCCGCGGCCGGACCACGTCAGTGCGGTAGGTCGCGTACCACTGCGATTGCGCGCTGGCGCGCTCCGCGATGCGGGGCTTGGCCCTTCCAGCGCTCCGCCGAATAGGGAAAGGCGTGATAGTGTTACCGGGTCGCGTTCCGGCCGAAGGTACAACAAGATGACGATCGATCAACCCCTTGTGCCCCGTTTTCTAATCAGCGATTCTGACAGCATCCCGTGGTCGCCGTCGAGATTCGCCGACGGCGTCGAAGTCAAGAACCTCGGAAAAGCGGACGGGCTCGGGATGCAAATGGTTCGCTTCGCGCCCGGTGCCGTCTTTCCGGACCATCTTCATACCGGGCCGGAATTCCTTTACATACTGGAAGGTGAGGTCATTCGAAACGGAGTGCGGTTGCGAGGAGGGTTCGTCGGCATGGCGGAAAAGGGCACGATCGATCGCGGATTCCGCAGCGATACCGGATGCACATTTCTGCTTGTGTATGATCTTGAGCAGCAGTTCGACTCTATCGAACCGTAGTCGGTTTGGCGGTAATCGTTCAGGCCGTGGTCGCCTCAGGTCGCACGTCGACATGATCGCGCCGGCCGGCGGCATAACCGCACCAGGCCGACAGCGCGCAGATCGCGACACATAGGGCGGCCAAACTATCGAGCGAACCGGTTGCGTGCAGCAACGATCCGGCGATGAACGGGCCACATGACGCGATCAAATAGCCGATTCCTTGAGCCATGCTCGAGAGTTGCGCGGCCACGTGCGAATCGCGCGATCGCAGTCCAATGACGGTGAGGGCGAGCGTAAACGCGCTCCCCTGTGCGACGCCGAGCAAGAGCGCCCAAGCCCATGTCGTCGATAGCGGCGCAAAGAAGCAACCGACGAGACTTACGCCGGTCATCGCCAATGCGATGACATTGATCGCGCGCTGGTCCGCAAGGCGTGCAACCAGAAAGGGCAGCAGCAGGGATGCCGCGGCCTGAGCGATCACGCTGAGCGAGAGCAGGAGGCCCGCATCGACCGCACTCATTCCGCGCATGCGCAAAACCGTGGCCAGCCACCCGAACACGATGTATGCGAGCGACGATTGCGATCCCATGAAGAGGGTGACTTGCCACGCGAGCCGACTTCTCCACAAGCCGCGGACGATCCGCGTGCTCCGTTCGGCGCGAGTGCCCACCGGCGGGAGCTGTCCGAGCCATATCAGCACGGCCAATGCAACTGGCAACGCCCAGAGCGCCAACGCCCACGCCCATGCATTGTCGTTGCCGTCGCCGCCGAAGAGATGTCCCAGAGCATTGGCGGCAGGCGCCGTGACAGCGGCAGCCGAGGCGGCGCCGGCGCACATTGCGGCGCTATAGATTCCGGTCATCAGTGCCACGTGATGCGGGAAGTCGCGTTTTACCACGCCCGGCATCAGCACATTCATCAAGCCGATCGAAAAGCAGGCTACGATCTGGCCGACATACAACACCTGCCAGGAAGGTACGACGCGCAATGCGGTACCGGCGGTGAGCAGGACCAGCAGCGCAAGCAACGCCCGTTCGCTGCCCACGCGCCGAGAGAGCATCGGCGCTAGCGGACCGAACAAGCCAAAGCATAGCGACGGAAGCGTAGTCAGCATGCTCGCGCCGGCAGGACTCAGGTGGGTCGCTCGGACCGCGTCGAGGAGGATTGGGCCGACGCTGGTAATCGGCGTGCGCAGCGAAAAGGCGATCAACGCGAGGCTCGCGGCCAACGCGAAGCTGTGAGTGCGGGAATGAGGGGAGGCCGTCACATCTGTCAGGGGCGTGGCAGTATCGCGATCTTCGATCGACGTGGTTGGGGTCTCGGAAGTCAATTGATTATCGTCTGAAGTCTCGGGCGCTTTCACCGATGAGCTGCGTCGAACCTGCAGCCGAATTCAATGAGCGTTGAACAGAAGTCATTGTACTCGCGCACTCAGGAATGGCAGGTCCGGGAATTGCAGAGGCAATCTCCAGGAGGGGACCCATCCAATGAATCGGAACAAGCTTCTGGAGCCCGAGCACATCGTCCGCGATCCCGTCGAACGATCGTGGATACGACGGCTTGGTCCCGGTCTGATAACGGGCGCAGCGGACGACGACCCTTCCGGGATAGGCACCTACTCGCAGGCCGGTGCCCAGTTCGGGTTCGACCTGCTATGGACGCTCCTGCTGACGTACCCTCTGATGACGGCGATCCAGCTCGTGAGCGCACGTATCGGTCGGGTAACGGGAAGGGGCCTCGCGGCCAACATGCGCGAGCACTATCCGAAGTGGCTGCTCTACGGGGCGGTCTTGCTGTTGATGGCCGCCAACGTCATCAACATCGCCGCTGATCTGTCGGCGATGGGGGCGGCCGTCGGATTGCTGGTGCATGGCCCCGAGCAGCTTTACGTCGTCGTTCTTGGTGGCGTCTCGCTCGTGCTTCAGATCTTCGTTCCTTATGACCGGTATGCACGTTTTCTTAAAGGAACGGCGCTGGCGCTGCTCGCGTATGTCGCTGTCGCGCTGATCGTGCCGATCCCATGGAGCGAGGTCGCGCGTGCCATTGCACTGCCTCGCATCTTGCCGACGTCGGACTACCTGACGACGGTCATCGCGGTGTTCGGCACCACCATCAGCCCGTATCTTTTCTTCTGGCAGGCGTCCCAAGAACTCGAGGAGATGCATTCCAAGACTGGTCAACGACCGTTGCGCTGGGTGCCGCAGCAGGCGCCGAGGCAACTGCGCAGAATCAGCTTCGATACGTGGACCGGCATGGGCGTATCCAACGTCATCGCGTTCTTCATCATGCTGACGGCGGCCGCGACGCTTCATCTCCATCACATCGACGTGAAAACGTCCGCGGACGCCGCACGGGCGCTCGAGCCAATTGCCGGGCGTTTTGCCTATGTCGTTTTCGCACTCGGCATCGTCGGCACGGGAATGCTCGCGCTTCCCGTTCTGGCCGGCTCGGCCGCCTATGCCGCGGCCGGCAGCTTCCGCTGGCGCAGCAGTCTTTCACTGCATCTGATGCTGGCTCGTCAGTTCTATGCCGTCATTGCCTGCGCGATCGTCGGCGGTGTCGCGATCACTTTCATGCACTTCGATCCCGTCAGGGCGCTTTACTGGAGCGCCGTCATCAATGGTCTTACGGCGGTGCCGATCATGGTCATCCTCATGATGATGGCGCGCAGCCGCCGCATCATGGGCCAATTCGCGGTAAGCGGATCTCTCGCGTGGGGAGGGTGGCTCGCGACGCTTGCCATGGGCATCGCGGCAATCGGTGTTTTTCTGCCGGGCTAGCGCCTTTGCACAATGCCCTCCTGATCGAGCAGCTCGGGTTCGCGAAAATCTTCCCCGACGCGGCTGCGGCGTGGCAATCCCGCAATGTGCGGTTGCCGAACGTTTCGTGGGTTAGTACCTACCGGATGTCGCTCAAGTCAGAATCGCGACGTGTCGATATATGTACTGACTAGTTAACGGAGCGAGGCGCTCGCATGAAGCTTTCCACGAAATTTTTGATGCTCGTTGTCGCGGCGCTGGTCGGCGTCGTGCTGCTTGCCGCGATAGCGCTGCAGACGCTGCGAAGCGCGCTGATAGATAGCCGTCGCGAAGAGATCGTCATTCTCCTGACGAAAGCCGAGCATCTCGTCAATTCGTACAGAGAGCTGCAGGCGCGCGGAACGATTACACGCGATCAGGCACAGCAGCAGGCGAAGGAAGCGCTGGCGCAGCTCAATGCCAACACGAAGAGCTATTACTGGGTCACGACCTCCGATGGCATCAATCTGGTGCATCCGAACGCGAAATTCATCGGCACGAAGGCAAAAGGCAACAGAACGACAAGCGGCATGACCGACAGCGAGGCATACCGGGCTGGGATGTCCCAATCGCATTTCGCACTCGTCGACGTTCTGATCAAGCGCAGCCCCGATGCGGACGTCGAGCCGAAGCTGCAAGGCGTCGTCGCGATTGCGGACTGGGATTGGTGGATCGGCACCGGCTTCTTCTACGACGACATCAATGCGGCATTCACGAAGCTCGCCGCAATGCTCAGCGTCTGCGCAGTGGGCATCGGTGCTGCGCTCGCGGCCATTGCCTGGGCCGTCATGCGCAGCGTCAGACGCACGCTCGGCGGGGACCCGGCGCAAGCGACCAATGTCGCCGCCCAAATCGCGGCCGGCAACCTGAATGTGCCGTTCGACGCCGAGAAGGCCGGAGCCGGCAGCCTGCTCGCCGCGCTCGGCGAGATGAAGGCGCGACTCGCCGCGATGATCGCCGAGATCCAGTCGGCGGGCCAATCGATTGCACACGGCACGGGCGAAATCGCCCAGGGCAATCTCGACTTGTCGCAACGCACGGAGCAGCAGGCAGCTTCGCTGCAGGAAACCGCGGCAAGCATGGAACAGATCACTGCTACCGTGAAGCAGAACGCCGACAACGCGCGCCAGGCGAACTCGCTCGCCGCGACCGCAAAAGATGCGACCGAACGCGGCGGAGCGGCCGTGCACCAAGTCGTCGCCACCATGCAAGAGATCTCCCGGCAGTCGGTGCGCATTGCGGACATCACCTCGGTAATCGAAAGCATCGCGTTCCAGACGAACATTCTCGCGTTGAATGCGGCGGTCGAGGCGGCGCGGGCAGGGGAGGACGGGCGCGGGTTCGCGGTGGTCGCGTCCGAGGTCCGCTCGCTCGCGCAACGGAGCGCGGCCGCGGCGAAAGACATCAAGGAATTGATTCAGGTCTCGGTCGAGAAAGTCAGCGACGGTAGCCGGCTCGTCGAGGTGGCAGGCGAGCGGATGACGGAAATCGTGCGATCGATCGGTCAGGTCGCCGACATCATGGGGGAAATCTCGGCCGCGTCCGATGAGCAAAGCACGGGAATCGAGCAGGTAAGCCGCGCCGTCACGCAGATGGACGAAGTCACGCAACAAAACGCCGCGTTAGTCGAAGAAGCCGCGGCTGCCGCGTCGTCGCTCGACGAACAGGCGACGCGTCTGCGCTCGGCCGTCGCGGTGTTCCGGCTCGCGTAATGGCGAGACGGCCAAGTCGACCCGGATCGAACACCCGCATTCCTCTATTAGTTGTTCGGAGGCCCGGATTTCATCATCTGGTGTGTCAGATTAAGTCACTTTGCAGAAATTGCGCGCGCGGCGTGCAATGCGACCGGAGGCCTCGGGGCCTGCCGATCGCATCGCTCCAAGCGGGAAATAGGGATGTCACATCGGTCAATGATGCCCGCGACGCTCGTCCTTCGTGTCCTCCTTCACATTGCCGTATTGCTTGCGGACTTCGCCGGCGCCTTGCTGCAGGTCGCCCTTCGCTTCCTGGCTGGCGTCGCCTGTGGCCTTGCCGACCGATTCGTTCACTTTGCCCTTTGCCTTCTCAGCGACACCCTTCACCTGATCCTTGTTCATATGAACCTCCGTTGGCTTGGCCGCATTCGCTGCGGTGGCAATACGGGTGCAACGCGCATGCCTGGAACGGAGGCACGGCACGCCGTCCCGCGAGGCGTTGCGGAACTGTGGTTTTCCGCAACGCCTCAGCCCTTCCTGTGTCGTCGGGACGCTGACGGTCCGTCGTCGCGGCATGCCTTAGGCGCGACGTACTAGCCACCCGACGTTCGTTTTACTGCGGAATTTTGCCGGTAGCGTTGCCCGAAGAAGCACCGCCCTGTGGCGACATGCCCTGTTCCCGCCTCTGCATCAGCGTGCCCTGAGCGGACGATGCTTTGTCGTTCGGGTCCGCATAGCGAACCGTTGCGCCTGGCGCTTGCTGCCCCGATTGGGAACTCTGGCCGCTGTTCTGATCCTGTCCGGACTGCGTGTCGTTGTTCTGGGCCATTGCCAGAGGGCCGGCGATAAGCAGTGGCGCGCCGACGGCGATAATAAATGGCCTGATGAATTTCATGGATGCCTCCCTGTTGATGCTGGTCGTCCGGTCGGCAGGAAAGTCATCGACGATGCCCGCCGCCTATCAACTGCTCGGCAAGGGACATGCCAAACCTGCAGACCGGCTGGCAAAAAGCCCGGAAAGGCCGCGACGCGCCCTTGAGCGGGCGCTGCTGTGAAACATGTTCCTGAAAGATCGCAGTTGCGAATGCCATGAATGGTCGCGCTTGATGTACGTCAATTCGAGCAGCACTTGCCGGCCTACAGTGACTTCCATCCGAAATATCTTGTTTCGGTCATGGAGAAATGAATGGCGAACGATCTCGCCCACGGTGAACCCTGGCTGGAGCGCATCCGCCGCCGCGCCGCCCGACGCCCATTGGCCCGTGACCTATCCGTTGCGCTACTCATCAAGTGCCTGCTGCTCGCGGCGCTGTACGACACATTGGCGGCGCGAAGCGAAGACAGCGGCCACCATTTTGGTAGTGCTGCCGTCGCCCAAGTCCTGCTCGGACATCCCGCTTCCTCAGAAGAGAACCGCCATGATCGATAACACCGTCGTCGACCTGTCACGACTGCAATTCGGTGTGACCGCGCTCTATCACTTCCTGTTCGTTCCTTTGACGCTGGGGCTCTCGTGGATCCTCGTCATCATGGAAGCGGTCTACGTGATGACCGGCAGGCCGGTCTACAAGAGCATGACGCGCTTCTGGGGCAAGCTCTTTGGGATCAACTTCGCGATGGGCGTCACCACCGGCATCACGCTCGAATTCCAGTTCGGCACGAACTGGGCGTACTACTCGCACTATGTAGGCGACATCTTCGGCGTGCCGCTCGCGATTGAGGGGCTCATGGCATTTTTTCTAGAGTCCACTTTCGTCGGACTGTTCTTCTTCGGCTGGGACCGGTTGTCGAAAGTGCAGCACCTCGTCGTCACGTTCCTCGTCGCACTCGGCTCGAATCTCTCCGCGCTATGGATTCTGGTGGCTAACGGCTGGATGAACAATCCAGCGGGTGCGCACTTCAACTACCATACGATGCGTATGGAGCTCACGCGCCTGTCCGACTTGCTGTTCAATCCGGTCGCGCAGGTGAAGTTCGTGCACACCGTTTCGGCGGGCTACGTGACCGCCTCGATGTTCGTGCTCGGCATTTCCGCGTGGTATCTACTCAAGCGGCGCCATACGCCGCTCGCGCTGCGCTCGTTCGCCATCGCGGCGGCTTTTGGCCTCGCTTCGGTGCTCTCCGTGATCGTGCTCGGCGACGAGTCCGGCTATACGACCGGCCAGGTGCAGAAAGTCAAGCTCGCGGCGATCGAAGCGGAGTGGGATACGGTCGAGGCGCCGGCGGCGTTCACCATCTTCGGCCTCCCGGATCAAGCGCGCGAACGCACCCGCTACACGGTTAGCGTGCCCTGGATGCTCGGGCTCATTGCGACACGCTCGACCGACACGCCGATACCCGGTCTCAAGCAATTGAAGGAGGAGAACGCCGAGAAAATCAAGAGCGGCATGATTGCGTACGACGCCCTGAAGAAGCTGCGCGGCGGCGATACCTCGGCGGCCGTCGCGGCGCAATTCGCCGCGCACGAGGGCGACCTCGGCTACGGTCTCCTCCTCAAGCGCTACACGCCCGCTGTGCTCGACGCGACGCCCGCGCAAATCGCGCAAGCAGCGGCCGACACGATTCCGCGCGTTGCGCCGCTATTCTGGTCGTTCCGCTTCATGGTCGGGCTGGGCCTGCTGATGCTCGCCACCTTCGGCTTCGCGTTCTGGCTCTGCGCGCGGCGTGGGCTGCTCTTGGCGAAGCACCGCTGGTTCCTGCGCTGGGCCGTGCTCGCGATTCCGCTGCCTTGGCTTGCCGTGGAACTGGGTTGGGTGGTCGCCGAATACGGCCGGCAACCCTGGACGATCGCCGGCGTGCTGCCCACTCAGCTGTCGGTCTCGACACTCTCGAAAGGCGACTTGGCCTTCAGTCTGACAGGCTTTGTCCTGTTCTACACGGCGCTCTTCGTCATCGAAATGTATCTGATGTTCAAGTACGCGCGGCTCGGCCCGGCAGTCGACGACGACGCGCCGGCGTCAAGCGTGGCTTTGCGCGGCGAAGCGTCTATTGACGCACTCGAAAGGGGACTGATGTGATCGATTATGACGTGCTCAAAGTGATCTGGTGGGCGCTGATCGGCGCGCTCTTGATCGGCTTCGCGTTGACCGACGGCTTCGACATGGGTGCCGGCATGCTGCTGCCATTCATCGCGCGAACCGATACCGAGCGGCGGATCGTCGTCAACACGGTCGGCGCGACCTGGGAGGGGAATCAGGTCTGGCTGATCACTGCGGGCGGCGCGACCTTCGCCGCGTGGCCGCTCGTCTACGCGACGGCATTCTCCGGCTTCTATGTCGCGCTCCTGCTCGTGCTATTCGCGCTGTTCTTCCGGCCGGTCGGCTTCGACTATCGGAGCAAGCTGTCGAGCTTGCGCTGGCGCTTCGCGTGGGATTGGGCGCTGTTCGCGGGCAGCGCGGTGCCCGCGCTCGTGTTCGGCGTCGCGTTCGGCAACCTGCTGCAGGGCGTGCCGTTTCGCTTCGATGCCGATATGCGCGTGACCTACGATGGGACCTTTTGGGCCTTGCTGAATCCGTTCGCTTTGCTGTGCGGATTGGTCAGCATCTCGATGCTCGTCATGCACGGCTCGGCGTTCCTGCAGCTAAAGGCATCCGGACCGGTAGCCGCGCGCGCGGCTCGAGTCAACGTCTGGGCCGGCTTTGCGACCGTCGTGTTGTTCGTGCTTGCCGGCGTGATGGTGGCCTCGTTCGTCGACGGCTATCAGCTCATGACCGACGGCAGCGTGTTGACCCGCGAGGGTCTTTGGCTCGAGAACTTTGGCCGCTCTGCCTGGGTGGCGTCGGCGCCCTTGCTGGGCGTTGGCGCAGCGCTCGCTTCCGCGTGGTTTGCGGCGCAAGAGAGGCGGGTTGTTGCGTTCGTTGCGAGCAGCCTTAGCGTAGCAGGCGTGATCCTCACCGCGGGCGCGTCGATGTTCCCGTTCGTCATGCCGTCATTGGCCAAGCCCGACGACAGCCTCACGCTCTGGAACGCGACCTCGAGCCAGCTCACGCTGCAGATCATGCTCTTCGCCGTTGCTGTCTTCCTGCCGGTCGTGCTGTTTTATACGACGTGGGCGTATCGCGTGATGTTCGGCCGGGTGAGGGCCGAAGACATTGAGCGCGACTCGTCGCTCTATTGATCGTTGATCGATCGACGCCGATCGAGCCATAGGTAACAAGGAGGGATGCATGTGGTACTTCACCTGGATTCTCGGTATCGGCCTGGCGCTGGCGTTCGCCGTCGTGAATGCGATGTGGCTGGAGACGAATTCGGACGTCATCGGTGACGAGTGAGAGCGTCGGCCCAGGATTCCTGCTTATACTTTCAGCGCATAATTCCCGATCCCGACCGGCCTTCAGTGAGGTGAGTTCAGCAAGTGCCTCCAGCGTAGCAGCCCGGCCGGCTGACACCTACGGAAGAGGCGCGCCCCAGAATGCCGTGACGTTTCCACCAAGGCGCCATTCGTCGAACGGCCTGCGTGGCGCGATGAGGGCCGGCAGACGGCTGTCCCTGAACCGCGCATAGTACGGCTCAACCCAGCACAGCTCATCGCGGAAAGTCCACGGGAAGAGATCCTGCTTGATCGGCGTAATCGTCGTGAAACTTTGAGGGTCGTCTACTGCTTCAATCACAAGGTTGGCGAGACGGCCGATCGCACCATCATTCTCCCGATACAGATCGATATTGCGGCTGCGCGCCAATTCAGCAGCGAACACCAGTGGAATCAGTGCGAACGTGTGATAGTGCAGGGCCCGGTTGCCACGCTTCACCTCGCGTGCGAGTGCGCCGTCGGGCTCTATGTCGCGGATGCCCTCGCGAATACGCAGGAGGCCGGAATCGAAGAGGCTCGAGTTGCCTGTCACTGTGCCGATCGCGATCAGATTCAGGCCCGCCCAGTAGACGAGGTTGTTATGCAGATGGTTGATCGCTTCGGCATCGCGCGTCGCGATAGCGATTCGTTCGAGCCATGGATCGATCGCGGCGAAGCGCGCCCGGTTCTCGTCACGGAAGCCTCGCGGCATGTGCAGGATCACCATTGCGAAATCCGTTCCTGCCCACGAACGCTCGTAGTAGCCCTGATAACCGGAAATGTGACCCATCAACGCGTCGGACTGCGCCCAGCTGTCCAGCAGGGTCAACGCACACGACCAGTCGCCTTTGCCTGCCGCCGTATTGAGACGCGAAACGAAGTTGCGCATTGGCTTGACCGCCTCGGCGTAACCCGAGGCGTCGTCATAGTAGCCGGGGGGATCGATGGTTTGGACAGCCGCCGGTATGTCGCAGGCGCGGACCGAAGGTGCAGTCACAAGAACAGCGATCGCGGCGAGCACGGGGGCGAGCAGCATTCGAACTGGCTTTGGGAGCATCCGGACCTCGAGGGGAACGTTGACGGCGAAAGATAGCAGATGCCGTCCCGAATGCCTCGCGCAACGTTGGATGTCTGCCGCTCCCGAACATAAATGTGATTTGACATAATCTAAATTATCAACCGAAAGTGTAAGAGCTTTTTAGAACGGCTGCAGCTGAGCGAACGGTAAATCAGCCGCCTGCGTCGGCGTTATGAAGCCTCTGGCCCGATTGGGCTGGTGTCTGGCAAGCGCAGCAAGCCGACCAACTGGGAGTTGCCGATCGCTCTGCGGACGCGCGCCATGGCGCTGGTGCGCGAGCGCTATGCGGATTTCCGTCCGACGTCAGGCAAAAACTCGCATCGTCAGGCCGCCTGCATCTGTGGCAGACTTAGTTGCAGAACGGTCTGTCCTCCCGACGCAACGCGAAACAGCTGCGCGGCCAGACAGCGGCCAATAGGCTCGACGTGGAGGCGAGAAGCTTGACCCAGTCTTCTTGGTTCGCCGCGCCTGAGATTGGAAGCTCCCGGTTTTTGTGGGACGACGGCGAACGTATCTGCTACCGGATACGCCGCCGAAATGCCGACGGCACTTACGCCTCGGCGCTGGCGATGCGGCCCGCCGCCGAGCATCCTACGCCTGCCATTCTCGACCGTCTCGCGCACGAATACGGCTTGAGAAACGAGTTGGACAGCGCATGGGCGGTGCGGCCGCTGGAACTCATACGCGAAGGCGGTCTCACGCTGCTCTTGCTCGAAGACGCGGGCGGCGAGCCGCTCAGCCGGCTCATCGGTACGCCCATGGAAACAGGGCACTTCCTGCGCCTCGCCATCAGCGTCGTCACCGCGCTTGGCAAAGCGCACCAGTGCGGCCTTGTCCATAAGGACGTCAAGCCCGGCAACATTCTCGTGAACTGTGCGGACGGGGAGACCCGGCTGATGGGGTTCGGCATCGCATCGCGCCTGCCCCGCGAGCGACAGGCGCCGGAACCACCCGGCACCATTGCCGGCACCCTCGCCTACATGGCGCCCGAACAGACAGGCCGCATGAACCGCTCGATCGACGCCCGCAGCGATCTGTACGCGCTCGGCGTCACGCTGTATTTGATGCTCACGGGCTCCCTGCCATTCGCCGCAACAGATCCCATGGAGTGGGTGCACTGCCATATCGCGAGAAAGCCGGTGCCGCCGAGCGAGCGGTTAGAAAATCTCCCGGCGGCGGTCTCGGCCATCGTCATGAAACTGCTCGCGAAAACGGCCGAGGAGCGCTACCAGACGGCGGTCGGCGTGGAGCGCGATTTGCGGCGGTGCCTGGCCGAATGGGAAGCCCGCGGTTGCATCGAGGACTTTCCGGTGGGGCAACAGGATATGCCCGACCGGTTACTGATTCCGGAGAAGCTGTACGGACGAGCCCGCGAGGTCGAGGCACTGCTCGCCGCGTTCGATCGCGTCGCCCAAAATGGGACTCCGGAGCTCGTGCTCGTGTCCGGATATTCGGGGATTGGCAAGTCCTCCGTCGTCAACGAGCTGCATCAGGTGCTGGCGCCGTCGCGGGGGCTCTTCGCCGCGGGCAAGTTCGATCAGTACAAGCGCGATATTCCGTATTCGACCCTTGCTCAGGCCTTTCAAAGTCTCGTGCGGCCGCTTCTCGGCATGAGCGACGCCGAGCTTGGCGGTTGGCGCGACGCACTGCTCGAGGCGCTTGGTCCGAACGGGCAACTCATGGTCGATGTCGTCCCGGAGCTGAAGCTCATCATCGGAGACCAGCCACCGGTTCCCGAGCTTCCTTCCCAGGACGCACATCGACGTTTCCAGCTCGTGTTCCGACGCTTTATCGGTGTGTTCGCCCGCCCGGAGCATCCTCTCGCGCTCTTTCTCGATGACTTGCAATGGCTCGACGCAGCGACACTCGATCTGCTCGAGGCTCTGCTGACCCAGTCGGATCTGCAGCACCTCATCTTGATCGGCGCCTATCGCAATAACGAAGTCACCCCGGAGCACCCGCTCACGCGCAGGCTCGAAGCCATCAAGACCGCTGGCGGGAAGGTGCTCGAAATCACGCTTGTGCCACTTGGCGCGGCGCATCTCGGGCAACTGATCGCGGACACTCTTCGCTGCGAGTCGGCGCGCGCCGCGCCGCTCGCGCAACTGGTACATGCGAAAACCGGTGGCAATCCGTTTTTCGCGATTCAGTTCGTGTCTTCGCTGGCCGATGAGGGAATGCTCGCCTTCGAGCATGGTGCGGCGCGCTGGTCCTGGGACCTCGACCGGATTCACGCGAAAGGATACACCGATAACATTGTCGAGCTCATGGTTGCGAAGTTGAGCCGTCTGCCAGCCGAGACGCAACGAGCGTTGCAGCAGCTGGCTTGTCTTGGAAACATTGCGGAGATCGGCACACTTTCGATCGTTCTCGGGATTAGCGACAAAGAAGTTCACGCGGTGCTATGGCCAGCCGTCCATCACGAATTAGTCGAGCGCCTCGCGAGCGCTTACCGGTTCATTCACGATCGCGTTCAGGAAGCCGCCTATTCGCTGATTCCGGAGGAACTGCGCAGCGAGGTGCACCTTCGAATAGGACGACTGCTCGCTGCGCTGACGCCTCCCGAGAAGCGGGAGGCGTCGATCTTCGAGATCGTCAGTCAACTGAACCGCGCCGTCCGCCTGATCACTTCGTGTGAGGAGCGCGAACGGCTCGCTGAGTTCAATTTGACTGCAGGCCGGCGTGCCAAAGCTTCGACGGCCTACGTCTCGGCGCTCAAGCACCTCGTCGTGGGCACGGCGCTGCTGGGCGACGATGGCTGGCAGCGCCAACGCGACCTTATCTTCGCGCTGGAGCTGGAACGCGCGGAATGCGAGTTCCTGACCGGCGAGCTGGTGGCCGCGGACGAGCGCTTGACTGCGCTCTCCAACCGCGCGACCAATACAGTCGAGCGCGCGAGCGTCGCATGTGTGCAGATGGACGTGTGCACGACACTCGATCGCAGCGATCGAGCCGTTGCCGTTGCGCTCGACTACTTGCGGCACGTGGGTATCGATTTGTCACCTCATCCGACGCAGGAAGAGGCGCGGCGCGAGTATGAGCAGATCTGGTCCCGACTTGTGGACCGAACGATCGAGAGCCTCATCGAATTGCCGCTCATGAGCGATCCCGATTCGCTCGCAACGGTCGGTGTTCTGAATAAGGTGTTGCCACCGGCTGTTTTTACGGATGCGAACCTGGTTGCCGTTACAGTCTGCAGAGCGGTGAATTTGAGTCTCGAGCGCGGCAACTGCGATGCGTCGTGCTTCGCCTATGTCATGCTTGGCAAAATCGCAGGACCGTATTTCGGCAACTACGACACGGGATTTCGATTCGGCCAGCTCGGCTATGAACTCGTCGAACGACATGGGTTGAAGCGCTTCGAGGCGAGCACCTATTTGTGCTTCGCCGCTTTTGTGATGCGCTGGACAAAACATGTGCGCTTCTGCCGCGACCTGTTGCGTCGCGCTTTCGAAGCCGCGAACAAGATGGGCGACGTCCAATATGCGGCCTACGCGTGCAACAACCTGAACACGGATCTTCTCTTCGCGGGTAATCCGCTCGTCGAGGTGCAACGCGAAGCTGAACATGGTCTCGCGTTTGCGGAAAGCGCGCAATATGGTCTCGTGATCGACATCATCACGGCACAGCTTGCATTGATCCGCACGCTTCGCGGCCTGACGTCGAAATTCGGGTGCTTCGATGACGGACAGTTCGAGGAGCGCCGGTTCGAGCAGCACCTATCTGGCAATCGGGCGTTAGCGATCGCCGAATGTTGGTACTGGACCCGGAAACTGCAGGGGCGCTATCTTGCCGGCGACTATGCGGCTGCCATGGATGCCTCGTCGAGGGCGCAACAGCTGCTCTGGACATCCGAAACGTTTTACGAGGAAGCGGAGTACCACTTCTACGCCGCGCTCTCCTCGGCTGCAAGCTGCGAGGACGCAACAGCCGCCGAGCGGCAGCAACACTTGGCGTCCCTCGCCGTTCACGACGAAAAGCTTGCCGTATGGGCGGGGAACTGTCCGGAGAACTTCGAGAACCGGGCGGCCCTCGTGCACGCGGAAATTGCCCGCCTCGAAGGGCGCGAGCTTGACGCCGAACGACTCTACGAGCAAGCAATCCGCTCGGCTCGCGCAAACGACTTTCCTAACAACGAAGCGCTCGCCAGCGAGCTTGCAGCGCGGTTCCATGCTGCGCGAGGCTTCGAGATCATTTCACATGCGTACCTGCGCAACGCCCGGTACTGCTATCTGCGCTGGGGAGCCGACGGCAAGGTGCGACAACTCGAAGAAGCTTATCCGCAACTCGGGAAAGAAGAATCTCTGCCCGATGCGACGAGTACAATCGGGACGCCGGTCGATCGACTCGACCTTGGGACGGTAATCAAGGTGTCGCAGGCAGTTTCGGGTGAGATCGTCCTGGACAAACTGCTCCACGCGCTCATGCGCACCGCAATCGAACAGGCGGGTGCCGAGAACGGACTGCTGGTTTTGTCGAATGGCGCCGAGCCGCGGATCGAGGCACGCGCGACGACGTGTCCTGACACAGTCGTCGTGGAACTATGCGACGAGCCTGCGGCCGCGCAGGCGTTGCCGCAGACGGTTCTCCACCATGTCTTGCGTACCGGGGAGAGTGTCATTGTCCGTGATGCAGCCGCAGAAGCTTCGTTTGCGGCGGATCCATACATCAGTATTCGTCAAGTTCGCTCGATTCTGTGCGTGCCCTTGATCAGCCGGGCGAGGCTCATCGGCGCACTGTATCTCGAGAACAATCTGGCTCCAGGCGTTTTTGCACCGGCCAGGATCGCGGTGCTGAAGTTGCTTGCCTCGCAGGCCGCGGTTACGCTGGAGAATGCTTGCTTGTATCGCGAGCTCGCAGAACGTGAAGCGAAGATCCGGCGACTTGTCGACGCCAACATTGTCGGGATTTTCATATGGGATCTCGAGGGGCAGATTCTAGAGGCCAATGACGCGTTCCTGAGTATCGTCGGATTCGACCGCAACGATCTCGTCAACGGTCGTTTGCGTTGGACGAAACTGACGCCGCCCGACTGGCTCGATTTTGACAGGCAACACTGGATCCCGGAACTTCAGGCAACGGGGACTGTGCAACCGTTCGAGAAGGAATACTGGAGGAAGGATGGCAGCCGCGTGCCCGTGTTGATCGGTGTGGCGAGCTTCGAAGACAGCCGGCACCAAGGCGTCGCGTTCGTGCTTGATCTGACCGACCGCAAGCGGGCCGAAGCCGAAGCGCGCGATAGCGAGCGGCGATATCTCGAGGTGGAGATGGCGCTTGCGCATGCGAACCGCGTCACGACCATGGGGCAGCTCGCAGCCTCAATCGCTCATGAAGTCAAGCAACCGATCGGCGCGGCCGCCACCAATGCAGCGGCAGGCCTGCGTTGGCTGAGCGCGCAGCCACCCAATCTGGAGGAAGCCCGGCAGGCGTTTGCCCACATCATCAAGGACGCAACGCGCGCCAGCGAAGTCATGAATCGAATTCGTGGCCTCGTCAAAAATGCCCCGACGTGCAAGGAGACGCTGCAACTCAACGAGGCGATTGGTGAGGTCATTGCCATGACGCGCGGCGAGGCCGAGAAGAACAACGTCTCGGTCCGGACGCAGCTTGCGGACGACCTGCCGCTCGTCGACGGCGACCGCGTTCAGCTCCAGCAGGTCGTGATGAACCTGATCATCAATGCCATCGAAGCAATGACCGCCGTTGATGACGGACCGCGAGAACTCCTCATCGGTACAAGCCAACACGAGCAGACCGGCGTCCTTGTCACGGTGCGCGATTCGGGGCCGGGTGTGGCATCGGGGAACGCCGACCGCCTCTTCGAGCCATTCTTCACGACTAAGGCCGGCGGAATGGGCATGGGACTGTCCATTTGTCGCTCAATCGTGGAAGCACACGGGGGCACGTTGTCGTCCAGTGCAAGCGTGCCTCGCGGCGCCGTCTTTCAGTTCACCTTACCGGCACACACAGACAGCGCATTCTCATAAAGCGCGAAGCGCTGCGAGCCGAGCACCGAGCGCGAGGTCGCCTTGCGCTCGCAGATCAATCAGGCGGCCGTCCGACTTGAAATCGTGCAGAAACTCGTCATGCTAGAGACCGAACAGGCGCGCGACGCACATCGAACAGCAACACTATTCTTCTCCGTAGTGACTTCTGCAAAAACCGCAATCGTGCGTGCCGCTCACAGTGTCTCGATAGCGAGGGCGATCCCCTGCCCTCCACCAATACACAAAGTCACAATGCCGCGTTTCAGGTTATCCCGGCGCATCGAGTGAATCAGGCGAGTGGTCAAAACGGCGCCTGTGGCGCCGATCGGGTGACCATGAGCAATCGCTCCGCCTTCTACGTTGACGATGTCTTCCGCGAGATCGAGCTTTCGAATGACCGCAATCGGCACCGCCGCAAAAGCCTCGTTTATTTCGATCCGGTCGACGTCTGACAGCTTCCACCCAGCGCGTTCGAGCGCGATTTTGACAGCCGGGACGGGACCCAGACCGAACATACCGGGCTTCACCGCCGCCACGCCGTAAGCAACCAGGCGTGCCGCCGGCAAAATGCCATGCGCGTCGGCGAACGCGCGCGACGTCACCAGCATCGCGGCAGCCCCGCTGTTGAGCCCAGGCGCGTTCCCTGCCGTGATCGTCCCGTTCGCGCGGAATGCGGGCCGTAGCTTCGCGAGCCCATCGACCGTCGTGTCGGGGCGCGGCGGCTCGTCTCGGGAGAACACCGTTGCTCCGCCTTTGACCTTGATTTCCACACCGGCAATTTCGTCGCCGAACGCGCCCCGCGCTTGGGCCGCGGCGAACCGCTGCTGAGACCGGGCAGCCCAACTGTCCTGCTGTTCGCGCGTGATTGCCATTTCCGCGACGAGATCTTCGGTGTGCCAACCCGAGTGTTCGTCGGAGAACGCGTCGACGAGGCCGTCACGCAACACGCTGTCATAGATCTTGGCGTGCCCCATCCGCTGCCCCCACCGAGCATTCGGGAGCAAGTACGGTGCGCGCTCCATGCTTTCCATCCCGCCCGCCACCGATGCATCGGCAAACCCTAGCCAGATCTCCTGCGCCGCGTTGACGATCGCTTGCGCCCCGGAGCCGCAAACACGATTCACGGTCAAGGCTGGCACTTCTGCCGGCAAACCGGCGCCGATCGTTGCCTGCCGCGCGGGGTTCATCTTGTTTCCAGCCTGGATCACGTTGCCCATCACGACCGAGTTGACCTTCGACGCACTCACGCCGCTGCGGTGCAGGGTCTCGCGGACCGCGACAGCGCCAAGCTCTACTGCCGGCACATCCTTGAGCGACCCGCCAAATGCCCCGATCGGCGTACGGACTGGACTGCAAATTACGACTTCAGCTTCCATGGCTATCCCTTCATTCGGAAAATTAACCTGTGGGATCGAGAGGCCCGACCCACGCCTGAGCGTTCAGTGCATATACACACACTCCACTACAACCGACCGCGCCGACGGTCACGGCGCAAGCACATCACTGCGCCGCCCGTTACTGCTCAATTCAGTCAGAACAGTTCTTTGCGCAGCACCAATAACGAGAACTACGACGAAAGACTGACCATTCCCCTAGATCACGCCACTGGCTCTATCGGTGCATCGAAGCGATCGAGCTGGCCGGAAAATATCCGCTGGCGGTTCGTCGGATTGTCGAGCAACGTGTACGGAAAAATCGGCGGGACAGCACTCACCCCATCGAGCGTCGCGATCTGATCTGAAGTCAACGTCACATTTGTCGCAGCGAGATTGCTGCGCAGCTGAGCGACGGTTCGGGGTCCAATGATTGGCAGCGAACCCTTGGCCGCGACCCAAGCAATGGCGACCTCGCCCGGCGTCACGCCGACTTCGTCTGCAACGGCAATCAGTGTGTCGAGAATGGCGCTCCGCTGCCCGGAGTTCTCTGCCTGGAACACCTTCCCGCCGAACCCTTCGGCGCGCCCTTTTTCGCCTTTGCGGTATTTACCGGTCAGCATACCGCCACCAAGCGGAGACCAGGCTACGACGCCAAGCCCAAGCGCACGTGCAGCCGGCAGAAGGTCCTGCTCTGTGGTGCGCTCGACGAGGCTATGCTCGACCTGAAGTCCAGCCACTGGAACAGTGCCTCGCAACTCCGCGAGGGTTGCAGCACGTGCAACGCGCCAGGCGGGAAAATCCGATAGCCCTGCGTAGACAATCTTGCCAGCGCGGACAAGATCGTCGAAACCGCGAACGATCTCCTCGATCGGCGTGACGCCGTCGGCATAGTGCACCCAATGCAGATCGATGCGATCGGTCTTGAGTCGCCGCAGGCTTGCCTCGACGGACGAGATCATGGCCTTTCGGCTGTTGCCAGTTACGAGGATGCCATCGTGAGGACTAGCGCGCTGCGAGAATTTTGTGGCCAGCACGAATTCGTCTCGACGGCCGGCGAGCAGCTCTCCAAGAATTTCCTCTGCCTCGCCGAACTGATAGCTGTCGGCAGTATCAATAAAATTGCCGCCGGCCTCCGCATAGGCGTCAACGATACGTCGCGCCTCGTCTGGCTCGCTTCCATAGCCCCAGCGTGTGCCGAAATTACCCGTTCCCAACACCAGCTCGGAGACTCGCAGGCCGGTATGCTTGCCGAAAAGCTTGTAACGCATGACATCATTCTCCGTTCAGATGGTTGCGGGGTTGTTTGCCTGCGTCGCCTCGCCCCCAGCGGTCGAGACCGCCATGCGCAGCCAGCGCCAGTTCGAGTCGATCGCTCATCATCGGCTCCATTTTTTCTATTGATTGTGGCCACAATAATTGATTTTCATGGCGACCACAACTAATATTTCGACTGAACATCACGGAGTGGACAATGCGTGTTTCCAAGGAGAAGGCGGACGCTAATCGACGTGCGCTGCTCCAGGCTGCGAGCAAGTTGTTTCGCGAGAAAGGGGTCGACGGCGTAGGCGTAGCGGAAGTTGCCAAGGCGGCAGGACTGACGCATGGCGCGCTCTACGCGCACTTTCCCTCCAAGGACGCGCTCGCGGCTGAAGCCTTTTCGGCAGGCTTTGCCGGCAGCATGGCCGGGATGCGCGCGTGGGCAGGCGATCGACACCCGACGTTCGAGGACTATCTTGACGCTCTCTTCTCAGCCGGCATGCGAGATAGGTTGGGGACGGGTTGTCCTATGACTGCCTCGGCCAGCGAGGCGGCGCGCCAGGGTCCGGCCGTCAGCGACAGGTTCGCGAAGGCATTCAACGAAGAAGTCGCGATCGTGGAGGGGTCACTGCACCCGGGAATGCCGGCCGCAGCGAAGCGCCAGTTGGCGGTTGCTTCGGTAGCGGCCCAAATCGGTGCGATCGCTGTGGCACGCGCGGTTGCGAAAACCGATCTGCCGCTGTCCGACGAGGTACTGCATGCGACGCGCGAGACGATCAAGCTGGCACGTTGTGTGGAGAACGAAAATCGCGGGGAGTCACCGACGCGTTGACATTCGACGCACGCAGGCCCGCATCGATGAACGCCTTCGCATGGCTTGCGATCGCCAACTTTTCGTGGACGGCATACCGTTGATGTGCCGATGGTGAAAATTCGAGGCTTCAATCTGATACCCCGGGGTGCATTGGGCGACGCCGGCCGAGACCGGAAACAATGCCCTATTGCGCGGCATCGCGAATCATGTTTCGAGCGATGACGATCTGCTGAATCTGCGTGGTCCCCTCGTAAATGCGGAACAGACGAACGTCACGATAGAACCGCTCGACAGCGTACTCGGACACATATCCCGCGCCACCATGGATCTGCACGGCGCGGTCCGCCACCCGGCCGCACATCTCCGATGCGAACATCTTGGAGCACGAGGCTTCCGTCGAAACGTCTTCCTTGTTGTCGCGACGACGTGCCGCATCCAAGACCATCGAGCGGGCCGCGTAGATTTCGGCACGGCTGTCGGCGAGCATCGCCTGGATCAATTGGAATTCCGCGATTGGTTTGCCGAACTGCCGCCGCTCCATGGCATAGCGCAGCGCGTCATTGAGCATGCGCTCGGCCGCGCCCACACAAATCGCCGCAATGTGAAGCCTGCCTTTGTCCAGCACCTTCATCGCCGTTTTGAAGCCCACGCCTTCTTTGCCACCGATGAGGTTGATGGCTGGGACCCGGCAGTCGTCGAAAATCACGTCACAGGTGTGCGCCCCCCGCTGCCCCATCTTCTTGTCGAGCCGCCCGAGTGACAACCCCGGCGTGCCCTTCTCGACGATGAATGCCGAAATACCGCCCGCGCCCTTGATTTCGGAATTGGTGCGTGCCATCACGGTGTAAATGCCAGCCTCCGGCGCATTCGTGATGAAGCGCTTCGTGCCATTGATCACGTAATCGTCGCCATCGCGTACCGCCGTCGTGCGAAGGGAAGCGGCGTCCGAGCCGGCATCAGGTTCGGTGAGCGCGAAGGATGCAATCAACTCGCCTGACGCCAGTTTCGGCAAATAACATCGCTTTTGCTCGTCGGTGCCATCAACAATCAATCCTTGAGAGCCAATTCCGTTGTTCGTACCGATAATTGACCGGAAGGCGGGAGACGTCTTAGCGATCTCGAACGCGACAAGCACCTCTTCTTCCATCGTCAGGCCGAGTCCGCCGAACTCCTCGGGGATGGTCAGACCAAACAGGCCGAGCTCGCGCATCTCACCCATAATTTCGGCGGGAATTTCGTCCGAATCGGCAACCTCATCCTCCGCCGGAACGAGCCGCTCGCGCACAAAGCGCGACAGTGAATCGATAAGTAGAGAAAGCGTTTCCTGATCGCGAATCATCGTATTTCCTGTACCGTCGGCAAGCGTCGACCACGGCACGCAACGTGTATCGTGCGGGTGAATATAGCGTTCAAATGGTGACGGCGAGCCGTGTAGCCTGATCGATAGCCCGCAAAGCATCCAGTTCGCTAGCCACATCGGCGCCGCCGATCAGCCTCGGCTCGATGCGTCGTGCGATCAGCTCGTCATACAGGCTGCGATTGGAATCTTGTCCCGCACACAGCACCACGTGATCGACCGGCAAAACATGCCGTGCGCTATCGACCGTGTAGTGCAACCCGTCATCATCGATCGAGTGGTACGTCGCGCCCGAAATCATCATGACGCCGGCCTTGCGAAGCTTGGCTTTCAGAATCCAGCCCGTCGACTTGCCCAACCGCCTGCCGAGCGGCTCCGCTTTGCGCTGAAACATGTGTACCGTGCGGCGAGGTGCGGCATGAGCGGCGGCCCGAGCAAGTCCCCCCGGAGTGGTATTGTCGGGATCGACGCCCCACGCTTCGAAAAACGCTCGGCTCTCGAGCGACTCATTCGGCTCCCCCAGCAGGAATTCGGCAACGTCGAAACCGATGCCGCCTGCGCCGATGATGGCGACGCGTTGACCTGTTACAACCCTGCCCGTCAACACATCGATATATGAAACAGCCTTTGGATGATCGACGCCAGGAAAGTCCGGCACACGCGGCATTACCCCTGTCGCCAGCACAATCTCGTCGAACTGCCCGCCGATCAGTTGGTCGGACGTAGCCGCCTCGCCCATGCGCAGCGTGACGCCCAGTCTCTCGAGGCGAACGCGGAAGTAGCGCAGCATCTCGTGAAATTCCGCCTTGCCGGGAACGACCTTGGCCATGTTTAACTGTCCGCCCAGTCGAGACTCCGCCTCGAACAGCGTGATGCGATGCCCGCGTTCAGCGGCGCTGATTGCGAAGGCCATGCCAGCCGGACCACCGCCCACCACGGCAATTCGCTTGGGGGTCGGGGCTTCGCCGGTCGGAAACTCGATTTCACGTCCCGCGCGCGGATTGACCAGACAGGTCGCGGAGCGCTCGGTAAAGATGCGGTCCAGGCAAGCCTGGTTGCAGCCAATGCACGTGTTGATCTCGTCGACCGTTCCGAGGCGTGTCTTTTTCGCGAAATCCGGATCGGCGAGCAGCGGGCGTGCCATCGATACGAGGTCGGCGACGCCCGAGGCAATCAGTTCCTCTGCGATCTCCGGCATGTTGATACGATTCGACGCCATGACGGGAATCGATACGGCCTGCTTGACGTTCCCGATCGCCGCACGCCACGCGGCGCGCGGCACGGAGGCGGCAATCGTCGGAACCGCAGATTCGTGCCAGCCGACGCCAGTATTGATCAGATCCGCACCGGCCGCTTCGATCTCCTTGGCGAAGGCCGCAATCTCGGCACCGGTCATGCCGCCGTCGATCAGATCGATAGAAGAGATACGGTAAATCAGCATCGACTGATTGCCCAGGCGCTCGCGTACCTCACGGACCACCTCGAGCGGAAAGCGGATTCTCCCTTCGAAGGTGCCGCCATATTGATCGTCTCGGTGATTGGTCACCGCTGCAGTGAATTCGTTGAGCAGATATCCCTCGGAACCCATGATCTCGACTCCGTCATACCCCGCGTCCACCGCCAGCGATGCAGTATTGGCGAAGTCCGCGATCGTCTCGCGCACCTCGTCGGTGGTCAGCGCGTGCGGCGAATAGGTGTTGATGCGAGCCTTGCCAGGGGACGGAGCAACGCAATATGGCACCTTGGCATAGCGTCCGGCATGCAGAATCTGCAGGACGATCTTTCCACCGGCCGCGTGGACAGCACGTGTCACGACGCGATGCTCTTCAAGCTGGGAAGGGCTGTTGAATAGTGGCCCGCCCTCCTCCATGACGCCTTCGGGATTCGGAGAAAAGCCGCCGCTCAGGATCAGGCCGATCTCACCGGCCGCACGCGCAGCATAGAACGCAGCGAGCCGCTCATGCGGGCGATCGAGCGTTTCCAGCCGCGTATGCATGGCGCCCATGACCATCCTATTCGGCAGCACGGTCGATCCGACGGTAAGCGGGGTAAGGAGCTTGTCGAACGTCGTCATGAAGTGTCCCGTCGCGTTGTGGCATCGTGTCGGCACTCTATGACAGGATCGCATTTACGTCAACATCATTACATGTTTAATCGTTTCCATCGAGACCAATTCCATACTTGATGTACACTCTTCGCTGAGCGACACCCCTCCCGTGTCACGTATATGTCTCATTCACGCCTTGCCGCCTTGCCGGCGACTGCCGAAGCGCGCGGTTGTTCCGGTCGGCCCCGAAGTCGCGCGGCCACGTGAAACGGGTCGGGGCAAACCGCGCCTTAAAATACAGGCATTGCGGCGTTGTACCGGCGCACCGCGCCTCCCAGATCATCCCATGGCAAACATCGACTCCTCATACGATCAATCTGTCTCGTCAATTCACAATCGACTGTTCTTCCGCCTGTTTCAGGCGGGCAATACGCTCGACAGGCAGACGATCAAAGCGCTCGGCATCACAACCGTGCAGTGGGCCGTCCTCGGCGCCCTGTCGCGCGCGCAGGTAGCCGAGGGAATGTCGTTCTCCGAACTCGCGGACTACTTGGTGGTTAGCCGCCAAAGCCTCGATGGCGTCCTGAAGAGGCTCGAGAGAGAGGAGCATGTGGTGCGTATCGCGGATACGGTCGACCGACGCGCGAAGAAAGTTGTGCTCACCACTAACGGGAGAGCATTTTGGGATAGCCTGCAACCCAAGATCTACGAGTTCTACCGACAAGCTCTCGCCAGTTTCCGGTTCGACGACAAGGTGTCGCTGGTTCACTTTCTGAATCAACTCAACAAAGGGATGGACGCCGTCAATCTCGAGCCCGACGCTATCGTGCAACTGAGCGCCTCCGCCCTTTCCGCGCGCGACTGAACGCCTGTCCCGGGCGGGACGGAAACTCGCTCGACCTCGTTTGGCATTGGCGAGTTGCAACGGACTTGCCCCTCCCTCACCAACGTCATCCCTTGAGCCGCTTCCTCCAAAGCGAACGCCCGCGTAACAACTGGCCTGACATGCCTCTCGCGCCAGAGCCGAAATAAAGCATCGCATGCGAAGCGGGCCCGGCCGCCTATCGACTTCAAAAAACATCTGCATCCTGCCTTTTTTCGCCGGTCTCCGCCTCAAAGCGCCCACTCGTACGACGCCATTTCATCTTTATACATCATGATATTGACATATATGGCTTGAGGAGCTATCGTTGACCGCATGGGACTGACTGGTGACGTGCACGGCCGGCCGGTCGAGGCATTCTTTTCTTCCTGCCCAGTCGGAACACACCATGACGTTCAACATGATCAAAGTCATCACCAGCGGGCCGATCGCGCGAATCGAGCTGAATCGCCCCGACAAGCTCAACAGCCTCGACGAGTCGACGATGCTCGAGATCCATCGTGCGGTGGATGACATACAGGCGGACAAGCAGCTTCGCGTCCTCGTCATCACGGGAGCCGGCCGTGCCTTCTGCGCAGGCCAGGACCTCACGGACCCGGCTATGCGGCTGGTAGATGGCAAGCAGCCGGATATCGGCAATCTGGTCGAGCGGCTTTTCAAGCCGCTCGTGCTGAAGCTGCAAAACCTGCACATGCCGACCGTTGCCGCCGTCAATGGACTCGCGGCGGGCGGCGGAGCCGCTTTGGCATTTGCCTGCGACATTGTCGTCGCCACGCGCTCGGCGTACTTCCTGCAAGCGTTCTCGCGAATTGGCCTCACGCCGGACACCGGCAGCACGTGGTTCCTGTCGAACCGTCTCGGCTCCGCGCGCGCGATGGGTCTAACGATGCTCGCCGACAAGCTGCCCGCCGCCAAGGCCGCGGAGTGGGGACTCATTTGGGATGTGATCGATGATGCCGATTTTGCGTCCGCCATCGACGCCCTCGCAGAGCGTCTGGCATCCATGCCGACAAAGGCGCTGATACGGACGCGTCAGCTCGTCCAAGCCGCAAGCGGACATTCGCTCGAGCAGCAGCTATCGATGGAAGCCACCTTCATTCGTGAAATGGGATGGAGCAAGGACTATGCGGAAGGCGTGCTCGCGTTCAGCGAGAAGCGGCAGCCGAACTTCACAGGCGAGTGATCGAAGTCGCAGGAACTGCTCGGGTCGGTTCGGCCGATCGGATCCTCGCTGCGGACACTCGCCGCGGCAGTGCCGCGGCGAGACGGTCAAGCCGAGAAGGAATGTTCGGCCGAGGGAAAGGTGCCTGCCTTTACTTCCGCGACGTAAGCCTTGATCGCCGCTTCGATTGAGGTTTGACCATCCATGAAGTTCTTGACGAACTTGGCCGTCCGCCCCGGGTACACACCGAGCGCATCATGCAGTACCAGCACCTGTCCGGAGCAATGTACGCCCGCGCCAATGCCGATCGTGGGAATGGCCAGGCGCGCCGTCACCTCGGCGGCCAATTCCGCAGGAATGGCTTCCATGACGATCATCTGTGCGCCCGCATCCTGCAGAGCGAGTGCATCTTCAATCAAACGCATTGCAGCGGGCTCGGTCCGGCCCTGCAGCCTGAAACCACCGAGTGCATGAACCGACTGGGGCGTCAGCCCGATGTGCGCGCAAACGGGGATGCCTCGCTCGACAAGAAAATGGACCGTCTCGCCAAGCCACGCCCCCCCTTCGAGCTTGACCATCTGCGCTCCCGCACGCATCAGGCGTGCCGCGTTCTCGAACGCCTGGACAGGTGTCGCGTACGTCGCGAAAGGGAGATCGGATACCACGAGCGCGGTGCGGTCGCCACGCGCCACGGCTTCTGTGTGGTAGACCGCATGTCCAATCGTGACGAGCAATGTCGTCGAGTGCCCCTGGACGACATTGCCGAGAGAGTCTCCCACGAGCAGTACATCGACACCGCATCGGTCGAGCATGGATGCAAAGCTCGCATCGTAGCAAGCCAGCATGGCGATCCTTTCGCCGGCATCGCGCATGGCTCTCAGCGTCAATACCGAAACGTCCTTGCGGACAGGCTCTTCGAGATACTTCATGACTAGATTCGTTGTCACCTAAAGAATTCAAGCTTATGCCCTTCACTGTGATCGCTTGCACCAAAACGCGATCCAACCGTGGGGCCGTCTAGTGCAGTTGCCCTAACGAGAGCCACAAATGTTTGCCGTGCCACACGACCTCGACAAGATCGACCTCAAAATCCTGCGCGAACTTTCCGCGGACGGGCGCCTTAGTTGGCGCGACTTGGCAGAGCGAATCGGTTTGTCGCTCACGCCCACGCTCAGGCGTGTGCACAGACTGGAGGAGCAGGGATACATCCGCGGTTACTTCGCGCATCTTGACGAGCGCAAGCTGATCGGCGGGCTCACCGTATTCATATCGGTGACGCTCGAGAACCAGTCGGAGGCGGCAATCCAGCGTTTCGAGAAGGAGATCGTGGTGGCACCGGAGGTCATGAGCTGTTTCACAATGACGGGCGATGCCGATTTCATCCTGCGCGTAGTGGTACCCGACCTGGACTCATACCAGAGCTTCCTCAGCAAGACGCTAACGCGCATTCCAGGCGTCGAACACATCCGATCGAGCTTCGCGTTGAAGACCATCCTGAACCGGACTTCGCCGATGCTCTGATCTCTAACGACTGCTGCGCGCGCTTCTTCCGCCCTCTGGAGCCTGCTCCATTCATATGAGCCGCCAAGGTAGTCACTTTGAACCAATTCAATAACAATTGATAGTTCAAGCGACTACGTTTTCGTGCATTGAATAATTCAAATTGGTGCAAAACCACGCGGCCGACATCCTAAACTGGCACATCAGTTCGAATAGGATTTATTTTCCTGGAGACACTCGTGGATACTGCCCTGACGTCGCGCGACGCAATTGCTTCGGCGACAAGCCGACAATGGACGTTTATCACTGGCATTCAGGCGCTCGTTCGTCTGCCGATGATCCAACGCGAGCGCGATCGTACGCGCAATTTCAATACCGCCGGCTTGATTTCCGGGTATCGCGGATCGCCGCTCGGCGCCTATGACCAGCAGCTCTGGAAAGCCTCGAAACAGCTTGCTGCGCACGACATCGTGTTCCAGCCCGGTCTCAACGAAGACCTCGCTGCGACCGCGTTGTGGGGCGCGCAGGTGCACACCGTCTTTGGCGAAACCAAGGTCGACGGCGTGTTCGGCATTTGGTACGGCAAAGGGCCGGGCGTCGACCGGACGGGCGATGTGTTCCGCAATGCCAACATGATGGGCACGTCGAAGCTGGGCGGCGTCCTGGCCATTTCGGGCGACGATCATGCCGCGCAGTCCTCGATGTGGCCGCATCAAACCGACGGGATCTTTCACTCCGCCTCGATCCCTGTGCTTCAGCCCAGCAATGTCCGGGAAGTCATCGAGTTCGGTCTTGCGGGCATCGAGATGTCCCGCTATGCCGGTCTTTGGGTCTCGTTGAAGACAATCGCTGAAGTCGTCGAAACCGCAGCCACGATCGACATGGGATCGTGGCCGACATTTCGCGAGCCTACGGATTTCGCGGTTCCCGCGCATGGTCTGAATTGGGACCCCACGCTCTCGTGGCCCGCTCAACGTGGTGAGTACGAACGCCGGCTCATCGACGAGCGGCTTCCCGCCGCCCGCGCATGGGCGCGCGCTAACCAGCTCGACCGCGTCATTCTCGCGGCGCCGACGAAGCGCCTGGGCATCGTCACGGTCGGCAAGGCGCATCAGGACTTCATGCAGGCTTGCCAGGATCTCGGCCTCAGCGACGAGAAGCTGCGCGCCATGGGCGTTTCGGTGTACAAGGTCGCGATGAGCTGGCCCCTCGAAACCGAGGGCGCCAGTCAATTCGCGGCTGGTAATCGTGAAGTGCTTGTCATCGAGGAAAAGCGTTCGAACGTCGAGGCACAACTTAAGGACGCCCTATTCCATCGCCCGGAATCGCAACGCCCTGTCCTCACCGGAAAAACCGACGCAGCGGGCAATACGCTCCTGCCCGAGGCATGGGAATTCAGCTCGCACCTGGTCGCAAGAGCACTGGTGCGTCGATTGGAGGCCAACGGCGTTGACGCGCCGGACATCCGTGAACGCCTTAGCGAGCTCGATGCGGCCGCCAAGAAGCCCGCCGCGGCGGTCATCCCGGTGCGTGCGCCGTTCTTCTGTTCGGGCTGCCCGCACAATACGTCGACACGCACGCCGGAAGGCTCGATCAGCGGCGGCGGCATCGGCTGTCACGTGATCGCGCTGTCCCAGCCGGCGCTGAAGACCAAAGTCGCGAGCCACATGGGCGGTGAAGGCGCCCAATGGATCGGCGCGGCGCCGTTCTCCAAGACCGCGCACGTGTTCCAGAATCTGGGCGACGGAACCTATCAGCACTCAGGCCTGCTCGCCATTCGCGCCGCTGTCGCCGCGAAGACCAACATCACCTACAAGATTCTCTATAACGACGCTGTCGCCATGACTGGCGGGCAGCCGACGGAAGGAACGAACGATCCGGCCGGGATCACGCGCCAGCTCCAAGCCGAAGGGATCGAAAAAATTGCGTTCGTGACTGACGATCCGACGCGCTGGCAAGGCAACAAGACGCTCGCGCCTGGTGTGGGCGTCTACCATCGAGACGAACTCGATGCTGTCCAACGGCAACTGCGAGAAGTCCCCGGCGTTACTGCAATCGTCTATGAGCAGACCTGCGCCGCCGAGAAACGGCGGCGCCGCAAGCGCAAGGAGTTGCCCGACCCGGATCGGCGCGTCTTCATCAATCATGAAGTCTGCGAGGGTTGCGGCGACTGTTCCGTCCAGTCCAATTGCATTTCCGTCGAGCCTCTTGAGACGCCGCTCGGCCGCAAACGCGCCATCAACCAGAGCGCGTGCAATAAAGACTTCTCGTGCGTGAAGGGCTTCTGCCCGAGCTTCGTCGAAGTGGAAGGCGTGAAGGTCCGCAAGCCCGACAGCAAGCGAGTCGCGGGCATCGAAGCAGAACTCGTGGCGGCCCTGCCCGCGCCGAAGCTGCCCGCGCTCGGTCGGCCGTTCAACATCTATATCACCGGCATCGGCGGCTCCGGCGTGCTGACGATGGGTGCGATCCTAGGCGCGGCGGCCGGCATCGACGGCCTCGCCTCGACAGTGCTCGACTTCACCGGCATGTCTCAAAAGAACGGCGCGGTCGTCAGCCAAGTGCGCATTGCCGCAACCGATGATCAGATAGCAGCCTCGCGCATCGGCGAAGGCAACGCGGATCTTCTGCTGGGCGCCGACCTCGTCGTTTCGGCCGCGCCCGATTCGCTGCTTCGCTTGTCGGCAAGCAGAACCGCGGCCGTGCTCAACCTCGCGCCGACGCCGACGCCTGACTTCATTACCGACCGCGATGCAACACCGCCGATGAAGCTGATGCAAGACCGCGTCCGCAAGCGTTGCAGCAACGAATCGTTCCATGCATTCGATGCAGGCACGATCGCGCAGAGCATCTTCGGCGACACGTTGCCGACGCACACCCTCATGCTCGGTTATGCATGGCAAAAAGGCCTGGTGCCGCTGAGCCGCGACGCGATCAACCATGTCATCGAACGCAACGGCGCAGCGGTCGACATGAATAAGTCCGCGTTCAACTGGGGGCGCATCATCGCAGCCAAACCGGATGCACTGGCAGCCATTGAAGCGCCGAAGCCCCCGTCCATCCAAGAAGCCACCACCTTGGATCAACTGGTGGAAATCCATCGGCAACGGCTCGTGGAATATCAGGGCAGTGCGTACGCAAAGCGATATGTTGACCTCGTCATGCTGGCTCGCGAAGCGGATGCAAGGATTGCGCCGAAGCACGACGCATTTGCGACGGCAGTCGCACGGAGCGCCTACAAATTGATGGCCTACAAAGACGAATACGAAGTCGCGCGTCTCTATACCACGCCGGCATTCCGCGAGTCTCTGATGGCACAGTTCTCCGATGCGAAGAAGGTTTCCATCTGGCTCGCACCGCCCCTCCTGTCAAGCATCGACCCGCGAACGGGCCGTCCGAAGAAGCGTAAGTTCGGACCGTGGATTTTCCCGGTGCTGAAGGTTGTGGCCGGCATGCGCGAGCTGCGCGGCACCGCGCTCGACATCTTCGGCTATACGGCCGAACGACGCGCGGAGCGCCGTCTCGTCGCCGAGTATTTCGATGACATCCGCAAGGTCTGCTCACAGCTTTCGTTAGAGAAGCTGGACCAGGCGATAACGTTCGCCTCGCTCCCGATGGATATCCGCGGCTTTGGGCCGGTCAAGGAGCGGGCGATTCAAGATCACGTCGTCCGGCGCGCAAACGTGCTCGCGGCGCTCTCCGGCTCCGCCAAAAGCGGCGACGGAGGCACCCTGAGCAGCAATATCAAGGCTGCTTGACTAACACCGCCTTCAAAAGAGGCGGAATGAAAAAAGGACCGTGACACCCTTGGCGTCACGGTCCTTCCTTTTTCCTCGGCCCGTTTTTGAAGCCGGCTAAGGTCCTTCCTTACAGATAAGCCTGGTTGATCCGGTCAGTCCTCGCTCAGAACAAGCGGTCCAGCCAGCCATAGTGATCCGGCGCGCGCCCATTTTGGATATCAAGCAGTGCGGACTTCAGCCGTGCAGTTACCAGTCCCAGGTTGCCGTCTCCGATTGTGAACTCATGCGTTCGGCCCTTCACCTTGCCGATAGGTGTCACGACTGCCGCCGTGCCGCAAGCGAAGGCTTCAACGAGCTTTCCGCGTTGCGCATCCGCCTGCCACTGATCGATCGCGTACGGCTCCTCGCGAACGGTCAGGCCCAGATCGCGCGCGAGCGTGATCAATGAAGCTCGCGTGATGCCGGGGAGGATGGTTCCCGTCAGCGGCGGCGTTTGAATTGATCCGTCGGCAAACACGAAGAACACGTTCATGCCGCCGAGCTCTTCGACCCAACGACGCTCAACTGCATCTAAAAACACTACCTGGTCGCAGCCTTCGCGAATGGCTTCGGCTTGCGCCGCGAGGCTCGCGGCATAGTTGCCACCGCACTTGGCGTCACCCGTTCCGCCAGGCGCCGCTCTCGTAAAGTTTTCCGACACCCACAGGGTTACCGCGGAAGCGCCTCCCTTGAAGTAGGAACCGACCGGCGTGGCCACGACGCAGTACAGATAATCTGGCGAGGGCTTCATGCCAAGCACGGCTTCGGTTGCGATCATGAAGGGCCGCAGATAGAGCGCCGATCCGTCGGTCCGCGGAATCCACTCGCGGTCCACCCGTACGAGCTCCCGCACGGAATCGACGAACAATGGCTCGGGCAGCGCGGGCATCGCGAGCCGTTCCGCGGAATTGCGGAAACGCCGCGCATTCGCATCCGGGCGGAATAGTGCTGCGCCGCCGTCCGGCAACCGATAAGCTTTCATACCCTCGAAAATTTCCTGCGCATAGTGCAGCACCAGCGTGGCAGGATCAAAACTGAACGGGCCGTGCGCAACGACCTTGGCGTCATACCAACCACGCCCTTCGGAATATCGAATCGTCACCATGTGGTCGGTAAATACACGCCCGAACCCAGGGTTCTCCAACAAGGCTTCGCGCTTCGTCGCTTCGACTCGGTTCGGATTCAGTTCGCGGAGGAATGACGCGGATCCGGTATTACTCATTTCTATTGCTCCTTAGTGTGCAGCGGGACTATCCCGCGAACCCAGCCTCGTCCATCGCCAACGTCACTTCCGCTCCATGAACGACGACATGGCTCAGTGCAGTCGCACGCGAAAGGATATGGTCTGCATAGAATCGGCTGGTGATGATCTTGTTTTGTAGAAACGCGTTATCGACTCGTTCGGGCGCGAGTAAACGCCGTGCTGCCAACGCTGCTCGACCCATTTGCCATCCGCAGGCAACTGTGCCGAGGAGATCGAGGAACGGACCGGATCCGGCGAGCGCAAGCCTCGTGCTATATCGATACGTTTCGACAAGGAAATTTGCGGCATTGGATAGTTCGCCAATCGCCTGGCCGAGTTGCCGGCCGATCGCCCGCAGATCACCGTGTTCATCCAGCTCCAGATCCACCTGAACGTCTCTCATGGACCGGATCACTGCACGAATCGCCGTACCCCCGTCCCGGCATATTTTTCGACCGACAAGATCCATCGCCTGAATGCCGGTCGTCCCTTCATAGATGGTCGTGATTCGGGCATCGCGCAGGTACTGTGCCGCGCCCGTTTCTTCGATAAAGCCGGTACCGCCGTGTACCTGGATACCCATTGACGCGATATCCAGACCGTTTTCCGTAAACCAGCCCTTCGCGACAGGCATCATCAACTCAACGAACGCACGATTTGCCGCCCGCTCGCCCTGATCGCCATGCCACTCCGCCTTGTCCATGCTGGCGGCGACAACGAGTGCGAGGGCGCGCATCGCTTCGATGCGCGACTTCATGCTCATGAGCATGCGGCGAACATCAGGGTGCCGAACGATCGCTACTTTCGCGCCGCTGCTGCTGCCGGACTCCGCGCCCTGGACGCGTTCAGACGCATAAGCACGCGCCGACTGGTACGCGCGCTCGGCGAGGCCAACGCCCTCCAGCCCCACGGCGAACCGTGCAGCATTCATTATGATGAACATGTTCTCGAGCCCGTGGTTCTCATCACCGACCAGGTACCCGACCGCCCCAGCCTGATCACCAAAAGCAAGCACGCATGTGGGCGTGGCATGCAGACCAAGCTTGCGTTCCAGCGACACACATCTCACGTCGTTGTATTCGCCGAGTGCGCCGGCTTCGTTCACATGCCTCTTCGGAACCGCAAATAGCGAAATGCCCTTGGCGCCAGCTGGCGCCCCCTCAACTCTCGCGAGGACCAAATGCACAATGTTCTCGCAAAGGTCATGATCGCCGTAAGTGATGAAGATCTTCGTGCCTGACAACCGATAGGTGCCATCGCCGGCCGGCCGCGCGCAAGTGCGAACCGCAGAGAGATCCGAGCCTGCCTGCGGCTCCGTCAACACCATCGTTCCGGTCCATTCGCCGCTGACGAGCCGAGGCAGGAACCTGGCCTTCAGCGCCGCGGATCCAACCTGATCGAGGACGTCGATCACACCTCGCGTCAGCATTGGCAGCAATGCGAACGCCACGCTGGCTCCGTTCCACATCTCGTCGACTGCGGCCGCGACGAGCCGAGGAAGGTTTTGCCCACCAAGCGCCTTGCGTACCGATAGCCCATTCCAGCCACCACGAGCGAATTGCGCGTATGCGTCCCGCCATCCCAAAGGCATCCGCGGGCACCCATTCTCGATGCGCGCTCCTTCGATGTCGCCACTCCGGTTGATGGGCGAAATGACGCCTGACGCGAAGGCCCCTGCTTCTTCAAGAACGGCACTCGTGACGTCCCAAGTGGCGTCTTCAAATCCAGGCAGTGCTGCGATTTCGTCCAGACCGGCCAGTTCCCTGAGCACGAAGTGGATATCCGCAATAGGCGGTGCATATTGGTTCATCGATTGTCTCCTGATCGCGAGCCGGCGGAAATGACTGGCGATTACCTTCCAGTGAATGCCGGCTTGCGCTTTTCCAGGAAGGCGTGCATCCCTTCGCCCGCGTCCGTAGTCTGGGTCGCGGCAGTGAATAGATCGGCCTCTAGCTTCAAGCCATCCTCTAGTGACACGGTCAGCGCCTTGTCCACCGCTGTTCGCGCGAAACTCAGCGCTGCTGGAAAACGGACGCCCAGCCCATCCAGAAAACGTATCCCCAGTTCGACGGGCTCGCCCGCGTCGACTACTCGGTGAACCAAGCCGAGCCGAGCCGCTTCCTCCGTATCCACCAACCGGCCGCTCGCGATCATCTCGAGCGCTCGTGCCTTGCCGATCAGCAACGGCAGGCGCTGCGTACCGCCGTAGCCTGGGATGAGGCCGAGCTTGATCTCGGGTAGCCCGAATCTCGCGCCGGCAACGGCGATGCGAAACGTGCAGGCCATCGCCAACTCGAGCCCGCCGCCGAGCGCCACCCCCTGGATGACGGCCAGCGAAGGAAACGGCAACGAGTCGAGCTTGGCAAACGTGCATTGACCGGCTCGGGCAGCGGCGCGATGCTCGCCTTTGCTTCGCTCAAGCATCTCCTTGATGTCCGCACCTGCGCAGAATGCCTTGCCGCCCGCGCCGGTAAACAGTAAAGCGCGGGGTGATGCTGCCGCCGCCTCGTCGATCAGCGAGCCGATTCGATCGATCATGCCGGCGTTCAGCGCGTTCATTGCCTCCGGGCGGTTGAGCGTGATGACCGCGATATCACCGCGATAAGCAAGTTCGACGCTCATGCTTCGGAACCGTCGCTCGGATCGGGGCGAAAGCGCGGCTTACGCTTTTCCATGAAGGCCGCGACGCCTTCATGCGACTCAGCTGTGCCGTAGTACAACGCCAATGCCTGCATTCCCAGTCCACCGATGCCACGGATCGAATCCGAGTCCGCGTTGAACGAGCGCTTGGCAATCGCGATTGCAGTGGGGCTCAGTTGCAGAATCTCCTGACACCAACGATCTACCTCGGCGTCCAGCTCGGCCATCGGTACAACCGCATTGACCAAGCCCATTGCAAGGGCCTGATGCGCGGTATAGCGCCGGCACAGGAACCAGATCTCTCGCGCCTTCTTTTCGCCGACCACGCGAGCCAGAAAAGCCGTTCCGAAACCCGGATCGACCGAGCCGACCTTGGGGCCCACTTGGCCAAGCTGCGCGGAATCGGCTGCAATTGCGAGATCGCAGCAAGTCACGAGCACGTTACCGCCGCCGATCGCATAACCGTTGACGCGAGCGATCACCGGCTTCGGCACATCGCGGATGACGCCCTGCAGTTCCTCGACCGGCAGCCCGATCACGCCGCGACCATCGTAGCCGCCGTCGTGCGCCGACTGATCGCCGCCGGTGCAGAACGCTTTCTCGCCGGCCCCGGTTAGAACGATCACGCCGATCGACTTGTCCCAGCCGGCGCGCTGCACTGCATCGATGAGCTCATCACAAGTCTTCCCGCGGAACGCGTTGTACTTCTCCGGGCGGTTGATCGTGATTCGGGCGACGCCCGCCTTCGCTTCATAGAGGATGTCGGTATAGTGGTTCATTGTGGCATCTCCTTAGCCATGCATGGTCAAGCCGCCGGAAACGGAAATGACCTGTCCGGTGATGAAATCGGCGTCATCGCTCGAGAGGAATGCAACGATGCCGGGAATGTCGGCGGGCTGCCCCAGGCGTTTCAGCGGAATCGCGCGCAGCAGCCCGTCATAGACCTTTTGTCCGAATTCGCCCTCGCCCATGAACGAGCGCAGTAGCGCCGTGTCCGTCGGCCCGGGGCAGACAACATTCACGCGCACGTTCTTGCGCGCGTACTCGCGAGCGACGGTCTTGCTGAATGACGTTATTCCGCCCTTGCATGCCGAGTACACGGACTCGCCCGATGAGCCGACGCGGCCGGCGTCCGACGCGATGTTGACTATCTTCCCGCCGCCTTCCGCGACCATGATCGGCAGCACCGCGTGATGCAGGTTTAGCGGGCCCATCAAGTTGATCGAGGCAACCTTGTTCCAGAATTCCGGCGTCGTTTCCAGGAACGGCATCGCGACGTCCCACCCGGCGTTGTTGACGAGTACGTCGATGCGCTTCAGATCCCCGTGCACCTGCTGAATCGTCCGCTTGACGGCCGCGTGATCGGTTATGTCAAGCGGAAGCAACGTGAGGCGCTCGGCATACTGCCTTAGTTCGTTCTTCAGTTCATCGAGACCTGACTGACTGAGGTCCAAACCCACTACGTGAGTGCCTTCCTCGCAGAAGCGCTGCACGAGGCTGCGGCCAATGCCCCCGGCCGCTCCCGTGATGACAGCGACTTTATCTTTAAGACCACGCATTTAAATACTCCATGGGTGATAGTCGTTACTCGGTTAGTCGGTGAGGGCCATGCGGCCGATCACCATGCGCGGGACCTCGCTGGTCCCTTCTCTGATTCGCTCGTTCACGGACCGCTTCGATTTCGGCGCGTGGCAATGACTTCGGCTGCGTGTTTGCGAAGCACGAATTTCTGAACTTTCCCCGTTACCGTGCGAACAATCGGCTCGAAGATCACATGCTTGGGGGTCTTGAAGCCGGGCAACCTGGCGCGGCAGAACGTGATCAGGTCGTCCTGCGAAAGGAGTCCGGCATGATCCGGATGCAGCTCGACAATCGCGCACGGAACCTCGCCCCACTTCTCGTCGGGCACGGCAACGACCGCCACGCCGATCACGGCCGGATTCGAGCTAAGGACCTCCTCCACTTCGATCGAAGATACGTTCTCGCCGCCGGAAATGATGATGTCTTTTGAGCGGTCCTTGATCTCGATGTAGCCGTCGTCATGCACGACGGCGAGATCGCCCGTTCGATACCAGCCACCTGCGAACGTCGCCTGCGTCGCTTCGGCGTTATTCAAGTACCCCTTCATGCCGAGGTTGCCGCGGAACATCACTTCGCCCATCGTCTTGCCGTCGCGTGGAACCGGATCGCATGTTTCGGGATTGGCGACGATCATCTCGTCAGCGACGGCGGTGCGGACGCCCTGGCGCCCCATGCGCACCAACCGCTCATCGTCAGGCATCCCTCTCCAACCATCCTGCTGCACGCATGCCGTGTTCACGCCGTGCTGCTCGGTCATGCCGTACACGTGGAGCACCGTAAAGCCGAGCGCTTCCGTCTGCTTGATTACCGTCACCGGCGGCGAGGCGCCGGCGCATACCACTGTGATGGGCCTGGCGGGCTTTGTCCAGCCGGCGGGTTTGCCCCCGACCAGCGAGCTCAGTACGGCCGGTGCGCCACAGAAATGCGTGACACCGTACTTGTCGAGCGCGACATAGATGTCTTCGATGACAACCTTGCGCAGGCACACATGCGTTCCCGCCACGGCCGCCAGCGCCCATGCATAGCACCAGCCGTTGCAGTGAAAAAGCGGCAGGGTCCACAGGTAGACCGGCGTTCCGGCATTCAGCCCTGCGTAGATGACCGTACCGAGTGCGTTGAGGTACGCCCCGCGATGGTGGTACACGACGCCTTTCGGATTGCCTGTCGTGCCGGACGTGTAGTTCAGCGCGATCGCGTCCCATTCGTCTTGCGGATAAAGGATCGGCATGTCCGGAGCAGAAGCGAGAAAATTCTCGTACTCCATCGTCCGCGCCGGCTCCGCGCCGGAAATGTCGTCGTCACGTATGTCAACGACATCGATCTTGATGCCGGCGATACGGATGGCCTCGCGCGCCACAGCCGCAAACGGGTAATCGACGAACAGCAAGCGCGTCCCCGAATGCCGCAGGATGAACGCGATCCCGGCAGCGTCGAGCCGGATATTGATGCAGTTCAATACAGCGCCTGACATCGGCACGCCAAACTGCGCCTCGAGCATGGCCGGGATATTCGTTGCGAGGATCGAAACGGTGTCGCCGCGCTGGATGCCTGCGCCGATCAGGCCTCGCGCCAACCTGCGGCAACGCTGTGCATATTCAGCCCACGTGTAGCGCTTGTCCTTGTGGATGACCGCGGTCCGGTCGGGGAACACGTCGGCTGCGCGGTCGAGCAGACGGATCGGCGTCATCGCCTGATAGTTGGCGGGGTTCTTGTCCAGGCCGGTATCGAACTTACGCTCCATATCTCGCTCGCTTGGTCTCTCATCAGAATGAAAAAGCCAGACGCGCGGCTGCCCGAGGGCTCGCAATTTGCGAAGTCAGCCGCCGTAGTCCGGTTGACCGGAAGATGCTGCGAGCACATGGTCGGCCACATCGCGCTTATGTGTCAAGTACCTGATACATATATTTTGTCGGCGCCTCCTTTTTATCTCGACAAGAAGTCGGTCAAAGAGCGCGCGGACGAGACCGCACTTTCCCCCCTTGGGCCTAGCGGGAAGTATGAATGCCGATCAGAATTAGTGATGCGATTGCATCATGATGTTTACAGTACCTGCCGTCTCTGCGATAGAATGCACGGACGCTTGGCAACCCGGCATGCGGAGCGCTTTGCCGAATGCCAGCCCGTCAGTTACTGAGAGTCACTTTCAGAAACCACCATGCTCGATGCGAGCCATCCGGCAACGGGCGACACGCTGACGGCGCTCGCACGAAAACTGACAGGAGCACGACAATGGACGAGCATGAGGTCAAGGTTGTCGATACAAACACGGTGCCGTGGACACAGCTTTCCGTTCCTGAACTGAACGCATCGATTCTGCAGAAGGTGTGCATCGTCGACGGAGAGACGGGTATGTCCGTTGCCAAGGTCTGCTACAAAGCGGGCTTTACCAACGTTTCGCATTGGCACAACTGTGCGCATGGGATGTATGTGCTCGACGGAATTCTCGTTACGAGCGCGGGGTCATTCGGGCCCGGCAGCTTCGTGTGGTTTCCGGAAGGCACGACAATGAGCCATGGTGCCCAGGGCGATAACGACGTTACGTTTCTGTTCATCACGAACAAGCCCTTCGACATTCATTACACGCATGTCGAAGGGCCTCGCCCAACGGAATAGGCGTTCGCTTGCATTGCTTCAATGTCGGAGGCTGAGCCCTCCAGTGCGCGCGGCTACTAGGCACGCGCCTGCTGCAGCGCGCGCATCGTCTCCGGCGCACCGTACAGGAACATGTCGACTTTCTGTCGGACAACCGCCTCGAGGTTCGCGGGCACCTTCAAGCCATAGACCCACTTACGCACGCCAAGGTAGAAAATGGAAGCATGCAAGCCCCAAATCATCTCGACTTGCGCTTCGAGCTCTGTCGCATCGTGCGGTTCATCGATCCCGAACTCCGCGCGCACCTCGGCCAACACGGGCAGGAAAATCCGGCTGCGCAACTTATTGAGGTACTTGTTATTGATTCCTTCGCGCGTCAGGCCAGCAAAGATGAATATCCGGGTCCATTCCTCACGCAAAATCACCGATGCGTAGTTCGTATAAAAGGCATACAACCGCTCGGCAAGCGGCAGAGACTGATCCGTGATCATCCGCTCCCACTCCCGAGGCCATTGGAAAACCTCGTTGTAGACCCGCTCGATGAGTTCGTCCTTGCTCGCGAAGTACCGGTAAAGCAAGGGTTGAGTCACCCCGATCTGTTTGGCCAGCTCACGCGTACTGCCGGAGAATCCATTGCGGGTGAAATGATCAATGGCCTTGCTAACGATCTGCTGCTCCCGCTCCTCGGGCGGAAGCCGGCGTCCCGTCGTCTCTGACATCTCCCGCCCCGCCTTCGCTCCGTCTCTATCCATATCGTCACCTTTGCACCCGCCTCGACAGCGGCCAACCCTGATTCTACCAATCGGCCGATAAATTGTAGCAAGAAGTCGCCAAGCTGGCTGCTCCAGGCTCCCGTGCAGCTTGCTCGTTCGATCTCCCGCCCCCGCAATGGGTAAACACCTATGCAGAATCATTTGACACGACCATGAAGAACACTTCTATAATTTATCAACCGATTACTGATCGATCGATAAACATTGGAGACGGGGATGCCGACCACCAAACTAGCGCACTACTCGATCCGCACCACGGATCTCGCCAAGTCACGACAGTTCTACACCCGGATACTGGGCTTTCGGGAGGGTTTCCGTCCTCCCTTCGACTTTCCGGGCGTCTGGCTCTACAACGGCGACGACGAGTCCGAGTTCGGCGTGGTCCATATCATCGGTGTCGACCCGAGCGATCACAGCGGTCTCCACAAGTACCTGGGCGACAAGGCGTTGCCAGCCAGCGGCACGGGAACGGTGGATCACATTGCTTTCCTAGCGACCGGCCTCATCGAATTTCACGCCAAGTTGCGGGCGGCCGGATTCGAATGGAGGGATAGAACGGTCCCGAGCCTGGGTTTGCACCAAGTGTTCGTCGAAGATCCCTCTGGCGTGACGATCGAACTGAATTTCCCAGCTCATGAAGCCGCCGCACTCGAGCAAACGTCGCCCGCGGCAAATGACCTAACCCCCGGAGGTATCTGACATGCAACGCCACTTTAGCGACCGCAGAAATGCGGTCATCGTGGGCGGCTCGCTCGGTGGTCTTTTCGCGGCCAATCTGCTGCTGCGCCACGGCTGGGATGTCACGGTACTCGAGCGTGTTCCCGAGGAGCTCGCGGGCCGCGGGGCCGGTATCGTCACTCACCCCGAACTCTTTGACGCCTTGTGCGCGGCGGGCGTTGAAGTGGACGGCGATATCGGCGTTACAGTATCCAGCCGAGTGACTTTAAATCCTGACGGTACTGTGATCGGTTCGCGCCCGCTGACGCAAACGCTGACCGCATGGAGCAAGATGTACCATGTTTTGCGTTCGGTACTGCCGGATGCCTGCTATCGCTCCGGTGCCGATGTGCAAAGTGTGCAAAGCTTCGCCGACCACGCCCAAGTCACGCTATCGGACAATACGACACTACGAGCCGATCTCGTCGTAGCTGCCGACGGGTTCCGCTCGAATATCCGTCAAAAGTATCTGCCCAACGTCGAGTTGGAGTACGCCGGCTATATCGCCTGGCGAGGGTTGGTTGATGAGCGCGACCTCTCGCCTGTGGCCTGGGAAGCGCTATTCGATAAGTTCGGCTTTTGCCTGCCCGCAGGCGAGCAGATGCTCGGCTACCCGGTGGCCGGCCCGGGCAACAGTACGCAGCCTGGTCAACGCCGCTACAACTTCGTTTGGTATCGGCCTACGGATGAAGCGAGCACGCTGCGTGACCTGCTCACGGACGCGTCAGGCAAATGTCATCCGAACGGCATCCCTCCGCATTTGATTCGCCCGGACGTACTCGCCGACATTCGTGATGCCGCGCGTTCACTACTCGCCCCACAATTCGCGGAAATCGTCGAAAAGACGCGGGTGCCTCTATTCCAGCCGATCTACGACCTGGAAGTACCCCAGTTGGCATTCGGCCGGCTTGCGTTGCTCGGTGATGCTGCGTTTGTCGCGCGCCCGCATTGCGGCATGGGCGTCACCAAGGCTGCCGGGGACGCTCTTCAGCTTGCCAAGTCGCTCTCCACCACCGACGACATTTACGAAGCGCTGGCCGACTACGAAACTCATCGCCTTCAGTTCGGCAGCGCGATCGTCGAGCATGCACGCCATCTCGGCGCCTATATGCAGGCCCAAATGAAAACACCGTTTGAACGGGAAATGGCCGAGAAATACCGCACTCCCGACGCAGTCATGCGAGAGACCGCGGTAGCCCCGACTCTTTAGCAGCCTATGCGAGGCAGGCAATCGGCCATTAGAGCCGGTGTTCTCGCATGGAAATGAGTATCCCAGGAGGAAGGAAAGATGACAGACATTGCAGCAGCATGTTCGGGCGGCTCCCGATCGGCAAGCCCCGATGCCAAACCGGCAACGGCGCCGCCCATGCTCGGTGACGTACGGTTTCACAACTTCGTCAGAAGGCGGCGGGTCTTTTCGTGCACCTTGGCCTCAGCCATGCTCGTGGCCTATTTCGCGTTCATTCTGTTGATCGCCTATGCCCCAGGCGCCCTCGGCACCCGGATCGTCACTGGGCATCCCACTACATGGGGCATCCCTATAGGCCTCGGAATGCTCGCTTTCACATTTGCACTGGTCTCCATTTACGTGCATCGCGCCAATACCGTCTACGACGTCATGCTGGCCGATATCCGTTGCGAGGAGCAATCATGACGCGCCACAAGATCCTGACGTTGCTGGCCGTGTTTCCCGCCGCCGGCGCATGGGGCGCTCCCCCTGCTGCAACCGGGGCAGCGCCAAACGTGCTGCATCATGCGCACAGCCCCCTTGCCATCGCCATGTTTCTCGCGTTCGTGGCTGCCACGTTGTTCATCACCCGGTGGGCGGCGCGGAAAAACCACGGAGTCGCGGACCACTATGCAGCCGGAGGAAAAATCACCGGCGCGCAGAACGGTTGGGCCATCGCCGGCGACTATATGTCCGCCGCATCGCTGTTGGGCATCTCCTCGCTCGTGTTTTCCAACGGCTACGACGGCCTGATTTATTCGATCGGCTTTCTCGCGAGCTGGCCGATCATCCTTGCCTTGATCGCGGAACCGTTGCGCAATCTGGGTCGCTTCACCTTCGCCGACGTCGTGTCTTACCGGCTACGGCAGCGGCCTGTGCGAACCTTCTCGGCGATCAGCTCGCTCGTGATCGTGCTGCTCTATCTCGTATCGCAAATGGTCGGCGCCGGCAAACTCGTTGAGCTGCTTTTCGGGGTTCAGTATCTTCCGGCCGTTATCGGCGTTGGCGTGCTAATGGTCGTCTACGTGTTCTTCGGCGGCATGCTCGCAACGACGTGGATTCAGATCATCAAGGCCGTGCTGCTGCTCTCCGGCTGCGCGTTCATGGCCTTTATGGTACTGCGTCGCTTCGCATTCAATCCCGATGCGCTTTTCGCGGCGGCGGTACAGATTCATGCGCGTCACGATGCGATCATGCGACCGGGAGGCCTCGTTCATGATCCAATCTCCGCCGTATCGCTGGGCCTGGCGCTCATTTTCGGTACGGCCGGCCTGCCACACATCCTCATGCGCTTCTTTACTGTGGCCGACGTCAAGCAGGCCCGCAAGAGCATCCTGCATGCGACCGGAATCGTCGGCTGCGGCTACGCGCTCATCGTCGTCATCGGATTCGGCACCATCGCGCTCGTTGCGTCGGACCCGGCCTATCACAACCCCGACGGCACACTAATGGGCGGCGTCAACATGGTTGCGATACACCTTGCCCACGCTGTGGGCGGGAACTTCTTCCTCGGGTTCATCTGCGCGGTCACGTTCTCTACGATTCTTGCCGTAGTCTCCGGATTGACACTTGCCGGCGCGTCCGCAGTGTCTCATGACCTGTACGCCAATGCGCTGCGCGAGGGTCGGGCGACCGACCGCGAGGAACTGATGGTCTCTCGTGCCACGACGGTTGTGTTGGGTATTCTGGCCACGCTACTCACGATCGCATTCGAAAAGCAGTACATCGCATTCATCGTCAGCTTGGTCTTTTCCATAGCCGCAAGTTCAACGTTTCCCGTGCTTCTCCTGTCGATCTACTGGCGCGGCCTCACGACTCGCGGTGCGGTGGTGGGCGGAACGCTCGGTCTCCTGACAGCGGTTGTTCTGACCGTTCTGAGCCCGACGGTCTGGGTCCAGGTTCTGCACCATTCTCATGCCATCTATCCGTATGAGTACCCCGCGCTGTTCTCGATGATCGTCGCCTTCGCCGGCATTTGGCTCTTTTCAGTGACGGACCGATCGCAAGCTGCAAAGCGCGAGCGAGCGCTGTTCCGGGAGCAACTCGTCAAATGCGAGACAGGCATCAGAGCGTCAATAGCAACAAATCAATGACTGGCACTACTCTGCCGAAGGCTGTCTCGCTCTTCGCTACCGTGATCGGGGGCCCGACTCATGCTCCCGATGCTACCGCTGAAATGCAGGTCGCCTTCTCCACCGTGATTGCATGACAAAGCTAGGAGGTTATATGCCGCAACTGTTTGACGCGCTGGATCTGGGCTCGCTAAGGTTACCCAATCGGATTGCGCTCGCTCCGCTGACGCGCTGCCGCGCGCAGGACGGTGACGTTCCGCATCCCATCAGCGTGAAGTACTACTCGCAGCGCGCTTCAGCTGGGCTGCTCATCACCGAAGCGACTAACGTCTCGCCTCGATCCTGTGCCTTTGAGAAGGCGCCGGGTATTTACAGCCAGGACCAAGTCAGCGGCTGGAAGCCGATTGCCGACGGGGTGCATGCGGCGGGCGGTCACATCTTCCTGCAACTCTGGCATTGCGGCCGAGTCGGCGCCGACGCCATTCTGAATGGCGAGCCCCCGTTGTCGCCATCGGGCGTCAACGACGATCTCGACGCGCTTCAGGTGTGGGCACAGCTTGCCAATGGCAGGTACGCACGAATCGCGGCTACCCCGTCGCGCGAAATGACCGTCGCCGAGATCGAAGCTACGATCGAGGAATACCGTGTCGGCGCAGTCAACGCGATCCGTGCGGGTCTCGATGGCGTCGAGATTCATGCCGCCAACGGCTATCTCCCTCATCAATTTCTATCACCAACGATCAACCGCCGTCAGGACGAATACGGCGGCAGCCTGCAAAAGCGGCTGATGTTCCTGCGTCGCGTAACGGAAGCCGTAACCGGTGCAGTTGGAGCCAACCGTGTCGGAGTGCGCCTCTCTCCCACCGCGGCTTACAACAACACCCGCGATCCCGATCCAGTCAGCACTTTCTCAGCCGTGGCCAAAATGCTCGACGAGTTCGGTGTCGCCTACATCCACATTGCCGATACCAACGCCTGGGCCGGCGCACCTGATATGCAAAAGTTGCTCGAGATCGTCAAGCCGCGCTTTCGCGGAACGCTGATTGGTAACGGCGGCATCACACCGTCGGCCGCGATGGACCATGTGCAGAGCGGACGCCTCGACGCCATCGCCTTCGGGCGCACGTTTCTGGCCAATCCTGATTTGCCCGAACGCATCCAGCGCGGGGGCCCGTTCAACGAGCCCCGTCCCGTCGGCTGGTATGGCGGCGACGAGGAGGGTTACACGGACTATCCCAGTCTTTCCGATGTTCTCGTCTGAAAAGGCAAGCGATCGTCGTTTGCGACCACGTTTGAATCTGCCACGGCGCGCGGTCGAGTTTGAGCCGCGCTCCATTCGATCGGCCAGACAGCATTTCGCCGTCGCGCGTGGCAACGTGGGTGCAAGTCGCTCGCAATTTCCGCATCAGAGCGCTAGCACGTATGCCGCGACGTCGCGAACGTCCTGGTCACTCAACGGCCCAGGACTGAACTTCGGCATGGCTGCTCGTGGGTTGGTCAGCTGCTTCGCAACGTCCTGAGCCGATAGTCGATTGCTCAACCCTTTTAAAGACGGGCCGATGCCCCCACCGCCGCCGGTGCCGTGGCAAACGATGCAGTAGTGATTGAACAGGTGCTTTCCCCTTGCGGGGTCACCTGCGGTCGCCGCCACAGGCGACGCATCGGCCGTTGTGCTGCTCGCCTCTGCCGCAACGAGCAGAGGCGTACAAGTGGCAGCTACCGCTATAACCAGAGCGATCAGGTTTTTCATTGCGAGCCCTTACAACCCCCAGATGACCACGCTAGGGACTCCATCGCCACCGAAGGTCAAACGTGACACGTTGCCGGTTAGGGTGGCAACAAATTGTTTGCCGTTCGAAGAGTAGGTAATGATTCCGCCACCCAGCGCGCCATCGACCTTTTTCGACCACAACAAAGCACCGCTGGAGGAATCGAGCGCCAGGAAGTTGCCGGCGGTGTCGCCCGAGAAGGTAATGCCGCCCGCTGTGGGCGTCACGGCTGCGACCACCGGCGCTTCCGTGTGGTATTTCCATTTGACTGTGCCCGATTCCGCATCGACGGCAGTGATCCAGCCGCTTGCCGACTTTTCGTTGCTCAGGTCCGCACCGTAGCGCAACTGCCCCCGCTCGTAGTTTGGCCCGGTCACCTTGTGGATGCTGCACCAGTCAACGGCTCCGACGACGATCTGGTGGTTGTTCGCGTCATAGGCAGGGCCGTTCCACTCGGATGCCCCAAGGAAGCCAGGACAAGCTCGAGTCCCACCTTTCGTTGGTTTCGGACCGCCCTTGAACTGAGTCGTGACAGCGGTCTTGAACATCAGCTTGTGAGACATACGGTCAACGGCATAGAGGTATCCGTCCTTGCCTGCCACGGCGACAGCATCCTTGATACCCTTGGTGAGGTAGAGCATGGCCGGAGCACTCAGGTCATAGTCCCACGGGTCGTTCTTGTCTGTCTGGTACCACCACTTGAGCTTCCCAGTTCGAGCGTCGAGCACGACCAGAGAGTCGGTAAACAAGTTGTCGCCCGGACGGGTGTCGGGGAGCGAATCCTGAGCGGGATTTCCAACGGTGACGAAAAGCTCGCCATCTCGAATGTCCAGCGTGTACGAGCTCCAGGTGCCGCCACCGCCTATTGTTGCTGAGCCAGGTCTTTTCCAGGTATCCGCACCGATCTCGGTGCCGCGCGGAATTGTATTGAAGCGCCATAATTCCCGGCCTGTCGCTGCGTCATACGCCATGATCCGGCCGCGCATGCCCCAATCGCTTCCAGCAATCCCCATATATACGACGCCACCCCAAGCGATCGGCGCGGCGGACGCGAATTCGCCATATGACGTATCCGCGATCACCTCATCCCAGAGCACCTTTCCCGTCTTGGCATCCATGCTGACGAGATGGCCATCAGGCGTACCGCGGAAGATCGCACCGTTCATGTAAGCCACGCCCCGGTTGACCGGAAATGGCATGTACGCGGTCGCCTCATGGGTCGTCTTCCACAGCAACTTACAACCGCTCGGGTCAATGGCAAAGGTATCAAGGGCGGTTGTCACGAACATTGACCCGTCGGCAATAACCGGCCCCGCCTGAAGGGACCCGCCATCGGACAGTGGAAGGCGGCAGATCTCCTTCAGTCCCGATACGTTCTTTGCATTGATCTCCTTTAGTGGAGAAAACCGCTGACCTGAGTAATCGTTGTTGTAAGTGAGCCAGACAGAGCCAGCACCGCCAGGAACTTCGCCCGGCCCAGCGGCCGCGAATGCCGAGCAGGGGGCCGCCGCAGTTACCGCAGCAGCAACAGTAATTCGAGTCATGACAGGTAGTCGCTTCGCTTTCATGGTCTCCATCCCGATCTTCAGATGCCAGGCAAGCACCAAACATAGTGTCCGCTGCGGCTCATCGCCTCATGAGCTTATCGGACGATAACTTATCGATCGCTCAACAGTCAACAATCCGACGGCTAATCGAGCCTCGGTACAAATACCTATCTTTGTTTATCGATGGATCACTTGACAGAAATCCGGCCGGCCACCAAAAATGATTGTTCGATAACTTTGTTGCCGATCACGGCCACCCAGCTTTCACCGAATGCCCTTTTTCCAAAGGGCCGCTGCCGGCATAGGGCCGGTCGCAACTTCCCCAACCCCACTCAGGAGAGCAACATGCATTGGACCAAGCCACACTATGAGGATCTTCGGCTCGGCTTCGAGATCACGATGTATATTTCAACGCGTTGACCCGACGTGACTGGCGGCGCGCGTGAGTGTGCCGCCGGCAGGGTGGAACGAGCACTCACAAGCTCCGCCAAGTCGACCCACGCACTCCTTGCCTCGTTTAATCTCGCCGGTGCCTTGGGCAGGCATCGTTCACTTCTCTGGCAGTTCCCCTTCTTTTTGTCGTCCTGCGAGTGGCTTGCGCAGAGGTGACCCGCATCCTCATGATCCGTTCGGTGTAATTCGTTAGTTATAAATTTGCAAGCTCTTCGAAATGGACTGCTTCAAATGCTAGTTCCGCCATTTCATCTTCTAAATTGTGTCACATGCCGCCCTCAAAATCGCTGGCTCCACTGACAAGATCGCTACCCGACTCAGTGCTCACGAGGTACACCATGTGCGAGCTGGAAGATGCCTACTCTCTGCTCCAGTGCGAAACGTTGGACGCACTCACTCATGCAGCAGACAAGGTCGCATCATCAATGGGCTTCATGCGTTTCCTTTTTGGCCTGCGAATCGACGTCGCGAGCCCGGCGATGCCGCCCGTCAAGATGATTGGTACATTTCCCGAAGGCTGGCTGCAGACCTACGCCGCACGGGGATACGCGGCGATCGACCCGACGGTCCAGCATGCGTACGCATCGAACCTGCCGCTCGTCTGGGGACCGGGTGTATTCACTACGCCCGAGCAGGTCCAGTTCGCCGAGGAAGCGGCGAAATGGGGCTTGACGGCCGGATTCAGCGCGCCGGTTCGAGGCAAGGACAACGACCTCAGCTTGCTTAGCCTTGTCGTGGACGACGATTCGGACAAGCCGCTGCAACTGCGAGTCGACCAACTCGCAAATGGACAACTGCTCGCATGCTTCATCCATGAAGCCATGACGAGAGTACTCAACGCGAAAGGGGCCGAAGCAGACGCAGTTCAGGAGCCGGCATTGGAGACGGAGGCGGCAACGCAGGCGGCCGACGCGCCCGCGCCGGCTCAAGAGTCGATCGCTTTGAGCCGGCGCGAGCTCGACTGCCTTACTTGGAGCGCGGCCGGCAAGACGAGTTGGGAGATCGGCAGAATCCTTTCGATCTCAGAGCGAACCGTGAACTTCCATATCGCCAAGGCGGCGCGCAAACTCGGCACCTACAGCCGCCGTCACGCAATCAGCCGCGCCATGGCACTCGGCCTGCTCTCACCGTAAGCCAGCTCGTCGAGGCCCGCGGCGACGATGGCGAGCGCTTCGTCGATCTCGGCCGTCGTGACAGTCAGCGGTGGTAGTAACCGCAACACAGCGCCGTGGCGGCCGCCCGTTTCGACGATCAGTCCATGCGCAAAGCAGTAACGCTTCAAATCGCGAGCCAGGCGGCCGGCACCCGGCAGTGCACCCAATGCGTCGGCCGCTTGTGTCGCGTCGACGAGTTCGATGCCCCACATCAGGCCACGGCCGCGCACGTCTCCAACGGCCGTATGCCGCTTCGCCAATTCGGAAAGGCGCTCACCGAGGTGGTCACCCTTCGCGCGGGCGGCCTCGACGAGCCCCTCCTGTTCGATCACATCAAAGCACGCGGCCCCCGCCACCATCGCTATCTGATTTCCGCGGAAAGTGCCCGCGTGCGCGCCCGGCTGCCAAACGTCATAGCGGTCGTCATAGACGACGAGCGAAAGCGGAAACCCTCCCCCGATCGCTTTCGACAATACGATGGCGTCGGGCTCGATCCCGGCTTGCTCGAATGCGAACATCGACCCAGTGCGGCCGATTCCAGCCTGCACTTCATCGAGTACCAGCGGAATATCGAGGCGATGCGTCAAAGCACGTAGCCCGCGCAACCAGTCCAGCGGGGCCGGAATCACCCCCCCTTCGCCCTGAACCGCTTCGACGACCACACAGGCCGGCTTCCGAATGCCGCTCTCCGGATCCGAGAGCATCCGCTCGATATAGTGCAGCGACGCCGTCGCCGTCTGCGTCCCGCCGAGCCCGAAAGGGCAGCGATACGAATAGGGATAGGGCATGAAGTGCACTTCTGGCATCAACGCTGCAACCTTCTCCTTCGCGCCGAGGCTGCCCGTCAGCGCAAGGGCGCCGGCCGTCATACCGTGATAGGCGCCGTGAAATGCGATCACCGAATGCCGGCCGGTAGCGGTCTTGAACAGCTTGACGGCCGCCTCTATCGCATCGGCGCCTGTCGGCCCGCAAAACTGCACGCGCGCGCGGCCGCTGAACGAGCGCGGGAGTACGTCGAACAGGCGCTCGAGAAAGCGGTGCTTCGCCGGCGTCGTGATATCCAGCACCTGCATCACATGACCGCTATCGAGGAAGCGCTTGACGCGATCGATCACGACGGGGTGATTGTGGCCTGTCGCAAGCGTCCCGGCGCACGAAAGAAAGTCGAGGTAGCGACGACCGGCTGTATCGAAGACAGCGGTGCCGTTGCCGCGCTCGATCACAGCGTCGAACGTATTCGCATAGGTGCGCGCGCTCGACTCGCGTTCGCGGACGAACTCATAGACGGCATCGGCATCGTGCATGATGTGGTTCCCCTCTTATCGGTCTCATGGATCGGTATGGAGCGACCTCTCGGGCGCGCCCGATTCGGCGGCGTCATAGCCGCATCGGCCCAACACGCGCTCCGGGTCGAATATCCGTTGCAGTTGCGCTGCCACGCGTCGCTGCGGCTCGCGCGTCGCAGTGCGGTAAAACGCGAAGTTGGCTGGCCCTACGCCATGCTCCGCCGAAAAGCTGCCTCGATGTGCCTCGACGATTCGGTACACGCCCATTCGCATGAGCGCAACCTTGGCCGGGGTGTACAGGTCCCGCGCGTCATGCGGCACGAGGACGACAAGATGCACGCCGCCGTCGCCGAAGTGCCCGAATACGTGCGCGGCGACAAGCGGATGGGAGTGACGAAGCCATTCGGCGACAGCGGCGAGGAAAGGTGCAACGTCCGTTCGCGAGAATGCGACGTCGAACGAAATCGGTGTGCCCAGCGTTGCCAACGCGAGCGGGACGGAGTCACGTATGCGCCAGAACAGCGAGATCGTCTCGAGCGAGGTATCGAGCGCCGCATTCGCGACGAGCCCGCGTCGCGACAACTCCTCCAGTACCGTTGCACCTCGCTCTGCGAAGACGGTGTCCAGACCGGCCATCGCCGTTGCCACCTCGATGAGCGCGAACGAGCGGCCCGCATCGACGGGCAACGGCGCTCTCAGAACGGGAAATGCGGAAAGCGTGGCCGCGAGCGTGTCCGACGCTATCACTTCGAACGCGGCAAGCAGGTCGCCGAATGCGTCTTCGATCGCTGCGACTGTCGCATGCGCGCCTTCAAAGCTGTCGAACGCGACGAAGAACGCCGCCGACGATCGCTCGCGCCTCGCCAACTCGAGCGACACCGCCGTCACGATGCCGAGCGCGCCGCCGGCACCGATGAAGCACTGCTTCACGTCGAAACCCGTATTGTTCTTTCGGAGCGGCGCGAGCGCGTCGATACGCGTGCCGTATCTGTCGGCCAGCACCACCTCGAGCCCCAGCACGTGACGACGAACGTCGCCGTATTTCATGAGGCGGCTTCCGCCGGCGTTAGTCGCGACGAGACCACCCACGCTCGGATCGCAGCCGATATCAATCGGAAACATCAGCCCCCGATCGGCCAGCAATCGATCGAGCGACGACATGCGCAAGCCTGCCTCGACAGTGATGCTTCGATTGCCGGCATCGAAGGCGATCACCTTGTCGAGCCGCTCGAGCGACAGCACGCATTGCATGCCGGTGCCATCGGGCACCGCGGCCCCGACCAGCCCGGTGCGTGCGCCCTGTGCAATCAGCTTGACGCGGTGCTCGTGCGCGAGGCGCGCGATCTCGACCACGTCGTCGCGATGCGCAGGCAGAAGCACGCAAGCGGCACGGCCCGAGTATTGCATTGCATCGCGCTCGTAAGGCGCACCGTTCTCGCCCGACGCGATCGTCGTCGCACGAGCAGCCCGGCCGACCGCCTCACGAAAAGCATCGAGTTGCATGTCAGTTCGCCGCCGTGTCCAGCACGCGCTTTTTCAGCATGCCGCGCGCGATAACGAGGGCAACGATCGGCAGCACGCCGCCGATCACCGCGCTATGGCGCATCAATACGGCCAAAGCCAGCGCGGCGGCCGTGATGACGATCATGACCATGCACATCGTTCTGGCCTTCGCCGGATCGACCTGCACGTCGCCGAAGAACTGCTGCGGCGCGACGATCATTCCGGCGATGCCGACGACGAGCACGCAGATGAGCACGGAAGCGGCACCGAGTTCCTCGCCCCAGGTGCGGCTCGCGTCGGAAGAGATGAGCGAGAGAACGCCGCCCACCACGAGATACAGATCGACGCCCAGCGCAATGCCGTGCTTCACCTGGCCACGCAGCAGCCAGATCGCGTGGCCGATCGCGAGGGCCCCGCCGATCACATAGGCGGTATCCCATCGGGCCCCGCCCTCACCCGGTCCGAGGCGCGCATAAAGCAGAAACACGATCGCCGGCAGGAACATCGCTGCATTGCGCAAGTAGGCTCGGGTCCAGTTCGACGGGTTCATCGGCAAAGCTCCTTCAGTCGTAATACCAGCGAAAGGCCAGTGTGGCGGTGGTCAGAAAAATCAGCGTCCAGCCGAGCATCGCGGCAAGCGGCCATGCCATCTGGGCGTAGCTCGCGTTGTCGATGAAGATGCCGCGCAGCGCGACGACGAACTGGTTCGTGGGAAGCAGCCGCAGTGCCGCGCGCAACCAGTCGGGCGCGGCAGAGAGCGGGATCGTCAAATCGCTGAAGAAGAGCAGCGGATAGTAAGTGACGTTGCACCACAGCTCCACTTCGGACAGCGAGCGCGCCCGGCTTGCGAGCAATGTGCCGAAGCTCAACAACATGGCGGCGCCGAGGAGGATGACGGGGATTGCGCGCGCCGCCTGGCCCGTCCAAATCGGCAGATGCAACTTATAGCCGTACGTGGCGACGAGCAGCAGCGTCGCCGCCGAAGCCAGCATCAGCAGGATTCGCGAGGCGATCAACGAGGCAAGGAAGACCAGGCGAGACACCGGAAAGCAGACGTACATCTTGAACGTATTGCGCTCGCGCAACGCCGCAATCGTCGTCGCCGTCGAAATAACGCCGATCGACATGAACGCCATGACGAGAATGCCGGTGGCGAAGAATTTGCCATAATCGATGGGCGGCTTCGCTCGGGCGTCGTTCTCGAAGCGGACCACATTGCCCGCGGGCGTGCCCGCCGACTCGGCGATACAACGCACCAGCGCGATCTCGATGATGCGCGATGCCGCCTTTGCCGCAGTAGGACCGTTGAAATCGTAGGTGATGCGCACCGGTTCGCCTCGTTGGGAAGGCCACGTTACGCGAACCACGTCGTCGCCATTCGCCTCTGGTGCGACCCTGCTCGCCTGCACCGGGTCACCCGATGCGAAGGCCTTGTCGATCGTCGGCCCACAGGCGTGCGCCAGCGTGCCCGATACATTGCCGTCGAATGCGAGCTTCACCGAACCGAGCGAATTCGAACGCCCGAACGCGAGCAACATGACGGTCAGCAGCAGGATCGGGAACACGAACGACCAGAAGAGCCCCGCCTTGCTGCGCAACTGGCCGCGCAACTCGTTGCGTGTAAGGATCATGAATACCTTAAGCATCGAGGTCTCCCTGCGTGCATGCACGCAAAAGATCGCCGTCGTCCGTCGGCGCGAACTCGAAGCGACTGACACCGGCCTCCTCCATCAGTGTGCGCAGCGTACGATCGAGGCCCGCGGTGCCGAACGCGCAAATGCGCCGCGGCTCGGGCTCCGTGACGTGCAGGACCGACGCGTCGACCGAGAGAATGGAACGGGCGCCGCGCACTTGCTCGTCACTGTCGAGCTGAATGAACGCCCGGAACTCTCCGACCAGTTCATGCTTCAGCGCGGCTTTGAGGCCTCGATACCGGATGCCGCCGCCATGAACCCAGAGCAGATCGTCGACGGCCTCCAACTCCTCACCCGCGTGGCAGATCATCACGATCGTCGTGCCGGCCAACGGCCCACGCAAGAGGTCGAGCACGCTGCGCGTGACCGTGCGATCGAGCCCGGTGAACGGCTCGTCGAGCACGGCCAGCTCCGGCCGGTGCGCCAACGCGACGAAAAGATCGAGCCTTTGCCGCTGGCCCTTGGAAAGACCGCGATAGGGCTTCTCCATCAACTCCCCGATCGCAAGCGCGTCTTCGACGATCGGATCCTGTCGACGATAGAGCGCGCGATGAACGTCGAGAATCTCGCGTACGCGCGCGCTGTCCGTATATTCGACGCGCTGCAACTGAGCGCCCAACCGCCTCAATTGCCGCGGCTCACGCATGAACTGTGCGGCCGGCGCGCCGAGAATTCGCGCGTTCGTCACCTCGGCTCGTCGAAAGCCGAACAGCGCCTCCAGCAACGTGCTCTTGCCGGAGCCGTTCGGGCCGACGATGGCCGTCACAACGCCTGAACGAAAGCCGATATTCGACGCGGAAAAGGCGAACGTTCCCGCTCGCACCTCGAGGCGGTCGGCCGAAATCGCACACGCCGCCGCACCCGGAAGCGAATCGATACGCGCGACGGATGATGTCCCGCCGGGTAGCGGCGCAGCGGAACGGGTTTCACTCGTGATGGTGCTCATCGTCGTCAGTCCAATAGCGCCACTTGAATGTCGCGCGCACCTTCGAACGGATTACGGCCGTGCGCCACGAGAATGTTGTCGATCAACAGCACGTCGCCGCGTCGCCAGGCGAACGCGGTCTCTTCGGCATCCATCGCGTCGTAGACCGGGTCGAGATCGGCGGCCTGCATCGGTGTGCCATCGCCATAACGAATTTCGTAGGGAAGCGCGGCGCGCGACTTGTAGGCAAGCTGCAGATAGCGAAACGACAGCTCGCCCATCGAGCGCGGATTCACATGCTGCGCGCTGGCCTGGTTGAACCATACCTCTTCGCCCGTGACAGGGTGAACGACGGTGGCGCGCCCCACGTGCGAAACGGTCACGCTGCCGTCAGCGAGCCATTCGCAGGCGAGCCGAGTCTCACGGCAAAGCGCCTCGACGCGCTCCCGATCGTCGGTCATGAATGCGTCGCTCCAACGACGGTGATACTCGGCGAACGGCGCCGAGGCGGGAGCCTGCGGCGCGTTCCCCGGACCGGCGAAGTTGCGGCGATACATCACGCCTTTCTCGCGAAAGCGCTCGAGCGCCTGACCGGCCGCGAGACGTCGCGTGACCGCGCGCATATCGGCGAGGGGCGTTTCGCCTCCCGCCTCGGGCGGCCGGTTGCAATAGAACGCGAGAAGACGCGGATAGTCGGGCATGTACGCTTTTTCCTGATGCAGACCGATCTTGAACGGCGCGGGCATGCGCGTCGATTCGTACACGCCGCCGTCGATCGACTTGCGCGGCGCCGCACCCGCGATGTAACCGAACGCATGCGGCGGGTAAAGCTCCGTGAGCCGCCGGAACGATGCGGTATCCGGCACGGCGAAGCCACGCAGCAGCACCCCGCCGTACTCGTGCAACAGCGTATCGATGAGTTTCGCTCTTTGCGCGAACCAGGCGAACGCCGCTGCTCGATCCTCGGCCAGCGCGGGCATGCGCGGCGAGATAACGAGCGGCAGCGTGCTGCATGCCGATGCGAACGAGCAGCGGACCGTCCCGTCGCTGAGGCGGGTTTCGGCGAACTCCGCGCGGGCATCGTTGTACACGGTCGAGACGGGCATCATGTCCCTCATGCGCAAACGGGCTTCTTGAGCAGGATCTCGAAACCCATCGCGCCAAGCCCGGCGTTCGGGCTGAATACGGTCGAGAACGCGTCGACCCCTGCCTCGGCAACGAGCGCACGAGCCTCGTCGAGCGTCACCTTCTCTTCGAGGTGCGTCGGGGGATAGTTGGCTTCCGCACGCATCCGCGTAAAGCGATCGAGCAGCGCCTGCGGCGCATCGCGGCGCATATCGTGCACGAGAGCGATGCCGCCCGGACGCAGGACCCGGAACATTTCTTTCAGGCTCAATGCCTTGTCGGGCAGATGGTGCAGCGTTGCGCGGCTCACAGCCATTGCGAGTGCGCCGTCTTCGAACGGCAAGGCCAGCGCATCGCCGACCTTGAGCTCGATGCGCGACGAGAGCCCGAGTGCCTCGATGCGCGGCACGCCTTCCTCGAGCATCGCCGGGTCCAGGTCGACGCCGATGAAGCTCCAGTCGGCAAGCGCCGGATCCGCGGCGAGGCGCACCGGCACGACCGCGGTCGCGGTGCCGATGTCCGCCAGCGCGCCAGGCGGGATCTCTCGCGCCAGTTGCCGGATTCGCGCAACGAAAAGCATGTCCCACGGTTCCAGCGTTTCAGTTGCGAAGCGGTCGTAATCGTTCGCGGGGCGAAGGTTTTTCAGCAGCATCGGAGTCCCTTTGGAAAGCGTTTTACAACCAGCCGACCGGCACCGCGGCCAGCAACTTGCGCGCTGTGGCGCTCGTCACGCCGAACGCTGGACGGCTGCGGCGCTCGACGGCATGAGCCGCCATCGCCGCGATCCGCGCGCACAGTCCGACGCCGACTCCCCAGCGAGGCTCGTCGATGCCGAGATCGAGCAGCGCCGCGGCGGTGACGAAATCGATGTTGGGTTTGAGGCCCTTGCGGTGCGCGGCGTGATCGCAGGCCGCATCGAACATCCGCACGAAACGGCCTTCGAAGCCCCATTCGCGAAAGAGCGCGCGCACGTGCGGCGGACGCGGATCCGCCTCGAACAGCGGATGACCGAACCCCGACAACAAGGCGCCCTTGCCGTCGAGCGTGCGATCCACCGCTTGCAGCACGGCAGCCTCATCGCTGGCCTGCCGATCGGCGGACGCTCCGTCAACGGCCGATGCGATCGATGTCAGCCATTGCATCGCCGCCCGGGCCGCCCCCACGTGATTCGGACCGCTGGACATGAAGCCCGCGGCGATCGCTTGCGCGAGCGTGACGCCCGTGCCGATCGCGCAGCGCGGCACGAGCACAGTCGGCGTGATGTACCCGAAACCGCCATGCCACGCCACGAGCAGGGCGTTCATGACGCGTTCCGCCGCCTGGTCCGGAATGTCCGCGCGCCCGTCAGCGCGTGCGGCGCGCAGCACGCGCATCGCGTGGCTCCCGCCCGCTTCGTCGACAGCGGGCGCATTCAACGCCGCGCGCATCAGATAGGGCGCACCCGCGACACAGGCGAGCAGCGCATCGAAGTCGTCGTCCCAATCGCCGCGCGCGTCGTGCGCGACCTGCGCTTGTATGTGATCGACGTCGCGCATCAACCCCGCGGCGGCCGCGAAAATCGTCTCCACGCCCGCCCGTGCAGCTCCTGCCGCCGCGTCGACCGATGCATTGCCGCCCGCGAATGCCGCGCCATAGCGCGCAAGGCGTTGCCTCACAGCATTGCTCTCGCCGCTCGACGGCATGCGGTCGAACCATATATGCCAGAGCGCATCCTCGAACGAAATCCCACCGATCAGCTCGTTGAGATTTCGACCACGAACCCAGAGCCCTTCGGGAGAAAGCGTCGCACCGTCGATGTCGGTCCCGCGGTAGCGGGTCGGCGGACGGCCGAGCAGGTTGCCGGGAGGATTCGGCTCGCTCATTCGGCCTCCGCAAGTTCTTCCGGCGTTGCCATGCAGGCGGCCGACGACATCCTGTCGAGCACATCCGCTTGATGCCCGACGAGCGGCAGGACGTTTTCGAAGAAATAGGCGGCGCTCTTGATCTTGCCGCGATAGAACGCGCTTTCAGGGAGGTCGCTATTGACGTCGTCTTCGCGCAATCGCCGGTCGGCGATGCAGGCTGACTCTAGAAGAACCCAACCCGAGCCGACGAGCCCGAACATCTCGAGAAACCGGGTATAGAACTGGCTGCTCGCGCGCATTTCCCCGCCCTGCACCGTCTGCGCAATGCGCTCCAGTCCACGCTCGAGCGCATCGGCGGCCGCACGCAGGGCGACGAACCAGCGATCGAAACTGTCATGAGCGCTTGCCGCTTGACGATCGAGGCACGCATCGAGCTCCTCGCGGAAATAACGCATCAGCACGGAGTTCCGGCCGAACCCGAGCTTGTCGCGCACCAGATCCTGTGCCTGGATATAGTTCGCGCCTTCCCATATCGAGAGGATTTTCACATCGCGCGCGTTCTGCTCCACGGGGCTTGCGTCGGTGTAACCGATGCCCCCGTGGACCTGGATCGCGGCCTCGCAGATGCGCCATGCCTGGTCGGAGATGAACGCCTTGCAGATCGGCGTCAGCAATTGCTGGAGCTTGCGGTTGCGCTCGATCGCCGTCGTATCGGAGCCCGGGGCCGCCTCGAGAATCGCAGCCTGCGTCGCAGCCGACGCGAGCTTGCCGAGCAGGCCCCGGCAACCCTCGACGCGCACCTTCATGTCGAGCAGCATCCGCTGCACGTCCGCATGCTCGATGATGCGTACGCGGGGCGCGCTCGTATCGGAAGCGGCCTCGATCGGCCGGCCCTGGAAACGGCGCCTTGCGTAGGCGACCGAATGCAGGTAAGCGCTCGAAGCCACACCGACGCCGAACATGCCCGTGCTCATGCGCGCCTGATTCATGAGCGGCACCAGTTGCAACAAGCCGACATTCTTTCGATTGCCGAGCAGATAGGCACGCGTGACGCCGCTTCGGCCAAACACGAGATGCGTGTTCGCGCACCCCTTCAAGCCCATCTTGCGCGGCAGACCGATGCATTCGACGTGATTCGGTTCGAGCTCGCCGGTCGTCTCGTTCTCCCAGAACCGCGGTACCAACAGGCACGACAGTGAGAACGAATCGGGGGTCGCGGTGTCGACTCGGGCGAGCACGAAGTACAGCGTATTGCCGGTCAACTCGTGCATGCCGGCCGAAATGTAGATCTTTTCACCGGTCACGGCGTAGACGTCGCCGCCGATCGGCGCGGCGCTCGTCGTCACCGCCGTCAGGTCGCTACCGGCCTGCGGCTCGGTAGCGCAAAAGCACGCATCCCATTCGTAAGTCGAGAGCCTGTCGACGAAACGCTTTTGTGCCGGCGTTCCGTGCATTTGCAAAAGCTTTGTGGCGGGGCGCGTAAAGCCGCCATACGTCATGAACGACGGGTTCGCGCCCATGAACATCTCGAGAATCACTTGCGTCAGGATCGGCGGCACGTCGATGTTCGCGTGGGCAGCGTTCCCTTCGCTTGCCTGCTCTGCCGCATCGGCGCGCTTGTTGCCGAAGACCGCGACCCACTCGGCGCGAAAGCGGGTCCATAGCGCATGGAAATCCGATGGGATCGCAACTTCGCCATTCGCGCCGAGCGTGCAGCCCTCGATATCGCTCGAGCGGTAGCTCTTGCCCAGCTCGAGCGCGAAGTCGCGCGCGCGTTCGAGCAACGTGTCATAGTAGGCGCGATCGCGCCCGCTGTATGGCGCTGCTGACAAAAAGCGGCGCTCGACGTCGTTGAGCTCCCAGAGAAAGAATCGCAATTCACGCAGGCTGACCTTGTATGCAGTCATTTCATATCCCCGGTGTCAATGAAGCGGTACGGGCGCTCGCCCTTTAAGTTCGACAACGAGCGCTCCCGCCATGCCCGCGATCGCAGCGTCACAGAGCAGCGTGACCCGCGACTCGCCGGGCGCGAGCATCGTCTGTATGCGGTGAAGCGTCGAAAGCGTGTCCGCTGATGACAAATGCACACCGTCATCGCGAGCGAAGACTCGCTGTGCGTCGATACCGAGCTCATCGGCGATCGCAGCCCTGAATCGCGCGCCGAAGCCGGCCGGCGCAAAACAGTCGAGTTGCGAGACTCGCAGATCGGCCTGTTGGAGCGCATCGGCCGAGACCTCGACCGCCAATGCGACCAACTTTCGCTCGAGCTCGCGCGGATCGAGGTCCCACGGCGCATCTATCGCATCGCCGTAGACGAGCGCGCTGCCGAGCACGCACGTGCCGCCGCGGGCGTGATCGCGGCGCATCAACAGCGCACCCGCCGCATCGCCATACGACACCAGATCGCCATAGGTCCGGAAAAACGGATAGAGCCACTTGTCAGCGGCCACGAAGAGAATCTGGCCTCCGCCCGCGAGAAGCCCGTCGGCAAGCGGCATGGCGGCATAGAGGCCGAGCGTGCCGCACTGTCCGAGCGCGAGCGGCAGCACAACTTTCAAACCCAGCTCGCACTGAACCCGGCCCGCGACGGATTCGACGATGCGCTCGTTGAGCGTGGACTGTGCTACCACGATGTGCGTCGTCTCGCGCAATACTTGGCAATCGACGCAATGTTCGAGCTCGCCGACGGCCGCGGACGCGAGATCCGACAGGCTCTGTCCGGCGGGTGCGATCGGCAGCGCCACCTTGCAGGTACGGGCGAGGCGCGCAGCCTCGTCCGCATCGATGCGACCGCGCCCGCGCGGTAGCACGAACTTCGCGCCGGGCGCGATCATGTGGGCATAACCGGTATTGCGCTCGTTGGCCTGGACGCCTGCAAACGCCTCGCGCGGCAGGTGGTGAACGGCGATCTGCTCGATCGTCAGCATCGGCATCACTCCTCCACCACGGCACGCTGCGGCTCGGATTCGAACCGGTCGGCATGCTCGGCCTTCAGCAGGGGACGATCGATCTTCCCGTTGGGGTTGCGCGGCAGCGGTTCATCACGTACTTCGATGTGAAGCGGCAGCATGTACGATGGCAGTTGCTCCCGGCATGCACGCACGATCGATTGCGCCGCGGTCTCGCGATCGCCGCTGGCGCATGCGCATACGACGATGCCCTGGCCCAGCGCAGGATGAGGGACGCCGAACGCGGCGGCTTCGATCACGTCGCCGCAGGTGAAGACGATGTCCTCGATTTCAGTCGGACTCACGCGATAGCCCGAGGTCTTGATCATGTCGTCGGCGCGTGCAACGAAATACAGGTAGCCGTCCTTATCACGGCGCACGATGTCGCCGGACCACACGGCCTTGTCCTCGAGCGGGATCTGCCGATGCGCATGCGGCAGCGGCCGAAAGCGCTGGGCCGTCAATTCGGGCTGATTCCAATAACCGAGCGTCACGAATGCACCGCGATGGACGAGCTCGCCCGGCTCGTCGTCGGCGCACGCGCTGCCGTCCGGTCTCAGCACGAGGATTTCGGCATTGGGCACCGCCTTGCCGATCGACGCCGGCCTCGCGGCCGCATCTTCGGGGGCAAGGTAAGTCGAGCGGAACGCCTCCGTCAGGCCGTACATCAAGTACGGCAGCGCGTTCGGATAGAGCCGCTGCAACCGCTGCAACAACGGCGTCGGCATGTGGCCGCCGGTGTTCGCGAAGCGGCGAATCCGCGCACCCGTCTCGATCGGCCAGTTCGCATCCGCAAGCTGCATCCATAGCGGTGGGACGCCCGTAATCGATGTGACGCCCACGCGCTCGCAGTATTGCGGCACCTCGCCGGCCTTGAGGAAATCGAGCGGCGCATAGCAAGCGCCGGCGGCAATCGATGACGTGAGTTGACTCAGCCCTGCGTCGAAGCTTAGCGGCAGCACGCCGAGAATCACGTCGTCGCGGGAAAGTCGCTGGTATGCCGCAACGCTTTGCGCGCCCGCGACAAGGTTGCGCTGCGATAGCACCACCCCCTTTGGTTTCCCCGTCGAGCCGGACGTGTAGAGCAGCGCAGCCGGATCCGAATCGACGACGGCAACATCGGGCACATGAAATGTCGAGCGGGCGGCAACCGACGAATCTTCGATGGAAAGCGCGTCGAGCCGCTCGACGACCCAGCATGCGATGCTGTCCCCTACATCGGGCAGCCGGCGAAGACGCGGCTCGGTCGTCAGCAATAACTTGGCGCCGCTGTCGTCGAGGATGTATCGGACTTGATGCTCCTTCAATTGCGGATTGATCGGCACGATAATCGCGCCTGCAAGATTGGCCGCGAGCATCGTCACGACGGCTTCGTATCGCTTGGGTGCGTAGGTTGCAACGCGATCGCCTCGCCCGATGCCTGCCGTACGCAAGCCCGCCGCCGCTCTGCGTACGTCGGCGAGCAACTGCGTGTAGTCGACGCGTCGACTTTCGTCGGCTATCGCCATGCCGTGCGGAACGTGCGCGGCCGCCGCCTCGAGCAGATCGAAAAGGCGGATGTGAGCATTCGTCGAATGGGAGTCGTTCATGATCGCTCCATCAGGCCTGGCGGATGTAAACCTTCGCTGGTCTCAACGAAAGGAAGCCGCTGACGGTATAGGAATGGTTGTAGGCGCCGCATTGCTCGAACAGCACGAAGTCGCCGGGCTGGGGCGGCCGCCTGTCGGCGGAAAGACGTCCGATCACGTCAGCGCGATTGCACGTGTTGCCAACGAGCGTAACGGCCCGCGCATCGGAGCTAGCGGCTGCATGCATGCCGTTGCACGGCACGACGATGGGCTGCTGCCACGCCTTCAGCACGGATTCCGTCCTCGCGAGCAGAAAGTTGTGGCTCATGCCGCCGTCGCAGACGGCAACGATACGATCCGGCCAATGCTTGACCGCCGTCACGCGCGTGACGAAGACACCCGCGTCCGCGAAGATGGCTCGTCCCGATTCATGCGCAATGCTGTAGCGTGCCGCAAGCGGCGACAGCCGCTCGCGATAGCGACTGAACACCTCTTCGCCGTGTCCCTTCTCCGAAAACCCGCCGCCGACATTGAGGAACGTGATGGGCGCGTGCGCGATCTGCGCGAGTTGTTCCGCTGCGTGGGCGAGTGCAAATGCGAGATCCGGCGAGTCGGCTTCGTCTCCATGCGCATCGGAAACCCGAAAGCTGCCCGAGCCCGCAAATGCGTGAAGGCCGCTGATCGCAACGCCCGCCGCCTTGAAGAGCTCGGTGACGTGCACGGCTTCCGTCATCGTCATGCCGAAGTGATCGTGCCAGCCTTTCGGCGCGCGCTCACCGACGAGTGCGCCGGCGTTCATGCGCAGCATCACGTCCTGCTTCGGCTTGCCGGCGGCGAGCGCGATGAATCGCCGCGCCATGTCGGGGTTGTCGATGATGAAGTGACAGCGCGACGCGAGACCCGCGCGCATGAAGTCCTCGCTCATCGACGGGTTGTTGAGATACTTCGGCTGCTTGCCGCGCCCGACGACGATATCGAGCTCGCCCTGGCTCGCCAGCTCGATTCCGTCCTCGAACGCATGGCCGCAGCGGACGAACAGATCGGCGTTCGAATTGGCTTTCAGCGAGACGACGAGACGGGTGCCGAGCGCCTCGCGCAGCGCCGTATAGCGGGCCAGCACGATGCGAGGATCGAAGACGTAGCACGGCGTATCGAGTCCCGCGAGCCAGCGCAGGTCCGCATTGTCGGCGAGCCCCGCTTGCGGTGCGCATTCGATCGATTCATGATCCATCATCGGTTTCACCTGAGTGCGGGTGGAGGGTAACGGCGGCAAACGCTCCGGTGTTCGACTGCATCACGCCCATCACGTGCCGGCCGGCATCGAGCGCCGCGAAGCCCGCATCCGCCAGGTTGATCGCGAAGTCCGAGCAGCATGCGTGGCCGCGGCGAAAAATGTTGTCTTCGAAAAGCCGTTCAGCAGAGATGTTCATTGCGCGGCAAAGCGATCGCCAGCCGCGCAAATCGGCGTTGTGCGGCAAAATCTTCGCGAAGCCGTCGACCGGAACGCCGCTCATGTCGGAGGCCGCGGACATGATCTCGCGCGTGTATTGCCACTCCATGGCGATCATCTCGCGCTCGATGCTTGCCACCGCATCCGATCCCGGATGCCACTCCGCATAGTTGCGAATGGCGACCTCGCCGATTCGATTGCGCGCGCTGTCGCGCGTGATAAGCAGGCAGGCGGCGCCGTCGCATTGAATCCCCGACATCTGACGCAGCCGATAGTCCTCGCCGTAAACGCGATCGACAGAAACAATGAGCGCCGCGTTAGCCTGCGCATAGGCCGAGAAAAGCGCATCCACGGCGCGAATGCCGGCCGCGATGGACACGCAGTTCAGTTGGGCGACCGATGCGCTCCAAAGCGGCCTCATGCGGTGAGCCTTCGCAACCTCGTGCGGCAGACTGCGCGGCGCGGCGGGTACGCTGAACTGTTGCGTATGAACGTGTACCAGCAAGTCGACTTCCGAGGGGGCGAGTCCGGCCTCATCGATCAGTCGTCCGACGGCGCGCGTCGCGAGCTCGACTTCGCCGATCTCGGGGGCCACGTGAAAATAGCGGCAACCCGATTCGACGATGGCCTCGACGCGTTCACGCCGGTACGCATGACGAGTCGCCCATGCTTCGATATCGATGGGCTGACCCGGCAGCTCGTAAGCCGCCGCGTCGATGCCGAGCCAATGACGGGAACGATCGACGGGCGTCATGGCATCACGCGTTCAACGACAACGGCATGACTTCATAGTCGATCACGTCGAGCTGCTCGAACGTGCGCCGCACGCGCGGCGTGAGCAAGCCCATCTCGCGGATCGTCGGAACGAGGCGCCTGAAGATCGAGCGCCGTATCGTGCTCGATACTTCCGAATCGCGCACCATCTGGGCGCATGCTTCCTTCGAGAAGCCCATCGGCTCCCAGATGTCGTCGGCGCAAAGGTGCTCGTACAGCACCGACGCGCCCTCGCTGACGAACTCTTCGCGCTCCTTGAGCTCGGTCGACGACATTTCGCTGTAGACGCGGCAAAGTGTGATCCTGCCCACCGCGAAGTGGCGCGACTCATCTCGCTGAATGCGGGAGAACAGGTCTTTGATGAACGGATCCGTGCTGTAGGCGACGACACTCTGGAAGATCGATAGCGCGATACCCTCCACGAGCACCTGCATGCCGAGATTCGTCATGTCGAGATGAGTCGACGTGATCGTATCCTCGAGCAAGCCCTTGAGCGACTTGCTCATCGGATAGCTCGTACTGAACTTCTCGTTCACGAGCTTCGCATAGGCTTCGACGTGCCTTGCCTCGTCCATCATCTGCGTGGCTGCGCAAAGCCGCGCGGACAGCCCCTCCTCCGCCGATGCGAGTTTCGCCGCACAGATCAGCGCGGCCTGCTCGCCATGAAGGATCTGCGAGAGGAGCCAGGCCTGCGCATGGTGCCGAACTTCTCTGCGGCCCGCTGCATCGAGCTTGTCCCACAGTTGCGTGCCATAAATCAGCAACGTCGGGTCGGGCATGCCGAGCGGATTGTCCGCATCGAGCTCCGTGCTCCAGTCAATGTCTTTCGCAACGTCCCACTGCGCGGCCTTTGCCTTTTCGTAGAGATTGTTGAGTGCGAGCTCGCGCAACTCGTAATCGGTCGACATCAGCGCGTCGACGGGCATGGCCCATCGAATCTGTTCGATATCAGGCGTGTGTGCGTGCATCATGGTCTCCGGTGCCGGTGAAGACGACCGGCGTGGTCGTAGGATCGCGGAAGGTCGTCGGGGTCGGCAATGCGCTCGACGCGCACGAGCCGTACCGCGTGCCCGGGCCAGGCGCGCGTCAGCACCGCATCGGCGGCATCGAGCCAGCGCGCGTCCGGCGCGGCACAGGTCAGCGTGTTGTCGCCGGGGTAATCGAGGTCGCGTCGGATGCGGTCGGTTATCCAAAGCGATGGTCCCGGTCCGGCCGCCGTCCAGAAGTTCATTTCATTGGCCAGCCCCGTCCCGAGCACCACGCGCGCATCGAGGAGATTCGCGGGCAGCGAATCGATGAACGGCGCTCGAAGCTGAATGAAGAGCCGTGCTTTGTCGCCGAGCGAGCGCCAGACAGCGTCGGCCAGCGCCGACAAAAAGCGAAAATACTGAGCGTGATCGAGCAGGACGGGTGTGTTTTCGTGAGGCTGATAAAGCGCGATGCGCGCGTAGTCCTCGGGCGTCGCTAGCGGCACGTTGTATGTCGATGCGGGCAGCAGCAATGCGCCGCTGCGCGGATCCGCCTGCAATCGGTAGTGCGCTTTCATCGCTCCATCTCCAGGCGGAACGTTGCGTCGGGCGCGAAGGTCATCTCGGCCATCGCGAAATACCCGTTTAGCGCAAGGGAGTTGACGATCGTGGAGCGGCATGACCCTGCGTCATGGAGCCTATGCAGCAGGACCGATATCCAGGGATCGCTGCCGAAGGAATGCCCGAACCGCTCGTAACCGTCAGGATGAATAGCCGCGCCCGTGAGCATGTTGACGAGCACTCGGCGCGACGCTTCGCGAAAAAACGGCACAGCGAGAGGAACACCGGGACGCTCCGCGCTGAACGAGCGCAAGGCGCGTCCCATCTGCACCATCGCGTTGGCTTGGGTCGCGGCACCCACCAGAACCGGCCATGTCTCACCCGGCTCCACGTCGACGACGATCGTGCAGATGCCGAAGCCCGAGTGGCCCCATTGCTCGTTGGCCAACCAGTATGTAAAGCAGTGAATGTCGACATCGACGATCTGCAGAAGCAGCCGCCGGCGCCCGCTTGCCGCAGCCTTCTCGAGCAGATATCGAAAGACGAAGCCCCAGCCTGCGCACTCATAGCCGTGCGTCATCCAATCGACGCGTCGATGCATGCGCGATTCGATCGCGCCGATCAGCGCGCGGCTCGTCTGCGATTCGTCCATCAACATTGGGGAGAGAATCGTCGAGCTGATCGCATAGTCAGAAATCGCAAGCCCCGGCTCGACGCACGCATGCGCCTCTTCGGCGATCCGTGCACCGAGCGCGGCAGCCGCGTAGCTCAAGTCCTCGATGCCGCCCGCGCCGGGAGCGATGCGCCGGTACGCGAGCGCGCGCAGGGACAAGCGGGCCCTCGGCGTGCCGGCGGGCGCATGCATGTCTTGCTCGAGTGAGAGTGCGATGCTCATCCCTCGATCTCCCCGGCAAGCGGACGTGCAACGACGCGCGCCATGTTCAGGCGGCCTGATTCGAGCGCAGTTGCTCGTCGAGCTGCTCGAGCGTCGTGTATTGCGTGATGTTGAGCGCTTCCGGATCGATCGAACCGTAAAGCTGCTCGCAGAAGACGATCAGCTCGACGATGTTGAGCGAATCGATGCCCAGCTCGCCGATGCCGACGTTGGTCTCGACCGATTCGACGTTCAGAATCTTCGCGACTTCGCGTGCCAGGACAGCCAGTGCGTTTTCAGGCGTGGTGGTGCTCATTGCAATTTCCCCTTGAGGTAGATTGACTGCGCGTTTGCTATTGATTGATTACCGCATGAAGCTCGCCGAACGCGAGCGGCGCTCGAAGCGCCACTCGGCCCGTCACACTCCCTTGAAGCTCGTCCGAAGCTCGTGATAGCAGCGATAGGAGCTCCCCTCCATCTTCGAGAACGCGAGCAAATCGCGTTCGTCGCCGAACTCGCGTACCGCTCCGCTGCGCACGAGGCCGCTCAACAGTTCGTTGGACGCGAACTTCAGCGCGAGTACCCGCTGCACGCTGCCGAAGCTGTAGACCTGTGATCGCGTTTGTTGCCTTGCGGCGTCCGCAATGAATCGCATGGCATCGCCGGCTCTCTCGTCCAGGGTCAAGCGGCCTTCGCTGGCGAGCCATTCGAGGTGCGCCATCAATGCGCGGACAAAGAATGGCCTTACGATCGTCAGGTACTTATTGAAGACAGTCGGACCGCCGATTTTCAGACGGTCGCCCGCGCCGACCTCGACCTCGCCGTTGACATTGCCGAGCTGCAGTCTGCCGTCGAGAAACGGCTCCCCATACGACACCCGCCGGAGCGATCTGTACTGCTCCGGCCATACAAGGTAGGCGGCCGGAAAGAACACGCCAGGCAGCCGCGCCGCAATGACTGCCATCCCCTCGCGGTGCGCCTCGATGCCCCAGACTTTGTCGACCGTCAAGCGGATGCGCCCTTGGTCGTTACGCGCGACGGATTGCCAGCCGGCAAGCGTCGGGCCGCCCGCATCGCTCATCAGGAACGAGAAGTGGTAACCGTCATCGAGACAGGCGCAGGCGCGCTCGTACTGGTCGGGCGTAAAGAACAGCGCGAACATGATCCGGATGAACGAGCGCATGAAAGGCTTGAAGTGATCGGCAAGACCTTGCTGCGCAATTTGCTCGAGAACCGCTTCCGCAAGCGCCGATTCGTCATGGCGCAACTCGGTCGAGGCGCCTTCCTCGATCTCCGGCAATGCAACGTCGCCCAGCCGGCGCTGCCTGATGATCATGTCGCTGTCGAGAAGCCGGACGGCGCCTTCGCGCAGCAACGCGAGCAACGCGTCGGGCAGCGGGCCGAACGCTTCGAGGCGCGCCGCGACGGGCAGCGCGGCGAGCGTCGGCAAATCCGTCGTCTTCCACGTCGATGTCTGCGCCGGGGTGCGAATATCGTCGATCAGATTAGCTGGGTGCATATCGCTCGTTATCCGAATGTTCGAGGTTTAAAAGCGCACGCGTAACGCCGCGTCGATTTCCGTCGAAAAGCCCACGACGCGATACTCGGAATGTCCGCCGCCGAACGCATGTGAGAGCGCGAGATCAACGCTGAAGCGCCTATCGATATCTGACGTCACCTGCACGACCGTGAGCAGGCCCTTGTCCTGCGGCGAATAGAGCGCACGCGCCGAGAGTTCGGTGCCGGCCCTCACCTTCTTGCCGAGCCGCACGAAGAAGTAATCGCGCAAATTGCCCTCGGTCGACAGAAAGTTCGCGGTCGCGACGAGCGGACCGAAGGCGGCAAACTGGCCACGGGCGATCGCGGCGCTGTTTGCCGTGATCGAAGCCGTCACATTGCGCCACTGCGCCGCATCGAGCCTCGCCTCGTCGTGCTGCCATTCGGCGATCGCGTCGATGCCGCCCGGCAGCGTCGTCTGCATGCCGAGCGCCGTGCGCCACATGTACTGGCCGCTATTGCGCCGGTCGATCGGATTTCCGCCGGCCGGGTCCGTTGCGGGAATCGCCGCCCCGGCATACCCGATGGAATCGCGCGTGCTGCCGCGCTCGATCCAGCCGCCGCCGTAGAACGTCGAATTCGCGCCGACGTCCATTGAAAACGTGCCGCCGCTGCCAAAGTGCCCAGCATGCCCGCCGGCCAGCACCGAAGCCGAACCGCCCGCCCAATTCGTCGCGAAGCGCAAGAGCTGGCTCGCGCCCTGTGTGTCGCGAATGTCCGTGTCGGTTCTCGATGTATGGTTGTTGCCGACCATCGCCTGTAACGACGACCGCTCGCCGACCCACTTCACCTCGGCAATCGGTGCCCCCTCCACGTCGCCATAGCGATCGAAGATATCCGCATTCGAGGGGTGCTTCTCGAAGAACGCCAGCGGAAAGAATGCCTGCGTCACGTCGAGCGACTCGATCCGCTTGCCTACGGTTACCGATACGTTCTGCGTGACGTTGGCGCGCGCGCCAAGCTCGTTCAGGCGGCCATCGGTACGTGCCGTACCGCCCGTGTAGTCGAGGAGGGCCCGCGCATTCAGGAACACGTTCGGCTGATCGATGCGCACGAGCGCCGCAACGTCGCGCGCGTTGGCCGGCTCGCTGCCGATCACGTCGCCGATCAGTGCATTGCCGCCGGTGAACGTGATCGATCGCGCGTAGGCCACACCGTTTAACGTGCTCAATTGCTGCCCCAGATCGAAACCGTCCGCGCGCGCCGTGCATGCGCACGAGCACGCAGTGAGGGCGACGAGCACTCGTAGCAAAGGAGGATTCCGGTCGATGCGTGCATGATGGAAGCAGTGCGCGTCAGTTGACATTCGAAAGCGAGTCGGGGTTGAACCAGCTCACCGGGAGTTTGCGTGCCTCGCCGTTCGAAAGCTGGACGACGCTCGCTCGCTTTTTTTCGATCTCGTTTCGATAGGTGATCTTGTCGATAAGCTTGCGGCCGTTGATGTCGACGAGCGGTCCGAAATCGGCGGTGCGAAAGAGAAGCCCACTTGCAAGAAAGAATTGCGCACGAACCGGCACATCGCCGTTCGACGTGACCCATAGCTTCACTTTCGGGTACACACTGTCCGGGTCGGTCGCCGCCAGATCGAGTTCCGTCACATCGCGACCGTCGATTTGAGCTGCCGCATTCGCCGCCACCGTCGCGCTATAAGTCTTTGCCCAATGCGTGCGAGTGATGTCGCTGATCACGACCTCGCCCTGCAGGCGCTGCAAGCCGTTGATGCGCACCGCGCGGCGCGTATTCGGCACGTAGAACCAATGGCCCTCGTCGGTGGCGAGGTACTTTTGGCCCTGGTTCTCGCCCGTTTGAGTGATCGCAAGCGTATCGCCGTTCGTGCGGGCATAGACGAGGTAGTCGGTGCCGTCCTCTAGCGAACCGTCGATCACGTTAGTGATGCGCACCCGAGTCTGCGCATCGTCAGAGCCGGTCCGGTAAGAGTCGGCGCGCGCGAGCATCTGAGCGGGCGTATCCGCGAACGCGCGCGTGCCGGCGATGGCGAGAGCGGTTGCGAAGAAGGCCGTGAGGATCGGCTGCGGCACGCGGCGCGGGTGGATCGATTTCATGCCGAAAATCCCTCGAGGATGTTGCGTTTCAAGAGCCGACGCGTCGCGAACGCCGCGGCCAGTACGCCGAGCACGATGAACGCGATCCCGATGCCGGCGGACGCATGTACGCTCAACGCGAACTCGAGCAGCACGGGCTTCACGCGGCCCGGCGGCGGCGGCAGACGCACATGCGCGTAATTGACGGCGCCCATGACGAGCGCTCCCAGGCATGCGCCGACGGCAGCGCCGATGGCACTCGTGAAGACTGATTCGTTGACGAACATAAACTTGACGATGCCCGTGGATATGCCGAGTGCGCGCAACGTCGAAATCTCGCGCTGGCGCTCCATCACGCTCATCACAATAGAGTTGGCCATCGAGAGAAGAATCGTCACGGCCAGAATGGTGCCGAGCACGGAAAACTCGTTTCGATAGAGCGATACGAGCTGGTGATAGAGCGACGCGATCTGGTCCCAGGTTCGCACGTCGAGATCGGGCAGCGCACCGCGCAGGCTCGCGGCGGCCGCCTCGGTGGACGACGTATGATTCAGCAGCACCACGATGCGCGAGGCCTTGTCCGTGCGCAGCAGTTTCTGAGCCGATCCGAAGCTCGTTTGCACGATGCGATCGTCGAGATCCTTCACGCCGGTGCTGATAATGCCGACCACTTGGGCGTCGGTCGCATTGATCCCGCCCGAAGCCGTCGAAACCATCAGCGAAATGACGTCGCCGGGCTTGATCGCGAGTTTGCGTGCAAGTTCAGCGCCGACCACGATTTCCGTGCCCGCCGTAGCGGGATCGAGATAGCGGCCGGCAACGACCGTGTGATAGTCGAAGTAGTCGGGCGCCTGCTTGTTGGGCTCGATGCCATCGCCGACGAAGCCATAGCTGAGGTCTCCATTGGAGACGAGGCCTTCGAAGTCGATCTGACGGGCAACCGAGCGCAGGTCGTGCAAGCTAGCGATCGCCCGCTGCGCGCGCGCGCCCTCGTCGGCGGTAAGGCCGTATTGCAGCGGCCGCTCGCCGATCTTGTCGAGATAGCCTCGATGCAGCACTTGCAGATGCCCGACACTGCCGAGAATCGTCCCCTCGCGAACGGCATTGAACGTGGCGAGGATGTAGCCGAGCGCGACCGCCGCGGCAAACGCCGTCACACCCACCGTGAGCATCGTGAGGATCGTTCGGCGCGGATTGCGCCAGAGGTTACGCCACGCGAACGTGATCCAGTTCACTGTCGGTCTCCAGTTCCGGGTGGATGACGCCGTCGACCATGCGCAAGCGCCGCGGCAGTTGTGAGCAAAGGCGCTGATCGTGTGAGGCGATCAGAAATGCCGTGTTGTGTGTGCCGTTGATCGACAGGATCAATTCGACGACGGCCGCGGCGCTCGCCGAGTCGAGATTGGCGGTGGGCTCGTCGGCAATGACGAAGGCGGGTTCCTTGACGAGCGCGCGTGCGAGCGAGATGCGCTGCTGCTCGCCGCCGGAAAGCTCGCCGGGCCGGTGCTGCTCGCGCGCGGCCAGTCCCACTCGCGCGATCATCGCGCGTGCGCGATCGCGCCGCTCGGCCTTGTCCTTGAGCCAGAAGAGACCGAGCTCGACGTTTTCGATCGATGAGAGGACCGGGATCAGATTGAAATGCTGGAAGACGAAGCCGATGCGGTCCCTGCGAATGTGCTCGAGCGTGCGCTCGGCGGCAGCGTCGATCGCCTTGCCTTCGATGAGGCGTGTACCGCGCGTCGGGTTGTCGAGAAAGCCAGCGATATTGAGCAATGTGCTCTTGCCGCTTCCCGACGGTCCGATCAAGCCGATGATGTCGCCGGCGCGGATCGTCAGGTCGATCGACTTGAGCGCGGCAATACGTTCCGCGCCTCGCCGGTATTCTCGCGCGATCGATCGCAGCTCGAGCATCGGTCGCGCTTCAGCGCCGGGCTCCTGTGGGAGGTCGGTCATGTCCATGGCGAAGGTCCGTTACAGAGGTTGCTCGTTCGAATGCCCGTCGGGGTGAGCGCCCGCATGGGGCAGCGACGAAGCTTGATTGCCCGCGCCGCTCTCGTTGCGCACAGGGATGGGACCGAGCTCGAGAGCGATCGCATCGCCCGGTGCTGGAGACGACTTGGCGCTCATGGCCGCGCTCGCCGCCATCGGCGACGGGAGTCGAATGTCGGAGAACTCGCCGTTCAAGTACAGCTGGCGCGACTTCAGACGTTGAAGCTTGCCGCTCGTCGTGCGCGGCAACGCGCCCGGTTCGACGAACACGATCTCCTGCGCGCAATAGCCGAGCTTGCGTTGCAGCAGCGTCTGCATTTCAGCGCGCGCGTTGGCATTGGCATGCACGCCGGACGCATGCGACTCGACCAGGATCACGAGGCTTTCCGTGCCCTGCTTCTCGTCATAGACGCCCACCGCGGCACAGGCGCCCTTGAAAATCGCCGGATGATCCGCGATGACTTCCTCTATTTCATGCGGGAAGTAGTTCGCGCCGCGGATGATGATGATTTCCTTTTTGCGGCCGAGGATGAAGAGATGCTCTCCGACGACGTAGCCGATATCTCCCGTTGCGAACCATCCGTTTTCGTCGATCCCCGCCGGCACCTCAGTCTGCGTGCTCGGCATGTAGCCCATCATCACCGATGTGCCGCGAATATGAATCTCGCCGGGCTGACGCTCGGCTGCGACGCGGCCGGTCTCATCGCGCACCTCGTATTCCATGCCGGGAATCGACCTGCCCACCGACAGCACGAGCTCTTGCGCGGCCGGTTTTTCAGGCGCGGCTCGTTCATCATCGCTCTCGGTGCGGGCTTCATCGGGTAGCGCAAGCTGACGCTCAGCCAGCGTGACCGAATCGATAGCGTCGGTCACGACGTGCACGAGCGCTTGAGCGGGCAGCGTCCGCGACGCGTCGTGCATCGTCACGGCGAGCGTCGATTCAGCCATGCCGTAGCACGGCTGCAATGCGCTGCCTGGCAGGCCGTACCGGGCGAACGTTTGCGCGAATTCCCGCATCGTGCGCGCGTCCACGCGCTCGGCGCCGACAAAAATATTGCGGCAGCAGCTGAGATCGATCCCTTGCATGGCCGCGGCGTTGAAGCGCCGCACGCAATAGCGCAGCGCGAACGTGGGCGCCGCTGTCGTGGTAGCGCGTGCCTGGGCGATGCGCTTCAACCATCCGAGCGGATTACGGATGAACGCGCTCGGCTGCATGAATTGCAGCGCCGATCGATAGTGAACGTTCGAAAGAAGCGTCAGCAATCCCATGTCGTGGTAGAGCGGCAGCCACGACACCGTTGCGTCGCCTCGCGACGGATCATAGCCGACGGCACCACCGATACCGCGCAAGTTGTCGTAGACGTTTCGATGGCTCAGAACGGCCGCTTTCGGATGGGATACCGAGCCTGACGTCAACTGAACGTGGTGCGCATCGTCGAGACTCTTTTCGCAGACTTGCGGGAGCACACCCGATGCACCAGCCAGCATCAGTTCGCCGGTACCGACGACGCGCACGCCGAAGCCTGCCAGGCGCTCCCTCATCGGCTGCGACGCGGCGTCGGTCGTGAATAAGAGTCTTGGAGCGTAGAGCCGACAGGCGATCTCGACGACTTCGATGCTGTCCGCGTTGAAGCGCTTACCCGGCGAAGGCACGGTGCACGGCAGCATCCCCGCGAGCACACAGCCGAGCAGCAGACCCGCGTAGTCGATCGATGCCGGCAGCGCGATCAACACGAGGTCGTTCTCGCGGGCGCCGAGGGCGAGCAGGCCCGAGCACACCGCGAGCGCGCGCTGTGCGAGATCGCGGTATTGCACAGCGTTTTCCGCGCCGCTTTCGTCGACGAAAACGATGGCTCGCTCGGCGCCCGCCGACGTCGCGTCGAGCATGCCGAGAATGCCGTCGATCAGGGGTGACCGTGTTCTCACTATGCCGTCCTCTCTACTTTCTTCAAGCGAGACTTGATGACAGTGAAGCGGCGTGCTGACAGGCGGCGATCTCGCAAGGGCACGAGAGTCGCTGCGCAGCGCACGCGGCGTTCCGCAAGCGAGGTGATTAAATCCGCGGGGCGTCTGGCGCAAAAGCTGTCAGTTATGACAGCGCATCGAGACATATCCCTGTCATATCTGAGAGCTAGCTGATCGGCCTGTCCAGACGCGCATCGGCAACGGAACCCTCTCGCGCTCGAGCCCCTCTCTTGTCGTACCGCGGTCATATTTGCGATATACGGTTCGTCCGCATTCAGCAGGTGAGAACGAATTCGTCAAGGGGATGGCCATGAATACGATGCTCTATCCGGAACTTTACAAATCGCTCGAGTCCGTTCGATGGGACATGGAGAAGGACATTCCCTGGGACAAGTTCGACGGCTTCTTGCTCACCGACGAGCAGGCGACGACGATCAAAATGAACGCGATTACCGAATGGTCGGCATTGCCCGCCACGGAAATGTTCCTGCGCGATAACC
>NZ_PTIR01000001.1 GCF_002934455.1 Trinickia symbiotica | reverse complement strand
TACCACCCCTTCCCATCCCGAACAGGACCGTGAAACGACTCCACGCCGATGATAGTGCGGATCCCCGTGTGAAAGTAGGTAATCGTCAGGCTCCCAACCCCCATCAAACCCCCGCCAGCTCTCGCTCGCGGGGGTTTGTGCTTTGGGGCCGCGAATCGGCTCCAAACCCCAACCGCTGCCCGAGCAAAAAGCACATTGAAACTGTACATCCATACAGTATCATATTCATCTCGGTCGAGACATTGGCCTTGAGTACCCGAACTGCGGCCACATGCCTGTTCTTTGTCCGACGAAAGGCAAGGCTTGCCGGATTCTTGTTTCAACGAGCAAATGGACGATTCAGACGTCGAATTTCCAATTGCGCCGCCTGCGCCGAGGAAAGGGCGCGGCGCCGTCTCCAACCTCCAAGGCCGCTACGAAGTCGATCAGCGCGAGGCGGTCGATGACGGCTGGACGACGGAACAAGCCGATGAAGCTCCGCCGCTGCGAACCGAAGTGTTTGAGGAGCATGCCAAAAGCATCCTGACGCGAAACGCGTCGCCCGACGTTCCGTTCAATGTTTCGCTCAATCCTTATCGCGGTTGTGAGCACGGCTGCATCTATTGCTTTGCTCGACCGACGCACAGCTATCTCGGCTTGTCACCGGGCCTCGATTTCGAGAGCCGCATCTACGCGAAGGTCAACGCGGCGGAATTGCTCGAGCGTGAGCTCTCAAAAAAGAACTACGTGCCCGAGTCGATTGCGTTGGGCGTGAACACCGATGCGTATCAGCCCATCGAGCGCGAGTTGAAAATCACGCGCCGCGTGATCGAGGTACTGCACGATCGCGGGCATCCATTCGCCGCGATCACCAAGTCGTCTTTGATCGAGCGCGACCTCGACCTGCTCGCTCCGATGGCTGCTCGCGGTCTCGTGATGGCCGCCGTTACGGTCACCACGCTCGATGCGGCTATCGCGCGCACGCTGGAGCCGCGCGCCGCGGCGCCCGCGCGACGCCTGAGGACGATCCGAGCGTTGAGCGAAGCCGGCGTTCCAGTCGGGGTCAGCATCGCGCCCGTCATTCCGTTCGTCACCGAGCCCGATTTCGAGCGTGTGCTCGAGGCATGCGCGCAAGCCGGAGCGACGAGCGCGAGCTATATCGTCTTGCGCTTGCCATGGGAAGTGGCGCCGCTCTTCAAGGACTGGCTCACCGCGCATTTCCCGCAGCGCGCCGAACGTGTCATGGCGCGCATCCACGACATGCGGGGCGGCAAAGACTACGATTCATCGTTCGCGCATCGGATGAAAGGCGAAGGAACATGGGCGCAGCTGCTGAAGCAGCGCTTCGTGAAGGCTACCAAGCGGCTCGGGCTCAACGAGCGGCAACGCGGCATTCTCGACATGTCGCAATTCCGGCGTCCCCAGCCACCTGGAGCGCCCGATCGGCAGCTGACCCTGTTCTGACGCTGCGGAGGTCACCGAGATAGCGATTGATTCGTATCGATTTGCGACTCGAAGTAAGTCTGAAACGCGAGCGCGAGCCCGGCCATCAGCAGCATGGCCCCGAAGAAGAGGGAGAAGATGACGATAAAGACGACGGTCCAGCCGGAGCGGCTGCGCTTGTCCGACCCGGCGTTGAATTGAGCATCCCACTTCTCGTCGGATCGCAGCCCGTAGACGATCGCCGCCAGACAGCCCGTGAGCACGGAGACGGCGCCAGGTATCGCCAGTGCCCAGCCGAGCGTCGACGTGCGCGCCGTCGCGATCAATAGCAGTACCCCGCGAACGCCAAGCAACGTGCCCAAGATGTGCGCCCAGCCGAATTTGTCGCGAAGTCCGTACAGATAAAAACGGTGCGCGCCGAGGCTGCCGAAGAAGAAGGCGAGCGCGGCCGTCAGGGTTTTCGAGCGAAAGCGCGTGAGTGTCAGCGGAGCGGGACGGGACATAGAGCGGGAATATCGGAATCGAGCGGCCGGCACGGCCAGGGAGTCACGTACCCTCGGTCGCAACGCCGGATCGCGCATTCTACGCCGCGGGCCGGCGCCCGGTCATGCGATCCCGACGCCTTGCCGCCCGGATGATCTAAGTGTTTGTTATGGTTTCAATTTCCAGCTATAATCGAGCGTTTCGGTAGTCCCGAACCCCGGTTTTCAGGATTTTCAAGGATCAAGGCATGGTCATTATCCGTCTGGCACGCGGCGGCTCGAAGAAGCGCCCGTTCTACAACATCGTCGCCACCGATTCGCGCAGCCGTCGTGACGGTCGCTTCATCGAGCGCGTCGGCTTTTACAACCCGGTCGCGACGAAGGGTGAATCGCTGCGCATCGCGCAGGATCGCCTCACGTATTGGCAAGGCGTCGGCGCGCAGCTGTCGCCGACTGTCGAGCGTCTCGTGAAGCAAGCTCAGAAGGCGCAGCCGGTTGCTTGAATGCAGTATCGGCGGCTCGCGTTGGGTGCACACCGGCTCTCCGGAGCAACGGCGCGAAGAGGCTGCCAGGGCTGCACGGAGGCGCGCCAATGACCGCTCGTGACTCGGGTGGTTCCGGGCGCGCGAAGTCGGATTCGCGTGCGCCCGCGTCGTTTGGAGCGTTCGTCCCGAAGCGCGCCGAGCGCGCTGCGCCGGACAACGAAGCTGAAGCAGCACTGCGCGCCGAGTCCACCGATAGCTGGCCCGAAGATGCGGTCGAAGTCGGCGCGATCGTCGACGCTTATGGGCTCAAGGGCTGGGTAAAGGTCTCGGCCCACGCGAGCGCCGGTCAAGGCGGCGATGCACTGCTTAGCGCCAAGCGCTGGTGGCTCGAGAAGGGTCGAGAGCGCAAGTCAGCGCGAATGGCGCAGGCGAAGGTGCATGGCGAGCATATCGTCGCGCAGCTCGGTGGTCTTGCCGATCGGGATGACGCACTCGGGCTGCGCGGGTATCGCGTTCATGTCAGTCGGGCCGATTTCCCCGCATTGGGCGAAGACGAGTTTTACTGGGTCGACCTGGTCGACCTCGAAGTCGTCAACGAGGCAGGTGTCGCGCTCGGCCGAGTTGCGGACCTGATCGACAACGGCGCGCATACCGTCTTGCGCGTCGAGTACCCGTCGATCGGCAAGGATGGTGAGCCCGCGACAGGCGAGCGGCTGATCCCGTTCGTCGGGGTGTACGTCAAGGCGGTCGATCAGGCGGCGAAGCGCATTATCGTCGACTGGGAAGCCGATTACTGAGCATGGTCGAGCAAGGAGAGCGCGCGATGCAGTTCGATGTCGTCACGCTCTTTCCCGAGATGTTCCGCGCGTTGACCGAGTGGGGCATCACGAGCCGCGCGGCGAAGCAGGGGCGATTCGGTTTGCGCACGTGGAATCCGCGTGATTTCACGACGGACAACTACCGCACCGTCGACGATCGTCCTTACGGCGGCGGTCCGGGCATGGTCATGCTCGCCAGGCCGCTGGAAGCGGCGATTGCCGCGGCCAAGGCCGCGCAAGCCGCGCAAGGGATCCAGGCCACCCGCGTGCTCATGCTTTCGCCGCAGGGTGCGGCGCTCGATCATGAGCGTGTCATGCGGTTCGCGCATGAGCCCGGTTTGGTCCTGCTTTGCGGGCGGTATGAAGCGATCGACCAGCGACTCGTCGACCGCTGTGTCGACGAAGAGGTCAGTCTCGGCGATTTCGTCCTCTCGGGCGGCGAATTGCCGGCGATGGCGCTGATGGATGCAGTCGTGCGCCAGCTGCCCGGCGTATTGAACGATGCGCAGTCGGCGGAGCAAGATAGTTTTGTCGACGGGCTGCTCGACTGTCCGCATTACACGCGCCCCGAGGAGTACGAGGGCGTGCGCGTGCCGGATGTGCTGCTCTCTGGGCATCACGCGGAAATCGGACAGTGGCGTCGTCGCGAGGCGCTGCGCAACACTGCTGCCAAGCGGCCCGATCTGATCGAGCGCGCGAGGCGCAACAAGATGCTGAGCCGTGCCGATGAGGCATGGCTCGCGAGTCTTGCCAAGGAACCGCCGAAAGCTTGATCGAGCTTTCGGTGAACCGTGGCGGACGAGGTGGTGCCATTGCACGAAAGTGCCTTGCACCTGATGTGAACCCATCCTCTATCGGGGCCGTGCCGGGCGTGTCGGTTCGAGCGCAAGGCGGGCAAAACGCCGACAAGATGGCTTTAGGAGTCAGTGATGAATCTGATTGCAAAACTCGAGCAGGAAGAGATCGAGCGCGTGCTCGCCGGCAAGTCCATTCCCGATTTCGGCCCCGGTGACACCGTGGTCGTCAACGTGAATGTCGTGGAAGGCAACCGCAAGCGCGTCCAGGCTTATGAGGGCGTCGTGATCGCGAAGCGCAACCGTGGCCTCAACTCGTCGTTCATCGTCCGCAAGATTTCGTCGGGCGAAGGCGTTGAGCGTACGTTCCAGACCTACTCGCCGCTGTTGGCCGGCATCGTCGTCAAGCGTCGTGGCGACGTGCGCCGTGCGAAGCTCTACTACCTGCGCGAGCGTTCGGGCAAGTCCGCGCGCATCAAGGAAAAGCTCGTGACGAAAGACCGCGCCGCTTCCTGAGCGTCGGTAAGAGCTGTAAAAAAAAGCACCCTCGTCGGGTGCTTTTTTGTTTTGCAGGCGAGAATAGCGATATCGAGGCCTTACGTTCGGAGTTGCGTTGATCCGCCCCGTTTTCGAACCTGACGCTTTGCCGGTCGAATCGACCGGCGCCGATTTGCCCGCTGTTCCCGATGAGCGGCTCACACCCGAGGGCTTGCGTGCGCGTTTTGCGCAGCGCCTCGTCTGGTCTCCGGAGCCGAGCGACGCTCATCGACGCGAAGTGGAAGATCCTCGCGCCGCGGCGGTATTGATGCCGTTCGTGGTCCGTGAGGAGCGCTTAACCGTTCTCCTGACGCAACGTGCCGATCACCTGAGCGATCATGCCGGGCAGATCAGCTTTCCGGGTGGCCGGCGCGAGCCGGACGACGAGAACGCGGTGGCAACGGCGTTGCGGGAGGCGCGCGAAGAAGTCTCGCTCGCGTCCGAGCGCGTTGAAATCCTGGGCGCGCTGCCCGATTATCTGACCGGCACGGGATTTCGCGTGACGCCCGTGGTGGGGCTCGTGCATCCACCGTTTTCGGTGCAAGCCGATACACTCGAGGTCGCCGAGATCTTCGAGGTACCGCTCGACTATCTGATGGACCCCGCCCATCACGAGGTGCGATTGCTGCGCTGGGAAGGCGGCGAGCGGCGCTTCTTCGCGATGCCTTATCCGCGCCACGGCACGGGCGGCCATTACTTCATCTGGGGGGCGACAGCCGGCATGCTGCGCAACTTCTACCGCTTCCTTATAGCGTGATGCGCTTGCGCGCGCGACGCCACGCACCTGTGGCGATTCCGCACGTTCGGATGCAGCCGCCCTGTGCTATCGTTACGCGACAATAGCAAAGAATCCAATAGGCACGGCGCGTCGCATGACTTTTTTCTCCGTATTGCTGGCTCTCGTTATCGAACAGTTACGTGCGCTTTCACCGAGCAATCCGGTGTTCGCACTGCTTCAATATCACGCGGAGTGGGCGGCGCAAGGATTCGACGCCGGCAAGAAAAAGCATGGAATCCTCGCCTGGCTGGCGGTCGTCCTGCCCTGGACGCTGGCGGTTGCGGCCGTCTACTACCTGCTTTATCGAATCAGCTTTGCACTGGCGTTTCTCTGGAACGTCGTCATCGTTTATTTCACGCTCGGCTTTCGGCAATTCAGCCATTACTTCACCGATATCCACCTGGCGCTCAATAACGACGACGTGCCGCGCGCACGCGAAATTCTCAACGAGTGGACAGGCATGGAGACGATCGACATGCCGGTCGGGGAAATCGTGCGGCATACGCTGATTCATGCCGTCGTCGCTTCGCATCGCCACGTCTTTGGTGTCTTCTTCTGGTTCCTCGTGCCGATCGGGCCGGCGGGTGCGGTCCTCTATCGGATCTCGGAATACCTCGCGCGCGCCTGGGCGGTGCCCGTCGGCGACCGGACTGTCGCATTCGCGACGTTCCCGCAGCGTGTGTTCTTCGTCATGGACTGGGTGCCGTCGCGCCTCACGGCGCTCGGCTTTGCCATCGTTGGCAATTTCGAGGATGCGATTTATGCGTGGCGCAATCACTCGCGCCAGTGGCATGACGTGAACGACGGCGTGCTGCTTGCGGCGGGCAGCGGGGCGCTCGGCGCGCGACTGGCCGGCCCGCTCGCCGAGCCGTCGAGCCTCGACGCGCTCGGCGCAACCGAGGGCGGTCCGATCCCCGTCGGCGACGATTGCACGCCGCGTACGTTGCAGTCGGCGGTCGGCCTCGTCTGGCGCGCTGTCATCCTCTGGATGATTCTGCTGCTCATGCTGACGATAGCGGTCTGGGTCGGCTAGCCGGCTCGTTCCCGCAAGCGAAGGCCATCTCCTTGCCCCGCGCGATTCAATCGTCGCGAGGATCGCGTGCGGTCCCGCATTGCCAACAGAGCGTGAACTGAGGCTCGAGCGTTTCGCCGCAACGGCGGCAGCGCCACGAAGCGCCGCCGGGAGGCGGGCCGTTGACGGCCGCCTCGATGAGTTTTCTCGCAATCGTCTCGTCGCGCTCGTCGACGAGCCATAGCTCGGGCGCACACTGCTCGGCTGGGATCTCGCCGAGCGCGCCGTTCAGGTAGCGGTTATGCAACTCGCAAGGAATCCCGGCGACGGTCAGCAGGTTCACCCAGTGCTGGCCGATCACGGTGTTGGGAGCGAGCATCAGCTTGAGCATGGCGAGAGCTTCTCGGCGTGTTTGCCGCCTATCGTTGCACGACGCTAGCGTACCGTCTGATTGGCTTCGTGTACCAGTTGTGCATAGAGTGCATGACGTTCGCGCGCAATGCGGCCATCCGCCAAGGCCGCGAGTATCGCGCAGCCGGGTTCGTGCAAATGATGGCAGTTGTAGAAGCGGCAGTCGGCGAGCAGCGGGCGGAACTCGGGGAACGCGCGCTCGAGCCGGCCCTCGGTCAGATGATGCAGGCCGAACTCCTGGAAGCCCGGCGAATCGATCAGCGCTCCGCTCACGGGAAGCGGATAGAGCCGCGTGAACGTCGTCGTATGGCGGCCGCTGCCCAAGGCCGTCGAGATTTCGCGAGTAGCCGCATCGGCATTCGGAACCAGCAGGTTGACGAGCGTCGATTTGCCCATGCCAGACTGACCGAGCAGCAGCGTCGAATGACCCGCGAGGCGCGTGCCGAGCGTCTCGCGCGCTTCATCCGCGCGCGTCCTGATCGACAGTTCGAGCACCTCGTAGCCGAGCGCGCGGTAGGGGGCGAGCCGTGCCCGCGCCTTTTCGAGCGCCGGCTCGATGTCGGTCTTGTTCAACAGGATGAGCGGCGCGAGCGCATTCGCTTCCGCGGCGACGAGCGCGCGGCCGAGCAGATCCTCGCTGAAATGCGGCTCCGTCGCGAGCACGATCAGCAGTTGGTCGAGATTGGCCGCGAAGAGCTTCGACTTGTACTGATCGGAACGATAAAGCAGATTGCGGCGCGCGCCGATTTCGACGATCACGCCCTGATCGGCCGAGGTCGGCTCGTAGACGACGCGATCGCCGACGGCCACTTCGCTGCGCTTGCCGCGCGGAAAGCATTGCACGAGCACGCGCGTGTCGCCGCCGCGAGCGACGAGATAGTGGCGTCCATGCGCGGCGACGACGAGCCCGTCGACGCGGTTGGCGTCCGTCGCGTCGCAAGCGCGATCGGCCCCTTCGGCGTCGCGCGTTACGGCTCGAGCAGGGGCGGAGCGGCTCCTCATGCGGGGTGCAGCAGTCGATCGATGCGCTGCGAGGCCGGCGGGTGCGAGTAGTAAAACGCCGTATAGACAGGATCTGGCGTCAGCGTCGCCGCGTTGTCCTCATAGAGCTTCACCAGCGCGTTGACGAGCTCGCGCGCATCGGTCTGGCTTGCGGCGAATGCATCGGCCTCGAACTCGTGCTTGCGCGAACTCAGGCTGCCGAGCGGCGTGACGAAGAAGAGGAACACGGGGAGCGCGAGGAAGAACAGCACGAGCGCGAGGCCGTTGTTGCTCGCGGTCATCGACGGCTCGACGCCGAGCCCTTCGTAGAACCAGGTGCGTTGCGTCAGCCAGCCAAGCAGCGCGAGCAGTGCGAGACTGACCGCGAACATGACGGCCATCCGCTTGACGACATGGCGGCGCTTGAAATGGCCGAGCTCATGGGCCAATACGGCTTCGATCTCGGCGCCCGTCAGGCGGGCGAGCAGCGTATCGAAGAAAACGATGCGCTTCGATGCGCCGAAGCCCGTGAAGTAGGCGTTGCCATGCGCGGAGCGGCGGCTCCCATCCATCACGAAGAGACCCTTGGCGGCGAAGCCGCAGCGCTTCATCAGCGCTTCGATCCGTGCCTTCAGCGCTTCATCGGTGAGCGGCTCGAACTTGTTGAAGAGCGGTGCGATGAGCGTCGGGTAGAGCACGAGCACGAGCAACTGGAACGCGACCAGGACGACCCAGGCCCAGAGCCACCAGAGATTGCCTGCCTGATGCATGAGCCAGAGCACGACGAAGAGGAGCGGCAGCCCGAAGGCGGCGCCGAGCGCCGTACTCTTGGCGAGATCGGCGAAAAAGATCGCCTTTGTCATCCGGTTGAAGCCGAAACGCTCTTCGACGACGAACTGCCGGTAATAGTCGAACGGTAAGTCGATGATGCTCGTGATCGCGACGACTACCGCGACCAAGCCGATCTGCCCAACATAGCCGTGACCGAGCAGGTCCGAGACGCCGACGTTGAGCGCCTGCACGCCGCCGAGCAGCGTGAGCGCGATCGTGACGGCGGCGCCGACGACGACTTCGAGCATGCCGAGCCGTGTGCGCTCGATCGTGTAGTCGGCCGCGCGCTGATGAGCGGAGAGAGTGATCGTTCCCGCGAACTGCTGCGGCACCGCGCCGCGATGGGCCGCGACGAACCGGATCTGGCGTGCGGCGAGCCATAGTTTCGTGCCGACCATGGCGAGCACGGTGGCTGCGAAGAGGACGGTGAAGTAAAGGGATGACATCGCGGAGGTCCGTTGTATCTATGCGACAATTATAGGGTTTTGCCAGCCCTTGTTCGTAACCTGGATGCCTTCATGACTGACACCCTCGAACTCGTCGGCGAGCCGACGCTTGCCCGCAGCGAGATGAATCTCGTCTGGCTCGACATGGAAATGACGGGGCTCGAGCCCGACACCGATCGCATCATCGAAATCGCCGTCGTCGTCACGAATTCGACGCTCGATAAGATCGTCGAAGGGCCCGTGCTCGCCATCCGCCAGAGCGACGAGACGCTCGGCAAGATGGACGAATGGAACAGGAACACGCACGGCCGTTCGGGACTCACCGAGCGCGTGCGCGCCTCGACGGTGACGGAGCGTGAGGCGGCCGAGCAGATCCTCGCGTTTCTTTCGGCTTACGTTCCGCCGGGCAAGTCGCCGATGTGCGGAAACTCGATCTGCCAGGACCGTCGCTTCATGGCGCGCTGGATGCCCGAGCTGGAGCGGTACTTTCACTACCGCAATCTCGACGTGAGCACGCTGAAGGAACTCTGCCGGCGCTGGCAGCCGACCGTCTACAAAGGCTTTCAGAAGCGCGCGATGCATACGGCCCTGGCCGATATTCACGAGTCGATCGACGAGCTCAAGTATTACCGTCAGCATTTTCTCGTTGTCGCGCCGAGCGCGCCGGTCGAAGGGAACTGAGCGAGCGAAGCCGCGTCACGGGTTCGGGGGGCGCCGCGCGCTCTTCGGCCGAAAGGCGGCGACGACATCGTCGTTCGTCGTCATGTACGGGCCGCCGATCAGATCGATGCAGTATGGCACCGCCGCGAAGATGCCCGGCACTTGCACCGCGCCCGTGTCGTCGCGCAAGCCCTCGAGTGTTTCCTGAATCGATTTTGGCTGGCCCGGCAAATTGACGATCAGCGCCGCGTGCGTCGGCGTTTCGCGTACCACGGCCACCTGTCGGGACAGAATCGCCGTCGGGACGAAGTGCAGGCTGATCTGACGCATCTGTTCGCCGAAGCCGGGCATTTCCTTCGTTGCGACCGCGAGCGTCGCTTCGGGCGTGACATCGCGCCGTGCGGGGCCGGTGCCGCCTGTCGTCAACACGAGATCGCAGCCTATGTCGTCGACGAGCTCGACGAGCGTCTTCGAAATCGTGTCGACCTCGTCGGGAACGAGCCGTTTTTCGGTGCGCCAGGGCGAGGCGAGCGCCTTTTGCAGCCAGGCCTCGAGCGACGGGATACCCTTGTCCTCATAGACGCCGCTCGTCGCGCGATCGCTGATCGAGACCAGGCCGATCACGATTTCGTCGGGGTGGCTACGCTTGGTTGTCATCTTCGTCGTCTTCCGTCGTCTGATCGTCTGGACCGGCTCCTTCGACCGGGTGCTCGGCACCGCCGCCCCTCGCGTTCTTGATCCATTGGAACAGCTCGCGGAAATAGCGCGGCGGCTTGCCTTGCTGCGCTTCCTTGCGCGCGTTCCGAATCAGCGTGCGGCCCGTTTGCGCATCGGCCCCTGGATGTTCGCGCACGAAGGCCGTGAAAGCGTCGTCGTCGACGAGGAGGCGCTCGCGCGTGTTCTCGATCCAGTGCAGCCGCGCCGTTTCGGCCTTGTTGACGCCACGGTTCGCTTCGAGCGCCGTGCGCAGCGCGTCGATTTCCTCTTCGGTCAGCGAGCGCATCACACGGCCGATGTACTGAATCTGCCTGCGCTTGCCTTCGTGATCGGTGATGCGGCGAGCTTCGAGAACGGCGTCGGCGAGATCGTCGGGCATCGGCATCCGTTTCAAGGCGTCCTTCGGCAACTCGACGAGCTCGACGCCGAGCGCTTGCAGCGCATGCATTTCGCGCTTCATCTGCGACTTGCTCGGCCGCGTGTAAGCGAGATCGTCGTCGAGCTCGGGGGCGGCCGGCTCGATCGGTTGAATGCGGGTTTTGCGTGTCATGCCGCCATTGTAGCTTGGGCGTTCGCATCGACGCGGACCTTGCTATGATCGCGGGATGCGCAAAACGACGGGCGCGCGAACCGGCTGCGACGCTTTTCGTCGAAGCCGGAGGGCGGAAGAGCCGCCGAGCGCCGCGCGTCTCCCCGAAAGCTCTACACCGGATGGCAACCACGATGGCAGCGGACACCGATACCCCACAACGCTTCTTTCCGCATACGCAAGACGAATTGAAGGAGATTGCATCGGACATCCTTCGCCACGCGAAATCGCTCGGGGCGACCGATGCGGCCACCGAGATTTCCGAGGGCGACGGCTTGTCCGTGACGGTGAGGCGCGGCGAGGTCGAGACGATCGAGCACAACCGCGACAAGATGGTCGGGGTGACGGTCTTCATCGGCGCAAAGCGCGGCAACGCGAGCACCTCGGATTTTTCGAAGGAGGCGCTGCGCGACACGGTCGCGGCGGCCTACAACATCGCGCGCTTCACGGCCGAGGACAACTGCGCGGGGCTGGCCGAGGCGGAGCTGCTCGAAACGGCGCCCCGCGACCTGGACCTTTACCATCCGTGGCATCTCACGGCGGAAGACGCGGTCGAGATCGCGCGCCGCGCCGAAGATGCCGCGTTCGCGACGGACGCGCAAATCAAGAACTCGGAAGGGGCGAGCGTCTCGGCGCAGCACTCGCAGTTCGTGCTCGCGACGACGCGCGGCTTTCTCTCCGGCTATCCGTACTCTCGTCACTACATCTCGTGCGCGCCGATCGCCGGCAGCGGACGCAACATGCAGCGCGACGACTGGTATTCGTCGAAGCGCAGCGCGGATGAGTTGGCCGATCCCGAGGCGATCGGGCGTTACGCGGCCGAGCGGGCGCTCGCGCGGCTCAGCGCGCGGCGACTCGATACGCGCAAGGTGCCGGTGCTGTTCGAGGCGCCGCTGGCCGCCGGCCTGCTCGGGGCGTTCGTGCAGGCGACGAGCGGCGGCGCGCTCTATCGCAAGACGACGTTTCTCGTCGACAGTCTCGGCAAGCGCGTCTTCGCGCCGCACGTGCAGATCGTCGAAGACCCCCACGTGCCGCGCGCGATGGGCAGCGCGCCGTTCGACGAGGAGGGCGTGCGCACGAAACGGCGTCCGGTCGTGAAGGACGGCGTCGTCGAGGGCTATTTCCTGTCGACTTACTCGGCGCGCAAGCTCGGCATGCAGACGACGGGCAACGCGGGCGGCTCCCACAACCTTTCGCTCAGAAGCTCGCAAACGAGCGAGGACGACGATTTCGAGGCCATGCTCAGAAAGCTCGATACGGGGCTCCTGCTGACCGAGCTGATGGGCCAGGGCGTCAACTATGTGACGGGCGACTATTCGCGCGGCGCATCGGGATTCTGGGTCGAGAACGGCAAGATTCAGCATGCCGTCGAGGAGATCACTGTCGCGAGCACGCTGCAGGAGATGTTCCGCAACATCGTCGCGATCGGCGCCGATACCATCGTGCGCGGCACCAAGCAGACCGGGTCGGTGCTGATCGAGCGGATGACGGTGGCGGGTCAGTAGGCGTCGCCGGGAACCTTATACGGGCGTGCGCTCGTGTTCACGAGCCGGACGTCGTGCCGCCGCCGCGGCCGCCAATCGGCGCGCCCGCGCTTTCCTCAGCCAGATGGCGAGACCTGTCACGCTCAGAACGGCTACGGCCAGTCCAGTCATGCTCACCACGACGCGCCCGGCAAGGCCCGCGATGCGGCCGGAATGCAGCGGAAACTGAGCTTGCATGAACAGATCGCCGGCTGAGCCTCGGCCGGGAATCTGCCGGCCCGCCGGGGCGCCCGTTCGGGCGTCCCAATAGAGCCACGCATCGCCGAGCCCCGCCTCGTTGCGGTGACTGCTTGCATCGAAGTAGCGCACGCCGTACGCGGCGAGTCCTGGCGCGTAGCGTAGCGCGCCAGGCGTATGCGGGATGTGCTCGCGTCGTGCCGCCGCCTCGGCAATCTCGATGATTTGCTCGCGGCTCAACACGGGCTCGTGCGCCAACACAGGCTGGCGTAGTGCGCTCGACGTGAACGGCGCCGGCTCGAGCGGCGACAATCGCGAGACGATCGGCCGCACGACGGGATCGGCGAGATTCATCGAGACCGAGGTGACGGCGACGATCGACAGCACGGCCCAGAGCCAGACCCCTCCCGAGCGGTGCAGGTCGAACACGAGCGCGTAGCCGCCGCGCTTCATGCGGAATGCGAACGACTTGCGCCATGTCTTTGCGCTCGGGAACGCGATCATGATCGCGACGATGCAGTCGATCGTCCAGACAATGCCAACGATCCCCATCAGCCATCTGCCCATATCGAGGCCGCCGCGCAGTGGCAGGAAAAGCGTGTAGTGCAGCTTGTAGACGAACGGCAGCAGATTCAATCGCGAGAGCGAAGGCGCTCCCCACGCACGCCTGCCTTGGATGGCGCCCGTCACCGGATCGAGCGCAACCTGATTGAATCCGAGCTCGTACGGCTTGCCCGTTGCGGGATTCGTTCGGCCCGCGACGCCGACGATGAGCGTATGGCCGACTTCAACGTGGAGCGGAAGGTAAGTGATCGCAATGCGCGGGTCGGCTGCTTCGAGTCGATCCGCAAGCGCTAGCGGCGGCTGGGGCCTACCGGGCGTGACGGAACGGAAGAAGGCGGGATTGAGCGCCGCATCAAGTTCTTGATACCACGCGATGACCGCGCCGCTCAGTCCCGCCACGATGAGGAACGAGGCCGTCGCAATGCCGAACCATCGGTGCAGCCGGACGAGAAGCGGCCTCATGCGAGGCGGCTCGTTCCGCTGAAGTCAAAGTCACCGCGGTTCTCGAGCGAAGCCGCTGATGCGGAGGCGAAAAAGAAGAACCTGCTCGGCACGAATCGAGCCTCATGCGAATGAGAATGATTCGCATTCTATGGCGGATGCCGAACCGCCGCAAGCCGGCAGGAACCGCCGCGTCGCGTCCTAACCGGGAGGCGCGATGCGACGATAGACGACGCGCGCGTAATCAAAGCCGTCCGCTCCTTCCTTGCGGTGCGATTCGCGCGAAATTTCCCGCCATTGGGCGCGATCGGGTGCTGGGAACGTCGCGTCGCCTTCGAAGTCGGCTGCGATTTCCGTGACGATGAGCTTGTCGGCGAATGCGATGCCTTGTTGGTAAAGCTCCGTGCCGCCGATCAGAAAGGCCTCGGCGGCGCCGCCCGAGGCGGCAAGCTCTAGCGCGTCGCGGATGCTCGTCACGGTCTCGCAGCCTTCGAAGCGGCGCGAAGCGTCGCGCGTCACGACAATGTTGCGTCGTCCCGGCAACGGCCGGCCGATCGACTCGTGCGTCTTGCGGCCCATGACGATCGGCGCACCCATCGTCGTGCGCTTGAAAAAGGCGAGGTCTTCGGGCAAGTGCCAGGGCAGGCGATTGTCGCGGCCGATCACGCCGTTGCGGGCGCGCGCGACGATCAGTGTCAACGTCGTCATCGAAAAATCGTCAAGAGAGCAAAGCGGGATTGGCGCCGATTGTACGCGACAGGCGGCGCCCTCGACGTTCGCTCACTTCTGGCACGCATCGCCGTTCGGCGGCCTGCCCGGCCGCTCGGGGAGCCGGGACGGCAGCGGCGAACCGTCGGCTTTGTCGTGCTCCGGCGTACCGGCCTCGCGCAGGCCGTGCGCAGCCATCAGCCTGTAAAGCGTCACACGTGAAATCCCGAGATCGGTCGCGGCTTCGTTGAGCCGATGCCGATGGCGCAGCAGCGCGGACTCGATCGCGCGTTTCTCGGCGGTGTCGCGCGCCTGTGCAAGCGTCATCGATTCTTGCGCGGTGAACTGCGCAAGATCGAGGTCCTCGGCCGTGATCAGCTTGCTCTCCGCCATCACGATCGCGCGCCGCACGCGATTGATCATCTCGCGCACGTTGCCGGGCCAGCCATAGCTGTACATCGCCTCGATCGCCGACGGCGCGAAGCCGCGAATCTTGCGCGAACTGTCGGTCTTGAACTTGTGCAGGATGTGATGGGCGAGTATCTCGATGTCCTTGCCGCGCGCGCGCAGCGGCGGCTCGTCGATGCGCAGCACGCAGAGCCGATGAAAGAGGTCCGCCCGAAAACGTCCGTCGCGCATCGCCCCGACGAGGTCGACGTGCGTGGCCGAGATGACGCGCACGTCGACCGCGATTGATTCGCGTCCGCCGAGCCGCTCGATGCGGCCTTCCTGCAGGAACCGCAGCAGGCTCGCCTGGCTCTCGAGCGGCAGATCGCCGATCTCGTCGAGAAAGAGCGTGCCGCCGTGCGCGGCTTCGACGCGCCCGATCTTGCGTTGATGCGCGCCCGTGAACGCGCCGCGCTCGTAGCCGAACAGTTCGGACTGCAGAAGGTGGTGCGGGATCGCGCCGCAGTTGATCGCGATGAACGGCTCCTTGCGGCGCGGCGAGCGCTCGTGGATAGCGAGCGCCGTGAGCTCCTTGCCCGTGCCCGACTCGCCCGAGATGAACACCGCGGCGTCCGTGTTCGCGACCTTTCGGATCGTGCGGAAGAGCTGCTGCATCGGTTCGCACGTGCCGACCATCTCGTCGTCGCCCGCCGCGGCCACGCCTGCCACCATGTCGAGGTCGCAAAGCGTCACCATCCCATAGGCATGACTGAGCAAATAGTCGACGGTCGGGTGCGCGACGGGGAGCTTCACATAGTCGAAGCAGTAGTTGCGAATCAGCCGGCGGATGTCGGGCTCGACGAGCCGTTCGGGATTGGCGAGCGCGATCCAGCCGATCTGCTGCTGGCGCAGGCTCGTCTCGAGCGTGGACAGCTCGCGCAAGGTGAAGCGCGTGATGTCGATGAGACCCGCGCTCGGCAGATCGGGTTTCGTGAGCCGAACGGCTTCGCTCGGCGAGTGCGCGATCGATACCTTCCAGCCGCGGCTCGTCAAGTGCTCGACGAGCGCTTCGTCGGCGGCGCGCGCCACATAGAGGAGCGCCCTTTCGTGAGTGACGTTCATAACGACGCTTTCCTTCGCGTCCGTGGCCGGCGGCAACGGCGTGCCGGCGGCGGACGGCGCAACGGGGGGGAGATGAGGGGGTTCACGCACAATGTCTGCCCCTAGAAGGTGTAAGGGAACCGCACGCCGACGACGAAGTTGGGCGCGTCGGGTGTGAGCCCGACCGAGACCGACCCGTTGATCGTCAGGTGCTTGTTCACCACATGGTTCAAACCGAAATTCAGTGTCGCGGCCATCGTTTCGCTGCCCGGCACGCTTTGCCAGTCTTGCCCCGGCGCCTGCGTCTTGCTCTTCGGCTCGATCGCCATCGTGTAGGAGATGCTTGCCGAATCCTTTTCGGAGAAGGCGAGCGCGGCACCCGCGCCCCATTGCACGATGTCGCCGAGCTTGACCTTGGCGGGCTGCGTCTGGCCGACGACGGACGAAATGTCGGAGAACGAGCGTGCGACGTTGTAGGTGTACGAGACGCTGCCGAACAGCACGATCGGATCGAACGTCTTCAAGAGCGACAGACCGCCCGTGATGTTCCAGAAGCCCGTGCCCGTCGGCAGCTTGCTGGGCGCGACGAGGTTCGTGTTGTTCGGATCGAGCTGCACGAGCTTGATGCCGAACGGCGATGTGCCGCTCGGCGCTTTCACGCGTAGGCTCCCGACAATGTCCGGCCAGCTCGCGCTTTCCTTGACGAACTGGTAGTAGAGGCCGAAGTTGACGTCGCCGAGCGCGCTCGAGGTGGCGGATGCGTCCGAAAGCGTACCCGCCGAGCCGCCGGCGCCGCCGACGATGAAGTTGCTGTATCGGTAGACGTAAGGGACGTCGACGTCGATGCTTACTCGATCGGTGAGGCCATAGCGCACGTCGAGGTCGGTCATCAACTGATGCGATTTCGTCTCGCCGAGATTGATGTTGCCGAGAAAGATCGCGTCGAGCGCGAGGAACCCGGACAACTGCAACTGGCGGCGATCGTAGTAGGTGTCGCTGATGCCCCAGTCGAGCGTAAGTCTGCGATCGAAAAGCGGCGCGTGCTCGCGCTGAGCGACGGCCTCTTCCGCTTCGGTGCGCGCGGGCTGCGCGGCCTTTTGCGACGTACCCACGGCACCGCTCTCGTCGGTTCCGGCGGCCGAGGCAGGCACGGGCGGGCGCGCCGGCACGCCTGTGGCGGTCTGCCCGCCGCCTCCTGGCGCGGGCGCGCCCGGCGTAATCTGCGCGAGCGCCGGTGAAACGGCGTCGTCCTGGCGGGGCGCGAACGCCGAAGCCGCGCTCGTCGCCGATTCGCCCTCGGCCGGGCTCGCCGCGGCGCCGGCGAGGCCGCGTCCGCGCTGTTCCATTTGGAGTTCGGTGACCTGCTGCTCGAGTGAGCGAATCCGCTGTTGCTGCTGATCGATGACACGCTTCAACGTATCGAGCCGTTCTTCGACAGACTGATTCGCGAGCGTTTGCGCATGTCCGGCAGGCGTGCACGCGAGCAGCGCGGCCGCGGCCGGAACGGCCGTCAGCCACGTATGCCGCGACGCCTTGCTCGACATGCTGGACATTGTTCTTCCCCCGGTTCGCGGCTCTCGCGCTTTCCCCGTCTTGCTGCCTGCGCGTGCCGCTTCTGTTGCTTGTTACGATTCGTGCGCGAGCGCGGTGCGACTCCGCGTTTTCGCGATTGCCCCGCTCGTGGCGAGGTCTCGATTACGTCATCTCCTCATGTAGGCCGTGTTCCGCAGCGCTTCGAGCATGCCGAGTTGGCGCAGGAGCGCCGCCGGCATCGGTTGCGTTCGCAGACTCAGCTGCAATTGGTTGGATACAGCCTGGTTATTGCCGACGATCCGCACGAATTGGGCGATCGTTCCGCTTTCATGCGCGCTGCCGGGCGCGATCGTTTGTGTCGCCGCGCCAGTCGGTGTCCGCAGCGCGAGCGTGACGCCGCCGCTGCCGAACGCGATGCCGGATTTGATCGTGCCCGCTGCGTTCGCCGCGTTCGCGCTCGGCGCGTCGTTGCCGGCGAGCGGCTGCGCTTGTGCCCCATTGAAGTCGATAAGGGCCGAGTTGATGCCGACGTTGTTGTCGCCGGCCACTTGCGTCAATTGCGAGACGCCGCTGATCGCGACGTTTTGACCGCCTCGCGCGCTGGAGCCGGGGTTCGCGCCCACTGCGACGCCCGCGCCCTTGCCGTTGCCATGAGCAAAATCCGATACGCGCGCCGCCGTCGAGACTCGGGCGTCGAGCGCGCGGTTCGCGTCATCGACGACGAGCGAGCCTTGCGCGCTTGCGCTCGCGCCATTCGGCAAGCGCCATTGCGAAAGCACGTTGAGCACCATCCCGTCGATCATCGCCGAGCCCGCATACTTACCGGTCTGGCTCGCGAGCGTGGCGTCATCGACGGGCTGCCATCGAGCGGAGTCAGCCGACGAACTGTTCACCGAGAAGATCTGCGAGAGCGAGCAGCCGCCACATCGGCCGCCAGCGGAATCGACGACGTCCGCGTGCGCGGCGACGGCCATGACCGCGCCGGCTGCGAATATCAGCGCGAAACCGAGGGGAAAGGAACGCGCGTTCATGATCGGTCAAAACCAGTCAGCTCGCGACAAGCCGTAGTCGACGAACGGCGTCGTGGCCGTGCTCGTCATGAGCGCTTGCGCACGCAGCTTGTCGGCGAGCGACACGTTGCCGGCGAGGAGCGGCGAATCGTCGAGGAGCGGCTTGCCGAGCACCGCGAAGACGAGTCCGTTCCAGCTCGCGACGAAGTTCGACTCGGAGACGATGCGATTGCCGAGCGCGGGGTCCGCGATGAAGACGCGGCCATCTTGCGCATGCTTGACGATGACGAAGTGCTCGTAGCCTTCGATGTTCATGAGCACGAGCACGGGGACTTGCAGGTGATAGAGTGCGTCGACGCTCACGCGAAAGCCGCGGCCGCGCAGGCCGATCGTTTCGACGAACTTCTTCATGTCGAGCATGGAAAAGCCGTTCTTCACGACGACTTCGGGCGTCGAGAACGCCATCATCCGGCGGATCAGTTCGGGTTCCGCTATGTCGATGCCATAGCCGTACTTGAGCAGCGTCGCGAGCGCGGCCGAGCCGCAGCTGTAGTCGAACTGCTGGCTCACGACATGGCTATAGCGAATTTCACGCATCGAACGCACCGTTTTCGTGACTGGCACGCCTGCAAGCGTAGACGTATCGATGGTCGATTGCGCGTTGCTTCGCGCACATATCACGACGCAAGCGAGCACAAAGGTGGCTCGCCATGCCGCGAGCCGTGGATGCCCGGACATGTCCGTTACCCCGAGTCGAAAAGCGCCGGCCGGCCGCACTCGAGCGACCGGCGCGTCACGCGTGAGAGGCTAGCGAGTGCCGGCGGCGGCGATCGCGAGTCCGTTGTGTTGCAGGTTGCCCGCGCCGCCCGCGATGTTCACGCCGATGTTGCCGGTCGAACCCGCGAGCGCGCCGGCGCCGAGCACCGCGGTGCCCGCGATCGAACCGTGAAAGTCGAGCGATGCGGTTTGCGAGGTCTGATCCGTTGCCGCCATCGCAACGGCCACGGCGTCGCCTGGATTCGACTGCGTGGTCGCGGCGGCGAGGCTGTTGTTCTGCACGTTGGCCGCGCCCGAGGACACGTTCACGCCCACGTTGCCGGAAATGTGCTGCAGCGAGTTGTCGCCGATGGACGCATTGAGCACGTAGTTGTTGATCTTGACGTTGCCACCCGACGATTGGGAGCTGAAGATCTGTGCGTTGCCGAACACGTTGCCGGTGTCGACGGATGCAAGCGAAGCGTCGTTGCTTTGCGCGTTCGCGACGCCTTCCGTGACGTTGATGCCGACGTTGCCCGAAATGCCGTTGCCGGCCCCGCTGCCCGTAGTCGCCGTCAAGGTAGTCGGCGCCTGAGTGTCGATGTAAGTCGTCACCGAGCCGGATGTGCTCACGTTCGTCGAGTATTCCGTGCCGCTGAACGCCCATGACGCGTGGTGCGTTTGCTCCGATTTCGAATTCCATTCATGCGTGCTCGTCTTGTGCTCGCCGAACGATTGCCCTCCCGATCCCGCGTTGTCGCTCCATGCGCTGAACCAAGTCGTATCGCTGTCACTATCAGACACCCGATGTGTGCCCGATCCGGAAGACGAGGTCGAGCTCGTGGCGAAGCCGCTGCCGCCGATGGAGCGATAGTCGTTGTCGACGGTGGTCGTCACCGAGCCCTTGAGGTAGCTGGACGGCAGCGCGTCGAGGACGACGTGCGGGGCGACATGCTGCGAGTTGTTGACGACGGCACCGACGGTGCCCGATACGGACGCGCAGCCGAACAGAAGCACATTTCCTTCGATGCCCACATGCTCGTCGATGACGGTCGAGTCGAACAGGTACGCACGATGGCCCGAGTGAGCGAATGCGCTGCCGGACGCGGCGGCGAAAACCGCTGCGGCGACGAATATTCGTTTGAGGTTCGTTTTCATTTTGGATGCTCCGATATCGACGTTGCTGCGTTAGAAAAGAGTGCCCGCCGGGGGACGGAGCACAAAACTGTTTGCCGTGGTGTTGCCGGCGCCTGCTGACTGGTTGACCTGGACGATGCCGCCCGCGTGTTGGAAGGCATCGTCGGCGATGCTTGCCTCGCGCACGCCGCCTATGCCCGTTCTGTTATCGAACCGTTGGTTGCGCGGCGCCACGGCGGATAATTCGCTGTCGCTGAGGCCCTGAGCCTGCGCCGATGCCGTGCCAAGCACGACGCTGTTGCGCTGGAGATTGGCGATGCCGGCCGCCTGGTTCACCGAGATCACTCCCGCTCCAAACGAGAAGGCATTGGCCGCGATCGTCGCGCGCGCGCTCGATACGCGCCCTTTGGTGCGCGCAGATTGGTCGCTGCCGTTCGCCGCCAAACCGGCCGCATTGACGGCGATCACGGTTGCATTGCTTTGAGCGTTGGCGACGCCCGCCGCCTCGTTGATCGCGATCACGCCCGTCGCGCCTGCCAGCGCTCCCGCGGAAACGGCCGCGTCCGCGCTCGCGATCGGCGCGGGTAGCGCTTGCCCGAGCGCCGGCATCGCTACGCACACGAAGAAGGCGGACAAACACGTGTATTTGGCCGGTGAATGCTTGGCGACCTGGCGCAAGAGAGGGTTCGCGACGGCGTTCGTGATGGCATTCATGATGGCGTTCATTTGAGCGCTCCCACTGCTGCGCCGACCGGCGCGAGCACGCCCGTCACGGACGAGGTGACGGCGCCTCCGATCCCCGCCCGTTGACCGGCAACGCCCGCGCCCGTCGCGGAACGCGCGCCGGCCGACGCTCCGAGACCGAGCGTCGCAAGCGTCGCCTTTCCGGCGGCGGTATCGATGCGGCTCGTTGCGGCGAGGCCTGCCGAGCCGTGCGTGTGCTCGAGCTCGAGCTCGAGGTCGGACATGAGTCCGGCGACGGTCGGGCTGAACGCCCGGGTCGGGAACGTCTCGACCTTCGAGGCGATGGGGTTATCGGTCTTCGGTACGGAGTCGAACGCGTCGCGCGGGGTGATTTGCCGTTTGACGATGATGTCGCCCGGGTTTGCTTGCTCGGCGACGGCATGGACGGGCGCCCACGCGGTCGAGAGCGCGGCCAACACGGCCGTGGAGACGAGGCGAGCGCGGCTAGCGCGGTGAGCGGTCATGGCCGGTTCCTCACTTGCGCGTGTAGTTGACCGCGTTGGACTGCACGGCGCCGGTCGTGTCGACAGGCATCGGAATCGGCGCGGGGGCGGGGCGGGCGAGCTCGTCCCAAAGTGTGACCGAGTTCGCGCCCGGCGATGCATCGGGAAGCGCCGCAATGGTGACCATGCCGGCATGCCCGCCGCGCTGGCGGGCGAGCATGCTGTCGTCGAGCGCGCACGCCGCTGCGAATGGCATACGCGCATCTGCCGCGCACGTATCGCCCGTCCCCTCGGCGAGGGCGGCCGAGGGCGCGACGAAGGTCCCAAGCGCCGCTTGCAGCGCAAGCGCGAGGGCGGTGGCGAACGCGCGTTTGGCCAGACGGATGAAGGGAAGCGATGGCATGACGGACCTCCGTGGTGCGCCGCTTAGAGCGAAACGCATGCCATCGCCCGGAGACCGCCATGCCTGTTGAGGTCCGCTTGCATCGACTGCAAACTCGCCGAAGCGACGGACGAAAATCGTTTCACCGTTGAAACGAGTCGGAAAAAATGAAACTAACGATCGGAATGCGGTAAAAACCGCGCTGTCGTAAAAGAGCCACGCAATAGGGTTAAAACGGAAGCGAGGCTGTGCGACCGGCGGCTGGAAGCCTTATAGGGCGGGTCCAGCTTCAATTTGTTACATGCGTCTCATGCCGCAAGCGCGGGCCGTATAGTAAGCTTGGCATCAGTTTCACATCCTTAATAAGACCAACCGAACGCCTTTTCTAATAATAATTTTTTTCGGGGGCAGCTTCCAGGGAGAGACAGAGCGATTCGGCGCTTGTACGGCAAGACGCTGATGGAACGTGCGTTGCGGCGTCGCCGCGCGCGCCGTCATCCATTACGTTCGTCATAGAAAGAGGTCTGAAGAAATGGAACCCGCAACACGTCAACTGATTTACATCACGCGAGAGGCGAACGCTCGGCTGAGTGCTCAGTTCAACCAGCGCGGGTGGCATGTCGAGGTGGTCGCGAACGCGCGCGATGCGCGACGTGCGCTGCGCGGCGATGCAGTCGCGGGCGGCCTGCTCGATCTGTCGAGCGGGTTCGACGACCAGGAAATCGGCGCGCTCGAAGCGTGCCTCACCGCGCCGCGCGTGGGCTGGGTGGCCGCCACGGCGCCGGGCCAACTGCAAGATACGGCGTTGCGCCGTCTCGTGCGCGACTACTGCTTCGACTACGTGACCGTGCCCTACGAGGACCGTCGCATCGTCGATTCCGTCGGCCATGCTTACGGCATGGTCGTCCTGTCAGAAACCGATGAAGACGCGACGACGCGGGTCGGCGAGGGCGAAATGATCGGGTCGTGCGAGGCCATGCGCACGCTCTTTCGCGCGATTCGCAAAGTCGCCATGACGGATGCACCCGTTTTCATTTCCGGTGAATCCGGCACGGGCAAAGAACTGACGGCCGTCGCCATTCACGAGCGCTCGCCTCGACACGACGCGCCTTTCGTCGCGATCAACTGCGGCGCGATTCCGCCGCATCTGCTGCAATCGGAGCTTTTCGGCTATGAGCGGGGCGCGTTCACGGGCGCGAACCAGCGCAAGATCGGCCGCATCGAGGCCGCCCATGGGGGAACGCTCTTTCTCGACGAGATCGGCGATCTGCCGCTCGAAAGTCAGGCGAGCCTGTTGAGATTTTTGCAGGAAGGCAAGGTGGAGCGGCTCGGCGGTCATGAAGGGATTGCCGTCGACGTGCGCGTGATTTCGGCAACCCATGTCGACATGCATCAAGCGATGGTCGAAGGGCGTTTTCGCGCCGATCTCTACCATCGTCTTTGCGTGCTGCAGATCGACGAGCCGCCGCTGCGCGCGCGCGGCAAGGACATCGAGCTGCTCGCGGCGCACATGCTCGAACGCTTCAAGAAAGACGCGAGCCGCCGGTTGCGCGGCTTTTCGCCCGATGCGATCGCCGCGCTCCACAACTATCGATGGCCGGGCAACGTGCGCGAGCTCATCAATCGGGTGCGGCGCGCCATCGTCATGTCCGAAGGGCGGCTCATCACTGCACGCGATCTCGAACTCGCCGAGTATGTCGAGATCGTTCCGGTTTCGCTCGCCCAGGCGCGCGAGGCGGCCGAGCGGCAGGCGATCGAGCTGGCCTTGCTGCGACACCGCGGACGGCTCGGCGACGCAGCACAGGAGCTCGGCATCTCACGTGTCACGCTCTATCGCCTGCTGGGCTCGCATGGCATGCGTCACATCGAGGTTCATCAGGGTAGCGAGCAGATGACGAGTTGACGAGTTGTCGGCGCAAGGCCGCGCTGCTCGAAGCGCAGCGGCGATCGGTCGATGGGTCGGTGCCTTGCTTCGCGTCGCGCGAGCAGGGGGCGCAGTGCCGGTGTCGGCGGGGTTGGGTGACGGCTTGGTAGAATCGCGTCAAACGCGGGCGCTGGAACGCGCTGTCGCCCAAGGCGCGGCCGCAGGAGCGTCGAGCCACGCGAGCCATGTCGAGCGCCGTATCGTAAGCCGTACCGAACGCCTGAGGACCCCCTTCGCATGAAACAGTATCTCGACCTCATCCGCACCATTCTCGAGACAGGCACTTGGCAGGAGAACCGCACGGGCATCCGCACGATCAGCATGCCGGGCGCCATGATGCGCTTCGATCTGCAAGAAGGCTTCCCCGCGGTTACCACGAAGAAACTCGCGTTCAAATCGGCGATCGGCGAGCTCGTCGGCTTCTTGCGCGCCTCGCGCAGCGCCGCCGATTTTCGCGAGCTCGGCTGCAAGGTCTGGGATGCGAACGCCAACGAGAACGCGCAGTGGCTCGCGAATCCGTATCGCGAAGGGCCCGACGACCTTGGCGACGTCTATGGCGTCCAATGGCGCAAGTGGCCTGCCTACAAGGTGCTCGACGAAAAGGCGTCGGCTCGCATCGCGGACGCGCAGGCGCGAGGCTATCGGATCGTCACGCGCTTCGAGGAAGACGGAGCGCGCAAGGTGCTGCTCTACAAGGCGATCGATCAACTGCGCCAGTGCCTCGATACGATCATGTCCAACCCCACTGATCGACGCATTCTCTTCCATGGCTGGAATCCCGCCGTGCTCGAAGAGATCGCGCTGCCGGCCTGCCATCTTCTTTATCAGTTCCTGCCCAACGCCGTGCGCAAGGAGATTTCGCTCTGCCTCTATATCCGCAGCAACGACGTGGGGCTCGGCACGCCGTTCAATCTCGTCGAGGGCGCGGCGCTGCTCTCGCTCGTCGGGCGGCTCACCGGCTACGCGCCGCGCTGGTTCACCTACTTCATCGGCGATGCGCACATCTACGAGAATCAGCACGCCATGCTCTTAAAGCAACTCGAGCGCGAGCCGTTCCCGAGCCCGAGGCTCGCGATCGCCGAGCGCGTGCCTTCGTATGCCGAGACGGGCGTTTATGCGCCCGAATGGCTGGAGAAGATCGAACCCGGCGACTTTTCGCTAGTGGGCTATCGGCATCATGAGCCGCTGACGGCTCCGATGGCTGTTTGATCGTCTCGGCTCTCGCTGCGACAGCTTCTGTCGCGAGCGAACGGAGCCATCCCAAGCGCACGGATCGCCTTTTCCGAGCGAACGACGTGGGCCGTGAGCCGGCCTTTTTGGCTTTTTACACACTTTGTGTGGGCCGGAGAGCAACGACGATCAGTAGGCGATCGCATCACTCGGACCGCCATCCCGAGGGATGTCACGCGCAGAGTCAGAGAGCCGCGTCACGGCGGATGCGTAGAGCCTCGTCGAATTCGCCGCGCGCTTGCAGAATGTGGGCGATCTTATTCAGCGTGATCGCCCGCGACCGCATATCGCCCAGCCTCTCGTACACCGGTAGCTCTTCTTCGCGATGGATGCGCAGCGCCTCGTCGAGTTCGCCGCGCGCTCGCAGAATGTCGGCGATCTTACCCAGCGCGATCGCCCGCGACCGAACATCGCCGAGCTTTTCGTACACTGGCAATTGCTCTTCGCGACGGATGCGCAGCGCCTCGTCCAACTCGCCGCGCGCTTTCAATACATCGGCAATCTGGCCCAGCGTGATCGCCCGCGACCGCATATCGCCTAGCCGCTCGTACACCGGTAGCTCTTCTTCGCGATGGATGCGCAGCGCCTCGTCGAGTTCGCCGCGCGCTCGCAGAATGTCGGCGATCTTGCCCAGCGCGATCGCCCGCGACCGCACATCGCCGAGCTCTTCGTACAGTGGCAATTGCTCTTCGCGGCGGATGCGCAGCGCCTCGTCCAGTTCGCCGCGCGCTTTCAGTGCATCGGCAATCTGGCCCAGCGTGATCGCCCGCGCGCGCATATCGCCCAGCCTCTCATAGACCGGCAGCTCTTCTTCGCGACGGATACGCAGCGCCTCCTCTAGTTCGTCGCGCGCTTGCAGCACATCGGCAATCTGGCCCAGCGTGATCGCCCGCGCACGTGTATCGCCCAGCCGCTCATAGACCGGCAGCTCCTCTTCGCGACGGATACGCAGAGCCTCGTCGATTTCGCCGCGCGCTTGCAGGACATCGGCGATCTTTCCCAGTGTGACTGCCCGCGACCGCACATCGCCGAGCTTTTCGTACACTGGCAATTGCTCCTCACGACGGATGCGCAGTACCTCGTCGATTTCGCCGCGCGCTTGCAGAATGTCGGCGATCTTGCCCAGTGCGATCGCGCGTGCTCGCACATCGCCGAGCTTTTCGTACGCTGGCAATTGCTCCTCACGACGGATGCGCAGCGCCTCGTCCAGCTCGCCGCGCGCTTTCAGCACATCGGCAATCTGGCCCAGCGTGATCGCCCGCGCGCGTATATCGCCCAGCCGCTCATAGACCGGCAGCTCTTCTTCGCGACGGATACGCAGCGCCTCGCCCAACTCGCCGCGCGCTTGCAGGACATCGGCGATCTTTCCCAGTGTGACTGCCCGCGACCGCACATCGCCGAGCTTTTCGTACACTGGCAATTGCTCCTCACGACGGATGCGCAGCGCCTCGTCGAGTTCGCCGCGCGCTTGTAGAATGTCGGCGATCTTGCCCATTGTGACTGCCCGCGATCGCACATCGCCGAGCTTTTCGTACACTGGCAATTGCTCTTCGCGACGGATGCGCAGCGCCTCGTCGAGTTCGCCGCGCGCTTGCAGAATGTCGGCGATCCTGCCCATTGTGACTGCCCGCGACCGCACATCGCCGAGCTTTTCGTACACTGGCAATTGCTCTTCGCGACGGATGCGCAGCGCCTCGTCCAACTCGCCGCGCGCTTTCAACACATCGGCAATCTGGCCCAGCGTGACTGCCCGCGCCCGCGTGTCGCCCAGCCGCTCGTACACAGGTAGCTCTTCCTCGCGGCGGATGCGCAACGCCGCATCAAAATCACCGATGCTTTGGTAGAGATCGGCCAGTTCGTCTAACAGCGGCAGGCGCTGATCGTCGTTCGGAGGAGGAGAGCTGGCTAGATAGGCCTGGAGGACAGCAATGCGCTTGCTGCGTTCCGCGAGCGGACGGCCAGCGGTGGCGGCACTCTCCGGAGGCTGTGGAACCTGTCTACTGGGTGCAACAGGCATAGGAAATGCGTACACGCCGCTGCGCCAGGCCCACAGATCTGGCGCAGCGCGGGCCATTGTGCGGACCGCGTCCGTCGTCAGCCATAGCAGCAACCGCGCCGGCACATCGTGCGCGATCGCTTCTCGGCGAAGGTTGAAGGCTTGCCAGCGTTTCGCATCGAACCAACCTTCCCCGCCCAGCAAATGGATGGTGCTGTGATCGATGACCAAATGGCGGATAGCAGCTTCGACTGCATTGAACTCATCGAACCGACCGTCGGCGAGATTGATGAATCCTGGTTGCGAATTCTCCACAGCGACTACATCGTTAATCCGTTCAATGAGTGAGTCCCGATAGGGGACATCATTGAATTCCGCGATGAGCAGCTGAAAGGCGCTGCCATAGCGAATAGTCTTCACAAGCCGCGCGAAGTCCTGGACATGCTCAGGCCTTAGTTCCGCGGCGGCAACATGTCTTTTGTAGTTGAAAAGGAAGTCGTCCTGTTCGTTCACGTCAGGCTGATACCGGTCTGTGCACTTGCGGCTTGAGCGGCCCGAATATAGCCTTCGAGAGTCCGCACCACAGGGTGGCTGCGTCGCCAAGAGCCGTCATTGTATTGCAGCAGCGCGAGGTCATAGAGCAACTTATTTGTGCGCTCGTCAGTGCCTTCATGCAGTGGGTCGGCGTCGATTCGGACCAGCAATGCATAATCGTCAGGCTGTAGGAAATATCGGTATTCGGCAGCGAGTTGATCGATGGCGGCTCGCACGGTCGCTTCGTCGATGATCTGTTCTTCAGCAAGCTCGCAGCAGAGCTTCAGCAACCTCAGAAGTTCGCGCGGATGCCCGCCGGAGTATTCGACGAGGAGGTCGATCTCAGCTTCGCTGGCAAACAGTTTGCGATCGGCGCGCCGCAGCAGGATTTCGCTCATGGCCCTAGCCCCTGCCGCGCAAGGCGAACCGTCGCGCTCCTGTAGCTTGATCATCGGCAGCACGAGGTCGGCATCGAGCTTACCAGCAAGATTTCCGCCGGATTTCAGGCTTAGGGGTGCCGTGTAGATGACAAACGCGGTGATCGCCAGCAGCTGCTCAGCGTCTTCGATGAAGAACTTCTGAGTATCTTCGCCTCGCATTTTGTCCGTACCGTCTATGACAAAAAGGATGCGTTGAGCCTTGCCGGCGGCCTGCAGCGTTTCCTCGGCCTTTCTCACGAAGCCGTTGAAAGCATCCTTCAACTGCGTGAAGTTATTGCGAACAACGCGCCGTAGCTTATCTTTATAGCTGGCATTTGCCTTGATTGAAGCAGTGAACTTGGCGAATAGGTCTACAAGAAAAGGAATGCCGCCTTTCGCCTTGGCGCCGGCCTCCAGCTGGGCTGAGAATTCTTTGCCCTCCTCAGCTTCGAGGACGCGCTCGGAGAACCATTTTTCGATTTCGCCGATGGAATCTTGACCAAGGTGAATGCTTTCTTCATTCAGACGTAGCAGCAGCGCCTGGGCCAGTGCCATCAGCGTGTCAGCATACTGCAGGTTGTTAGGATCGAGTACCTGGACGACATCGACTTCGACGATGAAGAAGCGATTTGGGCCGCTCAACTCTCGCGCATAATGCCGCAACTCCGTCGTCTTCCCGCTGCCAGTGTGCCCGAAAAACAGCACGTGCTTGGCCTCCGGCGCGTACAGGACGTCCGTTTTCAAGTCGAGACCAAACTTCTTGGCAAGCCGGCTCAGCGTTCTTTGACTACCCCGTGCTTCGCGCGTATCGACGTAGCGAGGATCTCCCAATTGCAGCGCCTGCTCGTACTCGATGCGCTGCAGTACCTGCAGAAGATGGGAAGGGGGGTGATAGGGCGTCGCGCTCATGCCTTAGGTTCCAAGAAGTCGTCGCAAGCATACTGACAGGCCGATGATCGTAACACGCGATGTTTTTATGATACGCGGTCGCCCTTGCATTCAGGAAAGCCTTGGCGGCATCGGTCAATGCCTTGTCAGCCATCTACAGCCAGCCGAGCAGGCCACGGATCGCGAGGCGCCGCTCGCCGAGAGGCGGAGAGTATGACGCCGCGCCTCCGATATAGCGTCATACCGTGGGCGCGTTTTATCGATGATATGCGTCAACCTTGGGGGTGGTTCTCGCGTCCCTGCTGCGGATGCGGTTGCTCGTGTGGCTGCGCGTGCGGTTGAGCCGGCGCTTCGAAATGCGGCTGAGGCGGCGGTTGACGGACTTCCACGCGAGGCTGCGGCTGCGGTTGCGGCCTCGGCTCGAAATGCGGCTGGGGCTCGGGTCGAGCTTCGATATGAGGCTGCGGTTGTGGCCGAGCCTCCATACGCGGTTGCGGCTGCGGCCGCGCTTCGACACGCGGTTGTGGCTGGGGCTGCGGCCGAGCTTCCATTCGTGATTGCGGTTGCGGCCGTGCGTCGACACGTGGCTGCGGCTCCGGTTGCGGACGGGCTTCCGCTCGCGGTGGCGCCTCGGCCGCGACGCCGGGCCGCGGTGCGGCGCCGCCTTGCGGCCCGCGCTCGAACTGCTGTGCCGCCGGTTGCCGCGCGTGATCGAGGCCGCCTTGCGCGGCAGGCGCATGCGGTTGCGTCCAAGCCGGGGCGCCATGCGCCGGATTGCCCGCGGCGGCGCCCCCTCCGAACGCGTTCTGCGCCGGCGGGCGAGGCACGCCGTTCGTTTGCGGCCGCTCCGCGACGGGCCCTTGCGGCGGACGTTCCGCGGCGGGTGCCTGCGGCCGCGGCTCGAAGCCGGGGCGCGTTCCGTTCGGGCCACCGGCCGCGCCCGGAGCAGGGCGTTCGCCTGGCTGCGCGGGGCCGTGCCCCTGCATGACGACCGGCGATTCGCGACCGACGATCCGCACATTGCGAGCCTCACCCGCATTCGCTCCAGGGTGGGCAAGCTGGGCCGCAACGCCCGCCGGCGGCGTCATCGGCCTTCCGGGCCGTCCCGCGCCCGGCACCTGTCCGCCGCTTTGCGCGAGGTGCTGCGCGAGCGAATCGCGGTACACGGGCGGCACGGCCGGCGCGCGCGTCGCGACCACCTGGCGCGCCGCGATCGACTGCGGCGGTCGGTAGGTCGCGGGGCGCATGCCCGGCGCATAGCTCTCGCGCACGGGCGCGATGCCTGGCGCGCCCGGGCTCATCCGCGCATTGCGCCATTGCCGCGGATCGACCTTTTGCGCGAAGCGCGCGACCGGCTGCCCATGGACGAAGGCCGTCGCCGGCACCGCCGTCACCGCGCCCGGTGCCCGATAGTTGATGTAGGTGTTGTGGATGTTCGTGATGTTGACGTTCTCGTTCACGACGACGGTCTGATTCACGCGCTCGTAGTAGCGCGGACTCCAGCCGCCGTAATGCGGGCGCCACGCTTCGCCGGGGCCGAGCGGGAACCAGGCGACGCCGGGCGAGGCGGCACCGCCTATCGACAGGCTCACGCTCCAGTCGAAGCCGCCGCCTCCACCGCCCACGAACGCCACGAGCGCCGGCGCATAGACGGGTGGCGCCGCGACGATCCGGCCCGGCACCCAGCACCATGACGAGCCGACATAAGCCCAGCGGCCGTAATGGAACGGCGCGAAGCCCCACGGCGCATCGTCGACCCAGGTCCAGCCCCACGGTGCGATCCACGCCCAGTGACCGTAGTGATAGGGCGCCCAGCCGGCGGGTACGGCGGTCGGAACCCAGACCGCGCCGTACTGCGGGTCCTCGCGCCAGGTGCCGTTTTCGTCGAGATCCTCGTAGCCCGGTACGTCGCGCGAGACGTAGCGCGCGGAAACCGAGCGGTCCTCCGCCAAATCGCGGTTCTGCGCCCACCGATCGAACTCATCGGGCGGCGGCGCCTCGGCGCTCGCCACTTCCTGCAGGCTCGTGCCCGAGAAGGTGATCTGCTCGCCGGCCTCGATCGGCGTCTGGCCGTTGTCGCCGTACGCGGTCAGCGCGCCGCTTCGCACGGTCACGGTCGTGGTGCTGCCGTCCGGCGCCACGTCGACGCGGTAATCGCCTGGCCGCGTCGCGGCGAGCGCGACGTTCGGCGTGTCGATTTCATACGAGCTGCCGGGCGGCAATGCGCGGACACGCGTCGAGAGGGTGCCTTGCGACACCTTCAGCTGCGCATTGGTGTCGTCGAGATTGAGGATGTCGAGGTTCGTCGATGCGCCGAGCCGGAGCGCCGTCGAGCCGATGTGCAGCTCCGAGCGGGCGTTCGCATCGTTCCAGAGCTGGTCGCCGGTCGTGAGCGGGCGGTTGATTGAGGCATAGGACCAGTCGCTCGCGCCCGCGGGCTCGGTCGTCACGGTGCCGGCCGTGTAATTGAGGCGCGCGACGCGGCTGGGCGGATCCACGCTTTGGGTGGCCGCGGGCGGCTCGTCGGGCGGCGCGGTTTGGGCAAGGGCATGCTCGGCGGCGAGCGCGAACGAGACGGCTGCGATCAGCGTGTAGTTCGTCAGGCGCCTGAAAGTGACGAGGGGCGAGGTGGTCCGCATTGTCATGATGGTTCTCGTTGGCCGACCGGATAGTACGCTATCCGTGTCACCAATGTAGCGGCGCCGCTTGTATCAATGCATACGCATTTGTAAAGTCATGGTCCGTCGCTGTAACGAAAAATATCCGGGCCGAGGGTTCTCGCGCCCGGCGCTTATTCGCGCGCTCTGCGTGTATCCGCCCGCGTCAGCCTGCGCCATCCGACAGCACCGCCACGGGCTCACCGCGCGAGCAGCGCGTCGAAGTAGCGTCGGCCCGCGGGCGTCACGCGCAGCACGCGCGGCTTCTCCGCACGTTCGACACAGCCGCGCTCGCACCAGTGCGCCAGCAGCGCAGCGCCGAGCGCTCCGCCGAGGTGAGCGCGTCGTTCGCTCCAATCGAGGCACGTGCAGCCGAAACGGCGTTTGAGCGTGCGCTGACGCTGGAGGTCGATTCCCCACTCGGCGAGCGCGCGCGCCCCTCTTTCCGTGGTCTCGACAGCGCGGCCATCTTCCACGAGGAGCCAGCCCTGCGCGAGCATATGGTCGAAGACGCTTACGGCGAGTTCGCCGGCCATGTGGTCGTAGCAGGTTCGCGCATAGCGAAGGTCGAGCGGCACGCTGCGGGCGGGCCGCATCGTCTCACGTTGCGGGGCGCTCGCCTGTGCGATGTTCGCAAGCGCCTCCAGCGAGTCGGCCACTTCGGGTGTCGCGATCCGGTAGTAGCGGTGCCGCCCACGCACTTCGAGCGTCAAGAGACCGCCTTCGGTCAGTTTCGCAAGATGCCCGCTTGCCGAAGACGGCGAAAGCCCGGCGATCAGCGTCAATTCGCCGGCGGGTCGCGCGCTGCCGTCCATCAGCGCCCAGAGCATGGCCGCCCGACCCGGGTCGGCCAGCAGGGCGCCGATCCGGCTCAGGCCAGGGAAATAGGCGACTTCGCGATTCAGCTCGGCATTCGGCAGGGAAGCAGTCATGGCATATCTCACGAGAACGTCGGACGTTTACTGTAATCGCCGCCCGGATTCGATGTTTCAACCGTCGATGAACGGTCGAATGCGCGTCTCTCACGGCGCTCGCGTTCGCGCCTTCGAGTGCGCGCTAGAATCGGCTCGTGGAAAGAGGAGCCGATGCCTCGCGGAGGGACCGATGAAATCATGGATAGCGGCGGCGCTTGCCGCGTGGCTGTGCGCCGCGTGCGCGCAGGGAGAGCCTTCGAGCGCCTGGCCGCAAGGCGGCAGCATCACGATGTACGGCACGATCGATGAGGGCGTCTCGTTTCATAACTGAGGAGCGAACAGTGATTCGCAGTCCGCTCATCGCGTGCGGGAAAATTGGGCCCGTATAATCGGGCCCTTTCCAGCACGCTTTGCGCCAGATGACGGAGTCCCGATGAATACGCCGACCGCCCCGCTCGACCGTTCCGAAACGACCTTTCGCTTTCTCGCGGAGCCCACCTCCGTGAACTTCGGCGGAAAGGTCCACGGCGGCGCCCTGATGAAATGGATCGACGAAACCGCTTACGCGTGCGCGGCCGTCTGGTCGGGGCGCTATTGCGTCACGGTCAGCGTCGGCAACATCCGTTTTCGGCGGCCGATCCTCGTCGGCAATCTCGTCGAGTTGCGTGCGCGCGTCGTCGCGACGGGACGCACGAGCATGCACATCCATGTCACCGTCCATGCGGGCGATCCGAAGAGCGGTCAGTTGCGGCTGACGACTGACTGCCTCGTTGTCTTCGTCGCCGTCGACGAGAACGGCACACCGATTCCGGTGCCGCCGTTCGTCCCTGAAACAGAAGAGCAAAAGCGCGTGGCCAAGTATGCAATGGACGTCAAGGCCGCGCTCGACGCCATCGTCGAGCTCAAGCCCGAGGAGATGGCGCAGGGCAGGATCTGAGGCGCCCCGCGGGTCACGCTCACTGGCCGTGCCCGCCGACCATGTCCGCGGGTACCACCCACTCGTCGAACTGCTGCTCGGTCACATAGCCGAGCGCGAGCGCGGCGGCCTTCAGCGTCGAGCCTTCCTTGTGCGCCTTTTTTGCGATCTGCGCGGCTTTGTCGTAGCCGATGTGCGGATTGAGCGCCGTCACGAGCATCAACGATTCGTTGAGCAGCGTATCGATGCGCTCGCGATTCGGCTCGATGCCGACCGCGCAGTGATCGTTGAAGCTCTGCGCGCCATCGGCGAGCAATCGGGTCGACTGCAGCACGTTATGCGCGATCATCGGCCGGAACACGTTGAGCTCGAAATTGCCGCTCGCCCCCCCGATATTGATCGCCACATCGTTCCCGAATATCTGGCAGCAGAGCATCGTCACGGCTTCCGATTGCGTCGGATTGACCTTGCCGGGCATGATCGAGCTCCCGGGCTCGTTTTCGGGAATCGAGATTTCGCCAAGCCCGCAGCGCGGGCCGCTCGCGAGCCAGCGAATGTCGTTGGCGATCTTCATCATGCTCGCGGCCACTGTCTTCAAAGCGCCGTGCGCGAACACGAGCGCGTCGGCCGCGGCCATGACCTCGAACTTGTTTGGCGCGCTGACGAACGGGAGCCCCGTCAGGCGCGCGATCGTGGCCGCCACGCGGTCCGCGAATTGTGGATGCGCGTTCAGTCCCGTGCCGACGGCGGTGCCGCCCTGCGCGAGCTCGTACAGATGCGGCAGCGCCGACTCGACGTGCGCGATACCGTGCTCGAGCTGAGCGACGTAGCCTGAGAACTCCTGGCCCAGCGTGAGCGGCGTCGCGTCCTGCAGGTGCGTGCGGCCGATCTTGACGATACCGGCGAACGCACGCGCCTTCGCGTCGAGCGTCGAGCGCAGCGTCGAGAGCGCCGGGAGCAGATGCTTGACGATGCCCGTGGCGGCGGCGACGTGCATGGCCGTCGGGAATACGTCGTTCGAAGACTGCCCACGGTTCACGTCGTCGTTCGGATGAACCTTGCGCGCCATTCCGCGCTCACCGCCGAGAATTTCGCTCGCGCGGTTCGCGATGACTTCGTTCAGGTTCATGTTCGTCTGCGTGCCTGAGCCCGTTTGCCAGACCGCGAGCGGAAACTCGCCGGCATGCCGGCCCTCGATGATCTCGTCGGACGCCTGCATGATCGTGCGGGCCTTGTCTTCGGCAAGCACGCCGAGTTCGAGGTTGACTTCAGCCGCCGCGCGCTTGATGAGAGCAAGCGCCGTGATGATCTCGGGCGACTGCTTTTCCGTGGAAATCTTGAAGTTCTGCAGCGAGCGCTGCGTCTGCGCGCCCCACAGACGCGCGCTCGGCACGGCGATCTCGCCGAACGTGTCGCGCTCCATCCGTACGTCTTCGGTGTTGTCCGTCATGAGTGGCTCCGGTCACAGCTGGGAATCGATCGGCAATAGCAAGAATAAACCCGTCAGCGCATTGCGTACGAATCCCGCCTGCGGATCGAAGGACCATGTATGCGGGACGTTGTGCGAGCCGAGATGATCGTCGCCGGTCCAGACCAGGCCCGAAGCGGGGACGCCCAGCGCGTGCAGTTGGGCGTTCTCTTGCGGGGTCGCGAGCCGGACGCGGTAGCTCGAGTCGGGCGACATCGCGTGCTCGATCAGCGCCGCGTCGACCGCGGCGAGTTCAGGACTCTTGATGAAGAGCGCCAGTTCGGTGTTGAGAAAAGCCGAGCGCGGGTCGAGGTTCATCGAGCCGATGACGAGCGTATGACGGTCGATCACATAGGTTTTCGCGTGCAGGCTCGAGCGTGAATTAGAACCTGAGAAGTAGCGCCGGCCGTCGCGCTGCAACGGCTGAAATTCGTAAAGTTCGACCCCTTCCTTCAGCAACGGGATCCGGTAGGGGCTGTAGCCGGCCTGCACCGCGACTGCATCGGTCGATGCCATCGAGTTCGTCACGACGGCGACGCGCACGCCACGCTTCGTGAGGTCGCCGAGCAATTTGACGCCGGCATCGTGCGGCACGAAGTAGGGCGACAGCATCAGCACCTCGTGCTGAGCGCCTTGCAGCAGTTCCGCGAGCCGATGCATCGGCGGGCTCTGATAGTCGCCGTCGGTCGCCGTCACCTTGCGCGGCGAATCGTAGAGGAACTGTGCCGGCGCCCAGACGAGGCCCAGCTGGCCATCGACAATTTGCGTCGCGAGCGGCGCGCTGTTGAGCGGCTTCGCGCCGACCGCCTGTGCCTCGGCACGCCAATGCGCCCGCAGCGCTTCCCGCGCCGCATGCAGATCGGCCATCTTGTAGTGATGCCGGTCGCGCACGGCGAGCGGGTAGGCAAGGGCGCTATTCCAGAACGTATCGAAGCTCGTTGAAATCTGCTCGACGATGGGCCCCGCCGCCAGCGCGTCGATGTCGCGAAAATCCAGCGTCGGGCTCGCGCTGAAATATTCGTCGCCGAGGTTGCGGCCACCGACGATGGCGACCGAGCCATCGACGATCATCGCCTTGTTGTGCATGCGGCGCGTGAATCGGTCGATGCGCGTGAAGACGTCCTCGGTTCGTGTGAAGAAGCTGCTGCGCGTAGCGCCGAACGGATTGAAGACGCGGACCTCGATCGACGGATGGGTGGCAAGCGCGGCGAGCAGGTGCCGGCTATCGTCGAGGTTGAGATCGTCGACGAGCATCCGCACGCGCACGCCGCGATCGGCAGCATAGAGCGCGGCGGCCAGCAAAAGCCTTCCCGTCGTGTCCTCGGCGGCGATGTAATACTGAAGGTCGAGCGTTTTCGTCGCCGCGCGGGCCAGCGCTATCCGCATCTGCAGAGCGTCGGTGCCGTTCGAGAGCAGACGAAAACCCGATTGTCCCGGGTGCGCGGCGTCGAGCGGGGCGAGTGCTTGGCCGAGCGGCGTCGCTTGCGGATCCGCGAGCGCATGCGTGGCCGGACGATCGAGAGACGTCGCCGGCGGGAGCGAGGAGCAGGCCGCCACGAGCAAGGCCAACAGGGCCATTGCGAGGCGCGCGATGAACGGGACGGCGGGTTTCCTCTTTGGGTGCATGACAGTCGAATCGCGGACGAGAGCGGGTTGCTCTGGCACGAATAGCCATTCTAACGCTCTGCAAGCAACGTTCCTGTTTGTTCCGCACCCGTCCCGGCCTAGGCGAGGAAATCGCTCATGACCGCGTGCGCGTCATCCGCTCGAATCGAAAGGTCATGAGCGCGGCGACGCTCGCCAGCCCCGCCGCGAGTCCCCACCAGAGGCCGCGTGCGCCGAGGCCCGCGTGAAAGGCGAGCAGATACCCGGTTGGAAACCCGATGCCCCAGTAGCCGAACGCGGCGGCGAGCATCGGGATCCGCGTGTCCTTCAAACCGCGCAGGCAACCGGAGCCGATCGCCTGCATCCCGTCGACGATCTGAAATACGGCCGCGACGCCGAGCAGCGAGGCAGCGATCGCTGCCGTTTGTACATTCGCGGGATCGTCGAGGCGCAAGTAAAGTCCGACGATTGCGCGCGGCGCCGTGATGAAGACGAGCCCAGTCAGGGACATGAAGGCGACGCCGAGCCCGAGCGCGACAAAGCCCGCATGACGCGCGGCGAGCGGTTGTCTGGCGCCCATCCAGTAGCCCACGCGTACATTGGCGGCCTGTCCGATCGCGAGAGGCACCATGAACGTGACGGACGCCACGCTGAGGGCGATCTGGTGCGCGGCGAGCGGCGTCGGCCCCAGCAGACCGATCATGAGGCCGGTTGCGAGGAAGAGCGTCGACTCGACGCCATAGGTGATGGCCACGGGCCAGCCGATGCCGAGCAGCTCTCCCATGAGCGGCGCGTTGGGCCGCTTTGCCGCGACGAAATGCCGATACCGCGGGCGGCCGTGGAGCCAGGCCACGAGCGCGATCGCCGTCAGCCATACGGTTGCCGTCGTGGCGGTGGCCGAGCCGAGCAGGCCGAGGCGCGGCAGCCCGTAGGCGCCGTGAATGAGACCGTAGTTGAGCACGCCGTTGATGCCGACGCTTCCGATCGAGATCCACAGCAGGCGCTTGCCTGCGCCGATGGCCGGCAAAAACGCGCGCATCATGCCGACGCCGATGAGGCTGCCCAGCGATGCCCAGCGCAGGACGGCGGTGTAGGCGCCGACGTCGTGCGCAAGCGCGGCCGGCTCGCCGAACCTGAGCAGGATCGGCTCCGTGAACGAAAGCAGGACGAAGGCCGGTATGGCGAGCAGCGCCGACAGCAGAAGGCCCGTCCAATAGATGTGCGGCACGTGGTGATCGGCCTGGGCCCCGCGTGCGTTGGCGACCGTGACGCTGACCGAGGTCAGCACGCCTTGCAGCAGCGTCGCGACGACGAAAAACGTGCCCGCGCCGAGGCCGCCGGCGGCGATGGCCTCCGGGCCCAGCGCGCCGAGCAGAATCGTATCGGTGACGCCCATCGCCATCTGCGACAGTTGGGCGATGGCGAGCGGCGCCGCGAGCCGCGCCGTGTCGGCCGCATGGCGGGTGAAAGTGGGCGGCGCGGCGGCCGCGTGTCCGGAATGCGACATGGCGGATAGCGGAACGAAAAGCCTCGGAACCGGCGCCGATCCGTGGCGCACTGGCGTGTTATTGATCTGAAAGATGAACAGCTTATTGCCTGGCGGCGCAACTGTCGATGAACAGTCAGCCGGCGAGTGGCGCGGACTGTTCCGGTCCGCTCAATCGTCAGACGGCTTCGTGCACGGCGATACGCGCATCGCCGAGCAGGACGACCTGGCCCGCGCGGATCTTGCAGGTCTTGCGGAGCTCGACGCGGCCGTCGACCTTCACGGCACCCGCCGCGACGAGCGATTTCGCCGCGCCTCCGCTATCGGCGAGGCCCATCAGCTTGAGCAGGTTGTGCAGTTCGACGTACTCGCCCGTCAGCGTGAAATCAAGGTTGGCCATGCCAGTATGCGCTCCGTGAAACGGAGTAAGGGCACGCATGATAAGCCAAGCGGCGCGCCGCGTGAACCGGACTTTTCCGAATCTCTCGGAACTGGGCCCGCGAACGAAACCCTCGAACGCAACGGGCCGACCGAGCGTCAGCGCTGGCGGCGCTGTTCGGGCTGGGGCGGCCGCACCGGGGCCATGAAGAAGTTGCGCAGCCAGGCGGCCATGCGCGAGAAAATGTCGTAGGGTTCTTCGACGAAGATCTCGGGCTTGAGCAGCCGCAGGAATTCCATGATCTGCTGGGCTTCCTGCTTTTGAAAAGAGCCGTGCGAGAGCCCGAGCTTGAGCAGTCCGCGCAGCTCGCCGAGTTTCTCGCGCGCCGTGCTGCCGACGCTCGTCTCACAGGCGATCTTCGCCTCGTAGACGCGCTGCCGCAGCGATTCCGCGAGCCGCCAGGCGGGGGTTTGCATCTTTTCCTCGAGCGACTGGATGTCGCGCGCGGAGGACTTGATTTGCGCCGCGAGAGGGTCGATGAGCGACGCGTCGCCGCCCGCCTCTTTGACGATCGCCGCTGCCCACTCACGACAGGCCTTCGCGAGCTCGTCGGGCGTCCATTCGGAGCGCACGGCGAAGGCGAAGCCGTGGTCCTCGGCCTGCCGCACGAGGATCGCGACGACATCGGGGAATTCCTTGTCGAGCGTGCGCTTGGCCCAGGCGTACTGGCCGCCTTGCAGCATTCGCTGCACCGCATGCTCGGTCAGCGGCACCATGTTGTCGAGCAGCTTCGCGCGCAGGAAGTCCTCGAACGACGGTGTCGCGAACTGCGGATCGAGCTTCAGCGATACGCGCACGAAGGCTTCGAAGTCCTTTTGCAGAGAGGCGATCGTCTCGTCACGAAGTGAAAGGGTGATGTGGCCCATAGATGTCCTGAGAGCGAGTCCGTGTGCCCGGCGCCGCGGACGGCATCGCGATACTGGCGGTCTGCCGCGCGGACGCGTTCGTGCGGCCCCGGCGCCGCTCGCGCCGGAAGGTCCGCGGAATTAGCCCGGGCTGCGGCCGAGAAACGCTGTACGGCTCTTTATCGGCGGCAATCGGCCAAACTTGAGGGCCGGCTATCGCCCCGCATCGAGCATGCGGGCCCTTCAACCCGTGACGAACGCTTGCCAGGCGAAGAATACGGCGAGGCCGACGGCGATCGTGACGAGCGGCCGGCGCGTGACGGCCGAGATCCCGACGGCCGCGAGCGCGCCGACGAGCTGTGGATTGCGCCATGTCAGCTCGGCGCCGCCGCCGTGCGGCGCGACGGCCATCGGGACGATGATGGCCGTGAGAACGGTGACGGGCACGAAGCCGAGCGCCGTGCGCACGAGCGGCGGAAAGACGATGCGCTCGCCGAGCACGAAAACGGCCGCGCGAATGAGGCAGGTGACGACGGCCATGCCGAGGATCAGCAGCACATAATTCATCGCGTCGCTCCCGCTTCGGCGTGCGAGTGGGCTTCGCAGCGCCTGTCGGCTCGATGGGGCGTCGACCGGCGCCGCGACAGGACGACGCCCACCGCGACGCCGCCCGCGACGGCCGCCAGCAGCCCGAGCTCGTATGGCCAGGCATGGCAAACCCAGGCGAGCGTGCCGGCTGTCGCGGCCGCTGCGATATAGCGCACGGCGACCAACTGCGGCACGACAATCGCAATGAACGTGGCGACCATCGCGAAATCGAGCCCGAGCGACTGCAATCGCGGGAAGGCGGCGCCGAAGAGCAGTCCGGCCAGCGTCCAGAGCTGCCAGTTCACGTACATGGCGACGCCCGAGCCCAGGAAGTAGTGCGGGCCGATTGTGCCGGGCGGCGCGTGGCGATAACGAGCGTAGGCGACGGCGAACACCTCGTCGGTCAGCAGCGCCGCGAGCGTCCAGCGCCAGCGCGCGGGCAGCCGTGCGACATAAGGAGCGAGTGTCGCGCTGTAGAGCAGGTGACGCAGATTGACGACGAGCGTCGTTGCCAGCACGACGGCGAATCCCGCATGACCGGCGATGAGGCCGAGCGCGATGAATTGCGCCGAACCGGCGAAGACGGCCAGCGACATCAGCTGACCTTGCCAGAGGTGCAGCGGGCCCGATGTGACGAGCGTGCCGAAAATCACGCCGAACGGCGCCGCGCCGACCATCATCGGAATCGTATCGCGGGCGCCTTCGGCGAATTCGCTGAGCGAAGTGCGGGTGTTCGATTCGACCAATCTAATGCTCCTCCTTTGCCGTCGAGCTTAACGCCCGACAGGAGGACGGCGCTTGTACGTTCTTGCGCTGGCGATGCGCGTGCGGGCGCCGGCGGGGCCTCAGCCCGCCTGCCAACGGCCGGGCGGCACGCCGAACATGCGGCGGAAATGCCGCGTGAAATGGCTTTGATCGGTGAAGCCGCTCGCGGCGGCGACTTCAGTGATGGACGCGCCGGCGCGCAGTGGTGCAAGCGCGCGTTGCAACCGCAGTTGGTTGCGCCAGGCATGCGGCGGCAAGCCCGTGGCCTGCGCGAAGAGGCGCGCCGCATGAAACGGCGAAAGGCCCACCACTTCCGCGAGCTCAGTCAGCGTCACCGGCTCGACGAGATTGGCCGCAAGCCGCGCTTTCATCGTCGCCACGCGCGGCGCGTCGTCGGCCGGCCGCGCCGCGTCGGGCTGCCGCTGCGCATGACGCACGAGGAGCGTCGAGAGGGCATCGACGAGCGCCGTTTCGCCCGCGAGCGAATCGGCGCCGGCTTCGAGCACGCGGTGCGCGTAGCCGATGCGGGCGGCAAGATCGGCATCGTGGATCGGCTCAAGGGGAAACCACGGCAGCGGCTGCGGTTTGCCCGCGATCTCGTCGGCGAGCCGCTGGACATAGTCGACGGGGACATAGAAGACGCGATAGCGCCAGCCGGCTTCGATCGCGCGCGAGCCCGTGTGGACTTCGCCGGGATTGACGATCGGAACGGACCCTGCCTCGGCGACGCGGCGCGCGCCGCAATAGGCATAGGCTTCCGCGCCCGCTTCGATGACGGGCACGGTATAGGCTTCGTGCCAATGCGGCGCGAACTCGTGCTCGCGGTATTCGGCTGTCAGCATATCGGCGCCAGGCACGAGCGGGCTGCGCCAGAAACGGGCGAAGTCGCGAAAGCGGGGCGCGTTCGTCGTCGTACTCATATCCGAGAAGACTAAGCCGTTCGGAAGACTTTGCAAGCGGCCTTACGGATGGAGGCCGCGATGCCGCCGGTCGGCCGGCATCGAGCTCGAGCCCGGCCGATACCGAAAACGCCCGCGACATCGAAACATCGAATGAAAAAGGGGCGGCGTTTGCACGCCGCCCCTTTCAAGCTTGGCTCCCCGACCTGGGCTCGAACCAGGGACCTACGGATTAACAGTCCGGCGCTCTACCGACTGAGCTATCGGGGATCGACAATGACAAGTCTTGATGAAAAAGAGCCCGTTTTCTCGAACGGGCTCTTTTCGTACGTATTTCTTTGGCTCCCCGACCTGGGCTCGAACCAGGGACCTACGGATTAACAGTCCGGCGCTCTACCGACTGAGCTATCGGGGAACAGCTGAGAAACGAGATTGTATGAACCGAAGCGTACCCTGTCAATACCTTCGGTCTCTCGCGGCTGCCCGCGCGGGCGTCACGCGGATGAAGCGCGCAGCCGCGCTTCCCGGGACGGCGAGAGGGCTCGCGCCGTGCGAGCCTGATGCGAACATGAGCCGAGGAAACCTAGTGCCCTGTCCCGCAACTTCCTTTGAATGAAATCGCCCAGGAGATCAGGGGCATGCGCCAACGCGCTATTTCAACGCTCGAGCAGATTCAGCTTCTCTTGCACGTCCTTCCACTCGTCCGCCTCCGGGAGCGAACCCTTGGTCTTCGTGATGCTCGGCCAGTTCTTGGCCAAGTCGGCGTTGAGCGCGACGAATTGCTGCTGATCGCCGGGAACGTCTTCCTCGGCATAGATCGCGTTCACCGGGCACTCGGCTACGCAGACGGCACAGTCGATGCATTCATCGGGATCGATCGCGAGGAAGTTGGGACCTTCGCGAAAGCAATCCACCGGACAAACGTCGACGCAGTCCGTATATTTGCACTTGATGCAGCTTTCGGTCACAACGTGAGTCATTCAAGCTCCTGCACTCAGGGTATCGGAAGGGGACGCAAACGCGGTATTTTAAGATGCCGGGTACGCAAACAGGATATTGTAGCGTAATGCCAAGGCACCAATGGCCACGGGCCCGAGCGGCGGCTTAGATCGATTCGTGATTAGTTTATGGGCGATTGCCACGCTGCGCGCGCGAGGCCTGGCGACCGCGGTTCGGGTAACATGCGGCAGCGGCGGGCGCCGTGCGTCGTGCCCGGCGCGCCTCGACCGTTCGCGCTCCGGCTTCGATCATGATCATCACATCGCTCATCGACACCGATCTCTACAAGTTCACGATGATGCAAGTCGTCTTGCATCATTTCCCCGCCGCGACAGTGGAATATCGCTTCCGCTGCCGCACGCCGAACGTAAATCTCGTCCCGTACGTCGACGAGATCCGCGAGGAGATCGGCAAGCTCTGCCAGCTGCGCTTCGGCGAAGACGAGCTCGACTATCTGCGTCGCATGCGCTTCATCAAGAGCGATTTCATCGACTTCCTGGCGCTCTTTCACCTGAACGAAAAGTACATTTCGGTCGAACCCTCCGCGAAAGGCAATGGCGAAATCGACATCGTCATCAACGGCCCATGGCTCCATACGATCCTCTTCGAGATCCCGGTGCTTGCGATCGTCAACGAGGTGTACTTCCGCAACACGCAGCGCGACCCCGACTATCAGATCGGCCGCGATCGTTTGCGCGAGAAGATCGCGCTGCTCGCGCGGCCCGAGCTCGCTGAGTGCAAGATCGCCGATTACGGGACGCGCAGGCGTTTCTCGAAGCGCTGGCATGAAGAGGTCATTCTCACGTTGATGGATGGCATCGGCGCGCAGCTCGCCGGCACGAGCAACGTCTACTACGCGAAAAAGCACGACCTGACGCCGCTCGGCACGATGGCGCACGAATACCTGCAGGCCTGCCAGGCGCTCGGCCCGAGGCTGCGCGACTCGCAGACCTACGGTTTCGAAGTCTGGGCGAAGGAGTACCGCGGCGACCTCGGCATCGCGCTTTCCGACGTCTATGGCATGAAGGCGTTCCTGAACGACTTCGACATGTATTTCTGCAAGCTCTTCGACGGCGCGCGGCACGATTCGGGCGATCCGTTCGAATGGGGCGAGGCGCTCTTGCGTCACTACGAGGAAAATCGCTGCGATCCGCGCACGAAGGTGCTCGTCTTCTCGGACGCGCTCGACATTCCGAAGGTCCTCAAGCTCTACGAGCGTTTCCGCGGGCGCTGCCGGCTCGCGTTCGGCGTCGGCACGAATCTGACGAACGACCTCGGCTACAGCCCGTTGCAGATCGTCATCAAGATGGTTCGCTGCAACGGCCAGCCGGTCGCGAAGCTGTCCGACTCGCCCGGCAAGAACATGTGTGACGACAAGGCGTATATCGCCTATCTGCGTCAGGTTTTCGGTATCGACACGCCTGTCGAGGATACGCGCGACCAGTCGGAGTGAGCGCGCCGGCGTCCGCGCGATGCGCGCGCGGATTGGCTTGACGGGCGGTTTATCCCAAAAAACACCGCCGCTATAATCGGCCGTTCTTGTTCGATTTCGCCTCGCAAAATGGAGAAGGTCATGGATACGTCGGCGGCCCGCCGCAACATCCTCGCGCGCATACGCGCCGCGAGCGGCCGAGCGGCGCAGCCAGAGCCGGCCGAGCTCGAGGCCGCGGCCGATTATCTCGCGCGCCATCCAGCGGGGCCGCGCCCGCCGATGCCGGCTGACGCGGCCGGTCTCGTCGCGCGCTTCATCGATGAAGCGCGCGCGATGGCGACGTCGGTGGAGGAAGTGGCGACGCTCGCCGACGCGCCGGCCGCGGCGCTGCGCTACTTGAACGCGAACGGCCTGCCGACGCACGCTGTCGCTTGGCGCTCGCTCGAGGCGCTTGCATGGGCGCAAGCCGGTATCGCCGTCGAGTTTCGGGCACCGCGCGATTCCGATCTCGTCGGAATTACCGGCTGTTTTTGCGCCACGGCCGAGACCGGTTCGCTCGTATTGCTGTCGGGGCCGGGCACGGAAGTCTCAGCGGCGCTGCTGCCCGAGACGCACATCGCGGTCGTGCCGGCCTCGCGCATCGTCGCCGCTCATGAGGAAGCGTTCGCGCTGATGCGCGCCGAGCGCGGCGAGTTGCCGCGCGCGGTCAACTTCGTGTCGGGGCCTTCGCGCACCGGCGACATCGAGCAAACCATCGTTCTCGGCGCACACGGTCCCTACCGCGTGCACGCGATCGTCGTACTCGGCGCATAACCCGGATGAGGACTCGAAACAGCGCGCCAGCGAGCGCGATGGTTACGGCCGCGCTCGCGTTGGGCTTCTGGTCGCAAAGTGTCAGGGCCGCCACGCTCGACGGCGCAAAGCTATCTCCGCTCTGGGCCTTGCCGTTCGCGGGCATTTTGCTGTCGATCGCGATCGGTCCACTCGTTGCGCCCGGGTTCTGGCATCGCCACTTCGGCAAAGTCGCCGCCGCGTGGGCTGTCGCGCTGCTCGCGCCGTTCGCCTATGCTTTCGGCGCGCTGGCCGCGCTCGGCACGCTCGCCCATGTGCTCGTTACCGAGTACGTGCCTTTCATCGTGCTTCTCACCGCGCTTTACACAATCGCGGGCGGCATCTGCGTACGCGGGAATCTGCATGGCTCGCCGAAAGTCAATACGGCGATCCTCGCGCTCGGCACGCTGCTCGCGAGCGTCATGGGCACGACGGGAGCGGCGATGCTGCTGATTCGCCCGTTGCTGCGCGCAAACGACAATCGCAAACATGTGGTGCACGTCGTCGTGTTCTTTATTTTTCTCGTCGCCAATGCGGGAGGTTCGCTCTCGCCGCTCGGCGATCCACCGCTCTTTCTCGGCTTCCTGAACGGTGTGAGCTTTTTTTGGACGACGCGGCACCTTGCGTTGCCGATGCTGTTCATATGCGCGGTGTTGCTCGCGCTTTTCTATGCGCTCGACTCGTACTTCCATCACTGCCGCGAGGGGGCAGCCGAGGAAAGGGCGGCGTTCCTCGATCCGACGCCCGATACGCGCGGCGTCTTCATCGAAGGGAAGGTGAACTTCGTGCTGCTCGCGCTCGTCGTCGCGCTGGTGCTGGCGAGCGGAATCTGGAACCCCGGCGTCGAGTTCGCCGTATTCGGCGCGCCCGTCGAGTTGCAAAACGGCTTGCGCGACCTGGCGCTCGTCGCGCTCACGCTGCTCTCGCTCGCGATCACGCCGCGCTCGGCGCGAGTCGGCAACGCGTTCAACTGGGGGGCGATCGTCGAGGTGGCCAAGCTGTTCGCGGGCATCTTCGTCACGATCGCGCCCGTGATCATGATGCTGCGCGCCGGGGCGGAGGGCGCCTTCGCGCCTGTCGTCGATCTCGTGACCGATGCGCAGGGCAAGCCGATCGACGCGATGTATTTCTGGGCGACGGGGCTGCTTTCATCGTTTCTCGACAACGCGCCGACCTACCTCGTCTTTTTCAATCTCGTGGGCGGCGACGCGCAAACGCTGATGACCTCGGGCGCGAAAACGCTCGCGGCGATCTCGGCCGGGGCCGTCTTCATGGGGGCGAACAGCTATATCGGCAACGCGCCGAATTTCATGGTCAAGTCGATCGCCGAAGCGCGCGGCGTGCGCATGCCGAGCTTCTTCGCTTATCTTATGTGGGCCGGGGCGATTCTGGTGCCCGTTTTCCTGTTGACGACGTGGCTCTTTTTTTCCGGGGGTAGGTGATGCAAAAGGTATTGGTCGCGCGCTCGATCTTTCCCGATGTCGTCGAAAGGCTCAGGGAGTATTTCGAGGTCGATTGGAACGACGGACCTGCACTGAGTCAAGACGAGCTCGTGCGCAGACTGGCCGACAAGGACGGGGCGCTGACGGCGGGCGATCCTATCGGCGCCGCCACGTTCGCCGCCGCGCCGCGGCTGCGCGTCGTGTCCAATATGGCCGTCGGCTACAACAACTTCGACATCGCCGCGTTCAATGCGTCCAATGTGCTGGCGACGAACACACCGGACGTGCTCAATGAGTCGACGGCCGATTTCGGCTGGGCACTGATGATGGCGGCGGCGCGCCGTGTAACGGAGAGCGAGCGCTGGCTGCGCGCGGGCGAGTGGCGCGGATGGCGTTACGACGGCTTTCTCGGGGGCGACATTTATGGCTCGACGCTCGGCATCGTCGGCATGGGGCGAATCGGTCAGGCGCTCGCGCGCCGCGCGCGCGGCTTCGCCATGCGCGTCCTTTATCACAACCGCTCACGCGTGGCGCCCGAGATCGAGGCCGAGCTCAATGCCGAATACCGGTCGAAAGAGGATCTGCTGCGTCAAGCGGACCACGTCGTGCTCGTGTTGCCCTATACGCCCGCGAACCACCATACGATCGGGCGCGCCGAGCTGGCGCTGATGAAGCCGACGGCCACGCTGACGAACATCGCGCGCGGCGGGATCGTCGACGATGCCGCGCTCGCCGAGGCGCTGCGAGCGAATCGCATCGCCGCGGCCGGACTCGACGTGTTCGAGGGCGAACCGAGCGTGCATGCGGCATTGCTCGAGGTACCGAACGCCGTGCTGACGCCGCATATCGCGAGCGCGAGCGAAACGACGCGCCGCGCGATGGCGAACCTCGCCGCCGACAATCTGATCGCGGCGCTCGGGGCGGGGCCGCGCGCGGGGCGGCCGCCGAACCCGATCAACCCTGAAGTGCTCGGGAAGGCGCGCACATGACGACGATCCTGACGATCGCGCTGGCGCTTGCCGTCATCGCGCTGGCCGTGGCGCTGGCCGTATTGATGCGCGGTCTGGCTCGCGCGAACGATCGCGCGGCGTTCATCGAGCTCGGCGAATGCATCGAGGCGGCCGGCGAAAAGCAAGCACGCGCCTATGAGCGGCTCGAGCGCGAGCTGCGCGGCGAGATCGCCGAGACGTCGCGCTTGTCGCGCGTCGAACTCGGCGGCGGATTCGCGCAGTTTCAGCAAACGCTCGCGGCCCAATTGACGAGCGTGGCGACCGTGCAGAATCAGCAGATCGACGGCTTCGCCGCGCGCCTCGCCCAACTGATCGATACGAACGCGAAGCAACTCGACGCGATGCGCGAGAGCTTGCAGCGTCAAGCGCTCGAAGCGCGCGAGGAGCAAGGCGCGACGCTGAAGCGCTTCGGCGATACGCTGTCGCAGCAGCTCGCTCAATTGATGGAGGCGAACGATCGCCGCTTCGCGGAAGTGCGTGCGACGCTCGAGCAACGTCTCAAGGATATCGAGGCGAACAACGCGACGAAGCTCGAGGAGATGCGCCGCACCGTCGACGAGAAGCTGCATGCGACGCTCGAGCAACGACTCGGCGAATCGTTCAAGCTCGTCTCGGACAGGCTCGAGCAGGTCCATCGCGGGCTCGGCGAGATGCAGACGCTCGCGGCCGGCGTCGGCGATCTGAAAAAAGTGCTGACGAACGTGAAGACGCGCGGCACGTGGGGCGAGGTGCAGCTCGAGGCGCTGCTCGAGCAGATGCTGACGCCCGATCAATATGCGAAGAACGTCGCCACCGTGCCGAAGAGCGGCGAGCGCGTCGAATTCGCGATCAAGCTGCCGGGCCGCGGCGCGAGCGGCAACGGCGAGGGAACCGGGGCGGCCGCCCCGGTCTGGCTGCCGATCGACGCAAAGTTTCCGCGCGAGGACTACGAGCGGCTCATCGATGCGCAGGAGCGCGCGGACCCGGTGGCCGTCGAAGAGGCGTCGCGCGCACTCGAGGCGCGGGTGCGCGGCGAAGCGCGCACGATTGCCGAGAAGTATGTCGCGCCGCCGCACACCACCGATTTCGCGCTGCTCTTTTTGCCGACCGAAGGTCTTTATGCGGAAGTGCTGCGCCGCCCGGGACTGACCGATCTGCTCCAGCGCGAGTACCGCGTGACGGTCGCGGGACCGACCACGCTTACGGCATTGCTCAACAGTCTGCAAATGGGCTTCCGCACGCTTGCGATCGAGAAGCGATCGAGTGAAGTCTGGCAGGTGCTTGGCGCGGTGAAGACCGAGTTCGGCAAATTCGGCGACGTGCTCGCGAAAACAAAGTCGCAGCTCGAGACGGTGACGCGTTCGATCGAAGCGGCGGAACGCCGTACCCGCGTCATGAACACCAAGCTGCGCGAAGTCGAGGCGTTGCCGGGCGAGCAGACCGAAGGGCTCCTCGGCGAAGCCTATCTGACCCTGCCGGAGCCTGAAGCGTGACGCGCAGCGGATGTCATGCGCCTTGCGCGAGCTCAGCGAGCGAGTCGCCGGTCACCCGGACGATTCGCCAGTCCGGCAGGACGGTTGCCCCCATCTTCGTGTAGAAATCGATGGCGCGTTGGTTCCAGTCGAGGACCGACCATTCGAAGCGGCCACAGCGACGCTCGACGGCGAGCGCCGCGACGCGCCGCAGGAGCGCCGTTCCGAGCCCGCTGCCGCGCAGTGCGGGCTGAACGTAAAGGTCTTCGAGATACAGCCCGCGACGGCTCAGGAATGTCGAGAAGTTGTGGAAGAAGAGCGCATAACCGACGAGGCGCCCGTCGAGCTCGGCGACGAGCGCCTCGGCTGCGGGCCGCCCACCGAAGAGCGCCTCCGAAAGGCTGTGCTCCGTCGCGACGAACAGATGCGTCAGCTTCTCGAACTCGGCCAACTCGCGCATCAGTGCGAGCATGGGGCCGACGTCACGCGGCTCCGCCGGTCTGATGCAGGCCTCCCGTAGTCCCTCTGGGGTAGCGGGAGGCGGGCGATACTGAGCGTCGGGGGCGTCGTCATTGTTGAGCATTACGCTTCCTCCGGCGAATCCGAAAGAACGATCTCAATGCCGCCGAAGCGCGAGGCGACCCAGTTATAGGCGTGACATGCGATCCAGAGCAGAACGAAGCCGAGGATGGCATTGAGCAGCAGAGCGCTGAAGATCGTGCTCAACTCGACCGATCCGTACCTGATGTACGCGACCAGCATCCCGAGCAGCACGATGGGTACGCTGAACGTCAGGTAGACGAGGATCAACGCTTTCGCGGTCTGACCCGCTGCGATCGACGAGATTTGTTTTTTCATTGGCGAGAAGCCCCGGTAAGAAACGAACTGGCTCGATTCGTTGGTCATGGATCAGATGAGTCCTTCGAAGGGCATGATGTCGACGAGTTCACCGGCGATCACGTCGCCGCGTTCGTGAGCGAGCACGATGAAGCAATTGGCTTCGCTCATCGAGCTCAGGGCGCCCGAGCTTTGCGTGCGCGTCGGCGTCACGCGCCAGGCTCCGTCTGCCCCGCGCGAAGCGATGCCGCGCAGGTATTCGGTCCGGCCCGCGCGCTTTTTCATCGTGACCGCGGCAGCGGCCGCCAGCGTGAGCGGGGCGGCAGCCTCAGCCCCTGACATGCAAAGCAAAGCCTCGCGGACGATCTGATAGAACGTCGCCATCACGGCCACGGGGTTGCCGGGCAGCCCGAAAAAGAGGGCGGGCCGCTCCCCGCTTTGCCGACCGCTCGCTCCGTTAGGCCAGAGACGTCCGAACGCCAACGGGCGGCCCGGTCTCATGGCGAGGTGCCAGAACGCAACATCGCCAAGCTGTTCGAACATGCGGCGCGTGAAATCGGCCTCTCCGACGGATACGCCGCCCGAGCTCAACACCACGTCGGCGCTTTGGGCAGCGCAGCGGAACGCGGCTTCGAGCGCAGCCGGCTCGTCGCGGACGATACCGAGGTCGAGCGCATCGACGCCCAGTCGTGCAAGCATCGCCGCAATCGTATAGCGGTTGCTGTCATACACCGTGCCCGCCGCGAGCGGCTCGCCGATCGAGCGCAACTCGTCGCCCGTCGAAAAAAACGCAACGCGAAGCCGCCGGCGCACCGACACTTCAGCGATGCCGAGCGACGCGAGCAAGCCTACGTCCGACGAGCGGATGATGCGCCCCGCGCGTAGCGCCGGCTGTCCGCGCGCGAGGTCTTCGCCGGCGCGCCGGCGATTGGCGCCTCGTGCGATGCGGTGTCGATCGAACGCGACGCGCTTGCCACTCACCGTGACCCACTCCTGAGGGACGACAGTGTCGCAGCCCGACGGCATCGGCGCGCCCGTCATGATCCGGACGCATTGGCGCGCCGCGAGTGCACCCGCGAACGGATGGCCGGCAAGGGCCTGGCCGGCCACCTCGAGTGTGAGCTGCTGCGCCGCGGCCGGTGCCGCGCCGTCTGCGCCTTGAGCGCCCTCATCCGGCTTCGCCCCGCTCGCGCCGGGCGCGCCCGCCGCCGCTTCGTCGACGATGGCTCCATCGAACGCGTAACCGTCCATCGCGGCATTGTCGTGCGCGGGCACATCGATCGGCGATACGACGTCTTCGGCCAGTACACGGCCGAGAGCGGCGCGCAGCGCGACACGTTCGGCCGTCGCCACGGGCTCGGCCCAGCGTCGGACGACAGCCTGAGCCGCGCCGACTGGCAAGGCCTGCGCGTCGTGCTCGGAAATGAAACTGGAAATGTTGTCGGACGTTGTCATCGCTGGTGAAACCGCGCGCCAGATAACCCGGCGGCGTCGGAGAGGTCGGGCAGGGCCGCGACTCTGTTCCCGAGGGCGCCGCGTCTCGGGCAACGCTCTCGCTCAGGACTCGTGTCTCGATTCGCCGACGGCGGGCAACGCACGCTCGAGCTCGGCGAGCTCCTGCAAAGAGTTGGCATTGTAAAACGCGTGCTCGTCCGGAAAGACGACTTCGACGTTCATGTGGCGCGCGTACCACGCGCGGACCTTGCGCTCGCCGCGAGCAAGCGTGGCCGCGAGGTCGTCGGCAAGCGTCGTGCGCAGTAGCGCAAAGACCGGATGCATCGTGGCCCGTCCGATCGAATCGCGCGTGACGACGGTCGCGACGTCGGCGCGCGCCGCATCGAGCGCGTGAGTCAATTGCGCCGCGAGATCGAGCGGCAGATTCGGCGTGTCGCAGGGCACGCAGAGCACGAGCTCCGTGCGAGCCGCCCGCAATCCCGCAAGCATGCCCGCGAGCGGGCCGGGGAAGTCGGTCGTTGCATCGGCTACGATCTGTGCATCGAAGGGCTCGCCGAGCGCCGCGTATGCGTCGAGATGACGGTTGGCGCTGACGAGTAGCGCATCGACCTGCGGTGCGAGCCGCCTTGCCGCATGCAGCGCCAGCGGTTCACCGTTCAGCGGCTGCAGCCCTTTGTCGAGGCCTCCCATGCGTGTGCCGCGACCGCCTGCGAGGATGAGCCCGGTGATACGCGGATGCAGAGCGGACCGTTCCATGACGACGACGCGTGCTATCCGCCAATGTACGACATCTCGACGCGCGGGGCGGCCGCAACGGACGCGCTCGCGGTTTGGCTTCCGCGCAGCAGCGAGTAACGATCTTCGCGTCCTTGCCAGATGCGCGCAATCGCCGTGGCGATGTCGGCATCGGATGCGCCGTTGCGCAACAGCGCGCGCAGGTCGTGGCCCGCCGACGCGAACAGGCAAAGGTACAGCTTGCCTTCGGTGGAGAGCCGAGCGCGCGTGCAGGTACCGCAAAACGCGCGCGTGACGCTCGAGATGACGCCGATTTCGCCGCCGCCATCGGCATAGGCCCAGCGCTGCGCCGTCTCGGCCGGCGTATGCCGCTCGAGCGGCACGAGGGGAAAGACTTCGGCGATGCGCGCGACGACATCGGCCGAGGGCAGCACCTCGGCCATGTTCCACCCGTTCGACGTGCCGACATCCATGTATTCGATGAAGCGCAGCACGACGCCCGAACCCTTGAAATGGCGCGCCATCGGCACGATCTCGCCGTCGTTCGTGCCGCGCTTCACGACCATATTGACCTTGAGCGGCTCGAGCCCCACCGCTTGGGCGGCCGCGATGCCCTCGAGCACACTCGCCGCCGCGAAATCGGCGTCGTTCATCCGCTTGAAGAGGGCGTCGTCGAGCGCGTCGAGACTGACGGTGACGCGCGTCAAGCCCGCATCCTTGAGAGCGCGCGCTTTACGGGCGAGCAGTGAGCCGTTCGTCGTCAGCGTGACGTCGAGCGGCCGGCCATCGGGCGTCGAAAGACGGGCGAGGCGCTCGATCAGCCACTCGATGTTCTTGCGAAGCAGCGGCTCGCCGCCCGTCAGCCGGATTTTCTCGACCCCGTGCGCAACGAACGTGCGGGCGAGCCGCTCGATTTCTTCGAACGTGAGCAGCGCATCGTGCGGCAGGAAGGGGTAGTCCTTGTCGAAGACGGCGCGCGGCATGCAGTAGATGCAGCGAAAGTTGCAGCGATCCGTGATCGAGACGCGCAGATCGCGCATCGGCCTCGCGAAAGTATCGGTCACGATTCCGCGCGGCTCGATCGGGACGCCGGCGAAATCGGGAGCTGCGCTGATGTCGGCGACCGGAATGATGCGGCGGGACATGATCGATGGCAAAAAGGACTAGACGATCATTCTAGCCCAATAGGCCGGAGCGGGCTGGGAAAGGCGTTCGCGCCGAAAAAAAGCCTGCCGAAGGGCAGGCTTTTCGTCATCGCAGAACCAAAACGAGCGCGGCTTACTCTGCCTTGCGCGTTTCGATCTGCTGCATGGGCGCCGTATCGGCCGGCGGCAGCGGCTTGCGTTCGCGCGGCACGCGCGCCGGCGCAGGGATCCGTGCGGCGGCTTCCTGCGAAGCGCGCAGCTTCTCGGCATCGGTATTGACCCATACGAGTCCCGCCGACTCGAGCATCGGCTGGAGCTCCGCGACCGAGAGGCCCTTCGCGACGCCATTCGGCAGACCATTCGACAGATGGCGAGCCGGCGCCGATTCCGCGACAGGCTGCGTCTCAGCTTGCGGCTGCATCGTCCCGGCTTCGGCCGTCTGTAGGTCGGTCGCGCCCTCGGCTTTTGCCACCGCCGGGGCGGCGGCTTCCGCCACTTGCGCTTGCGCAGCGCTCATCGATACGGGCTCGACGGGCGCGATCGGCGCCGGCTCCGTCACCCGCGGTGCCTGAGCGAACTCGGACGGAGCGCTTGCCGTCTGTTCGGCCGACGATTGCGGCGCCGCTTCCGCCGGCGCGGCCGGGGCTGACGTGACGGCCGGTTCGGTCGCGGCTGCCTGCTCCGCCGGAGTCGGCGACGGCTGCCAAGTCGGCGCGGCGGCCGCGTTTTCGGGCAGCGGCACCGCCACCGGCGTTTCGGTCGGCACGGGTGTCACGGCCGTATCCTCGGCGCTGGCGTGCTCTTCCGCGCGTTGCGGAGCGGCTTGGCCAGGGGCATGCGACACAAGCTCAGCAGTTGCTGCTTGCTTGCCGGCATCGACCGCGGCGTGGGCGGCCGCAGCCTGCTCGGCGGCGCCGACTGTCGGCGGCACGGCGCCAACCGTCCCTTCAGCTTCGGCGACGTCGGCCGCGTGCGTGACGTTCACCGTTTCATCTTCGCGTTCGCGACGGCCGCCGCGACGACCGCGGCGGCGGCGGCGACGCTCCTCGCCGTCACGTGCGCCCGTTTCGTATTCGGGTGCGGGAACGCCTTGCTCGACGCTTGCCGCGACGGCGTCCTCGGCAGCCGCCGTTTCCGGACGCGTCGTCACGTCCGCGATTTCCGTCAGCGGCTTGCGGCGTTCGCCCCGTTCCGGACGCTCGGGCCGTTCGCGGCGCTCGCCGCGCTCGCCCCGATCCTGACGCTCACCGCGCGGCGCGGCTTCGGCGGTTTCAGTGCGTTCCGCGCGCTCACCGCGTTCGGTGCGTTCGCTGCGTTCGGAACGCTCGAGTGCGCGTTCGCGGCCGTCACGGCCCTCGCGTGCTTCGCGACCTTCACGCGCCTCGCGGCCCTCGCGACCTTCACGCGCTTCCCGCGGCTCGCGCCGCTGAGACGGTTGTTGTGCCTGGCGCAGTCCCGCGACGCCGTCGGCGCGCGCCGCGGCTTCGCGACCGGCGCCGCCGCGCTTGCCGCGATTGCGATCGCCCGCGCGCTCGGTACCGCGCGCCGTCGCGCCCTCACGCGGCTCGCGGGCTTCGCGAGCGGGGCGGGCGGGCTGGACGGGTTCGGGCGCCGGCGCCGGAGCGGCAGGTTGCGCACCGAAGAGGCTCTTGATCCATCCGAAGAAACCGCCGCCGGCGCGGGCCGTGGCCGCCTCCTGAGCAGAGGCCGCCACGGGGGCTTCCTGCGGGCGAACCGGCGCGCTCGGAGCGGGCTTCTCGGGCGTGATGCCCTTGACCGCCGCTTCCTGCTTCGGCTTCACGTCGTCTGACCGTTTGCTGTAGCCGGTCTCCGACTCGAGCTCGCGGGCCGCTTCCTCGGCCATGCGCCACGACGCGCGCGGATCGTCGAGACGCGCATCGTCGTGACGCAGGCGCTCGAGCTTGTAGTGCGGCGTGTCGAGGTGCTTGTTCGGAATGAGGATGACGTTGACCTTGAAGCGCGATTCGATCTTATTGATTTCCTGGCGCTTTTCGTTGAGCAGGAACGCGGTGACTTCGACGGGCACCTGGCAGTGGATCGCCGCGGTGTTCTCCTTCATCGCCTCTTCCTGGATGATCCGCAGCACCTGCAGCGCCGACGATTCGGTATCGCGGATATGTCCCGTGCCGTTGCAGCGCGGGCAGGTGACGTGGCTGCCTTCGGAGAGGGCCGGGCGCAGCCGCTGGCGCGACAGCTCCATCAGGCCGAAGCGCGAGATCTTGCCCATCTGCACGCGCGCCCGATCGTGCTTCAACGCATCTTTCAGGCGCTGCTCGACTTCGCGCTGGCTCTTCGTCGACTCCATGTCGATGAAGTCGATGACGATGAGGCCGCCGAGATCGCGCAGGCGCAGCTGCCGGGCCACTTCGTCCGCCGCTTCGAGGTTCGTGCGCGTCGCCGTTTCCTCGATGTCGGCACCCTTCGTGGCGCGCGCCGAGTTCACGTCGATGGCGACGAGCGCCTCGGTGTGGTCGATGACGATCGCGCCCCCGGAAGGCAGCGGCACCGTGCGCGAATAAGCCGTCTCGATCTGGTGCTCGATCTGGAAGCGCGAGAAGAGCGGCACGTCGTCGTGATAGCGCTTCACCTTGCCCACGTTGTCGGGCATCACGATATCCATGAAGGCTCGCGCCTGATCATGGATTTCCGTCGTATCGATCAGGATCTCGCCGATATCGGGCTGGAAATAGTCGCGAATTGCGCGGATGACGAGGCTCGATTCGAGATAGATCAGCATCGGCTGGCCTGGCTGGCCGCTTTGCGACGCGGCCTCGATCGCGCGCCATAGCTGCATGAGGTAGTTCAAGTCCCATTGCAGCTCTTCAGCGCTGCGGCCGATGCCGGCCGTGCGCGCGATCATGCTCATGCCGTCTGGCAATTGCAGCTGCGCCATCGTTTCGCGCAGTTCCTGCCGATCCTCGCCCTCGATGCGGCGCGAGACGCCGCCCGCGCGCGGGTTGTTCGGCATCAGCACGAGATAGCGCCCCGCGAGCGAGATGAAGGTCGTCAGCGCGGCGCCCTTGTTGCCACGCTCTTCCTTCTCGACCTGGACGATGAGCTCCTGGCCCTCGCGCAGCGCATCCTGGATGCGGGCGGACCGCGTTTCGACGCCATCGCGGAAATACTGACGCGCGACTTCCTTGAACGGCAGGAAGCCGTGGCGATCTTCGCCGTAGTTGACGAAGCAGGCTTCGAGCGACGGCTCGATGCGGGTGACGACGCCTTTATAGATGTTGCCTTTGCGCTGCTCGCGCCCGGCGGTTTCGATGTCGATGTCGATGAGCTTTTGCCCATCGACGATGGCGACGCGCAGTTCTTCCTGCTGCGTCGCATTGAACAGCATGCGTTTCATTGAACGGCTCCAGAGCGGCTGCGCCGGCGAGCTCACCGGTCAGTGGGGACTGAGCCGGGGAAGTGCTCGCAATGGCGCGCCGCGCCTTTGTTTTGTTGTCACAAGCACGCTGGAGCGGGAAAAATGGCGGGGAGAATTGCCTTGAAGGGGCTCGCCGCGAATCGAAACAGGGCCGCGAGCCGCCGGGGCGCATGCGAATACGGCTTCAAATAACGGCGCCGCACGGGACGTGCTTTGCGCTGCCGCGCGGCGATGCCGCGGCGCACATCGTACGGTGCGGGTCTCGAAGCGCCAGGGTGATTCCGCGTCGCTGGGACGCGGCGTGAAGCCCGGGACGCTCGACAGCCGCGCGGGTGCCTCGCCAGTTTTGACGTCGCCGAAAACGCCGCTTGACGCGGGACGCTCATGGGCGCTCGCCGTGGTGTTCGCAATCGGGGAGCCCCGGCGCCGGCCATCTATGCCCCGACGCTTGCGGCTCTCCTGATGAATTCTTTTTTACCAAAATTCCGTTACCGTCGGCACCGGCGCGACCGAATGCGCCTGTGGGCGCCATCCTTGCCGCGGCGAATGCCGTGCGTGCAACTCGTTGCTTCTCGGTTACAGGGCAAGCAACCAGCCCTTGGGTACTGCCAAGGAAGCTAAAATAGCGGCTTCCTGGTTTGGTGCCCCACACAACCCGCCAGTTATCCTGGCAAACCCGCCGGCAAACGCGCCGGCAGCGGTAAGTTGCTGGCGTAAATTATATTCAGAATGAATGAGTTAGGCAAAATTTCCCAGAAATTGGTCGCAGGCGACCAAGTCTCGATGATACAGGTAGACGAGGGTATCGCCGGGCAGCGGATCGACAATTTTTTGTTGCGCGTCTGCAAGGGGGTGCCGAAAAGCCACATCTATCGGATCCTGCGCAGCGGTGAGGTGAGGGTCAACAAAGGGCGCGTCGATGCGAAATACCGGCTCGTTTCGGGAGATATCGTCCGTGTGCCGCCCGTGCGCGTCGCCGAGCGCGGCGTCGAGGTGGCGCTCGCGGCGCCGCCCGCGCGGTTCGAGGTACTGTTCGAGGACGAATACCTGCTCATCATCGACAAGCCGGCCGGCGTCGCCGTGCACGGAGGCAGCGGGATCGCGTTCGGCGTGATCGAGCAAATGCGCGAGGCGCGGCCGCTCGGCAAGTTCCTGGAACTGGTGCACCGGCTCGATCGCGAAACCTCGGGCGTGCTGATGCTCGCGAAAAAGCGCGCGGCGCTCGTCGGACTGCATGAGCAGATTCGCGAGAACCGCATCGACAAACGTTACTACGCCTGCGTGCATGGGAACTGGCGGGGCGACTGGGGACGGCGCCGGGCCGTGAAGGAGCCGCTTCACAAGTATCTGACCGCCGACGGCGAGCGGCGCGTGCGCGTGGACCCGGAGGGCCTGCCGTCGCACACTGTGTTCAACCTCGTCGAGCGCTGGCCCGACTACGCGCTCGTCGAGGCCGAGTTGAAGACGGGCCGCACCCACCAGATCCGCGTCCATCTCGCGCACCTGGGGCTGCCGATCGTCGGCGACGCCAAATACGGCGACTTCGCGCTCAACAAGGCGCTGGCGCGCGCCGACGCGCGTCCCGGGCTCAAGCGGATGTTCCTCCACGCTCACCGGCTGCGCCTGACGCACCCGGTGACGGGTGAGCCGTTGACTTTCGAGGCGTCGTTGCCCGACGATTGTCGGCGTTTTATCGATCAATTGAACGCAGTGCGCGACGAGGCGCAACACGATGGCCCGACAGCAATTTGACCTGGTCGTTTTCGACTGGGACGGCACCCTGATGGATTCGACGGCGCATATCACGCGCAGCATCCAGGCTGCCTGCCGCGATCTCGGGCTGCCCGTGCCGGCCGACGAAGCCGCGAGCTACGTGATCGGGCTCGGCTTGCGCGACGCCCTCTCGATCGCGGCGCCGTCGCTCGATCCGGCCGATTACCCGCGGCTTGCGGAGCGCTACCGCTATCACTATCTGATCAAAGGCACGCGTACCGAGCTTTTCGAAGGGGCGCGGGAACTGCTCGAAGAGCTGCGCGACATGGGTTACCTGCTTGCCGTCGCAACGGGCAAGAGCCGGGTCGGCCTCAACCGGGCGCTCGACGAGGCGCGTCTCACTTGCCTCTTCGACGGTACGCGCTGTGCCGACGAAACGTTCTCGAAGCCGCATCCGGCCATGCTGCACGAGCTTTCGCGCGAACTGGGGCAGGACCTCGAGCGCACCGTCATGATCGGCGACACGACGCACGATCTGCAGATGGCGCTGAACGCGGGAACGGCCGGCGTTGCCGTGAGCTATGGCGCACACCGGGCCGACGCGCTCACCGCGCTCGAGCCGAAGTTCGTCGCCGAGAGCGTGCCGGCGCTGGCCGCCTGGTTGAGGGAGCACGCGTGAGCGCGGGCGACGGTCATGGGGAAGCGGCGGCCGTGCGCGTTTGCGCGTCCGACGAGCTCCAGGATGGGGGGACGGGCGTTCGCCTCGCGGCCAAGCACTGCGGCGAGGATGCGGTCGTTTTTTTCGTCCGCTACGGTGGCGGCGTATACGGCTATCTGAATCGCTGCGCGCATGTACCGATGGAGCTCGATTGGCTCGAAGGACAGTTCTTCGAATCGTCGGGCTTATACTTGATGTGCGCGACGCACGGTGCGATTTACGAGCCCGAGACGGGGCGGTGCGTCGGCGGGCCGTGCCGCGGCGCAAGGCTGCGCCGCGTCGCCGTCGAAGAGCGCGAGACGCCCGAGGGCCGCGCCGTCTTCTGGTTGCCTGAAGAGGCGCTGGGGCCGGCGTAGCGAACGCGAGTCGGGGCATCCATCGATGCCCCGGCGGACGATGTTCGCCGGCGGGCGGGCGTTCCAGTCGCGCTACATTAATGACCTTTCACACGCCATTCCATCGACTCAATGTCCGACTATCCGACTCCCGGCCCCCGCGACGACGCCGGTTCCCGCCCAGCGCCACCGCCTTCCGCTTCCTCCGGCGGCGAAGCGAACTGGGAGCGGGCGGCGCTCGAGCGCATCGCGCTTGCAGCCATCAAGGAGCAGCGCGCCGCACGCCGCTGGCGCATTTTCTTTCGTTTCGCGTTCCTCATTGTCTTGCTCGTCATCGTCTTCCGCGTTTTTCACGCCTCGAGCGACAAGGTGACGGCGGCGGGGCGGCACACCGCGCTCGTGACGCTCGACGGCGAAATCGCACCTGATACGAACGCCAATGCCGACGATATCGACACCGCGTTGCGCCGCGCGTTCGAGGATAGCGACACGGCCGGCATCGTCCTGAAGATCGACAGTCCCGGCGGCAGCCCGGTGCAGGCCAGCATGATCAACGCGGAGATCCGCCGGCTGCGAGCCCGATATCCGTCGAAGCCGCTTTATGTCGTGGTCGGCGATATGTGCGCGTCCGGCGGTTACTACATCGCCGTCGCCGCCGACAAGATCTACGTCAACAAAGCCAGTATCGTCGGGTCGATCGGCGTGCTGATGGACGGCTTCGGCTTCACGGGGCTCATGGACAAGCTCGGGATTCAGCGCCGTTTGCATACGTCGGGCGCGAACAAGGGCTACTACGATCCGTTCTCGCCCGAAACGCCCGCGATGGACGCGCACGCGCAGCAACTGCTCGACGACATCCACCAGCAGTTCATCTCGGCCGTGCGCGAAGGGCGAGGCAAGCGGCTGCACGAGACGCCCGATATCTTCTCGGGACTCTTCTGGACGGGCGAAAAGAGCGTCGAGCTAGGGCTTGCCGACGGCTTCGGCGATACGCGCTACGTCGCGCGCGAAGTGATCAAGGCGCCGCGCATCGTCGACTACACCGTCAAGGAAAGCCTCTCGGACCGGCTCGCCCGCAAGTTCGGCACGGCCGTGGGCAGCGCCGCCGTCAAGTCGCTCGTTGTCGACGGACTCAAGCTGCACTGATCGACGGGCTGGCCGATCGAACGAACGGCCGCTCGTAGGTCGAGCGGCGGCCGGGCGGCCGGGCGGTCCGTCGCCGGACTCGCCGGTCTCCGTTTTCAGCTCGCGAGCATTAGGAAAATTGCCGGCCGCTTGTGCAAATCGAGCGCGCCGGCGTCCTTTTTCCAGCCCGAGACGGGCCGGCTCACGATGGTTTCGCTCTCGAGCGTGAGGTCGACGGCGACGGCGACGAGCGTCGACGGCGACAAGGCGGTCAATAGCGCATCGAGCAGCGTGCGATTGCGGTAGGGCGTCTCGATGAAGACCTGCGTCTCTTTGGCTTTGCGCGAGTGCTGTTCGAGCTCGCGGAGCCGCTTCGTACGCTCGGCGGCATCGACCGGCAAATAGCCTTGAAACGCAAAGCGCTGGCCGTTGAGTCCCGACGCCATCAAGGCGAGCAGAATCGAGCTCGGCCCGACGAGCGGCACGACCTTCACGCCGCGCTCGTGCGCGCGCCGAACGAGCAGTGCGCCCGGATCGGCCACGGCCGGACACCCGGCTTCGGAGACGAGCCCCGCATCGGTGCCGGCCAGCACCGGCGCGAGCAGCCCATCGATTTCGGCGGCCGGCGTATTGACGTTCAATTCCCGAATCTCGATTTCCTGGATCGGCCGCGCCGGGCCGACCCTTTTCAGGAATGCGCGCGTCGATTTCGCGTTTTCGCCGATGAAGTAGGACAGCGCCGCCGCGCGCGCGAGCACGCTGGCGGGCAGCACGGTGGCGAGCGCATTGGCGTCGCCGTCGCCAAGTGCGTTTGGAATCAGGTAGAGGGTGCCGCTCATTTCAGCCTCCCGCTGGGCCGCCCCAAGGGAGGCTGACGCCCCCTCGGGGGGCAGCGAACGATAGTGAGCGTGGGGGTTGTTTCATCTCACTGCGCGCCGGGTCGCAAAAGTGGGTAGCCCGCGTCCCGGAGCATACGCGTGAGCGCAATCAGCGGCAGGCCGATGAGGGCCGTGGGATCGTCGGAGTCGATCGTTTCGAGGAGCGCGATGCCGAGCCCTTCGGCCTTCGCGCTGCCCGCGACGTCGTAGGGTGTCTCCGCGCGCAAATAGGCGTCGAGCTCCGCGTCGCAGAGATCGCGAAAGCGCACTCGTGTGACGACATCTTCCGTTCGCGCGATGTCGCGTGCGCCGTCGAAGAGACACAACGCGCTATGGAACTCGACGACGCGCCCGCGCATCGCCTGCAATTGCGCGAGCGCCTTGTCGTGCGTGCCGGGCTTGCCGATCTGGCGTCCGTCGAGCGTGGCGACCTGATCGGAGCCGATCACGAGCGTTGGCGCGCCCGGAAGCCGGGACGCACCCGCCTGCGCGCATTCACGCGCGGCGACGGCGCGCGCCTTGGCCTCGGCGAGCCTCAGCGCCGTGGCGGCCGGGGCTTCTCCCGGGTGGGGAGTTTCGTCGACCGAGGGCACGGCGACGTCGAACGCGATGCGCAGTCGTTCGAGCAGCGCGCGGCGATAGGGCGAGCTTGAGGCGAGAATCAGACGCGGCCTCGGATCGTCTGCTGAAATCGGCATGAGATATTGGAGTCGTGGGATTCGTGGGTATCGGGACGGTGTTGCCTCAACCGAAGCGGCGATGATCGCCGGCTTGCACCGGCTGGTCGGCGGCCTCGCGGTTCACGCCTTAAGTGCTTGACTCAAAACGGTAAAGCAGCTACGCTCTCGTGTTTCTCGCGGTTTGCCGTGGAGTGGAGGCACCCATGAGTCGACATCCGGGCAAGGCTGCCGGTTCCATCGATCCGCACGAGCTCGACATCTTCGAATTCGCGCGCAGCGCGCGCCAGGCGGCGGGTTCGGTGCGGGTCTCGCAGTTGCCGCGCATGTTAAACGAAGTCCCGGCCGAGGCGCCAGAGCGCGACACCGCGTTCACCTGGCAGGCGGAGGGTTCGACGCAGCCCGAGCTGCAGGATGACGGCAGCGAGGCGCAGCAACCTTATTTGCGGCTTGCGGTGCATGGCTCGGCGTGGCTCGAGTGCCAGCGGTGCCTCACGCCCTACGAGCAGTCGTTCGATGTCGACGCCACCTACCGGCTCGTGGAGACGGATGAGGAGGCCGACGAATACCCGCTCGACGACGATGACCTCGACGTGATCGTAGGCTCGCGCCAGTTCGATCTCGTCGATTTGATCGAAGAGGAACTGCTGCTTTCCCTGCCGCTCGTGCCGAAGCACGAAGTCTGTCCGCAGGTGCACGAGAGCCTGAGTTCGGGCGCCGCCGGCCGCGCGGAAGACGATGACGGCGAGGCGGTCGGGGAAAACGAAAACGGCGAGTCCGGCGAGTCGGGCAAGCCAAATCCGTTCGCGGCGCTGGAAGCGCTCAAGCGTGGCGCGGACGGAAAAGACGGCGGCGGCAAAAAGCACTGAAAAGCCGCTCGACGAGCAAATGGCAGCGCGACGCGGCACCCCTCGCCTGGCCTTTCGGCCATGGCGTTTCGCCGATCGGGCTGTGTTAGAATCCCGGAAATTTTTAGGAGTTATCATGGCAGTCCAGCAAAACAAGAAGTCGCCGTCGAAGCGCGGCATGCACCGCTCGCACGATTTCCTGACGGGCGCGCCGCTCGCGGTCGAGCCGAGCACGGGCGAAGTGCATCTGCGTCATCACATCAGCCCGAACGGCTATTACCGCGGCAAGAAAGTCGTCAAGACGAAGAACGACTGAAACCGATCGCGTTCTTGCGATGCTTGCCGAGTCCGGCCGTGGCCTGTGCGGCGAGCAGCTTGCTTGGAGGTTCCCGGGCTCCCCGAAGAGAGCACCCTTTCGAGGGATTCTCTGAGGCAGTACGCTCGGGGTACTCAACGAAAAGGCGGCATTCGATTGCCGCTTTTTTGTGCCTGAAATTCGTCGCGGTTCATGACCACTAAGCTCACGATAGACTGCATGGGAGGCGACCACGGCCCGTCCGTGACGGTTCCCGCGGCAGTCAGCTTCGTACGTTCGCATCCCGATGCGCATCTCGTGCTCGTCGGTCTCGAAGCGCCGATTCGAGCTCAACTGAAAAAAGCGAAGGCGCTCGATCTGCCGGCGCTCAGCGTCGTGCCGGCTTCGGAAGTCGTCGCCATGGACGACCCGGTCGAAGTCGCGCTGCGCAAGAAGAAGGACTCGTCGATGCGCGTGGCGCTCGGCCTCGTCAAGGACGAGTCGGCGCAGGCTTGCATATCCGCCGGCAACACGGGTGCGCTGATGGCCGTCTCGCGCTACCTGCTGAAGACGCTTCCCGGCATCGAGCGCCCCGCGATCGCCTCGGCGCTGCCGAATTCGCGCGGCTACACGATGATGCTCGACCTGGGCGCGAACGTCGATTGCGAGCCGCAGCATCTCGTTCAATTCGCCGAGATGGGGCACGCGCTCGTGTCCGCTCTCGAAGGCAAGGATCGGCCGACGATCGGTTTGCTCAACATCGGCGAAGAAGTCATCAAAGGCAACGAAACGATCAAGCGCGCGGGCGAGCTGTTGCGCGCGAGCACGCTGAACTTTCGCGGCAACGTCGAAGGCAACGACATCTACAAGGGCACGACGGACGTGATCGTCTGCGACGGTTTCGTCGGCAACGTCGCCTTGAAGACGTCGGAGGGTCTCGCGCAAATGCTCTCGGAGATCATCCGCGAAGAGTTCGGGCGCTCGCTGCTCACGAAGCTGATGGCGCTTCTCGCGTTGCCGGTCCTCATGCGCTTCAAGAAGCGCGTCGATCATCGCCAATACAACGGCGCCGCGCTGCTCGGGCTGCGCGGACTCGTCATCAAAAGCCATGGCTCGGCGGACGCGTACGCGTTTGAGTGGGCCATCAAACGCGGGTATGATGCAGTCAAAAATGGCGTCCTCGAGCGCCTCGCGCGGGCGATGGAGGAGAATGCCTATCCGCTCGAGCAGGCCACGCGCGCCTCCGGCGGCGCCGGCTCCGCCAATCCCGCCGGCCGCCCGGCCGAGCCTTACGCCGCGGTATCTTCGAAAGCATAATGGCCCAATCCAAAATCTATTCCCGCGTGCTTGGCACGGGCAGCTACCTGCCGTCCAACCGCGTCACCAATCAGGAGCTGGCGGATCGTCTTGCCAAGCGCGGTGTGGAAACGAGCGACGAGTGGATCGTTGCGCGCACGGGCATCCATGCCCGCCACTTCGCCGATCCGGAGCAGACCACGAGCGATCTCGCGCTCGTCGCGTCACAGCGGGCCATCGAGGCCGCCGGCATCGATCCGCAGTCGATCGACCTCATCGTCGTCGCCACGTCGACGCCCGATTTCGTCTTTCCGAGCACGGCCTGTCTGTTGCAGAACAAGCTCGACATCAAGAACAACGGAGCCGCGTTCGACGTGCAGGCCGTCTGCTCGGGCTTCGCTTACGCAATCGCAACCGTCGACGCGCTCATTCGCAGCGGTCAGCATCGGACGGCGCTCGTGGTCGGCGCCGAGACGTTCTCGCGCATTCTCGATTTCGATGACCGCACGACGTGCGTGCTGTTCGGCGACGGTGCCGGCGCCGTCATCCTCTCGGCTTCCGAGGAGCCGGGCGTGCTCGCCAGCGCGCTGCACGCCGATGGCAGCCATGCGGACATTCTTTGCACGCCGGGGCATGTGAACGGCGGAGTCGTCGCCGGCAGCGCATTCCTTCATATGGATGGGCAGGCCGTCTTCAAGCTCGCCGTCACCGTTCTCGAGAAGGTCGCCGTCGAGGCGCTCGACAAGGCGCATCTGTCGCCCGGCCAGGTCGATTGGCTAATACCGCACCAGGCCAATATCCGTATCATGACGAGCACCTGTCGCAAGCTGGGCCTGCCGACGGAGCGCATGGTCGTCACGGTCGGCGAGCACGGCAATACGTCGGCGGCGTCGATTCCGCTCGCGCTCGATGTCGCCGTGCGCGACGGGCGCATCAAGCGCGGCCAGCACGTGCTGATCGAAGGTGTCGGCGGGGGCTTCACGTGGGGAGCGTCCGTCATTCGCTATTGATGATCGGCGCTTGGCGTCGGCTGTCGGGGCGGTGTTCTCCGGGCATGCGTGAGCGTACCGCCGCGCGCGGGTTCGCCTGCAGTGGGCAGCCGCGACGCTCGATGCTCGCACTGACTTCCATAAAAGAACTTCTGGAATCGAGGAAGAGATGAAATTCGCGTTCGTATTTCCTGGGCAAGGCTCGCAATCGGTCGGCATGCTGGGCGCGTTCGCCGATAATGCCGCCGTGCGTGAAACGCTTCAGGAGGCGTCCGATGCGCTCGGGCAAGATCTCGGCAAGCTGATCGCCGAAGGTCCGGCCGACGAGTTGAACCTCACGACGAACACGCAGCCCGTCATGCTCACGGCGGCCTATGCGCTCTATCGCGCGTGGCGCGCGGCGGGCGGTCCCGCGCCGTCGGTGGTCGCGGGGCATAGCCTCGGCGAGTACACGGCGCTCGTTGCGGCTGGCGCGCTCGCTTTTCGAGATGCGCTGCCGCTCGTGCGCTTTCGCGCCCAGGCGATGCAAACGGCGGTTCCCGTCGGTGTCGGCGGCATGGCCGCGATCCTCGGTCTCGACGACGACACGGTGCGCGCGGTGTGCGCCGAGGCCGCGAGCGAAGGCGCGGGCGTCGTGGAAGCGGTGAACTTCAATGCGCCGTCGCAAGTGGTGATTGCCGGTCACAAGGCGGCCGTCGAAAAGGCCTGCGAACTCGCGAAGGGCAAGGGCGCCAAGCGCGCACTGCCGCTGCCGGTCTCGGCGCCGTTTCACTCGTCGCTGCTGAAACCGGCTTCGGACCGCCTGCGCGAGTACCTGGGGAGCGTCGAAGTGAATGTGCCGCAGATTCCCGTCGTCAACAATGTCGACGTGGCGACGACCATGGAGCCGGCCGCGATCAAGGACGCACTCGTACGCCAGGCCGCGGGTGCGGTGCGCTGGGTCGAATGCGTGCAGTCGATCGCGAAGAGCGGCGCGACGCACGTGATCGAATGCGGTCCCGGCAAGGTGCTCGCCGGCCTCACGAAGCGCATCGACGCGAATCTCGTCGGCGGGGCGATCACGGACCCGGCCTCGCTCGAAGACATGCTGAAGGCCGTCGCGGCCGGGTGAAGCCGGCAAGGCTCGCCATCGGCGCCCGGCAATGAAGTCAACGGTAAGCGCAAAAGGATCAATCGGACGGATCATGGAAAAAGCTCTCGATAAACAGGTCGCCCTCGTGACAGGCGCTTCACGTGGCATCGGCCGCGCCATCGCGCTCGAGCTCACGCGCCAAGGCGCGACCGTCATCGGCACGGCGACGAGCGAGGCCGGTGCGCAAGGCATCGGCGAGGCGCTCGCGGCGCAGGGCGGAGCGGGTCGCGGTGTGGTGCTCGACGTGAACGACGGCGCTGCGGTCGAAGCGCTCATCGAGAGCACGGTCAAGGAGTTCGGCGCGCTCAACGTGCTCGTCAACAATGCCGGCATCACGCAAGATCAACTCGCGATGCGGATGAAGGACGACGATTGGGATGCCGTCGTCGATACGAATCTGAAAGCCGTGTTCCGTCTCTCGCGCGCGGTGCTGCGCCCGATGATGAAGGCGCGCGGCGGACGCATCATCAACATCACGTCGGTCGTCGGATCGACGGGCAATCCGGGACAGGTCAATTACGCGGCGGCCAAGGCCGGGGTCGCGGGCATGACGCGTGCGCTCGCACGGGAGATCGGCAGCCGCGGCATCACCGTCAACTGTATCGCGCCCGGGTTCATCGACACCGACATGACGAAGGTGCTGCCCGAGGAGCAGCAGGCGGCGCTCAAGGCGCAGATTCCGCTCGGCCGGCTCGGTTCGCCCGACGACATCGCGCATGCCGTCGCATTCCTCGCGTCGCCGTTCGCCGGGTATATCACCGGCACGACGTTGCACGTCAACGGCGGCATGTTCATGTCGTAACCGAAATCGGGTAACATCCGCGCCTTGGCGTATTTCCCCCTTTCGGGGAGCGCCGTTGCGACGGGTTTTGCCCTATCTTGCGCGTGCTTTTTCGCAGAACCAAACCTGATAAAATGCGCGCACTTGCATTTTTGAACTTCTTTCCCTCGGAGGGGTAATGGACAACATCGAACAGCGCGTCAAGAAGATCGTCGCGGAACAACTGGGCGTCGCCGAAGCTGAAATCAAAAACGAGGCCTCGTTCGTGAACGATCTCGGTGCGGACTCGCTCGACACCGTCGAACTCGTCATGGCGCTCGAAGATGAGTTCGGCATGGAAATTCCCGACGAAGAGGCCGAAAAGATCACCACGGTTCAGCAAGCGATCGATTACGCTCGCGCAAACGTCAAGGCCTGACGCTCGTCGGACCTTTCGCTCGTTTTCGAGCTGGCCACGTCGCGCTCGTCAAGCGCTCGTCAAGCGCGTCACGCCAATGCCAGGTACGGGCTGATGCTGAATTCATAGCCACGGGGCATGCAGGGCCGTTCCCTGCGGCCGCTGTGGCTTTTGCTTTTGTCATTCTATGGAAAAGAGGTTACCGTGAGCCGTCGTCGTGTTGTCGTTACAGGCTTGGGGCTCGTCTCGCCTGTTGGCAATGATGTTGCCGACGGATGGGCCAATCTGGTGGCCGGAAAGTCCGGCATTGCCAACATCACGAAGTTCGATGCGACGAACTTCTCGACGCGCTTCGCAGGCGAGGTGAAGGGCTTCAACGTCGAGGATTATCTCGAGGCGAAAGAAGCCCGCAAGATGGATACGTTCATCCATTACGGCCTCGCCGCCGGCATTCAGGCGATCAAGGATAGTGGCCTCGAAGTGACGGAAGCGGATGCCGAGCGCATCGGCGTCGTGGTCGGCTCGGGCATCGGCGGCCTGCCGATGATCGAAGCCACGCAAATGGAGCTGCACAACCGCGGCCCCCGGCGGATTTCCCCGTTTTTCGTGCCCGCCTCGATCATCAACATGATCTCCGGTCATCTGTCGATGATGTACGGTCTGAAGGGGCCGAATCTCGCGATCGTGACGGCCTGCACGACGGGTCTGCACTGCATCGGCGAAGCGTCGCGGCTCATCGAGTACGGCGATGCCGACGTGATGGTCGCGGGCGGCGCCGAATCGACGGTCTCCCCGCTCGGCATCGGCGGCTTCGCGGCGGCGCGCGCGCTCTCGCAGCGCAATGACGATCCCGCAACGGCGAGCCGCCCGTGGGACACGGGCCGCGATGGCTTCGTGCTCGGCGAGGGCGCGGGCGTCATGGTGCTCGAGGAGTACGAGCACGCGAAGGCGCGCGGCGCGAAGATCTACGCGGAGATCGCCGGTTATGGCATGAGCGCCGACGCTTACCATATGACGGCGCCGCTCGAGGATGGCGACGGTGCGCGCCGCTGCATGCAGGCGGCGTTGCGCAACGCGGGCATCAATGCCGGCGAAGTGAACTACGTCAACGCGCATGGCACGTCGACGCCGCTCGGCGATCTCGCGGAGACGATCGGCATCAAGCGTGCGCTCGGCGAGCAGGCGAAGCGCGTGGTCGTCAATTCGACGAAGTCGATGACGGGCCATCTGCTCGGCGGCTCGGGCGGGCTCGAGTCGGTGTTCACGGTGCTCGCCGTCCACCATCAGGTTTCGCCGCCGACGATCAACATCTTCGAGCAGGATCCCGAATGCGATCTCGACTACTGCGCCAACAGCGCGCGGGAAATGAAGATCGACGTCGCGCTGAAGAACTCGTTCGGGTTCGGCGGCACGAACGGGACGCTCGTTTTCAAGCGCATCTGAGTCGCTTGCCTGGCGGACCCGAACGTTCCTGGGCGCAGCGCGTGCCGCAAGGCATCGCGCTGTCGCGCTCGGTGGCCGTTCGGGCGAGCCTCTTCGTTTTCACGCTGCTCGCCGCGCTCGCGGTTCGGAGCGTCGTCATGCCGCGTGGCGGCGACCTGGCTGCCTTCGCGCTCGCCGCGGCCACCTTCGGTGCGCTCGCGCTTGCAGCGTTGGCTCATGAGCGCCGGCAACCCGCGGCGCTTTCACTCGAGCCCGACGGCATCGCGGCCTATGACCGCTCGGGGCGCTTGCTCGTGCGGGGCCGCATCGTCGGCTGCGCCCAATGGGCGAGCCTGCTCCTCATCATCGCGGTCATGCCGCATGGCGGGGCGCGCCTGTCGAGGCTTCTAGTCGCGGCCGATGCGCTCCCCGCCGAAGCCTTTCGCGAACTGGCCGTGCGGGCGAGGCATGCGGCGATGTAACGACGGTAACCAACGTTACAGCCCATCGGGCATCAGGCGTTGAACGGGGCGCTACAATAGCGGTCCGCAACGCGCCCCCCAAAAGTAAACGGACCATCAGGTGAGCGAAAAAGAGATTGACCAGGTACTGGTCGAACGCGTGCAAAAAGGCGATAAAGCCGCGTTCGAGCTCCTGGTCTCCAAGTACCATCGGAAGATCATCCGGCTGATCTCGCGCCTCGTGCGCGACCCGGCGGAGGTCGAGGATGTCGCTCAGGATGCGTTCATCAAGGCGTATCGCGCACTGCCGCAGTTTCGCGGCGAGTCGGCGTTCTACACGTGGCTGTACCGGATTGCGGTCAACACGGCCAAGAACTATCTGGCCACGCAGAGCCGTCGAGCCCCGACTTCAACAGAAGCCGATGCCGAGGAAGCTGAAACTTTCTCGGACGCCGATCAACTAAGGGATATCAACACGCCCGAGTCGGTGTTGATGAGCAAGCAGATTGCCCAGACGGTCAATGCCGCGATGGCGTTGCTGCCTGAAGAGTTGCGCGTCGCCATCACGCTTCGGGAAATCGAAGGCCTCAGCTACGAGGAAATCGCCGAGATGATGGGGTGCCCGATCGGCACCGTGCGGTCTCGTATTTTTCGCGCGCGCGAGGCAATTGCGGCAAAATTGCGTCCGTTGCTCGATACGCCGGAGGGCAAGCGCTGGTAGCGGCTGCTGCTAGCGGCAGGGGTGCGCCCCGCGGGTGCGACGGGCTACGGGCGGTGCTGGACGGGCGCGCGGAGCGGTTTGATTACGGGTGTTTGCAAGAATTGGGGAGCGTCATGGGGTCGGTATCGAAGGTTTCGCAGGGCTCGCGAGGCGAGCGTTTGTCCGCTTTTGTAGACGGCGAGTGGTTCGATGGAGCGGAACAAGCCGATGCCGTCCTTTCGGGGTTGAGCGGCGCCGATCGGGCCGTCTGGTCCGACTACCACCTGATCGGCGACGCGTTGCGCTCGGATGATCTGGCGGTTCATCCCGCGGCGAGCAGCGCATTCCTGCGCGGGTTCGCCGCGCGGCTCGAAGCGGAGCCGCACGTTCTTGCGCCGGCTGCTTCAGCGGCACCGGCCGCGCGCCGCGACGGTCGCGGCCTCTCGTTCGTCGGCCGGCGGTTCGCGCCGAGTCTCGCGGCTGCCGCGGCCGCGGCCGTGCTGACGTGGATCGTCGTTCCGCAAGTCCAGCATGCCGGCGGGCAGCAGGCGGCGCTGCAAACGGCGGCCGTTCCGGCCCGGCATGATCCGGTGCAAACGGTCGCGATGGCCGGCGGCCACGATTCGTCGAATGCCGGCGAGCTCAACATCATTCGCGACGCCCGGCTCGACGAGTACCTCGAAGCACATCAGCAGTTCGCTCAGCAACCCGTGGTGCCGGGCTCCGCACCGTTCATCCGCGCGGCCGCGCTGACTTCGCAAGGCCAATAAGCTGATGCCGATATCGGGGGTTAGGCGCATCGCCGCAAAGAGTCGGCTGCCGCTCTGGCTGATCTTCGTGGCCGCGTTGCTGTCAGTTGCGCCGCAGGCGTTTGCTCAGGCGGGTGGTACCGCCGATTCGTCGGCCGAGGCCGCGAACCGGCTCGATCGGATTCCGCGCGCCGCGCAGCAGGAGAACTACGAGGGCGTGTTCGTCTATCAGCGCGGCACGTTCGTTCAATCTTCGCGGGTCTCCCATTACGCGGTCCACGGCAGCGAGTACGAAGCGCTCGAAACGCTCGACGGCAAGCCGCGCAAGCTGTTGAGGCACGATGACGACCTCTTCACGTTCGTGCCCGAGCGCCATCTTTGCGTCGTCGAGAAGCGGCAGAACCGCGACGCGTTCCCCGCGCTCTTGAGCGAAAGCGGGCGCGACGTCCTTGCCGTCTACGATTCGAAGATGCTGCCTCCCGATCGCGTGGCCGGCATCGACGCGCAGGTGATCGAGCTCGATCCGAAGGATGCGTATCGTTTCTCATACAAGCTGTGGACCGATTCGAAGACGGGGCTTTTGCTGCGCGCGCAGACGCTCGACGCGAGCGGCCAGGTGCTCGAGCAGATCTCGTTCACCCAGTTGCGGATCGGCGTGCCGGCCCAAAAGGCGCCTATCGCGGCCGGGATTCGTAACACGGCAGGCTGGACGCTCGTGCATCCGCCCGTCGAGCCCGTCGACATGGAAGCCCAGGGCTGGTCGCTGAATCCCGACGTGCCGGGTTTTCGCAAGATTCGCGAGGTGCGGCGGCCGATGGCAGCCCGCGATGCGGGCGATCCGCCGATTCCCGTCGATCAGGCCGTCTTTTCCGACGGGCTCTCCACGGTTTCCGTCTTTGTCGAGCCCACCGAAAAAAATTCACGCAAGGAAGGCGCCGGCGCGAGCGGCGCGACGCACGTGCTCGTCACGCGCCACGGCGATTATTGGATCACCTTGCTTGGCGAGGTCCCTCAAGGCACACTGCAACTATTCGCCTCTGCCATAAAATACAAGGCTGCGAAATAAGCTTTCGATCCCTTTGAGTATTCAGCCGTTCGAGCGCTTCGAGTCCTTTTGCGTCATTCGAAGTATCGGGCGGCGTGGCGCAGCCTTTCGGTCAACGTTTCGGTCCAATCCCCCTTATGAATCACTCGGTGCGCAAATTCTTCGCGGCCGCCGCGCTGCTGGCTTGCCTGCCTTTCATGCCCGAGCTCGCCGCCGCCATGCCGGCCGCCAGCCTGCCCGATTTCACCGACCTCGTCGATAAAGTCGGGCCGGCCGTCGTCAACATTCGGACGACGGCGCATGTTTCGAGCGCGGGCCCGCAGCGCGCGCTTCCGCCGGGCACGGACGAAGGCGACATGTCGGAGTTCTTCCGGCGCTTTTTCGGCATTCCGCTGCCGCAGGCGCCGAACGGCCAAAATGGCCAAAACGGGCAGAACACGCCGCGCGGCGGCCAGAACGACGGCGGGAACGGCGGCAACCAGGACGGGCCCGACAGCGACTCCGAGCAGAATGCCGGGGTCGGTTCCGGCTTCATCGTGTCGCAGGACGGCTACGTGATGACGAACGCGCATGTGGTCGACGATGCGGACACGATCTATGTCACGCTGACCGACAAGCGTGAGTTCAAGGCGAAGCTGATCGGCTCGGACGACCGCACCGACGTGGCGATCGTCAAGATCAATGCCTCGAATCTGCCTACGGTCACAATCGGCGATTCGAACAAGGTGCGCGTCGGTGAGTGGGTCGTGGCGATTGGGTCCCCGTTCGGCCTCGACAATACGGTGACGGCCGGCATCGTCAGCGCGAAGGGGCGCGATACGGGCGACTATCTGCCGTTTATCCAGACCGACGTGGCGGTGAACCCAGGCAATTCGGGCGGGCCGCTCATCGATATGCAAGGGCAGGTGATCGGCATCAACTCCCAGATCTATAGCCGCACGGGCGGATTCATGGGCATTTCGTTCGCGATTCCGATCGACGAGGCCATGCGCGTGGCCGAGCAGCTCAAGGCGACGGGGCGCGTCGTGCGAGGTCGCATCGCTGTCGCGATCGGGCAGGTGACGAAGGACGTCGCCGATTCGCTGGGGCTGCCAAAAGCAGAAGGCGCGCTCGTCAGCAATGTCGAGTCGGGCGGTCCCGCCGACAAGGCCGGCGTGCAGCCCGGTGACATCATCCTCAAGTTCAACGGCGCGCCCGTCGATACCGATACCGATCTGCCGCGCATGGTCGGCGATACGAAGCCCGGCACGCGGACGACGGTGACGGTCTGGCGCAAGGGGCAGTCGATGGACTTGCCGATCACCGTCGCCGAGACACCGTCGGAAAAGACGGCGAAGACGGGCGACCATGAAGCGCCGTCGGCGAAACCGCAGCCGCGCAATCCGTTAGGCGTGACGGTCAGCGAGATCCCGGCCGATCAGCGCAAATCGTTGAAGCTGAAGGGCGGCGTGCAAGTCGAGACGGTAGAGGGGCCCGCTGCGCGCGTCGGCCTGCAAAAGGGCGACATCATTCTGCGCATCGGCGATACGGACATCGGCAGCGCGAAGGATTTCCAGCAAGCCGTCGCGCACCTCGACCCGCAGAAGACCGTGGCCGTGCTCGTTCGGCGCGGCGAGAACACGCAGTTCGTGCCGATGCGCCCGCGCGTGGCGATGGCGCAGAAATGACGCTGAGCTCGCGCGTGCCGACGCCGTCCGCGCCGACGCTCGCGCTCTATAGCCGCGCGTGGTGCCACTTATGCGAAGAGATGCGGGCCGCGCTTGTCCCGCTGGCTGCCGAGCTCGGAGCGAATGTCGAGGTGATCGACGTCGACGCCGAGCCGGCGCTCGTCGCCCGCTATGACGAACTCGTGCCGGTCCTGGTCTTGGACGGCATCGAGCTTTCCCGTTACAGGCTCGACGTCGAGCGCGTGCGTGCCGCGCTCGCGGCTCGGCGCATGGGCGCCTGACGACGGGCCCGTGCGATACCCGCCGCAATACGCCGTCGAGCCCGTCATTTCGGGTAAAATAGGCCGTTTTTCAGTACTCCCGAGGCGTGCTCCGCAGTTCTTCGAGCGCGCCTTTTTCGCTTCGATCGGCACGGCCTGCCTCACCCACTGAATGAATCATATTCGCAACTTCTCGATCATTGCCCATATCGACCACGGCAAGTCGACGCTCGCCGATCGCATCATTCAGATTTGCGGCGGCCTGTCCGACCGCGAAATGGAATCGCAGGTGCTCGATTCGATGGATCTCGAGCGCGAACGTGGCATCACGATCAAGGCGCAGACCGCGGCGCTCAGCTATCGCGCGCGCGACGGCGAGCTCTACAACCTCAACCTGATCGATACGCCGGGACACGTCGATTTCTCCTACGAGGTGAGCCGCTCGCTGTCGGCTTGCGAAGGCGCGCTGCTCGTCGTCGATGCGAGCCAGGGCGTCGAGGCGCAGACGGTCGCCAATTGCTATACGGCGATCGAGCTCGGCGTCGAAGTCGTGCCCGTGCTCAACAAGATCGACCTTCCCGCGGCCAATCCCGAGAACGCGATCGCCGAGATCGAGGACGTCATCGGGATCGATGCGGCCGATGCGGTACACTGCAGCGCGAAGACCGGTCTCGGCGTCGAAGACGTGCTCGAGGCGCTCATCGCGAAGGTGCCGCCGCCGAAGGGCGACCCGCAGGCGCCGCTGCAGGCGCTCATCATCGATTCGTGGTTCGATAACTACGTCGGCGTCGTCATGCTCGTGCGCATCGTCAACGGCACGCTGCGGCCGAAAGACAAGATCCGGCTCATGGCGACAGGCGCGCAATACGGCGTCGAGCACATCGGCGTCTTCACGCCGAAATCGAAGGATCTCGACGAGCTTTCGGCCGGACAGGTCGGCTTCATCATCGCGGGGATCAAGGAACTGACGGCGGCCAAGGTCGGCGATACGGTGACGCTCGCCAATCGGCCCGCCGACGAGCCGCTGCCCGGCTTCAAGGAAGTCAAGCCGCAGGTGTTCGCGGGGCTTTACCCCGTCGAAGCTAACCAATACGACGCGCTGCGCGAGTCGCTCGAGAAGCTCAAACTCAACGACGCTTCGCTGCAGTACGAGCCGGAAGTCTCGCAAGCGCTCGGCTTCGGCTTCCGCTGCGGGTTCCTCGGGCTCCTGCATATGGAAATCGTGCAAGAGCGGCTCGAACGCGAGTTCGACATGGACCTCATCACGACGGCGCCGACCGTCGTCTACGAGGTCGCGCTGAACGACGGCACCACGATCATGGTCGAGAATCCGGCCAAGATGCCCGATCCGTCGAAGACGGAGGAAATTCGCGAGCCGATCGTGACCGTGAACCTCTACATGCCGCAGGACTACGTCGGCTCGGTCATCACGCTTTGCACGCAAAAGCGCGGCTCGCAGATCAACATGCAGTACCACGGCCGCCAGGTGCAGCTCACCTACGAAATCCCGATGGCCGAGATCGTGCTCGACTTCTTCGATCGGCTCAAGTCGGTATCGCGCGGCTACGCGTCGATGGACTATGAGTTCAAGGAGTACCGCGCGTCGGACGTCGTCAAGGTCGACATGCTGATCAACGGCGACAAGGTCGATGCGTTGTCGGTCATCGTCCACCGCTCGCAATCGCAGTATCGCGGGCGCGAGGTGGCGGCGAAGATGCGCGAGATCATTCCGCGCCAGATGTACGATGTCGCGATTCAGGCGGCCATCGGCGCGCACATCATCGCGCGTGAGAACATCAAGGCGCTGCGCAAGAACGTGCTTGCGAAGTGTTATGGCGGCGACATCACACGCAAGAAGAAGCTGCTGGAAAAGCAAAAAGAAGGCAAGAAGCGAATGAAGCAGGTCGGATCCGTCGAGATTCCGCAGGAGGCTTTCCTCGCAATCTTGCGCGTCGAAGACAAATAACGAAGGACCTGACTACATGAACTTCGCGTTGATTCTTTTCGTGCTCGTCGTTTTGACGGGCTTTGCATGGATCGCGGACAAACTCGTTTTCTTGCCGCAGCGGCGTCAAGCCGCTGAAGCCGCCGTCGTGGAGTTCGATCGGCAGCAGGCGCGCGTCGGCGAGCGCTTCGCCGATGAGAACGCTCCCGTCACGCGCGCCCGCCTGCGCGACGAGAAGCTGCGCCAGCCGTGGTGGCTCGAATATACGGCGAGTTTTTTCCCGGTGATTCTCATCGTCTTCCTCGTGCGCTCGTTCGTCGTCGAGCCGTTCAAGATTCCGTCGGGCTCGATGGTGCCGACGCTGCTCGTCGGCGATTTCATCCTCGTCAACAAGTTCGAATACGGGCTTCGGCTGCCGATCACGAATACGAAGGTCACGCAGGGCGAGCCGTTGAAGCGCGGCGACGTCGTCGTGTTTCGCTATCCGAAGGACGAATCGGTCGACTACATCAAGCGCGTGATCGGCTTGCCCGGTGACGTCGTTGCGTACGAAGACAAGAAGCTCACGATCAATGGCAAGCCGGTGCCCGAGACGCCGCTGCCCGATTACTTCGACGAAGAGCGCGTTGGTTATGCGAAGCAGTTCGACGAAGACCTCGGCGACCGCAAGAACGCCATCCTGAACAATCCCGCCGTGCCGCCCTTCATCATCGGTGCCGAAGATTATCCGTATCGCGACAACTGCTCATACAACAACCGCGGTGTCGTCTGCAAAGTGCCGCCGGGCAACTATTTCATGATGGGCGATAACCGCGACAACAGCGCCGACAGTCGCTATTGGGGCTTCGTGCCCGATGCGAACATCGTGGGACGTGCCTTCTTCATCTGGATGAACTTCAGCAATCTCAAGCGCATCGGCTCCTTCGAGTAGCGCCAGGCGCGCGAAGCCGCGTCGGCTCGACGCATCACGCTTTCGTGGTTCGCCATTCGGGGCCTCAGGCGGCCCCGATCCGCTTTTTTCGCGTCCAAGCCCGCCAAGACGACAGGCGAAAGGCGCGCGTTATACTCTGCACATGCCGCTATCTCCGCTGGAAAGCCGGTTGCGCTACGAATTTCGCAATGCGGAATTGTTGCGCCAGGCCCTCACTCACCGCAGTCACAGTGCCTCGCACAATGAACGGCTCGAATTTTTGGGCGATTCCGTTCTAAATTGCGCGGTGGCGGCCCTATTGTTCCAGCGATTCGGCAAACTCGACGAGGGCGACCTGTCGCGCGTGCGCGCGAACCTGGTCAAGCAGCAGTCGCTGTACGAGATTGCTCAGGCCCTCAATATTGCGGAAGGCCTCCGCCTCGGGGAGGGTGAGCTCCGCAGCGGCGGCTTCAGGCGCCCGTCGATTCTCGCCGACGCCTTCGAGGCGATCCTCGGCGCGATCTTCCTCGACGGCGGCTTCGAGGCTGCGCAGACCGTCATCAAGCGCCTTTACGTGCCGATTCTCGATCACATCGATCCTCGCACGCTCGGCAAGGACTCCAAGACGCTGCTGCAGGAGTACTTGCAAGGCCACAAGATCGCGCTGCCGACGTACACCGTCGTTGCCACGCATGGTGCGGCGCACAATCAACAGTTCGAAGTCGAATGCACGGTGCCGAAGCTCGACGTGAAGGTGTCGGGGTCGGGGGCGAGCCGCCGGGCAGCCGAGCAGGCCGCGGCGAAGAAGGCGCTCGAGGAGGTGATGGCGCTGGCGCCGGCGATGGAGGTCAAAGGGAAGCGTTCGCGCGGTTCGCGCGCGGCGAAGCAGGGTGAACCCGACATCGTGCCAGGCGTCAAGGGTGTGCAGGCGGCGCTTGATTTGCGCGCGCCCGATCGCGGCAAGCTTGAAAAAGACAAGGGTTCGCGTGGCGATGCCGACAAGTCCGCGCGCGCAAGCGCGGAAGCGAAAGCGGCACAGCCCGAGGCTGCGGACCGGGCGATGCCCGCCGCGCCGCCTCCCGCGATGATTAGGGCCGCTCACATCGAGCATAAGCCGGCGCTGCGGGCCGATGCGCCGGCTGCGAAGGTCGAAGCAGGCGCAAGGCCCGAATCGCCGACGCCGCAAAAAGCCGAAGGCCCCGGCAAAAGCGAAGCAGCAGCAAAGGCGGAGCCCGTGGCCGGCAAACCGGAATCGGCGCCGCCCCAAAAAGCGGAAGGTGGCGGCAAAGGCGAGGCGACGGCCAAACCGGAAACCGCAACGGCCAAACCGGAAACCGCAACGGCCAAACCGGAAACCGCAACGGCTAAACCGGAAACCGCAACGGCTAAACCGGACGCCGCAGCAGGCAAGCCGGACGCCGCAGCAGGCAAGCCGGACGCGTCGCCGTCCTCGCAGCACGAACCTGAAGGCGGCGGCAAGCGCGCATCGGGCGGCGATGCCGAGCTTGTCTCCGATATCGCGGGCGCGGCCCGGCTCCGTGCAGCCGAACCAGACCATTCCTGAGCGATACGGGCCTTCGCCGCGCGAGAAGCGAAGCGGGCGCCTTTGCTCATACCGGCACTAGAACAGAATGAACGCCTCCACTACTTCAGGTTTTCGTTGCGGCACGGTTGCGATCGTCGGCCGCCCGAATGTCGGCAAGTCGACGCTGATGAACGCGCTCGTCGGCCAGAAGATCAGCATTACGTCGCGCAAGGCGCAGACGACACGTCACCGGATCACCGGTATCCATACATTCGACGACGCCCAGTACGTCTTCGTCGATACGCCCGGCTTTCAAACGCAGCATAGCGGTGCGTTGAACCGATCGTTGAACCGTGCCGTGACATCTACGCTGACGTCGGTCGACGCGGTGCTGTTCGTCATCGAAGCGGGCCGGTTCGGCCCCGACGATCAGAAGGTGCTCGATCTGATTCCGCCATCGGCGCCGACGCTGCTCGTCGCCAACAAGCTCGATCGCATCGCCGACAAGACGACGCTCTTTCCTTTTCTCAAGGCCACGAGCGAGCTGCGCGAGTTCAAGGAAATCGTGCCGCTTTCGGCCAAGCAGCACGGCGATATCGAGCGGCTTTTGGCGACGATCAAGCCGTATCTCCCCGAGGGCGACCCGATCTATGGCGAGGACGACCTCACCGATCGCAGCGAGCGCTTTCTCGCCGCCGAGATCCTGCGCGAGAAGGTCTTCCGCTGGACGGGCGACGAGCTGCCCTATACGAGCACCGTGCTCATCGACAAGTTCGAGGAGGAAGGCCGCCTGCGCCGCGTCTTCGCGACGATCCTCGTCGATCGCGACTCCCACAAAGCGATGATCATCGGTCAGAAAGGGGCGAAGCTGAAGCAGATCAGCACGGAGGCGCGCCTCGACATGGAGAAGCTCTTCGGCGGCCCCGTCTACCTGGAGACGTTCGTGAAGGTCAAGAGCGGATGGGCCGACAACGAGGCCGGGCTGCGCGCCTATGGATACGAATGAAATCTGCATGACTGTCGAAGGCGGTGACGGCGGCGACAGCCGCGACACCGATCGCGATACGGGAGGAGCGGCGCTAACGCCGGCCGAGCCCGAGCCGCGCAAGGGTGCCCGGCGCGCGAACGGGGAGCGGCGCTCGTCCGCTCGCGCATCGGAACATCGCGTCACCGGGCAGCCGGCCTTCGTCCTGCACAGCTATCCGTACCGCGAGACGAGCCTCATCGTCGACATCTTGACGCGCGACCATGGGCGGCTCGCGCTCGTCGCGAAGGGCGCGAAGCGTCCTCATTCGGCATTGCGCGGCGTGCTGCAGACGTTTCAGCCGCTTTCGATCGCATGGTCAGGCAAGTCGGAGATGCGCACGCTGACGGGAGCGGAGTGGGTCGGCGGCATGCTGCCGCTTTCGGGCGATGCGCTGCTCTGCGGCTTTTACGTCAACGAATTGCTCGTCAAGTTTTGCGCGCGGGAGGATCCGCATCCGCAACTCTTTCACCACTATGTCGTCACTCTCACGCGTCTGGGGCATGACGAGCCGGCCGTGCAGGTGCTGCGTTCGTTCGAGCGCGTGCTGCTGCGCGAGACCGGTTATGCGATGTCGCTCGATCGCACGGCGGCGCGCAAGGCCGTGATCGCGCAAGGGCGCTACGTGTTCGACCCCGAGCGCGGCGTGCGCGAGGCATCGGACGATTTTCCGCGCCATTGGCCCGTCGTATCGGGCCAGACATTGCTCGATATGGAGAACGACGATTACCATCGTGCGCAGACGGTGGCGCAAAGCAAGACGCTGATGCGCTTTTTGCTCAATATCTATCTGGGCGGCGCGCCGCTTGCGACGCGTCAGATTCTGATCGACTTGCAAAACCTATGAGCTTCTTTCTGACGTCTCCCGAGGTCATCCATCTCGGCGTGAACATCGACCATGTCGCCACGCTGCGCAACGCGCGCGGAACGACCTACCCGGACCCCATCCGCGCCGCGCTCGCCGCCGAAGACGCCGGCGCCGATGCCATCACGCTCCATTTGCGCGAAGACCGCCGGCATATCGTCGATACCGACGTGCGCGCGCTGCGGCCGCGGTTGAAGACGCGCATGAACCTCGAATGCGCCGTCACGCAGGAGATGCTCGACATCGCCTGCGACGTCCGTCCGCACGACGTTTGCCTCGTGCCCGAAAAGCGCGCGGAGCTGACGACCGAAGGCGGGCTCGACGTGGCCGGCCGCTTCGAAGCCGTGCGCGCGGCCTGCCGCCAGCTTGCCGATGCGGGCTCGCGCGTATCCCTCTTCATCGATGCCGACGAGGCGCAGATCCGCGCCGCGCACGAGGCCGGCGCGCCCGTCATCGAGCTTCACACGGGCCGCTATGCCGATGCTCACGATGAAAGCGAGCAGCGCGGCGAGTACGAGCGGATCGTACGCGGCGTCGAGCTTGGCAACTCGCTGGGCTTGAAAGTCAACGCGGGTCACGGGCTTCATTACACGAACGTGCAGCAGATCGCCGCGATCGAAGGCATAGAAGAGCTCAACATCGGCCACGCGATCGTGGCGCAGGCGATTTTCACGGGATGGGAGAGCGCCGTGCGCGAGATGAAGGCGATCATGGTTGCGGCGCGGCTCGCCGCCATGCACTGAGCCGCGCGTATGGGAATCTACGGTATCGGTACCGACGTCGTTCAGGTGAGCCGCGTCAAGGGTGTCATGGAGCGCACGGGCGGGCGCTTCGCCGAGAAAGTGCTCGGCCCCGACGAACTGCGCGTCTATCACGCGCGCCGGGCGCGCTCCGAGGCGCGCGGTCTCGCTTATCTCGCGACGCGTTTTTCGGCGAAGGAGGCGTTTTCGAAGGCGATCGGCCTCGGAATGCACTGGCCGATGACGTGGCGAGCGTTGCAAACATTGAACGAGCCGAGCGGCAAGCCCATGATCGTCGCATCGGGCGAGCTGGCGGAATGGCTGGCCGCGCGCGGCATCCGCGCCCAAGTCACGGTCAGCGACGAGCGCGATTACGCCGTCTCGTTCGTCATCGCCGAGACGGACACCCCCTGGAACAATCTCCCGACGGAGCAATGAAAAATACTTTGGGACTGGTCATGCTCGACGTCGAAGGGACGTCGCTCAACGACAACGACAGGCGGCGCCTGGCGCATCCGCTGACAGGCGGCGTGATTCTCTTCGCACGCCACTTCGAAAACCGGGCGCAACTGGTGGCGCTGACCGACGAGATTCGCGATGTGCGAGACGATCTCGTGATCGCCGTCGATCACGAGGGCGGACGCGTGCAGCGCTTTCGCACGGACGGTTTCACGGTATTGCCGGCCATGCGCCGCCTGGGCGAGCTGTGGGACAAGGACGTCCTGTTCGCGACGAAGGTGGCGACGGCGACGGGCTTCATTCTGGCCGCCGAGCTGCGCGCTTGCGGCATCGACATGAGCTTCGCGCCCGTGCTCGATCTGGACTACGGCCAATCGCAGGTGATCGGCGACCGCGCGTTTCATCGCGACGCTCGCGTCGTGACGCTGCTGGCGAAGAGCCTCAGCCACGGTCTCGCGCTCGCGGGCATGAGCAACTGCGGCAAGCACTTTCCGGGGCACGGGTTTGCGGCGGCCGATTCGCATGTCGCATTGCCTGTCGACGATCGTCCGCTCGAGGCGATCCTGCGCGAGGACGTGGCGCCTTACGATTGGCTCGGTATGACGCTTGCCTCGATCATTCCGGCCCATGTCATCTACTCGCAGGTCGACGACAAGCCGGCCGGATTCTCCCGGATCTGGCTGCAGCAGATCCTGCGCGAACGGCTGCGCTTTACCGGTGCGATCTTCAGCGACGACCTTTCGATGGAGGCCGCGCGCGCGGGCGGCACGCTGACCGAAGCCGCCGGCGCGGCGCTCGAGGCCGGCTGCGATATGGTGCTCATCTGCAATCAGCCGAGCGCCGCCGAGATCGTGCTCGAACAGTTGCGATATACGCCCTCGAAAGAATCGGCGCGGCGCCTTCAGCGCTTGCGCGGCCGCGGCAAGGCGCCGGCTTGGCACAAGCTCGTCGCGCACGCCGACTATCAGGAGGCGCAGGCGCTTTTGCGGCGCGCGTTCGGTTAGCCGGACGTCTGCGCGATCACGACATCTTCATTCGCTGCAGCTTGTTGTAGAGCGTCTTCGGACTGATGCCGAGCAACGTAGCGGCCCGGTGGCGCGTGCCGCCGACGGCGTCGAGCGTCGCCCGGATCAGGAGGTCCTCGACGTCCGACAGCGGAGTCCCGACCGTCACCTGCACGCTGCCGCCGTTCAGGCGCCGGCCGCCGACCGTCGTCGTCTCGTCGGCGCGCAGCGTGTCGACGATCTCGTCGGAGATGTTGTAGGCGCGGCGGACGCGCTCGTGCAGCTCGCGAACGTTGCCGGGCCAGTCGTAGGTCAGGCACTCGCGTATCAGATTCGGGCCGATCCGCTTGTGTACGTGGGCGAGGCCGCTCGCATTGACGTCGCGATTGAGGTCGTCGACGAGCGCTTCGGCGAGCAGCACCGCATCGTCGTCGCGCTCGCGCAACGGCGGCAGCACGATCGAGGCGGCGTCGAGCCGCAGCCATAGGTCCTCCCGCAACGCGCCGTCGGTCACGGCCTCGCGCGGAGACTTGCGCATCGTCGTCACGATCCGGCAATCGACGCTCACCTGACTCGTTCCGCCCACGCGCATGTAGGTCTGCGAATCGAGCGCCTTCGACAACGCCTCTTGCTGCGCAAGCGGCAGCTCCGCGATCTCGTCGAGCAAGAGCGTGCCGCCGCTCGCCTGCTCGAAAAGGCCCGGCTCGCGCCGCTCCGCGCTGGCTCCCAAACCGGGCTCCTGGCCGAACAGCAGGCTGTCGAGCCCGCGCTCGCCGCTGGGCTCGCGGGCGTAAGTGTGGCAATCGAAGACGACGAACGGGCCCTTGCGCCGCCGGCTCATCTCGTGCAGCGTACGTGCCGCCACTTCCTTGCCCGTGCCGGCCTCGCCGCAGATCAGCACGGCCGTCTCGGTCGGCGCCAGGCGCTCGATCGTATCGTAGACGTGCTGGATCGCGTCGCTGCGCCCGATCATCGGCCCGAAGCGCCCTAGCCGCCGCAGCTTCGTGCGCAGCGTCTGCACCTCCTCCGTCAACTCGTAGGGGCGCGGGATGCGAGCGAGCAGGCTGCGCAGGCGCGGTATGTTGACGGGCTTCAGCAGGTAGTCCCAAATGCCGTGGCGCAGACCTTCGATGGCGCTCTCGACGGTCGCATTGCCTGTCATGACGATGACGGGCAGCACGCCGTCCGGCTGCGCCGGCAAATGCGAAAGCAGGTCCAGACCCCTGCCGTCAGGCAGGTTCAGGTCGATCAGCACGACGTCGGGAATGAAACGGCTCAACGCCGCTCGCGCTTCCGCGAGCGAAATGGCCGTATCGACGGAAAACCCGTCGGCTGCGACGATCGCCGATAAGCCGGACAGGCTGTTGGGATCGTCTTCGACAATCAGAGCATGTGGCATGACGGAGGCAAGCATTGAAGACCGGACGGCACCGGAATCGGGGCGCCATGCGCAGTCGGAAATCGTTTCATCGAAAGCGGCTAAATTGTCTGTCAAGCACGTTTCAGGCCATCATGGTTTTTTCTGTCAAAACAATAGGTTGAGTTCGAAGGTCACGGCGTCCTGCAGATTCCGCCGGGCCAAACGGTAAAATTCGACCGGTAAAGTTTTCTTACACCATACACCACTCGTACGAAAAAAAAAGCGCCCACGAAGGGCGCTCGGATAATTCTCAACTTGCTGGCATGGCGCGGTTCGCTCTCGCGCCCCGGCTCGGCGGTTCCAGCAACCGTGCGCCGTCGTACGCGCACTTTGCTCCGGTTGCGCGTCGAGGGCGGCGATGCGCTTAGGCGCGGCTGCGGTACTCGTGCGTGCGCGTATCGATTTCGATCTTGTCGCCAATGTTGCAAAAGAGCGGAACCTGAAGCTCGAAGCCCGTATTGATGCGCGCGGCCTTCAACACTTTGCCCGACGACGTGTCGCCCTTCACGGCCGGTTCCGTGTAGGTGATTTCTCGCACGAGCGTGGTCGGCAACTCGACCGAGATCGCCTTGTCGTTGTAGAAGACGACTTCGCAGGGCATGCCGTCTTCGAGATAGTGAAGCGCGTCGCCCATCATCTCTTGCTCGACTTCGAATTGGTTGTAGTCGGCATCCATGAAGACGTACATCGGATCCGCGAAGTACGAGTACGTCACTTCCTTGCGCTCGAGCACGACGACGTCGAATTTGTCGTCCGCCTTGTAGACGGATTCCGTGCCGGCACCCGTGAGCAGATTCTTGAACTTCATCTTCACGACGGCGGCGTTGCGGCCCGATTTGTTGTATTCGGCTTTCTGCACGACCATCGCGTCGTTGCCGATCATGACGACGTTGCCCGTGCGGAGTTCCTGTGCGGTCTTCATAAAAAACACTGTCCTTGAAAAGCGAATGGGTCTTGCGAACGTCGCAGTGAGGGAACGCAAGGCCGTTGCAAATAGATAACCGCTTATTTTAACTGGGTTTTTATGAAACGCGCTAGGTTTTCCGCCAGCTCGCCGAGGGTCGCAAGCTCGTCGGCCCAGGCGGCCGCGCGCGCGTCGTAAGCGGCGCGATGCGACCAGAATTCGCCCCAGTCTGGCGTTCCGGCCCCGTTCCAGGCATGCCAGAAGCGGCCCATCGCCGCTCGCGCCGCGGGGGGAAGCGGGGCAGCGTAGTGCGCGAGCGCCGCGTCGAGCTTCGGCAGGTGCGCGTCGTCGGCCTGCGGATAGATGTGCCAGACGAACGGGCGGCGCGCCCACTGCGCGCGCACGAACGAGTCCTCGCCTCGCACGAAGTTGAAGTGACTCGCCCAAAGCAGCGCGTCATACCGCGCCTGAGGAACGAACGCGAGCGCGTGCGCACGCAGGCTGCCGCGCTCGGCATGCGCGCGCAAGCCAGCGCCGCCGGGCGCGGCCGCGAACGACGGCAGGCCGAAAAAACGCGCGACGGCGCCAGAGATGCGGCCTTCGGGCACGAGCAGGACGATCGCACCCGCGGCGTCGCGCCATTGCTCGAGCAGGCCGTCGACGACCGGGTTCTCATAGGCGAAGAGCGAGATCACCGTGGCTTCTTCCTCGGGCGGCGCCGCGCCCGTCGCCTGACGCCACCAGGCTTCGCGCTTGCCGGGCGAGCGCTCGAACGCTTCGCGCGCGGCGTCGAGCCCGCGCTCCTTCAATACGCCGCCCGTCCCCGGCCCCAGGCCGGGGAAGAAGAAGGTCTTCGTGAGCGGGTGACGCGGGTGCGGCGACGGCTTCAGATGGAAATCGGCGACCCAATCCTCGCCGCTCAGATATTCGAGATTGATCCAGACGGGCGCGCGAGCGCGCCGCGCCATTGCCGCGAGATAGGCGGGCGGCAATTCGCAGGCGAAAGCCTCGATGACGACATCGGGCACGGCGATCGTATCGCCGGCGTGCATCGGCTCGTGCCAGTGTTCGATCGTGACGCCCGCGACCGTCTGGCGATCGCGCTCGATAGCGATGGCCGGCTCGAGCCGCGCGAACGTCCGGAGATCGTCGACGAGGAGCCTCACCTGCCAGCCGTGCTCGTCGGCGAGCTCGCGCGCGAGGCGCCAGGAGACGCCGACATCGCCGAAATTGTCGATGACGGCGCAGAAGATATCGCAGGCGATCGGGGCAGACATGATGCGGGCGGGCGGGCGCACGCGGCGCGGCTCGCGCGGCGCTTGTCGCATGCGCAAATGTTCTAAACTGGCGATTCTAAAGCACGCTGCCCCGATGCGACGCCCTTCGGCCGCATTGCGCGGCGCACTGTCCGAATCCGCATGACCGAACCGCAAGATCAAGAGACCGTTTTCGAACCGAAGCGGGTCCTCGCCCAGTTGCCGCATCTGCCGGGCGTGTACCGGTACTACGACAAGCTCGGCGAGGTGCTCTACGTCGGCAAGGCGCGCGACCTCAAAAAGCGCGTGTCGAGCTATTTCACGAAGACGCTGCTGTCGCCGCGTATCGCGATGATGGTGACGCGCATCGCGCGTATCGAGACCACGGTGACGCGCTCCGAGGCCGAGGCGCTGCTGCTCGAGAACAATCTCATCAAGGCGCTCGCGCCGCGCTACAACATCCTCTTTCGCGACGACAAGTCGTATCCCTATCTGAAGCTGACGGGTCATGCGTTTCCGCGCATGGCGTACTATCGCGGCGCCGTCGACAAGAAGAACCAGTACTTCGGCCCGTTTCCGAGCGCGTGGGCGGTGCGCGAGAGCATTCAGATCCTGCAGCGCGTCTTTCAACTGCGTACCTGCGAAGACTCGGTCTTCAACAATCGCACGCGGCCGTGCCTGCTTCATCAGATCGGGCGCTGCACGGCGCCTTGCGTCGGCGCGATCGACGCGGCGGACTACGCGCGCGACGTGGAGAACGCCTCGCGTTTCCTGCTCGGCCGGCAAAACGAGGTCATGAAGGAGCTCGAAGCAAAGATGCATGCGTTCGCGGCCGAGCTCAAGTTCGAGCAGGCCGCCGCCGTGCGCAACCAGATGAGCTCGCTCGCCACGGTCCTCCATCAGCAGGCGATCGAAGTGGGCGGCGACAGCGACGTTGACATCCTCGCGGTCGTCGCGCTCGGCGGGCGTGTCTGCGTCAATCTGGCGATGGTTCGCGGCGGGCGCCATCTTGGCGACAAGGCCTATTTCCCGACCCACGCCGACAGCGCCATCGCGGCCGTGGAGGCCGAGCTCGACGAGGAGGAGAAGGAAGCGGCGGAGGATATGGGCGAGAACGCGGGCGGGGGAGCCGTCGAGCAGCCGGCGCAGGCGGCGCCCGAGGCGCAGGCGCCCGCGACGGCCGCCGAGGCGATACCCGCACCCGGCGTCGAGGCCGAAGTGCTCGATGCCTTCATCGCGCAGCACTATCTCGGCAACCGCATTCCGCCCGTGCTCGTGGTGAGCCACGCGCCGGCGAACCGTGAGCTCGTCGAGCTGCTGGCGGCCGAGGCCGGGCACAAGGTCACGCTCGTGCGGCAGCCGCAGGGGCAAAAGCGGGTCTGGCTCGGCATGGCGGAGCAAAACGCGCGGCTCGCGCTCGCGCGGCTGCTCTCCGAGCAAGGGTCTCAGCAGGCGCGAACGCGCGCGCTCGCCGAGACGCTCGGTCTCGAATGCGAGGACCTCGCGCGTCTGCGCATCGAATGCTTTGACATCAGCCATACGATGGGCGAAGCGACGCAGGCGTCGTGCGTCGTTTATCGCGATCACAAGATGCAATCGGGCGAGTATCGTCGCTACAACATAACGGGGATCACGCCCGGCGACGACTATGCCGCGATGCGACAGGTTCTGACGCGCCGCTACGAGAAGCTCGTCGAAGCAGCCGCCGGCAATGCCGATGACCGCGCCGCGGCGTTGCAGATCGACGCGGCGACCGCTCCGGAACGCGCGGCCGATGCCGCCGCGCCCGTCGCGGCCGGCGGTGTGCTGCCCAATATCGTGCTCATCGACGGCGGCAAGGGGCAGGTCGAGATCGCGCGGCAGGTGTTCGCCGAGCTCGGCATCGATCCGTCGAACATCGTCGGCGTGGCGAAGGGCGAGGGCCGCAAGGTGGGGCTCGAGACGCTCGTTTTCGCCGACGGTCGATCGTCGCTCGAGCTCGGCAAGGAAAGCGCGGCATTGATGCTCGTCGCACAGATTCGCGACGAAGCGCACCGGTTCGCGATCACGGGGATGCGCGCGAAACGCGCGAAGGCACGGCAGACCTCACGGCTCGAGGAGCTCGACGGCGTCGGCGCAAAGCGCCGGCAGCGCCTGCTCGCGCGTTTCGGCGGCTTGCGCGGCGTCGTCGCGGCAAGCGTCGACGAGCTGGCGAGCGTCGAAGGCATCTCGCGCCAGCTCGCCGAGCAGATTTATCGACAGCTGCATTGATGTCCCCACGTCGGGAATTCCTGGCCCACGACGCCGGGATGCGATAATCGCGGCATTTCCCGATCCCGCTCAAGCGCACCGCCACTCGCTCATGCCGTTCAATTTCCCGATCTTTCTGACATGGCTGCGGATCGTGTTGATTCCGCTCATCGTAGGCGTGTTCTACATGCCCGATACGGCGATGAGCGAGTTCTATCGCAATGTCGCGGCGTGCGCGATCTTCGTGCTGGCCGCGCTCACCGACTGGTTCGACGGCTTTCTCGCGCGCAAGTGGAACCAGACGTCGGCGTTCGGCGCCTTTCTCGATCCCGTGGCCGACAAGCTCATGGTCACCGCGGCGCTGCTCGTCCTCGTCCAGCTCGCGCGGATCGAGGCCGCGATCGCACTGGTCATCATCGGCCGTGAGATCGCGATCTCGGCGCTGCGCGAATGGATGGCGCACATCGGCGCGGCGAAAAGCGTCGCCGTCAATCGGCTCGGCAAGTTCAAGACCGTCTGTCAGATGGTCGCGATCCCAATGCTGCTCTATTACGGCCCGTTGCCGCTGGTGCCCGGCCGGTTCGTCATCGATACGCGGGTCTGGGGGATTTGGCTCATCTACGTCGCCGCGATTCTGACGGTTTGGTCGATGCTTTATTACATGAAGCTGGCCTGGCCGGAGATCCGCCAGCGCGGCCGCGTGCTGTAAGCATTCATCGTAAAACGGTCTGAAGCTCGGAACCCGCTGTACTTTGGGGCTGGTCAGTCGGCCCCCGGCCTGGGCGCCGGTTAGGGACCATGGCTCGATCGACCTAGGGTGAACCCTGATGTGGTAATCCCTAGGTTCGAGTACGATCTGAGCCTTCGCGTTCATGGCCCGCTCTTGCCGGATCGCCACGAACGGTTGCCCTTTCCTCCTCCTCGTCGCCGTGCCTCGAGCACGCCGGCGCGTTTTTCCCCGAGAGCGTCATGTCGTCCAGCGCATCCCCCGCACCGCACGCCGAATCGAAATTCCTCACGGTCTTTCGCGTGGTGAGCGGCAACTTCCTCGAAATGTATGACTTCATGGTCTATGGCTATTACGCTTCGGCGATCGCCAAGACCTATTTTCCGAACGGCAGCGATTTCGTCTCGCTGATGCTGTCGTTGTCCGTGTTCGGCGCGGGCTTCATGATGCGTCCTCTCGGCGCGCTCGTGCTCGGCGCCTACATCGATCATCACGGCCGCCGCAAGGGTCTCATCCTCACGTTGTCGCTCATGGCGATCGGCACGCTCGCCGTCGCGGCCGTTCCCGGCTATGCGACGATCGGCGCGCTCGCGCCGGTGCTCGTGCTGTGCGGCAGACTGCTGCAGGGCTTCTCGGCCGGCGTCGAACTGGGCGGTGTCTCGGTCTATCTTTCCGAGATCGCCACGAAGGGACACAAAGGGTTTTATTGCTCGTGGCAATCGGGCAGCCAGCAGGTGGCCGTCGTCTTCGCGGCCCTCCTTGGCGTGTTCCTGAATCGTCTCCTGCCGGCCGATCAGATGTCGGCCTGGGGTTGGCGCGTGCCGTTCCTGATCGGCTGCCTGATCGTGCCGTTCCTGTTCTTCATCCGGCGCTCGCTGAAGGAGACGGACGAATTCCTCGCGAAACGGCATCGGCCGTCGATCGGCGAGGTCTTCAAGTCGCTCGTGCAGAACTGGGGCGTCGTGCTCGGCGGCATGGGGCTCGTCATCATGACGACGGTCTCGTTCTATATGATCACCGCCTATACGCCGACCTTCGGTAAGGAGGTCCTGAAGCTCTCGTCGATCGACACGCTCGTCGTCACAGTCTGCATCGGGCTTTCGAACCTCGTCTGGCTGCCGGTCATGGGCGCCGTCTCAGATCGGGTCGGGCGTCGTCCCGTGCTGCTCGTCTTCACGATCCTCACGATCCTGACCGCCTATCCGTCGGTGCATTGGCTCGTGGCCGAACCGTCGTTCGCGCGGCTGCTCGCCGTCGAACTTTGGCTTTCGTTCCTGTACGGCAGCTATAACGGTGCCATGGTCGTCGCCCTCACCGAAGTGATGCCGAGCGACGTTCGCACGGCCGGTTTCTCGCTCGCCTACAGCCTGGCCACGACGATCGGCGGCTTTACGCCCGCCATCTCGACGCTGCTGATTCACGAAACGGGCAACAAGGCCGCGCCGGGGCTCTGGATGGGCCTGGCCGCTGTCTGCGGGCTCATTGCCACGTTCGCGCTCTACCGGTCGCCGGAAGCGCGCAATCAATACAAGGTCGTTTGACCGGGTGGGATCGCGCGGGAGCGCGTTCGGTGCTTTATTCCATTTAACGGATTCGGCGCCCGCCCGCCCGCGCGTCAAGCGCGGCCTGGCGTCTCTTCGAGCAGGCGGGCGGCCGTCCGCACCACTTCATTCCATGCTCCCGGCGCGCGTTGCCTGACGAGCCGCGCGCTCGGGTACCACGGGCTTCTGTCGGCGCCGATCTCCCGCAGCACTTCGCTTTGCGGGGCGAACCACCGCCAATCGGCCGCGAAAGGCAGCATCAGCAACAGCGGTTTGCCGAGGGCGCCGGCCAAGTGCGCGATCGACGTATCGATCGAGACGACGGCATCGAGGCCGTCGACGATCGCAGCCGTATCGGCGAAGTCGCGAATCCGGTCGTCGAAACGGTGAATCGACGCCGCGCGCGGATGCGCGTCGAGCGCGCGGCGTTCGTCGTCGCTCAGATCGGGCTGCAGGACGATCCATTCGATATCGGCCAGCGCGAAAAGCGGCTCGAGCGAGGAGAGCGGCATCGAGCGCGTTTCATGCCGCTGGATGCGACCCGACCAGGCTAGCCCTACCTTGCGCTTCGTCGGCCCGCCCGGCAGATCGCGCCATCGATCGCGATACTGCTTCGGCACGTCGACATAGCGGCTCGCGGCCGGCAACGAGTCGGCCGCCGTGCCGAGCGCGAGCGGAAGACTCAGCAACGGGCAGTGCAAATCCGCCTCGACGCGCGCCTCCCCGCGTCCCACGACATCGACGCGCCAAGCCTCGGCGAGCGGCGCGACGAGCGGCAGCAGTTCGCGCTGCACGGCGAAAACGATGCGCTCGACGCGCTCGCGCGCGAGCGGAACGAAGCGCATGAATTGCAGCGTGTCGCCGAAGCCTTGCTCGGCGTCGATCAGCAGTCTGCGATCGGCGATCGGCTCGCCTCGCCAGCGCGGCAGCGTATCGGCCCGCTCGTCGAAAGCACGCGTTCGTTCGTTTTCCCTTGCGCCGGCGTCATCGTGCTCAGCTTGCGCGCGTGCCGCGCGGACGAGATCGAGCCGCGCCTCGTAGTCGCGAAGCCCGCGATCGAAGTCGCCGAGCGCGAGCAGCGTCATGGCGCGATTGAGACGCGCCGAGGCCAGCTCGGGACGCAGCCTCAAAGCCTGATCGTAAGCACGCAGCGCCGCCTCCTGCGCGCCTGTCGCATGGTGAACATTGCCGAGGCTCAGCCAGGCGAGGCCCAAATGCGGATCGAGTCCGACCGCGCGTTCGAGCGCGGCAATCGCTTCGGCATGTCGGTCGAGCGCGGCCAGTGCGTTGCCGAGTCCGAGCAGCGCGGGCGGAAACCGCGGGTGCAGCGCGAGCGCCGCTTCGAACGCCGCCACGGCTTGCCGATGCCGGCCGATCGCGTCGAGCGTGTTGCCCAAGTTGAAATGCGCCGCCGTAAAGCGCGGCTCGGCGGCGAGGGCCCGCTCGAAATGGACGACGGCTGCTTCGGCGCGCCCGAGCGCGGCGAGCGCCATGCCGAGGTTGTTGTGCGCTCCCGCGTGCCCGGGACGCAGCTCGAGCGAGCGCGTGAACGCGTCGATCGCTTCTTCGTGGCGTCCGATCGCGTGCAACGAGTTGCCAAGGTTGTTCCAGATCGAGGCGTCGTCGGGCGACAGCCGCAGCGCCCGGCGAAACGCGTCGACGGCGTCTTCGTGGCGGCCGATCACCGCGTAAGCATTGGCCAGGTTGTAGTGCGCGAGCGCAAATCCGGGGGCGAGCGTGAGCGCGTTGCGAAAACGCTCGATGGCGCCATCGAGCCGGCCGAGCGCCTTCAGCGCGTTGCCGAGATTGAGCTGCAGGCCCGCATCGTTTGGGCGCAGCTCGACGGCGCGGCCGACGAGATCGGCCGCTTCGGCATGGCGTCCTTGCTGATGCCTCAGAACGCCCAGTAGATGCAGGGCGTCGGCGTGAGCGGGGTCGGCGTCGAGCGTGGCGCGATAATCACGTTCGGCTTCGGCGAGCCGACCGTCGCGGTGAGCCGCAAAGGCGCGGGCGAAAAGTGTATCCATTGGCAGGGCAATCGGCGAAGGCGGCATTTTCCCATACCTGTGCCCCGTTGCCGCTCGGACGCATTGCCGCGAGCCTCCGGCCGGGTCGCGGCCAGCGTACACTAGGCGACGTGTCATGTTCGCCGGAGATAAAGCATGGCCGCCGCTCTAAACGACCAGCCGGTGTTGATCGTCGGCGCGGGCCCCACTGGGCTTGCCGCCGCAATGAGCCTTGCGCGCGCGCGCATTCCCGTGCGCTTGATCGATCGAGCGCCGCGGCCAGCGCAACATTCGCGTGCGATCGGCATCCAGGCCCGGACGCTCGAGCTCTTCGAACAGCACCGCGTGGTCGAGCCGTTTCTCGAAGCTGGCCACCGGCTGCGCGCGGCCAATCTCTACTCGAACGGCCATCGGCTCGCTCGGCTCGACTTCGATCCGTTGCAGACGCGCTATCCCTACTTGCTCGCGCTCGATCAGACGGTCACGGAACGCTTTCTGACTGACCATCTCGCCACGCTCGGGGTCGCGATCGAGCGCGGCGTCGAGCTCGTCAGTCTGACGCAGAGCGCCTCGCGCGTGGAAGTCGGTCTTCGGCAAGCGGACGGCCGCGAGGAAACGGCGCACGTGTCGTATGTGGTTGCGGCCGACGGCGCGCACAGCACCGTGCGGCACCTGCTCGGCCTCAACTTCGCGGGCAAGGCGTTCGAGCAGACGTTCATGCTCGCGGATTTGCATGCCGACTCGGACCTCGCCGATGACGAGTTCCATCTCTTCGCGTCGGGCGACGGGCTCGCGGCGATTTTCCCGTTGGGCGGCGGGCGTCATCGATTCATCGCCGACAATCCGCCGGGCGACCCCGACGGCGCGCCGCCGAGACAGGAAGAAGCGAGCCGTGTGCCCGAGAAGCTGATGGCCGTGATGGCGGCGGGCGAAGCGCACGAGGTGGCCGCCGCCACCTCCGTCGAAGCGCGCGACCCGCTGGCGCCGCGCATCGAGCGCTTGCGCGCAGCCGCGCAACGACGCATCCACCGGCCGCTCGAGTTGTCGGCGCTCGAGTGGTCGTCGTATTTCAGGCTCCACAGCCGCATGGTCGAGAAGCTGCGCGTGCAGCGCGCCTTTCTTGCGGGCGATGCGGCGCATGTCCACAGTCCCGCCGGCGCGCAGGGGATGAATACGGGGATCCAGGAGGCGTTCAATCTCGGCTGGAAGCTCGCGCGCGTCCTGTCCGGCCACGCCCCCGAATCGTTGCTCGACACCTACCAGACGGAGCGTCATCCGATCGAGCGCGATGTGCTGCGGCAAACGAGCTTCATCACGCAACTGGCCGAAGCCGAGCGCGGCCCGCTCAAGCTGCTACGCGATCGGGCGATGCCGATGCTCGCCGCGTTCGGTCCGCTGCGCGACGCGGCGCGGCTGATGGTGAGCGAGCTCTCGATTCAGTACCGGCGCAGTCCGCTGACGCTCGAGCGCGTGCTCGACGGCGGCCCGCGTGCGGGCGAGCGGGCGCCCGATGCGCTCGTGCAGGTGATCGACGGGCCGCTCGGGCGCGCGCCGGGCACCGGATACATCTACGATCTGCACGATCCGGCGTGCTACACGCTGTTTTTGCTCGTTACGTTGCCGACCGATGCAAAGAAGCGTTTCGACGCGACGGGCGCGCTTCCGCCCGAGGCGGTCGGCGTCGATGGCGATCTCGACCGCCTCGCCTCGACGGTCGACGGCGCCCTATCAGGCGCCGTGCGGATTTGGCGCGTCACCGACGCGTTGACGGGCGGGGGGCCGTCGTTGACGGAGACCTACGGGCGCACGCGGCCCGCGTTCTACTTGCTGCGGCCCGACGGGTACCTCTGCGCGCGCGGACGTCCCGCGTCCGATGCGAGCGCGCTCTTGCGGCATTGCGAGACCTGGTTCGCGGCCGCGCGCAAGCAACGATGATTCATGCGGCCTCGCGCGGCGTCAGTTCGCCGCGCGCCTTCACGAGCGCCTCTTTGACGATCGGCAGCAGCGGCGCGCTGGCGGCCGGATCGTCGAGCATGGCGAGGATCGTGCGCCGCATGCGCGGCTCCCAGAACTTGTGAATATGGTCGGCGATGCCGGCGAGCGCCTCGTTGTGATCGGGCATCGATTGGAAAAACTCGCCGATGCTGTTCGCCATATCGACCAAATGGTGTTGATTCATGATGGCGGCCCTCACTTACCCGCGGTCACGGCGCCGAGCGCCCGCTCGCGCTCGCGCAGCAACGCGAGCTGCGTTTCCGAAAACCGCGAATAGTGCTGCTGCCACTCGGACGGCTGCTGTACCGGCAATACCTGCACGGCCGTCACCTTGTACTCCGGACAGTTCGTCGCCCAATCGGAACTGTCCGTCGTGATGACGTTCGCCCCCGATTCGGGGAAGTGGAACGTCGTATAGACGACGCCCGGCTGCATGCGCTCGGTCACCAGCGCGCGCAGCACCGTGTACCCGGCGCGCGACTCGATGCCGACCCAGTCGCCTGTCTTGATACCGCGGTCTTCGGCATCGTGCGGATGGAGCTCGAGCCGGTCCTCGTCGTGCCACTGCACGTTTTCCGTTCGCCGCGTCTGTGCACCGACGTTGTACTGCGAGAGGATGCGGCCCGTCGTCAGCAGCAACGGGAAGCGCTGCGTGACCTTTTCGTGCGAGGGCACGAACTTCGTGATGACGAACTTGCCCTTGCCGCGCACGAACTCGTCGACGTGCATCGTCGGCGTGCCTTGCGGCGCGGCCTCGTTGCAGGGCCACTGTACGCTGCCGAGCTCGTCGATGAGATCGTACGAGACGCCGTGGAACGTGGGCGTGAGCCGCGCGATCTCGTCCATGATCTCGGACGGATGCGCGTAGTTCATGTCATAGCCGAGCTCGCAGGAGAGCAACTGCGTGACTTCCCAGTCCGCATAGCCGCAAAGCGGCGTCATCACGCGCCGCACGCGGGAAAAGCGCCGCTCCGCGTTCGTGAACGTGCCATCCTTTTCGAGGAACGACGAGCCGGGCAGGAAAACATGCGCGTACTTGGCGGTCTCGTTGAGGAAGATATCCTGGACGACGATGCATTCCATCGATGACAGCGCCGAGGCCACGTGCTGCGTGTCGGGGTCCGACTGAACGATGTCCTCGCCCTGGCAGTAAAGGCCTTTAAAGCTGCCGTCGAGCGCCGCATCGAACATGTTCGGGATGCGCAGCCCCGGTTCCGGATCGAGCTCGACGTGCCAGGCTTCTTCGAACTGTCCGCGCACCTCGGCGCCGCCTATATGGCGGTAACCGGGCAACTCGTGCGGGAACGAGCCCATATCGCACGAGCCTTGCACGTTGTTCTGTCCGCGCAGCGGATTGACGCCGACGCCCTCACGGCCGATGTTGCCCGTCGCCATCGCGAGATTGGCGATGCCCATCACCGTCGTCGAGCCTTGCGCGTGCTCGGTGACGCCCAGGCCGTAGTAGATCGCTCCGTTGCCGCCCGTGGCATAAAGGCGCGCGGCCTCGCGCACCTGCTTCGCCGGCACGCCCGTCACGGCTTCCATCGTCTCGGGCGAGTTCTCTTCATGCGCGACGAAATCGCGCCATTGCGCAAAGGCGAGCGGCTCGCAGCGCTCGGCCACGAACTTCTCGTCGACGAGCCCCTCGGTCACGATGACGTGCGCCAGCGAATTAATGAGTGCGACGTTCGTGCCGGGCCGCAATGGCAGGTGATAGTCGGCCTTCACGTGCGGACCGTCGACGAGATCGATGCGGCGCGGATCGGCGATGATGAGCTTCGCGCCCTCGCGCACACGCCGTTTCAGGCGCGAGGCGAAGACCGGGTGGCCGTCGGTCGGGTTCGCGCCGATCACGATGATCACATCCGATTTCGCGACCGAAGCGAACGTCTGCGTGCCGGCCGATTCACCGATCGTCGTCTTCAGGCCGTAGCCCGTCGGCGAATGGCACACACGCGCGCAGGTATCGACGTTGTTGTTGCCGAATGCCGCGCGCACGAGCTTCTGCACGAGGTAGGTTTCTTCGTTCGTGCAACGCGAAGACGTGATGCCGCCGACGGAGCCGCGCCCATACTTGCCCTGGATGCGACGAAACTCGGAGGCCGCATACGAGATCGCCTCCCGCCAGCTCACCTCGCGCCAGGGATCCGTGATCTTCGCGCGGATCATCGGCTTCGTGATGCGGTCCTTGTGGGTCGCGTAGCCCCAGGCAAAGCGGCCCTTCACGCAAGCATGACCCTCGTTGGCCTGGCCGTTCCTGTACGGCACCATCCGCACGACTTGACCGCCTTTCATCTCGGCCTTGAACGAGCAGCCGACGCCGCAGTAGGCGCAGGTCGTCACGACCGAATGCTCGGCCTGGCCGAGCACCGTGACGCTCTTTTCCATCAGCGTCGCGGTGGGGCAAGCGGCCACGCAGGCGCCGCACGAGACGCACTCCGAGTCCATGAACGGCTGGTTTTCGCTGGCGGCGACGCGCGACTCGAAGCCGCGCGCGGCGATCGTCAGTGCGAACGTGCCCTGCGTTTCCTCGCAGGCGCGCACGCAGCGGTTGCAGACGATGCACTTGGACGGATCGTACGTGAAGTACGGGTTCGATTCATCCTTCGCGTCTTTCAGATGGTTGTCGCCGTCGAATCCGTAGCGCACTTCGCGCAAGCCCACGACGCCCGCCATGTCCTGCAGTTCGCAGTTGCCGTTGGCCGGGCAGGTCAGGCAGTCGAGCGGGTGATCGGAGATGTAGAGCTCCATCACATTGCGGCGCAGGTCCTGCAGGCGCGGCGTTTGCGTCGAGACGCGCATGCCGGCTTCGACCGGCGTCGTGCACGAGGCCGGATAGCCGCGCTTGCCTTCGATCTCGACGAGGCACAGGCGACAAGAGCCGAACGGCTCGAGCGAATCGGTCGCGCAGAGCTTCGGCACGTTGATGCCGGCCTCGATCGCGGCGCGCATCACCGAGGTGCCCGCGGCCACCGTCACGGGGCGCCCGTCGATTTCGAGCGTCACGTCAGTGTCGGCGTAGCGGCGCGGCGTGCCGTAGTCGATGTCGTCGAGCGGGTTCAGGTTCAGCGCGGCGCTCTTGCAGGCACAGTTTCCCGAGCCGCAGCCACCGGTCGCTTTGGGTTGTGCGAATGCGTCGGACATGATGAGTTGCTCCATTCGTCAAGCCGCAGCCGCATTCGGCTGGACTGGGCGAAGACCGAAGTCTTCCGGGAAATGATCGAGTGCCGAGATGACCGGGTAGGGCGTCATACCGCCCATCGCGCAAAGCGAGCCGGACACCATCGTGTCGCAGAGGTCGCGCAAGAGCGTGACCTGCCTCTCGGACGTATCGCCATTGCGGATGCGCTGAATGACCTCGGCGCCGCGCGTCGAGCCGATCCGGCACGGTGTGCACTTGCCGCACGACTCGAGCGCGCAAAAATGCATCGCGTACTGCGCCAGCTCGGCGAGATTCGACGTGTCGTCGTGCACGACGATGCCGCCGTGGCCCACCACAGCGCCGACTGCCGCATAGGCTTCGTAGTCCAGCGGAATGTCCCACTGGCTCTCGGGCAGGTAGGTGCCGAGCGGTCCGCCGACCTGTGCCGCGCGTGCGGGGCGTCCGCTCGCGGTGCCGCCGCCGTAGTCGAATATGAGTTCGCGCAGCGTGACGCCGAACGCGAGTTCCACAAGCCCGCCTTGCTTGATGTTGCCGGCGAGCTGGAACGGCAGCGTGCCGCGCGAGCGGCCCATGCCGAAGTCTTTGTAGAACGCCGCGCCGCGCGCGAAGATGATCGGCACCGTCGCGAGCGTAATGACGTTGTTGATGACGGTCGGCTGGCCGTGCAGGCCCGCGAGCGCCGGGACCGGCGGCTTCGCGCGAACGATGCCGCGCTTGCCCTCGAGCGATTCGAGCAGCGCCGTTTCCTCGCCGCAGACATACGAGCCCGCGCCCTTCGCGACGAAGAGGTCGAACGCGCGATCCGAGCCGAGCACGCTCGCACCGAGCCAGCCGGCCGCGCGCGCCTTCGCGATCGCCGCCTCGAGCGTCGCGATCGCGTGCGGGTATTCGCTGCGCACGTAGATGTAGCCCTCGGTCGCGCCCGTGGCGACACCCGCGATGATCATGCCTTCGATGAGTCCGAACGGGTCGCCTTCCATCGAGAGCCGGTCCGAGAACGTGCCCGAGTCGCCTTCGTCCGCGTTGCAGACGATGTACTTCTGCGGGGCCGAGGCGGCTCGCACCGTCCGCCATTTGATGCCGGCCGGAAACGCCGCGCCGCCGCGACCGCGCAGGCCCGATTCGAGCACGAGCTCGCAGGCTGCCTCGCCGCTCATCGCGAGCGCGGCCTTCAGGCCCGCGAGCCCCTCGTGGGCCACGTAATCGTCGATCGAAAGCGGATCGGTGATGCCGAGCCGCGCGAACGTGAGGCGCTGCTGGCGCTTCAGATACGGGATGTCCTCGACGAGTCCCACCGAGCGCTCGTGCGCACCGCCCGAGAGCCATGCATCGACGAGCGAGGGCACGTCCTCGACGCCGACGTTCGCGTAGCCCACGCGCCCATCGGCCGTTTGAATCTCGACGAGCGGCTCTAGCCAGAGAAGTCCGCGCGAACCGTTGCGGACGATGTCGACGGCCAGGCCGCGCGCCGCGGCAACGCTCGCGATCGCCTGCGCGACTTCGTCGGCGCCCATGGCGAGGGCCGACGAGTCGCGCGGCACGAAAATGCGGTGCGTCGTGGGCGAGTTCATGCGGACTCCTTGGCATTCGCTTCGACGCCCGCGGCGGCGCAGGCCGCGTCGAACAAGGCGTCGAACTTCGGCGGTGTCATCTTCGCGTAGAGCTTGCCGTTGATCGTCATGGCCGGCGAGAGCGCGCATTGCCCGAGGCAGTAGACGGATTCGAGCTCGACGGCTTCGTCATGACCTCGCGCCGCGGTATCGCCGCTGCCGTGCTTCGCATCGAACCGACAACCCGTGTGCGCTTCGACGTGCCGCGCGAGCGCCTCGGTGCCCATGCTGCGGCATGATTCCGCGCGGCAAAGGGCGACCGTCACGCGTGCGGGCGGTGTCGTACGGAAATGATGGTAGTAGGTGATGACGCCGTGTACTTCGGCGCGCGAAAGATTCATCGCGCGCGCGAGCGGCGCAACGGCCTCTTTCGGGATGAATCCGACTTCATCCTGGATGGCGTGCAACACTGCAAGCAGCGATGCGCCTGGCTTGACGTGCCGGCGGACGAGCTCGTCCGGCGCGGCGGCGCGGGGATGTTCCACGTGGGGTCTCCTTTCTGTCCCTTGATCAGGGCAACTGCGTTGCAATATGCACTTGCGGTACATATAGCCTGCAGATATGCTCGGCTTCTTCACTTGTTCTGGAACAATAGGCGCGTGCTTTTCGATATGCAATAGGAAATCGGACCACATAAATGATCGACATCCGGTGCGTCACTGAACTGATCGTGCGCGATAGCGCGGGCCATGAGGCGAGTTTGACCGATATCGCGCCGCTGCTCGCGCTCGTCGACGAGACGGGCAGCATCGCTCAGGCGGCCGAGCAAAGCCGCCTCTCGTATCGCCACGCGTGGGGATTGCTGCGCCTTTTCGAGGCGCGGCTCGGCGGCGACCTGATTTCGAAGGAGCGTGGCAAAGGCTCGGCGCTGTCGGATCTCGGTCACGCCGTCGTCAGGGCGCAGCGCCTCTGCGCGGAGCGGCTCGAAGGACCCATGCAGATGCTCGCGAGCGAAATCGCCGAGGAGCTCAACCGTCAGCTCGGGCGCGGCAGCGCGATCCGCATTCACGCGTCGCACGGCTACGCGGTGGCGGCGCTCGTCGCCGAGCTCGGGAGCCGCGGCGTCGTCGCGGTGGACATCAAGTATCGCGAGAGCGCCGAGGCCGTCGCGTCGCTCGCGCGCGGCGAGTGCGATTTCGCCGGTTTTCACCTGCCGGCCGGCCCGTTCCGCGAGCTCTGCGCTGACATTTACCGGCGCTGGCTCGACCCTCGGCGCCATGTGCTCATTCATCTGACGAAGCGCAAGCAGGGCCTTTTCCTCCAGAAGGGCAACCCGAAGGGCGTGCGGGGGCTCGACGATCTCGCCCGCAACGACGTGCGCTTCGTCAATCGGCAGCCCGGCTCGGGCACGCGGCTTCTGATCGACCTCGAGCTGCGCCGCGTCGGCGTCGACCCGGAGCGCATCAACGGCTATGCGTCGACGGAGCTGACGCATACGGCGATCGCGGCTTTCGTCGCGAGCGGGATGGCCGACGTCGGCTTCGGCGTGGCGCCGGCCGCGCACCATTTCGGGCTCGACTTCATTCCCGTCGTCGACGAGGATTACTACTTCGCCTGCGAGCGTGGGCGGCTCTCGTCGGCGCCGCTCGCGGCCGCGATCGAGGTGCTCAAGAGCGAGGCCTTCCAGGCGAGCGTCTCGCGTCTCGAAGGCTACGACCCGGCCGAGTGCGGCCTGCTCGTGGACGTCGCGAGCGGGTTGCGCGGCGGCGCGCCGGCACGAGTGTCGCGCTAGCGTCGTAGGGGCGGGGGCACCAGGCCTTTCGCCATGTATACGTGCGTAATACGAATCAATGCACAGCCGGCCGGTTCTGCGTTAGGCTTACCAGTCTCTTGGGTCGTCCCCAGCCATGACAGATGCGCCGACGAGGCGCAGCAAGAACGAATATGAAACCGCTCATCAATGCCTGCGCCGCCGCCCTCGCAGCCGGCGCGTTGACAGCCGTCGCAACGCTTGCCTTCGCCCAGAACTCGCCGGGCGTGCCGGGCGGCATCCTGAACGATCAGTTCCGGCTGCAGCAGCATCCTCAGCTGCAATTCGCCGCTTCGGCGCCGACCAAGAAGTATCAGACGCGCCGGTCCGAGCTGCGCAAGAAGGGCGACCTCGGCGACCCGGACGGCTGCAATCTCAAGTGCCCCGAAGATCAATGAGCCGCGCATAACACGGATCGGCGTTGCGGAAACTCGGGGTTCGGCGCACACGCAGCCGCCGCCGCGGAGTTACCGGTCACTTTGCCGACCACGCATATCGTCTTTCTCACTCTTGAGACGCCGCCACCGCGGTTTGCCCGCGCGGGCGGGCGTCCCTTCGTGTTGAACTCGCCTGCCGACCGTCCGGCGTTGCACGCCTGAAACGTTTATCGGCCGAGCGTGGGCTCTCGATATGGCGCTTCTTCGCTGGCGCCGCATCGCTCAGGGCGTGGCGCGATATTTGCGATCACGACGCGCATTACACGCAGGGGATGAGCCGGCTCGCGAGTGCCGCCCATCGACCGCGGAAAAAATCGAGAAGCGGCCGGCTATCCGGCCGTGGCGCGCAGACGGTGCGCACGCCTCAGAGGCGGCGCGTACGAGCCAGGGATATGGGAAGGGGTGAGCCGTGAGCATAAAGCATCGCTTGTTGATCGCGGAAGATCATCATTTGCTTCGCTGCGGGCTGCGTTCGATGCTCAACGCGCTCGGCGAGTATGAGGTGGTCGGGGAGGCCCGGGACGGCAAAGAGGCTTGTCAGCAGGCCATCGCTTTGGCGCCGGACGTGGTCCTTACCGATCTCGCGATGCCGGGCATGAACGGCATCGATGCGGTGGCGACGATCAAGCGCCGTTCGCCGCAGATTCGCATCGTGGCGCTCACGGTGCACAAGGCCCAGGAGTATGTTCGCGAAGCATTGCGGGTCGGCGTGGACGGCTACGTGCTCAAGGACGCTTCGTTCGACGAACTCGTGGCGGCGCTGCGCGCCGTGATGCAGGGCAAGCGCCACTTGAGCGCCGACGTCTACGGCAACCTCGTTCAGTCGTTCGTGACCGGCCGCGACGCGTCGGCGCCAAAAAGCGCGTGGGAGCTTCTCACCGCGCGTGAGCGCAGCGTGCTGAAGCTCGTGGCGGAGGGACGCACGAACCGCCAGGTGGGGCACTATCTCAATCTCAGCCCGAAGACGATCGAGAAATACCGCGCGAATCTCATGCACAAGCTCGACATCTGCAACCTGACCGGGCTCGTGCTTGCCGCCATCGACATGGGCCTGATCGCGCCGATGTCTCATACGCTCCAGATTGCCGAGACGAGTGTGCCGCCCGTTACGCTCGAGTGAACGACGAAGGTGCCGCCGGCCGCCTCCACGCGATGCTTCATGCCGATCAGGCCGAGACCGCGGTCGAGGTCCGGATCGGTGGCCGGGCAAAGCGTGTCGAAGCCGACGCCGTCGTCTTCGATCGCGAGCGACAGGCCATGTTCGGTGCGGTGCAGCCTCACGCTCAGATCCGCCCGATGCGGCCCGATCGAAAATCGAATTTCAGCTCGCGATGAACGGGATCGAGCAGTCGGTTTGGGATCCGCAAAGCGGTAACGTCTTCGTGGCGATTCCCGAACTAGGCGGCAAAGCGGCGAGCGGTGCCATCGGGAATCCGAAGCAAGGGAAACTCGTCGGGATGGATCACGTATCCGAGTGTATGCCCGCGGGGCTGGTGATCGGCCGGAACATCGAAATCGGCGCGGCTCCGCGCGAAGGGGCGAATAGCCTCCCGCGCGGAGAATCGGATCGGCGGTTGCCTTATGAGTTCAGCGCCGCCTTCTGCGCATTTTCCCTCGCTAGCATGCGTTGCGCTTGCAAGTCCCCGCGCCGGGCTTCCTGAGCTGTCTGCACGGACGTCTCCGTCGCCTCGGCGAGTGCGGCGCGCGCCGCGCTGCTGATCGAAACGGAATAGGATGCAGCCGGTTTAGTCGATTGCGCGGACGACGTGCTGTTTGGTTGCGGCGTCGCAGTCGCTTGTGTCGTGCCTTTCGCCAGCTGTGGCGGCGCACGGGAGGCGTCTGCTACGGGGCCGGCTGTTTGGCCGGTTATTGCGTTTATCGCCATGCTTCCCTCCAAAAGGTTGTGCCAGTTTGTGGCATCCAGTTTTATCGGCGCGCAGATGCATGGCTTGAGCAGTATGTTTTTTGTAACAACGCCGGTTCTTAAGCTTGCCATAAGCAAGGGATGCTGCCGCGACGACGTATTCGTCGAGCGGGTGTGGCGCAGCATCAAGTACGAGGAGTGCTTCTGAAGGCCTACGAGTCGGTCAGCCATGCCCGACGCTCCATCGGCGAATACATCGAGATTTACAACCGGAAACGGCCCGACTCGAGCCACAAGTTATGAAGATGCTCGCGCTTGTCCGGGAGTCAACATCAGCGAGCTACCCCTTGAGATCCCGTGCGGCGAAGGCCTGATCGAACTGCGGGGCGCACTGAACGGACTCCCGACCATATAGCGGAGCTCGAGCCGATTCAGCAGCGCTCACGCCGGGAGTTTGTTGAGAAACTACTATCGCGATAACGGAGCCGGCGTGTCCGCGAGGCGGTACTGCATGACACCGGGCGAGCCTGCGACTGGCACTAGCTTCGGATTGGATTGCGCCTCGGTATTCACGGTGGACGCAACTTTCGGCTTGTCCTCAAGGCAAGGAGAGTTGGTCTGCGCAGCCGCTGCCCGGAACGAATCGTCTTGGCACATGATGTTAAACGCGATGTCCTTGCGGTCCATCCGCCATGCGACCGCTGCATTGAGCCGGCGGTTGCAGTCGGCGTCTTTTATGGTCGCGGCGCCCGTAGCGCCGACGCCTACGACGGAGACCGCCGCCGATACAGAACCCCAACAGGTCTCTGTTACTGACGCCGTTAGCGACGGGGCATATACCGTCGGTGCGCTTCTGACCGTGTACGAACCGCTATATCCCACGGTAGATTCCGCAGGTACGGTCTGCGCATTCGCAACACCGGCCGGTCCGGAGCCTTGGCTGCCGGTACCGACGTTCACATTGACGTTTGTCGCTTGCTGCGCTGTTGACTGCGTACCATTCGTAATCGTTCCGTTTGCCTGTGCCATCGCGATTCCGCTCAGCAGCATCGCAGTGACAGCAAAAATGGCCTTTTGCATTTTTATTCCCCGATTTTTTGCCGGGCCGCGTATGGCCCGACACCGCTCAGATCACGTCTATCTTTGATCGCGGCATTCGCGCTGATTACCAGCGGTTGAAGCCCGTCTTCGACATAGATCCTTCGAATGAGCCAAAGCTGCCAAAGCCTGCACCCGCCACGCCGACAAAGCCATCTGCATTTGCTGTCGAGCTCCCCGTGGCGTCCGCCCATCCGCTCTGATCGGAGTCTCCCGCCCCCTTGGCGCTGAACGTGCTCGTGCCGAAATCTTCTGAACCCGTGTTGCTCGAAATCGAGAAACCGGTATTCGTGAAGTTGTTTTGGCCGTACGTGCTCGTTACCCCATTGTTCCCGTTGCCAGAGTTAGTGTTGGTGATGGAGTGCGTGTTGGTGAAGCCCGCGTTGGTACCGAACGTCACCGCGGTGTTCGCGAAGCTCTGATTGCCGGCTGTGAACGAACCGGCGCTTTGTCCCGGACCGTACATCGAGGCGCTGTAGTTGCCGTTGACGGTGGAGGTTGTATCGTTGCTCACGGCAAAGCCGCCGATACCGAGCGCACCACTTACCCCGCCGTTGGCGTTAGCCGCTATTGAACTATTCATGCCCGGCGCCGGGCCGCCTGCGAACGCAGTCGTTGAAAGGACGAATACCGCAACCGCCAGTACCATTTTCTGTTTCATTTTGGACTCCTAAGTAAAGAGGGGCGATATGGATCTCCGAGGCAGCCCCCCCTCTTGCCCCGTAGCGCTTTTTGTCCTTGCGAATCGCAGTCACGGCATATGTTGGTAGCTTTGCAGTCGTCTTTTGCTCAGCCACCAGCAATACGGTATTCGCTACCGATGAGGAGCTTGCAGCCCCGTCTTCATCCGCAATGTGATTCGTCTGTCCTCTGAGTGGGCATAATGTACGGTCGGCGCCGACACGGGGTATGTTCGGCTACAAACCAATCATAGGTTCCGTGAAAGTGCGTTCGGCCGATACATCGTGCGGTGGCTCGCTTTCGTCCAGTCCGAACGAGCGACATGCTGGGAATCGCGATTGCCTTTTCGCCCACGGGCAATGGATACGGAACTTCAGCCCGCTCGTTCCCCTGCGGCGTATTCAGGCGAGCGCTCGTACGGATGGCTTCCCGCCATGGCTGGTAGAGCTCCCTCCGATGTACGCGGCGGCACGCTCGTTTCTGCGCTGTGGGCGGGTTAGTGCTAGCCAGCGTCATGAACGCGATACGCGATACGCGATACGCGATACGCGATACGCGATACGCGATACGCGATACGCGGGACGTGACGTCACTGCGGCGATCGTCTTGCGCTGCCCATGCCAAGGCGGAATCAGGAATGAGACGCCGAGCAAAAACTGCGATCGGCTCTCGAAGCCGGGCAATTGGCGGGGTCGACCTACTTGCCGTGCTCGCTGATGGGTTGCCCTCGATGACGGCGCCTAACGTTATGTGGCGCCACCCACGATCTCGAAAGGGCAAATCCGGATAGGATAGGTTCACTCACCCCTGTCCTACGTTCAGGGGGCCTCGCCGCTCTTGTCCCCCGGCAAGAGCGGCATTTTTTGTCGACACGGTCAAGCAAAGCGGCCAGCTCAAAGCGATCGGCGCTTTCCAGCGTTGCCTGTCAACCGACACCTGATTGCGTTCCCACGCTGGCGTCGCGACTTCTCGATCGATTGTTACTCGCAAGAACGAACGTCGGCGCCCTCGCCGCGCGCCGGTCCCTTAGCGCGCTCGCCGATGACGTTGGCGGGCTGCGCGGATGGTGGCCGAGGGGAGCCTAGCCGCGCAGCCCGATAACCGTGGTCATGATTCCAGCTTCGGCCACGTCAAACGCAGCATGCAGTTTTCCCGCGCGACGCGTTCCTATCTGCTGGAATCTTGTTGCGCTGGGCACGGCCAGTCATTTCACGGGGGTGCTGCCGGCCTAGACGACGTATTCGGACTGCTTGCGGGAGCCGCGCGCAGCGATTGCAATTGCGTCGTCAGCCACGTTGCGCTCGGGAGGGATGGCGCGTCGCCGCACTGGACCAAGTAGGGCTTGCCGCTGATGCTGCTTTTGCTCGCGGCAAGTCCAATGAACTGTTCGGTGCTCGTCAGGGTAGTGCGGTTTTCAAGGTAGTGGAGCTTGGTGAGCAAGTGCGCCTTCGCTTCCTTCCCCGAATACCACGCGCCGTTGCGATTGAACCTGCAGTGCGATGTTTCAACGCGGTTTAGCAAGGACATAATTTCCGCCTGCACAACGGGCTGAGTCTCGCCCGGCTGCGCGGTCATCGTCATGCCGACAGCCAGGACAACCAGCCCCATGCGAATGAGTTGCGACACAGCTGTGCTCCATGCGAATGCGCTCATGAGCGAGAGTCTCTTTCTTTCTGGATCCTAGAAAATGTCGTCCGGTCCCACAACGACAGACAGCACAGCGAAAACCATGCTCGGAAATTTCACCGCGGGCTGCTGCGCTTATTTCTCGACGCGACACGGCGATCAAACTCGCCGTTGTCGCTACGCCACCAACTAGCCACGCGTGAGCGAAAAAAGGCTCTCCCGAAACCCTGCATGATGGGGGACAGGAGAGCCAAGATACCGCGTTCCGGGGAGCGGTGATCGCGGTATCATTGCAATTCTGTTGCATGTCGGGGCATCAACATGGGGCATCCAAGGCATGTTGAGAGGGCTTCACCCCTACGATTCGATGGGGGACTATGCTTTGCTTTGGTGGTTGTCGATGGTTCTGGGAGGCTCCATGACGAGTTCGTTGAAAGACAGGCTTTTCCAGGCCGCATTAGCCCGCATCGTCGCATCGCAAGTTCTTTCCGCCTGCATCGGCACTGGCGCGACGCACGACCAGATAAAACGAAGTAACGGGTCCGATGCGGAGCCGCTACATGCGGCCCCGCCGGCTTGCTGTTCCGGCGGCGCCGCAATGACCGTTTTCGAGGGCAACACCAAGACGGCGTCTGCCCTTTGGGCGGCAAGGAGCAACGCGTGAGTCTTGGGTTCCTGATTTTCCTGAGCGTGCTGCAAGGGGTCACGGAACTGTTTCCCGTGAGCAGCCTCGGCCATACGCTGCTCGCGCCCGCGCTCGTCGGCATGCACGTCGACCAGCACGCGCCGCAGTTGATTCCGTTTCTCGTCGCGCTGCATCTCGGTACCGCACTCGCGCTGCTCTGGTATTTCAGGCAGCGCTGGATCGAACTCGTGAAGGGGTGGTTCGGCACGCTCTCCGGCCAGCGCAGCGACGACGGCCACATGATGTGGGCGCTCATCATCGGCACGATTCCGGCCGGGCTCGTGGGTCTCTTACTCGAAAGGCGGCTTGAGCAGGTCTTTCACGATTTGCGCATCGTCGCCATGGCACTGATTCTGAACGGCGTGTTATTGTGGGTCGGCGATCGCATCCAGCGGGCGCGCGCACACCAGCCGCCGGAAAAACTGAGTTTTCGGCAGGCGTTTCTCGTCGGACTGGCGCAGATCGGCGCGCTCGTGCCCGGATTTTCGCGCAGCGGGCTGACGATGATTGCCGGCAACGCGGCGGGCCTCACGGCTGAACGCGCGGCCGAATTCGCGTTCCTGCTTGGCACCCCGATCATCTTTGCCGCGGGCGTGCTCGAGTTGCCCAAGCTGTTCAAGGCACCGGAGCAACTTGGCGATGCGCTGCTGGGCGGCGTGCTAACGGCGATTGCGGCCTATCTGAGTGTGCGTTTTCTGATGCGGTATTTCGAGGGGCGCGGACGCCTCGCGACGTTCGGCGTCTATTGCATCGTCGCGGGCGCGCTTTGTCTCGCCTGGTTGATGACGCACGGGCAGCCAGCCTGACGGTGCCGATCTTCGTCATGGCACTTCAGTAGGCAAGCGACTCTACATGGACGTATCGCCAGGTTTGGCGCCAACCGAACGATGACTCCTTGGAGCGATTTACCTGAGCTGGACTGAAACAATGCCGCGCATGTCGTCACGCAAGATGAGCAGATAAGCAACCAGACGACAAGCATTTCAAACGCCAGGCGCCGCTCGAATAGTCCTGCAGAGGCGATCACCTTGGCCTCGCCGTGCGCCCACTCAGCGACGGCGAGCGCCGGCATCCAACTAAGTGGCGGCAACGGACGCGATGCACCGAAGGAGCCTCAGCAAACGATGCAACAGGCGCTCGATCCGCTTCTTGTGGCAGCGTTACGACCGGGGCTGCCGCGGGGGCGCGCCTCCGCGCGCGGGGCACGAACCCACACCGGGCGCGTCCAACTAAAAGCGCTTCGAGAAGCCCACGGTAAACCCATGCGGGAGAATCTGTACAAATAGAGGCGTTTTCCACCGCGTGGCCCAGTAGCCCACTGCGGATCCGAGCGCCCAGCCCGCCAGTACATCGGTTTGCCAGTGCGCTTGACTTTTCACGCGAGCAACCGCATCGTAGGCCGGCAACAATTCGAGTGCCCAGACCCATGGATCGCGGCTACCGTAGTTGACGATGACGGGTGTGACGAAGGCTGCCTGCAGGGTGACTTCACCGCTCGGAAAGCTGTGTCCGCCGCTGGTAAACCATTGATTGGGGCCCTTGCCGGCCGTTGGCCGGGCGCGGCCGAACGCGTACTGCAGCCCCACGGCAGCGGCGGACGAAATGACGCCTGCGTCAATCGTCTGCCAGAACGTATGGCCCAGTTCGGTGTCGTTGCCAAGCCAGAGCGCGCCGCCGACCGCCGTCGCAATGACGCCGTACTCGAGGCTGAGTTGGTATCCCCGGCCCCAGATTCCTCCCTGATCGAATGCCAGCTCGTGGTCGATCCCGAGCGGGCCGCCGCCCGCTTGAGTGGTTGAGCACGCGAGTGCCAGTGCGGCCGCAGCACTCCCGCGTTTAAGCACCGGATAATTGCCAAGCGTCTTCCGAACCATGGGGACCTCGCTAAAAGGCGGGACCGGCTTTGGGAACCAAGACGGATCGAAACGGCTCAACTGCGCGACGTAGATTAGAACGCCTTGTTTTCGGTTGCCTTTCGGCATCGTGGTCCAGACCGCGACGGCACCCATCGGAATCGCGCTGGGCGCGCGGCGCTTGTCAAGAGGACAGCGTGAAAAGCGGTCAAGGTTGATTCCTGATGTGGGGGCCGATCGCTGGGGCATGGACGCGAAACAGCCCCGAGTTGGTATTCCTTGAGCGCCTATCGATCCGTCATGCCGGCGATGTAATGGGCAATGCGCCGCGGCTGTGCTGATCCACACCGCCGCCGACGGCCTCGAATGGTCCTACGGCTAGCGTGTGCCGGCCGCGCAACGCCTGCGGTATCTGCTGGACTTCGGCTATGCGACGGGTCTGCGCGGCAGCAAGCTGGTTGGTGCGACGCTCGCCGACATTCGCCGCGACGAGCAAGGCGATCACTGGTTGCGGGTGCTCGGCAAGGCTGGCAAGTGCGGCAAGGTGGCGTTGCCGCTTGCAAGAACCGCACTCGACCAGTATCTCGTGCAGCGGGGGCTGCCGGTCACGCCCGCGCGCCGGAACCCGGCGACGCCGCTTGTCGCAAGCCTCGAAGAGGACAGCGGAGGCGTTGAGAGCGCCCGGCTCTGGCGCGCGCTGAGGCGATTCTTCGTGCTGGTGGTCGACTCGCTCCAGGACGAGCGGCCGGGGACGGCCGAGAAGCTGCGCCGGGCGAGCCCGCATTGGACGCGGCACACGCACGCCTCGCACGCGCTCGGGCGGGGCGCCCAGCTGATCATGGTGCGCGACGATCGGCGCTATTCGTCGACCTCGACGACTATCTGCACCGCGACGAAGTTTAGCGCGCCTGGCAGTTGGGCCAAGCGTTTGCCGCACGGGACTTCAAGCAGTAGGCCGTTTATGCGGACTTCCACGTAAGCCCATCAGTTTTCACAACTTCGTCGCTTATGATAGAAATTTGCTTACCTTGTTCGGCCCCGTAATCTCGATCCAAGTGGGAGTTCGTTATAGCTTCATCCAGCTTACGCAATCGTTCGAGAAGTTGCGACGCCAGCTCAAGAACACGATCGGACGCCCCAAGTGGAGTCGACAAAGCTTCGACACGCGCTCGCCAATAGCGGGGCGTAAATACTGAACCGCGTTGCCCTTTTAGATCGGCTCCTCGCGCTTCCAGATAACTGACCATCCTGTCGATGTGAGCCAATTCGCACTCTTGCTCGTGTATGCTCATTTTGGTCTTCCCCGGCGGCCGGATGACATCGAACAATCCGTGCGTTGGCTCTGCTATCGAAGTGGAAATCGTCTCACGTTGTTGCCTAGACGATTAGCAAACATAATGCCCATTGCGGCGGGCGGCCGCAGGGCAGTTTGGCGAGACGTGAATGTGTCGGTATGTTCGCAGCGGCTGGGGCCGCCTGAAAAATCTGTTGCAACATTGAGATGGCGTGTCAAATCGCTTGTTCATTGGTTGAGGCGCTTCCTCAAAGCTATAGACCACGCTTTCCACGGCGGGCGCGGAATCGCTATCACAGTCGAAGGCCAGCGTGCTCGCGTTTGCGATCCGTAACACCTGGCGCCTGCCCAGAATGTCTCGATTTTGAGACGGTTTCCAGCGTAGTTCACGCGATCACCGCATGATTGCCAAGAATCGATGGCGATCATCGAGCGCTCGGTCCGAGCTGCGCAAGAAGGGCGAGCTCGGCGACCCGGACGGCTGCAATCTCAAGTGCCCCGAAGATCAATGAGCCGCGCATAACACGGATCGGCGTTGCGGAAACTCGGGGTTCGGCGCACACGCAGCCGCCGCCGCGGAGTTACCGGTCACTTTGCCGACCACGCATATCGTCTTTCTCACTCTTGAGACGCCGCCACCGCGGTTTGCCCGCGCGGGCGGGCGTCCCTTCGTGTTGAACTCGCCTGCCGACCGTCCGGCGTTGCACGCCTGAAACGTTTATCGGCCGAGCATGGGCTCTCAATATGGCGCTTCTTCGCTGGCGCCGCATCGCTCAGGGCGTGGCGCGATATTTGCGATCACGACGCGCATTGCACGCAGGGGATGAGCCGGCTCGCGAGTGCCGCCCATCGACCGCGGAAAAAATCGAGAAGCGGCCGGCTATCCGGCCGTGGCGCGCAGACGGTGCGCACGCCTCAGAGGCGGCGCGTACGAGCCAGGGATATGGGAAGGGGTGAGCCGTGAGCATAAAGCATCGCTTGTTGATCGCGGAAGATCATCATTTGCTTCGCTGCGGGCTGCGTTCGATGCTCAACGCGCTCGGCGAGTATGAGGTGGTCGGGGAGGCCCGGGACGGCAAAGAGGCTTGTCAGCAGGCCATCGCTTTGGCGCCGGACGTGGTCCTTACCGATCTCGCGATGCCGGGCATGAACGGCATCGATGCGGTGGCGACGATCAAGCGCCGTTCGCCGCAGATTCGCATCGTGGCGCTCACGGTGCACAAGGCTCAGGAGTACGTTCGCGAAGCATTGCGCGTCGGTGTGGACGGTTATGTGCTCAAGGACGCTTCCTTCGACGAACTGGTGGCGGCGCTGCGCGCCGTGATGCAGGGCAAGCGCCACTTGAGCGCCGACGTCTACGGCAACCTCGTTCAGTCGTTCGTGACCGGCCGCGACGCGTCGGCGCCAAAAAGCGCGTGGGAGCTTCTCACCGCGCGCGAGCGCAGCGTGCTGAAGCTCGTGGCGGAGGGACGCACGAACCGCCAGGTGGGGCACTATCTCAATCTCAGCCCGAAGACGATCGAGAAATACCGCGCGAATCTCATGCACAAGCTCGACATCTGCAACCTGACCGGGCTCGTGCTTGCCGCCATCGACATGGGCCTGATCGCGCCGATGTCTCATACGCTCCAGATTGCCGAGACGAGTGTGCCGCCCGTTACGCTCGAGTGAACGACGAAGGTGCCGCCGGCCGCCTCGACGCGATGCTTCATGCCGATCAGGCCGAGACCGCCGTCGAGGTCGGGATCGGTGGCCGGGCAGAGCGTGTCGAAGCCGACGCCGTCGTCTTCGATCGTCAGCGAGAGGCAACGCTCGGTGCGGTGCAGGCCCAGGTCGATCGTCTTCGCCGAGCCGTGTCTCAGCGCGTTGGTGAGCGCCTCCTGGGCGACGCGGAAAACGTCGGCCCGCAGGTTGCCGGGAACCTCCGCGTCCTGAACGCCGCAATCGAAACGGACGCTGAGAGTCTCGACGCGTTCATCGACGCGCGCGCAAAGAGATGCGAGCGAAGCGACGAGCCCGAGGCGCTCGAGCAGCACGGGATTCAACTCGTTGCATATCTGGCGTACGTCGCCGATCGCTTCGCAGATGCTGATGACGGCGGCGTCGAGCAGCTCGCGCGCTTCGAGCGTGCGGCCTCCGCGAAGGCGGATGCGCGCGTCCTCGATCGTCAGCTTGATCAGCGTCAGCGCCTGGCCCAGTCCGTCGTGCAGTTCGGACGTGATTCGTTTTCGCTCGAGGTCCTGGCCGATGACGACGGCGGCGCCGAAATCCTTGCGATTGTGCCGAGCCGCGAACACGCGTCTGCGCACGGCATCCATGACCTCGCGCCACTTCATGTTCCGGAGTCCGCCGGGTGGCAAAGCGATCATGAGGCCTCCGAAAACGGTATGTGCGTGCGAGCAGCCGCGCCAGATCGCGCGCGGCCGGAGCATGCGGGGTAACGCCCGTACGTCGGCCCGCGCGGTCCATCGGATTCGCCGTTATGTACGCGGGCTAACTGAATTCTTGTGTTTCGCCGGCCCTCGCGCAACGGGGCGCCGTCAGGCAACCGCGTAGCGGGGAATTACCCATGCGCGCGGGCGGGCGTTCCTCACTTATTGCACTGTAATGGACAGACAAGAATGGGATCAAGCCCAATAGGGCGCGACGCCGGGGCGGCGAAGGAGGGATCGTGAACATCGATAGGCAGATGATGTCGCGGCTCGCACGGTTGCGCGGCGATTGCCGGCACGACGGCCCGCATCGCCGCATACGGCAAGGTGCCGGCTTCACGCTGCTCGAGCTGCTCGTCGTCATGGTCATCATCGGACTTCTGGCGGGGCTCGTCGCGCCGCAATACTTCAATCAGATCGGCAAGTCGAACGTCAAGATCGCGAAGGCGCAGATCGACTCGCTCGGCAAGGCGCTCGACCAGTATCGGCTCGATGTGGGCCAGTATCCGACGACGGAGGAAGGGCTCGATGCGCTCTTCACGAGGCCGCAGAACGAGCCGCGCTGGAGCGGGCCGTACCTGAAGAAGGCGGTGCCGCCCGATCCGTGGAACCGTCCTTACGTTTATCGCTCGCCGGGCGAGCATGGCGAGTACGACCTTTACACGCTCGGACGGACGGGGCAGCCGGGCGGCACGGGCGAGGACGTCGCGATTACGTCGTGGTGAAAACGGGATGGGGCTGCGCGGTGCGCCGTGAGAACGGGCGGGCTGCCGGGGGAGGGGTAAAGTGAAGTACTCGTTGCGCGTCTTCGATGCGGCCGGTCTGGTGCAGACGATCAGCCTCGAAGGAGATACGTCGGATGGCGCCGCCAGCATTGCGCGCTCGCGAGGCCTGCGCGTGATCTCGATTAGAGCCGATGGGGTCGCCCGCCGTCGGCTCGCGCAAAGTACGGCGCTCGGCGGCGCGAGGTTCAATGTCGAGCTCTTCGCGCGCGAGCTCGCCGCGCTCATCGATGCAGGCGTCAGCGTCATCGACGCGTTGCGCACGCTCGGCAGCAACGAGCGCCGCGAGGCGTCGGCGCAGGTCTATCGCGATTTGCTGCGCCGGCTCGAGGAAGGTCATTCGCTATCGGCCGCGCTCAACTTCGCGGACGATGTGTTCCCGCCCGTGCTCGTCGCCTGCGTGAAGGCGAGCGAGCAGACGGGCGGCCTCGCCGAAAGCCTCAAGCGCTACTCGCGCAACAGCGCCACGTTGCAGGCGCTGCGCGCGCGCGTGATTTCGGCGTCGGTCTATCCGGCCGTGCTGCTGGCCGTCGGCTCGGTCGTCGTGCTGTTTCTGCTCGCGTTCGTCGTGCCGCGGTTCGCGGGCCTGCTCGAGCACAGTGGACATGAGCTGCCGTTGCTGTCGCAATGGCTCATGGCCTGGGGTTCGCTCGTGCACGCGCATGGCGCCGAGCTCGCGGCGGCCCTCGCGATCGTCGTGCTGGGCTCGCTCGTTGCACTACGCCGTGCTTCGGTGCGTAACTGGGCGGCCGACCGTGTGCTTGCCTTGCCCGGCATCGGCGAGTATTTCCGCATCTATCGCCAGGCGCAGTTCTTTCGGACGGCGGCCATGCTCGTCGATGGCGGCATTCCCGTCGTTCAGGCATTCGATCTCGCGCAGGCACTCGTCTCGCGCGCCGATCGCGCAGCGCTCGTGCTTGCGTTGGAGCGCGTGCGCAACGGCGGCAGGATTTCCGAGGCGTTTCTCGACTGCGGCCTCGCGAGCCCGATCACATTCCGCTTGCTGACCGTCGCCGAAAAGACGGGCGGCCTCGGGCCCGTGCTCGACAAGGTCGCGAGTTTTCAGGAGGCGCACGTCTCACGTGCGATCGATCTGATCTCGCGGCTCATCGAGCCCGCGATGATGATCGTCATCGGCGTCGTGATCGGCGGCATCGTCGTGCTGATGTACATGCCGATCTTCCAGTTGGCGTCGAGCATCGAGTAGGGACGACATGGATACCGATACCATCTGCGCGAGTGCCGAGCCCAACCGGACGCCGTATCGCGAGGCGCTCGCATCGCTCGTCGAGCACCATGGGTCGGCCGCCCGCGCGCTCGAGGCGCTGCCGGCGCATATGGGCGTGGACGGCGAGACGGCACTCGCCGGGCTGGCCGAGGCGTTTCGCATGACGCCGATCGGCATGCGGGAGATGCACCGGCTCGAGCCCGACTTCGAAATCATGCCGTTCATCGAGGCGGCGTCGCGCCTCGCGATCTGTTTCCGGGATGGCGAGGCCGGCAGCGAGCGGCTGCTGTTCGTGATCGCCGATCCGCTCGATGCACGCACGCGCGGCTGCGTGGATCAACGCATGCGCGCGCGGCCGCGCGTGCCGTACCGCTGGGCGCTCGCGAGCGTCGGCGATCTGAATGCCTATCTGGCCGCGCGCGAAAAAGACGTGCGCGCGATGGACACGGTCGCGCTTGGGGAAACGGCGAAGCACGCGAGCGACACGGCCGCGCTCGCGCTGACGCTGCAGGGCATCAGTCACGACGACAGCCCCGTCGTCAGGCTGCTCAACTCGACGATCTACGACGCGCTCAAGATGCAGGCGAGCGACATTCACCTCGAATGCCGCGGCAACGGTCTAGTGATCAAGTACCGCATCGACGGCGTGCTCAGCGTGATTAGCCGGATGGAGGGCCGCGAGCTCGCGGACCAGGTTCTGTCGCGCCTCAAGGTGATTTCCGAGCTCGACATCGCTGAGCGCCGCGTGCCGCAGGACGGGCGCTTCAAGGCGCAGTTCGCCGCCCGCGAGATCGACTTTCGCGTCTCGATCATGCCGAACCTCTTCGGCGAGGATGCGGTCTTGCGCATTCTCGATCGTTATCAGCTTTCGCAGGCCGCGGGCGGCCTCACGCTCGAGGCGCTCGGTTTTCAGGCGGCCGACATGACGTTCATGCGCACGGTCGCCGCGATGCCGTACGGGATGCTGCTCGTCACGGGGCCGACAGGCAGCGGCAAGACGACGACCCTCTACGCGATTCTGACCGAGATCAACGACGGCCTCGAGAAGACCGTGACGATCGAGGATCCCGTCGAGTATCAGCTCGGCGACATCCTGCAGATTCCCGTCAACGAAGCGAAGGGGCTCACGTTCGCGCGCGGGTTGCGCTCGATCCTGCGGCACGATCCGGATCGCATCATGGTCGGCGAGATCCGCGACACGGAAACGGCGCAGATCGCCGTGCAGGCCGCGCTCACGGGTCACCAGGTCTTCACGACGGTGCACGCGAACAATGTTTTCGATGTGATCGGTCGCTTCACGAACATGGGCGTCGACTCGTACAGCTTCGTGTCCGCATTGAACGGCGTGATCGCCCAGCGTTTGTTGCGCCAGTGCTGCGGCGAATGCGCCTTGGAAGAGACGATCGCGCCGGAGCTGCTCGCGCGCTCGGGCATCGATCCCGGCACGGCGCACGAGTACCGGTTTCGTCGCGGGATCGGTTGCGCGGCGTGTCGCGGCACGGGCTATCGAGGGCGCCGTGCGATCGCGGAGGCGCTGCGGATGAACGACGAATTGCGCCAGTTGCTGTCGGAGCGCGCGCCGCTCGGTCAGATCAAAAGCGCGGCCCTGCGCTGCGGAATGACGACGCTGCGGCGGGCCGCAGTGAAGCTGCTCGCGGCCGGCGAAACGACGCTCGAGGAGATCAATCGTGTCACGATCGTCGACTGACACACTCGCCATCGGCCTCGGCACCTGCGACGTCGCGGTTGGCCGGCGGCGCCGGTCATGGCTGCGGCGGGCGGCGCGCGATGCGGCACCGAGCGCGGTGCGGATCGTCGAGATCGAATCGGCGCTGCGCTACACGGACGCTGGCCTCTTCGATGCGTTCGGCCGCGCGCTGGACGATGCGAGCACGGATGCGAGCACCGATGCAGAAGGCGGGTCGCCATCGAGCGTCGAGGCGCGCACCGGTCCCCGCCGCGCCGCCATCGTGCTCGACGACTTCTGGGGCCGTCACGCAATCCTGCGCGGCGACTTTCGCAGTCTGCGCGCACGTGATCTGGACGAGGTCGCCGGCGCCTACTTCGCCGATACGTTCGGCGTCGACGGCGAGACGCTCATCGTCCGGTGGCAGGTGCAGCCCGGCGGCCGGACGCTTTTCGCGAGCGCATTGCCGCGCGCGCTCATCGAGGGAATTCGCGAGAAAAGCGCCGAGGCGCGCGTCGATGTCGCGAGCATCGTGCTTGCGCTGCCGCGAATATTGAACCGCGTCCGGTCCGCAATCGGGGGCGGCGACGGTTGGCTGCTCGTCGCGACTGACACGCTGCTGCACGCGGTGACGATCGGCAAGGGCGGCTGGTCCGCCTACGACACCGAACGCGTGTTTCGCGACGGCGCCGAGGAAGGCGACGCGGGCGCGCATGCCGTTGCCGATGCCGCGCGGCAAATCTTCGAGCGGTCGGCGGCGGCGCGCGGGGCCGAATGCGGGGTTTATCTCTGCGGCCTTGCGCTCGATCCCGAGCCGTTCGAGCGGAGCTTCGCGCGCTTCACCGCGCTGCACGCCCACATGAGCAGCGCGCCGCCGGCTCTCGGGCTGATGGAGCTCGCAACATGAACGACCCCCGGGAGGCATCATGACGCCGCTTCTCACGCTCGATTTCGCACGACGCGGCGCGCGCAATCCGCGGGCCGGCGTTGCGCTCGCGATCTTCGCCGTGCTTGCGGCGCTCCTTGCGGGCGATGCGCTATGGCATGCCTACCGCGCCAACGAACGGGCACACGACACACTCGCCGCTTTCGTGCATCTTCATGCGCCGGCGCCATCGCGCCACGACAGCGCGGCTTCGACGCCCGCCGCGCGCCAACAGGCGAAGGAGATCAATGCAGTCTTCAGCGAGATCACGGTGCCGTGGCAGGACTTGCTCGCCATCGTCGAAGGGTACCGCGAGCACGATGTCGCTCTCATCGGCATCGATCAGAGCCCGGCGCAAGGGCAAATTCGCATCACGGCCGAAGCGAAGGATTTCGATGCGATGGTCCGGTATCTGAAGTACCTGCAGGGCAGTGCCTTGCTGCGCGAAGCCGTCCTCAACACGCATCTCGTCGAGACCACGACGCCAGGCGTGCCGGTTCGCTTTCAGATCACCGCGATATGGAGAAAGTCATGAGAGCGACTGGGCTCAGCGACCTGGCGCGGACCGTGCGTTTCGAGTTGCGGCGCTCGTTCGGCTGGCCCGGCCTCGCCGGCGCCGCGGTGCTTGCCGTGGCGGCCGCGGCGTCGAGTGCGGTGCCGGCCTTGAACGCCGATACGCGAAGCGTTCGTGAGCGCATCGTGCTTGCGCATGCTGTAAAGGCCGCCCATCCCGAGCATCGAAGGCATGCCGACGATCCGGCTCAGGTGCTTGCCGCATTGCCCGAGCTATTCCCTTCGTTCGCTCAAAACGGCGACGACGTCGCGACGATTCTTGCGCAAGCCCATGCCGCGAATCTGACGCTGGGCTCGGCGCAATATCAGGTCGGCGGCGATCGATCCGGGCCGTTCACGACCTACCAGGTGCTCTTGCCCGTCAAGGATCGCTACGTCTCGATCCGGCGTTTCGTCGCGCTCGTCCTCGACAGCGTCCCCAACGCGGCGCTGCAGGAGATTCACGTCGAACGGCCCGCCGTGAGCGGAGACGTGCTCGAAGCGAGGATCCGCTTCAACCTCATTTATCGCGCGAGCCGATCATGAAGCCGCTATCCGCCGCCCTGTTGGCCGCCAGTGCGGCAATGCTCGCCTGGCTCGGCGCGCGCTATCTGAGCGTGACCGATGCATTCGGCGCGCTCGCCTCGCGCGAGAGCGTATTGAGCGTCGGCGCGGCCAGGCCACACGGCGCAGCGGGGCTCGCGCCGCGCGCGGCTGCACGTCCCCCAACGACTGCGACGGCTTCGAGCGCGCCTGCCAAACGTGGGGCAATTCCTGACGCATCGTCACCGCAAGCGCGAGCCCCCGATGACGATGCCCTCGCGCGTACGGCGCGTCAGAAGCTCGCCGCGTTACGGGCGCGGCTCTCCCCGGAAGCGCAAAACGATCCGTTCAACGTGCAGTCCTGGCTGCCGCCGCCGCCACCGCCGCCCGCGCCGGTGGCCGAAGCGGTGCAGGCGCCGCCGCCCGCGGCGCCGCCGCTGCCGTTCACTTATGTGGGAATGTCAAATGCGAATCAGGCGAAGCCGCAGGTCTTCCTGGCGAATGGCGATCAATTGCTGATCGTCTCGCCGGGCGAGGTAATCGACGGCCGTTACCGGTTCGAATCGATTGCGGCCACGGCGGCCGTGTTTACGTATCTGCCGCTCCGAGAGAAGCAGGTAATGACCATCGAGGGCGAGGGGAACTAAATGAAACCGTCATCGAGACGGGGTGTTGCGCGCGAAGCGGACCGTTGCCACCTGCCCCGGGATTTGAAGTTCGCGCCGCTTGCCTGCGGCGTTGCTTGGGCCGTCGTCTTGTCGCTCGTCGGCGGATGCGCGACCAATATCGACGATTTGCGCACCGCGAGCAAACGCGAGCCGACGAACGCGAAGGCGCAGCTCAAGTATCTCGACGAGCGCGACCATGAGGTCACGGCGCTGCTCGACGAGGCCGACCAGCTCCGCGTCCGGCACGACTACGGCGCGGCGATCCAGAAGCTGCAGGAGGCGTGGAAGCTCGATCCGACGAGCGAGCGCGGCAAGCGGATCGGCTCGGCGATCGAGCTGGATCGGCGCGACGACTTCATCTTGAGCGAAGTCGATCGGATGGTGAAGCGCGGCTCGCTCGATAGCGCCGCTCAGCGGCTCGATCAGGTGCTTGCGGAAAACCCGAATAACGTCGCGGCGCTGCGGCTCTATCGCGAGCTCGCCGAGAAGCGCCGCCAGGCTCGGCTTGCGGCCGACGAGCAAAACGCATCGACGTCGATCATGAAAAAGCCCGTATCGCTGCAGTTTCGCGATGCCAATGTGCGGATGGTGTTCGAGGCGCTCTCGCGCACGACGGGCCTCAACGTCATTTTCGACCGCGATGTGCGTGCCGATCTGAAGACGACGATATTCGTTTCGAACGCCTCGCTCGATGATACGGTCGACATGATCCTCATGCAGAACCAGCTCGAAAAGAAGGTGCTCAACGCGAACACCGTGTTCATCTATCCGGCGACGCCGGCGAAAGAGCAGGAGTACGAAGATCTGAAAGTCCGCACGTTCCAGCTCTCGAATACGGATGCGAAACAGATTCAGACGCTCCTGAAGAGCCTTCTGAAAATCAAGGAGGTCGTAGTCGACGAGCGAGCGAACACGGTAACGATTCGCGCGACGCCGGAGACGATCCGCGTGGCCGAGCGGATGATTGCCGCGCAGGATATTCCGGACCCCGAAGTAATGCTCGAGGTGAAGGTGCTCGAAGTGTCGCGAGATCGGCTGACCGATCTCGGCATCGACTGGCCCAACAGTTTCAGCGCGTCGACGCCGAACTCAGTACAGACGTGGGCCGACCTCCATCATTTGCCGGTCAATGCGCTCGCCGTGAGCGGGCTGTCGGCCACCGCCAACTTCAAGCTGACCGACACCGATGCGAACCTGCTGGCAAGCCCGCGCATTCGCACGCGCAACAAGGAGAAGGCGAAAATCCTCATCGGCGACAAGGTGCCGGTGATTTCGAGCTCCAGCGTGCCGAGCACGAGCGGCCCGGCTTATTCGCAATCGATCCAGTACCTCGACGTGGGCATCAAGCTGGAAGTCGAGCCGCAGGTCTACCGCGACAACGACGTCGGCATGAAGTTGAACCTGGAAGTGAGCAACATCACGAACACGATCTCGAGCAGCAACTCGCAAAGCGGACTCAGCTCGCTCGCTTATCAGATCGGCACGCGCAGCGCGTCGACGAGCTTGAGGATGAAGGACGGCGAGACGCAGATCCTCGGCGGCTTGATTCAGGACGAAGACCGCGACGCGGCCGACAAGGTGCCGGGGCTCGGCCAGCTGCCGGTGCTCGGCAGGCTGTTCTCGAATCACAACGGCGACCACAAGAAGACGGAGATCGTGCTGATGATCACGCCGCACATCATCCGGCCGCAGCTCGCAGCCGATGCCGACACGCGCGAGATGTGGTCGGGCACCGACGAGAAAGTGCGCACGGAGCAGCTGCGGCTCGATCCGCCGAGTGTGGACACGGCTTCCGCGTTGCCCGCGCTTCCCGCTCCTGCTCCCGCAACGGCTTCCGGCGCGGTGCCGGTCGCTGCCGTCGGTTCTGCCGAGGTCGTTGCCGTGACGCCTGGACATGTCGGGGGCGGCAACGCTTTGCCGGGAGCGGACAAAGCGGGCGCTGCGACAAGCGGGGCCGCGACGGTTCCCGTAACGGGCGCGCTCGGCGTTCCGCCTGCGACGCCGCGTACGACGGCGCCGCCCACGATGTTCGGCGGCCGGTTCATGACGTCGGTGCCGCTACCGGCAACGGCGGTTGGCGGCGGCGTGGGGAGCGCAGGGGCGGCGGCAGGTGGCACGGCGGTGGGCGGTGCTGCGGCGGGCGGCGCGACGGCAAATGGGGCGGCCGCGGATCATGCCCAGGCGGCGGGCGCGGGAGGAGCGGGCGGTTCGGCGCCCACGGCCGACACCGCTGCCGCGCACGAGTCGACCGGAGCGGCAACGGCGGGACAGCAGAGCTCAACGGCGCCCGCGCCTCAAGCGGCGGCGTCGACCGCTCCGTCCCCGCCACCGATCATGCCGGCGCAGCCGAGCGACATGGCGAGTGACAACCCGCTGCACGCCATTCCCGTCGACTCGAACTGAGCCATGATGCGACGCGCTGCGCACCCTTGCCCTCGCGGACCTTGCGCGATCGGACGCGTTCGCGGCTTCACGCTCATCGAGCTCGTCATGACGCTCGCGCTCGTGGCGATCGTCGCGCTCGCGGTCGTCCCCTTCGCGGAGCTGAACGTTCAGCGCGACAAGGAGCAGGAACTGCGTGTGTCCCTCCGAGTGATCCGCACGGCGATCGACGCCTACAAGGACGCGAGCGATTCCGGCGCGATCGAGCACCCGCCCGGTGCGTCAGGCTATCCGCCGTCGCTCACGGTGCTCGTCGATGGCGTGAAGGACGCGAAGGATCCGAACGGAGGGCTGATGACGTTTATGCGCCATGTGCCGCGCGACCCGTTCTTCACGGGGGACCCGACGACGCCCGCCGAGGAAACGTGGAATACGCGCGCCTACGGCGTCCCGCCCGAAGGCGCGCAGGGCGGCGACAGCCCGGGCTCGAGCGTGAGCGACGACGACATCTTCGACGTCAGCTCGAAGTCGGACGGCGTCGGGCTCAACGGCATTCCGTACAAAGAATGGTGAGGCCGCTCATGAAGCGCTCGAGCAAACATGTAGTCTGTTCTGGAGGGTTCACGCTGATCGAGCTCGTGGTCGTCATGGCGATCATCGGGCTGCTGCTGACGATCGCATTGCCGCAATACTTTCACAGCATTGAGCGCGGCAAGAGTCAGGTGCAGCAGCAGAACATCTCGGTGATTCGCGATGCCATCGACAAATACTACGGGGACAATGGCCAATACCCGGACACGCTCGATGACCTCGTCGCGAAGCACTATCTGCGCAGTATTCCCGTGGATCCGGTGAGCGGCGGCACGGCCTGGACCGTCATCGCTTCTCCCGACACGTCGAAGAGCGGTGTCTACGACGTGGGGCCGGCAAGCGAGGTGCGCGCCGCCGCGCCGGCACCTTCATCAGCGGCGGCACAGGCAGCGGCGAAATGAAGGCGGGCTTGTCAATCGGCGCGCACGTTCGCGTGAGCGCTTGCGCATCTGGCAGAATCGCTGCTGCGCGCCGAGCCGACGGAACACTCGGCCGGCGCCGACCTCGCGGGCTCGTCATGCTCGCGCTTCTGATCGCTCTTTCGCTTGCATCGATCGCGCTGCTCGCGGGCCTCGACGTCTGGGCGCTCGAAAAGCAGCGGCGCCAGGAGGAGGAGCTGCTGTTCGTCGGCAACCAATATCGGCTCGCGATCCAGCGCTACTACCTCGCGGGCCGGACCTTGCCAGCGACGATCGACGATCTTCTCGAAGACAAGCGCTTTCCCGTTCCGATTCATCATTTGCGGCGAGCCTACCCCGACCCGATGACGGGCAAGACCGACTGGCAGTTCATGCGCGACGGCAACGGCATCTATGGGGTCTATAGCAGCTCCGATCGCGTACCGATCAAGCACGCGAATTTCCCGCGGCTCTTCGCGTTCTTCGACAAGGCGCAGACCTATTCGGACTGGAAGTTCTTCTATCCGCCGCCCGGATGGCGCGGCAATACCGCGGCCGGCGTGCCTTCGGCGCCGTGGTCGCAGTCTTCGTCGATGCCGTTCATCCGCCCACCCGGTAGTCCCCGCCGCTGACTCTGGCTTGCCCTACCTCCGCTGTAGGAGCTTCACCCATGCCGCGTTCCGCATGCGCTAAGCACAATAAGACATGCCGGGGATGAGCGTGATGACAGCACGGTCGCCGAGCGGGACGGAACGATGATCCCGCAGCGGATCGCGCGGAGATGACCAGATTCCAGGAGGTCATATGTTCGCTACTTGCGTGGCGCGCGGCGGGATCGCGATGCTGATGTTGCTGCTGTTCGCGTTGCCCGTTCGCGCGCAATCGTTTCGCGTGCAATGTCCATTTGCCACGATCACCCATCCCGATCCGACCGACACGTCGCATGGCGGGATCAAGTGCCAGCAGATTTCGGGCGGCGACGGCTACTCAACGATGGGCGACGGCGTGCAGACGTACATGTTTTCGTTCGGCCCGCTTTCGGGGCTGGCGAACATTCGCAACGGATTGCCCGGCACTGAGCCGCCCTCGATCTTCAACATGCCGGGCGATCCATACAACGACGCGACGTTCAACGGCGCGGTCGGCCTGACGGCGGACGGCGCCGCTGTCGATCCAACCTCGCCGCCTAACGAGCAACTGATCTCCGGCCATGTCGATCCGCGGCCGATCATGGACATCGGTGTCATGAACGGCAACATCCCCGCGCCGACGATGGCCATCGACGAGGACGACGAGTTCTTCCTCACGCTCACGAACGTCGGCATGATCATGCGGCCCGACTTGTTCGAGCGGCACACCGTCCACTTCCACGGCTACCCGAATGCCTCTTCGTTCTATGACGGTGTGCCCGATGCGTCGGTTGCGATCAACATCGGTGCGAGCTTCACCTACTACTACCTTGCACCCGATGCCGGTACCTACTTCTGGCACTGCCATATCACGCCTCCCGAGCACTTGCAAATGGGCATGGTCGGCCAGATCTTCGTGCGGCCGAGGCAGAATCGCGTGCCGGCAGGGGCTTCGCTTTACCAGGGGCTGCTCGCTCAGCAGCTCGATCCGCGTACCGCCTGCGGCGCGGACATCCACAATCCGCAGCGCGGCGCCGGCACGGACATTCTGTGCTCGACGCCATTGCCGGCGGCGAACAGCGTGCTGCATGCGCTCAACAAGAGCGGCGCGCCGACCCTTTACGCCTACAACGACGGTGATGGCTCGACGGCCTATGACGTCGAGTACCCGATCCAGATTCACGGCTTCGACCCAAACTTCCACTTCATCGGGATGACGTTCAATCCTGAGCCGTTCACCGACATGAAGGATAAGTACTTCCTTTTGAACGGGCGCGGCTATCCGGACACCGTCAATCCGAACCCGCTGACGACGCAAGTCGCCGACGGCACATCGCACTACTCGCAGCCGCTGCCGACGCTCATCAACATCCCGGCTGGCGGCAGGGCGCTGCTGCGGATTTCGGATCTCGACGTCACCGAGTACCAGACACTCGCGTCGCTCGGCATCCCGATGCACGTGATCGGGATCAACGCGAGGCTGTTGCGCGACATGGCCGGCAACGACATGACGTACTTCACGAACTCGATCACGTTGGGGGGCGGAGAGTCGCTCGATCTCATTCTCGACGCGAGCGACACGACGATGTATCCGGTGGGATCGACGTTCTACCTCTACACGCCGAATCTCGATCACCTCGCGAACGACGCCGAGAACTTCGGCGGCCTGATGACCGAGGTCCATATTTGCAACGCCGTCGACCCCACGACGAAGAAGTGCTCTTAGGAGGACTGCCGTGAGCCACATTACATGGAAGACATGGAACGCGAGGCTCGCGCGATTCGTCGCGATCTTCGTCGGCATGCTGTTTTCGGTGGCCGTGCGCGCCGCCGTTCCCGGCGTCGCGGGCCCGACGTTCGATCTGACAGCGGAACAGAACCGCGTGAATCAGCCCGACGGGCAAAGCATCTACTCGTGGGGCTACGGCTGCAATCCGCGCACGACGGTGAACTTCTTGCCGAGCGCGAATCCGCTCGACGGCGCCAACTGCCAGAGCATGCAGGTTCCGGGGCCGACGTTGATCGTGAAACAGGGCGACGTCGTGACGATCACGCTGACGAACAATCTGCCCGCAGCCGCCGGGAATACGTCGATGCTGTTTCCGGGCTTTCAGGTGTGCGCCGCCAAGCTGAATACGGACGGTACGTGTCCGGCTGCGCTGACCGGAGTGCCAGGGCTGCTCACGCGCGAGGCAGTGCATGGCGGAACCGTCACGTACAGCTTCGTCGCCACGACGGCGGGCACGCACGCATATTACAGCGGCACGCAGGGCGATCTGCAAGTCGAGATGGGATTGTACGGTGCGCTCGTCGTACTGCCGGCAAGCGGTGGAACGGCTGTCGTGCCCGCCGGATGCCGGGCCGTGAGCGCCACGCTGCCTGACGGGCAGCCTGACTACCGTGACGCGGCGGCGGCGTACAACCATAGCGAAACTTGTTACGACCGTGAGTATCTCTTCCAGTTCTCGGAGATCGACCCGCGTATTCATCTGCAGGCCGAACAGCAAGCGAACGTCGCCTGCACGCAGCCGACAGGTTGCATGAACATCCAGACCGAGCCCTATCACCCTGCGTACTTCATGATCAACGGCCGCTCGATGCCGGACGACATGGATGCGAACTATGCGCCGGCGTATCCGCACCAGCCCTATAACGGAAACCCGCACATGCATCCGGGCGAACTCGTCTTGTTGCGGATCATCGGCACCGGGCGATGGCAGCACCCGTTCCACGAGCATGGCAATCACGTACGCATCCTCGCGCGCGACGGCAATCTGCTGCTCGCCGCGACCGATCCGACGAAGCTTGCCGGGCCACTGCTCTTCACGACGACGACGACGCCGGGCATCGCGATGGACGGCATCTTCTACTGGACCGGCAAGGGCCTGAACTGGGACGTCTACGGCAATACGACGTCGGGCCCCGGCAGCGTCTACAACGTCCGTCCCACGGACACACTGCATACGAGCTACAACGGCAAGAGCGTCGTCTGTACTCCCGATGCGAACGGCTATTACACAGCCGATCCTCTCGCGCCGAATTACTTCGAGTGGTGCGCCGATCACGACAAGCCGCTGGAAGCGCATCCGTTCGGCACCGTCGCGAGCGGAGGTCCCGTGACGTTGCCCGATCCGAACATCTTCGCTAACGGCGCCTGGTATTCCGGCAGCGCCTACCTCGGGCCCGACGCGCTGATTCGCGCGGTGGGCGCGACGGGCACGACGCCGCCGAGCGGGCTGATCGTGAATCCGCCGACGACGGAAGCGGGCTTCGCCTACATGTGGCATTCGCACAATGAGCGCGAGATCACGACCAACAACATCTTCCCAGGCGGAATGATGATGATGATGCTCGTCGATCCGCAAGCTTTCACGATCAACGAGTCGAACTAGAGAGAGACAAGGGGAACCGCAATGAGAACCGATGTGCTTAAAGCACCGATCATGGGTCTCGCCAGGACGGCGGCAGTAGCGGCTTCTATACTCGCGTTCACGAGTGGGATGGCGCTTGCGCAAAGCGTCAACTTGACGGTGAAGGCCTCGACGGCCAATCTTCCCGACGGTCAGAGCGTGCCGATGTGGGGCTACGTCTGCGGCACGGTGACGGCACCCGCTACTTGCGCGGCGTCGAACGCCAATGCCGGGACTGGATGGTCGCCCGTCGTCATTAGCGTCCCGCCCGGCCCGTTGACGATCAATCTCACCAACAGCCTCCCCGGGCAGGTTCCGACGTCACTCTCGATCATCGGTCAGCTCGGCGGCGGACTCGGAGCGAGCGCCACGTCGACGCCGAGCCCCGCGCATCCGCCGCAGGTCGCGACCTGGCCGATCGCGGGCAGCGCGACGAGCGCCACGGCCGCGAAATTCACACCGCCGGCGCAAGGGCCGCGCGTGCAGTCGTTTTCGACGGAAGTGTCGAACGGTTCGACGACCGCGCTGACATGGAACAACCTGCGGCCCGGCACTTATCTGATCGAATCGGGCACGCATCCGTCAATCCAAGGACCCATGGGGCTCTATGGCGTGCTCGTCGTTCGCACGCCCGCCAACGGAACGACGCAGGCGCAGGCTTATCCGGGCGTCAACTATGACGCTGATGTCCCCTTGCTCTTGAGCGAAATCGACCCGGTGCAAAACGCGGCGGTCGCGAAGGCCGTGGTCACGAACGGCTTCAGCGAGACGAAGGTATGGTCCGGTCAGCCGGGGCAGTGCGGCGATCCGACATCGAGCACGTACGGCACCTGCTATCCGCCCGTCGTCAACTACGACCCGCGCTACTACCTGATCAACGGCGTGTCCTTCGACCGGACCAATGCGGTCCGCTCGCAGTTTTCGGCAGCGGCCCCCGCGGGAACAGGGCAAGTGATGCTGCGCTTCGTCAACGCCGGGTTGCGCATGCACGTACCGTCCGTCGTTGGTGCGCAGACCGTGGCGGGTTTGCCGGCGGGCAGCGCGCCGACCCCGGGTTTTGCGTTGATCGCGGAAGACGGCAACGTGCTTCCCGGCCTTCCGAAGATTCAGAATGAAGTGTTTCTGCCTGCCGGCAAGACGTACGACGTGATGATGAATGCACCGGTCACGGGCGCGGCAGCGTTGCCTGTCTTCGACCGTGAGCTGAGCCTGTCGACGAACAATCAGCGCGACGGCGGAATGCAGGCCTATGTCAGCGTCAACGGTGGCGCTGTACCGACCGCGACGACGGGCGGCGATACGGCCGTCGCGAAGGCCGGTCACTACTATTTCGACATGAACACGCCGCTGACGGTCTCGGACCCGACGAAAGGCGTCATCGGGAGCAACACCGGCATCTACGGCGTCACGTTGCTGACCCAAGCGAAGGGCGGCACGGTGACGTTGAATTCCGATGGGACGTTCACCTACGTGCCGAATGCGGGCACGACGTCGGACAGCTTCGTCTACCAGGCGAACGGCAACGCCGCGATCACGGCCACCGTCACGCTGACCGCCTGCACGACCGCCAACGGCTGCCTCGGCCGCCCGCCGCGCGCAAGCGACCAAAGTTATACGAGCAGCATCGCTTCGACGTTCCATCTGTCATCGCCAGGCGTGCTTGCCTATTCGAGCGATCCTTTGGGCTTGCCGATGACGGCCGTCATGTCCGGCACGGCGCAGGGCGGTACCGTGACGTTGAATGCGGACGGCTCGTTCACCGCGATACCCGCCACCGTGCCGACGGGGACTTCCACGTCGACGGTGCGGTTCCACTACAAGGCCGTCAATTCGCAGAATACGGCGAGCGAGGCCGAGACCGTCACGGTGACGTTCCATGCGGGCAGCGGCTTGCAGGTGGCCGTGCAAGATGCGAACACGGGCACCCCGATTACTGACTATCGCTGGATCATCGAAGAGGATCGCACGTTCTATATCGACCCGGCTTGCCAGGTCAATAGCCGGAACCGGCCGGCAACCTGCCCACCGTTGCCGGTGCCGAGCCTCGGCACGAACTTCCACACGAGTTATATGCCGGTCGTGGCGTCCGGATGTGTCGGCCAGTATGCGTGCGAGTATGGGCAGACAGTCTTCGATCCGACGAGCAACGCGCACGTGCCCGCGGTCTGTGACATAGGCGACGGCGTGTGTCGCACGACGGCGGCGCAGCAGACGCCGGCGAACCCGAGTCAGGTCGTGCTGGACCCGAGGAAGCGCTACTACATCTCGATTTTGCCCGGTGACGCCGGCAATCCGTTCGCGTCAGGCGCCGGTGCACCGGTACCCGTCGACCCGAACAATCCGAGTGGACCGACGCGGCAATTCAGCATCGCGCTCGATTGCCCCTCTGGCCCAAGCGGTGCCGATTTCGCCCCGGGCACCGGCAAGTGCGGGCATGGGATGGGCGGCGCGCCGATCGCGGCGGGGCAGAAGGGCGTCAGCGTCGTACTGCAGCAGACGCCGTTCCAGACGGCCAAAGTCTCAGTGTTCGTATTCGAGGACGATTCGCCGCTCAACGGTGAAGTCGACGTTCACGGCGGCAGTGACAACTTCGGCACCGCTCGCGAGCCCGGCCTCGGCGGCTTCGAAATCAAGTTGTGGGACGATGCGGGCGGCACGGGCGACGCGACCGGACAGATGACCTACGACATGTTCAACATGCCGTTGTCGAACTCTCTGCAGGGCACGATCGATCCGACGACAGGGCTCAACGCATGTCCGATCTCAGCCGCGAGCGACGGCATCGTCGGCATGATCCCGACCTGCCCGAACTACGAGTCCGACGGCAAGACTCCGTCGCCGCTCGCAGGCCAGGCGGTGATCGCGAACCTGATGCCTGGGCGCTACGGCATCGTCGCGACACCGGCCGCGGATCGCATCGCGCGCGGCGAGCAGTGGCTGCAGACGAACACGCTCGACGGTCAGAAGGCGCACGACTCATTCATCAAGATCGGCGGTCCCGCCTACTTCCAGGAGTTCGGCCCCGCAGGCTTCCACGTTTCGATCGGCTTTGCGAATCCGAAGATCATCAACGATCGACTGCCCGGCGTATGCGCGGGCACGACTTGCACGAGCGGCGTGACGGGACGCGTCACGAATCTTCACTACAGCCGGCCGCCCAACGAGAACCTCTACGGCAGCCAATCGCGCAAGCCACTCAGCTTTACGCAGTGCTATGTGAGTCTCGGCTCAACTGACGGCGACGACATCGCTTTCACGAAGTGCAACGAGGACGGCACGTTCAGCTTCAGCGGGCTGCCTGCGGGGACGTGGCGAGTCACGGTCTTCGATCAATGGAACGATCAGATTGTGGATGGGCTCGCGAGCGCATTCACGCTGCAGCCGGGACAGACGCTCAACGTCGGCGACATCGCGGTGCTGCAGTGGCAAACGAACCTTTACACGAGGACATTCCTCGACCTGGCCGGAGACGGCGTCTCGCACGATTCCGATCCGGGCCTGGCGATGGTGCCGATGAACATTCGGTTCCGCGATGGCAGCTACTCGAACCTGGGCGTCACCGACATGAACGGCTACATGTCGTTCAACGAGGTATTCCCGCTCTTCAACTGGTATGTCGCCGAGACTGATACGACACGCTACAAGCAGACCGGCGTGCATGTCGTCTACGACGCCGGTGGGCCACCCGACGGCACGCCCGGCGGCGGCACATCGACGATCGCCGCGAATCTTGCGAATACTAAGGAATCGTCGACGGCTCATTTGCCGACCAACCTGCGAGTGCCCGGCGCCGTCTACTGCGACAACGCCGATTGCAACGGCTTTTCCATCGCCAACGGTCCCGGCAGCAGCACGTCGAACCCCTCGACGGGACGCATCGATCCGCCGTGGGTGACGACGGAGGGCTGGCAGGGATTCTCGGGTCAGGCCGGCTTCATCGAGTTCGGCAAGAAGCCCTTTGCGACCGGAGAGAACGGCGGCATTCGCGGCGAGGTGGTCTACGCGTCGACGCGCGCGTTCGACGACCCGACGCTGACGGTCCATGCAAGGTGGATACCGAATATCCCGCACGTGACGGTCAATCTGTATCAGGAGGGCACAGCCGAGGATGGCACCGCGAGCCTCAAGCTCGTGGATACGACGCAGAGCTCGAGCTGGGACGATTGGGCGCAGGGCTTCCGGTTGAACGGCGTGCCGAACATGAACTGCCCGGGTCAGGAGACGAACGATCCGTTCTTCTTCACGTTGAAGAACTCGCCGACGACGCTCAATCCGAATCATCCGTTACCGCACAACTCGCAGTTCAAGTGCTATGACGGCATGCACGTGTTCAACCAACTGCAGCCGGCGCCGTACGACGGGATGTACCAGTTCCCGAGCGTGACGGCACGCAATCCGTCGACCGGGCTGCCGATCGGCACGAACTGCAAGATTTGCGTCAGGAATCCGACCGGCGACGGGACGTGGATGCTGCCGGCCGGAAAGTACGTAGTGGAGGTAATCGTACCGCCCGGCTACGAGCTGATGAAAGAGGAGGACAAGAATATTCTCATCGGCGACAACTTCATCGCCCCGGTGACGCAGGAGTTCGCTGCCTTGTCGAACATTTTCATCCTGCCCGACCAAGCCGCGGTGAACAGCGCCTACAACAAGAACAACGCACAGAACCCGACGACCAATCTCGGATCGGTTACGTACCCACGCGAGGAAGGCGATACGGGCACGACCGAAACGTATTGGCCTTGCGTCGGCGAGCTGCGCATCGTTCCCGACTACCTGAGCCTCTTCCCCGAGGCGCAGGAAGTCTCGCCGTTCGCGGGCGCGTCGCGCCACCTCTGCGATCGCAAGGAGATCACGCTGACCGATCAGATAACGGCCGAAGCGAAGTTCTATCTGTTCAGCTCGACGCACGTCTCCTCGCATTACACGGGTTTCATGCTCGACGACTTCTCGTCCGAATTCGATCCGTACTCGCCGCAGTTCGGCGAGAAATTTGCGGTGCCGAACGTTCCTGTCTCAATCAAGGATTTCGCGGGCAACGAGATCGAGCGCGTCTATTCCGACCAGTGGGGCATCTTTAACGGACTCACTTATTCGACTTGGGAGGTCAACCCGCCGAATCCGACGGGCTATGCGCCGACGATGATGGTGGCCTGCATGAACGATCCCGATATGCCTGATCCGGCCCATCCGGGCAAGACAATTCGCGATCCGCTTTACAACCCCGGATACAGCCAGTTCTGCTACGAGATCCCGTTCATGCCCGGGCAAACGCAATACATGGACACGCCCGTCGTCCCCGTGCAGGCCTTCGCGGATGGCTACAATCCGCCCGATTGCGCCTATCCCGACGCCACGCCGGCCGTATCGACGGTGACGGGAGACAGCCTGCCCGGCGGAGGGAGCGGACCTTGGGTGAGCGCTGCCGGCAATACCGTGACGATCAATGCGCTCGGCGATCAGCAGGTGCCCAACAACGGCTACACCGGGCCTCAGGCGACGACGGCGCCGTTCAACGAGAAGTTCATCAAACGGCACTATGGCTTCGGCACTCGCGGAACCGGCAGCAAAGTGACGATCGGCGGGCAGGCAGCGACGATCGTGTCGTGGAGCGATACGCAGATCAAGGTGCAGGTGCCCGCGCTCACGGCGGCGCAATCGAGCTGCACCGTGCCGCAGCTCGGGTTGCCCGCGGGCACGCCGCAGGCACTTTGCGGGGAGCTCGTGATCACGGCGGCGAACGGCAAGCAATCGATCGACGCCGTGACGGTCACCATCGGCGGCAAGACGCCGACCTACGTGAACGGCGAGAACGCGACGAACAACGCGATCCAAGCCGCGCTCGACAACGCGAGCCCCGGCGACATGGTCATCGTCGGCCCCGGCAACTATCAGGAGATGCTGCTGATGTGGAAGCCCGTGCGGCTACAGGGTGTCGGTGCGCCTTCCGTCGTCGTGAATGCAAACACGCACCCGTCGGGCAAGATGGATCCGTGGCGCAGGCAGACGGCGTGCCTCTTCGGTGTCGCACTCAACGGCGCGATGATCTCTTCGACGAATCCGTATGACCCGAGCGGCGCCTATAGCTGCCCGGCGGCGATGCAGCGCCAGGTCGATCCGATTCCGTTCGAGCCGATCGTCGGCTGGGATTCGACGTTGAATGGTGACCTCGCCGAGTTGCTGATGGAGCCGACGTTGATGGGCGCCTACGAAGGGGCCGGCATCACGGTGCTCGCGAAGGGGGTGCGCGACGTGCCTGTCAACGGCGCGCTGCAACCCGATCCGAACTGCACGGCGAACGGTATCTGCACGCCGCTCACGAATAGCGCGGCCGATTGCAGCACGTACCCGAGCAACTTCCTTTGCAATCCTTCGAGCATCGACGGCATGACGTTTTCGAACAGCTCGCAGGGCGGTGGCGGGATCTTCCTGCACGGATGGGACCACAACATGCAAGTCGCCAACAACCGCGTGCAGGCCAACGCGGGGACGCTCACCGGCGGCATCACGATCGGCCAAGTCGAGGTGCCCGACGCGACGATTGCCGCGGATGGTGTGACGGAGGTTCCGTTCGGCTACAACCAGAACGTCAATGTCCATCACAATTCGGTGACATCGAACGCTGCGTATGGCGACGAGATCAATTCGACCACGCCGGCATCGGCGGGCGGCGTGACGTTCTGCACGGGCGCCGACTACTACCACTTCAACTACAACTGGGTCTGCGGCAACATCAGCAGCGGCGACGGTGGAGGTCTCGCGCACTTCGGCTTCAGCTACAACGGCGACATTTCGCACAACTGGGTGCTCTTCAACCAGAGCAACAACCCGACCTTGCCGACCTACGGGGGCGGGATCGTCGCGATGGGCGTGCCGCCGGACGGGACCTTCTGCGAGAACTCGACCGTCGACGTCGACTGCGCGCCGCAACTCACCGATGGTGCCGGGCCGGGGCTCGTCATCGACAGCAACCTGCTGATCGGCAATACGGCTGAAAGCGGCAAGGGCGGCGGGCTGAGGCTGCAGTTGATCAACGGCACCGACGTGCAGCGCAGCCCGAGCGATCCGAGCAAGTGGTACTCGGTCAAGGTGACGAACAACATCATCGGCGACAACGTCGCGGGTTGGGCTGGCGGTGGCGTGTCGCTGCAAGATGCCGTGAACGTATCGTTCATCAACAACACGGTCGTCTCGAACGATGCCACGGCCTCCTCGGGTGTGCTGTTCAACACCGATGGCGCGACTCAGGCCAACGTCGGGCCGCCGAACTGCACCACCGTCGGTGGCGAAACGACGTGCCAGCCGATCACGACGTCGACGAACCAGCCCGCGGGACTGGAGACGGCGCCCCACACGGCGAACCTCGTCACGGCCTTCGCCGGTGCGAGCGGGGCATGCCCGGCGGGCGTGTCGAATTGCACGCAGGTCTCGAGCCCCGTGATCGCGAACAACATCTTCTGGCAAAACCGTACGTTCCATATCACCGTGGGAGGACTCAACGCCGGTATCCAAGGCTTGCAGAACATCGTGACGCTGAACCCGACGCTGAACCAGGCCGGGCATCCGACGGGCTACTGCCCGGCGGGCGCGGTGTACTGGGACATCGGCGTGGCCGGCGACACGGCGGCAAGCAATCACGGCTCGGGCTTCACGCTGAGTCCGACGTACTCGATCCTGACGGACGCGACCGACTACACGGGCCAGAACAACGTCGGAGGCAATCCGGCGGTGGTCAGCCAATACTGCAACGGTTCGCGCATGCCGCCGGAGGCGGGCGGGAACGGCATTCAGGTGCCGCCGGGCATCGCCGATGCCGTGCTGCCGAACCCGCTGTTCAGCCTGCAGCCGTCGGCCACGCCCGATGAAGGCAACAACTGGATCAATCTGCAGTATGGGCCTATCTCGCTTTTCAACGAGGCGCTCGTGGCAGGCCGGCCGGGGTACAACGTGCCGCTCGGCAACTATGCGATCCAGTCGAATTCGCCTGCGATCGGCAGCGCGACGGCGCAAGGCGCTCCGGCCTATGACTTCTTCGGCAATCCGCGCACGCCGCGGAAAAACGGGCAGGTCGACATCGGAGCGGTGGAGTACGTCAGCACGCCGACGCTGGGTGGTCTGCTGGCCGGCATGCCGTTCCTGCCGCTGCCCGTCGGCGGTAGCCAGAACGGCACGATCGGGCTCGCCCGCTCGCATGGCGTGAGCTTTACGGGGACGCCGCGATGAGATCGGCCTCGCGAACGGAAGCAGGCTCCGGCGGCGGTAACGGCGAGCGCCGCCGGAGGTCGATGCGTGAGTGTGCCGATTTCGCGGCTGTCGCCGTGATTTGGGGATTCGCCGCATTCTGTGTCGCAATCGGGGGCGCGAAGGCTGCAGCGCCGCCGAGCGCTTCGATAGCGGCGAAGAAAGAGTCCCCCTATTTCCCGGCAAGGGCGACCGCCCGGGCACTGGAGTTCTATGCAGCGTCCGGGGGAATCGCCGAGCCGCACGTGCAGCTGACGGCATCGGGCAATCTGGTTCGCTTCAGCTATCGGGTGGTGGACGCGTCGGCCGCAAAACTGCTCGTCGATCGACACGCCACGCCGTACTTGTTCGCGCCGCGCACTCACGCGCTGCTGCACGTGCCGGAAATGGAGCAAATCGGCCCGTTGCGGCAGACGGGCGAGGCCGAAGTCGGCAAGGCCTATTGGATGGTGTTTTCGAACAAAGGCAATCTCGTGAAGGCCGGGGATCGCGTAAGTGTGATCGTCGGCACATATCACGTCGACGGCTTGATGGTCCAATGAGCGTTCGAGCACGAGCAATCGGTTCGGACGAGAAGCAGGTAAAGCATGGAGGGGGATGCGATCATGACGCGATTACTATGGCTTGAGATCGGGCTCGTGGGCTGTGTCGCGGCCACGACGCTTTCGGCGACGACAGCGACGGCGGCTGCCGCGGCATCGACGACGGCGGCCGCGAAGGTGGCGAAAGCGGTGAAGCCAGCGGCTGCGGATAGATCCGGACAGGCGATCTCGCTGCCTTCGCTCGGCGCGGAGCAGATCGTCGAGCGAAGCATCGCCGCAAGTGGCGGATTGCAGGCCTGGCGCGCGACCAACACGATGGTGATGTCCGGGCAGATCGAGGTCGGCGGCAAGCATAACGTGACGTTGCCGTTCACGATGACGATGAAGCGGCCGAAGAAGAGCCGCTTCGAGGTGCGCTTCGACGGCCAGACTGCGTTTCAAGTCTATGACGGTGCCGAAGGATGGAAAGTGCGACCTTTCCTTGGCCGCGATGAAGTCGATCCTTACACGCCGGCCGAGGTCAAGCAGGCGGCAGAAGCCTCGGAGCTCGACGGCTTGCTCGTTGACCACGCGCAAAAAGGCACCAAGATCGCGCTTGCGGGCACCGAAAAAGTCGAAGGCCATGGTGCGTACAAGCTTAAGCTCACGTTGAAGGACGGTACGCAGCGAATGATGTGGGTCGATGCGACGAGCTTTCTGCAGCTCAAGGTCGAGGGTGATGCACGCAAGCTCGACGGCCGGATGCATCCCGTCTTTGTCTTCCTTCGCGACTACCGGAACGAAGGAGGCCTCAAGGTGCCGCATGTCATCGAGACAGCGGTGCAGGGCGTCAAGCAAACGCACAAGATGACGATCGAGCATGTAGCGGTGAATGCGGCCGTCGACGACGCCCTCTTCGCCAAGCCCACGCTGGCGATGGCGAAGGCCGCCGCGCAAACGCACTAGTGCGGGGAGCGCGATCATGAAACGAATCGCACTCTTGGGGGTGGCGCTCGCCTTATCGGTGACGGTGGCGGCGTGTGCGGGTTCCGACGAAGGGGGCTCGGCGAGCCTCGGCGTGGAGCAGATCGTCGCAAAGAACGCGGCGGCACGCGGCGGCGCGGATGCGTGGCGCAAGATCGATACGATGGTCTGGATCGGGCGCGTGGACACGAGCAACGGCGGCATGCCGGCTCGATTCGTGCTCGCCATGAAGCGGCCCAACAAGACACGCTTCGAAATCGTGTCGATGAACCGGATGGCGTTGCGCGTCTTCGACGGGACTCACGGATGGAAGCTGCGGCCAATGCGGCGCGGCGAAGAGGGCAGCATGCAGCCCTACGATGCACAGGAGCTCCGGTTCGCGCACGACGAGCAGGTCATCGACGGGCCACTCATCGACCACGCGGAAAAGGGCATTCAAGTGAAGCTCGGCGGCGTGGACGAGATTGAAGGGCACAAGGCTTACCGGCTCGAGCTGCGCCTACCTTCCGGCGCGACGCCGCGCGTCTGGGTCGACGCGAGCTCGTTTCTCGAGGTCAAGTCCGAGCACGAGAGCCACACACCGCTCGGATCCGGTTCGCCCGTTGATGTCTACTACCGGGAGTACCACACCGTCGAGGGCGTGAAGCTTCCCGTGGTGATCGAAAGCGGCCCCGCTTCCGCGCCGCCGGCGGACCGACTTACGATTGAAAAGGTCGAAGTCAATCCGATGATTGACGACAAGATGTTCGCGCGTCCGCTCGTTGCTTCACCGCGCAACCATTCGATCGAATTGCCTCCTGTCGGTGCTGTTCCTGCGCTGCCGGGCAGCGCGCCGGGCCGCTAGTCAAATGGAGACCGAGCGGCTCGCACGCGCGGCGCATGCCTCGATCGGCTTGATCGCGTCGATGGCGATCGCGCTGCTGCCGCTCATCGGAATCGCGGCAAGTGCGTCAGAACTGGCGGACAAGAATGGCGCATTCTCCATCATGCGGCCACGGCCGATAGAAGATCCGGGACAAGCCATATTCCGCGAAGGCCGACTCCCTTCAGGCGCGCCGCTCGAAGCAGTACGCGAAGGCGGCATGCACGTCGAAGGCGCTGCGGCGGCATGCATGAATTGCCATCGGCGGAGCGGCTTCGGTTCGAAGTCGGGGCTTACGTCGATTCCGCCGATCACGGGCCGATACCTGTTGCATCCGCGGGCGCAAACGGTCCAAGACCTCGACATTCCTTTCGTCGAGACGATGCGATTCGACCGCGATCCGTACACGGATGCGGCCATCGCGCGGGCGGTTCGCGACGGAATCGATTCGCAGGGACACGCATTGAGTTATCTGATGCCGCGCTTCGAGCTGAACGACGCCGATATGGCGTCGCTCATCGGCTATCTGAAGCGGCTCGACCATCATCGCGTGCCCGGCGTCGAGGACACGGTCCTCCATTTCGCGACGGTCGTGACGCCCGATGCCGACCCGGTGAAGCGTGACGGCATGCTGGACGTCATGAAGCATTACTTCGAGGACAAAAACGCGTTTCCGTTGGGTGCCACGCCGCCGCTGCGCACGTCGCGCAAGATGATGTTCATGGTCAACCGGCGCTGGGCGCTGCATGTCTGGACGCTGACAGGACCTGCTTCGACTTGGAAGGCTCAACTTGAGCAGCACATGGCGGCCGAGCCCGTGTTCGCGATCGTATCAGGCATCGGCGGAAAGAACTGGGCGCCGGTGCAGGCGTTCTGCGAGGAAGCCGAGGTGCCGTGTTTGTTTCCGAACGTCGAGGTACCTGGCGATAGCGGGGCGAATTTCTATCCGGTCTTCTTTTCACGCGGCGTTCGGCTCGAGGCCGACCTCATGGCAAAGAGGATCGCCGGCGCTCAGGGTGGCCATCGGTTCGAACGCGTCGTCCAGCTTTATCGCGCCGGAGACAACGGCGAAGCGGGTGCGCAAGCGCTCGCGACGGCGTTGCGGCGCGAAGGCATCGACGTGACGAGCCATGCGCTCGGGCCCGCCGAGTCCGTTGCAGCGGCGCTGCGCGCAACCACCAGCGACGACGCGCTCGTGCTCTGGCTGCGTCCCGCCGATATCGCGCGGCTCGGCGATCGCCCGCGTGCGAGCACCGTCTTCATCTCGGGCCTCATGGCCGGCCTCGAGAATGCGCCTTTGCCCGCCGGCTGGAGATCGGTGACGGAAATGGCTTATCCGTTCGATCTGCCGGAAAAGCGCCGCTGGCGGCTCGATTTCGCGCTCGGCTGGTTTTCGATACGGCATATTCCCGTCGTCGATCTGCAGGTGCAAGCGGACACGTACCTGGCATGCGGGATCCTCGCCGAGACGTTGAGCCACATGACCGATGCATTCGTGCGCGACTACCTCGTCGAGCGGATCGAGGACATGCTCGAGCATCGCCTCGTGACGGGTTACTACCCGAGGCTGACCCTTGCGCCGGGGCAGCGCTTCGCATCGAAGGGCGGATATTTCGTGCGATTTGCGGACCCGCGTGGAACGCGCATTGTCGCCGACGGCAATTGGCTCGTGCCTTAGCTGTGCCTTAGCGCACGCCGCGGCGGGCAGCACGATCGGGTCAGCCACGGCCGCGGCTGAGTACCGTTCCAACCCGCCATCCGCTGAGATGGTCGACCCCATGCATCGATGGGGAAGGTACCCCATGCCGCGCCGACGTGCCCCTGCCGACAATGAAAGGGTGGGCCGGTGTCGAAAAACTTCAGGACTCCCGACGAACGATCGGAGTTCTGACCGGCCGCTTGGCGAGCTATTCAGGAGTCCAAACCATGAACACGTTCAGAAAGGTGGCGGCCCGTGCGGCCGTCGTGGCCGCCGCCGCTGCCGCTGCTTGCGCGGCCATTCCGTTGGCCATTGCGCACCAAGACGCCGACGGGCAGATGATGCATATGCATCATGAAATGACGCGCGATGTGAAAACTTCGAGCGTCGCGTACAACGTGCCGCCGATCACGCTCGTGCGTGCCGACGGGCGGCCGATCGACCTGAAGAGCGAGCTCGACGACGGCCGCGCAGTCGTCATGACGTTCATTTACACCACCTGCACATCGATCTGCCCCGTCATCTCGCAGACGTTCGAGCAATTGCAGGACAAGCTCGGACCCCAGCTTTCCCACGTTCATCTCGTCTCGATCACGATCGATCCCGAGAACGACACGCCGGCGCGCCTGCGCGAATATGCGGCGAAGTTCGGCGCGGGGCCCGAATGGCAGTACTACACGGGCACCGTCGATGCCACCATCGCGGCGCAGAAGGCCTTCAACGTCTATCGAGACGACAAGATGGACCACAATCCGGTCGTCTTCGTGCGCGCGGCGCCGGGCCAGCCGTGGTTGCGCGTCGACGGCTTCGCAACGGCTGACGAGTTGCTGCACTCGTATCGGCAACTCGTCGCGTCGAATTGACATCGAGGCCGATCGGCGGCAATGCGAGGCGCGAGATGTTCTTGCCGACCGCAAGCGCCGGAGCCGTCGCGTCGCTGGTCGTGTCGCTCGCCTGGCCGGGTGCGTCGTGCGCGCAGGTGTTTGGCGCCGTCCGCCCAAGCGGGCTCGTGGTGCTGACCAACATCCCGAAGGAAACGAGCGAAACGGGCTTGAAGGTCATCGTCGCGGGCCCGCCCGGCGTGCCGGACGGCAACGCCGCCGTGGCATCGGGGACAGCACCGGGAGAGGGCGGCGGGAACGATGACGTCGATACGTCGCGATTCGCCGAAATCATCGCGGAAGCCGGTCGCAGGTGGAACGTGCGTCCCGAGTTGCTGCGGGCCGTCATCGCCGTCGAATCGAAGTTCAATCCGCTCGCGGTTTCGAAGCGCGGCGCGCGCGGCCTGATGCAGCTCATGCCGGAGACGGCGAAGCGCTTTGCGGCAGGCAATCTCTTCGATCCGCGCGTCAATGTCCTGGCGGGCGCCCAGTACCTTCGCGCATTGCTCGACCTGTTCGACGACAATGTCGAGCTCGCCGTCGCCGCCTACAACGCCGGTGAGCAGTCCGTCATCAGAGCCGGCTATCGAATCCCGACGAACCCCGAGACGAAAGCGTACGTGCCCGCGGTCATGGCGCGCTATCGGCGCTTGATCGCGGGCCTTTGATGGACTCGATCCCGCTTCAGCGGTAGGACGCTATCGGCGCGTGCGAGATCGCCGCGATAGCGGCTGGCCGCAAGCGCCCGTAACGACGGCACGGCAATGCCGGCCGTCAGTATAAAAAGAGCGCCCGCCGGGGGACGAGGCGCCAAGAAACCGATGAGTTCGAGGTAGACGTGCATGACGGAGTGAGGTTCGAGCCGCTCATTGAGCCGCGGCTGATTTTGCTTCCTGCGTCGGTGCGACGCCATCCGCTGGAAACGCCTCGACGAAGGCGGCCACGGCCCGCATGTCATCGTCGGACATGTTTGCGCATACCGCTTTCATGAGCTCGCCGCGCGGCCTGTCGGTCGTGCCTTGAAAGACTCGCAATTGCTTGAACACGTAGTCGGCATGCTGCCCGCCGAGCCGGGGGAATTTATCCAGGCCTTCGCCATGCTGGCCGTGACACGCGACACATGCCGCGACGCCCTTCGCGGGCAGTCCCGAAAGGTAAATCTCCCGGCCCGCATTCATGAGCGCCGAGTCGGCGGGCTCGCCGACGACAGCCGGTTGACTCGAGAAATAGGTGGCGATGTCGCCGATCTGCGCATCGGTCAGATGCGTGAAGCCCCACATGAATCGCTTCGCGTTCGGGTCGGAGCGAGCATGCGTCTTGAAGTCCGTCAGTTGCGCGACGAGGTATTCGCGCGGCTGGCCCGCGAGCTTCGGAAAAGCGGGCGAGACCGAAACGCCCTTCAGGCCGTGGCAGTTCGAGCACACCTGCAACGCGATCGTCTTGCCGGGGACGGACGCGTCGCCGACATCGCGCGAGCGCTCCAGATCATGACAGCCCGAGCCGCCGATCAGCATCGCCAACGATATGACTTGCGCCCAGGCTTTCATGTCTTCGACTCCCCGACGCATCGCGCGTCGCGCTTGCATTCGACGCTTCCGTTCTCGCCGGCATTCGTTCGTCGCGCGAGAGCGTCGGCACATCCGATCGCGACACCCGACGGGTATCGTCCACGCCTCATCACCAAATAGCGGCCCATAGGTAGAAAAACAGCGTGTCGTTGTCTGACGCGTTGCGTCCGGTGCCGTCGTAATTCGCCTTCGATCCGAGGTATTTCGTGAAATGCGTGTACTGCACGCCGATCCGCACGTACTGATAAGGAATCCAGAACAGTTCCGGCATCCAGCCTTGAGTGTTCGGGTGGATGTTCGCGCTGCTGGCGTAGGTCACGCTGTCGGCGCTGCCGGTCACATTGAAGAAGGACAGGCTCACGCCATACTTCGCCTGGTAGATGTAGGAGGCCTTGAGGCGCAAGGACCCGAGATTGGCCGACTGACTATCGCCGAACACGAAGTTTTGCGCGTCGCCGACGTTCTCCTTGATGTACCGCGCCTGCGCGGTGATCGTATGCGGCTCGAGCAGGTACTGATACTGCGCGTCCAGTCCGACGTCGCGATAGCGCGTGACGCCTTGCGCGAAGATCGGGATCGAGTCGCCGTCGTTCGGATAGACGTTGGCGATGAGGCCAAACGTGCCGAACATGACGTTGTGCGGGCCCCATTCATGGGTCAAGGCGAGACGCCAGTACGGGTTGTAGCCGCGCAGGTAGGTCTGCGGGTGGTTCGGATCGCCCGGCTTGTTGCCTTTGCTGAGAAACGACCAGATGCCATCCGCTGTACTGTATGCGGTCAGCTCGGCATAGAGCAGCTTGTTCCAGTAAAGATAGGCGCCCGTGCCCACCACTTGCTGCGCGAGCCCTCCTTCGATCAGCGGAAGGAACTGCGGAGACGCGACGTTGCTGACCGGTGACGAAATATACGGGTAGCTCCACGCGGGCGCCGTATTCCAAACATCCTGCACGGTCGGATTGTTGTGTACGGTCAAGCCGAGGATGACGTCGTTCGCCGCGCCGATGAACCGGTCGGCGAACCGGAAGTCGGTGTTGTCCGAGCCCCAATGTCCGATCCACTTGCCGTCGCCGTTCTGGTGATCGTAGTTGGTGTAGGTGTATTGCGCGAACGCGCCGATCTTGTCGGTGATCTTGCCGCCGAGAAAGATGCTGGCGGCGTCCCAGACGAAATTTCCGTCCTTGGGCGAGATCGGATTCCCATTGACGTCTTTGTTGTTGCGCGTTTTGGTAAAGTCCGCCGTCCCCATGAACGCAAGCGGAATCGTGCGCTCGCCGGCCGTATAGCCTGTCAGCTTGAACATGCGGCCGTACGGCGTGAGCTCGGGGAACTGGCCGCCCGCGTGGCAGGCGACGCAGTTTTGTCCCGTCTGGCGCGCGAAGATCGGCAGCGCGTGGGCCGGAATGGCCCGCCAGAGGCAAAGCATCGCGAGACTGGCGAGTGTAACGTAGTGCATCAGACGATGAAACGCGTGCGAGCCCGCGAAGACCGTGGCCATGACCCACCCCCCCTCCAACGTCGGGATCAGCTCGTTGCGATCATCACTGCAACGCCATCACGCCGCGTGCTTCTGTTGCATCCGAAGACGATGAGCGGGAACGAAACGATGCTCGCCGCAAGCTAGAACGGTCGAGACATCGCGGTTATTCCGATCGATGCTCGAATGCTCTCGTCTTGCTCGTATTGTGCTGATGCGTGGGAAGCGAGGGCATGGGGCAGGGTCCTACTGCTCCAGTAGGAAAGATGCTCGAAAGTCCCGGTATGTGGACCGGTGGGGCTGACCCTGAGCACCGCGTGCCACTTTCGAGCATGGGGCGGACCGATCGGGGCCCGATCCGCTCAAAAGCCGCGTGGCATGACGAGATCGGCGGCTCGAAGATGCGATCGGGCGTCCAATGGGATCTTCAGCCAGGCGAACACGCTCATGTCTTGATAGCCCGGCGACGCCCGGTAGCCTACGCCACCCCCGACAATGAGATTCGGCGCCACGAGGATGGCGAGCGTCGTCGTATCTTCGCCGAACGCGCCCGAAGCGCGGCCCGTGAAGAGCTCGCGCGTGGCGTAGCCGATGCGGCCCCCGGTTTTGAAAAGGAATCGATGATCCTCGGCGGTTTGGGCGTTGAAAACGAGCCCGGCTTCGCGATTCGATTTCGGACTCCAATAGCCCGCATAGGGCCCGTCGAATCGATTGGCGTCGTATCGGTATGAGCTGAGCCGAATTTCCGGTCCGGCATTGAGCCAGCTCCATCCTTTTACCGAGAAGTCTCGCGTGAGCGCGAGACTTGCCGCATAGAACGGGTTGAATGCGGTATTCGTCGCCGTGACCGTACCGCCTCCCAGCGTTTCGCCGACGTACCATGCCGTCCGACCGATCGGTTCCCGCGCGGCCACTTCGAGCGAAGACGAGACGGCCGGGCCCGATCCCGACAGGCTGCCTTCGTATGCGCGCAGCGAATCGTAGATGCTGTCGCGCATGGCGGTGATGCGCACGAACGATTGCTCGTTCTGAGCGACGCGCTGGTATTGAATCTTGCCGAGTACCTGAGTCGGGCCGCGGCCCGGCATCTCGATCGCCGCGCCGGCGACGAGCTCGCCTTCGTTCCAGTCGGTCCGCGCCGCGGCGGCAAAGAGCTTGCCCCAAGCACGGCGTTCGCCATCATCGAGCCGCATGACCGTGGCGTCGAGGCGCAATGAGAGCGAAGGGGTCGGCAAAAGTACAGCGGACAACTGCGGGATCGTCCAGACGGTCAGCTTGTCCCGCCCCGGCGTCCCGGATTTTCGGTCCAGCGAGAAAAGCGACTGCAGCGCCGCTTCGTGCCCCTCGATCGAGTGTCCCGCGAGCGAGCGGGCTCGAGCATCGAGACCAAGGCGCTCGTCGTGCTCGGCAAGCATCTGGCGGGCGGCGACCGGCGTGCGCGAACCGTTTTCGGCGACTAGCGCATCGAGCGCCGGATAGTCGTGGGCGGCGGCGGACGAGAATGCCAGGCCTTGCGCGTACTCGTCGTTCTGCGGCGCTTCGCGGTGCAGCGTGCGGAAAATGTCCTCGGCTTGCATCGGGCGTTTGCTCGCCAACATGGCCCAGCCGATCATCGAGCGCGTCGCGGCATCGCGTGCCCCGCCCGTTTCGTCGATGAGTTTCAGCGCGGCATCGACCTCGGCGGGATTGCCCGACGCTTTCGCACGCTGGAGCGCGATTTCCGCGTGCAGGCGCCGCCCCTCCGGTGTCGTCAAGGCGCGCGATTCGGCTTCCGCTTCTTCGAGTCGGCCTTGATGCATCAGCGCCAGAGCGAGGCCGAAGTGCGCCGGCGCCGGGTCTTCCGCGCCCTTCAGTGCCTCGCGGAAAAGGCGCTCCGCGGTTGCGTCGTCGTGTGCTTTCTCCTCGAGCCAACCAGATGTCTCGAGCGCGGCGCGGTCGAGCGTGACGGAGCGATCGGCTCGCAGCGCGCGCGAGTAGCCGAGGGCATCTTCGTAGCGGCCTGCCGTATTCGCCGCGTACATGTGCTGCAGTTCGATGTCGGTGCGGATCTTGTGCAATGCCGGCATCTCGAACGCAGGGTCGGCGAGCAGGCGATCGACGTATGCCGCCGGAAGCGCGTTGGCCGCTTTCCACGCGGTGCCCTCGAGCTCGGGCCCGACGGGGCAGGTATGCAGCAGCTGGAGGTAGCTCGCGTAAGCCTGCTCGGGATGGCCCGTCGCTGCCAAGTGCTGAGCGCGATCCCATTTCGCCGGCAGGTCCGCGCAGCTGGGCGCTTCAGCCGTCGGTGCGGCGTAGGCGCGCGATTTGGCCGTCGGTGCTACGTAGGCGCGCGTTCGGCCCGTCGTCGTTGGCTTGCGCTTGTGATCGACATTGCCGTGCGTCCCGGCGGCGGCGGGCTCCGCGAGCTTGACGGAATTCTGCGCTGCTGGCGCGTCGCCCCAGGCGCCTTGCGCCGATACCGATTGGCGCGACGCCTGCGGCGCCCGGGGCGACGCAGGTGACGATTGCTCCCCCGCGGCGTTTTGCGCGGAAAGGAGAGCGCCGAAAGCGGCGAGCGCGAGCAGGCTCTTCATGGTTGTCGCCCGGACCTGGAGTCGGGGAAGGGGGGCTTGCCCGCTGCAGCGAGCCGCTCGGCGACCTGGGCTTTCAACGCCGCATTGAGAAAGACAAAGCAGGCGAAAAGCAGTGCCGTCAGAATCGACCAGAAGACCACCGGATCGGCGAGGAAAAGCCGGACTTCCGCGATGGGCGAGCGCCGCGCGACCGCGAGCGGGATGGCGGAGTCGGCACGCGTATCGAAGAGCGTGGCGCGTTGCGTGAACAGCGACCAAACGGCCGGCCGGCGCAGCATGTCGACCGCGCGGCTCACGGCGGCATCCGAGATCCCGAGCAGCGCGATGCGCGGTGCGGGGCCGTTGCGGCCGGGAACCGACACAACCTGACCGGGTTGCAGTGGCGGATAGGCGGGCAAGAAGCGCCGTAGCCGCGGCGACAACGCGGAGTCTTGCCCGAAGAAATAGCTTGCCTGGCTCGCGTCGGCGGAGAAATCCATCGCAACGTCGGCGATGGCGCCCGTTGCGCGGGCATGCAGCGCGGCGAAATTGAGCGCTGCTCGCATCAGCGCGGGGTTGGCCTCGGCCAGCGTCATCGCCATGCGCGTTGCCGGCGTTTGAACGGTCGTCGCGCTATCGATGGTCATCGCGGAACGAGCCGGAAGCGATGCGGTCGTGTCCGCGAACGCCTGCGCCGCTCGAAGACAGTCGGCGTCCGTGTTCCCGGAAAGAACGACGATGACCGACTTGCCGTCGCGAGCCGGATAGATGCCGAGGAACGGGCCGCTGATGGTGCGCACGACCGATTCGGGCAGCAAGTCGGAAAGTGCGCTGCGCGTGCCGACGAGCAGCATGTCCGCCCCGTCCTCGTCTTCTTGCTCCAAGCCCCACGAAGCGGGGTCGCGAGGCCAGTCGAGGAGCTTCCTGTCGCTGCGATACTGGACGGCGACATCGACCTCTCGCATACGCGCTGCGATGCCTTCGACGGCGAGTGCCGCGGCCCCCAGTCGCTCAGGCGATATCGCGCCCCGCCCCAAGTCGACCGTGACGGTGCGCGGCAGCCACGAGCGTCCGTCGAATGCGAGCGGCAACTGCGCCAGCGTGGGCGCGGCGTTCGGACGAAGGCCAGCGAAATCGAGCGTAATCGAGGATCGAATGTCGTTCGTCGGGGCCGCGCGCGTGCCCGCGTCGTCGCCGCTTACCGGTGCCGTGCGCGGCACGAGGGCCACCTGGATGCTGTTGATCCCGGGCACGAAGGCTTGCGGCGGGAGGGCCAGTGTGTTGTCGCTCGCCCCGGCATCGGGGGCGGCATCGGCATCGGCGGCACGAACGCCGTTGATCCAAACGACGTACTTCGAATCCGCGGGCGGCGGGTCGGCAGGCACCAAGTGGAGGCGCACGCCGCTCAGCGCTTCGCGGGGCGCGAGTTCGACGATGATCGCATGGCCGGCGGCAGCGGCGCCGCCGGTGGCTCGAAGCGCCGAGAATGGCCGCGTCGCCGTCTGTCCGAGGGCGGACGCCGCGACCACGCACAGCAAGCACGCGGCGGCGGCGTGGGCCCATCGGTTAGCCATGGAAGACCTTTCGGCCAACATGCCGAGCATGCGCATGGGCGCCCTTCGCGGAGAGGGCAAGCATGCCGATGAAGGACCTGAGGAAGTTCGCCCGCGCCTCGCGCTGCTTCCACTGGCGCAGCCATCGTTCGCTGTCGCCGTAGGCCAGCACGACGGCGGCGCGCTCTTCCTCGGCCGATTGCGGGGTATAGAGGCCGACGTATTCTCCTCGCGCGCTATCGGCGGCGCTGATGACGCGAGCGTTGAGCAGTCGGTTGCCGAACCTGAGCGCGAAGCGCTCGAGCGATAACGGCTCGTGCAAGCGTATGCGCAGTCCGATTTCGTTGGCATCGACGAGCAACGCTTCTCGTTCGCCGAACGGACCGACGAGCGTAACCGGGTCTCCCATGACGATGCGCGGTCGCACGCGGCGCTGCGCTTTTTCGAAGAGGGCGCCGAGCGCGCCGAAGCTCAGAAAGAGGTTGAAGCCGATCCATGCGACGGCCGCCACCAGGATCGCGCGCGATTCGGGTTCGAGCGCGAGGCGAACGCCGCCCCATATGAGGCCGACTAGCGAGCCGACGAAGATGGCATAGAACGGCAATCGGAACTCGCTGATAAAGTCGATGTCGCTTTTTTCTCCTTTCGGAGTGACCTGAAATATCGGCGAGTTGGGTCGCAAGAGCGCCGAAACCAGGGCGGGAAGGACGTAGAACGCTTGTATCGTCTCGTACAGCTCGGACGAGAAGATGCGCCTGAAGCGGCCGTTCAATCGCTCGGCGGTCAAGACGGCCGAGACGAGATAGGGCAGCGTATAGCCGACGAGGTTGTTCGCTCCACCCGGATACGTCTGCAGCTTGAAGACGATGCTCACGATCGGCACGGCGAAAGTGACGAGGCGCGCGAACGGGAAGAACCAGAAAAGACCGACGGACGAGTAGGCGACCCGCTGCGTCAGCGACAGCCCGCGGACGAACCACGGATTTTGCTTCATCAGGATCTGCATCATCCCGACGCCCCAGCGGATGCGCTGAACGAGGAAACCGGAGATCGTCTCCGGCTGCAGACCCGCCACCATCGGCCGACTCAAGTAGGCGGAGTGCCATCCGCGCTGATGCAGCTTGACGGAGGTCGAGGCGTCTTCCGTAATCGAATCCGTCGAGAATCCGTCGATTTCCTCCATGGCGGCACGCCGCACCACGGCGCCGGAGCCGCAGCAAAACGACGCATTCCAGGTATCCAGGCCCTTTTGCACCACTCGATAAAAGAGGTCGTTTTCGGCCGGCGTTCGACTGAACAGCCCGAGATTTTTTTCGACCGGATCCGGATTCGTGAAGAAGTGAGGGGTCTGCACGAGGGCGATTTTCGGATCGGCGAGAAAAAAGCCGACGGTGGCCCGAAGGAAGTCGCGGGTCGGCACGTGATCGGCATCGAGGATTGCGATCAGATCGCCCGACGTGCTGCGCATCGCCGTATTGAGATTGCCGCTCTTCGCGTGCGCGTTCGATTCGCGGGTCAAGTAGACGGCGCCGTGACGTGCCGCGAGCGCCTTCAGCCGCTCGGCGCGTTCGGCGAGTTCCCGCCTTTGCTCTGCGCGTTGCGCTGTCCTGGCGCGCGGAAAGCCGTCGTCGAGCACGAAGACGCGAAATCGTTCCTTTGGATAGTCGATTTCCACGGCGCCGCAGACGGTCGGTGCAACGACGGACAGCGGTTCGGAATACGTGGGGATGTAGACGTCGACGAAGGGCAGCGCCCGCGGATCGTCAGGCAGTGGGAGCGGCCGCCGCTCAAGCGGCCGAGCGCTCACGAAATAGCTGAGCAAAGAGACGCCCATGCAATAGAGCTCGGCCGCGAGCAGCGCCGCCGCGACGAGTTCGGTCGGCAAGCCGCCGCCGATCGGAAAGGATGCGAAGCGCCAGGCGATGTAGCGCGTAATGAGAAAACCGCTGAAAGCCAGTAGCAACGGCCGCGTGAGCGGCGTCTGCACCGGAACGAGGATCGCGAAGACGGCAAGCAGCCCACATGCGTTGGCGATCGGGTGCGGCAAGCCGACCGAGAGAATGGCGAGCGCGGCGAGTCCCGCCAGCGAAAGCACGGCCGTCAGCTTGTAGACGTTCGGTAGCATTTGCGACTTCCGCGCGTATTGATCCGACGATATCCAGTCGGCAATTAGTACGAGCATAGTAAGAAATTCGCTGCAATGCCATGTCTGTCGTTGGCGGATGCTGTACCGCTTTGCGGCAAGGCGGCGGCAAGACCCGACCGGTCCGGCTTGCGAGTTGGCGATTCATGGTTATACTAAAAAATCCGACGAAACCGACCCTGATTCAAACCCAAATACGGAATGCCGGAAGCAGTCAGGCGTCGGGCGATAACGAGAGAGGGCGTGCATGGCCACACCGAACGAGCAACGCGAGGCACTGACGTTGATGCATCAGATGGGGCTCAGCGATGGCGCCATCGAACGACGCAAGAAGATAGTCGGTCTCGACTCGACCGACGTCACGCGAATTGCCGCGATTAGGGACCCGGTGCTGCACCGGCTCGACGAATATGCGGGCATCTTCTTCGATCATCTCGCGGGTCTCGATGAAGCTCGCCCGCTGCTCCAGAACCACGCGCTTGCCGATAAAGCGAAAAGCCTCAAGAAAGACCATTTGCGCGCAATGGTATCGGGCGATTATGGCGTAGCCTATGTCGAGCAGCGCATCGAACTCGGCCTGCTCTATGCGGTGGCCGGTCTCGACACCCGGCTTTTTCTCGGCGCCTTCCATCATCTGTTGCGCAACATCGGCGTAGACGTCGTGAAGCATGCAGGGCATGCGGCCTTCGATGCATTCGAGAGCTACATGTCGCTGAAGAAGGTGGCCTTTTTCGATATCGGCCTCATCGTCGACGTACTCGTGTTCGAGCGCGAGCGCGTCATTCGCCAGCAGCAGGAGGCAATACGCGAGCTCTCCACGCCGGTGCTGCAGTTGCGCGAGCGCCTGCTGCTTTTGCCGATCATCGGCGTCATCGACACCTATCGCGCGCGGCTCATCACCGAAAGCCTGCTGCAGGAGATCCGGGCCACCCGCGCCCGCGTCGTCGTCATGGATATCACGGGCGTCGCCACGATCGATTCGCGCGTCGCCAATCACATCATGCAAACGGTCGCGGCGGCGCGCCTCATGGGGGCGCAGGTCATCGTGACCGGCATCAGCGCCCCCGTGGCTCAGTCGCTCGTGGCGCTCGGCATCGAGCTCGGCACGCTCGACACCGTCGGCGATCTTCAAGGCGGCATCGAGCGCGCCGAACACACGCTCGGCTATCGCTTGATGCAGGCGGGCGCGCCGGAGCTCGTCGACGGCCGTTGGAACGGGGCGAGCTAAGACCGTGTCCGTTCCGATCCTCAAACAAGGCGATGTGCTCATCGCGTCGATTCAATCCGCGCTGTCGGATCAGGATCTCATCGACCTTCGCGACGGGTTCGCGGAGCAGATAGGGCGCTTGCGGATCAAAGGTGTTCTCATCGACGTGACCGCACTCGACGTGCTCGATTCGTTCGCGACGCGCACGATGCGCGCGATCGCCTATGTCGCGAAGCTGCGCGGCGCCGCGACGGTTGTCGTCGGCATTCAGCCCGACGTGGCGTTCGCGATGGTGCAACTCGGGCTTTCGCTCGATGGCGTCATCACTGCGCTCGATCTCGAAGAGGGGCTCGCGCATCTCGGCGGTCAAGCGAGAGGGGGCCGCCACCATGACGGGTGAGGTGCGGGTCCCGATCGAGCGCGAAGCCGATATCGTCACGGCTCGCCAGAAAGGCCGCGAGCTCGCCGCCGCGACGGGATTTTCGACCACTGACCAAACGATCATCGCGCTCGCGATCTCGGAGATGGCCCGCAACATCGTCTCCTATGCGAAGAGCGGCGAGATCGTGCTCTGCCGCCTCGACGACGGCGCGCGCAAGGGCATTCAGATCGTCGCTCGGGACGAAGGGCCGGGCATTCCCGACATCGAGCTCGCGATGCGTGACGGGTACTCGACGGGGAGGAGCCTTGGCGTCGGCCTGCCCGGCACGAAGCGCGTCATGGATGAATTCGAGTTGACGTCGGCGCTCGGCAAGGGCACGACGATCAAGATGAAGCGATGGCTGAGATGATAAGCCCTACCGTCCCGCCAGGAGGCCCCATCGTCGAATGGGGGTGGGCGGGTCGTGCGCTCGACGGGCCGTCGGGCGATCTGCACGTCGTTGTCCCGTTCGATGGCGGCACGCTCGTCGCACTGCTCGATGGGCTTGGGCATGGCGACGCCGCGGCGGCCGCCTCGCAGGCTGCCGTCCCCGTGCTCGAAGCGCATGCGTCCGAGCCAGTCGCGCGCCTCGTGCAGCGATGCCACGAGGCGCTGCGCGGGACGCGAGGCGCCGTCATGACCCTGGCGTCGTTCGACGCGCGCGATGGCTCGATGACGTGGACTGGGGTGGGCAACGTCGACGGCATTCTCCGCCGCGTTCGCGACGGCCAGCAGCGGCGCGACGAAGCGATTGCGACGCGCGGCGGCGTCGTCGGCTATCGGCTTCCGCCGCTGAAGGCCGACCGGCTCCCGTTGTCGCGAGGCGACACGCTCGTCATGGCGACAGACGGCATTCGAAGCAATTTCTCCGCTGGCGTGACGATGGAGTACAGCCCTCAGGAAATCGCCGAATCGATTCTCGTTCGCTACGGGAAGGATTCGGACGATGCGCATGTCGTCGTGGCCCGCTATCTCGGAGCCGGCTCATGACCACGCGGCTCGACGCGCTCGTCGACGAATACGTCTCGGGTCTCGAGGCGTATCTCGGGCAGCGCGACGAGGCCGCACGGACACGCGCCTACGAATTGGGTCGGCGTGCGATGGTCGAGGGCTTGGGCGTGCTCGAGATGGCCGCGCTGCATCGCGCCGCATTGGAGGCGCTCGTGTTGCCGGCTGCCGCCGATCGACAGGAACGGCTCGATGCTTCGACGGAGTTTTTCAACGAACTGCTCGCGCCGTTCGAGATGTCGCTGCACGGCTATCGAGCGGCGCTCGCGGCGAGCGAGGAGCGGTTTCAACTTGCCGTGAGCGGCGCGACGGCCGGACTGTGGGACTGGAATCCGCAGAGCGGAGAAGTCTATTTCTCGCCCCATTTCAAGGGAATCATGGGCTATGCGGATCACGAGCTGCCCAACGAGGGTCGTGCACATCTCGATGCAGTCCACCCAGACGATATCGGCCGCGTGAAGCAAGGGCTGGACATGCATCTGCGCGAGCGCCGCCCGTACGATGTCGAGTATCGGCTGCGCACGAAATCGGGTGGTTTCCGATGGGTTCAATCGCGCGGGCAGGCGTTATGGGACGATGCCGGTGAGCCCTATCGGATGGTGGGGTGGATCATGGACATCACGGATCGCAAGCGTGACGAGCAAGCGCTGCGCGTTTCGCGTGAAGAACTGCGGCGCCTGTCGGCGCATATCCAGCGGATTCGTGAGGAGGAGAAGGCCCGGATCGCGCGCGAGCTGCACGACGACCTGGGGCAGCAACTGACCGCGCTGAAGATGGCCGTGACGCTCGTCGAGCACAAGGGCTCGAACCGCGCGGCGCCGCCGCTATCGCAGGGCGACCTGCGCGGCATGTACGCGATGATCGATCAACTCATCGATTCCGTGCGGCGGATCGCGGCGGATCTGCGTCCGGTCATGCTTGACGATCTCGGGCTGATTCCGGCGATCGAATGGCTCGCCAGCGACTTTTCCGCACGCTATCAGGTCAAGGTGATCCGGCATATCGATGTCGATGCGATCGAGTTCAATCGCGAATGCAGGATCGAGGTGTTTCGCATGGTGCAGGAGGCGCTGACGAACGTTGCGCGCCATTCCGGCGCGACCGAGGTGGTGCTCGACATCGTCCGGCGCGATCCGCATTGCATCGTACGCGTCGTCGACAATGGCCGCGGCGCCGCCGCGCGGGACTCCCGCCCCGGCCGGCACTCGTTCGGCCTGATCGGTATGCGAGAGCGCGCGGCGTTGCTCGGCGGCGAAATCCAGATCCGCACGACGCCGGGCTCGGGCTTCGAGCTGACCGCCATCTTGCCGCTCGCGGCCGTCGAAGCGCGCGAATAGAAATAATTCGGCGCGTCGGAATCGGTTCCCGCCGTCGGCGTCTCGCGCGCGGCCGCGCTCGCTTCAGAGCGGCTTGTCCCAACCCCAATCGATTGCGTCGTTCCACTGCTTGAGCGTCACCGTCACGCCTGCGCCGACAATCGAATCGATCTCGAACTCGTCGACGAGACGCCGTGCGCCGGCCAGGCCCAGGCCCAGCCCATCGCCGGTCGAATAGCCATCCTGCATCGCCTGCGCTACATCGGCGATGCCCGGCCCCCAGTCGCGAGCGAGAACGGCAACGCCACGGCGTCCGCCGTCCGCGAGAGTGCCGAACGAGAGCTCTCCCTTTCCGGCGTGCACGAGGATATTGCGCGCGATCTCAGTGACGGCGGTTTCCAGCGCCGCGATCTTGGGCGGTGGAAGTGCTTCCTGCGCACCCAGCTCGCGAACGCGGCGCCGCGCAACCGCGACGTCCGAATCGTCGCGGATAGCCAGACGGTCGGCGGGTCCGGGCGCTCGGTTCTCGGTCATGATCCGAACCTGCTGGCGGACGCGAAGACTTCCCCGAATCCGCGATGCGCAGGGCGCGATGGCACAGCGTTGAGCCGACTCATGGCCCCTCCTGCGGAGCGAGCGAAACTGCCCAATAAGATAAGCGAAGGCCCGGATGCAAGCCAATGTTTTGTTACCGGAGTAATCTGTCCGACACGCGCGAGCGCGGCAGACAAGGGTCGCGCTGATCGTTCGCTCGCGCAATCTGCTCTTTCGTTCGATCGCAGTTGCAGTTCCTCTTGCGCACGCCGGGCGTTTCATCCGCCGCTCGCGCGCGCCCGCAATCGTCAAACGAATCCAACGAGAGTCCTCATGAAAGCATCCGATTTGTTCGTCAAGTCGCTCGAAGCCGAAGGCGTCGAATACGTATTCGGCATTCCGGGCGAGGAAAACCTCGATCTGCTCGAGTCGCTGCGCCGCTCGAAAATCAAGCTCGTGCTGACGCGCCATGAGCAGGCGGCCGGTTTCATGGCCGCGACGTACGGGCGGTTGACGGGTCGCACGGGCGTGTGCCTATCGACGCTCGGCCCCGGCGCCACCAACTTCGTCACGGCCGCGGCCTACGCTCAGCTCGGCGGCATGCCGATGCTGATGGTGACGGGCCAAAAGCCGATCAAGACGAGCAAGCAGGGGCACTTCCAGATCGTCGACGTCGTGCGCATGATGGAGCCGCTCACGAAGTACTCGCGGCAAATCGTCTCGATCGGCAATATCCCCGCGCTGGTGCGCGAGGCGTTTCGCCGTGCCGAGGAGGAGCGGCCGGGTGCAACGCATCTCGAGCTGCCCGAAGACGTCGCGCACGAAGAGGGCGACGGCAAGCCGATTCCGAAGAGCTACAGCCGACGTCCCGTCGCCGAGGAAAAGGCCGTCGCGCATGCCGTCAATGCGATCGGCGGGGCGAGGCACCCGCTTCTGATGATCGGTGCCGGCGGCAACCGCAAGACGACGCGCAAGGTGCTGCGCGAATTCGTCGATCAGACAGGCATCCCGTTCTTTACGACGCAGATGGGCAAGGGCGTGATCGACGAATCGCACCCTCTGTGGCTCGGGAACGCGACGCTTTCGGACGGCGATTTCGTGCACCGCGCGATCGATCACGCGGACTGCATCATCAATGTCGGGCACGATGTGATCGAGAAGCCGCCGTTCTTCATGCGCGGCGCCGACGCGGGCGAGAAGACGGTGATCCATGTGAATTTCCTCGGTGCCGAGGTCGATCCTGTCTACTTTCCGCAGATCGAAGTCGTCGGCGACATCGCCAACGCGGTATGGCAGTTGAAGGAGAGCCTGAAAACGTGCGAAAAGCGGTGGGACTTCACGCGCTTTACGGAAATCAAGGAGCACTTCGAGGCGCACCTCGTGAAGGGGCAGCATGACGACCGGTTTCCGATGTACCCGGTACGGATCGTCAACGACGTCTACGAGACGATGCCCGAGGACGGCATCATCTGCCTCGACAACGGCATGTACAAGATCTGGTTTGCGCGCTATTACCGCGCGCACGAGCCGAACTCGCTGTTGCTCGACAACGCGCTCGCGTCGATGGGGGCGGGCTTGCCTTCCGCGATCGCAACGAAGATCGTGCATCCCGATCGCAAAGTCATCGCCGTCTGCGGCGACGGCGGCTTCATGATGAACTCGCAGGAGCTCGAAACAGCCGTGCGGCTCAAGCTCGATCTGGTGGTGCTGATCTTGCGCGACGATGCATTCGGCATGATCCGCTGGAAGCAGGAGAACATGAACTTTCCGGACTACGGGATGACGCTCGCGAATCCCGATTTCGTCGACTATACGAGGAGCTATGGCGCCCAGGGTCACCGCGTCACGTCGGCTGCCGAGTTCGCGCCGCTCGTACGCGATTGCTTCGCGACGCCGGGGGTGCATGTGATCGACGTGCCCATCGACTATTCGGACAACGAACGCGTGCTCAATCGCGAGATCAAGCGCTTGTCGGCGCGGATTTGAGCCGCAGCGCATTGCTTTTCCTAAGCGAACGAATCGCATCCAGGAGAACATGACATGTTGAAGCCAACGTACCCGTACTACCTTGCGAACGAACCGGTGGCGGCCAACACCGATCTCGAGGTGACCGACAAATACAGCGGCGAAGTCGCGACGCGTGTCGCGCTTGCCGACGCGCAGGCCATCGACAAGGCGATCTCGGCCGCCGTGGACGCGATGCCCGCGCTGCGCGCCTACCCGCCGTTCAAGCGGCAACTGGTGCTCGAGCATTGCGTGAAGCGCTTTCGCGAGCGCTACGACGAGCTCGCGATGGCGCTTTGCATAGAAGCCGGCAAGCCGATCAACGATTCGCGCGGCGAGGTCACGCGGCTCATCGATACATTCAAGGTCGCGGCCGAAGAGTCTGTCCGCATCGACGGCGAGATCATCAACCTCGAAATATCGCAGCGGGCGAAGGGTTATCACGGCTATGTGAAGCGTGTGCCGATCGGACCGTGCTCCTTCATCTCGCCGTTCAATTTCCCGCTCAACCTTGCCGCGCACAAAGTGGCGCCGGCGCTTGCGGCGGGGGTGTCGTTCGTGATGAAGCCGGCGAGCCGCGCGCCTATAGGCGCGCTCATCATTGCCGAGGTGCTGGCCGAGACGGATTTGCCGAAGGGCGCCTTTTCCGTGCTGCCCGCGCATCGCGACGGAGCAGACTTGTTTACGACCGACGAGCGCTTCAAGCTGCTTTCGTTCACGGGCTCGCCGGCCGTCGGCTGGGAACTCAAGAAAAAGGCGGGGAAGAAGAAAGTCATCCTCGAGCTCGGCGGCAATGCGGCCGCGATCGTCGACGGCGATCAGGGTGGCAAGCTCGACTACGTGGTGGACAGGCTCGCCTTCGGCGCGTTCTATCAATCGGGGCAAAGCTGTATCGGCGTGCAGCGGATTCTCATTCATGCGTCGCTCTACGACGCGCTGCGTGAGAAGCTGATCGCGAAGACGAAGTCCCTGAAAATGGGTGATCCCAAGGACGAGAAGACGTTCGTCGGGCCCATGATCTCCGAATCGGAGTCGCGGCGCCTTGCCGGCTGGATGGAGGGTGCGGTGCAAGCGGGAGCGAAAATCATCGCGGGTGGGAACGTGGACGGCGCGATGTTCGAAGCGACGCTGCTCGAAGGCGTCAAGCGCGATACCGATCTCTATCGGCGAGAGGCGTTCGGGCCCGTGGCGATCCTCGAGCGCTTCAGTGACTTCGAAGAGGCGCTCGCGGTCGTGAACAACAGCGACTTCGGGCTGCAGGCAGGGATTTTCACCGATTCGCTCACGCATGCGCATCGCGCGTGGGACGCGCTCGAGGTGGGCGGCGTCGTCATCAACGACGTGCCGTCGTTTCGCGTCGACAATATGCCGTACGGCGGCGTGAAGGATTCTGGGCTTGGCCGAGAGGGTATTCGCTATGCGATCGAGGATATGACTGAACTGCGACTGATGGTCGTGCGCGAGACGTGGTGAGACCGACGGGGGAGCTAAGCGCAGGTTGGAATGGGAACGGCGTGAGGCTCCTCCCGGTCATGGGCTTATCCGAATGGGCGATTTTGAGCTCGATTTACGGCAGATCGATCGACTAGGGTTTTGAGACAGATATGCTTCTGTCAACCATCGCCGAACGCTGCGGCGCCGATCTCTTGAAATTGAATTGTTCCAGCAATGACCGCACCGACGAAAGAAGATTTCCAACTCCTCCTGCGCCATTTGGACGATAGGTTGGAGGCGACCGCAAAGTTATTTGATGAAAGGCTCGATTCGCATAGGAAGCTGTTCGGTGAGCGCCTGCGCAGTGAGCGGGCTCTGTTCTTTCGGTGGCGCGAGGCACAGCAAAAGCTGATGAATGAAGGGAACGAACGTTTCGCGACAGCGATGAAGGAATTCCGCGACGAGTCGGCTTCCGCGCGGGCGGAGGCTCGCAGCGTCAAGACTGTCACGGTGACGACCGCCATAGCGGCAACTATCGCGACCGTCGGTGGCGTCGCGGCCTTCAACGCCACCGTGCTATCCAATATGGTCGCCTCGTTCGAGGCCGGCAAGAATATGGCGGCATCGCTTGCCGAAGCCACCGACGAGTTGAAACAGATCCAGCGTGATGTAACGAAGACTCGGCAGGAAGTGCAAGAGCTGGTAGAGAGCCTCAGAGGACATCCCCGATCCAATGAGCCGTAGCCCGGACGCGGTGGTAGCCGGAACGCCGTTCGCACGCACCACATGCCGGGCCTGTATGGGCCTACACAGGTTGCGTATCTGGCGCACAAAACTACACATTTTTTTGCGAAGGCGCAACGTGGTGTGTATAATTACACACGAGGCATGCGGAGGCGACCGATGAATTCATCAAGGCTGATCCGGATGCTCGAAGAGGGTGGCTGGGAACTGGTGCGCGTAACCGGCAGTCACCATCACTTTAAACACCCAAGAAAGCAGGGCCTTGTGACGGTGCCGCATCCGAATAAGGATCTGCCAATTGGGACTCTAAGAAGCATCCTGAAGGCCGCCGGTCTCGAGTGATCGGCGGTTTTTCGACAAAGGATGAATATGGTGCGTCGAGGGAGTAGCAACATGGAATTTCCCATCGCAATTCACAAGGACGATGGGAGCGTCTACGGAGTGACAGTACCGGATATTCCGGGCGTCCACTCTTGGGGCGATACCATCGATGAAGCAATGCGCAATGCGAGGGAGGCGATTGTTGGTCATGTATCAACGTTGGTAGAGCTCGGGGAGAGTGTCGATTTCACTTGCTCGACTGTGGAGGATCTAGCCGCAAAGCCGGAGTACGCCGGAGCCGTTTGGGCTTTGGTGGATGTTGACCTGTCAAAGCTGGATACGAAGCCGGAGCGGATCAACATTAGCATCCCTCGTTTTGTCTTACATAAGATCGATGCCTACGTCGAGGCTCGTCACGAAACCCGAAGCGGGTTTCTCGCGCGCGTGGCGTTAGAAGCATTGGCGCATCACTAGCGGGCTGGCAAAAGATGCTGTACAAGGCCCGCTTCGGCGGGCCTTTTCACATGTATGCGCCGACGATATGATGGTCTCTACCCGCAAGAGACGGCACTTTCCGAGAGAGATGGCGACGAAGCCGACCCGTCGGGCCGGCAAGAAGAGTTCGGCAACTGGCAAAGCCGAGCGGTGACAATAAGCCACGGCGCACGCTCCAAGCTGCGACGTCCCGCAACCATTGGAAGCGGCGCACTTGCACGGGCGCAACTGGCGAGACGGGCACAACCCGGCTGAGGACGGAATCCCGCTGCGTGTCGACCTGCATAGGGCATATGACCGCGGCTTGATGCAGTTCGATGACGAGCACAGACTGATTGCGGTCAGCCCGGACCTCCGCGGTCCGTACGGCCAGTACTTGCGCCGGCCTACATAAAAAGGGCCGGCGCCATGCCAGCCCTTGAATGCCGGCCCACGTCGACGTGTTGCTCTATGCGCGTCGCGCGTGCTCTAACCGATCTCCGAAAAACGATACAGCCCGATCGGCGTAAGCCGATCGGGCTGTTTCCGTCAGGCTGATCATCTCATTAACGCCCCGCGAGACGAATGTCCGCAGGGCCGTCAGAAGAAGTTCGGAGAAGCGTCGAAAGAATGTTGGTGGAGCCGGCGGGAATCGAACCCGCGTCCGCAAATAGTCCACAGCCAGTTCTACATACTTAGTTCTGTCATTTGATTTAACCGCACCGACGCGGACGAACACGCTTCGTTACGGCGAGTCGCTAGATTTTCGGCTCCGGCCTCGCGACGCTGCCGGAGATTAGCTGACGTGAATGACCTCGCTGGTCTTGCGACCCTAGCCCGTCAGCGAGCCAGTGCGAGGTTGGCGGGGTTTAAGCCGCCAATGCGTACGTTTCGTCGTTCGCAGTTACTTAAGTTCCCATTGATTTACGAGGTGACGGGTCCTCGGTATGCCCTGCACTGCTTCGTTATCCACGTCGAAACCAGGTCGGCCCCGGTCGAAGGGTGAATTATCCCACAGAACGCAAGATGGTGCGCCCCCTCGGGAATTCAAGAGCGCGGTGAGGAAAGCCGAGGGCCCTCGATCGCCGGCGTCTTCGGTTCAGGCGCGACAGTTGAGCCCGGCGAGTAGCCGCCGCAACTGAACCGGCGAGTCGACGATATGCTGCGCGTGCCACATCGCCGGCGGCAGGTCGGTGCCGCAATAGCCGTAGGCCGCCGCGACTGTCACCATGCCGGCGGCGAAGCCCGCCTGGACATCGCGCAGGTCGTCGCCTACATAGGCGACGATGTCGGGCCGCATCGCCAATACCTCCGCCGCGTGAAGCAGCGGGGCGGGATGGGGCTTCGCGTGAGGCGTCGTGTCGCCGGCAACGACGCAGTGCGCCCGGCTTGCGAGCCCCAGTCGTTCGACGAGCGGCATCGTCAGCCGACCGACCTTGTTCGTCACGATCCCCCAGCGGATATCGCGCGCGTCGAGCTCGTCGAGCAGTTCGGCGATGCCGGGAAAGAGCGTCGTCTCGATGCAGAGATCCGTCTCGTAATTGGCGAGAAACTCCTCGCGCATCGCCGGGAATTCTCGATGCTCGGGCCCGATCCCGAATGCCCCGCCGATGAGCCCGCGCGCACCTGCCGAAGCGAGCGGTCGCAACTGCTCGAGCGGCACCGTGTCGAGTCCGCGATCCGCGCGCATTTTGTTCGCGGCGGCCGCGAGATCGGGTGCCGTGTCGGCCAACGTGCCGTCCAGATCGAACAGAACGGCCCGGCAAAGATCGATGGGGCCGACGCCAAGGCGCGGATCGGGTTGGGGAATCGGTTGATTCATGGGAAGTAGGGCGTGAAAAGCGGGAAGGCGACGGCCGCCGGCTCGAGCCTGCGGCCACGCTTGTGCCTCAACCGTCGCGGCGGCAGGCAAACATATAGTTGTCGCTCGTATCGTCCGAGAGCCCGAAGCGCTTGCCGAGCGGCCGATACGTGATGCCTTTGAGGTCGGCAGCGGTGAGCCCCGCGGCCCGAGCGAAGGCCGCCAGCTCGGACGGGCGGATGAAACGCGCATAGTCGTGCGTGCCTTTCGGCAGCATCTGGGCGATGTATTCGGCGCCGATGACCGCGAAAAGGTACGCCTTGACGTTCCGGTTCAGCGTCGAGAAGAAGACCCATCCGCCCGGCTTGACGAGCGTGGCGGTGGCTTTCACGATCGCGGCCGGATCGGGCACGTGCTCGAGCATTTCCATGCACGTGACGACGTCGTAGCTCGCCGGCTCTCGCGCCGCGAGCGCCTCGGCCGAAATCTCCTCGTACTCGACGGAAACCCCGCTTTCGAGACTATGGAGATCGGCCACGCCGAGCGCTTCCGACGAAAGATCGATCCCTTTGACTTGCGCGCCGAGCCCCGCCATCGATTCGGACAGGATGCCGCCGCCGCAGCCGATATCGAGCACACGCTTGGCCGGAAGATGCGCATGGGCGTCGATCCAGCCTAGCCGAACGGGATTCAGCTCGTGCAGCGGCTTGAACTCCGCGTTCGGATCCCACCAGCGATGAGCGAGATCGCTGAATTTCTGGAGCTCATGGGGATCGGCGTTCGTCATAGGTTCGAAATGAGTCAAAGCCTGCGGTCAGTTCCGAGTATATCGAGGCTCGTGCGCTGACAAAAGCAAACCGGCGCTAACTGACGGCGCAACGGCGCCCACGCGCGGGAATGATCGGGAAAGCCGGCCCGGCGACGGTGGCCGGCAGAAAAAAACCCCGCCGAGGCGGGGTTTTGCCGCAAGACGCCCGCAAGGGCGCCATTGCTTCTATTATTACTGACCTTGCTGCACTTGCTTCGTGCCGACGACTTCGACTTCCACGCGGCGGTTCGGCTGCAGGCAGGCCTTCAGAGCGGCCGTGACCTTCTTGCCCGCGCATTCCTTGACCGGGTTGCGCTTGCCCTTGCCTTCCGTGTAGATCTTGTTCGCCGGGATACCCTTGCTGACCAGGTATGCCTTCACAGCTTGCGCACGACGCAGCGACAGACGGTCGTTGTACTTGTCCGAACCGATGCGGTCCGTGTAACCCGTGGCGACGACCACTTCCAGATTCGTGTTTTGCAGCTGGTTCGCCAGATCGTCGAGCTTGGCCTTGCCTTCCGGCTTCAGGACAGCCTTGTCGAAGTCGAACAGCGTGTCAGCCGAGAACGTGACCTTTTGGCTCGTAATGGCCGGCGGCGCGGGCGGCGGAGCGACCGGCGGCGTCGGGGCTTGCGCGACGAGAGCGCCGTCGCACTTGGCGTTCGCCGTTGCAGGCGTCCAGAAAGCATCGCGCCAGCAAAGCTCGTTCGTGCCGTTCATCCACACGTATTCGCCGGTGCCGTTGACCCAGTTGTCATTCGTGGCTTGTCGCGACGCCGGCACGGACTGTGCCGAAGCGGATGCAGCCATGACTGCGGTAGCTGCAATGAACGCGAGCTTTGAAAGTTTATTCATATTTCTCCTCTCGAAATTGAGATTACCGCAGGTTTACTGCGAGCTTTGATGACAAAGACTAGTCATACATTGCTCGAAGTATAACATCGGTGCAGCGCATGAAACGGGCGGCCATGCAGACACTTCGAGCAGCGTCTAGCCGAGTGCGTTGGCATTTTGCCATATCGTTCCCTTCTTACGAAAAAAAAGTTCCCCGACCTTGGGCCGTCTCATTCGAATGTGGTGCATCAGCAACAGCGAAGCAGGACGGGCGTTTGCGGCCGATGCGCGCGGGCACGCTCCGTGCCAGCGCGGAAGAAAATTCGACTCGCCGCGCACGCGCCGGGTGAGTCAAAACTTCCGACGGACCCACCGCGCGCCGTACCGGTGGTGGCTTGCAAAATGCCTCGACAACGCCTTCCCGACCTTCCTCAATGGGGGATACGTACCTGCCGCGGGCGGGCGTCTGCCGCGTGTTAGAATCGCGTGATGCCCGGCGCTCGCTTGGGCCGTGCGGGAACGAACCGGATTGAGGCGACTCGGGGCGGTCGGACAAAGGTCGGGGCATCCTGCCAGCCGCCGTCGAAACGCCTGTCCGGGCTCGTCCTCGCCTGAACAAGACACGGATAATGGATCAATTCGCCAAAGAGACTCTGCCCATCTCCCTCGAGGAGGAAATGCGCCGCTCGTACATCGAGTACGCGATGAGCGTCATCGTGGGGCGCGCGCTTCCCGACGTCCGAGACGGCCTGAAGCCCGTGCACCGGCGCGTCCTCTACGCGATGCACGAGCTCAACAACGACTGGAATCGCGCTTATAAGAAGTCGGCGCGTATCGTCGGCGACGTTATCGGTAAGTACCATCCGCACGGCGATCAGGCGGTCTACGACACGATCGTGCGCATGGCGCAGCACTTCTCGCTGCGCTACATGCTCGTCGACGGGCAGGGCAATTTCGGTTCGGTCGACGGCGACAACGCCGCGGCGATGCGCTACACCGAAATTCGCATGGCGAAGATCGGCCACGAGCTGCTCGCCGACATCGACAAGGAAACGGTCGACTTCGGACCGAACTACGACGGCAGCGAGAACGAGCCGCTGATTCTGCCCGCGCGCATTCCGAATCTGCTGATCAACGGCTCGTCGGGCATCGCGGTCGGGATGGCGACGAACATTCCGCCGCACAATCTCGGCGAGGTCGTCGACGCCTGCCAGCATCTTCTGAAGAATCCGGCCGCGGGCATCGACGAGCTCCTGGAAATCATCCCGGCGCCCGATTTCCCGACCGGCGGCATCATCTACGGCCTCGCCGGCGTGCGCGAGGGCTACCGCACGGGCCGCGGGCGCGTCGTGATGCGCGCGAAGACGCATTTCGAGGAGATCGACCGCGGCCAGCGCATGGCGATCATCGTCGACGAGCTCCCCTATCAGGTCAACAAGCGCTCGCTGCTCGAGCGCATTGCCGAGCTCGTCAACGAGAAGAAGCTCGAGGGCATTTCCGATATTCGCGACGAGTCCGACAAGAGCGGCATGCGCGTTGTGATCGAGCTCAAGCGCGGCGAGGTGCCCGAAGTCGTCCTCAATAATCTGTACAAGGCGACGCAGCTGCAGGATACGTTCGGCATCAATCTCGTCGCGCTCGTCGACAACCAGCCGAAGCTCCTCAATCTGAGGGAAATGCTCGAGGCGTTCCTCTCGCACCGGCGCGAGGTGCTCACGCGGCGCACCGTCTACGAGCTGCGCAAGGCGCGCGAGCGCGGCCACGTGCTCGAGGGCCTTGCGGTCGCGCTCGCGAACATCGACGAATTCATCGCCATCATCAAGGCGGCGCCCACGCCGCCGATCGCGAAGCAGGAGCTGATGGCACGCGCCTGGGATTCGTCGCTCGTGCGCGAGATGCTGACGCGCGCCGAAACCGACAATGCGGCGGCGGGCGGGCGCGAAGCCTACCGGCCCGAAGGGCTGAACCCGGCGTTCGGCATGCAGGGCGACGGGCTCTACAAGCTTTCCGATACGCAGGCGCAGGAAATTCTGCAGATGCGCCTGCAACGCCTCACGGGCCTCGAGCAGGACAAGATCATCGGCGAGTATCGCGAGGTGATGGCGCAGATCGCCGATCTGCTCGACATTCTCGCGCGCCCCGAGCGGATCACGACGATCATCGGCGACGAACTCGCCGCGGTGAAGGCCGAGTTCGGCGATGCGCGCCGATCGACGCTCGAGCTCAACGCAACCGAGCTCAACACCGAGGATCTGATTACGCCGCAGGACATGGTCGTCACGATGTCGCACGCGGGCTACGTGAAGTCGCAGCCGCTTTCCGAATATCGCGCGCAAAAGCGCGGCGGGCGCGGCAAGCAGGCCACGCAGATGAAGGAAGACGACTGGATCGACACGCTCTTCATCGCGAACACGCACGACCACATTCTCTGCTTCTCGAATCGCGGACGCGTCTATTGGGTGAAGGTCTACGAGGTGCCGCAAGGCTCGCGCAATTCGCGCGGGCGGCCGATCGTCAATATGTTCCCGCTGCAAGAAGGTGAAAAGATCAACGTCGTCTTGCCGGTCAAGGAATTTTCGGCCGACAAATTCGTTTTCATGACGACGTCACTCGGCACGGTGAAGAAGACGCCGCTCGAGGCTTTCAGCAGACCATTGCGCAAAGGTATTATTGCGGTCGGGCTCGACGAGGGCGATTATCTGATCGGCGCCGCGATCACGGACGGCCAGCACGATGTCATGCTGTTCTCCGACGCCGGCAAGGCGGTGCGCTTCGACGAGAACGACGTTCGTCCGATGGGCCGCGAGGCGCGCGGCGTGCGCGGCATGCAGCTCGAGGACGGGCAGCAGGTCATCGCGATGCTGGTCGCGGGCAGCGAGACGCAGTCGGTGCTGACGGCAACCGAGAACGGCTACGGCAAGCGCACGCCGATTGCCGAGTACACGCGGCACGGCCGCGGCACGAAGGGGATGATCGCGATCCAGACGTCGGAGCGCAATGGCAAGGTGGTCGCGGCAACGCTCGTCGACGCCGAGGACGAAATCATGCTGATCACGACGACGGGAGTGCTGATCCGCACGCGCGTCTCGGAGATCCGCGAGATGGGCCGCGCGACGCAGGGTGTTACACTCATCAGCCTTGACGAAGGCACGAAACTCTCCGGTCTTCAGAAGATCGCCGAAGCGGACGCGGATGGCGAAGTCGCCGAGGACGGCAACGGCGAGGGCGGCGAAGCCTGATCGACCCATGGATGGACGTCTCGCCGAACGGCGTTTTGCGCTCGGCGGACAGCACTCGGCCATGACGCGCGAATGGCGGGGGAGAGGGCCGCGCAGCGTAAGCTGCGAGCCACGCGCGCGAGATAATCGACTTATTTTTTAGAGGGAGTGAAGATGCAACGACGTTTCAAGCAATGGATGCTGCTGGCCGCCTTCGTGCCGACCTTCGCGATGGCGCAAGCGCTCCAGTCGCAGCAGTCGGCTCCGGCGGCGCCGGCACCGGCCGCCGATGCGAACGATCCGGCCAAGCAAGGCGCGATCAAGGAACTGCTTGCCGCGATCGACGCGCAAAAACTCGTCAGTGCGATCGGCAACAGCGCGCAGATGCAGGCGAAGCAGCTCGTCCCGGCGATTCTGTCGGACGCGCTGACCGAGAACAAGACGATGACGGACAAGCAGAAGCAGGCTGCCGTGCCCACGCTGCAGAAGAACGCGGTGCCGAAGCTCGTCGACTCGGCCGGCCAGGTTTTCGCGAGCGACCAGTTCCGCCAGGACGCGATGCAGGCTCAATATGAAGCCTACGCGAAGTACTATACGACGCAGGAAATCAAAGACCTGACGACGTTCTACAAGAGCCCGACCGGCCGCAAGTTCATCGAGGTGCAAGACCAGGTGGGTCGCGACGTCGTGAACGGCCTCATGCAGAAGTACATGCCGCAATCGATCAAGGCGACGCGCGACCAGGCCGACAAGGAAGTCGCGGGAGTCAAGCCGGCGGCCAAGTAAGCCCGGCGGCGAGCAGCATTGGCCGCTCTCGGGCGGCCGTGGCCGTGGCGGTAGCTGCGGCTGCGGGCTCGTTGCCCGGCGTGCCTCAGGCGCTCCGAACGGAGGTTTGGGCGCGAGGCAACAGGCGCGTTCCGTCGTCGTTTATACGGCACTGCGATAAAATGGTCGTTTGCGCGATATGCGCGGACGGCCATTTTTCTTTTTTCGACTGGGCCCGCCTCTCGTAGCCGGGCCTGTCGCCGCCAGGCCGTTCGCTTTCGCCGCAGCGCCTCACCATCGATCTCAGGGGTTTTTCACGATGCGCGTCTTCAACTTCGCTGCCGGTCCGGCCGCCATGCCGGAGGAGGTCCTGCGTCAAGCGGCCGAAGAAATGCTCGATTGGCGCGGCAGCGGCATGAGCGTGATGGAGATGAGCCATCGCGGGCGCGAGTTCATGTCGATCCACGAAGAGGCGCTGGGCGATCTGCGCGAGCTGCTCGAAGTGCCCGCGAGCCATCACATCCTTTTCATGCAGGGTGGCGGACTAGCCGAGAATGCGATCGTTCCGATGAACATGCTCGGCTCGCGCAAGACGGCCGATTTCGTCGTGACGGGCTCGTGGTCGAACAAATCGTTCAAGGAGGCGGCGAAGTACTGCACGCCGCACCTCGCCGCGAGCGGCGAGACGTCCGACGGCTTCACGCGCGCGCCGCGGCGCGCCGAATGGCAACTGTCCGACGATCCGGCTTACGTTCATCTCTGCACGAACGAGACGATCCACGGCGTCGAGACCTTCGACATCCCCGATCTCGGCGACATACCGCTCGTCGCGGATGTCTCCTCGCACGTGCTGTCGCGCCCGCTCGATGTCGCCAAGTTCGGCGTGCTGTTCGGCGGCGCGCAAAAGAACATCGGCATGGCGGGCGTGACGCTCGTCGTCGTGCGCGAGGACTTGCTCGAGCGGGCGCTGGCGATCTGCCCGTCGGCGTTCGAGTGGAAGACCGTCGCCGCGAACAACTCGATGTACAACACACCGCCCACCTACGCGATCTACATCGCGGGGCTCGTCTTCAAGTGGCTCAAGCGCCAGGGCGGCGTGCGGGCGATCGAGGCGCGCAACGTCGAGAAGTCGAAGCTCCTTTACGACACGATCGACGCCAGCGACTTTTATATCAACAAGGTTGAACGCGCTTCGCGTTCGCGGATGAACGTGCCGTTCTTTCTCGCGGACGAGTCGCGGAACGAAGATTTCCTTGCCGGCGCGAAAGCGCGCGGGCTGATGCAGCTGAAGGGCCACAAGTCCGTCGGCGGCATGCGGGCGTCGATTTACAACGCGGTGCCGCTCGAAGGCGTGAACGCGCTCGTCGAGTATATGAAGGAATTCGAAAAGGACCGCGCATGACGCGCGAAACCGGGCGCGCGCCGGATGCATCGCGTATCGATCGGCCGGATGGCCATCAACGCGAGGGCACCGGCCGCATGCCGACTTTCGACATGGCCGTTTCACGCATGGACGACGAACTGAATTCAAGATTGAAGCCGCTGCGCGACCGCATCGATGCGATCGACGAGCAGTTGATTGCGCTGCTCAACCAGCGCGCGGCGATCGCGCTCGAAGTGGGCGAGGTCAAGAAGGACTACAACGCACCGGTGTTTCGGCCCGAGCGCGAGCAGCAGGTCATCGCTCGTTTGCAGCAGATGAGCGGCGGGCCGCTCGCCGACGATCACATCGACGCCATCTGGCGCGAGATCATGGCGGCGAGTCGTGCGCTCGAGCGGCCGATTACCGCGGCGTTTCTCGGTCCGCTCGGCACCTATAGCGAAGAAGCGGTGCACGAGTATTTCGGGCATTCGATCGAGGGCGTGCCGTGCCTCACGATCGACGAGGTGTTTCGCGCCGTCGAAGCGGGAAGCGCGGAATACGGCGTCGTGCCCGTCGAGAACTCGAGCGAGGGAGCCGTCGCGCGTACGCTCGATCTGCTCTTGCAGTCGCAGCTTTTGATCGGGGGCGAAATCGTGCTGCCGATCCGCCACAACCTGCTCACGCAAGACGGCGGTGTGACCGGCATCACACGCGTATGCGCGCATGCGCAGTCGCTCGCGCAGTGCCAGCGCTGGCTCGCCGCGAATCTGCCGCATGTCGAGCGCCAGGCCGTGTCGAGCAACGCGGAAGGGGCGCGGCTGGCGGCGGAAGATCCCGGTGTCGCCGCCATCGCCGGCGAGCGCGCCGCCTCGCGTTATGGGCTGCAGATCGTCCATGCGGCGATTCAGGACGATCCGCACAACCGCACGCGTTTCGTCGTCATCGGCCGCGCGCCGGCCGGCGTGAGCGGCTACGACCTGACTTCGCTGATCGTCTCGGTCAAAAACGAGCCGGGTGCCGTCTTCAAGCTGCTCGAGCCCCTCGCGAAGCACGGCGTCTCGATGACGCGCTTCGAATCGCGGCCCGCGCGCATGGGGACGTGGGAGTACTACTTCTATATCGATGTCGAGGGCCATCGCGACGATGCGTCGGTGGCGGCGGCCCTCGCCGAGCTCGGGACAAAGGCGGCGTTCCTCAAAATTCTCGGCTCGTATCCGCGCTCGCGCTAAAGCGCGCGCCGCCGCCATCCACGATCCATTCCGTACTCAGTCGAGAGAGACGTTCGCCCTGGAGACATATATGACCATGCAATACGGCCCTTCCTACGTGCGCCAGATCGCGCCCTACATCGCCGGCAAGCCGATCTCCGAAGTCGCGCGCGAGTTCGGGCTCGACGAGGCGCGCATCGTGAAGCTCGCATCGAACGAGAATCCGCTCGGCATGCCCGACTCGGCGAAGGCCGCCATGGCGACGGCCGTGGCAGAGCTGGGTCGTTATCCTGATTCGAATGCGTTCGAGCTGAAAGAGGCGCTCGCCAAGCGATACGAGGTGCCGGCCGAGTGGATCACGCTCGGTAACGGCAGCAACGACATCCTCGAGCTTGCCGCGCATGCGTTCGTCGAAAAAGGGCAATCGATCGTCTACGCGCAGTACTCCTTCGCCGTTTATGCGCTTGCGACCCAAGGGCTCGGCGCACGCGCGATCGTGACGCCGGCCGTCAAGTACGGTCATGACCTCGATGCGATGCTGCGCTCGATCGAACCCGACACGCGCCTCATCTTCATCGCGAATCCGAACAACCCGACCGGCACGTTCATCGAAGGGCCCGCGCTCGAGGCGTTTCTCGAGAAGGTGCCGAAGAACGTCGTCGTCGTGCTCGACGAGGCCTACACCGAGTACCTGCCCGTCGAGAAGCGCTACGACTCGATCGCCTGGGTGCGCCGCTATTCGAACCTGCTGGTCTCGCGGACTTTTTCGAAGGCCTACGGCCTGGCCGGGCTGCGCGTCGGCTTTGCGATCGCGCAGCCTGAGCTGACCGATTTGCTGAACCGTCTGCGGCAGCCGTTCAACGTCAATACGATCGCGCAGGCCGCCGCCGTTGCCGCGCTCGGCGATCGCGCGTTCCTCGAAAAGAGCGCCGCGCTGAACGCGGCCGGCTATCGGCGCTTGACCGAGGCGTTCGACAAGCTCGGACTCGAGTACGTGCCATCGTTCGGCAACTTCGTGCTCGTGCGCGTCGGCAATGACGACGGCGCGGGCGCGCGCGTCAATCTCGCGCTGCTGAAGGCGGGCGTGATCGTGCGGCCCGTCGGCAACTACGGGTTGCCGCAGTGGCTGCGCGTGACCATCGGCCTGCCCGAGGAAAACGAGGCGTTCATCGCGGCGCTCGAGCAGGCACTCGCGGTGGGCTGAGCCGTCGTGACTTCATTCACTTTCGAGAAACTCGTCATTTTCGGCGTCGGCCTGATCGGCGGCTCGCTCGCGCGCGCGTTGCGCGAAGGCGGGCGGGCGGCGGCGGGCGGCATCGTCGTCGGCGTCGGCCGCTCGCTCGCCACGGCCGAGCGGGCGAAGGCGCTCGGCGTCGTCGACGAGGTCGCGGCGCTCGACGACGACGACGCTTTGCGCCGCGCGCTTGGCGGGGCCGACCTCGTCCTCATCGCGGCGCCCGTCGCTCAGACCGAGCCGCTGCTCGCGCGGATCGCGCCGTTTCTCGGCGAGACGACGCTCGTCACCGATGCCGGCAGCACCAAAACGGACGTCGTGGCGGCCGCGCGCGCGGCGCTCGGCGCGTCGATCGCGCGGTTCATACCGGGTCATCCGATCGCGGGCCGCGAGTCGAGCGGCGTCGAGGCGGCGCTGCCCGATCTTTATGTCGGGCGCAACGTCGTGCTGTGCCCGCTCCCCGAGAACCGGTCCGCCGACGTCGCGCGCATCGAGGCGCTTTGGCGGGCCGCCGGCGCCGAAGTTCGGACGATGGAAGCCGCGCAGCACGACCGCGTGTTCGCGTCGGTCAGCCATCTGCCGCATCTGCTCTCGTTCGCGCTCGTCGAGCAGATTCTCGGCGAGCCCGACGCGGCGTTGAAGTTCTCGTTTGCCGCGGGGGGCTTTCGCGACTTTACGCGGATCGCGGCTTCGAGCCCCGAAATGTGGCGCGACGTTTGCTTGGCGAACCGGACTGCGCTGCTCGCCGAGCTCGACGGCTACGCGGCCGTGCTCGCGCGGCTGCGCGCGGCGATCGTGGCCGGCGACGGCGCCACGCTCGAAACTGTCTTCACCCGCTCGCGCGAGGCACGTGCCGCGTGGCAGGAGCGCGGCGCCCAGGCTTCCGGCCCGGCCGGCGATCTCGCCGCCAAATGAATCGATCCGGAACGATCCGGAGCAGACCCGAACAGGACCCGACAGATATGGACTTTCTCGACCTCGGACCGTATTCCCATGCCGAGGGCACCATCAGGCTGCCCGGCTCCAAGAGCATCTCCAACCGCGTGCTGCTGCTTGCCGCGCTCGCCGAGGGCGAAACGACGATCTCGAACCTGCTCGATTCCGACGATACGCGCGTCATGCTGGACGCGCTCGCGAAGCTCGGCGTTCGATTCGTGCGCGAAGGCGACACCTGTGCCGTAACGGGCACGCGCGGCGCATTCACGGCGAAGTCGGCCGATCTCTTTCTCGGCAATGCGGGTACTGCGGTGCGGCCACTGACGGCCGCGCTCGCCGTCAATGGCGGCAACTATCGCGTATTCGGCGTGCCGCGCATGCATGAGCGGCCGATCGGCGACCTCGTCGATGGCTTGAGGCAGATCGGCGCGCGCATCGACTACGAAGAAAACGAAGGCTTTCCGCCGCTTCGGATCCGCCCGGCGGAGATTGCGGTCGACGGCCCGATCCGCGTGCGCGGCGACGTGTCGAGCCAGTTCCTGACGGCACTGTTGATGACGCTGCCGCTCGTGCGTGCGAAGCGGCCGGCGGGCGATGCGGGCAACGCGCCCGAGGTCGCTTCAAGCGCAGGAGCGGGCGTCGGCGAGCGGGTCGACATGATCACGATCGAAGTCGACGGCGAGCTGATCTCGAAGCCCTACGTCGAGATCACGATGCGTTTGATGGAGCGCTTCGGCGTGATCGTCGAGCGTGACGGGTGGCGGTGTTTCCGCGTGCCGGCCGGCGTGCGCTACAAGTCGCCGGGCTCGATCATGGTCGAAGGCGATGCATCGTCGGCTTCGTATTTTCTCGCGGCCGGCGCGCTCGGCGGCGGCCCCGTCCGTGTCGAGGGCGTCGGGCGCGCGAGCATTCAGGGCGACGTCGAGTTCGCCGAGGCGCTTGCGCAAATGGGCGCCAACGTCTCGATGGGCGACGACTGGATCGAGGTGCGCGGCGTCGGCCACGACGACGGTCGGCTCCAGCCCGTCGACATGGACTGCAATCTGATTCCCGATGCGGCGATGACGCTCGCCGTCGCGGCGCTCTCCGCGCGCGGCGTCACGCGCTTGCGCAACATCGGCAGCTGGCGCGTCAAGGAGACGGACCGCATCGCGGCGATGGCGAACGAGTTGCGCAAGGTCGGCGCCACGATCGAGGAGGGGCCCGACTACATTGCCGTCAGGCCGCCCGCGGCACTCACGCCCAATGCGGCGATCGACACCTACGACGACCACCGGATGGCGATGTGCTTTTCGCTCGTGAGCCTCCTAGGTGTGCCGGTGCGGATCAACGATCCGAAGTGCGTCGCGAAGACCTTCCCCGACTACTTCGACCGCTTCAAGACGCTCGTCGCACCGTGACCGCCCGATGAAATCGACCCGTCCCTACCACCAGACTCCCGTCATCACGATCGACGGGCCGACCGCATCCGGCAAGGGCACGGTCGCCGCGCTCGTGGCGGCTCGGCTCGGCTTCCACCTGCTCGACAGCGGCGCGCTGTACCGGCTCGCCGCGCTCGCGAGCCTGCGCTACGACGTGGCGCCCGATGCGGCCGATGCCCTAGTGGCGCTCGTCGACGATCTCCACATCACGTTTCGGGAGGGGCTGGCCCAGCTCGACGGCGTCGACGTATCGGACGACATCCGCGCCGAGGCCATCGGCAACCGCGCTTCGGCGATTGCCGTGCACCAGCCGGTTCGGGCGGCGCTCGTGGCGCGCCAGCGCGCGTTTCGCAAGCAGCCGGGGCTCGTCGCCGACGGCCGCGACATGGGCACGGTGATCTTTCCCGACGCGGCGCTGAAGGTGTTCCTGACGGCGAGTGTCGAGGCACGCGCGGAGCGGCGGTATAAGCAATTGATCCAAAAAGGCTTTTCTGCTAATATGGATGACTTGCTCCGGGATTTGCGTGAGCGCGACGCGCGCGATACTAACCGCGCCGCCGCGCCGCTCAAGCCCGCTGCAGATGCGAAGCTGCTCGATACCTCCGCGCTTTCCATCGACGAAGCCGTCGATCAGGTGGTGCAGTGGTATGGGGCACAGTAGGTGTTTCGCGAGCGCGTCCGAAGTTGCCGGGAAGTCGATGCGGATGATGGCGGCCGAGGGCGCGAAAGCGTGAAACGTGGTGTTAACCCTTAACCCCGTATGGCGTTCGCCGTTGTGCGCGCCCCGGTTCGGTGCCCGCTCGCGATCGATTCGAGCGCGAGGCCGATTCCAGGCGCCTTGCGCGAAGCCATGCAAATACGATTTTTATGTCCGACCTGCAAACCTCCAACCCGAATACCGAATCTTTCGCGGCTCTGTTCGAAGAGTCGCTGACCAAGCAAGACATGCGCGCGGGCGAAGTCATCTCCGCCGAAGTCGTGCGCGTCGACCACAACTTCGTGGTCGTCAACGCGGGTCTCAAGTCCGAAGCCTACATTCCGATCGAGGAATTCCTGAACGATCAGGGCGAGGTGGAAGTGCAGGCGGGCGACTTCGTCTCGGTCGCGATCGACGCGCTCGAGAACGGCTATGGCGACACGATTCTGTCGCGCGACAAGGCGAAGCGCCTCGCTTCGTGGCTGTCGCTGGAAAAGGCGCTCGACAACAACGAGCTCGTCACCGGCACGATCACGGGCAAGGTGAAGGGCGGCATGACCGTCATGGTCAACGGTATCCGCGCGTTCCTGCCGGGCTCGCTCGTCGACACGCGCCCCGTCAAGGATACGACTCCTTACGAAGGCAAGACGCTCGAGTTCCGCGTCATCAAGCTCGATCGCAAGCGTAACAACGTCGTGCTCTCGCGCCGTGCCGTGATCGAGGCGACGCAAGGCGAAGAGCGCGCGAAGCTGCTCGAGACGCTGAAGGAAGGCGCGATCGTCAACGGCGTCGTCAAGAACATCACCGACTACGGCGCGTTCGTCGACCTCGGCGGGATCGACGGCCTGCTGCACATCACCGACATCGCATGGCGCCGCGTGCGTCACCCGAGCGAAGTCCTGTCCGTCGGCCAGGAAGTCACGGCGAAGATCCTCAAGTTCGATCAGGAAAAGAACCGCGTCTCGCTCGGCATCAAGCAGCTCGGCGACGATCCGTGGGAAGGCATCTCGCGCCGGTACCCGTCGGGCACGCGTCTTTTCGGCAAGGTCACGAACATCACTGACTACGGCGCGTTCGTCGAAGTCGAGTCGGGCATCGAAGGTCTCGTCCACGTTTCGGAAATGGACTGGACGAACAAGAACGTGGCACCTTCGAAGGTCGTTCAGCTCGGCGACGAAGTCGAAGTCATGGTGCTCGAGATCGACGAAGACCGTCGTCGTATCAGCCTCGGCATGAAGCAGTGCAAGCCGAATCCTTGGGACGACTTCAGCCGCAACTTCAAGAAGGGCGACCGGATCAGCGGCGCGATCAAGTCGATCACCGATTTCGGCGTCTTCATCGGCCTGCCTGGCGGCATCGACGGTCTCGTCCACCTGTCGGATCTCTCGTGGAGCGAGTCGGGAGAAGAAGCCGTCCGCAAGTACAAGAAGGGCGACGAAGTGGAAGCGGTCGTGCTCGGCATCGACGTCGAGAAGGAGCGCATTTCGCTCGGCATCAAGCAGCTCGAAGGCGATCCGTTCAGCAACTTCGTTGCGATGAACGACAAGGGCTCGATCGTCGACGGCACGGTCAAGTCGGTCGATGCCAAGGGCGCGGTGATCACGCTCACGGCTGACGTCGAAGGCTATCTGCGCGCGTCGGAAATCGCGCAGGACCGCGTCGAGGATGCCCGCAACGCGCTCAAGGACGGCGACAAGGTCAACGCGATGATCATCAACATCGATCGCAAGTCGCGCAGCATCAACCTGTCCATCAAGGCCAAGGATTCGGCCGAGCAACAAGAGGCGATGCGTGGTCTGCAAGCCGATACGAGCGCGGCGGCTTCGGGTACGACGAACCTCGGCGCGCTGTTGAAGGCCAAGCTCGACGGCCAGAATCAGTGAGCTCTTGAGAGGTCGGCCGCAGTATGACCAAATCCGAATTGGTCGCCCAGCTGGCAGCGCGATTTCCGCAACTCGTCTTGAAGGATGCGGATTTCGCGGTGAAAACGATGCTCGATGCGATGTCCGAGGCACTCGCCAAGGGTCATCGCATCGAAATTCGCGGCTTCGGCAGTTTCGGCCTCAATCGTCGTCCTTCCCGTGTGGGACGCAATCCGAAGTCCGGGGAGAAGGTGCTCGTGCCGGAAAAGCACGTGCCGCATTTCAAGCCCGGCAAGGAATTGCGGGAGCGGGTGGACCGTCGCGCAGGTGAGCCGCTGAAGGTCGCCGACGACGCTGACGATGCGTGAGCGCGCTGCGCCAAGCATCATCGTCGGCCGTAGTCGACTGCCGGCAACCGATCGAATGCGATCGATGGCAATGAAAAAAGCGCCCCAGGGCGCTTTTTTCATGGGCGACGGATACCGCGGTGAGGCAGCCGTCAGCCTTTCGCCGGCACGCATCACGCCCGACGAATGGGGCCTTTCCATTACAATACGGGGCGTTTCGCCAGGGCGGCGGCGCGCCCTGGGGCCGTTGCATTCCGAAGCTGCTCAGTCGGCTGCCTACCGCTGCGTCGATGGCCGTTCCGCGCGGCGCCGCCTTCGATTGAGCCTACCCTCAAGAGTGACCTATGAAAGTCATCGTCTGGTTGATCCGTGCGCTGGTCTTCGTGCTGCTGCTCGTGCTCGCGCTCGCGAACACGCAGAGCGCGACCTTGAATTTCCTCGCCGGATACGCCTGGCAGGCGCCGTTGATCTTGATCGGCCTCGCGTTTTTCGGCGTCGGTCTCCTTGCCGGGCTCGTTTCCGCGCTGCCGGCCGTGGTGCGGCTCCGGTTCGAGAACGGGCGGCTCAAGCGCGAACTGCGCACGGCGCGTGAAACGCCGGCTGCCGTCAGCGAGCCGCCGCTACCGCCCGTGGTCTGACGCTCGGCGCCCGCGAGCCCGCGGTCGTCCATCTTTCTCCTATCGTTTAACCGGCCAACGTCCACCCACGCATGGATCTCGATTTCTGGTGGCTGCTCATCATCCCGGTGGCGTTCGCGCTCGGCTGGATGGCGGCGCGCTACGACCTGAAAGCGCTGCTGTCCGAGAGCGCCAATCTGCCGCGGTCCTATTTTCGCGGCCTCAATTTTCTGCTCAACGAGCAGCCGGACCAGGCCATCGATGCATTCATCGAAGTCGTCAAGCTCGACCCGGAAACGATCGAGCTTCACTTCGCGCTCGGCAACCTGTTCCGGCGGCGCGGCGAAACCGACCGCGCGATCCGCATTCATCAGAACCTGTTGAGCCGCGCCGACTTGCCCGCCAACGAGCACAGTCACGCGCTGATCGAGCTCGGCCAGGACTTTCTGAAGGCAGGCCTGCTCGATCGTGCGGAAGAGACGTTCGCGCGGCTCGACAGCGGCGAGCATGCGCTCGCCGCGCAGCGGGCGCTGTTGACGATCTACGAAATCGAAAAGGAATGGCGCAAGGCCATCGAAACCGCCGCCAAGCTCGAGGCCATGGGCGCCCCATCGCTCGTCAAGGAGGTTGCCCAGTTTCGTTGCGAGCTGGCGCAGGAGGCGCTCAATCGGAAGAACGGCGCGCAAGCGGCGGACGAGCTCGCGTTGGCACTCGAGGCCAACCCGCAGAACGTTCGGGCGACGATATTGGCCGGCGACGTTGCCGCGGCCGCCGGTGAGCATGAGGCTGCGATCGCGGCCTGGCGCCGTGTCGAAGAGCAGAACGCCACGTATTTGCCGCTCGTGGCCGAGAAACTGATGAAGGCCTACACCGCGCTTTCGAGAGCGGACGAAGGCGCCGCGCTGCTGACGGAATACGTCAAGCGCTATGGATCGAGCGACCTGCTCGATATCGCTTACCCGCACGTCGCGGCGTTGCGCGGCGACGACGTCGCTCATACGTTGGCTCGCGAGCAGATGCGCGCATCGCCGAATCTAGCCGGCATGATGCGGCTCATCGAGGCGCAAATGGCGGCGGCCGAAGAGCCGCGCCGCAGCGAGCTCGAGCTGATTCGCATGCTGATCAAGCAGCGCACCAAAAATCTGCCACGATACACGTGCCAAAATTGCGGTTTCCGGGCGAGGCTTTTCTATTGGCAGTGCCCCGGCTGCAGCGGCTGGGAAACCTATGCGCCGCGCCGGGTCGAGCCGATCGCGACGCCGCAATGAAGTTGCTCGCCGGCTGCCGTTAGCGGCCGGCCCCAACCAGTGAACGTTTGAACGCTCATGAAAATCACCATCATCGGTACGGGTTACGTCGGTCTTGTCACGGGTGCCTGTCTTGCGGAAATCGGCAACGACGTCTTCTGTCTCGACGTCGATCCGCGCAAGATCGACATTCTCAATAACGGCGGCGTGCCGATCCACGAGCCGGGGCTTCGGGAAATCATCGCGCGCACGCGCGCTCACGGGCGCATCACGTTTTCGACGGACGTGAAAGCGAGCGTCGAGCATGGCGAGATCCAGTTCATCGCCGTCGGCACGCCGCCCGACGAGGACGGTTCTGCCGATCTGCAATATGTGCTCGAGGCGGCACGCAACATCGGCCGCTATATGAATGGCTTCAAGGTCATCGTCGACAAATCGACGGTGCCCGTCGGCACGGCCGAGCGCGTGCGTTCCGTCGTCATGGCCGAGCTGGAGGCGCGCGGCGCCGGCGGCAGCGACGCCCACTCGTTCTCCGTCGTTTCGAATCCCGAGTTTCTCAAGGAAGGCGCGGCGGTCGAGGACTTCATGCGGCCGGACCGCATCGTGATCGGCATCGACGACGACGAGCGGGGCCGGCTCGCGCGCGAGAAGATGAAGCGCCTCTATGCGCCTTTCAACCGCAATCACGAGCGCACGCTCTACATGGACGTCCGCTCGGCCGAGTTCACGAAGTATGCGGCCAACGCCATGCTGGCCACGCGAATCTCGTTCATGAACGAGATGTCGAATCTGGCCGACCGCGTCGGAGCCGACATTGAAGCCGTGCGACGCGGCATCGGCTCGGATCCGCGCATCGGCTATCACTTTCTCTACGCGGGCGTCGGCTACGGCGGCTCGTGTTTTCCGAAAGACGTGCAGGCGCTCGTGCGCACCGCGGGCGAGAATGGGCACCGACTGCGCATTCTTGAAGCGGTCGAGGACGTGAACCATGAGCAAAAGCAAGTGCTCGTGCAAAAGATCGAGAACGTGCTCGGCCGCGACCTGACGGGGCGCACGTTCGCCGTCTGGGGGTTGTCGTTCAAGCCGAACACCGACGACATGCGCGAGGCGCCGAGCCGGCGCGTGATTGCCGCGCTGCTCGCGCGCGGCGCTCGCGTGCGCGCCTACGATCCTGTTGCGCTCGATGAAGCGCGGCGCGTGTTCGCGCTCGATCTGGCTCATGAGCCCGATGCGCTCGCGCGGCTCTCGCTCGTGAGCTCGCAGGAAGAAGCGCTGCCGGATGCCGACGCGCTCGTGATCCTGACCGAATGGAAGGAGTTCAAGAGCCCCGATTTCATGCATATGACGTCGGTGCTGAAAAACTCCGTCATTTTCGACGGCCGCAATCTCTACGAACCGGAAGCGATGGCCGAGCTCGGCATCGACTACTACGCGATCGGGCGCCCTCATGTCCAAATCGACACCGCAATCCACTCCTCGACCGATCACGGCGCCTGACGCGGACATGCGCGTTCACGCCATGCAGACGGCTCGTCCGGCGACATCGCCGATTCCCGCCGCCGGACCGGCGCCCGCGGTACCCGTCGTGCCGCGCGAACGGCTCGCGGCGGCGCGCGTGCTCGTGGTCGGGGACGTCATGCTGGATCGCTATTGGTTCGGCGATGTCAACCGCATCTCGCCCGAGGCGCCGGTGCCCGTCGTTCACGTGCAGCGGCAGGAAGATCGACTCGGCGGCGCCGCCAACGTCGCGCGCAATGCGGCCGCCCTCGGCGCGCAGGCGGGGCTGCTTTGCGTCGTCGGGCGGGACGAGCCCGGTGAGCGGATCGTCGAGCTGTTGCAGGTGAGCGGCGTCGCGCCGCACCTGGAACGCGACCCGGCGCTTTCCACGACGATCAAGTTGCGCGTGCTTTCCCGTCAGCAGCAATTGTTGCGGATGGATTTCGAAAACATGCCGACGCACGAAGCGTTGCTCGCGGGACTGGCGCGTTTCGACGCGCTGCTCGCGTCCCAAGATGTCGTCTTGTTGTCCGATTACGCGAAGGGCGGTCTTACGCACGTCACGCAGATGATCGAGAAGGCGCGCGCGGCCGGCAAGCCCGTGCTCGTCGACCCGAAAGGCGACGACTGGGAGCGCTATCGCGGCGCGACGCTGATCACGCCGAACCGGGCCGAGCTGCGCGAGGTCGTCGGACAGTGGAAGTCCGAGGAAGACCTGCTCGCGCGCGTCACGGCGCTGCGCACGTCGCTCGCGCTCGAGGGCTTGCTGCTCACGCGCTCGGAAGAGGGGATGACGCTTTTCACGGCCGACGGCGAGCTTCACGTGCCGGCCGTCGCACGTGAAGTGTACGATGTGTCCGGTGCGGGCGACACTGTCATCGCCACGCTGGCCGTCATGCTCGGCGCGCGCCTGTCGCTCGTCGATGCGATCGTGCTCGCGAATCGCGCAGCGGGGATCGTCGTCGGCAAGCTCGGCACGGCCACCGTCGACTACGAGGAACTGTTCGCGCCGGCCGGTTGAACCGGCCGATCGGAAACGCAAAGGCGCGCGCCGCCCGGTTCCGTTTCCCGCGCGCTTTTGCGTTTTCCAGCTTTTGCGTTTTTCATTTTCTTAGCCCTACCATCATGACCATCATCGTCACCGGAGCCGCGGGATTCGTCGGCAGCAACATCGTCAAGGCGCTCAATGACCGCGGCGAGGCGCGCATCATCGCAGTCGACAATCTCACGCGCGCCGACAAGTTCAGGAATCTCGTCGACTGCGAAATCGACGACTACCTCGACAAGAACGATTTCGTCGAGCGCTTTGCCCGCGGCGAGTTCGGCAAGGTGCGCGCCGTGTTTCACGAAGGCGCGTGCTCGGACACGATGGAGACCGACGGCCGCTACATGATGGAGAACAACTTCCGCTATAGCCGCGCCGTGCTCGACGCATGCCTCGCGCAAGGGGCGCAGTTTCTCTATGCGTCGTCGGCGGCGATCTACGGCGGCTCGACGCGGTTCGTCGAAGACCGTGAGGTCGAAGCGCCGCTCAACGTCTACGGCTATTCGAAATTCCTGTTCGACCAGGTGATCCGCCGCGTGCTGCCGAGCGCTAAAAGCCAGATCGTCGGGTTCCGCTACTTCAACGTCTACGGGCCGCGCGAGGCGCACAAGGGCCGCATGGCGTCGGTCGCGTTTCACAACTTCAATCAGTTCCGAGCCGAGGGCAAGGTCAAGCTCTTCGGTGAGTACAACGGCTATGCCGCGGGTGAGCAGACGCGCGATTTCGTGTCGGTCGAGGACGTCGCCAAGGTCAATCTGTTCTTCTTCGATCATCCCGAGAAGTCAGGCATCTTCAACCTCGGCACCGGCCGTGCCCAGCCGTTCAACGATATTGCTTCGACCGTCGTCAATACGCTGCGCGCGCTCGAGAATCAGCCGGCGCTCTCGCTCGCCGAACTCGTGCAGCGCGGGCTCATCGAGTACGTCCCGTTCCCGGACGCGCTGCGCGGCAAGTATCAGTGCTTCACGCAAGCGGATGTCTCGCGCTTGCGTGCCGCCGGCTACGATGCGCCGTTGCTGACGGTGCAAGAGGGCGTCGATCGTTACGTGCGTTGGCTGTTCGGCCAACTGTAAGACGCGCTTCGTTCTCCCTACACTGGGGTCTCGCGGTTGGCCTTCCAGGGCTGGCCGGCCGCCACGTTCAACGGAGATCCCATGTCCAGACGATTTCTACACTGGTTTGCCGCCGCCGCGCTCGTCGCGGCCCACAGCCACGCATTCGCGGCTGTGGATGTTAATGCTGCCGACGAGGCGGCGCTCATCAGCATCAAAGGTATCGGGCCCGCAAAGGCACGCGCGATTCTCGACGAGCGCGCCGCCGGCGGCCCGTTCCGCGATGCGGCCGATCTGGCGCAGCGCGTCAAAGGGTTCGGCGGTCGTGCGCTCGAGCGGTTGCAGGCCGAGGGCCTCGAGATCGGGCCCGCCATCGAACATGCCCCCACCAGCGGAGCGTTTGCCGCGCGCGGTCTCGCGCGTGCGCAGGCGCGTCCCGCCGCCATGGCGATAGGGCAGTAGCCGACGTTTCGCGGCCTCATCGTGCGCAACGTGCGCACGGTGCGCGAGCGGCCTCCATTGATTGCCTCGGTATTTCGTCTCCTTCACCGTCAGACCGATGACGGCTTCCCGCGGCTTTGCCGCGGGCTTTTTGCGTTGGCTCGCGCCATGGCGATCCGTGCTCGGGCGCGTCCTCGCCCGGTGTTCTACAATCGCAGTCGTTTATTCACGTTTTCAGCCTACACGCCCAAGCGCGCAACCTCATGCCTTACAAGACCATCGAAGACACGATAGGCAACACGCCACTCGTTCAACTCGTGCGCTTGCCGGACGACGAGATCCGCAGCCGCAACAACGTTATCCTTGCCAAACTCGAAGGCAACAACCCCGCGGGCTCCGTGAAGGACCGGCCGGCGCTGTCGATGATCAAGCATGCCGAGGCGCGCGGGCGCATCAAGCCCGGCGACACTTTGATCGAAGCGACGAGCGGCAACACGGGTATCGCGCTCGCCATGGCGGCGGCCATTCGAGGCTACAAGATGGTGCTCGTGATGCCCGAGGACCTGTCCGCCGAGCGCCGTCAAAGCATGGCCGCGTACGGCGCCGAAATCTTGCTCACGCCCGTCAAGGGCGGGATGGAGTACGCGCGCGATCTCGCCGAAGAGATGCAACGCGAAGGCAAGGGCGTAATCCTCGATCAATTCGCGAACCCTGACAATCCGCTTGCGCACTATGAAGCGACGGGTCCCGAGATCTGGCGCGACACCGAAGGGCGCGTCACGCACTTCGTCTCGTCGATGGGAACGACGGGCACGATCATGGGCGTCTCGCGGTTTCTGAAGGAAAAGAACGGCGAAATCGAGGTCATCGGCGCGCAGCCCGAAGAAGGCTCGCGGATTCCGGGGATTCGCAAATGGCCTGAGGCGTATATGCCGAAGATCTTCGATCGGAGCCGCGTCGATCGCACCGAGAACGTCTCGCAGGCGGCGGCCGAGGCGGCGGCGCGGCGCATGGCGGCCGTCGAAGGAATCTTCTGCGGGATCTCGTCGGGCGGCGCATGCGAAGTGGCGCTGCGCGTCGCTCGCCAAGTCGAGAATTCGACGATCGTCTTTATCGTCTGCGATCGCGGCGACCGTTATTTGTCGACAGGCGTATTTCCGGCCTGAAGCATGCGAGCCTTGACGGTTTCGCCGAGCTCGTAGACGGCGAGCGCGTAGAAAAAGCTGCGGTTGTAGGTCGTGAGGACCGAGAAATTGTTCAGGCCGAGCATGTAATCGGTCGGTTCGCCGGGAGTCGGCAAATCGATGACGAGCACGGCCGTGCTCGCTTCGGTCGTCGTATCGAGTCCCGGCTCGTCGAGCACCATGCCGGCGCGCAGCATTTGCGAGAGCGGCCAATGCGGCTCGGGCCGCCCGTCGGCCGCCGCCTGCGCGATGCCGAGACTGCCCGCATCGTGCGAAATCTTCCAGACGACGGGGCGCCCCGTGCTCCAGCCGTTTGCATTCAAATAGTGAGCAACGCTGCCGATCGCGTCGGCGACGCTCGTGCGCAAGTCGATGTGGCTCGTTCCATCGAAGTCGACCGCGTACTTGAGCACGCTGCTCGGCAGGAACTGCGGAATACCGATGGCGCCCGTGTATGAGCCCCGCACGCTCGTCGGATCGAGTCCGGCGTTACGCGTCCAGACGAGGTAGTCCTCGAGGTTCTTGCGGAACGTCATTTCGCGCTCGGCGCGGTTCGGCGTGTTCGGATAGTCGAACGCGAGCGTCGTGAGCGAGTCGAGCACGCGGAAGTTGCCCATGTAGCGGCCGTACATCGTTTCGACGCCGATGATGCCGACGACGATCTCGGGCGGCACGCCGTACTGTTCGTAGGCGCGTTGCAACGTTGCCTGGTTCTCGCGCCAGAACTTGACGCCCGCATCGATCCGGATCGGATCGAGAAAGCGCGATTGATAGGCGGCCCAGTTCTTGATGCCCGGCGTAGGCGCGGGCGTCACGAGCTTCACGATCGTCGGCGAATAGTTCGCGCTCGCGAAAAGCGCGTGCAAGGCTTCGGGGTCGAAGTCATAGCGCGCGACCATGTCGTCGACGAACGAGTTGACGTCTTGATTATTCGCGTAGCGCTGCGGCTCGATCGGCTCCTCGCTCGTGCCGTTGCTCGGCCCCTGCGGCGGCTGATTGTTGGACGCGAGTGTGACGCGCTTCTTGGCGAGCGTGTGGGCGGCGGCGATCTGAGGCGCGCTGCCGCAAGCCAGGGCGGCGGCAGCGATCAGGAGCGCGGCGGCTCGATGCAACCTCTTGGTGGGGCTCGTTGCGATGTTGACGGTCATGTTCTGTTAGGGAAAAGCGGCTCGGCGCAGTATAGCGAACGGGCGTGGCGCGCGAAACCGCGATTTGGCGTGCCCAATCGCCTCTGATCGCCGCCATGTGCGGTGTGGTAACGTAGTTGCTGAGCCGATACAGGAGACATGCCGTACGCGGCAGGCAAACAAATATGGCGACAGCTGTCTACTCACATCCCGACTGCGCCTGGCACATGATGGGCCGGGGGCACCCTGAGTGCCCGGAGCGGCTGCAGGCGATCGAAGACCAGTTGATTGCGAGCGGCATCGCGCCGCTGATCGTGCGCGAGGACGCGCCGCTCGCGCAGATCGACGATCTCGCGCGTGTGCACAGCGCCGAGCATATCGCTTACATCGAAGGCTGCGCGCCGAGCGAAGGCTACGCCTGGATCGACCCCGATACGGCGATGAATCCGCACAGCTGGAAAGCAGCGCTGCGTGCCGCAGGGGCGGCGATCGCGGCGACCGATGCGGTCATCGAGGGGCGCTACGACAATGCGTTTTGCTCGGTGCGGCCGCCGGGCCACCACGCGGAGCCCGCGCGCGCGATGGGATTTTGCTTTTTCAACAACGTCGCGATCGCGGCGCGCCGCGCGCTCGACGTGCACGGTCTCGAGCGCGTCGCCATCGTCGATTTCGACGTTCATCACGGCAACGGCACCGAGGCGGCATTCGCCGGAGACGAGCGCGTGCTGATGTGCAGCTTTTTTCAGCACCCGTTCTACCCCTTTTCAGGCGCCGAGCATCAGGCGCCGAACATGCTCAATCTGCCGATGCCGGCGCGAACGAAGGGCGACGTCGTCAGAAGCGCGATCGAGACGACCTGGCTGCCGCGTCTTGCGGCGTTCAAGCCGCAAATGATTTTCGTCTCGGCCGGATTCGACGCGCATCGCGAGGACGACCTCGGCAATATGGGGCTCGTCGAGGACGACTACGCGTGGATCACCGAGCAGATTCGGCTCGTCGCCGAGCGTGACGCGCGCGGACGGATCGTGAGCTGCCTCGAGGGCGGCTACAACCTGTCGGCACTCGGGCGAAGCGCCGTCGCGCACGTGCGCGCACTGGCGGGCATTTGAAGAAAGGCGCCGTGCCCGAGCCCGCGTGATCGACGATCGCGAGCACGGGCGCGGATGCGAAGAGAAGTCGGCGGGGAAACGCCAACGCGCAAAGGACGAGACGCAAAGGAGCCGCATATGGATGCGAACCAACCTCTATCGTCATCTTCATCGTCGTCGACGCCGGCAAGCGGAGCGGGCGTCCTCATCGTCGAGCATGGCGCCTACGGCCTGCCGGGTGTCGTCCGTCTCACGCTCAATCGCCCCGACGCGTTCAACGCGCTGTCGGAGCAGCTGATCGCCGAGTTGCACGCGGCGCTCCGGACGATCGAGAAGTCCGACACGCGCGTCGTCGTCATCGCGGCCGCGGGTCGCGCTTTCTGTGCGGGGCACGACCTCAAGGAGATGCGCGCGGCGCCATCGCTTGAATACTATCGAGCGCTTTTCGCACGCTGCTCGGAACTGATGATGACGATCCAGCGCATGCCGCAACCCGTCATCGCGCGCGTGCACGGCATGGCGACGGCGGCCGGGTGTCAGCTCGTGGCCATGTGCGATCTCGCCGTGGCGGCCGACACTGCGCGCTTTGCCGTCTCCGGCATCAACTACGGTCTCTTCTGCGCGACGCCGGCCGTGCCGCTTTCGCGCAATCTTTCACGCAAGGCCGCTTTCGAAATGCTCATGACGGGCGATTTCATCGACGCGGCGCAGGCTCGTGAAAAGGGGCTCGTCAATCGGATGGCGCCGCTCGACGCGCTCGATGCCGAAATCGCGGAGCTGGCCTCGAGCATTTGCGCGAAGCCGGCCGCGGCGGTTCGCGCGGGCAAGACGCTGTTTTATCGCCAGCTCGAACTGGACATCGAAGCCGCCTATCAGCTGGCCGCGCAGACGATCGCCTGCAATGCGATGGATGAGGCCGCGCTCGAAGGCATCCAGGCATTCATCGAGAAGCGGAAGCCGAGCTGGCCGACGAACGGTGCTTGATCCAATCGATCAACGCTTCGATGACGCGCTCGCGATCGAGATCGTTCATCGTCTCATGGTAGCTGCCGTCGTAAATCGTCAGCGTGCAATCGGGCGAGCCGACTTGCGCGGCAAACGCGCGGCTGCCCTGCGGCTCGGTGAGCTTATCTTCGCTGCCATGATAGACGAGCACCGGTAGCCGCAGCGCGGCGCGGCCACGCTCGATGCGCGCCATCGCGTCGAGAATGCCGGCCCCCGTGCGAGCCGGTATATTGCCGTGATGGACGAGCGGGTCGCGACGATTCGCTTCGACGACGGTTTCATCGCGCGCGAGCAGCGCCGGTTCGACTTTCATCGCCGGAAAGGTGGGCCAAACGCGGCTGATGAAGCGGCTCGCCGCGATCTTCCAGCGCGGCAGGTCACGGCCCGGCGCCAGAGCCGGGCTCGAGAGGATGAGCCCGGCGAGCGGTCCGTTGCGCCCGCCGAAATCGGCGAGCCGCTCGACGGCGAATAGCGCCGCGATCGCGCCACCCATGCTGTGGCCCATCAGGAAGAGCGGCGGCTCGGAGCCGTCGCGACGCTCGGGGTCGCGAGCGGCGTCGAGCAGCGCCGTTGCGTCGGACAGGTAATCGTCGATCCGTGCGACCCACGTGCGCTTGCCGGGCGAACGTCCGTGGCCGCGCAGATCGATCGCCACCAGCTCGATGCCGGCCGCGTTCAGGCGTTCGGCAAGCGGGGCATAGCGGCCGGCGTGCTCGGCGAGCCCGTGTAAGAGTGCGACGGTCGCGCGAGGGCGCGGCTCCCGGGAAGCCACGGTGGCGGCAGCCGAGGCTGCAAGCCAGCGGTAGCAGGCGAGTTCCACACCGTCGGCGGTGCGAACCGCGCCCGTATGTCGGCATCGCCCGGCTTGATGCGGCGCCCCATTCTGATGCGCGGACGAGCGCTCGACGCTGACCATGAGGCAACCTTTCGCAGTGGGGCTTGGGGAACAGATATTAGTCGGGTTCGCGCGGGCCGGCGCGCATCGCTGTCGGTCGCGGGCTCTAATTACTGATAGTTATTTTAATCGCACGATTACTTATTAATGGTCATTTGCCGCAATGCGATAAAATGAGCGCCTTTACCAGTGAGCCACGGCGGCCGGCTGTCGAGAAGCGCGAGGCGCTCCGACGGTCTCCGCCGTTTTACTTTTTGATGATCGAACTACGCAACGTTTCGCAGCGCTATCAAGGACCGCAAGGATGGGTCGATGCGCTGCAAGCCGTCAATCTGACGATCCCGGCTGGCGAGATCTTCGGCATCATCGGCCGCAGCGGCGCCGGCAAGAGCACGCTGGTGCGCACGATCAATCTGCTTTCGCGGCCGAGCGAGGGCGAGGTCCTCGTCGCGGGCCGTACGCTGACGGCGCTGCCGGCCGATCAGTTGCGCCAGGCGCGCCGCGAGATCGGCATGATTTTCCAGCATTTCAACCTGCTCAACTCGCGCACGGTCTTCGAAAATGTCGCGCTGCCGCTCGAGCTGGCCGGCATGAAGCGGGCCGCGATCGAGGCGGCCGTGCTACCGCTGCTCGAACTCGTCGGGCTCTCCGCTCAGAAGGACCGGTACCCGGCGCGAATCAGCGGCGGGCAAAAGCAGCGCGTCGGTATCGCCCGCGCGCTCGCGAGTAAGCCCAAAGTCCTGCTTTCCGACGAAGCGACGTCGGCGCTCGATCCCGAGACGACGCGCTCGATCCTCGAGCTGCTGAGAAGCATCAATCGGAAGCTCGGCTTGACCATCGTCCTGATCACTCATCAGATGGAAGTCATCAAGCAGGTGTGCGACCGCGTCGCGGTGCTGGACGCGGGCCGGGTCGTCGAGCAAGGCAGTGTCGTCGATGTATTCCTGAAGCCGCGTCACGAAGTCACGCGCGCGCTGCTCGGCGACGTCATCGCGCACGAGCTCCCCGACGCCGTGAAAGCGCGCGTCGCCAAGCATCTCGAGACGGGCGAGGGGCGACTGTTGCGGCTCGCGTTCGCCGGCGCGAGCGTCGATCGGCCCTTGCTCTCGGAGACGATCCGGCGCTATGCCGTCGACATGAACATCCTGCACGGTCAAGTGGACGACATTCAGGGCCGCGCATTCGGCTCGCTTGCCGTGCTGGCCGGCGGCGAGCCGGCGCAGCTTGGCGCCGCGCTCGACTTTCTGCGTGAGCAAGGCGTGGTCGTGGAGGCACTCTCGCATGTTTGACGAAATGCTCTCGATGTTTCTCCAGTCGTTTTGGGAAACGCTCGTCATGGTCGGTATCTCCGGGACGCTCGGCGCGGTCGTCGGCCTGCCGCTCGGCGTATTGCTGCACTTGACCGAACGCGGGGGCGTGCTCGAAAACGTCTCGGCCAATCGCGCGATGGGCTTGACGGTCAACGCCGTGCGCTCGACGCCGTTCATCATCCTGCTCGTAGCCGTGATTCCGCTCACACGCCTCGTCGTCGGGACCTCGATCGGCACGGCCGCGGCCGTCGTCCCGCTCACGATCGCGTCGGCGCCGTTCATCGCGCGTCTCGTCGAGACCGCGCTGCGCGAGGTCGATCGCGGACTCATCGAGACAGCGCAAGCGCTCGGGGCGACGACGCGACAGATCGTCTTCAAAGTGCTGCTGCCCGAAGCACTGCCGGGCATCGTCGCGGGACTCACGATCACGTTCGTTTCGCTCGTCGGCTATTCGGCGATGGCGGGGGCGATCGGCGGCGGCGGGCTCGGCGATCTCGGCATCCGCTACGGCTATCAGCGCTTCCTCCCGCAGGTGATGCTCGCCGTCGTCGTCATCCTGATCGTCTTCGTCCAGCTCGTTCAGTCGTTCGGCGATTGGCTAGTGCGGCGGCTCAGCCATCGCTGAGCGAGCGTCGCAAGGCAGAAAAGCGGAAAGACCGGATACGCCGGCTGCGGCCGACGTGGTGCGCGTTAGTAGAGGCGTTCGTCGAGTAACGGGACTTGGCGTCCAGGTCCTCGTCTCATTAAAATAAAACGATCGTTCGTTATTGCCGCGTGCACCATCGGAGGAGAGACCCTTCGGCTTCGCAGGCCGGCGCGGTGGCTTGAAGCGCCGTCGTTATAATGGCCGCTAGGTTAACGTAATCGTCACTTTGGAGCGTGTGCATGAAAGTTCTGGTTCCAGTCAAGCGCGTGGTCGACTACAACGTGAAGGTCCGGGTGAAGTCGGACGGCACGGGTGTCGACATCGCGAACGTGAAGATGTCGATGAATCCGTTCGACGAAATCGCCGTCGAGGAAGCGGTGCGCCTGAAGGAAGCGGGCGTGGCGACCGAGATCGTCGCCGTTTCGTGCGGCGTGGCGCAGTGCCAGGAGACCTTGCGCACGGCGCTCGCGATCGGGGCGGACCGTGCGATTCTCGTCGAATCGAGCGAAGAGCTGCAGCCGCTGGCGGTGGCGAAGCTCTTGAAGGCGCTCGTCGAGAAGGAGCAGCCGCAGCTCGTGATCCTCGGCAAACAGGCGATCGACGACGACTCGAACCAGACGGGTCAGATGCTCGCCGCGCTGGCAGGCCTGCCGCAGGCGACGTTCGCGTCGAAGCTGACCATTGCCGACGGTAAAGCGACGGTGGCGCGCGAAGTGGACGGCGGCGCCGAAACGCTCACGCTGACGCTGCCGGCCGTAGTGACGACGGATCTGCGTCTGAACGAGCCTCGCTACGTGACGCTGCCGAACATCATGAAGGCGAAGAAGAAGCCGTTGGAGACGATCAAGCCCGAAGACCTCGGCGTCGACGTGACGCCGCGTCTGAAGACGCTGAAGGTGGCCGAGCCGCCGAAGCGCAGTGCCGGTGTGATGGTGCCGGACGTGAAGACGCTGGTCGAGAAGCTGAAGACGGAAGCCAAGGTGCTGTAAGCGCGAGCGGAGCAACGAGAAATGACGATTCTGGTAATTGCCGAACATGACAACGCGACCGTCAAGGGCGCGACTTTGAACACGGTGGCCGCGGCTCAGAAGATCGGCGGCGATATTCACGTGTTGGTGGCGGGGCACGGCGCGCAAGGCGCGGCCGATGCGGCCGCGAAGATCGCCGGTGTCTCGAAGGTGCTGCTGGCCGACGCGCCGCAGCTGGCCGAAGGGCTCGCCGAGAACGTCGAGGCGACGGTGCTCGGCATCGCCAAGGACTACTCGCATATCGTCGCGCCGGCGACGGCGTACGGCAAGAACATCGCGCCGCGCATCGCGGCCAAGCTCGACGTGGCGCAAGTCGGCGAGATCACGGCGGTGGTCTCGCCCGATACGTTCGAGCGGCCGATTTACGCGGGCAACGCGATCGCGACGGTGCAATCGAGCGATCCGATCAAGGTGATCACGGTCCGTGCGACGGGCTTCGACGCGGCCGCGGCGGAGGGCGGCAGCGCGCCGATCGAAAAGATCGAGGCGAGCGCCGATCGCGGCATTTCGCAATTCGTGAACCGCGAGGTGACGAAGCTCGATCGACCGGAGCTGACGAGCGCGCAAATCGTCGTCTCGGGCGGACGCGGCCTCGGCAGCGGCGAGAACTACGAGAGCGTGCTCGTGCCGCTCGCGGACAAGCTCGGCGCGGCGTTAGGCGCCTCGCGCGCCGCGGTCGATGCGGGCTACGTGCCGAACGACTATCAGGTCGGGCAGACGGGCAAGATCGTGGCGCCGCAGCTCTATGTGGCCGTGGGTATCTCGGGCGCGATTCAGCACCTTGCGGGCATGAAGGATTCGAAGGTGATCGTGGCGATCAACAAGGACCCGGAGGCGCCGATTTTCAGCGTGGCCGACTATGGCCTCGTCGGCGATCTGTTCTCGCTCGTACCCGAGTTGGTTGCCGCGCTTTGACCTGACGCGTGAAGCGCTGCAATGAGCGGCGCCTGAACCGAAAAAGTGGGGGCGCGACGCGCCCCTTTTTTAATGCGCTTGGGACGGAGGAGACAATGAGCTACATCGCGCCTATCAAGGACATGCTGTTCGTGATGAAGGAGCTGGCCGGCTTGGACGAAATCGGCAAGCTGCCAGGCTTCGAGGAAGCGACGCTCGACACGGCGCAGGCTGTGCTCGACGAATCGGCCAAGCTTTGCGAAGCGGTGCTCGCTCCGCTCAACGTCGAAGGCGACCGCAATCCGAGTGTATGGAACGAAGGCGCCGTCACCGCGACTCCCGGTTTCAAGGAAGCGTTTCGTCAGTTCGTCGAAGGGGGCTGGCAAGGGGTGCAACACCCGCTCGACTATGAGGGTCAAGGCTTACCGAAGCTCATCGGTACGCCCTGCATCGAGATGCTCAATGCGGCGAACCTCTCGTTTTCGCTTTGCCCGCTTCTGACCGACGGCGCGATCGAAGCGCTGCTCACCGCCGGCAGCGAGGAGCAGAAGCAGCGCTATGTGCCGAAGCTGATCGGCGGCGAGTGGACGGGCACGATGAATCTGACGGAGCCGCAGGCCGGCTCGGACCTCGCGCTCGTGCGCACGCGAGCCGAGCCGCAAGGCGACGGCACTTATCGGCTCTTCGGCACCAAGATTTTCATTACGTGGGGCGAGCACGACATGGCCGACAACATCGTCCATCTCGTGCTTGCGCGCACGCCCGACGCGCCCGAGGGTGTCAAAGGCATTTCGCTTTTCATCGTGCCGAAGTTTCACGTCAACGACGACGGTTCGCTCGGTGCCCGCAACGACGTGCATTGCGTTTCGATCGAACACAAGCTCGGCATCAAGGCGAGTCCGACGGCCGTGCTCCAGTTCGGAGACCATGGCGGCGCGCTCGGCTATCTCGTCGGCGAGGAGAATCGCGGTCTCGAATACATGTTCATCATGATGAATGCAGCCCGCTTCGCCGTCGGGATGCAGGGCATCGCCGTTGCCGATCGCGCTTACCAGAAGGCCGTCGCCTACGCGAAGGAGCGCGTGCAGAGCCGGCCTGTCGACGGTTCGGCGAAAGAGGCGGTGACGATCATTCATCATCCGGACGTGCGCCGGATGCTCGCGACGATGCGTGCGCTGACGGAAGGCGCGCGTGCGCTCGCCTATGTGGCGGCCGCCGAAAGCGACATCGCGCATCGTCATCCCGACGAAGCGAAGCGCGCCGAACATCAAGCCGTCTATGAATACCTCGTGCCGATCGTCAAGGGATGGTGCACGGAGCTTTCGATCGAGGTGGCGAGCCTCGGTGTCCAGGTGCACGGCGGCATGGGATTCATCGAGGAAACCGGCGCCGCCCAGTACTATCGCGACGCGCGCATTCTGACCATTTACGAAGGCACGACGGCGATCCAGGCGAACGACCTCGTCAGCCGCAAGACGCTGCGCGACGGCGGCGCCGTGGCGAAGCAGCTGATCGACCGCATCGGCGAGACTATCCAGGCGCTTTCGGCGCACGATGGCGCCGCCTTCGTGTCGATGCGCGATCGACTCCAGGCCGGCGCGCGCTCGCTTGCGGCCGCCGTCGGCTTCGTCCTGTCCAATGCGAAGCGCGATCCCAACGCGGTGTTTGCCGGCAGCGTTCTCTACCTGCAACTCGCGGGAATCGTGCTCGCCGGTTGGCAGATGGCGCGAGCGATGCTCGCGGCGGCCGCGAACGAATCGACCGATCCTTCGTTCTATGGCGCGAAGATCGCCACGGCGCGCTTCTATGCGGAACATGTCTTGCCGCGAGCCGCGGCGCTCGAGGTGGCTATCTTGAGCGCGAAGGGCGGCGAGGGTGTGCTGGCGTTGTCCGAAGATCAGTTTTGAGCGCCGCGCGGCGGAAATGAAGAGGGCGCCTCTTGGAGGCGCCTCCTGCCGTTACGCGTAGGCGGGACGCGGCGTGGAGCCGAGATCGCCGATGTATCGATGCACGGACAGATCGTCGGCCTTGATCGCGGGCCGCTTGCCCGAAATCAGGTCGGCCAGCAATTGCCCGGAGCCGCACGACATCGTCCAGCCTAGCGTGCCGTGGCCCGTGTTGAGGAAGAGGTTGGGCAACGGCGTGCGGCCGACGATCGGCGTGCCGTCGGGCGTCATGGGGCGCAAGCCCGTCCAGAACGGCGCCTGCGACGTGTCGCCGGCGCCAGGAAACAGATCGTTCACGCACATCTCGAGCGTCTCGCGGCGGGCTTGGCGAAGGTTCTTGTCGAAGCCGACGATCTCGGCCATGCCGCCGACGCGGATCCGATTGTCGAAGCGCGTAATCGCGATTTTGTAAGTCTCGTCGAGCACGGTCGAGACAGGCGCGGCCTCGGCGTTGACGACAGGCGCGGTGATCGAATAACCCTTCAGCGGATACACGGGAATCTTCACGATGTCGGCGACGAGCTTCGTCGAGTACGAGCCGAGCGCCACGACGTACGTATCGGCGCGCAGCACTTCGTCGCCGCAGCGCACGCCCGCGATGCGACCCGACGCCATCAGCAGTTCGTCGATCGACGTGCCGAAGCGGAACTTCACGCCAAGCCCGGCGGCCATCGCGGCGAGGCGTGTCGTGAACAGTTGGCAGTCGCCGGTTTCGTCCCCGGGCAGCCGCAAGCCGCCCGTCAGCTTGTGCGAGACGGCCGCGAGCGCCGGTTCGGCGCGCGAAAGCTCGGTCGCGCTCAAGAGCTCATAAGGAACGTTCGCCTCTTTCAGGACGGCGACATCCTTTGCTGCGCCGTCGAGCTGCTGCTGAGTGCGAAAAACCTGCAGTGTGCCGCCGGTGCGGCCTTCATATTGAATGCCGGTCTCGGCGCGCAGCGCTTGCAGGCAATCGCGGCTGTACTCGGCGAGGCGGACCATGCGGCCCTTGTTGGTCGCATAACGCTCGGCGGTGCAGTTGCGCAGCATTTCCCACATCCAGCGCAGCTGGAATTGTGTGCCGTCGAGCCGGATCGCGAGCGGCGCGTGTTTCTGAAACATCCACTTGACGGCTTTTAGCGGCACGCCGGGCGCGGCCCACGGCGCGGCGTAGCCGGGCGAGATCTGCCCGGCGTTGGCGAAGCTCGTTTCGAGCGCGGGCCCCGCCTCGCGATCGACGACGGTGACTTCATGACCGGCGCGCGCCAAATAATAGGCGCTCGTCACGCCGACCACGCCGCTGCCCAGAACGATGACTCGCATAGCTGTCCCTCAAGACGGAAGATCCAGTTCTTGGCGCTATACTATTGTGACAAAAGCAGTTTTTGTTACTGTACTTTTTCAAATTTTGGTGAAAAGACATGCGCACGCAACGGCAACCCGTACGCAAGCTGGACAAGCTCGATCACCATATCCTCAAAGTGCTGCAGGAAGACGGGCGCATCGCGATGAAAGACCTCGCCGAACGCGTCGGCCTGACGGTGACGCCTTGCATCGAGCGGGTCAAACGGATGGAGCGCGATGGCGTCATCACGGGCTATCACGCGCGCGTCGACCCGTTGCAACTCGGCGCGGCGCTGCTCGTCTTCGTCGAAATCACGCTCGATCACAAGAGCGGGAACATGTTCGACCAGTTTCGCCGTGAGGTGCAGAAGATTCCCGAAGTCCTGGAGTGTCACCTGGTGTCGGGGGACTTCGACTACCTGATCAAGGCCCGCATCGGCGAAATGGCCGACTACCGCAAATTGCTCGGCGACATTCTGCTGCAATTGCCGGGTGCGACGCAGTCGAAAAGCTATGTCGTCATGGAAGAAGTCAAGGAGACGCTCACGATATACGTCGGCGATTGACGCGAACAGCCGTGCTCGTCGGCCATCCGGCGCGGGTTGCGGCGCTGCGCGCATTTCCTCCGACTTTCCCGCTTGATCGTCACTCGTCCGGGAACCGCTTTTGCTGACCCTTTGATCGGGATGCCGGCGCCGTCGACTGGCGGCATCCCGCCGCGTTGTCGCGTGTGAGATGGGCGAGCTGCTTTCCATCAGCGCATCGACATTCGCCGCGCCGCCGTCATCGGCCGATACAACAGGGAGGAAGTGATGAAACGCAACTGGTTTTTGGCGCTTTTGCTGCCATTTTTTATCGCGGGCTGCTTCTCTTACACGAAGAGCCAGCCACCGAAGGAGAATACGACCGTCGTGGTGCCACAGGGAACGCAGACCGCGCCTGAAGAACGCAACACCATCGTGACGCCCCCGGGCACGACGACATGCGTGGCGCCGTGCTGAGCTCGCTCACCCCCGCGTCGTATTGAGGCTCGAGAAGTCGGCACCGCGATCGACGAGTTCGACGATGAGCGGTGACGGCTTCCAAAAGAGGGGGTCCTCCTTTTCGAAGCGACGCAAACTCGCGAGCACGTTCGCGAGCCCGAGCGTGTCCGCATATTTCATCGGGCCGCCGCGATAGCGCGGAAAGCCGTAGCCGTGCATGAGCGTGACGTCTACGTCCAACGGGCGGAGCGCAATGCCTTCACGGACGATATTCGCCGCTTCGTTGACGACGGCCGTCATCAGGCGCTCGACGATTTCCTCGTCGGTGAAGCTGCGGGGCGTGACGCCGCGCCGCTTGCGCTCGTCTTCGATGAGCGCCTCGACCTCGGGATCGCGTACGCCCGTGCGTGCGCCCTCAGGATAGAGGTAAAACCCGCGCCCCGTCTTTTGTCCGAACCAGCCGCGCTCGCAGAGGCGGTCCGCGATCTCGACGTAGCGCAGGCGCGGATCGCGCGTCGGCGCGCGCCGCTTGCGAGCGGCCCAGCCGATGTCGCCGCCCGCGAGATCGATGACCTGGTAGGGTCCCATCGGATAGCCGAACGCGCGCATCGCCTCGTCGATCTGATAGGGCGATGCGCCGTCCTCGAGCAAATAGTCGGCCGCGGTCCGGTAGACGGCGAGGAGCCGATTGCCGATGAAGCCGTCGCAGACGCCGGCCCGCACCGAAACCTTCGAGAGCCGCTTGGCGAACTCGAACGCGGTCGCGACGACATCGGCCGCGACGCGCGCGGGTACGACCACTTCGAGCAGCTTCATCACGTTGGCCGGCGAGAAGAAGTGCAAGCCGATGACGTCGGCGGGCCGTGAGGTCGCACCGGCGATTTCGTCGATGTCGAGATACGACGTGTTCGTCGCCAACACGGCGCCGGGTCGGGCAACGCGGTCGAGCTCGGTGAAGACGGCCTTTTTGACGGCCATGTCCTCGAAAACCGCCTCGATCACGAGGTCGACGTTCGCGAGCGCCTCGTACGACGTGCTGCCCGCGAGGCGTGCCATGGCATCCGCCTTCGCTTTCGCGTCGATGCGCCCTTTCGCGACCAGGCCGTCATAGACGCGCTCGACGTGCGCGCGCCCGCGGCCGAGCGCGGCTTCGTCGCGCTCGATCAGCGTGACCGGCAGGCCCGCATCGAGCACGGCGACGGCGATGCCGGCACCCATGGTGCCGCCGCCGACGATGCCGACGCTCGCAATGGGACGCGGCCTGGCGGCGCTCGCCTCGGGCACCTTCGCCGCTTCACGCTCGGCGAAGAAGGCGTGGACGAGCCCGGCGCGCTGCGGGCTGTCGAGGCATTCGAGAAAGAGTCTGCGCTCGAGTGCCAAGCCTTCGTCGAATGGCCGCTCGAGCGCGGCTTGCACGGCCTCGACGATCTTCAGCGGCGAAAAGAGCCCGCGTGAGCGCGTTGCCGTCTCCTTGCGTGCCGCTTCGATAGCGGCACGGCTCGCCGCTTCGTCGGCGAGTCCGTTCGCCGCGCGCGTCGGCCGCGTGCCCTGGCGCGTGGCGACGAGCTCGCGCGCGTAGGCGAGCCCCTCGATGAGGATGTCGTCGGTCTTGGAAAGACGATCGACGAGGCCGAGCGTCAGCGCTTCGTTCGCGCTCGCGTGGCGGCCGGAGAGCATGAGCTCGAGCGCCGCTCGGGCACCGATGAGCCGCGGGGTGCGCTGCGTGCCCCCCGCGCCCGGCAATAACCCGAGCTTCACTTCGGGCAGGCCGAGCTTGGCACCCGCCGCGGCGATCCGGTAGTGGGCCGCGAGCGCGACTTCGAGCCCGCCGCCGAGCGCGGCGCCGTGAATCGCGGCCACGACGGGCTTGGTGCTTGCCTCGATGCGATCGCAGACGGCAGGCAGATGAGGCGGCTGCGGCGGCTTGCCGAACTCGCGAATGTCGGCGCCGGCGATGAAGTTCCGGCCCACGCCGACGATGACCACGGCTGCGACTGCGGCGTCGGCGTCGGCCGCTTCGATCGCTTCGAGAAGGCCGCGTCGGACTTCGACGCCGAGCGCGTTGACGGGCGGATTGTCGATGGCGATGACGAGAACGTCGCCGTGCAGCGTTCGAGTGACGGCGTGCGAGTCTCCGCCAGCGGAGGAAATCGGGGAGGGGGAAGGCGCGGAGGCGGCTGGATGGGTCATGTCTCTCTCTGCGGATTTTGTCGATGCGAATGGGCATGCGCGCGCTTTCGCGCTTGTCGTTGTCGCGCGATTGTCGCATGCATCGCCGACGGGGCTCGCCGCTTTACACAAGCGGCGGCCCACCCGGCATTCACGAGGGAGAGGCGGTCTTGACGACGGAAGGGGTGGGGGAGGCGGCGTCTTCTCCGTGCTCGGCGGCCGTGCTGGTCCGCTCCTCGTGCTCGATGAGCGGCGCGAGCGTCGGGCCGAGCGACTTCAAGAGCTGCACGGCCATCGCACTCGTGTAGCTGTAGCGCGCCGCGTAAGGCTCGTGGGTGAAGGCGGTCAAGGAGCCGAAGAAGCGGTTGTCGATGACGAATACGAACGTCGCCGTGCGATTGACCTTGCGCGATTCGATGAGTCTGTGGCCGCTCGCGTAGACTTCGAAGCGCTGATCGCCGGTCCCCGTCTTGCCGTACACGGTGAGGGTGTGACCGTCTCCGAGCGGCAGGCCGCTCGCGAGGCGCGCGCCGGTGCCGCCCTGCACGACGGAGGTGAGCAGACCCTGGACGACCTCGGCAATCTCGGGCGATACGACCGGACCCTGCTTGCTCGGCACATGCGCGAAGTGCGTCTCGAACGGTGTGCCGGCCGCGAACTCGAGCGAGTCGATGCTTTGCAGCGGCAGCATTCTGCCGTTGCTCGCGATCGTGCCGATCAGTTGCGCCAGCGCGTCGGGGCGATCGCCTGAAGCGCCGACGGCCGCGGCATACGAAGGCGTCACCGTCTCGAACGGATAGCCGAGCGCGCGCCACGCCTGCGTGATCCGCCCGTACGCCTCGAGCTCGACCATGCGGCGGATGCGGCGGTCCTGCGTCAAGTGATGGCGGGTTTTGAAGAGCCACGCATAGGACGTGAATCGCGCATCTTTGCTCGCCGCGCGCAATTCATTTTCGGATGCGTTGGGGTGCTTGCGCAGATAGTTGAGCATCCAGAGCTCGATCGGATGGACGCGCGCGATGTAGCCTCGATCGTTGAGGTTGAACTTGTCGATGCCGTACTTGGCATAGAGCGCGGCGAGGTCGCCATCGGTGAGCCACTGATCGGGCGTGCCTTTCAAAGCGGCGCGCATGCGCCCGCCGAACCACGGAAGCGGCTCCTCGGGCGCGACGCTGCGCAACGCTGTCGCGAGCTTCGGCGCGGACTTGTGCATGCCCGCGATCAGCGTATCGAGCGCCGCATCGGGCGTCTTGCCCTCGTACTTCTTGTAGAAGCGATGCAGATAGACGAGGCTCTCCTGATCGACGAACTGCTTGAGGTAGCGCTGCCTCAGCGCGGGATCGTCGGTCCAGCTCAGCGACGGCCCGGCGGCCTCGATCATCTCGTAGTGGACGATGTCGCGCATGAGCCGCACGAAGACGAGGTTCACCGAGTGCTGGAACGCTTGGCTGATCGTGAGGATGCGGCCGTTGTCGGACTTGTCGAAATTCGTGAACGCCTGCATTCCGCCGCCCGTCGAGAACAGCTCACCGGGGCTCGCCGAGTACTTGCGCTCGACGGCGGCATCGAGCATCGCCGGAAGCGATCGGTCGTTCGTATGCGAAAGGTAATCGACGGCCCAGCGCGCGAGATTGTCGAGCGGGTCGGGTTGCACGCGCTTGAGCTCGGCTGTCGACATCGACGCATAGCGCGCATGCAATCTCTCGACAATCTGCAGATACGTGACGATCGTGCGCAGCTTGGCCGTCGAGCCGAGGTTGAGGCGCGCGCCGTGATTGATGTCGAACGGCTGATTGACGCTGTCGGTCTGCACGCGCAGCAGATTCTCGCCGCCGCGGCGCTCGAATAGCGTGAAGCTGAATGCGATCTTCGACGGATCGTCGCCCGGGCGCAGCATTTCGAAGCCGTAGAGGCCCGCGGCCTTCGCGCCATCGACGGTGCTCGCGCGCGCCAGCGCCTCGCTGACGCTTTCCTGCAGGCTCTTGTCGAGCGTGGCATGCGCCGTCAGGTCGAGCCGGTCCAGATCGTAGTAGCTCGCGACGCCGAGCGCATTCATAAGATGCGACCGCAAAAGCGTGACGGCTTTGCGCGCGACGTACGATTCGCCGACCGGCTGCGGCGCGGAAGCGCGATTGAGCACGAGCCGTTCGGCGAGGGCGGCGTCGCGCAGCGGCTGCGAGATCACGCCGTTGGCCGCCAGCACGCGCAAATAGCTGTCGGTCAGTCGATCCAGCGCCGCGGGATTGCGCACGAGGTAATACGAGGGGGCGCGCTGCGCGATGAGCAACGACAACGTTTGCTTGAACGCGAGCGCCTGCTTGGCGAGGGTCTCGGGCGATACCTCGCCGCTCGGGCCTTGCAGGCTCGCCTGCGCGAGCAGATTGTTGACCTCGTTGAAGTCGCGGCCGTACCAGGCGGTGAGTCCGTCGCCAAGACCGGAAATTTCGCCGACGCCCGGCTGCGCGGCAAGCGGCACCGTGTTCAGGTAATGCATGACGATCGTCCGGCGCGCCGGCATCGTATCCTCGCCGCCGAGATAAGCGCGTACCGATGCCGATGCGATCTGGCGCAGCTTTTCGGGCGGCGTCGCGGTGCGGCCGCCCGGCGAGTGGCGAAACTTCTCGATCTGCGTGGCGAGCGTGCTGCCGCCCGGCGTCGATTGATGGGGATTGACGAAGCGCAGAGCTTGATCGCCGAGTGCGCGCGTGAAGCGCCCCCAGTCCATGGCGGGATTGCGGTAGGGCTCGCGCGTATCGAGCAGGTACCGATCCTCGATGAACGTGAGCGCACTCACGACGAGCGGCGGAATCGCATCGAAGCTCGGGTAGGCGAGCGCCGGATAGCGCGCGCTGAAAAGCGGCTCGTCGTTCATCGCGAACAATTTCAGGCCGCCTTGATCTTTCTCCGCATAAGGTACGAAGAGGCCATGATCGGCGATCGAGGTCATCGTCGATGAATCGCGCGCCTGCTGGGTGACGACATAGCCGCGAGCGAGGAGGCGCTTTTCGAAATCGGGGAGGCGCGCGTAGCCGAGCCGGATGTCGTACGGCCCGCTCAAAGACGCCGAAGGAAAGCGGATGCTGTTGCTCGGGCCGGGCTCGAGCGAGAACGAGACGTCGCGATCGAGCCGGGCGAGGTAGCGTGCCTGCAGCCGCGAAGTTTGTATTTCAATCGAGGCGAAATAGGCGAGGACGCCGAGTAATCCTGCCGCGACGAACCCGAGAAGCCACTTCCAGCGGGCACCGGGCGACATCGTCGTGATGACGCGCAGCGGCATCATGCGGCCGAGCGGGCGATTCATTGTTAGGCTCCTCTGGTGCCTCTACGTGACGGCGCTTGAAACACTGCGGCCACCACGATTAGTTTAACCACAGCAAATGGTTTGCGCATTAAAACGGCGTGGCGTGACGCACGAATTGCCGACACTCGCGCCACATGAATGCAAAACGTCTGACGTCATCTGTCAACACTGCGGAACCGGCAATGGGCCTGCCTGAAAATGTCGGTAAATTTATCCATTTCGGCCCCATTTATTTCGCGCCCAATTCGCGAGCTGCTTTTAAGGTTTTCGGCTGCGCCGATGAATTCTTTAAACTCAGACGAATATCGACTGCCTGGCGGCACCCGCAGTCATAAACGATAATTGCGGCGAATCGTGGCAATGTCGTTACGGAACGCCGTAACGACGCTTCTCTTTACGCCGAGAGGGAGAGAGGACGATCAAAGGGTGGGGTTTCGCGCGGGCGCATCTTCATCTCGCAAGACGTCGAACGATACCGTCGCGCTTGCGCCCTGGGCGGGCGCCCGGGCGCCGCTTGCCGAATTCCATCGGGCAAGCGCTCGTCAAACCGCCGATTCATGGATTCTGGAAAGGCGGCATGCTCGGGGCGAGGTGCCCGAGAGGCTTCATGAATCGCCGCTGTCGGACCCCTCTTTCTCCGGCTCTTTGCGGACCGCGTCGGCAAAGCGCGCGAGCGCGGCGAGCGAGCCGCTCACGCTCACGTACTCTTCCCGGCCGATCCTGGCGTCCAACAGCACGGCCATGCCGGATTCTCTTGCAAGTTCGATCAGATCCATCTGTCGCTGTCCTTGAATTTCTCGAGTCTCTCGCGTTTTAGATGATCAAGCGGTTCGTTCATTCGATGGAGGTGAGTTGCGGCGATGGCCGCGACGCTTCCTCTCGGCAGTCGCAGCACGCGCCGCGTCGATCGCTTTGCCGCGTCCTGCCTTTGCCTCTAACAAAGCACACCTCGTACCTAGCGTTGTTTCCACTCATTCGATGCCCGCGCGCACGCGGGTAGTGCGCACCGTTCATCGTGTCTCCGCCAAACCACCCGTTGCAGTGCGCCAAGCTCGCCTTTTTGGTGCGGCTCGCGGCTCCTCGGTAGCAGTCCGGTTCGCCGATTCGGCCATTCTCTTGCATATGTCTAGACAACCTCAGCCCTCGCGGTTCAACGAAGCCTGCTGGTCGAGGACCTGCGGAGCCGCCAACAACGGTCTGGCACTTGAACGACCATGCGGGCGTCCGGATGCGGTTCAGCTCCGCCGCAAGCCCTTCGCCGCATGTAATGGAAATCCCTTACATGCGGCTTGTAAAAACGAGTTGTATATACAAGGCGACAAGACTAGACTGCCACGTCATCGACGAACGACTGATGCAACAGGAACCTTTCATGATGATTCTCACGCCTGGCCATTTGACTCTGGCCCAACTGCGTCGCATCGCCCGTGGGCCCGTCACGCTCACGCTCGACCCGGCGAGCCATGGCGCCATCGACGCCGGTGCGCGGGCGGTGGCCGAGATCGCCGCCAAAGGCGAGCCCGCCTATGGAATCAATACGGGGTTCGGCCGCCTCGCGAGCACGCACATCGCGCACGATCAGCTCGAACTGCTGCAGCGCAATCTGGTGCTGTCGCACGCGGTCGGTGTCGGCGAGCCGATGGCGGCGCCCGTCGTGCGGCTCTTGATCGCGCTGAAGCTCTCGAGCCTCGGCCGCGGTCACTCAGGGATCCGGCGCGAGGTCATGGACGCGCTCGTCGCGCTCTTCAACGCCGACGTGTTGCCCGTCATTCCCGTCAAAGGCTCGGTTGGCGCCTCGGGCGATCTCGCGCCGCTCGCGCATTTGTCGGCCGCGCTGCTCGGCATCGGCGAAGTGCACGCTCGCGGTGAGCGGATGAGCGCGGCACAAGGACTCAAGCTGGCCGGCTTCGCGCCCCTGACGCTGCAGGCGAAGGAAGGGCTCGCGCTGCTGAACGGCACGCAGGCGTCGACGGCGCTCGCGCTTTACAACCTCTTCGCGATCGAAGACCTCTTTCGCACCGCGCTCGTCACCGGTGCGCTGTCGGTGGATGCCGCGGCCGGCTCCGTCAAGCCGTTCGATGCGCGCATTCACGAGTTGCGCGGCCATCGGGGACAAATCGACGCGGCGGCCGCTTATCGCGCGCTGCTCGAAGGCTCGGGCATCAACCTCTCGCATCGCGACTGCGGCAAGGTTCAGGATCCGTACAGTCTGCGCTGTCAGCCGCAGGTCATGGGCGCGTGTCTCGATCAGATGCGTCACGCGGCCGACGTGTTGCTCGTCGAAGCGAATGCCGTTTCCGACAACCCGTTGATCTTCCCGGATACCGGCGAAGTGCTCTCGGGCGGCAACTTCCATGCGGAGCCGGTTGCGTTCGCCGCCGACAATCTCGCGCTCGCGGCCGCGGAGATCGGCGCGCTCGCCGAGCGACGGATCGCGCTGCTCATCGACGCGACGCTTTCGGGCTTGCCGCCGTTCCTCGTCAAGGATGGCGGCGTCAACTCGGGCTTCATGATCGCGCACGTGACGGCGGCCGCGCTCGCTTCGGAGAACAAGACGCTCGCGCATCCGGCGTCCGTCGATTCGCTGCCGACCTCGGCGAATCAGGAAGACCACGTCTCGATGGCGACGTTCGCGGCGCGCAAGCTCGCCGACATCGCCGCGAATACGGCGAACATCCTTGCGATCGAGTTGCTCGCGGCGGCTCAGGGCATCGATTTGCGCCTGCCGCATCGCACGAGCGCGCCGTTGCGGCGCGTGATGGAAACGCTGCGCGCGGCGGTGCCGCACTATGAGCTCGATCGCTACTTCGCGCCCGACATCGCCGCCGTCGAGCGGCTCGTGCGTGACGGCACGATCGCCGCGGCAAGCCCGTTCTCGTTCGCATCCGAGGGGCCGGTGCCCATAGCGAAATGAACGCTTCCGCTCCCGCTTATCAGGGCATCAAGGACTTCATCCTCGCGCGCATCCATTCGGGCGAATGGGCCGAGGGCGATCAGGTGCCTTCCGAGAACGAGCTCGCGCGCGAATTCAAAGTCGCGCGCATGACGGTGAACCGCGCGCTGCGCGAGTTGACGGCCGAGCAGGTGCTTACGCGCGTGCAGGGCGCGGGGACGTTCGTCGCAAGGCCCAAATACGAATCGACGCTCGTTGCGATCCGCAGCATCTCCGACGAGATCGGCGCGCGCGGTCACCATCATCGCGCGAGCGTGCTCGCACTGGGCGCGGCCGTTGCCGATGCCGCGCTGGCTGAGGAGATGCAGGTCAGCCCGGGCAGCCCGATCTTTCATTCGCGGCTGCTGCATTTCGAAAACGACGAGCCGGTGCAGCTGGAGGAGCGTTGGGTGAATCCCGCCGCCGCGCCCGAATACGCGCTGCAGGACTTCACGAAAATCACGCCGAACCAGTACCTCGTGCGCGTCGCGCCGCTCTCGCGCGTCGAATATCGAATCGAGGCGGCGCTGCCCGAGCCCGAGACGCACGCGCACCTCGCGATGGCCGAGGGCGAGCCGTGTCTCGCGCTGCATCGACGCACATGGACGCGCACGCTCGTCGCTTCGGTAGCCAATCTATGGCATCCAGGCAACCGTTATCGATTCACGGGCCACTTCTGACTTCTGAACTGACGCCGACCGAATCAACGCATACGAATCCCCGAGGAGGACCGCATGAACGACCCGAAGTTTTCCGATCCGCGCTTCGATCCGACGCGCACCGTGCGTGCACCGCGCGGCACGGAGAAGACCTGCAAGAGCTGGCTCACCGAAGCGGCCTACCGGATGATCCAGAACAACCTCGATGCGGAAGTCGCCGAGCATCCGCATGCGCTCGTCGTCTACGGCGGCATCGGCCGCGCGGCGCGCGATTGGAATTGCTTCGACCGGATTCTCGAGACGTTGAAGGACCTCGGCGACGACGAGACGCTGCTGATTCAATCCGGCAAGCCCGTCGGCGTGTTCCGGACGCATGCCGATGCGCCGCGCGTGCTGCTCGCGAACTCGAACCTCGTTCCGCATTGGGCGACGTGGGAGCATTTTCACGAGCTCGATCGCAAGGGGCTCATGATGTACGGCCAGATGACGGCCGGCAGCTGGATCTATATCGGGAGCCAGGGCATTGTGCAAGGCACCTACGAGACGTTCTATGCCGTTGCGAACCAGCATTTCGGCGGCAATGCGAAAGGCCGCTGGGTCCTGACGGGCGGCCTAGGCGGGATGGGCGGCGCGCAGCCGCTCGCCGCGACGATGGCGGGGTTCTCGATGATCGCCGTCGAATGCGATGAGACGCGCATCGACTTTCGCTTGAAAACGCGCTACCTCGACAAGAAGGCAACGACGCTCGACGAGGCACTCGCGATGATCGAGGCGGCGAAGGGGAGGGGCAAGGCCGTTTCCATCGGACTGCTGGGCAATGCGGCCGACGCCTTCGCCGAATGCGTTGCACGCGGCATCACGCCCGATTGCGTGACCGACCAGACGAGCGCGCACGATCCTATCAACGGCTATTTGCCGCAGGGCTGGACGGTCGCCGAATGGCGCGAGCGCCAGCGAGTCGATCCGCAAAGCATCGTCACCCCCGCGAAGCAATCGATGGCGGGCCAGGTGCGGGCGATGCTCGCTTTGCAAAAGCGCGGCGCGGCGACGCTCGACTACGGCAACAACATTCGTCAGATGGCGCACGACATGGGCGTCGAAGACGCATTCGACTTTCCCGGCTTCGTGCCAGCCTATATCCGCCCGCTCTTTTGCGAAGGCAAGGGGCCGTTCCGCTGGGTGGCGCTATCGGGCGACCCCGAGGACATCTACAAGACCGATGCCAAGGTCAAGGAGCTGATCCCCGACGACGCCCATTTGCACAACTGGCTCGACATGGCGCGCGAGCGGATCGCTTTTCAGGGATTGCCCGCGCGCATCTGCTGGGTCGGCGTGAAAGACCGCTATCGGCTCGGCCTCGCTTTCAACGAGATGGTCGCGCGCGGCGAGCTGAAGGCGCCCATCGTGATCGGCCGCGACCATCTCGACACGGGCTCCGTCGCGAGCCCGAATCGCGAGACCGAGGCAATGCAGGACGGCTCCGATGCCGTCAGCGACTGGCCGCTCCTGAATGCGCTGCTGAACACCGCCGGCGGCGCGACCTGGGTGTCGCTGCATCATGGCGGCGGGGTCGGCATGGGCTTCAGTCAGCATGCCGGTGTCGTCATCGTCTGCGACGGCACCGAAGCCGCCGCGCGCCGCATCGAGCGCGTGCTGTTCAACGATCCGGCGACGGGCGTGATGCGACATGCCGACGCCGGTTACGACCTCGCGCGACGCACGGCGCGAGACGTCGGGCTCAAGCTGCCGATGCTCGGGCGATGAGGTGAGGGCGATGGTTGCGCTTCAGACTATCGCGGTGGGTTCGATGGTCCCACCGGCGAATTTCGCTTCGGCGAGCGTCGTGCGCGGTGCCGATGTCGTCGCTTCGCCATGGAAGAATGGCGGCGGTCTGACGCATGAGATCGCCGTATACCCACAGGGCGCCGGGTTCGACGAATTCGTCTGGCGCGTGAGCGTCGCCGATGTCGAACGTTCGGGGCCGTTCTCGCGTTTCTCGGGTATCGATCGGACGCTCGTCTTGCTGTCGGGCGCCGGCATGCTGCTCGCCGACGAGCGCGGCATGGCACAGACGGCGTTGAGCGAGCCGTTCGCGTTCGCTCGCTTCGCCGGGGAGCTCGTCGTCAATGCTGAACTGCTCGACGGGCCGACGCGCGACTTCAATCTGATGGTCCGGCGCAGCGAGGCGAGCGGCACAGTCGAGCTCTGGCGGGCAGGAGACGAGCACCGGCTCGATGCCGATGCGGCGCTCGTCTTTTGCGCCGAAGGGATGGTCGACCTGACAGTCGCCGGGGTGGAGCCGGTGCGCCTCACGGCGATGGACTCGCTGCATCTCGATCGACCGCGTGGCTTGTCGTGCATCGTGTCCGGTGAAGGCACCGCGCTTGCCGTCGGCATCCGCTATTTCGATCGACGGGTCGATAAAACATGAGCGAGCGAATCTGGCGGCATCTGCATCTTTGCCCGAGCGGCGACCCGGACGGCACGATCGTCGATGCAGCGCTCGCGGTGCGCGACGGCAACATCGAATGGTTCGGCCCAGCGTCGGATCTGCCGGCCGAGCTATCGTCGTGGCCGAGCGAGGATCTCGGCGGCGCGTGGGTCACGCCTAGCCTCGTCGACTGTCATACCCATATCGTTTTTGGCGGCCATCGCGCCGATGAATTCGCCATGCGGCTCGCGGGCGTCGGTTACGAGGAAATCGCGCGGCGCGGCGGCGGGATCGTCTCGACGGTGCGCGCGACGCGGGCCGCCGATGAGGCGACGCTACTCGACGATGCGGCTCGCCGGCTCGAGCCGCTGATTGTGGAAGGCGTCGCGGCGATCGAAATCAAATCGGGCTATGGCCTCGATCTGGCGACCGAGCGCAAGATGTTGCGCGTGGCACGGGAACTCGGGCGCCGCTATCCCGTATCGGTCTATACGACGTTTCTCGGCGCGCATGCGTTGCCGCCGGAATTCGCTGGCCGTCCCGACGACTACATCGACGAGGTCTGTGAGCGGATGCTGCCGGCTCTGGCCGATGAAGGGCTCGTCGATGCGGTCGACGTCTTTTGCGAGCGCATCGGATTCTCGCGCGCGCAAAGCGAGCGGGTGCTCGATGCGGCGGCTCGCCGCGGCTTGTCAGTCAAGATGCATGCCGAGCAGCTGAGCGCCAACGGAGGGACGGCGCTTGCGGCGCGCTATGGGGCGCTCTCGGCCGATCACCTCGAATTCCTCGACGAGGCCGGCGTGGCGGCGATGAAAAAGGCGGGCACGGTCGCCGTGCTTTTGCCGGGCGCTTACTACTTCATTCGCGAAACGCAGCTGCCGCCCGTCGATTTGTTGCGGCGATACGGCGTGCCGATCGCGCTCGCGACCGACTGTAATCCGGGGACCTCGCCGTCCGCGTCGCTGCTCGCGATGTTGAACATGGGCTGCACGTTGTTCCGGCTGACGGTCACCGAAGCATTGCAAGGCGTAACTTGCCATGCGGCACGCGCGCTTGGACGGAGCGACCGCCACGGCGTGATCGAAGTCGGGCGGCGAGCGGATTTCGTCGCGTGGTCAGTCGAAACACTCGCCGAGCTCGCTTATTGGATCGGACGGCCGCTTGCCTCGCGCGTTGTGCGCGCGGGCGTCACGGTGTTCGAACGCGGTTCCTTTCTTCCCCGCGCCATCGGCGACGGGCCATGACGGATTCGATGCAAATGAGCATAACGCCCGATTCTCAAACGCCGCGCGCGTTGTTCGCCGAGAACGCCTGGCTTCCAGCCGGGTGGCAACGCAATGTGCTGCTCGAATGGGATGCCGGCGGCGCATTGACTGCCGTCACGCCGGATACGCTGCCATCGCCCGATGTCGCACGCGCGGCGGGCCCGCTCGTGCCGGGTATGCCGAACCTGCATTCGCATGCGTTCCAGCGTGCCATGGCGGGGCTGGCCGAGTATCGGGCGAATGCGAGCGATACATTTTGGAGCTGGCGCGAGCTCATGTATCGGTTCGCGGCGCGCGTCACCCCTGAGACGCTGGCGGCCGTCGCATATTGGCTCTATGTGGAGATGCTGAAGGCGGGCTATACGTCGGTCTGCGAATTCCATTATGTCCATCATGCGCCCGATGGCGGCCGCTATGCGAATCGTGCGGAGATTGCCGAACGCGTCGTCGATGCGGCCATGCGCGCGGGTATCGGCATGACGATGCTGCCGGTGCTCTACCAATACAGCGGGTTCGGTGCGCGAGCGCCGCGCGACGACCAGCGGCGCTTCATCAGTACTCCTGACGAGTTGCTCGATTTGATCGATGGGCTTCGCAAGGCGAGGCCTGAACATGGCGCGCTCGCCTATGGCGTTGCCCCGCATTCGCTGCGGGCGGTCTCGGAGCAGTCGCTGCGAGCGCTCATCGACGGGCTTTCGAGCGACATGCGTCGCGCACCGGTGCACATCCATATCGCCGAGCAGACGGGCGAAGTCGACGAGTGCATCGTTGCGACGGGCGCGCCCCCCTTTGCATGGCTGCTCGACCGCTTCGATGTCGATGGCCGCTGGTGCCTCGTCCATGCGACGCATGTCGACGCCGGGGAAGTCGCCGGGCTTGCGGCGAGCGGGGCCGTCGCCGGATTGTGTCCGACGACGGAGGCGAATCTTGGGGACGGCATCTTTCCCGCGCGCGATTACCTCGACGCGGGAGGGCGCATCGGCATCGGATCGGACAGCCATGTGGCCGTCGACTGGCGTGCCGAGCTGCGTCTGCTCGAATACGGACAGCGTCTCGCGCGTCGCGAGCGCAACGTGCTCGCGGGCGAGGCAAGGCCGCAAGTCGCCGATCGACTCGTCGAGGCGGTGCTCGCGGGTGGTGCTGCCGCGACCGGCCGCCTCACGGGGGCTTTGCGCGCGGGCTGCCGGGCCGACTGGATCGTGCTCGATCCGAGGCATCCGTGTATCGATGCGCACCCGCGTGAAAGCTGGCTCGCCGGCATCGTATTCTGCGAGCACGGCGCATCGCCCATTCGCGAGGTCTATGTCGGTGGTCGATGCGTCGTGCGGGATGGCAGGCACGCCGACGAGGAGCGGGCCTTTGCGGCGTATCGGGAAGCGATGGGGGAGCTGCTGCGCTAAGATGGGCGGCTGTTCCTTCTCATATTGACACTCCATCAAATGAACACCTCGCATGAGCGGCCCATTTTCTCGGTCCACCGCGGGCACTTGCCGCTGCTGATTTCGATGCCGCACGTCGGTACTGAAATTCCCGAAGAGATCCGGGCAACGATGACGGATGTGGCCGAGTATGTCGACGATTGCGACTGGCATCTCGAGCGCCTTTACGGGATTGCGGCGCGGCGCGGCGCGTCGCTGATCGTGCCGACCTATGCACGCTACGTGATCGACCTCAACCGCCCGCCCGACAACGCGAGTCTCTACCCGGGACAGGACACGACGGGCTTGCTGCCCGTCGATACGTTCGACAAGGAGCCGCTCTACCATCCGGGCGGCGAGCCGACGGACGAGCAGGTCGCCCGGCGCCGCGCGAAGTACTGGCAGCCTTATCACAATGCACTCGTCGAAGAGATCGCGGCATTGAAGGCGCGGCACGGTAAGGTGCTGCTATGGGAGGCGCATTCGATTCGCTCCCGCGTGCCGCGCTTCTTCGAGGGGCGCTTGCCCGATTTCAATTTCGGCACGGCGGGCGGTGCGAGCGCGGCGCCGGGGATGGCCGAGGCGTTGGCCGAATGCGTGACGCGGGACGGGGCTTTCACGGCCGTCGCAAATGGGCGCTTCAAGGGTGGCTATATCACGAGGCAGTACGGAAAGCCGGAGGAGGGGATCCATGCAGTGCAGCTCGAGCTGTCGCAGATTACGTATATGCAGGAAACTCGTCCGTATGCCTATGACGAAGCGCGGGCCCGGAGGGTAGAGCCGTTGTTGGAAGCGTTGATCGACGAGGCGCTCGCGCGAATCGGCTAAAGCGCGTCTTTTCGCCGTGCATCCGGCGCGACAACCGCCACTTGTCGGTTGACGAATCCCCGCTTCGTCGATAACGTTTCGGCCCATGGCCGATTCCGACTTCATTCATCCCGGCGCTATCGTGCGCCAGACTTGCCTCGAGCGGTTCAACCTGACCGTGACGCAGGGGGCGACGGCGCTCGGTGTGAGCCGCCAAGCGCTGACCAACCTGTTGAGCGGCAAGGCAGGGATCTCGCCCGAAATGGCACTGCGGCTCGACCGAGCGTTCGGCGGCGGCGCCGAGACATGGCTGCAAAGGCAGCTGCTGCACGATCTCGCCAAGGCGCGCGAGAAGTTCGATGGCTTCGATGTCGTGCCGGTGAGTCAGCAGCGGCAAAAGTCGTTGTTTTAGGTCTTTGGCGTCGACCAGATCGTTGTAGTTGCGGCTGCCGCAGCCAGGCAGAGGCATAATAGAGCGCTTGAACTAAGCTGGAGCTGTACGCGATGGCAGCACTACCGATTGAAAGACTGGAAGACATGACCCCTGCCGAGGAAAAGCGTTTCTGGGCGGTGGTCGAGCGTGCATTCGCGCGCGATGATGGCGAAGCGGCTCGATCGCACCTGGCTGCGGGCCGGCCGATTTACTACTGCGACGATCATTACCCTGACGATTTCATTCGGAAGTGGCCTGATGGCCGGCGCGAGTTGGTGGCCGTCGATGATGCCGGCAACATTTCTGTTATCCGAAGCTTGTGAGACCGCAAGTTTGGATCGTGGCCGGGCCGAACGGTGCCGGCAAAAGCACGCTTACCGGCAGGTATCTCTCCGGCCGGCTGTCGGTCGTGAACCCTGACGACATCGCGCGCGAGGGGATCGGAGTTAGTCCGATAGAAGCGGGTAAAGAGGCAATCCGGCGTCAGCGCCGGTATTTGGCGGCGCGCGTTAGTTTCGGTTGGGAAACGACATTTTCCGGAAACCGCGAACTTGCCTTCATGCGAGAGGCCGATCAGGCCGGGTATAAGGTCAACCTTGCATTCGTCGGTATCCGAAACGCCCGCGGAGCGGGCCTGCGAGTTTCCGAGCGTGTCGCAGCGGGCGGGCACGATGTGCCTCCGGTAGATATTGCGCGGCGCTATCACCGAAGTCTGCGGAATCTTCCTGAAGCGTTGGCAATTGCACACCGCAGCTTTGTATTCGATAACAGTGGACTGCATCGGCGCCTGCTGCTCTCCCGCGAGGATGGCATTACACGTCACGTCTCACGGAATTTGACTCGTTGGATCATCGAGGCGTTGCCTGCGGCGATGCTTCACCGATAGCGGGACTAGACTGGGGCATCGAGCGATGCGCATTCTCGGTAGTCGCTCTGATACGATTGAGTACTGGATTGCTGCCACTCAAACCCGCAGTTCTCCCAGAATCTGCTCGGCCAAGAAATCGCATTCGGCGCGATTGGACGCGGCGCTTCGTGCGAGAACGATTTCTAGCGGCGGCAACGGCGGCAGCCCTTGCGCTCGACCAAGTTGAACGAATCGCTCGGGTAGCGCGCAACGCGCGACGGGCGCCACGGCGAGTCCCGCTTCGACCATACTGAAGAGCCCAAGCAAGCTCGGACTCTCATACGAAGTCCGATAGGCGATGCGCGCACGCTGCAGCGCGCGGATCGCGTTGGCGCGCGCGACGCTGCCGGCTGCGAAGACGGCGATCGGCAGTGGCCGCTCTTTCCATATCGGGCCGCCACGCGCCGCGCCGGCCCAGACCGTCGGCTCCAGGCGGATCAGCTCGCCGCGCATGCCTTTCATGCGTGTCATGCAGGCGAGATCGATTTTGTTGTCCTTCACAAGCGGCACGAGCGCATGGCTCGGCAGGCCGACCACCTGAATCTCAACCTTCGGATAGGTTGCCGAGAACTTGCGCAGCACGCCGGGCAGCAGAGATGAAGCGTAGTCGTCGGGCACGCCGATCACGACGCGCCCCTTGACCTCGGGATGCACGAGCGACGCCCACGCCTCATCGCGCAGCGCGAGCATTCGGCGCGCGTACTCGATGAGCAGATACCCCTCTTGAGTCGGCACGACGCTGCGCGCCCTGCGCACAAAAAGCGTCTTGCCGAGCGCGCCTTCGAGCGCTTTCACCTGCATGCTGACTGCCGATTGCGAGCGATGCACGAGTGCGGCGCCACGCAGGAAGCTACCGGCATCGGCAACCGCGACCACCATCGAGAGGACATCGAGATCGAGGGTCTTCATCGCGTCGTATCTATCAGAAAAGCTGAACGAAGCGTTCAATATAACGCGTTTGTCTGAATCATCCCATATCGGCATACTGCACTCGTTAGCCCCATTTCGTTTCAGAATGACTCGCGGAGAGAACAGTGCCGATGAATTACGACGACTTTGCCCGCTTGGGCCTCTCGATCGATATGACTCGCGGCAAGCCTGCACCCGAGCAGCTCGACCTATCTCGCGGACTGATCGACGAAGCCGGGACAGTCGGACATCTTTCGCGCGACGGCATCGATTGCCGCAACTACGGCCATTTGCTGGGCCTACCCGAAGCGCGCGAGCTCGGCGCCGAGCTGCTCGGACTGTCGCCGAGCCAGGTCGCGGCCGCCGGCAACTCGAGCCTCGAGCTGATGCACGATGCGCTCTCGTTCGCGATGTTGTTCGGCCTGCCTGGCGGCGAGCCGTGGCGCAAATCGGCAAAGGAAGTGGCATTTCTTTGCCCGGTGCCCGGCTACGATCGCCACTTTGCGATCTGCGAGGCGCTGGGCATCCGGATGATCGCGGTGCCCCTCGGCGACGACGGCCCCGACATGGATTTCGTCGAGGCGCAGGTTGCCGCCGATCCTTCGATCAAGGGCATCTGGTGCACGCCGCTTTACAGCAATCCGACGGGAACGATCTATTCGGAAGACGTCGTGCGGCGCCTCGCTTCCATGCCGACGGCCGCGCCCGATTTCCGGCTCTTTTGGGACGACGCTTATCGTTTCCATCACCTGACCGAGCGTAGGCACGCTAGCCCCGACATCGTCGGAGCCACGCTGAAGTCCGGCTATCCCGATCGCGCGCTAGTCTTCGCCTCATTGTCGAAGGTGACATTGGCCGGTGGCGGGGTCGCGTTTCTCGCATCGTCGCCCCGTAACATCGATTGGTGGCAGCGCCATGTATCGGTGCGCACGATCGGCCCCGACAAGCTGAATCAGTTGCGGCACGTGCGGTTCCTGCGCGATCGCGCGGGGCTCGAGCGATTGATGGAAAGGCATCGCGCGCTGTTACGGCCGAAGTTCGATGCGGTCGCGGCGACCTTCGAAGCGATGCTCGCCGATGCGCGCGGCGTTTCGTGGTCGACCCCGCAGGGCGGCTATTTCGTGAGCCTCTACACCCCGGATGGACTCGCCAAGCGTACGGTCGCGCTTGCCGCCGAGGCCGGCATCGTGTTGACACCCGCGGGCGCGGCGTTTCCGTACCGCATCGATTCGCGCGATACGCATCTGCGCATCGCGCCGAGCTTCCCGAGCCTCGCGGACATAGAGCTTGCCGCAAAGGGTATCGCGCTTTCGTTGCGGCGGGCCATCGACGAGCGCAAGTGACGCCCTGCGGGCAATGAGCGAGGCGCATGGAGCCGCCGAACGGACATCGGCTCGTCGCCTCGTTCAACCCTCCACGCGCGTCGCAAGAAATTCACCTTCGATGAACCAAGTCGACCCGTCGCGATCGAGCGCTTCGCCGATCCAATGAAAACCGCGGGACGTGATTTCGGCGAAGCGCCAGCGCGTGGCTTGACCATCGGCGCGCGCCCCCGTTTGCACGATCTCGTTTCCAACGCGCCGGCCGATTTGCGTTTCGCGGTGACTTCGCGCCGGATTCGTCCATGAAATGCGCCAGGCGCGCAAATCTGGATCCCAGCTGCGCAGCGTAGTGCCGTACATGTTGAATTCCGGATCTTGCGGCGGGCGGGTGCCGCGCGGCGGCATGATCCAGACGTCCTCGATGGCGCGGCCCTCGAGCGCCCAGCCGAAATGCGCTTCGGCCATCATGCCTTTGCCGCGCAAATCGACGCCGCGATAGCGCAGTACTTCGAGCGACCAGCTGCCGACGAGCCAGCCGTAGATATCGTCGGCCTCTCCGATGTCGGCGGCCCGGCCCGGAGCGGCGAGGGCCGATAGGAATGCACGCGATGCCTCGTTTTCGATACGATTCACGTTGAGTCTCCTTCGTAGATCGAATTCGCTTACCGGCTGACCGCGCCTGATCGTGCCGGCGCGGTGTTCGGCACAGCGGGCGACGGGTCTGCCATCCGCCCGCTCGGCCACGAGGACGATACTAGGCAACGCGGCGAGGTGAAGCTTGGCAAAAATTGCGGCCGATCTGGACGAGGCGCTTGCGCTGCGGCGCGAGGTGGGCGCGCGCGGACGTGTCGCGCCGCGTGTCATCGCGGCCGGACGGGGCTGGGAGGTCGCGGACGTGCTTTGCACCCACGGGCCCGGCGACTGGCCATTCGAGGAGCGCCATCAGCAGGTACTGATCGCGCTCGTGGCGGCGGGCGCGTTCGAGTACCGGTCCGCGCCTGGAAGAGGGCTGATGACGCCCGGTTCGGTCATGCTGGGCAACGCGGGCGAATGCTTCGAGTGCGGCCATCGCCACCGCGCGGGCGACCGTTGCGTCGCGTTTCGCTTTACGCCCGAGTGCTTCGAGCGAATCGCCGAGGATGCCGGGCTCCGCCGAGCCCGCGCGAGGTTTCGCACGGCGCGCATCGCGCCTTCGCGAGCACTCGCGCCGTTCGTCGCGGCGGCTTCGGCCGGTGTTTCCGCGCGTGTCTGCGTTGCCTGGGATGAACTGGCTTTTGCACTTGCCGCCGCCGTGCTGCGACAGACGACCGAGCAACGCGTGCAAGCGGGCAACTCCGTTCCGGCCGCGGCGCTCGAGCGCGTGATGCAGGTGCTTCGGTTGATCGACGAGTCGCCGGACGGCGATACCAGCGTCGATGGCCTGGCCCGGCATGCGGGTTTGAGCCCTTATCATTTTCTGCGCACGTTCGAGCGCGTGACGGGTACGACGCCGCATCAATACGTCGTGCGCGCGCGATTGCGCGCCGCTGTGGAGCGCCTGGTGGATGGGCCCGCGAAGGTCATCGACATTGCCCTCGATTGCGGCTTTGACGATGTGTCGAACTTCAATCGCGCGTTCAGAAACGAGTTCGGAATGAGCCCTCGCGCCTATCGCGCGCGGATGGGAAGCCGGGGTTCCTGAACCGCAGCCCCGGTCGGGCGAGCTGCGACGGCGGGCCGTTGTTGCTCGCCGCGCGGCGCTCGCGCCGACAACCTCATCAAATGCCGCAGTGCCATCATGGCCCCGATCGCTTCGAGCACTGCCGCCGGCACCCACATGATGAGGCCGCCGAGGCTCTGGTCGAGCACTGGCGGGATCGACGTAAACGCGCGTCCGCATAGCGTGAAAACCGGATAGAGATCGCGCGACGAGAAGGTGATGATCGCGCCGACGAGAATCTGCGGCGTCATCGTGATGACGGGCGACAAGACTCTCAAGCCCGGACGCGTGCGGCTCGGCGGGGCGGGACGGTGATCGAGCAACATCCACCAGTAGAGCAGTCCGCTCGCGGCCACGGACCAGTTCATGAACGTATACATGCGCCAATCGAGCATCGCCACGAACTGTATCGACGGAATCAGCCAGAACACGACCGAAATGACGAACGCGAGCGAAATGAACGTTGGGTTGAGCAGGACCGCGGCGGCCATGCGCGCGGCCGTGCCGCGTTGCCATCGCCGCAGCGACATGCGCCAGCGCAGAGGCAGCCCCGCGCGCAGCACGCCGCCCGGATAGCCGGCCATCACGATCAATGGCGCTAGATGGTGCAGCACGAGATGCTGCAGGCGGTGCACAAAAAACTGGTGCTCGGCGTAGTAGTCGAGCCGCGTATGCAGCGCGATGTAAAAGAGAGCAAGACCTGACCAGAACGCGGCGCGCCGCGCCAACGTCACGGAAATGCGCCGCGCGCCGCGCGCATAGAGCAAGGCGGCGGCAAGGAAAACGGCCACGAGCGCGGGGGAGGGCTCCCACGGATCGAGCAGGCTGAACAAAGACATGATGAATCGTTGGACGGTGATGCGGCGTTGAGCGAGCCCTGTGGCTCGCGGATTGGAGTCGGATGTTATCAGGTGCGAGGATGCGGCGCCGAGCCCTCCGGCCGTTGAAGCCGCCGGTTCGTTGCGTATGGTTTTGCGCGAGTCGGGCATCTCTCGCGCGGCACGAGCCGTCTCGCGCACGAGTAGAATCGACCGACTAGCTCGAGGGATTGAGAGATGTTGAGAGTGCTCGAACCGGGTGACTACTTCGGCAAGAACATTCCGCGGCACAGTGGCGCGGGGCTGTCGATCGTCGAGACGGATTTTGCGACGGACCTCGTCATTCCTCGCCATGAACACGTCAATGCATTTTTCTGCTTCGTGCTCGGGGGCCGTGCGACGCGCGCGTGGCCGGGGCGCACGGGCGACGAAGCGCCGATGTCACTGACGTTCTTTCCCGCTGCGCTGCCGCACGAAAACTGCTGGCATGGGCCGGGCGGCCATGTCCTGCATGTCGAGTTTGCTTCATCCTGGCTGGAACGGCTTGGCGGCCGCGCCAATCTCTTGCTCGACCCCGGTGATTTTCCAGGCGGGGCGCCCTTGTCGCTGATGCGGCGACTCGTCTATGAATGCAGAGAACCCGATGCCGCCACCCCGCTTGCCGTCGAAGGGCTGGTGCTCGAATTTCTCGCGGCGTGCCAGCGCACTGACATGCGAAGGAGCGCATATGCTCATGTTCTTCCGTCGCCGTCCGTGACGCCTGTCGGCGCTCAGGGCGTGACCGCGAGCCGGATGGTTGGCGGCGCTCGCACGCGCCGCTGGCTCGACCGGGCCGAGGCATTGCTGCGCGAGCGATGCTGCGAGCCGCTTTCCCTCGAGGCGATCGCAGCCGACTGCAATGTGTCGGCGGACCATCTGGCGCGCGCTTTCAGGAAGCATTTCGGCTGCACGGTAGGCGAGTACGTGCGTCAATTGCGGCTCGACGTCGCGAGCCGGCTGCTGCTCGACGTCGATCGGCCGCTGGCGCAAATTGCCGAAACCACGGGCTTTGCCGATCAAAGCCATTTCACGCGCGTCTTTCGCCGCCAGTTCGGCGTGACGCCGGGGGCGTACCGCGCGCTCCAAGCACAAGGCCGTTTCCGTTCCAACAGTTGACGGTCTCGTTCAAGACGGCCTCGGCGAGCGGCGCATACAGTTGTCGCGGTGTTGCGCGTTCCCGTTGCGCAACGTTCTCCGGAGACGCTCGTGAGCACTGAAACGCATCCTTATCTGACTCGCCTCGACGTACTGCACGCTGCTGGTGAATTGATCGATATCCCCTCGCTCGTCGCGGCAAACACCCATCCCTGGTACAACCAGACGCTTTGCCAGGTGAACGATTCAGTGGTGCGTCTGGGCGTCGTCCAGGGCGAGTATCACTGGCACAAGCACGATTCGCTCGACGAGTTTTTCTACGTTGCCAGCGGACGATTTTTGATCGACCTGGAGCAGCGATCTGTCGACTTGCGCCCAGGCCAGGCGTTTGTCGTGCCGAAGGGCGTCCTGCATCGCCCCCGTGCGTCGGAGAAGACCGTGATCCTCATGGTGGAAGGTGCAGATATCGTCCCGACGGGCGACGCGTAAAGGGCGTCAGGCATTGACGCGCTTCATGGCAGCTCCGCATCACAGGCGCCATGACGCACGTATGCGTTCGCGAACGTCACGCATCCGCGAAACGGGCTCGTTCGAGAAGACCAATCGCAGATAGCGATCCGCCGTCGGTCCCCAGTTCGTCATCGGCGTGGCCGCGATCTTGCCGTGCGCGAGCAGCAATCGCGATGCGTCGGCAGGCTCGATGCCGAGGCTGCGCGTATCGACGAGCAGGGACCAGCCGCCGTGCGGGCGAACAACGGGCAGGTCGGCCAACTCGGCCATGAGGAAATCGCGCCGGCTTTCCCATTCGGCGACGGCGGCCGCGACACCGTCATCGGTCGCCGTGATCGCGGCCGTCGCGCCCGGCATGGCGATGCCGACCTGACAGACGACGTTCGATAAGCTGACGAGGCGCACGTCGTTCATGATCGATGCAGGTCCGACGATCCAGCCCACGCGCCAGCCGATCATCCGGTATTCCTTCGAGACTGAGCCGACGGTGATCGTCCGTTCCCGCATCCCGGGCAAACCGGCCGGATGGACGATCTCGCGGCCGTCGAAGACGATGCGCTCCATCGCCGCGTCGTAGACGAGCCATGCGCCGGCCCGATCGCAAAGCTCGGCGATTGCGCGCCATTCGTCTTTCGATGCGACAAAGCCGCTCGGCATCGACGAGGACGCGATGAGGAACGCCTTCGTCTGCGGCCCGATTGTGGCAGCGAGGCTCTCCATGTCGAGCCGCCAGCCGTCGGCGCCCGGCTCGAGCCGCACGAACTTCGGCACGCCGCCCGCCAGATGCACACGGTTAATAAGGCCGGCATAGGTTGGGTCGGTCAGCACAACTTCGTCGCCGGGCTCGAGAATCGACAGCAGCACATTGAGAATGCCGGCGAGCCCGCCCGCCGATATGACGCATTCGCTTGCCGCATCATAGTCGACACCCGCCGCGCGGCCGACGCGCAGCGCGGCAGCCTGCCGCAGCGGCCACTGCCCGAGAAACGGCAGATAACTGTTGGCTGCGTCGTCTCCGATTGCGTCGCGCGTACGCGCGAGGGCTTCGGCGGGCGGCCTCAGATCGGTATCGAGATTCTCGAGCCTTAGAATGTCGGCGTCCTGCATCGAATCCGCGGCGTCGCCGACGCGATCCACGCCGATGCCGGGAATGTTTTGCAAGCGGGATACTGTCACGTCGACCTCCGAATTGGTTTAGGAGGCGCTGCGCGCCCATCGACGCTAAGCAAGTACTGCCGGGTGTCAATGGGCGCCGATCAGATCCGCGATCACTCCGCGCTCTTGGTGACGACCGTCACCCATTGGCCGTTCTTGACTTGATACATCGTCGACGAGGCGCCCTTCAGCGAGCCGTCCGGATTGAACGCGATATGTCCGGTGATGCCATCGAAGCTGATGTCTTTCAGCTTCGCACGGTAATCATCGGGCTTGGCTGAATTCGCCGCCTGCATCGCCTTGATTGCAGTCCAGGTCGCGTCGTAGCCGAACGGCGCATAGGAGAGCACGTCCACGCCGAACTTCTTCTTGAAGTTGTCGGCGAAGGTCTTGCCGACGGGCGTGCTGTCGAGCGGGCGCCCATACTCCCATGCCTCGGCGTTTTCGGCGTCGTCGCCCGCAAGCTTGATGAAGTCGACATCCTTCACGCCGCCGCCGCCGACGTACTGCGCCTTCATGCCGAGCTGGCGCATCTGCTTCATGATGCCGGCGGCCTGCGGATTGAGCGCGCCCACGAAGATGAGATCGGGATTCTTGCCTTTGAGGCTCGTGAGTTGCGTCTTGAAGTCGGTGGCGGAATTGGTCGTGTATTCGCGCCCGACGATATTTCCGCCCGCCTTCTTGACCGCCTTGGCGAACTCGTCCGCCTCGCCTTGTCCGAACGCCGTGCGGTCGTCGATGATGGCGATACGCTTGGCCTTCGTCACCTCCACGGCATACGTGCCCGCCGTGCCGGCGTTTTGGGCATCGTTGGAAATGACCATGAACATGTTCTTGAATCCGCGTCCGCTGATGGTCGGATTCGTCGCGGCGGGATCGATATCGGGGATGCCGGCCTTCTCGTAAATCACCGAGGCAGGAATCGTCGTGCCGGAGTTGAAGTGGCCGATGACGACATTGACGCCTTCATCCACGAGCTTTTGCGCGACCTGGGTGCCGGTGCGCGGGTCCGCCTGGTCGTCTTCGGAGACGAGCTGGAAGTCCACCGTCTGACCATTGATCTTGATACCTTGGGCCTTCGCGTCGTCGAGGGCCATCTGCACGCCGTTCTTGAGGTCAGCGCCGTAGTTCGCGTTAGGGCCCGTAAGCGGGGCGGCAAAGCCGATTTTGACTGTCATGTCCGCCGAAGCGGTGAGCGGCACAGCGGCGAGAAGCGTTCCAACGGCAACTGCGATAGGGGCGATCGTCTTCGCAATACGCATGTTCTTTCCTTTGTCGGCAAACATGGAAAACGGCTACGGCGTGCATGCCGGCTCTCGCAAAGACACTCCCAACCCCGATCCGAGTGGACCTGAGCCGGCGCACGGCTCTAATGTGTTTCTAGTTATTCGATGACGCGCTCGTGTGGCGGGACCTCCTGGCGTTCGTGGTTTTCCTCGACATGCCGCAGGCGCCCAAGGGGCGGTTCGGGCGCGGGTTGACGCCCGGCGGCAGCCATTCGACGCGAATATAGGAAGCCAATATGCGTGCGTCTTGACCGTTCGCGTCGCTCCGCATGCGCATTTCGGCACAGGCGACCGGCGCGGGCAATCAGGGCAAACACGCTCGCCATGCCGGATTTTGGCGAGATAAGGGATTACGCTAAGGGCGTCTCGAGGGGGCTTTCGGCCGGTGGCGGTGATTCAGCGGTCTAGCAACGGTTCGGCGCGCAAAGCCGCGCGACGCTAGGCCGTTTCGGCGAGCCAGGCACCGAGCCACTCGCGCGGCTTGGCGATATCGTCCTGCGCGGCGACGAGCTCGAGCTCGTAGCGACCGGCGTCGAAGGTCGCCTTCAGCACAGCGTGGACGGCGGACACCGTGTGTTCGAGTGCCGTGCGCACCGTGTCGCCGAGAAGCCGGCGCGCGACGAAGATCGCGCTCGTCAGCTCAGCCACGCCGACAGGCTGCCGCGCGAAGGGGTAGCGCGTATGCTGGCACAGCCATGCTTCGTCATGCGTCACCGCGAGCAGATTGATGCGGTCGGCCGGGCTATTGCGGTCGCGCAACTGCTTGACGCAGACGACCTGCGGCCCGCGCCGGATCAGCTCGCGGCACGCCACCACGGCTTCGTCGACGGTCTCGATCGTGCGGCCGGCCAGCTTTTGCAACGCATCGTGCGTGGGCGCGAGGCCGTCGGCGATGTCGGGGATCTTCTCGAGCAGATACTCGTCGACGCTCGAGCCGGCGCCCGCGCCGATGACAGGGGTCGCGAAGTGCCAGGCGGCGGGGTTCGTCGCTTTGACCGTGCGCACGATCTCGACGACGGCATCGATTTGCGAAGTCGAGCCGAGATAGCCGGACAGAACGGCGTCGCAGCGTCGCAGCATGCCGATCGTGCCGATGCCTTCGACGAGCTCCGCCATTTGCGGCGCGTCGATTGCGCTGCCCGCCCAGTGGCCGTACTGCATATGATTCGAAAACTGCATCGTCTCGAGCGGCCAGACGTTCACGCCGAGGCGCTGCATCGGAAACACCGCCGCACTGTTGCCTGCATGGCCGAAGACGACATGCGGCTGAATGCTGAGGACGTTTTTCATGATGGGCTTCGGTTCGCGCGTCATGCAGATTTGGAATTACGATACATGAGTTGTTGCGTCGCGTCATCGTGCGATCCCGCCCCCTGGCGCGAAAAATCGCCGCGGCAGGCGCGCTTGTTGCACAAATGCTGCTTTCCGGCGACGAGATCCCTTGCGGGAGCCCGTTTCAAAGCGCTTTGCGACGCTCGCTGATACAATTGCCCGTTTGCAAAACAGATTACGGTTTGCGTACAGTCGGCCGATAGCGCCAATCGCAAGGGCGGCGCGCGCGATCGACGATAACAACGCACGGGCAGTGCGTCGGGTGCGGTTCTCGAGCGGTATTCGGGGGACTTCCGGAGTCCGCCGGGATACCTTCGTTCCCGTTTCCGCCGTCCGAGCGAACGCGAAAGGCCCGTACCGGACCCGTGCGGCGAGCGCCACTGACCGATCCGCGCGCGCCGGGCCGGGCGGCGGCTCGGGCAGCCCGGTGGCCGCTCGGGGATGAACGAAGGAGTAAGAAACGTGCCAGCTAGTGTCTTTTCATTCCGGTCGTCCGCGATCCGAACGGCTGCGCTCGGCTTTCTGGCCGATTCGATGCCTTCGAGCGGCGCCGCACGGTGACGATCGTGACGACAATGACGACATCGCTGATTTCGGATTGGCTGCTCGTCGCGCTTTGCTGCATCGCGGCGGCCTATGCGCTGGTGGCGGCGGTCGCCATGCCGTTCGCGCCGAGCGCGAGGCGGCGCCGCGACACGCACGGCGCGCAGGGCGCCCCGCGGCCGGTATGGCCGTGGGGCGAAGCGGTCAGCGTGCTGAAGCCGCTTTGCGGCACCGAGCCGCGGCTCTTCGAAAATCTCGCGACGTTCTGCGAGCAGACGCATCCTTGCTATCAACTGCTACTCGGCGTCTCCTCGCCGAAGGATCCGGCCATTGCCGTCGTGCGGCGGCTCCAGGCGGCTTATCCGCAGCGCGAGATCGAACTCGTCGTCGATCCGCTCGTGCACGGGCACAACCTGAAGGTCAGCAACCTGATCAATCTCGCCGCGCACGCGAAGCACCCGCTCATCGTGCTTGCCGACAGCGATATCGCGGTCGAGCCCGACTATCTCGAATCGGTCACGGCGCCGCTGGCCGATCCGCGGGTCGGGATCGTCACGTGCCTTTACAAGGCGCGCAGCGTCGGCGGCTTCTGGACGCGCGTCGGCGCGCTCTTCATCAACGAGTGGTTCGCGCCGTCGGTGCGCATCGCTCATGCGGCCGGCTCCCGTCAGTTCGGCTTTGGCGCGACGCTCGCGCTGCGCGCCTCGACGCTTGCCGAGATCGGCGGCTTCCATGCGCTCAAGGACTGTCTCGCCGACGATTATTGGCTCGCCGAACACACGCGCAAGCTCGGCTTGACGACGGTGCTCTCCGAGGTCGTCGTCGATACGGACGTGATCGAGTCGGAGTTCTCGTCGCTCTGGACGCGCGAGACGCGCTGGCTGCGCACGATCCGTTCGATCAATCCGCTCGGCTTCGCATTCCTCTTCATCACGTTCACGTCGCCGTGGCTCGTGACGGCGGCGCTGCTCGCGCTCGGTCACGGCGGCGCATTCGTGCACGACGCCGCGCTCGTCGGCTCGGCGGCCGTCGGCACGCTGGCGCGACTCGGCTTGCATGCGCGCGGTTCACGCAATGCGCGTGAGTTCTGCCTGGACTTGCCGCTCGTGCCGTTGCGCGACGCTTTGCTCGCGGTGCAATGGCTCATCGCGGTGTTCGGCTCGCACGTGACCTGGCGCGGCGCGCGCATGCCGGTCGTCGCGCGCGTGGCGGAGGGGTCCGATGGCCCCTGAACGAATCGGTTTGGAAGCACATCGTCGGGAGCGCACCGCTTCACGCGCTCTCCCCATTTGACATCAGCATCCATACAGGTTGCCGGAGCATTCATGAAAACCCTGTTCTTGCAGGCCCCCTCGTTCGACGGCTTCGATGGCGGAGCCGGCTCGCGCTATCAAGCCAAGCGCGAAATCCGTTCGTTCTGGTATCCGACGTGGCTCGCGCAGCCGGCGGCGCTCGTGCCGGATAGCCGCGTGCTCGACGCGCCGGCCGACGGCGTTTCGGTCGAAGCGACGCTCGACATCGCGACGCAGTACGACCTCGTCATCATCCACACGAGCACGCCGTCGTTTCCGAGCGACGCGCTCTTCGCCGAGCACCTCAAGAAGAGGAAGCCTTCGGTGCTGATCGGCATGGTGGGCGCGAAGGTCGCCGTCGATCCGCACAACTCGCTCACGGCCACCGAGGCGATCGATTTCGTCTGCCGCGAAGAGTTCGACTACACCTGCAAGGATGTCGCGGACGGCAAGCCTTTCTCGCAGATCCTCGGCTTGAGCTACCGCGCGAAGGATGGCTCGATCGAGCACAACGGCGCGCGTCCGATGATCGAGAACATGGACGAGCTGCCGTTCGTCGCGCCCGTCTACAAGCGCGACCTGAAGATCGACAACTACTTCATCGGCTACCTCAATTATCCGTACGTGTCGATCTACACGGGCCGCGGCTGCAAGTCGCGCTGCACGTTCTGCCTCTGGCCGCAGACCGTGGGCGGCCACCGCTACCGCGTGCGCTCGGTCGAGAATGTCCTCGCCGAAGTGAAGTGGATCAAGGAGAACATGCCCGAAGTCAAGGAGATCATGTTCGACGACGACACGTTCACCGACGATGCGCCGCGCGCCGAAGCGATCGCGCGCGGGCTCGGCAAGCTCGGCGTGACCTGGTCGTGCAACGCGAAGGCGAACGTGCCGTATTCGACGCTCAAGGTCATGAAGGAGAACGGCCTGCGTCTGTTGCTCGTCGGCTACGAGTCCGGCGACGACCAGATCCTCGTCAACATCAAGAAGGGCCTGCGCACCGATTTCGCGCGGCGCTTCAACGCCGACTGCAAGAAGCTCGGCATCAAGATCCACGGCACCTTCATTCTCGGCCTGCCCGGCGAGACCGAAGAGACGATCAGAAAGACGATCGAGTACGCGAAGGAAATCAACCCGCACACGATTCAGGTCTCGCTCGCCGCGCCGTATCCGGGCACCTTTCTCTATAACCAGGCGGTCGAGAACGGCTGGCTCGAGGAGAACAAGACGATCAACCTCGTCAGCAAGGAAGGGGTGCAGCTCGCGGCGATCGGTTACGACCATTTGTCGCGCGAGCAGATCTATCACCATCTCGAGAAGTTCTACAAAGAGTTTTATTTCCGTCCCTCGAAGATCTGGGAAATCGTGCGCGAAATGCTGACGAGCTGGGAGATGATGAAGCGGCGCCTGCGCGAAGGCGTCGAGTTCTTCCGTTTCCTGCGTGCGCACGAGGCATGATCAATTGACCCCACCGGCGGCGCGCGCGCTCATCTTCACGGCCGACGATTTCGGGCTCGATGAGCGCGTGAACGCGGCCGTCGAGCGCGCGTATCGCGACGGCGTGCTGACATCCGCGAGTCTCATGGTCAGCGCGCCGGCCGCGCGCGACGCTGTCGCGCGGGCGCGCTGGCTGCCGGGTTTGCGCGTCGGTCTTCATCTCGTGCTCGCGGACGGCCGCGCGACGCTGCCGGCTGACGAGATCCCGGCGCTCGTCGGCGCGGATGGCCGCTTCGGCGATGCGATGGTGCGCGACGGCTTTCGCTTCTTCTTTCTTCCGACGGTACGCGCACAGCTCGCGCGTGAAATCCGCGCCCAGTTCGAAGCATTTGCGGCGACGGGCTTGCCGCTCGATCACGTCAATGCGCACAAGCACTTCCATGTGCATCCGACGGTACTCTCGCTGGTGCTCTCGATTGGCCGCGAATATGGCCTGCGCGCTATTCGCCTGCCGTTCGAAGCGCACGCGCCCTGGTGGCTCACGCCTTGGATCGCGCTCATGCGCTCGCGCCTGGCGCGGGCCGGCATGGCCCATAACGATTACGTCGTCGGTATCGCCCGCACGGGCGGCATGGACGAGGCTGCGATGCTCGACGCGCTGGCTCGCTTGCCGGCCGGCGTCGGCGAGATCTACTGTCACCCGGCCGAAGCAGGGGAGGCGCCGCTCACCCCATCGATGCGCGACTACCGTCATGCCGATGAGCTCGCCGCACTCGTCTCGCCCCGTGTGGCTGCGGCGATCGCGGGCATCGCGCGCGGCGGTTTCATGGACGTCTGCGGCACGGGCGATGCTCGTTTTCCCCGCGGGGTCGAGCGAGGGGGCGGCCGGTTATGACGAAATGGCTGAAGTGGGCGGGATGGCCGATCGGCGTGGCGATTCTGCTGGCGCTCGTCGTGCACGAGGGCGTGGGCGACGTCGTTCATGTGATCGGGGAAGCCGGTTTCGCGTTGCTCTGGCTCGTACCGTTCCATGCGCTGCCGCTGCTGCTCGATGCGGTCGCATGGTACGGATTGCTGGGCCGGCGTGCGCCGCTCGCCTTCCTCTGGTGGATCGCATCGGTGCGTGAGGCGGTGAGCCGCCTCTTGCCCTCTGTCGGCGTCGGCGGCGAAATCGTCGGCATTCGCCTCGCGCGCTGGCGCGTGCACGATGCAAGCGTTGTCAGCGCATCGGTGATCGTGGAGGTGCTCATCACGATCGCCGTCCAATATGCGTTCTCCGCGCTCGGGCTCGTGCTGATTCTCGCTACGACCGACGGCGGCGGCGTCAAGACAATCGCGCTGGCGCTCGGCTTGTCGCTGCCGTTGCCTGTGCTCGCGGTCGCCCTTTTGCGGCGCGGCGGCGTCTTCCATGCGATCGAGCGTTTCGCGGCGCGCGCGTTCGGCAACGAGCATCAATTGCTGCAGGGCATCGACGGCAAGCGGCTCGATGGCGAGATCGACGCGCTGATGTCCCGCCCCGGCACATTGCTGCGCGCTTTCCTCTGGCAGTTCGCGGGGTATCTGCTCGGCGCGCTCGAGACATATTGGGCGCTCGCCATGCTCGGGCATCCCGTGTCGGTGAGCGGCGCGGTCGCCATCGAAGCGCTCACGCAGGCGGTCCGTCATGCTGCGTTCATGGTGCCGGCGGGCCTTGGCGTGCAGGAAGCGGCCGTCGTGCTGCTTGCGCAGATGTTCGGTGTCGATCATGAAGTCGCGCTTTCGCTCGCGCTCGTCAAGCGGATGCGCGAGGTCATTTTCGGCTCCATCGCGCTCGGATCATGGCAGCTCGCCGAGCTTGGGCGGGCTCGCCGCCAGATGCATCTTCGGCGCGCACCGGCCGTGGCCAATTCAACGACCGAAGCATCGGCGCATGGGGATGCCATGCGCGAGCATGAGCCGGACAAAGCGCGCGATCAGGACCTCGTGCGATAGCGCTTTGGCGCGCCGCGCATGGCGTCGCGCACCATAAAGAATTGCCGGCCGGCCGATCATTGCAAGGTGACGGCCGGTTTTTCGCTTTTCTGCTCCAAGCGAGAACCACGTCGTGTTCTTGTCCGACGATACCAACAGGTCGCCACGCGAGCGTCGGCCGCCGAATATCGAAAAAGCGACGCGAAATTTGTGCAATGGCACCTGGCCGATCGGCTGGCGCGCGGCGACGATGCATCAGGAAACCCGGCTTGCCGCGGCATCGAGCTTCCGGCAATCGGATATTGCAGCGCAACAGACTGCGACGCCCCCATTTGAACAAAGTTTTTGCGATTGCGACGATCGGCCCCGAATGACGAACGAGTCAAGAAACGGAGACGCGTGTGTTCCTTTACGGTTTCGGCCCAATCCTCCTGGCGGGCGCGCTGCGAACGGTCGAGCTTTCGCTGCTGTCGCTCGGCGTTGCCGTCCTGCTCGGACTGGCCGGCGCGCTAGCTAAGCTTTCTCGTAGCCGGGCCATGACGGCTGTTGCAACGGCCTATACGACATTGATCCGTTCGGTGCCTGACCTCGTGCTGATGCTGCTGCTTTTCTACAGCATCCAGATCGGCGTCAACCAACTGACCGACGCGCTCGGGATGGCGCAGATCGACATCGACCCGTTCGCGGCCGGTGTGTTGACGCTCGGCTTCATCTACGGGGCCTATTTCACGGAGACGTTTCGCGGCGCATTCCTGGCCGTGCCGCGTGGCCAGCTGGAGGCGGGCATGGCATACGGCATGAACGGGGCGCGCGTCTTCGCGCGGATCCTGTTTCCGCAGATGATGCGCTTTGCGCTGCCCGGCATCGGCAACAACTGGCAAGTGCTCGTCAAGGCCACGGCGCTCGTTTCGATCATCGGCCTCGCCGACGTGGTGAAGGCCGCGCAGGATGCGGGCAAGAGCACGTTCAACACGTTCTTCTTCCTCCTCGTGGCGGCGCTCATCTATCTGGCGATCACGACGGTTTCGAACGTCGCGCTCGCGTGGCTCGATAAACGCTATTCGATTGGTGTCAGGCAGGCGGATCTATGATCGAGATTCTTTCCCAATTCGGCCGTGCCTTTCTCTATTGGGACGGCCAGAGCGTTTCCGGCCTCGCGATGACGCTGTGGCTGCTCGTTGCCTCGCTCGCGATCGGCTTCGTCATGGCGGTGCCGCTCGCGGTCGCCCGCGTCTCGAAGAGCCGCTGGCTTTCGCTCCCCGTGCGCTGCTATACCTACGTTTTTCGCGGCACACCGCTCTATGTACAGTTGTTGCTGATCTATAGCGGCGTCTACAGCCTCGCGATCGTGCGCGCGCACCCGGTAGCGGGCGAGTTTTTTCGAAGCGGCCTGAACTGCGCGATTCTGGCGTTCGGGCTCAACACGGGTGCTTACACGACGGAGATCTTCGCCGGCGCGATCCGCTCGATCACGCATGGCGAGGTGGAGGCCGCGCGCGCCTACGGCATGAGCCACATGACGATGTACCGTCGGGTCATCCTGCCTTCGGCGCTGCGACGCGCGCTGCCGTTGTACAGTAACGAGGTCATTCTGATGCTGCATGCGACGACGGTGGCATTCACCGCCACGGTGCCCGACATCCTGAAGGTCGCGCGCGACGCCAACTCGGCGACGTACATGTCGTTCCAGGCGTTCGGCATCGCCGCGCTGATCTATCTTGCGGTATCGTTCGCACTCGTCGCGGCGTTCAGGCGCGCCGAGCGGCGCTGGCTCGCGTATTTGGCCGTCGGCCGTCACTGATCAGGCTCCAGGGAGAGCATCGTGCTCCAACAGACTTTTCAATCCGCCGCCGCCAAGCTCGCGGCGCTCGACGTCCACAAGCGGTACGGCGACAACGAAGTGTTGAAGGGCGTCACGCTCGAGGCGAAGGCCGGCGACGTCATCAGCATCATCGGCGCGAGCGGATCCGGCAAGAGCACATTCTTGCGCTGCATCAACTTCCTCGAGCGGCCGAACGCGGGGCAGATCGTCGTCGACGGAGAAGCGGTGCGGACGAAGCCGAATCGCTCGGGCGATCTCGAAGTCGTCGACCACAAACAGCTTCAACGGATTCGCACGAAGCTCGCGATGGTCTTCCAGCACTTCAACCTGTGGGCGCACATGACCGTGCTCGAAAACGTGATCGAGGCGCCCATTCATGTGCTCGGGCTCACGCGCCGCGAGGCGGAGGAGCGCGCGCGAACGTACCTCGAAAAGGTGGGCCTGGCGCCGCGGCTCGAGAAGCAATACCCGTCGCATCTGTCGGGCGGGCAGCAGCAGCGCGTGGCGATCGCGCGTGCGCTCGCGATGCATCCCGACGTCATGCTCTTCGACGAGCCGACCTCGGCGCTCGATCCCGAACTCGTCGGCGAAGTGCTGAAAGTGATGCAGAAGCTCGCCGAAGAAGGCCGCACAATGATTGTCGTCACGCACGAGATGGGCTTCGCGCGCAACGTATCGAATCACGTCATGTTCCTGCATCAGGGGCGCACCGAAGAGGAAGGCGATCCTTCGATCGTGCTGACGCAGCCCAAGAGCGAGCGCTTGAGGCAGTTCCTCTCCGGCAGCCTCAAGTAAGGCGAATGCGCGCGCGCGAGGCCGCCGTGCTTCCCGCGGCCCCTTCCTCCACGCGGACGTTCGACCGCTCGTCGGCCGCGGTCCGTGCCACCGAAGTCGCGATCGTCGCGTTGCCGCCGGTCTCGATGTCAGGCATCGGATCGATTGTCGACCCATTGACGCTCGCGAACGAAATCGACGGCCGCCTGCTCTATCAGGCGCGAGTCTATTCGTGGGACGGACGCCCGGTGCCGCTCTCCGGCGGCGCGCTGCTGCCGGCCCACGGCGCGTTTGGCGATGGCGTCGCCTGCGACTGGCTCATCGTCGTGACCGAGCGCTTTCAGCAGTTCGCCGATTACCGGCTTTTTCTCGCGGCGCTCTCGCGCGTCGGTCAGCGCACGCCGTTCGTCACTGGCATTCATCACGGCGTCTGGTGGCTTGCGATGGCGGGCCAGCTCTCCGGATACCGCGTCAGCGTGAACTGGGAGACCTTTCAGCAGTTTGCCGAGGAGTTCGAGCGCTCGATCGTCACGCAACAAATCTTCGAGATCGATCGCGACCGCGCCACCTGCGTCGGCGGGCAGGCGAGCGCCGACTTCATGCTCGCGATGATTGCCCGCGATCACGGTCCCGAGCTCGCCCACCGGATCGCGGATGCGCTCGGCCTCGGGGCGCTGCGCGCCGGCGAGGAACGTCAGCGCATTCCGTATGTGACGGCTCCCGGCGAGCGCCATCCGCGGCTGAACGACGCGTTGAAGCTGATGGAGGCCAACATCGAGGATCCGCTGACGACGGACGAGATCGCCGAGCTCGTCGGGGTTTCGCGCCGGCAGCTCGAACGGCTCTTCCGTCAATATCTCGCCGCCATGCCGTCGAAGTACTACCTCGGCCTGCGCCTGACGAAAGCGCAGATGCAGTTGCGGCGCACGAGCAAGTCGGTCGTGCAGGTAAGCCTTGCCTGCGGGTTTTCGTCGGCGGCGCACTTTTCCAATGCCTATCGTGAGCGGTTCGGCATCACGCCGCGCGAGGAGCGCCGCAGCTGGATCGCCAAGCAACAGGGGACGGGTGCGCCTTTTGCGGCGGAACCGCCTGTCGGCGCCCTCATCGAGCCGCTCGATGCCGAGCCGCGCGGGGCGACGCGAAACGAATAGGGTGCGGCGAACCCCGATAAATCGCGTCGCGCATGAGCAAGACGGAGCCGCGAACGTTTTCTAAACTATCGCCATTACCTCAACGAGGAATCTGCCATGAACGAATTCGCTGTGGACCGCCGGACGTTCGACGACGTCATGGTGCCCGTGTTCTCGCCCGCGCCTTTCATTCCCGTGCGCGGCCAAGGTTCGCGCGTATGGGATTCACAAGGGCGCGACTATGTCGACTTCACGGGCGGCATCGCGGTGACGGCGCTGGGCCACGCGCACCCCGAGCTCGTGCGCGTGTTGCGCGAGCAGGGCGAAAGGCTCTGGCACGTCAGCAACGCCTATACGAACGAGCCGGTGTTGCGCCTCGCGAAGCGCCTCGAGGCGCTGACGTTCGCCGAACGGGCGTTTTTCGCCAATTCGGGCGCCGAGGCGAACGAGGCGGCGCTGAAGCTCGCACGGCGCGTGGCCGTCGAGCGGCATGGTGCCGAGAAGTTCGAAATCGTCTCGTTCGCGCAGTCGTTTCACGGGCGCACGCTCTTCACGGTCAGCGTCGGCGGCCAGCCGAAGTACGCGGAAGGGTTCGGCCCGGTGCCGCCCGGCATCCGCCATCTGCCTTACAACGACATTGCGGCGGCGCGTGAGGCCATCGGCCCGCAGACGTGCGCCGTCATCGTCGAGCCGATTCAGGGCGAGGGCGGCGTGATCCCGGCCGATCCGGCGTTCTTGCGTGCGCTGCGCGAGGCTTGCGACGCGCATGGCGCGGTGCTGATTTTCGACGAAGTGCAGACCGGTGTCGGCCGCACGGGGCATTTCTATGCCTATATGGACACAGGCGTGACGCCGGACATCCTGACGACGGCCAAGGCGCTCGGCAACGGCTTTCCGATCGGCGCGATGCTGACCACGAAGGAGCTCGCCGCGCATTTCAAGGTCGGCGTGCACGGCACGACATACGGCGGCAACCCGCTCGGCGCCGCGATCGCGGACAAAGTCGTCGAGCTCGTCAGCGACCCGGCGCTGCTCGAAGGCGTCAAGCGGCGCGGTGCAACGCTGATCTCGCGGCTCGATGCGCTCGGCAAGCGCTTCGGTCTCTTCAAGGAGATTCGCGGCAAGGGCCTCTTGATCGGCGCGGAGCTGACTACCGCCTACGAAGGCCGCGCGAAGGATTTCGTCAACGCGGCGGCCGAGCACGGCCTGATGCTGCTGATCGCGGGGCCGAACGTTCTGCGCTTTGCCCCGTCGCTCATCATTGCCGACGCCGACCTCGACGAGGGGCTCCGACGGCTCGAGAAGGCGATCGAGCAGGTTGCCGGCGCGAGCGCCGAAGCAAGCCAAGCCGCGAGCGCGACGAACGTCGCGGCGCGTTGACCGGGCACGCCACCGAGACTGGAACGACGATGCTTTTCGTACGCCCCGGAAGACTCTCCGACCTCGACGCGCTCGAGAAAATGGCCCGCGCGGCGCGGCCCGTGCTGCATTCGCTGCCGCACGATCGGCAGGCACTGGAAGCGCGTGTGGCGCTCTCCGAGGATTCGTTTCGCGCCGACGTGGACTTCCCGGGCGAGGAGTTCTATCTCTTCGTGCTCGAAGACAGCGGGACGGGTGAACTGCTCGGCACGTCGAGCATCGTCGCCTCGGCCGGCTACGCGGCGCCGTTTTACGCCTTTCGCAACGACGCGTTGATCCATGCGTCGCGAGAGCTCCATGTGAGCCGCAAGGTTCATGCGCTCACGATGTCGCACGAGCTGACGGGCAAGAGCCGGCTTGCCGGTTTCTATCTCGACCCGTCGGTGCTGGACGGCGGTCACGCGCGAGCGGAAACGCTCCTCCCGCAAGCTGCCGCCGCGGCGGCACATCTGCTCTCGCGCGCACGAATGATGTACGTCGCCGCGAATCGCCGGCGCTTTACATCGGAGGTGTTTTCGCTGCTGCTGGGCGTGACCGACGACGCGGGTGTGTCACCGTTTTGGGAGGCGGTGGGCCGACGGTTCTTCGGCCGCGACTTTCCTGAAATCGAGAAGATCTCGGGCGGACGCAGCGCGACGTTCATTGCAGAGGTCATGCCGTCTTATCCGCTTTACGTGCCGCTTCTGCCCGAAGCCGCGCAGCGCGTACTCGGCGAGCCCAACCCGAAGAGCTTGCTGGCTTACGACATTCACCTCGAGGAAGGTTTCGAGCCGGATCGCTTCGTCGACATCTTCGATGCGGGGCCGGTGCTGACCGCGCACGTCGATCGCAGCGCGTGCATGACGCACAATGAAACGCGCATGGTGCGCGAGACGGCGGAGCCGAGGCATAACGCCGGCGTGCCGCTGACGCCCGAGTCGGCGGCCGAGTCGGCGGGCGGAGCCGCGGCTGCGGCCGGCGCGCAGACATATCTCGTCGCCAGCAACCGCGAAGGCGAGTTTCGCTGCCTGTTGGCCGAACTGCCCGCCGACGAAAGCGAGGGCGCGACGCTCGCGTCGGCGGCTCGTGCCGTGCTCGAGGTCGTGCATGGCGATTTGGTTCGCTGCGTGCCGCTGCATCGGCGCGCGGCCGATCCGGGCGAGGCGGCGGACGATGACGCCGATCTCTATGAAGAACCGGCTTCCGATCGCGGTTCATCCCGTTCCGCATCCGCTGCTCAAGGAGCTCGCCGATGATCGTCGTTCGCGCCGTCACGACTGGTGACATCGACGCGCTCGTCGCGCTCGCGCAGGAAACGGGTCCCGGCCTCACCACGTTCAAGCCCGATCGCGATGCGCTCGTCGCGCGCATCGAGCGATCGAAAAGGACGATCGAGGGCCGCGCCGCGCCGCACGAATCGGGCTACTTCTTCGTCATGGAGGATTCCGCGACGGGCGATGTGGCCGGCGTCTGCGGGATCGAGACAGCGGTCGGCCTCGATCAGCCGTTTTACAACTACCGCGTGAGCACGGTCGTGCATGCGAGCCAGGAGCTCGGCGTCTGGACGAAGATGTCGCTGCTCAACATCGCGCACGATCTCACGGGCTATGCCGAGGTTTGCTCGCTGTTCCTCTCGCCACGTTACCGCGCGCATGGCGTGGGCGGCTTGCTGTCGCGTTCGCGCTTCATGTTCATCGCCCAGTTCCGCGATCGCTTCCCCGATCGTCTTTGCGCCGAGTTGCGCGGGCATTTCGACGCGGAGGGCACGTCACCGTTCTGGCGCGCCGTGGGCGTGCATTTCTATCAGATCGACTTCAACGAAGCCGACTATCTGAGCGCGCACGGCCGCAAATCGTTTCTCGCCGAGTTGATGCCGCGCTATCCCGTCTATGCCGATCTGCTGCCCGAAGAAGCGCGGCTCGCCATCGGCAAGACGCATCGCGACACGGCGCCCGCGCGCAAGATGCTCGAAGCGGAGGGGCTGCGTTACGAGAATCATGTCGATATTTTCGATGCCGGCCCCGTGCTCGAATGCCACATCGACGACTTGCGCACGATGCGCGAGAGCGTCGTCGTGCCGGTCGTCATCGACGAGTCCACGGCCGCACGCCTGGGCGACTCGGAGGGCGTTGCCGGAGCACCGCGCGCGCTCGTGTCGAACACCGTACTCACCGATTTTCGTGTCGGCACGGTGCCGGGCGTGGCCGAAGGGGGCGCGATGCGTCTCGCGGCCGCCGACGCCGCCGCGCTGCATGTGCGCGACGGTGATGCCGTGCGCGTGCTCGCGCTCACAAGAAACAAGCAGGGATGATCGAAATGACAGGACTCTTCATCGAAGGCGCGTGGGTCGCGGCGAACGGCCACGCGTTCTGCTCACGCAATCCCGGGACGGGCGAGATCGTCTGGGAGGGCAAAAGCGCGACGGCCGACGACGTCGAGCGCGCCGTCATGAGCGCGCGGCGCGGGTTCGCGAGCTGGTCATCGACGTCGCTCGAAGCGCGCTGCGAGATCGCGCGCCGTTTCGCCGCGATCCTCACCGAACGCAAGGAAGCGCTCGCTCACGCGATCGGCCGCGAGACTGGCAAGCCGTTGTGGGAGGCGCGCACCGAAGTCGCGTCGATGGCGGCGAAGGTCGACATCTCGATCGCGGCCTATCACGAGCGCACGGGCGAAAAGCGCACGGAGATGGCCGACGGCGTCGCGGTCTTGAGGCATCGCCCGCATGGTGTCGTCGCCGTTTTCGGCCCCTACAACTTTCCCGGCCACCTGCCGAACGGACATATCGTGCCCGCGCTGATCGCCGGCAACTGCGTCGTCTTCAAGCCGTCGGAGCTCGCGCCGGCCGTGGCGCACGCAACGGTCGAGGCGTGGCGCGATGCCGGGTTGCCCGCGGGCGTGCTGAATCTCGTGCAAGGGGAGAAGGAGACGGGCATCGCGCTCGCCCAGCATCGGCAGATCGACGGGCTCTTCTTCACGGGCAGTTCCGATACGGGCACGCTGCTCCATAAGCAGTTCGGCGGACGGCCCGAGATCGTGCTCGCGCTCGAGATGGGCGGCAACAATCCGCTCGTCGTCGCTGAGGTGGCTGACATCGACGCGGCCGTTCATCACACGATTCAGTCCGCGTATCTGTCGGCCGGACAGCGCTGCACCTGCGCGCGTCGAATCTTCGTGCCGCGTGGAGCGTTCGGCGATCGTTTCGTTGCTCGCTTCGTCGACGTGACTTCGCGCATTGCCTACGGACGTTACGACGCTGAGCCGCAGCCTTTCATGGGCGCTGTCGTATCGGCGCGAGCGGCCGCGCGCCTCGTCGCGGCGCAAGACAAGCTCATCGAGCGCGGCGCGCATGGATTGTTGCGGATGGAGCAGCGCGACCCGGAGCTCGGTTTCGTGAGTCCCGCCGTTCTCGACGTCACGGAAGTGCGCGATCTGCCCGACGAAGAGCACTTTGGCCCGCTTGCGCAGATCGTCCGTTATGCGACGTTCGACGAGGCGATCGAGCGCGCGAACGATACGGTCTACGGCCTCTCGGCCGGTCTGCTGGCCGATGACGAGGCGGCGTGGACGCAGTTTCACCGCACGATCCGTGCGGGCATCGTGAACTGGAACCGGCCGACGAACGGTGCGTCGTCCGCGGCGCCTTTCGGCGGCACGGGACGCTCCGGCAATCATCGGCCGAGCGCCTATTACGCGGCCGATTACTGCGCGTATCCGATGGCCTCGGTCGAGAGCGCGCAGCTGCGGATGCCCGCGAGCGTGCCGCCGGGGCTCCATTTCTAGAGAGCTAGTGCCCTGTCCCGTAAGTTCTTTGATAAATGAAATTGTCCAGATGGTCGTCAGGCAAGGAGGGAGGACGCCATAGCCGTAGCTATGGCAACGACGAGCGACGCCGTCCGGGCGGCCATCTGGGCGATTTCATATCAAAGGAACTTGCGGGACAGGGCACTAAACAAAACGGAACGACGAAGGATCGACGATGCAAGCACGGGAAGCCAATTTCGACGGGCTCGTGGGGCCGACGCACAACTACGCGGGACTGTCGTTCGGAAACGTCGCCTCACAAACGAACGAGAAGACGGTCGCCAATCCGCTTGCCGCGGCAAAGCAGGGTTTGCGCAAGATGAAGCGGCTTGCCGATCTCGGCTTTTTGCAAGGCGTGTTGCCGCCGCAGGAGCGGCCGTCGCTGCGCCTTTTGCGCGAGCTCGGATTTTCGGGGAGCGACGCGCGCGTGATCGAGCGCGCGGCCAAAGAGGCGCCCGAGCTCCTTGCCGCGGCGAGCTCCGCGTCCGCAATGTGGACGGCCAACGCCGCGACGGTGAGCCCTTCGGCCGATACCGAGGACGGGCGCGTGCATTTCACGCCGGCCAATCTGACGAGCAAGCTGCATCGCGCGATCGAGCACGAAGCGACGCGCCGCACGCTGGCGGTGATCTTCGCCGACGAGCGGCACTTTGCCGTGCACGAGGCGCTGCCGGGTACGCCCGCGCTCGGCGACGAGGGGGCGGCCAACCATACGCGCTTTTGCTCGCAATACGGCGAGCGCGGCGTCGAGTTCTTCGTCTACGGCCGCAGCGAATATCGGCGCGGGCCGGAGCCGCGGCGCTATCCGGCGCGCCAGACGTTCGAGGCGAGCCGCGCCGTCGCGCAGCGCCACCGTTTGCGCGAAGACGCGACGGTCTATGCGCAACAGAACCCCGAGGTAATCGACGAGGGCGTGTTTCATAACGACGTGATCGCCGTCGGCAATCGCGAGACGCTTTTTTGCCACGAACGCGCGTTCGTCGATCAGCCGGGCGTCTACTATCGGTTGCGCGCACAACTATCGCCGCTGGATGCGACGTTCAATGTCATCGAGGTGCCCGACGCGCGCGTGACCGTATCCGACGCCGTTTCGTCGTATCTCTTCAACAGCCAGCTCCTGACGCGGGCCGATGGCCGCGACGTGCTCGTCGTTCCGCAGGAGTGCCGTGAGAACCCGCGCGTGTCGGACTATCTCGACGACCTCGTCGCCGGTGGCGGGCCGATCGGCGAAGTGCTCGTCTTCGAATTGCGCGAAAGCATGAAGAACGGCGGGGGGCCCGCTTGCCTGCGCTTGCGCGTCGTTCTCGACGAGGCGGAACGAGCGGCGGTGAAGCCGGGCGTCTGGATCGACGATGCGCTGTTCGCGCGTCTCGATGGATGGATCGGCAAGCACTATCGCGACCGGCTCGCGCCCGACGATTTGTCCGATCCGGCGCTGATCGTCGAATCGCGGACGGCGCTCGATGAGCTCACACAGATTCTCGGCGTGGGATCGCTCTATGACTTCCAGCGCTGAATCGAAGCTGCCGCCGATGCTCGCCGATTTTCTCGGCTTCACGCTGTCGGGAGCGCAGCCCGGCGCGGGAGAGGCTGCCGGCGAGCGCGCCGGCCTACGGTACACGTGGCGCGGCGGCGGACTGCTCGAGCTGGAACCGACTTCGGCGGATCCGGCGGCACGCGCGGGGTGCGTTCCCGCGAGCGTGCTGCTTTCGGCCGGTGTGCATGGCGACGAGACAGCACCGATCGAGCTCCTTTCGCGGCTCGTTGCCGATCTGGCGGCCGGGGCGCTGCCGCTCGCCTGCCGGCTTCTCGTCGTGCTCGGCAATCTCGACGCGATGCGCGAGGGTTGCCGCTATATCGACGATGATTTGAATCGGCTTTTTTGCGGGCGGCACACTTGCTTGCCGGGAAGTCACGAGGCGCCGCGCGCGATGGCGCTCGAAGCGGCCGCCGCGCGGTTTTTCGGGCCGTGTCCCGACGCTGCCGCACCGCCCGCTCAGGCGCGTTGGCATATCGACATGCATACGGCCATCCGCGCCTCCGTCTTCGAGCAGTTCGCGCTGCTGCCGCACACGGAAGCGCCCCGTTCGCGGGCGATGTTCGATTGGCTCGCCCGGGCACGAATCGCCGCCGTATTGCTGCATACGGCGAAGGGCAATACCTACACGCAGTTCACGGCCGAGACTTTCGGCGCAACGGCTTGCACGTTGGAGCTCGGCAAGGTCCGGCCGTTCGGGCAAAACGACCTGACGCGTTTCGCCGCAGCCGATGACGCGGTGCGCGCATTGATATCAGGCGCGCCGTTCCGCGGCGAATCGCCGATGCCGCGCGCGTTTACCGTCGTCGATCAGATTACGAAGTTGAGCGATGCGTTCGAACTGAACCTCGCCGCCGATGTGCCGAATTTCACGCCGCTTGCGAAAGGGACGCAGCTTGCCGTCGACGGGGACTATCGCTACGTCGTATCGCGCGACGAAGAACGTATCGTCTTTCCCAATCCAACCGTCAAGCCTGGCTTGCGCGCGGGACTGATCGTCGTGGAAACGACGTCGGAGACCCTCGCTGCGCTAAAGTCCGATAACGGCTGAAAGAAGTCCGACTATTTATAAATGCTTTCTGTAAATGCTCCTCTGTTGCGTCGCGGGATCGCGCCGATTGCATGCAAAATAGTCGGACTAGTTAAGGGTATACATCGATTATTAGACGATACTTGGCTGAGATAGCATTTTCAGGCCCCGCCGCCTGCTGCGGAACCATCTGGCGCGTACGTAGCATTCACGGTGGCGCACGGTTGTAACGCTGAGCGCTCGCGTTCTCCGCCGGCGCTTTCTTTCTCGATTTGAGGTGACGTTCCAGAAACAAAAAACAGGAGGCCGTCATGGCGCAAGAGCGCGAAGAAATGGAAGAAGCGGTGAGCGGCACCCGCCGCGGGTTGTTGCAAGGCGCAGGTCTGGCGACGGCCCTGGCTCTACTGGGCGGAGCGATGACGCCGGCCCAGGCGGCCGAGGGCGGGGCTTTTCCCGCCCACAAACGTTGGAAAATCGTCTTCGTCAACCATGTGACGACGAATCCGTTCTTCGTGCCGACGCAATACGGCATTCAAGACGCCTGCGCGATGTTCGGCATGGACTATCAGTGGACGGGATCGGCCAACGCGGACGTCTCCGAGATGGTGAATGCACTGAACTCCGCCGTCGCCGCGAAGGCCGATGCGATCGCCGTGCCGATCGTCGACCCGAATGCCTTCAACGCGCCGATTCAGAAAGCGCTCGACGCCGGCATTCCGGTCTTCGCCTACAACGCCGACGCTCCCGCAGGCAAATCGAATCCGCGCCTCGCCTATATCGGCCAGGACCTATACCTGTCCGGCTACCAGATGGGCGAGCGGATCGCCAGCATGATCGATAGCGGGCTCGTCGCGCTTTTCATTGCCACACCGGGTCAGCTCAACATCCAGCCGCGTCTCGATGGGGCGAAGGACGCCATCAAGAAGTCGGGCAAGAACATCGATGCGCAGCAGATCGCGACGGGCGCGACGGTCAACGAGGAGCTCTCGAAGATCAAGTCGTTTTACCTCGGGCATCAGGACCTGAAAGGCATGTTCGCCGTCGATGCCGGCAGCACCCAGGGCGTCGCCGAGGTGATGAAGGAATCGAACCTCAAGTCGAAGGGTGTGCATGGCGGAGGCTTCGATCTGCTGCCGCGCACCGTGCAGCTCATTCACGAGGGCGTGCTCGACTTCACGATCGACCAGCAGCCTTATGTCCAGGGCTTCTATACTGTTCTCGAGGCATTCGTGTTCCTGGCGTCCGGCGGGCTCGTCGGGCCGGCCAACATCAACACGGGCCTCAAGTTCGTGACGAAGGACACGGTCGAGCCCTACCTCAACACTTCGACGCGCTATGAAGGCAAGAGCACCAAGGCGCAGATCGTGCCTCACAGTGGGGCGATCAAATCGTGATGTCTTCCATCGCTGACTCCCGCAGCGCAGGCGAGCGCCTGAAGCTGCGGGCGGGTAAAGTCGCGCGCTCGGCCGAGCTTCGCATCCTCGTGGTGGCGCTGCTGCTCGGCGCTTACTTCGAGGTCGTCAATCACGACTTTCTGCTCACGTCCGCGAGCCTCACGAACCTGTCGCAGTTCATCGCGCCCGCCGCGATCATCGCATGTGGCGAGATCATGCTGATGATCGGCGGCGAAATCGATCTCTCGGCGGGCATGGTGTTCGCCTTCGCGCCGTTCATCATGCACTTCGCGAACGAGGCGGGGGCGCCCGCATGGGCGGCGCTGCTGATCGGCATTCTCGCCGCCGCGGTCGTGGGGTTCGTGAACGGCGCACTGACGGTTTATCTGAGGATTCCGTCGTTCGTCACCACGCTCGGCACGCTCTTCTTCGTCAATGGCTTCACGCTGACGATTTCGCAAGGCACGCCCGTCACGCCGCCCGAAAACGAGGCGTTCGCATCGTTCATGGGCGCCTGGGGCTACAGCGAAATCCTCTGGGCGGTCGTCATCGCCGCCGCGATGCACGTCTTGCTGCGGCACACGCGCTGGGGGCTCCATACGATCGCGGCGGGAGCGAACGCGCTGGGCGCCAGCGAAGCGGGCATCCAAATCCGCACGCTCAAGCTCGGCAACTTCATCCTCGCCGCCGTCCTTGCCGGCTTCACGGGCATACTCGAAGGCTTTCGTATCACGTCGATCGATCCGCAAGCGGGCGGCAACCAGATCATGTTCCTCGCCGTCGCCGCCGCCGTGATTGGCGGCACGCCGCTCGCGGGCGGCTCGGGCACGATCATCGGCGGGTTCATCGGCGCCGCGGTGCTCGGCATTCTGAACGATGGCTTCACGCTCGTCGGCATCAATGCGTTCACGTTCAATATGATCCTCGGCGCGGCCATCGTCGTCGCGATGATCATCAACATTCACCTCATGCGCCTCGCGCGCAAGGGAGAGCCGTAATGTCGGGGGCAGGGGGGGAGGAAGCGCTGCGCGTCGAGAATATCGTCAAGCGCTTCGGCGCGGTGACCGCGCTCGACGGCGTGAGCATCACCTTGCGGCGCGGCGAGATCCTCGGGATCCTGGGCGACAACGGCGCGGGCAAGTCGACGTTGATGAAGATCCTCACGGGCTTCCATCAGCAAACGAGCGGCAAGCTCTTCGTGAACGGCGCCGAGACGATGCTGCGATCGGTCGATCATGCGCGCGCGCTCGGCATCGAGTGTGTCTATCAGGACCTCGCGCTCGCGAACTCGCTCAGCATTTATCACAATATGTTTCTCAATCGCGAGATCGTCCATCGCGGGCCGTTCCGACTCTTGAACAACCGAGCGATGCGGCAGCGCGCGGCGGAATGTCTCGAAGACATCGGGGTGCATGTTCCGTCCGTCGATCTGCCCGTCGAGCAGCTTTCGGGCGGTCAACGGCAGGCGATCGCCGTTGCGCGCGCGGTCAACTCCGACGCGCGCATTTTGCTGCTCGACGAACCGCTTGCCGCGATGGGCGCGCGCGAAGCGGGTCTCATCATCGACCTCATCGTCCGTCTCAAGCAGAAGGGCGACCTGTCGATCGCCATGATCATGCACAACTACGCGCAGACGCTCGATATCGCCGATCACATCGTGCTCATGCAGCGTGGCCGCGTCACTTACGAGAGCGAGGCGGCGAGGACATCCGTGCCGGAGTTGATGGACATTGTGCGGCGCGAGTATCGAGACCTGCGCAACGGCCGGCAGTGACGGGCGCGAGCCCGGTTCAGTTCGCGGCCGGCACGGGACGCCAGCCCGCGGGGCAGGTGGTGACGTACGGATAGTATTGCTCGGCCGACTGGCAGTAGTACCAATAGCGCCCGCCGGCCGGCGGGCGCGCCACCAGCGGCGGCACGAACGGGTCCGGGTACGGATAGACCGCCCCCGGATAGTAGTACCAGAGGCTGCCTACCACCCACCACCATCCGAGGCGGCCGCCGTGCCTGCGGTGGCGCCAGTGGCCGCTTTGCCACAGACGCATGTCGTGCTGGCGAAACTGACTGATGTCGCCATGCCAGTGGGGCCCTAGCGCAACGCTCGGCGCGCCATGATCCGCTTCGTCCGGCTGGCTCGCCGAGGGAGCGCCATGGCTGCCGACGAGCGCAGCCGCGGCAAGCGCGGTCATTGTCCGTCTCGGGGTGGACGGCATGAGAGGTCTCGCAGTCTTCTTCGGTCTTTCAGCATACGCGCCGCGAGCAGGCGGCGCTCCAACAGGCTGCTGCGTTGTGTGCGCATTCGAGCGGTTCCGTTCGCCCTATCGCCATCGCCGACCCCATCGTATAATCCGCCGAAATCCGCTCCGGTTTTGAGCTGTCGCGGCCGGAAGCGATAAAAAGAATGTAAGCGCATCGAAAGGGGCAGAGGCTGATGGGGATCACGAACGATACGGGGGTGAGCTTGCAGGCGGGCGGCCAGTCTCCGCTGGCTCAGGGGCACCCGCAGATCTTGCATCCCGCGCGGCAGCCTCTCGTCGACGCCGATGGCCTCTTGCACGGGTTCGAGCTGATCGCGCGCGAGCCGAGCCGCGTGGGGGAGACCGCCCTCGACGATGAGGGCGAGCGCAAGCCCCACGCCGAGGCCGATGCGGCCGCGGCGCAAACGTTGGCCATGCTCGGCGCGAGCGGTGTGCGCGCCGCGCTCGGCGCTCACCGCGGCTATCTGAACGTCAATCGTGCATTACTGTTGTCGGATGCGTTCGCGCGCATATCGCCCGATCGTTTCTTTCTCGAGCTGCCGCCCGACATCGAGGCCGATACCGAGCTGGTCGCGCGCCTCGTCTCGTTGCACGCGAAGCGTCATCGATTCGTGCTCGATCACGTGACGCAGCCGACCGCGACGTTCGCGAAGCTCCTGCCCTACGCCTACGCGATCAAGGTCGAGGTGGACCGAACGGACCCGGAGTTGCTCGCCAAACTGTCCGGCGCGCTGAAGTCGGCCGGCAAGATCCTGATCGCGCTCGGCGTGGAATCGCAGGAGACGTTTGAGCGGGCCAAAGCGGCGCATTTCGATCTGTTCCAAGGGTATTTTTTCGCGCGCGGCCACAAGCAGGCCACGCGGCGGGCTAGCGCGCCGCGCCAGGCGCTATTGAATCTGCTGCGCCTCTTGACGGCGGATCCGACCGTGACCCAGCTCGAAGCCGAACTGAAGCTTAACCCGGTTCTTGTCATGCATCTCATGCGTCTCGCGAACTCCGGGGAGGCGAGCATCGGCCGCAAGGTGGAGACGCTGCGCGATGCGATCACGGCAACGGGCACCAACCGCATCGCGCGCTGGACACAGCTGCTGCTCTATGCGGACGGCCGCAAGGTACGGCTCGAAGACGACCCGCTCGTGCAGATGGCCGCGACGCGCGCACGGTTCATGGAGATGTCCGTTGCCCGGCTTGCAAAGGCGGATCGCAAGGTCGTCGACGGTGCGTTCCTGACCGGCGTGTTCTCGCTCGTCGATGCTGTTTTCGGAGGCTCGCTCGAAGAGACGCTGGAGGCGCTGACGCTCTCCAGTCATATCCGCGCGGCCATCCTGCATCGGACGGGTACGCTCGGAACGTTGCTCGATGCCATCGAGGCATTCGAGCGGGCCGACTGGGCCGCGCTCGATCGCACGAGTGCGGCGCTCGCGCCGTTGAGCTCGAGCGAGCTCGCGGAGCTCGCCACGGCCGCCGCGGCATGGGCGAGCTCCGCCGACCAGAGCGAGGAGCACGCGGGGCTCGACCATTTCGAGGATTGAGAGCGCTCCCGAATCTCGCGCCTCGCGTCACGCCCCCCGAGGGACGCAAGCAAGGTTGCGGCGCGTTGCTCAGAGCGTTTCGACCTCGCGTGTCGGCGCGCGATTGAAGAAGCGGCCGAGTTCGCGCGCCAGCTCGTTGAGCGCGCTCATTTCGACTTGCGAGATCTTGCGCGGCTCCTCCTCATGGAGCCAATCGCCGTAGAGCAGCGCAACCGTCGACTGGTTCGCCGCGACAGGCAGCAGCACGAACGCGCGGGCGTCCGCGAACGCCTCGCGGTACCACGCGGGCAATCGCACGACGATCTTCGAATCCTGTGCGTTTTCGATGAAGATCCCGACCGAGTTCGCGATGGCGAGATGGAAGACGTCCGGTTCGAAGGCCTCGTCGAACTGGAGCATCGGCAGGACCTGATCGACGTTGCGCCCGAAGCCGAGCCGGGCCTTGAAAACGCCCGTGGTCTGGCGCACGAAGACGACGGTGCGCGCGAAGCCGAGGCTCGCTAGCACGGTTTCCGAGGCGAGGGCGAGCACGGGCGCGAGCGCATTCTCCGAAGGCAGCGCGCGCAAATCCTCGATGCCGGCCGCGATGCGCGTCTCGGCGTCGACCGAGGCCCGCGCGATCGTCGCGGCGCTCGCCCGCAGTTCGTCGATCTCGCGCATGACGCCTTCGCCGGCTTCTTCGCGCGCAAGCGCGATGCTCGTGGCGACGAGCGCTTCGGGTTCGGTCGACAGTGCGTGGCCATAGCGCTGCGCGAGCTGCGCGAGCCGTGCTTCGACACTATCCGCAGCCGTGCTAGGCGCGGTGAGCGCGTCGGCCACTTCGGTCGAGAAGTTGGTGACGGCGCGCAGCCACTGAACCTGCTGCGGTTCATCCGCGTCAGGCTCGTAGGTGCCCATGCCGGCGCGAATCATGTCGGGCAGCCGCCAGCGCGTAGCGGCCTCGAGGCCGATCTCCTCGAAGCTCACGCCGAGAACGGCCGAACAGGCCGCGCTTTCGTCGAGCGTGCCGCTCTCGGCCTCGCGGCGGATCGCATCCCATTCGGCTTCCAGGTAGCAGACGACGAGCAGCTTGCCCACCTGCCGCATCAGCGTGCAGACGACGGCCTCCTCGCCGGCGCGCAAGTCGATGCGCTCGGTCAGCTTGCGCGCCACGCAACCCGAAAGCATCGTGCGGCTCAACTCGAGCTTGGCGTCGATGCGATGCGGCGCGCTTTGATGAAAATGATCGACGATTTTGAGACCGACGACGAGATGGCCGACGGCATCCATGCCGAGCACCATGAGCGCTCTCGTCACCGTGGTGATGTTGCCGCCGAACGCCATGTACATCGCCGAATTGGCGAGCCTCAGGACTTTTTGCGTCAGCGCGAAGTCGGACAGCACCACCTGCACGAGGGCCGTCAAGTCGAGATCGTCGTTCTTCATCGCGGCCATCGTCGTGCGCAACGACTGCGACAGCATCGGGAAGTCGCCGCGCTCGCTCATGCGCGCCCACAACTTGTCGAGCAGCGCGGCCTTTAACATGTCGTCGATCTCGTCAAAACCATATGCAACTTAGTGTTATATGAGGCAACGCTCGCGAACCGCTCGCGCGCGTTGCCGCGTGACGCCTTTATATCAACGCGTCGGCTTCGTGCAGGCGCAACGTCCGCGATGTGAAGCGCTGAGCGAGCTCCTCGGAAGGCAGCGCCTTGCAGATGAGCCATCCCTGGATATGGTTGCAGCCCATCTCGGTGAGGAGTTCCCGCTGCGCTTCCGTTTCCACGCCCTCGGCCACGAGCTCGAGTTCGAGCGTTTGCGCGAGCCCCACCAAGGCCGATACGATCGCCTGATCGTTGCGAGAGGTTAGCAGGTTCTCGACGAAACTGCGGTCGATCTTCAATTTGGCGAGCGGAAAACGTTGCAAATAAGCAAGACTCGAGTAGCCCGTGCCGAAGTCGTCGACGGCGAAGCGGATGCCGGCCGTGGTCAACTCCTCGAGCAGCACCTTCGCATGGGCGGGGTCCTGCATCAGCAGGCTCTCCGTGATTTCGAGCACGAGCCGGCGAGCGTCTAGCCCGGTGAGCGCAAGCGCGTCGCGCACGTTTTGCGTGAAATTCGGGTCGCGGAACTGCTGCGGCGAAACGTTGACGGCGACGTATTGCAGCGCGATGTCTTGAGCGTCCCATTGCACGAGCTGCATGCAGGCGACCTTCAGCACCCAGTTGCCGAGATAGTTGATGAGGCCGATCGATTCGGCGAGGGGGACGAACGTCGAGGGCGGCACGAGCCCATGCACGGGATGATGCCAGCGGATCAGCGCCTCGACGCCGACGACGCCGCCACTCGTGCTGCTCGTGATCGGCTGAAAATGCAGCGCGAACTCGCCGTTGCGCACGCCGTCGTAGAGGTCGGCCTCGAGTTTCAGGCGCTCGGCATCGGCCGGATCGGCGCTCGGCGCATGGAACGCCAGGGTGTTGCTGCCCGAGGCCTTGGCCTGCACGAGGGCATGATCGGCACGACGCAGGAACTGGGCGTGATGGCCGGGCCGCGTATCGTCGGCGCCGGGTTCCGGATAAAGCGCGATGCCGATGCTCGCCGAGAGATGCACGGGCTGGCCGTCGAACGTGTAGGGCTGCTGCACGGCCGTCATGAAGCGGCGACCGAGCGCCTCGGCGGCGGCTGCGGCGTCGTCGCGCGTGGCCGCGCGCAACAGCACCGCGAACTTGTCGCTCGTCAGGCGTGCGAGCGTCTCGCCCGGCGAGACGAGCCCGGCCAGCCGCTGCGCCGTATCGCGCAGCAGCGCGTCGCCGGCGTCGTAGCCGAGCGCGCGGTTGACGCGCTGATAATCGTCGAGATCGACGAGCAGGAGCGCCGCGGCGGTGCGCTTAGCGTCGGCTTCTTCCTGCGCGAGCCGGATCCGTTCGGCGAGGGCCGTGCCGTTCGCCAAGCCCGTCATGCGGTCGTTGTGGAGCTCGTAGATGAGGCGCTCTTCGTTCGCGCGCCAACTCGTCACGTCGAACGCGCAGACGGCAAAGCCGGGCGTGCCTTCGTGCGTGCTCGGCACGATGCGCAGCTCGACGGAGATCGGGTACGTGAGCGACTTCATCAGGTGCAGCGTTGCCCGCTCGACCTGGCGTGTCTGCGACGCGCGCGCGACGAGCGCGTCGAACGCCGCCACATCGCCCGCCGCGACGAGCTCGTGCAGCGTCACGGCTCGCAAGTACTCGCGCCGGTAGCCGATGAAGCGCAGGCTTGCCTCCGAGACGTAGACGAAGCGCAGATTCGAGTCGACGTGGGCGAGAAAGTCGACCGTACCGACGATGTGCTCGAGCCTGGCCACGAACGCGTTGCCCTGATCGCTCCCGCTCGTCTCGCCGCCACGGGCGGCTATCCGCGCCGCGCCGCCACGGCGCAGTAGCAGATCGATCGCCGCGCGCAGCGTTGGGCGGCGGGGGGCGCTGGTGTTTTTCTCTTGCATTGGTTCTCGTAGACGACTGGGTCCGGGCTGGGGGCGCGAAGTCGAGCGCTCGACGCGATGCCTTCCAACAGCCGAATTATCGGCGCTGTCGCGGGTTTCTTTAGAGATTTTGCCCGAATGGAAGGATTTGTAAGGCTAATGCGCCCCGGAGTTCGCTCCGCAGTCGAGATGCCAGCGAAGCCTCATGACCGGTAGATGCGCTGGCGGTGACCAAGCAGTGGGCGGACAAGCATCCATCGTCGGCCCCTGATCGTTGACGCGCAATAAAGTCCCGCGCCGACGGGCGTGAGAGCCGTCGGGCGCGACGGGGAGGGGAGGGGGCGTGCGGTCAGTATCCGCGTGGCGGAGGCGGCGGCGGAGTATCGGGGGGCGGCGGCACGTAGTTCGGCGGCACGGCCGCCTGCGGGGGCCCTTGATATTGTTCCCGGTAGGTGACCGCGCCGCGCGGCATAGGCACACGATCGCCGGCCGCGTACATGCATTGAACGTAGGCGTAGTCGTAGCGGCGCTGGATGCCGTAGGCGGAGCCTTGGGCATTGCCGGCGCCGATCGCGCTACCGCCGAGCAGCCCCGCACCCGCGCCGATCGCAGCGCCTTGGCCGCCGCCGAACGCCGCGCCGGCCGCGGCGCCGACCGCCGTGCCCACGACGGCGCTGCCGACGGCGCTGTTGTTCGCGGCTTGTTGCGTGCTCACGCCGCCGACCTGCTGAAACGCATATTGACGGCACGACGCGTCGTCGGCGCGGAATTGATCGAACGTCTTGCCCGTGCCGGGCAGGGCCATCACGGTCGGACCGGACGGCATGACCGTACAGCCGGCAAGGGCCGCAAGGCCCGCTGCGCCAGCGAGCATGGCGAGCGCGACCGGTGGGGAGCGCTTCGCGCGCGGGGCCAGGGAGTGCATGATCGTTTTGCTCATGTCAGCGGGTCGGTGCGGGCGGCGTGGCGGGCACCTCCTGCCAGTCGCTCGCACACTCCTTCACGTAGGGATAGTACTTTTTCGCGGCCGGGCAGTACCACCACGTCCCCGACGACGAGCCCGGTGCGGCGCCCTCGTTCTGCGAGCGCTCGACATAAACGTCGGGCTGCTGCTGCACGACTACGGGCGGTCCATAGACGACGGGTGGCGGGTAGTAGTAAGGCGGTGGCGCGTAGTAATAAGGTCCCGGCCCATACCAGACCGGCCCGCCAACGAAGACCCCGACACGCCAGCGCGCCGCTTCGGCCGTTCCGCTGAGACATACGGCCGCCATGGCCGCAAGCGTCAGTGCAGCGATTCGCCATCGCACGATCCTTCTCCTTTTTCGATGAGCTGTGCGCTTTTACGTCGCGCACCCAATGCTTAGGCAGGCGTATCGAGCCGAGAATTCCCGGGTTTTGTCGGGGGACCGACCTCGAGAACAGCCGCCTGGCACAGTTGAAGGCTATGCCAATCTCCGGAGCGGCGCCATAACCGGCCGCTTCACAATTGTTTCAACTGCTTACTCTTTGACAAAAACGAACGAGTCCGCCGGGAAATTCCGTGCGGGCTCAGCTCGTTTGCCCGCGCGCGAGCGAGCCGCCGCGGCGGCTTTGCCGCCAGACGCGCAGGCGATCCATGTAGAGATAGACCACGGGCGTCGTATAGAGCGTGAGGACCTGACTGACGATGAGCCCGCCGACGATCGAGATGCCGAGCGGCGAGCGCAGCTCGGCGCCTTCGCCATTGCCGAACGCGAGTGGCAGCGCCCCCAGAATGGCCGCGCAAGTGGTCATGAGGATCGGTCGGAAGCGCAACAGACAGGCGCGATGAATCGCGTCGCGTGACGAGAGCCCTTGGCGCGACGCTTCGATCGCGAAGTCGATCATCATGATTGCATTCTTCTTGACGATGCCGATGAGCAGAATGACGCCGATGAGCGCGATGATGCTGAACTCCGTGCGAAAGAGCAGCAGCGCGAGCAGCGCGCCGACGCCGGCGGAGGGCAGTGTCGACAGAATCGTGATCGGATGGATGTAGCTCTCGTAGAGGATGCCGAGCACGATATAGACGGCGGCGAGCGCGGCCAGAATGAGCAGCGGCATGTCGGTCAGCGACTGCTGGAACGCCTGGGCCGTGCCCGAGAAGCTGCCGTGGATCGTCTGCGGCATGCCGATGGCGACCATCGTTTCGTCGATGGCGCGCGTCGCGTCGGAGAGCGACTTGCCGGGCGGCAGATTGAACGAAATCGTCGTCGCGACGAACTGGCTCTGATGGTTGACCGCGAGCGGCGTGTTGCCGGGACCGAACGAGGCGATGGCCGATAGCGGAACCATCGTCTCCTGGGAAGTCGAGACGGCCGCGCCCGTCGACGCGCTCGAATGGCCGCTCGCCGCGATCGAGTTGTTGGCGAGATTGCGCGCTGTGTCGGCCGCGATCGAAGCGGCCGACGTCGAGCCGCCGCTTGCCGACGACGACCCCGCCACCGTGCCGGCGACGAATCCGCTCGACTGCGTGCCGCTCGCCTGCCCGCCAGAAGTGCTGACATAGATCTGGCGGAGCATGTCGGGGCTTTGCCAATAGCGCGGCGCAACTTCCATCACCACGTGATACTGGTTCAGCGGATTGTAGATAGTCGATACCTGCCGCTGGCCGAACGCATCGTAAAGCGTGTTGTCGATCTGCGACGGCGAGATCTTGAGGCGCGCGGCGCTCGTGCGATCGATCTGCACGAGCGATTCGAGCCCCCCTTGCTGCTGGTTCGAGTTGACGTCGGCAAGCTCCGGGCGATGCTTGAGCGCCTCGGTGAGCAGCGGCGCCCACTTGTAAAGCTCGGCCGTCGAGTCGCCGAGCAGTGTGAATTGATATTGCGCATTCGATTGCCGGCCGCCGACGCGAATGTCCTGCACGGCCTGCAGGAACGTCTGCGCGCCCGCCACGTGCGAGAGCGGCCCGCGCAACTGGGCGATCACCTCGTCCGCGGAAATCTCGCGCTGGCTCTTGGGCTTGAGCGAAATGAACATGAACCCGGAGTTCGTCTGGCGGCCGCCCGTGAAGCCGGTGACCGTGTCGACGGCGGGATTGCGCTTGATGATCTGCATCATCTCGCCGAACTTGACCTTCATGAGCTGGAACGATGTCGCCTGATCGGCGACGAGGCCGCCGATCAGGCGACCGGTATCCTGCTGCGGGAAGAATCCCTTCGGCACCGCGACGTACAGATAGACATTCAACGCGATCGTGGCAAGCAGAATGGAGACGACGAGGCGCGGATGCGCGAGCGCCCAGCCGAGCGTGCGCGCATAGCCGCGCGCGAGCCGCTCGAAGCCGCTCTCGAGCCGGCGCGCGAGCCGACCCTCCTTTTCGCGCGGCCGCGGCGCGCGCAAAAGCCGCGAGCACATCATCGGCGTCACCGTCAGCGAGACCAGCAGCGAAACGCCGATCGCCAGCGAAAGCGTGACCGCGAACTCGCGGAAGAGCCGGCCGACGATGCCGCCCATCAACAGGATGGGCAGGAAGACGGCGACGAGCGAGATGCTGATCGAGAGCACCGTAAAGCCGACTTCGCGCGCGCCGAGATAGGCGGCCCGCATCGGCGGCACCCCCTCCTCGATATGCCGCGAAATGTTTTCCAGTACGACGATCGCGTCGTCGACGACGAAGCCTGTCGCGATGATGAGCGCCATCAGCGAAAGGTTGTCGAGCGAGTAGCCGACGAGGTACATCGCCGCGAATGTGCCGATGATCGAGATGGGCACGGCGACGCTCGGGATCAGCGTCGCGCGCCAGTTGCGCAGGAACAGGAAGACCACGGTCACGACGAGCGCGACGGCGATGAGCAGCGTGCGCTCGGTGTCTTTGAGCGACGAGCGGATCGTGATCGATCGATCGGAAACCGGCGTGACGTCGATAGCCGCGGGCAGCGAGGCCTTCAGTTGCGGAATCATGCCGATCACGCGATCGACCGTTTCGACGATGTTCGCGCCGGGCTGCCGGTAGATGATGACGAGCACCGAGCGCTGGCCGTTCATGAGGCCGAGATTGCGCAAGTCTTCGACCGAATCGACGACTTCGCCCAAATCCGACAGCTTGACGCCCGCGTGGTTGCGATAGGCGACGATGAGGTCCTTGTATTGCGAGGACTGCGAGGCCTGGTCGTTCGTGTAGAGCTGCACGCGGCGATCGCCGAAGTCGATCGAGCCTTTCGGGCTGTTCGCATTGGCGGACGCGAGCGCCGCGCGCACATCCTCGAGGCCGATGCCGTAGTGAAAGAGGGCCTGCGGCTCGAGCTCGACGCGCACCGCGGGATTCGCCGAGCCCGAGACATCGACCTCGCCGACGCCGTCGACTTGCGAAAGCGCCTGCTGCAGCACGGTCGAGGCCGCGTCGTAGAGCTTGCCGGCCGGCAGCGTCGGCGAGGTGAGCGCCAGAATCAGGATCGGCGCGTCGGCCGGATTGACCTTGTGATAGGTCGGATTGCTGCGCAGGCTCGTCGGCAGATCCGCGCGCGCGGCGTTGATGGCGGCCTGCACGTCGCGCGCGGCGCCATCGATATTGCGGTTCAGTCCGAACTGCACGGTGATCCGCGTGAAGCCGACCGAGCTTTGCGATGTCATCTCCGAGACGTCGGCGATCTGCCCCAGATGTCGCTCGAGCGGGCTCGCGACACTCGTCGCCATCGTGTCGGGGCTTGCACCGGGCATCTGCGCCTGCACCGAGATGGTGGGGAAGTCGACCTGCGGCAGTGGGGCCACGGGCAGCTTGCCGAATGCGAAGATGCCCGCGAGCGCGACGCCGAGCGCGAGCAGCGTCGTCGCGACGGGACGGGAGATGAAAAGCCGCGAGAGGTTCATGGCGTCGCCTCGCGCGCTAGACGTCGCTCGCACCGGCCGCGGGCCGATGGCCGAATCGCTCGCGCAGACGGCGTGCGACCGAATCGAAGCCGAGGTAGATGACGGGCGTCGTGAAAAGCGTCAGCAATTGGCTCACGACGAGGCCACCCGCGATCGCGATGCCGAGCGGATGACGCAGCTCGGAGCCGACACCGGTGCCGAGCATCAGCGGTAGCGCGCCGAGCAGAGCGGCCATCGTCGTCATCAGGATCGGCCTGAAGCGCAGGAGACACGCCTGGTAGATCGCTTCGCGCGACGACTTGCCTTCCTCGCGCTCGGCTTCGAGCGCGAAGTCGATCATCATGATCGCGTTCTTCTTGACGATGCCGATCAAGAGCACGATCCCGATGATGCCGACGATGTCGAGGTCGTGCCCCGAGACGATCAGCGCGAGCAGCGCGCCGACGCCGGCCGAAGGCAGCGTCGAGAGGATCGTGATCGGATGCACGAAGCTCTCGTAAAGTACGCCGAGCACGATGTACATCGTGACGACGGCCGCGAGAATCAGGAACAGCTCGTTCGAAAGCGACGCCTGGAACGCGAGCGCCGCGCCTTGAAAGCGCGTCTGGAACGAGGCGGGCAGGCCGATATCGCGCTCGGCTGCCTCGATCGCTTTGACGGCGGCGCCGAGCGAGGCGCCCGGCGCGAGGTTGAACGACACCGTCGTCGCGGGGAACTGCCCGAGATGCGAGACCAGCAGCGGGGCGGGGCGCTCGATGAACTTGGCGATGGCCGTGAGCGGCACCTGACCGTTCGCCGCCGTCGACGAAGGCAGGTAGATCGACTTCAGCGCGTCGGTGTAGTGCTGCATGCGCGGGTCGGCTTCGAGAATCACACGGTATTGGTTCGACTGCGTGAAGATGGTCGAGACGATGCGCTGGCCGAATGCGTCGTAAAGCGCGTTGTCGACCGTGGCGGGCGTGATGCCGAACCGTGCTGCGGTGCCGCGATCGATCTCGATGTAGACGGACTGGCCGCTTTGCTGCAGATCGGTGGCGACATCGGCGAGCTCGGGCGCGGATTGCAGGCGCTGCACGAGCTTCGGCACCCAGGCCGCGAATTCGTCCGGGTTCGGGTCGGTCAGCATGAACTGATACTGCGTCGGGCTCACCGTCGAATCGATCGTCAGGTCTTGCACGGGCTGCATGTAAAGCGTGATGCCCGTCACACTCGTGACGTCGCTCTCGATGTCGCGGATGATCTGCGTCGCGTTTTCGCTGCGCTCGTTGTGCGGTTTCAGATTGATCAGCATGCGGCCGCTGTTCAGCGTGATGTTCGTGCCGTCGACGCCGATGAACGACGTCAGGCTTTCGACGTTCGGATTGCGCAGGATCGCGCTCGCGAGCGCTTCCTGCCGCTCGGCCATCGCGCCGTACGAAATCGACTGCGGCGCTTGCGTGATGGCCTGGATGACGCCCGTGTCCTGCACGGGGAAGAAGCCCTTCGGCACGAAGACGTAAAGGATGCCCGTGAGCACGAGCGTGAGCGCGAAGACGACGAGCGTCGCGCGCTCGTGCGCGAGCACCCATCGGAGCATGACGCCGTAGCGCGCGATGATCGCATCGATGACGGCATGCGCCTTCGCCTCGAATCGGCGGCTTTCGGGCGGCGGCGTATGGCGCAGAAGCTTCGCGCACATCATCGGCACGAGTGTGAGCGAGACGACGGCCGAGATCACGATCGTGACGGCGAGCGTGATCGCGAACTCGTGAAAAAGACGGCCGACCACGTCGCCCATGAAGAGCAACGGAATCAGCACCGCGATCAGCGAGACCGTCAGCGAGATGATCGTGAAGCCGATCTGCTTCGAGCCCTTCAGTGCCGCCTCGAGCGGCGTATCGCCGTCCTCGACGTAGCGCGCGATGTTCTCGATCATGACGATCGCATCGTCGACGACGAAGCCGGTCGCGATCGTGAGCGCCATCAGCGAGAGGTTGTCGAGCGAGAAGCCGCAGAGGTACATCACTGCGAGCGTGCCGATCAGCGACAGCGGCACCGAGAGGCTCGGGATGATCGTCGCATAGACGTTCGCGAGGAACAAATACATGACGAGCACGACGAGCACGACCGACATGGCGAGCTCGAACTGCACGTCGCGTACCGACGCGCGAATCGTCGTCGTGCGGTCCGTCACGACCGAGACATCGAGCGAGGCCGGCAGCGACGCCTGCAGCTGGGGCAGCAGGCGCTTGATGCTGTCGACGACCTGAATCACGTTCGCGCCCGGCTGTCGCTGCACGTTGAGCAGCACGGCCGGCTCGACCCCCTGCGGCGTGCCGACCCACGCGCCGAGCTTCGTGTTTTCGGCGGCATCGACGATTTTCGCCACATCGGTGAGCATGACGGGCCGGCCGTTGCGGTAGGCGACGACGGCATCCTGATAGGCGTTGGCGTCCGTCAGCTGATCGTTCGCGTTGATCGTGTAATTGCGCGTCGGGCCATCGAAATTGCCCTTCGGCGTATTGACGTTCAGGTTCGAGATCGTCGTGCGAAGGTCGTCTAGGTTGAGCCCGTAGGAGGCCAAGGCGAGCGGATTCGCCTGGATCCGCACGGCGGGGCGCTGGCCGCCGCTGATGCTGACGAGCCCGACGCCCGCCACCTGCGAGATTTTTTGCGCGAGCCGCGTGTCGACGAGGTTTTCGATGTCGGTGAGCGGCGTCGTCTTCGAGGTGATCGCGAGCGTCAGGATCGGCGCGTCGGCCGGATTGACCTTCGCATAGATCGGGGGGGCCGGCAGATCGGACGGCAGCAAGTTGCCGGCCGCATTGATCGCGGCCTGCACTTCCTGCTCCGCTACGTCGAGCGGCAGGTCGAGACTGAACTGCAGCGTGATGACGGACGAGCCCGCCGAGCTTTGCGACGCCATCTGATTGAGCGACGGCATCTGACCGAACTGCCGCTCGAGCGGTGCCGTCACCGACGACGTCATCACCTCCGGGCTCGCGCCCGGATAGAACGTCTGGACCTGGATCGTCGGATAGTCGACTTCGGGCAGCGCCGAGATCGGCAGGAAATGGAGCGCGACGAGGCCGACGAGCATGATCGCCGCCATCAGCAAGGCGGTGCCGACCGGGCGCAGGATGAAAGCGCGGGAAGGGTTCATGCGGCGACGGCGCTCACTTTACTGACCGGGTTGGTGCGCATGCCGGCGCTGGCCGTGCGCGTGCGACGCACCCGTTTCGGCCGCGGCGCCGGAAGCGGCTCGCACGCCCGACGCCCCCGATGCCGCGGGCGGATGCTCGGCGGGGATCGTGATCTTGGCGCCTTCGCGCAGACGATCCGAGCCGTCCGTGACGACACGCTCGCCGACGGCAAGTCCGGAAGCGATGCTCGTGCGCTCGCCGTCGACGGGCCCGACCTTGACGGGGCGCACGGTGACGGTATCGTCGGGCTTCACGACGTAGACGAACTGTCCCGACGCGCCGTTCAGTACCGCGGACGTCGGCACGATGACGGCGTCATGGAGCGTATCGACGAGCAGCCGCGCGTTGACGAACTGGTTCGGAAAGAGCAACAGATCCTTGTTCGGAAACATCGCGCGCAGCTTGATCGTGCCCGTCGACGTGTCGATCTGGTTGTCGAAGGTATCGAGGTAGCCGGTCTCGAGCGGCGCCGTGTTGTTGCGGTCGTAGGCCGTCGTCGAGAGTTTCACGCCGCCCCTCATCTGCTTCACGATCTGCGGCAGGTTGTCTTCAGAGGTCGTGAAGATGACGCTGATCGGCTGCAACTGCGTGATGACGACGATGCCGTTGGCGTCCGAGGGCGTCACGTAATTGCCGGGATCGACCTGGCGCAGGCCGACGCGGCCCGAGACGGGCGCCGTGATGCGCGCGTAGGTGAGATCGAGCTTGTAGGTGTCGATGTTCGCCTGATCGGACTTGACCTGGCCCTCGTACTGTTTGACGAGCGACGCCTGCGTATCGACCTGCTGACTCGCGATCGAATCCTGGGCGAGCAGCGTCTGGTAGCGCTTCAGATCGATGCGCGCTTCCTGAAGCAGCGCCATGTCCTTGGCGAGCGCGCCTTGGGCGTTGGCGAGCGAGTTCTGATAAGGGCGCGGATCGATTTGCGCGAGCACGTCGCCCTGTTTGACCATCTGGCCTTCGCGGAACTCGACGGCTTGCAGGTAGCCGGCGAGCTGCGTCTTGACGGTGACGGTCGCGAGCGGCGTCACGGTGCCGAGCGCGGTCAGCACGATCGGCATTTCGCCGGCCTTCGCGGTCGCTACTTGGACAGGCTGCGGCATGTTCGCGAGCCGGCCGGGGCCGCCGCGGCCCGCGCGCGCGCCACTCGCCGCACCCGGTCCGGCTGCGTTCGGGCTCGTGCGGCTCCACGGATGCCACCAGAAGAGCAGCAGCAGGGCGATCACGATCGCGGCGACGAGCGCGCCGAGCCTGCCGCGCGTCGGCCTCGCGCGGGCGGAGGCGGGCTCGCCTTCCGGCTGCTGCGTGGGGCGTGCGGGAGCAGGGCGGGTGTCGGTCGGATTGTCTTGTTCGGCCATCGATTGAGCGAGCGCAATGGTATTGAGGGGGGCGCGGCGGATTCAACGCACCGACAAGCCACCTGCCCCGCGCCGCTGACCGCGCGTCGTTCATGAGGCGCCGTGGCGCCGCTGCGAATGCAAGATGCTACGTCGCGCCGCGTTCGATCGTCCAGTTACGTTTCTTTCGACAGGTTACGGATACGTTTCGATCGTGGGCGCGCGTGCGGTCGTTTGGCGAGGCTACGAGTCGCGCAGCCGACGCGCCTCGCCGATTCGGGCAATGCTAGCGGTGAGCCGAAAGTGGGACAAGGCAAAAGCCAGTGGGCGGTTTATTGCATCGTCTGCCAATATGGGCGATGGCTCGTTGCGTGATTAGGTAAAAATTACCGAGTACTGCGGGTGTAAAGGTTTCCTTAAAGCCTATCCCTGTCAGCAATTCGGTAAAATTTTTCTTGACTTAGCGGACGGAAAGAGAAAAAATGCAATCACATTTCGGAGCGACGCCTCGTCAAGGCGAAGTGCGGTGGTCCGAAATACCGTCTCTCAGGTTCTAGCACGGCCCTCGGAATGGCTAGAACTTCTTTACGACGCCACTTCGGTGGCGTCTTTTTTTTGTCCGCCGTTTGCGAGTGGTCTCGCCGGCGGTTGCGTGGCGGCCGTCTCGACGACGGACGGATGGACGCGTGAGCGAAGGAGGCGGCAGTTTTAGCGCGCTTCTGCTATCGTCGCTGTCCATGCAACCCATTCTGACCATCACTCACCTCTCGAAGACCTATGCGACGGGCTTCACGGCGCTGAAGGACGTGAACCTCGAAGTGCGTCGCGGGGAGATCTTCGCGCTGCTCGGCCCGAACGGCGCGGGCAAGACCACATTGATCGGCATCGTCTGCGGGATCGTCAATGCCACGAGCGGGAGCGTGGTCGTCGACGGCCACGACAACGTCCGGGATTTTCGGCGCGCCCGCGCGATGATCGGCCTCGTGCCGCAGGAGCTGACGACGAACGCGTTCGAAACCGTCTGGGCGACGGTCTCGTTCAGCCGGGGGCTCTTCGGCAAGCCTGCCAACCCCGCGCACATCGAGAAGGTGCTGCGCGCGCTCTCGCTCTGGGACAAGAAGGACAGCCGGATCATCACGCTTTCGGGCGGCATGAAGCGGCGCGTCCTGATCGCGAAAGCGCTCGCGCACGAGCCGTCGCTGCTCTTTCTCGACGAGCCGACGGCGGGCGTCGACGTAGAGCTGCGCCGCGACATGTGGGAGCTCGTGCGCACGCTGAAGGCAAGCGGCGTGACCATCATTCTCACGACGCACTATATCGACGAAGCCGAGGAGATGGCCGATCGCATCGGCGTCATCAACCGTGGCGAGATCATTCTTGTCGAGGAAAAGACGCAGCTGCTGCGCAAGCTCGGCAAAAAGCAGCTCACGCTGCAGCTCGATGCACCGCTTGCGGCCGTGCCCGCGCCGCTCGCCGGCTACGCGCTCGAGCTCTCGGCCGACGGTTCGTCGCTGACTTACACGTACGACGACACGCGCTCCGAGCGCGCGGGCATCGTCAGGCTGCTGAAGGATCTGGAGGACGCGCGGATTCGCTTCAAAGACCTGCAGACGACGCAAAGCTCGCTCGAAGATATCTTCGTCGACCTCGTCAGGGACAAGGCGGCTGCGCGAACGGAGCAGGAAACTCAATGAATATCTACGCGATCCGCGCGATCTACCTCTTCGAAATGGCACGCACGTGGCGTACGCTGATGCAAAGCATCATTTCGCCCGTAATCTCGACCTCGCTCTACTTCGTCGTTTTCGGCGCGGCGATCGGCTCGCGCATCCGCGAGATCGACGGCATCAGCTACGGCGCCTTCATCGTCCCGGGGCTCGTCATGCTTTCACTGCTCACGCAGAGCATCACGAATGCCTCGTTCGGGATCTACTTCCCGAAGTTCACGGGCACCGTCTATGAACTGCTTTCGGCGCCGGTCTCGTATCTGGAGCTGATCGTGAGCTTCGTCGGGGCCGCCGCGACGAAATCGATCATGCTGGGGCTCATCATCATGGCCACGGCGGCGCTCTTCGTGCCGCTCCGCATCGCGCATCCGGCCTGGATGCTGCTCTTTCTCGTCCTCACGTCGGTGACGTTCAGCCTCTTCGGCTTCATCATCGGCATCTGGGCCGACGGGTTCGAGAAGCTTCAGGTGATCCCGCTCTTGATCGTGACGCCGCTCACGTTTCTCGGCGGCAGCTTCTATTCGATCGGCGTGCTGCCGCCCGTCTGGCGCACGGTCGCGCTCGCCAATCCCGTCGTCTATTTGATCAGCGGCTTTCGCTGGAGCTTTTACGACGTGGCCGACGTCCACGTCGGCGTCAGTCTCGCCATGACCGCATTGTTTCTGCTGATCTTCACGGCCATCGTCGCGTGGATCTTCAAGACCGGGTATCGGCTGAAGACCTGATCGACCGTACGTGAGTCGATTCACCGGCCGATCGCCTGGGCGGTCGATGCCGGAACATCGGCGCCCACCTCTCCGTATTAGTCCCTATCTCGCGGCGCTTGCCATTCGAGTCGTCATGCATCAAGAATGTAGCGGCTAGATGTAATCGATTACATCCGGAGACGCGCCGATGGCCCGCAAGCAACGACCCGAAAACGGAGCGGTGGTGGACGACGCAGCGGCCGACGTCTCGATCGGCGACGTGGCCGCGCGGGCCGATGTGTCGGTCGCGACGGTCTCGCGGGTGCTGAACGGACACGCCAACGTGCGGCCGGCTACGCGCGAACGCGTGCTGGCGGCCATTGCCGCAAGCGGCTATCGTGTGAACGAGCTGGCGCGCAATCTGCGGACGGCCGAGAGCCGTCTGCTGCTGACGATGGTGCCGGACTTCGGCAACCCGTTTTATGCCGAGATCGTTCGCGGCATCGATAGTGTCGCCCGTCAGCACGATTACTTCACATTGCTCTGCGATACCGGCGCCGATCCGGGTCGTGAACGCAATTACTTCGATCTGCTGCGCCGCCGCCGTGCCGACGGCGCCATCTGCCTCGATCCGGCCACGGCGCAACGCGCGTTCGCCGAGGAATCGGGCGCGCTGCCGTGGATCTCCTGCTGCGAGTTCGATCCCGAAATCGGCGTGCCTTACGTCGGCATCGACAACCGTCGCGCGGCCGGCGACGCCGTACGACATCTGATCGCGAGAGGGCGCCGGCGCGTTGCGCTGATCAATTCGGACACGACGTACCTTTACGCTCGCCAGCGTGAGCAGGGCTATCTCGATGCACTCGTCGAGGCCGGCATCGCGCCCAATGCCCGCTTGCAAGCCGAAGTCGGCGGGCTCGAATACGACGCCGGCGCGCGCGCGGCCTGCGCGCTGATGCAATCGAGCGAGCCGCCCGATGCCATCTTCGCCGTATCGGACACGCTCGCGATCGGCGTCATCGCGGGACTGCGCGCTTGCGGCAAGCGGGTGCCCGACGACGTCGCCATCGTCGGCTTCGACGATATCTCCCTCGCCGCACAGATCGACCCGCCGCTCACGACTGTGGCGCAACCGATGCGCGAGCTCGGCGAGACGGCGGCGCGGCTGCTGCTGACGCGCCTCGCGAATGCGGGCAAGGCGGTGCCCGGCGTGCTGTTGCCGCATCGACTCGTCGTACGGCGGAGTGCCTGAGCGATGGACGACATGAACAGCCCCCGCGCTCACGATCCTTCGCTGCCCCCGGACGGGGCGCCTGCCTCACTTGGGGCTGAACCGGCGCCCGGAGGAAATCCTCTGCGGGGACGTGAAGCCGTCTCTGTCCGATTCGAAAACGTAGTCAAAGACTTCGGCCCAGTGCAGGTGCTGCGCGGCGTGAGCTTCGAGCTTGCGCCGCGGCGCGTCCATGGTCTGCTCGGCGAAAACGGCGCGGGTAAATCGACGCTGATGAAGATCCTGGCCGGATACGAAGCCGCGACAGCGGGCGAAGTGAGGGTGAACGGCGAGCCGTGCCACTTCTCCGGCTCGCGCGAGGCGGAAGCCGCGGGCATCGTCCTGATCCACCAGGAGTTCAATCTCGCCGAGCATCTGTCGATCGTGCAGAACATGTACCTCGGTCACGAAAAGCGCCGAAGCGGCGCGCGCGGGTGGCTGCTCGACGAAGCGGCGATGCGCGCCGAAGCGCGGCAGTACCTCGCCGAGGTCGGCCTCGCGCGCGATCCGGATACAAAGGTGCGCGATCTGATCGTCGCGGAAAAGCAGCTCGTCGAGATCGCCAAGGCGCTCTCGCGGCGCGCGCGCCTGCTCATCATGGACGAGCCGACGGCCACGTTGACACCTTCCGAAACCGAGCGCCTTTTCGCGCTGATGGCGAAGCTCAAGGCCGACGGCGTGACGATCGTCTACATCTCGCACAAGCTCGACGAGGTCGAACGCGTGACCGACGAGGTGATCGTCATGCGCGACGGCCGCTTCGTTGCCCAAAGCGCGACCGCGGACGTTTCGCGTCGGCAGATGGCGAACCTGATGGTGGGGCGCGACGTCCTCGACATGTTTCCGGAGAAGGCGCCGCCCCGGGCCGATGCGCGCGTCGCATTAAAGGTGGAGGGGCTCGTCGTGCCGGGCTGGGTGCAAGCCGACGGCGGGCTCGGCTTCGAGGTCCGAGCGGGCGAAGTGCTTGGCTTCGCAGGGCTCGTCGGCGCGGGCCGCACCGAGGCGTTCGAGGCCATCGTGGGGCTGCGGCGCCGTACGGCCGGCACGATCGAGATCGAGGGCAAGCCCGTGACGCTGAAAAGCCCCCGCGACGCGATGCGCCACGGTCTTACCTACCTCAGCGAAGATCGCAAAGGCAAGGGATTGCACGTCGATCTGAGCCTGGAGGACAACCTCACGCTGATGACGCTCGAACGCTATGCGCGTCCGCTCATCGACGTGAAGGCTTGCCGCGCGGCGCTCGAAAAGTCCGTGCGCGAATTCGGGATTCGCACGGGCGATCTGGCGAGCCGCGCGCGCATGCTCTCGGGCGGCAATCAGCAGAAGCTCGCGCTCGCCAAGTTCCTGCATCCCGATCCGCGCGTGATCGTGCTGGACGAGCCGACGCGAGGCGTCGATGTCGGCGCGAAACGCGACATCTACTTCCTGATTCACCGGCTTGCCGCCGAAGGGCGAGCCGTGATCGTGATCTCGTCCGAGCTGATCGAGCTCATCGGGCTCTGCCATCGCGTTGCGGTCATGCGCGCAGGGCGGCTCATGGCGACGCTCGGCATGGAGCATCTGACCGAAAAGGAGTTGATCGCTCATGCAACCGGTACGCAGTGAAGCGGGGAAAGCGGGCGAGACGGGCCGCGCATGGCGCTTCGCACGGTACGCCGCCGGCCTTGGCCCGGTCGCGGGACTGCTCGCGCTCTGCGTGCTCGGCACGCTGCTCAACCGCGATTTCGCCACGGTCGACAACCTGATGAACGTGCTCACGCGCACGTCGTTCATCGGCATCATCGCGGTGGGCATGACCTTCGTCATCATCTCGGGCGGCATCGACCTGTCCGTGGGCTCGATGGCCGCGCTGATCGCGGGCACGATGATCTGGACGATGAACGGGCTCGCCACGGGCGCGCTCGGCCACCTGTTGCCGCCGCTCGCGATCGTGCTCGTCGGCATATTCCTTGCGCTGGTGCTCGGCGCGGCGTTCGGCTGCGCGCATGGACTGCTCATCACGAAAGGGCGGATCGAGCCCTTCATCGTGACGCTCGGCACGCTCGGCATTTTCCGCGCGGTGCTCACATGGCTGGCCGATGGCGGCGCGCTGACGCTCGACAACTCGCTCGCCGATCTCTACGGTCCGGTCTATTACGCGAGCTTGCTCGGCGTGCCCGTGCCGGTCTGGGTCTTCCTTGCCGTCGCCGCGGGGGGCGCGCTGATTCTCCAGCGGACCGCGTTCGGCCGCCACGTGCAGGCGATCGGGTCGAACGAACAGGTCGCGCGCTACGCGGCCATTCGCGTCGATACGGTGAAGATCGTCACTTACGCACTGCTCGGCGTCTGCGTGGGGGTGGCCACAGTGCTCTACGTGCCGCGTCTTGGCTCGGCCACTCCGACCACGGGCTTGTTGTGGGAGCTCGAGGCGATTGCATCAGTGGTGGTGGGAGGCACGGCGCTCAAGGGCGGCGAAGGCCGCGTGCTCGGCACGGTCGTCGGCGCGGTCCTCCTTTCGGTGATCGCCAATATCCTCAACTTGACGAGCATCATCAGCGTGTATCTGAACGCGGCGGTGCAGGGCATCGTCATCATCGTCGTCGCGTGCTTGCAGCGCGGGCGGCGGTGAAAGGCGGGAATTGGCGGTAATTGGCGGTAAGCGGCGATCGGCACTGGCAATCGATGAAAAGCGGCTTCACGACAACGGGCGAACATTCGCGCCCTCGCAATCAGGAGACAAGACCATGAAGCAGGTTATAGGAGCGATTCGCAGCACCGGCGCCGGCATGCTGGCGCTTTCCGTGGTGGCCGCGGCGCTCGGCGCCGGGGCGGCGCGCGCCGACGAGAAGGTGACCCTCGGCGTCGCGATTCCAACTGCCGATCACGGCTTTACGGGCGGCATCGTCTGGTGGGCGAACAAGGCCAAAACGGATCTGGAAAAGGCGCATCCCGATCTGAAGATCATCGTGAAGACGGCGGCGAACGCGCCCGAACAGGCGAATCAGCTGCAAGACCTCGTCACGGTCAACAAGATCAACGCGCTCGTGATTTTCCCCTATGAATCGGCGTCGCTCACGCAGCCCGTCGCACAGGTGAAGAAGAAGGGCGTCTATGTGACGGTCGTCGACCGCGGACTCACGGACACGAGTGCTCAGGATGCGTATGTCGCGGGCGACAACACGGCGTTCGGGAAGATTCCGGCCCAGTATCTCGCGAAGGAACTCGATGGAAAGGGTGACATCGTTGCGTTGCGCGGCATCCCCACCACGCTCGATAACGAGCGATGGACGGCGTTTACGGGCGTAATGAAGAACTATCCGGGCATTCACATTCTCGATGCGAAATACGCGAACTGGAATCGCGACGATGCATTCAAGGTCACGCAGGACTATCTGACGCGGTTCCCTCACATCGACGCGATCTGGGCGGCCGATGACGACATGGCCGTGGGGGTTTTGAAGGCGATCGATCAGGCCAAGCGATCGGACATCAAGATCGTGTTCGGCGGCGCGGGTTCGAAGGGGATGGTGAAAAACGTGATGGACGGCGCGCCGCTCATCAAGGCCGACGTGTCGTACTCGCCTAAGTTCATCTATGACGCGATCAAGCTGACGGCCGAAGCGCGGCTCAAGGGCGAACGGCTGCCGGCCACGACGATCATTCCGTCCGTGCTGATCACGAAGGACAACGCGAAGGAATTTTATTTCCCGGACTCGCCGTTCTGATTGCCGACGTTTCCAAACCAGGGAAGGGCGCGTGCCGTCGGCGCACCGGCGCTTGCGCGCTCCCGTTCTCACCTTTCAAAGGAGCGCTCGCGATGAAAACGATCAAGGGGCCGGCGATCTTCCTCGCGCAGTTCGTCGGTGACGAAGCGCCTTTCGACAGCCTTGCGAATCTCGCCGCATGGGCCGCGGGACTCGGCTTCGAGGGCATCCAGGTGCCGGCCGATCCACGCCTTGTCGATCTCGAGCGCGCGGCGTCGAGCGACGCATATTGCGACGAGCTTCGGCGAACGACCGAGGATGCGGGCGTCGCGATTACCGAGATTTCGACGCATCTGCAAGGGCAGCTCGTGGCGGTGCATCCCGCGTATGACGCGCTCTTCGACGGCTTTGCGGCTCCGCCGGTGCGCGGCAACCCCGAGGCGCGCACCGCGTGGGCGATCGAGCAATTGAAGCTGGCGGCGCGCGCCTCGCGGCGCCTCGGGCTCGATACGCACGTCACGTTCTCGGGCGCGCTCGCGTGGCCTTATTTCTACCCGTGGCCGCAGCGGCCGCGGGGCCTCGTCGAAGCGGCTTTCGCGGAGCTCGGGCGCCGCTGGACGCCGATCCTGGATGCGTTCGACGAGGCGGGCGTCGACGTCTGCTACGAACTGCACCCCGGCGAAGATCTGCACGACGGCGTGACGTTCGAGCGCTTTCTCGATGTGGTCGGCAACCATCCTCGCGCGAACATTCTTTTCGACCCGAGCCACTTCGTGCTGCAGCAGCTCGACTACCTTGCATTCATCGACACGTATCACGAGCGCATCCGCGCGTTTCACGTCAAGGATGCCGAGTTCCGCCCCGACGGGCGGCAAGGCGTCTACGGCGGTTACAGCGACTGGATCGAGCGAGCGGGGCGTTTTCGCTCGCTCGGCGACGGACAGATCGACTTCGGCGCGATCTTCTCGAAGATGGCGCAATACGACTATCCGGGCTGGGCCGTGCTCGAATGGGAGTGCGCGCTGAAACATCCGGAAGACGGCGCGCGCGAAGGCGCCGAGTTCATCCGGCGGCACATCATCCGCGTCGCCGATCGCGCGTTCGACGATTTCGCGGGCAGCGGTGCCGAGCCCGAGCAGATGAGGCGCATTCTCGGCATTTGAGGCTTCTCTTCCCGGAGATGAGACAGCATGGAGCGGAAACTGAGGCTCGGAATGGTAGGTGGCGGACAAGGCGCGTTCATCGGCGCGGTGCATCGTCTGGCTGCACGCGTCGACGACCGGTTCGAACTGGTGGCGGGCGCGTTGTCGTCGGATCCGCAACGGGCGCGTGAGAGCGCGCTCGAACTCGGCATCGGCATCGACCGTGCATATGCCGACTGGCGGGAGATGGCGCGCGCCGAAGCGATGCGTGAGGACGGCATCGACGCCGTCGCGATCGTCACGCCCAATCACCTGCATGCGCCTGTCGCGACGGCGTTTCTCGAGGTCGGCATCCACGTCATCTGCGACAAGCCGCTTGCCGTGTCGCTCGAAGAGGGTGAGGCGCTCGCGAAGCTCGCGCGCGAAAAACGCAAGCTCTTCGCGCTCACGCATGTCTACTCGGGCTATCCGCTCGTTCGCCACGCGCGCACGCTCGTCGAGGATGGGGCACTCGGCGAGATTCGCATCGTGCATGTGGAGTACGCGCAGGACTGGCTCGCCGAGCCTGTCGAGGCGGCCGGCGCGAACCGTCAGGCCGCGTGGCGCACCGACCCGCGGCGGGCGGGCCCGGCCGGCTGCCTCGGCGACATCGGCACGCACGCCTACCATCTTGCATCGTTCGTGTCGGGCATGATGCCGAACGCCGTATCGGCCGAGTTGCACACGTTCGTGCAAGGGCGTCAACTCGACGATCACGTGCAGGCGCTGCTGCGCTACCCGAACGGTGCGCGCGGCATGCTATGGGCGAGCCAGGTCGCGAGCGGCGCCGAAAACGCGCTGCGCCTGCGCGTCTATGGCACGGAGGCCAGCCTCGCGTTCGACCAGGAAATGCCGAACGAGCTCTGGCTCACCATGCGAGGCGGGGCCGCCCAGCGGCTCACGCGCGGCCGCATCGACAGCGTGGACGCCTTGCATGCCACGCGTGTGCCGGCGGGACATCCGCAAGGCTATGCGGAAGCATTCGCGCAGCTCTATCTCGACGCGGCGTTGCAAATCGAAGCGATGGACGCTGGCCGGCCGCCGCCTGCGGAAAGCCGGTTGTTGGCGACGGTCGACGATGGTGTCGCCGGCCTGCGCTTCATCGAGGCCGTGCTGGCGAGCAGCGCCGCCGATGGACGATGGCGCGACCTTCGATGATTGCCTGTGCAAGCGTCCTCCGAGCTCGCGCGCTTTGTCATTCGGGTCAAACGCCGACATAATGCTCGGACTGCCGCGCGCTTTGGCGCCGGGCTCCGAAATCGATAGCACTACCGAGCATGAGACTGACAACCAAAGGGCTGTTGCTTATTGCGATTCCGACGGTATTCGAACTCGTGCTGCTCTCAGGGCTCGTCAAGGCGCAGGCCAACGCGGAGCAGGCGGAGCAATGGGCGCTCCATAGCAAGGATGTGCTGCGTCAAACAAGCGCGATTCTCGAGCCCGTGCTGATCGAAACGGTACGCATGCGCGGCGCCGTGCTCAGAAACGATCGCGATGCGTCGACGCCGGTCACGCTATGGGTCGACGTCGATCGCAACATCGACAGACTGGTCGATCTCGTCGCCGACAATCCCGCGCAAGTCGAGCGCGCGGCGCAGATCCGCCAGACGGTGCAGTCTTATCGGCAATGGTCGGACCGCGTCCAGGATCTGATGCGCACGGGCCGCACGGACGACGTATTCGAGCGCTTTCGCGCTCAGGCGGACGCCGACGTGATCGACCGCTTCCGCCAGCAGGTGGCCGACTTCGGCGCCGAGGAGCTGCGCATCGATACGATGCGATCGGACGCGGCGGCCGCGGCGCTGCTCCACGAACAGCGGCTCACGGCCGCGGCGGTCGTCGGCTCATTGTTCTTGACCGCATTGGCGGTTTTCCTGTTCACGCGCGGCCTGCAGGGCCGACTCGCGCGCCTTTCCGAAAACGCGGCGCGGCTTGGCGACAATGAGCCGCTCGCGCCGCCGGTGCCCGGTCATGACGAGATCGCGCAGCTCGACTCGATTCTGCACGACACGAGCCGGCGCCTGCGGGAATCGGAGCGCTTGCAAACGCGCTTTCGCAGCGACCTCGAGCGCCGCGCCGACGAACTCGCGCGCACGAACGAGACGCTGCATCAGCAGACGCAGGAAAATGAGATGTTCATCTATAGCGTCTCGCACGATCTGCGCGCACCGCTCGTCAACCTGCAAGGCTTCTCGAAGGAGCTCACGCATGCCTGTAACGAGCTGCGCGAGGCCGTGAGCGGATCGTCGCTCGAGCCGCGCGAGCGCGAGCGCGTCGAGCGCGTCATCGAGGAGGACATCGGCGAGGCATTGCGCTACTTGCAAAGCGCCGTGCTGCGCGCGGCGCACATCATCGATTCGCTGCTGCGTCTGTCGCGTGTCGGGCGCGTCGAGTATCGCCGCCAGGAGGTGGACATCGGTACGGTCGTGCAGCGCGTGCTCGACGCGATGCAGGCCTCGATACGCGCTCGCAACGTCGAGATCGTCGTCGACGGGCTGCCGCCCGTCTGGGGCGATCCGACCGCGCTCGAGCAAATCTTCGCGAATCTGATCGGCAATGCCGTCAACTATCTCGATCCGGGACGCCCGGGGCGCGTCGAGATCGGCGTGCTGCCCGCGCCGCCGGGCGTTCAATCGCTGCGTATTTTCTTTGTGAGGGACAACGGGCTCGGCATTCCGGCCGTCGCGATGCCGCGCCTTTTCAACGCTTTTCAGCGGCTTCACGGCAACGTGGCGGCCGGCGAGGGCATCGGGCTCGCGCTCGTGCGCCGCATGGTCGAGCGGCATGGGGGCCGCGTCTGGGCCGAATCGAAGGAGGGCGAGGGGACGACCTTTTATTTGACGCTTCCGGAGGCGACGGAGCAAGTCGCCGCATAGCGCATCGGCAGATCCGAGAAAGTTGAGAGGAACGAACAATGCATACAGGACTGGGACCGGCGGGGGGGCAGACCGTCAGCATCATCCTCATCGAGGACGACGACGGCCACGCGACGCTGATCGAACGCAACTTGCGCCGGGCGGGGCTGACGAACGGCTTCATACGGCTCGCGGACGGTCAGCAGGCGCTCGATTATTTCTTCGGGGACGATGCGCGGTTCGTGCTCGAGCCGCCGCCGGCATCCGTCATCCTGCTCGACCTGAAGATGCCCCGGATCGACGGCCTCGAAGTGCTGCGGCGTCTGAAGGCGGACAAGCGCACGGCTTCGCTGCCCGTCATCGTGCTGACGACGACGGACGACCCGCGCGAAATCGAGCGCTGTTACGAACTCGGCTGCAACGTCTACGTGACGAAGCCCGTCGAGTACGACGCCTTCATCGAGGCCGTGCGCCGGCTCGGCTTCTTCCTGCAAGTCGTCAAACTGCCGACGGGAGCGGGCGGACAATGAATCCGCATGCGCTCGTCGTCGACGACGATGTGGGCCTGCTGCGGCTCGCATCGCGTTCGCTGGCGCGAGCCGGCTATCGCGTCAGCATCGCGGCGAACACGGCCGAGGCCCGGGCGGCGACGGAGGGCGACACGCCGTACGGCATGCCGGACGTGCTCGTCGTCGACTATGCGCTCGGCGGCGCGGAGACAGGTCTCGACTTCCTGCGCGCGCTGCGCGCAAGCGGGCTCGCGTTGCCGGCGATTCTTTGCACGGGCTTTGCCGACGAGGCGCGCGTCGTCGAGGCGATGCGCTCGGGCGTCGCGGATGTGGTTCCGAAGAGCGAAGGCTACCTCGACTATCTGCCCGAAGCGATCGAGCGTGTGCTGCGCGAGCGGCGCGTCGAGCGAGAACTGGCCGAGGCGATGCGCGCGCGCGAGCGCGAAGCGCACTTTCGGGCGCTCGCCGAAGAGCGCGAAGGGCTGCTGACCGCGGAGCGGGCGGCACGCGCGGAGGCCGAGCGCGCTTCGAAGATGAAGGACGAGTTCGTCGCGATGCTTTCGCACGAGTTGCGCACGCCGCTCAATGCGATCGTCGGCTGGACCCAATTCCTGCTGCGCGATCCAAGCGCTTCCGAGTCGATCCGCAAGGGGCTCGACATCATCGATCGCAACGCGCGCGCTCAGGCGCGCATGGTCGACGAACTGCTCGACTTTTCGCGCATTCTCGCAGGCAAGTTCAGGCTCGACGCGGAGCGCGTCGATCTCGTCGATATCGTGGAATATGTGATCCGCTCGGTCGGACCGGCCGCCGAGGCGAAGGATATCCGCATCGTCTCCGCGCTGGAGCCGGGCGGTGTGGTCTTCGCCGATCCGGCGCGGCTGCAGCAGATCGTCTGGAACCTGATGTCGAACGCCGTCAAGTTCACGGGCAAGGGCGGCACCGTGGAGGTGACAGTGCGCCGCGCGGCCGGCGAAGTCGAGCTGATCGTCGCGGACAACGGGCAGGGCATCACGCCCGAGTTCCTTCCGCACGTCTTCGAGCGGTTTCGTCAGGAAGACGGCAGCATCGCGCGTCAGCACGGCGGCCTGGGGCTCGGTCTCGCGATCGCCCGGCAACTCGTGGATCTTCACGGCGGCTGCATCGAGGCCAGGAGCGCCGGCGCGGGGCTCGGTGCGACTTTCATCGTCAAGCTGCCGGCTACCGAGGCCGCCGCGCTCGTGCGCTCGTCCGACGAGCCGTTGGCCGGCGTCACGCCGCCCGAGCTCGCCGGCCTGCGTATCGCGATCGTCGAGGATGAGCCCGATGCACGCGAGCTGGTGCGCAGCGTGCTTGAGGAGCGCGGCGCGAAGACAGCTGTGTTCGACGCGGCGCTCGAGGCGCTCGAAGCCTGTACGGCCGTGCCGCCCGACGTCATCGTCAGCGATATCGGCCTGCCCGGGGTCGACGGCTATGAGTTCATCCGCCGCTTGCGGACGTTCGAGGCGCCGCGCGGACGCAAGACGCCGGCGGCTGCCCTGACCGCGTTCGCGCGTGCCGAAGACCGGCGCCGCGCGCTACTCGCGGGTTTCCAAGCGCATGTGTCGAAGCCGATCGATCCCCTCGAGCTCGTCGTCGTCATCGCGGCCCTCGCGGGGCGGACGATGACGGATGCGGGTGCCGACGCTGCCGAACGATGAGCGGCCGCTTGTCAGTCACATTGCATAAAGCGACAGTGAATCGCGATGCAAAGGGTTCTGAAAATAGTGTTCTCCGTGCGAGAGGCATGATCGGTTCGCGTCCGTCGCTCATCGATGGGACACACGCACGACATCGTTGACGCGCGTTGACACCTCGTCGCCGGCCACACCGTACACGTGCAAGGATATCGCGCGCGCCGGGCCGGCATTGCCGAGGCGATGAATACCGCCGAGGCCGGCGCGCGTGTACGAAATTGCGCCGGGTGCTCGAGCGTGCGTTCGCACCGGCTTTGCCAAGCCGAGCGACTCGTCCCACCGGTAGAGCGTTTCCGTCAGCGTGCCTGAGAGGATGGCATAGCCGCACCATGCATGATGGCCATGCACGGGGCTCGCCTGCCCGGCGTGCCAGACGAGCGCGACGACCGCGTAGCGCCCCGACGCATCAGCGGCCAACAAGTGTCGACGGTAGCACTCGGAGGAACCTTCGCACTGCGCGGGTGCGAGCAGCGTTTCGTTCGCCGCGGCCTCGGCAAGCGCCGCGCGCACGCGACGGGCGAACGCTGGACAGTGCGAGGGGTCGGCGGCGGCGCCGCCAGCTTCGAACGCCGCATCGAGCGCATCGCACAATTGCGCGACACCGTCGCCGCGACGAGTCTCGATCGCGAACCGGTCGAGGACCGGACCCGCGTCGCGCCGAAAAACGACATGGGTACCGCGCGCGGCAGGGCTGAGAAGGCTGTTTTGTTGTTCGTGGCTCATAGCGAAGAAGGGGCGGTGACCGGCGGCGAAGTGCCGCGGTCGATGTCTTATTTATAGCGAACCTCGGGCGAAAAGAGTTTGCGTCGTTTGCGCTGATCTGGCCGATGAGTAGAAAATTTTTGCGCGTTTTGCTCAGAATTCGGCGATGGGATCGCGCCGGAACGGCCAGTCTTCGACGCGCGTAGAATGCCGGCTTCTCTCACCTCGTCATTCGCCCGAAGCCGTCGTGGCTTCGCTTGAGAACCCCGCCATGAACGACCCTCGCAACAAACCCAATCCCACTACGCGAGTCGCGGCGATCATCGTCGTCGCCGTCCTGATCGCGCTCGCCACGTTGGTCTACAACGCGCTCAAGGGCAAACGCGAGTACGACGCGGAAAAGGCGTCGGCGCCCGCGAGCGAGGTGTCGATCGGCGGCGCGAGCTCCGCCGCCCCCCAAACGGGCGCTTCGCAGTAGGAGCAGCGTAGCGCGCGGCCGCGGCGCCTAAGCCGGCAAGCGGATCGCCCCTGCGTCCTTGCGAATCAGAAACGACGCCGCCAGCATCTGCTTGCACTGAAGCACGAGCATCTTGATTTCGTGAACGAACTCGGGCGGCCGCGTTCCCGCCTTTTCGATTTCCGTCACCATCGAATCGAGCTCGCGCGTGAGCTGCTTCGTCGTCTCCGCTTGATCGGCGGGAGGAGGCTCGCCCGCCTGCGCGCGGGCGAGGTTATCGCGCACGGTGGAGAGCGCGCGTGCCAGCGCCGCCGGCGCATCGTTCCCCTCGTCTGCGAAGTTGCGCACGAGCGCCGCCGCCGTCGCGATCTGCGCGGCGAGCACATGGCTTTGCACGAGCAGGTCGTTGATCTCGGGCACGAACTTCTGCTGTGGCTTCGGCTCGAGCATCATGCGGCGGAATGCCTGCCCCAGGTTCGCGAATGCGACATGCGCGTTCTTGCGCGCCAGCCGGAAGCGGATGTCGGGATCGGCGGCGCTCGTGCTCGTATCCGGCGCCCTCGTCGCAGACGCACCCGACGCATTCCCGCCGTCCGCGCTCGGCTTGCCGCCGAACGACAAGACAGTTTCGAAGTATTGGCGCATCGCCGACAGCAGGTCCGCGACGAGCTTTCCCATCACGCGATATTCCCAATACGGGAAGAAATGGCTGGCCGCGATGGCGAGGGCGCATCCGATGACCGTATCGATCGCGCGCTCACCGATGATGCGCAGGCTGCCCGGCGCCAGCAGGTGAAAGAGCATCAGCACGTAGGACGACGTAAAGACGACGCTCGCCGCATAGTTGAAGAGCAGCAGGCTGTAGCTCATCACCATCGAGCCGAACATGACGGCGAGCAGGATCTTGGGCGAATGCACGGTGAAGATCAAAGCGAGACTGACGGCGCAGCCGATCGCGGTGCCGACGATACGCTGCGTGTTACGCTGCTTCGTCAGCGAATAGCCGGGCTTCATGATGATGAGCGTCGTCATGACGATCCAGTACGCATTCGTGAGCGGCAGAATGCGGCCCAGCCAGAAGCCGATGGCGACGGCGATCGTCACGCGCAACGCATGACGAAAGCTCGGGGACGACATCGTCAGATTCGAGAAGATCTGCCGCAACGGCACGCGCCGCCCCGAGAGAAAGCGCCTCAGGCCCGGATCGATCCGTATCTCCGTGCTGCTTGGCGCCGCCTCGCTCGAGAGGCTTTTCTTCATCTTGTCGATGAGACGAATGCCGCTCCAGATGCGCCGAAACGAAGTCGTCGCCGCCGCATAGGCCTCGGGGTTCGCTTGCGCGCTGTGCCCTTTGCGCACGAGCTCGAGCTCGTATTCGATCGCGCGCAACTCCGCCTTGACGTTGATGCGCGAGTCCGGCGCACGGTTCTGCAGGACGGCAAGCCCGACTTCCTCGAGATCGCGCGCCGCTTTGCGGATCAGGTCGCGATAGAACATCATGAGGTCCGCATTGCCGAAGGTGCGGCGCAGCAGCGGGTAGTCGGTATGGGCGCCGACGAAAAGCTCGTGCAAGTCGACCGAATTGATGAAGAGGTTGAAGAGCGCGACGCGGCGCGGGTCGAGCTTGCCGCGCCTGAGCTTCGGCAGGTTGCGCAAAACGATCGCGCGCGCGGCGTCCTGCATTTCGATGGCCGCGATCTGTTTTTCGACGAGGTTGGCGTAACAGGCATCGAGATCGGCATCGATGTCATAAAAATCTGCGCGCGCGAGCAGATAGTCGGCACCGGCGAACACGCACTCGGCGAGCGCCTGTTTTTCGACACGGTATGCCTGCCATTGCAGCAGCAGCGTGGCCCAATAGGTGTACCAGAGGCCGCCGGCGAGAATCCATGCGGCGTTGACGAGCGCATGCACCGGCGTCAGGTGTTCCTCGAGCGTCACGACCATCATGAACAGCGTCGCGAATCCGATTTGCGGCCAGCGATTGCCGTAGACGACGGTCAGCGAGAGCGCGAACGTCAGCGAGACGACGGTCGCCCAGAGCACGAACACGTTGAATGTCGCGAGACCCGTTGCGAGCGCGGAGAGAAAGCCGAGCACGCTGCAAACGAGCATCTCGTTGTGCTTGTACTTGAGCGGGCCGGGCATGTCGACGACGCAGGCGCCGAGTGCGCCCGTCGCGATCGTGAAGCCGAGATCGGCGTTATGAAAAACGATGAGACAGAGCACGGCCGGCAGCGAGATGCCGACCGCCATGCGCAGTCCACCGAAGAAATATTGGCTATAGAGAAATTTCTTGATTTCGATCGAATAGCGCATCGGGACCATACGGGGCGGCGGGTGGGGCCGTCGGGCCCATCGGTTCGGATTTTGCGACGAGTCTATCGTATTCTGTTTGTTTTGTTACCAGAGCGCGTCCCATGATGTTTCGCCATACCGTTTCGCCTGCCGAGGTCGAGCTGACGGCTGTGCGCGCGCAAGGCGCCGGCGGCCAGAACGTGAACAAGGTATCGAGCGCAATCCATTTGCGCTTCGATATTCGCGCTTCGTCGCTGCCCGAGCCCATCAAGATGCGACTGCTCGCGCTCCATGATCATCGGATCACGCGCGACGGCATGGTCGTCATCAAGGCGCAGGAGTATCGGACTCAGGAAATGAACCGCGCTGCCGCGCTCGCGCGGCTCAACGAGTTGATCGCGAGCGTCAGCGTCGCGCCGCGCGCGCGGATTCCGACGAAGCCGACGCGCGCCTCGGCGGTCCGGCGGCTGGAAAGCAAGACGCGCCGCGCGGACATCAAGGCAGCGAGAGCGCGGATCGTCGACCGCGAGCGCTGAAGGGGCGTACTCAACTCTCGTCGAAGAGCCGCACGGACGATCCGTTCGGCGCGAAATCGACACAGAAGACTTGCGTCACGCCGCCGACTTCGATGGCGACGGCCGCCGTATAGCAGTCTTTCCCTTCGGTCAGCGAGTAATGCGGGCCCATCACGGCGACGCGCCCGGGGGCCGCCAGCGCGCGCCGAAAATAAGCGCGGCGCGACCAATTGCTGTAGGTGTCGGGGAACAGCGGCCAAAGGCGCGCGGGTTTCGGCGCGGTCTCGTGCGTAATCGAGGGCTGATGCTGTTCGCCGTCCGCATCGAGGACGAACACGCGGCGCGCCGGCGACCGTGCGAACGTTTCGCGGGCCGCGAGCGCGAGGTCGCGCGTGTCCGCATAGACGCGAGCGCCGGCGAGCACGGTCGCCTCGAATTCGGCGAAATCGGCGGGCACGCGCGGCACCGTGCCCGCATGCGCGCGAAATCGCTCCCACATGGCATCGATCGCCGGCGCCGCCGCGCGGCCGGCCGCATCGAGCGAAGCGCCCGGCTCGCCGAGCCAGTACCCTTGGATGAAGTCGGTATCGGCCTCCATCAGCGTCAGCATTTCCGCTTCGTTCTCCACGCCTTCGCCGAGCACGAGCGTTCCCGCACGGTGAAGCATCGTGACGAGCTGCGTCGCGAACTGTGGATCGGCTCCGGGCGTCGCCATGCGCGCGACGAGCGAGCGATCGAGCTTGACGATGTCGGGCCGCACGTGCCAGATGCGGTCGAAATTCGAGAACCCGGTGCCGAAATCGTCGATCGCGATCAGCAATTGGCGCTCACGCAACGCCTCGACGGTGCGCATGAAGAGCCCCTCGTCGGCGGCGGGCTCTTCGATCATCTCGATGACGACGCGCCATGGCGGCAAGCCGAAGTGGTCGCAAAGCTCGTCGATGAAAGACGTGTAGGACCAGCCGGTGCGGAAAAGGCGCGGCAGCGCGTTGACGAATAGCCAGCCGCCATCAGTGCGCGCCGGGCCGCCCCAAGCGCACTGATCGCCCCCTTGGGGGGCAGCGAGCGAAGTGAGCGTGGGGGCTACTGTTCTAGTGTTCTGCTCGGCAAAGTTGGCGAAATGGACACAACGTGCGAGGCGCTCGAAGGCGAGCGCGGCGCCCTTGCCGGGGGCGCGCGCGAACACCGTATCGGGCCGGAGCGCACGGCCGCTCTGGTCCGTTGCGCGCAGCAGCGCTTCATAGCCGACGATGCGCTTGTGCGTGATCGAGACGACGGGCTGGAATACGCTACGCAGCGTCAAGCCTTGATAGACGATATGCCAACCCGCGTCGTCGCGTCGCAGGTGGGACAGGATGCCGCCGAGCGTCAACTCCCGTTGCGATGCCATGGCGATAGCGCGATCAGCGCGAGTAAGCGTTGCGGAGCCGGCTCGGCGGCGCGCAAGACGTGGGAACGGATCGTGTCCGCCGCGCACGCGCGGTTGCGCGGGGCGGGGCGAACGGGGAGGCCGGACATGCCTGACTGTACCCATACGAAAGAATGCCAGTGTAGCAAACGCGCAGATGCACCATGGTCGCGAGCCTATGCCCGCGACCGTGCACCCCTATGTTCGATGGGGTACGGTGGGAAGGAGTTGGCGTACGCACGCGGTCATCCGGCGTGAGCCGCCGAACATTGCCGACGCGCGAACGCCACGTGCGGGCTGAGTGGCGCTATTGCCGCTGATAAATCTCCGCGCCGCTCTTGACGAACTCGACGGCTTTCACTTCCATGCCCTTCTTCAACGCTGCGTCTTCGGATACGCCTTGCGCCGCCGCGAACTCGCGCACGTCCTGCGTGATCTTCATCGAGCAGAAGTGCGGGCCGCACATCGAGCAGAAGTGCGCGACCTTGGCCGATTCCTTCGGCAACGTTTCGTCATGGAATTCGCGCGCCTTGTCGGGATCGAGGCCGAGGTTGAACTGGTCGTCCCAGCGGAACTCGAAGCGCGCCTTCGAGAGTGCGTTGTCGCGCACCTGCGCGCCCGGATGACCCTTCGCGAGATCGGCGGCATGAGCCGCGAGCTTGTACGTGATGATGCCTTCCTTGACATCGTCCTTGTTGGGCAGCCCGAGGTGCTCCTTCGGGGTGACGTAGCAGAGCATCGCCGTGCCGAACCAGCCGATCATCGCCGCGCCGATACCCGAGGTGATGTGGTCGTAGCCGGGCGCGATATCGGTCGTGAGCGGTCCGAGCGTATAGAACGGCGCTTCGTCGCACCATTGCAGCTGCAGGTCCATGTTCTCCTTGATGAGCTGCATCGGCACGTGACCCGGGCCTTCGATCATCACCTGGACGTCATGCTTCCACGCGATCTGGGTCAGCTCCCCGAGCGTCTTGAGCTCGCCGAGCTGCGCTTCGTCGTTCGCGTCGTAGATCGAGCCCGGACGCAGGCCGTCTCCGAGCGAGAAGCTCACATCGTAGGCCTTCATGATTTCGCAGATTTCCTCGAAGTGCTCGTAGAGGAAGCTCTCCTTGTGATGGGCGAGGCACCACTTCGCCATGATCGAGCCGCCGCGCGAGACGATGCCCGTCATCCGGTTCGCCGTGAGCGGCACATAGCGCAGGAGGACGCCGGCGTGGATCGTGAAGTAGTCGACGCCTTGCTCGGCCTGCTCGATGAGCGTATCGCGGAAGATTTCCCAGGTGAGCTCTTCGGCCTTGCCGTTCACTTTCTCCAGTGCCTGATAGATCGGCACCGTGCCGATCGGCACCGGGCTGTTGCGGATGATCCACTCCCGCGTTTCGTGGATGTGCTTGCCCGTCGACAGGTCCATGACCGTGTCCCCGCCCCAGCGGATGGCCCACGTCATCTTGTCGACTTCCTCGCCGATCGACGACGTGACGGCCGAGTTGCCGATGTTCGCGTTGACCTTCACGAGGAAGTTGCGGCCGATGATCATCGGCTCGCTCTCCGGGTGGTTGATGTTGGCGGGAATGATCGCGCGGCCGCGCGCCACCTCCTCGCGCACGAACTCGGGCGTGATCTCGCGCAGCGCATTCGCGCCGAACGCCGCGGCACCGAACGCCTGCCCCGGATGCTGCCGGCTCATCATCTCGGCTAGCTTGGCGCCGTTCGGGCCGCTCGCGCGCAGGCTCTCGACGTACTCGGCACGGCGCTGGTTTTCGCGGATCGCGATGAACTCCATCTCCGGCGTGATGATGCCCTGGCGCGCGTAGTGCATTTGCGTGACGTTGGCGCCGGCCTTCGCGCGCCGCGGCTTGCGATGCAGGCCGGGAAAGCGCAGCGAGGCCGTGTTCGCATCGGCGGCACGCTCGCGGCCGTACTCGCTCGTGAGGTCGGCCAGGACCTCCGTGTCGCCGCGCGCCTCGATCCAGCGCTGGCGCAAGGCGGACAGCCCCTGACGGATGTCGATCTTCACGTCCGGATCGGTGTAGGGGCCGGACGTGTCGTACACGAAGATCGGCGGATTCTTCTCGCCGCCGAAGCCGCTTGGCGTATCCGACTGCGTGATCTCGCGCATCGGCACGCGAATGTCCGGCTGCGAGCCCATCGCGTAGATCTTGCGCGAGTTCGGTAGCGGCGCGACGGCGGCGGCATCGACGTGCGCGTTGGCGGAAATGAACTTGGGGTTGGCATTCATATTCGAATCTCCTGGCTTGAGGCGCTAATGCAGGAGCAGGAGACGGGGAAGGAGGCCGGGCGGCGAAGGATTGCCTGAAACCCGTACGCTTCCCTGCGCTGGCATTATCCAGATCAGGTTCAAAGGGTGTTTCTCACCCGCGCGGCGCTACTCGTACGAAAGACTGGAAACGACGATCGTCGAGACAGCGCAACGCAGGACCCCCGCGTTAGCACCGGAGAAGATACACCGGCATGGCGGACCTGGCAACCGCGCAAGAAGCGCACCGCGCGCCAGGCTTTGCTGCGTGGCGCACGTTGTCCGACGAGACCGCCTTCGGGGCTGCGCCGGTGCGTCCCGGCAGGGCATTACCCGGGGAGCCCCTTGGGGCGCCGGCCTTGATCGGGCAGGTGCCGGAGCAGGGCGAGCAAGGCGAACGCGAAGCCCGCCGCAGTGACGCCCGTCCAGCCGAAGTGGCGCCACGCAAGCGCGCCCACGGCCGAGCCCGTTGCGCCGCCGATGAAGTAGCAGACCATGAAGACCGTGTTGACGCGGCTTCGCGCCTCGGGCTTCAGCGCATAAATGCGCGACTGATTGGAGATCTGCGCGGCCTGCACGCCGATGTCGAGAACGATCACCCCGATCACGAGCCCGACGAGGCTCGTTGCTGAAAGGGCGAAGACGACGAACGAGATCGCGACGAGCACGATCGAGAGCGAGACCACGGCGCGCGGCCCGCGCTTATCTGCCGAGCGCCCGGCGAGCGGCGCCGCCATCGCGCCCGCCGCGCCGACGATGCCGAAGAGGCCGGCCGCCTGCGGCCCGAGGTGGAACGGCGGTCCGGCGAGCAGCAGCGTCAACACGGACCAGAACGCGCTGAATGCCGCGAAGAGCGCGGCGCCCGTGAACGAGGCCTGGCGCAGCCCGGGAAGCTCGACGGCGAGGTGCCACATCGACGCCAGCAGCTTGCCGTACGGCAGTGTCGACGTCGGCTGGCTCTTCGGCAAGCGCAGCACGACGACGGCGGCGAGCGCGAGGAGCGCCGCGACCGATGCCGAAAAGACCGCGCGCCAGCCGAAGTACTGCGCGACGAAGCCCGCCGCCGTGCGCGCGAGCAGAATGCCGAGCAGCAGTCCGCTCATAACGGTGCCGACCGCATGGCCGCGCTCAGCGGGCGGCGCGAGCTCGGCGGCGAACGGGACGGCTTGCTGCGCGATCGTCGAGAGAATCCCGATGGCGAGGCTCGTGCAGGCGAGCACCGCGAGCGTCGGCGCAATCGCGGCGATCACGAGCGCCAGCATGAGGCCGGCCGTTTGCAGTAGGATGATGCGGCGGCGGTCGAACCGGTCGCCGAGCGGCGCGAGGAACAACATGCCGGCGGCATAGCCGAGCTGGGTCGACGCCGGCACGGCGCCGACCCAGGCCGCCTCGGCCGGATAGCTCGCTCGCAGACTGTCGAGCAACGGCTGGTTGTAGTAGATGTTCGCGACCGAGACGCCTGCCACCGTCGCGAGCAGCAACAACATGCCGCGCGAATAGTGATCCGCCTGTCCGGCGGCGCTCGAACGGCTATCGGCGGAAGAAGACACGATTGGCCTGACCTAAGAAGCGGTGGCGAGAGAGAAGGAGGTGCCCGTCAGTCGATGAGCTTGCCGTCCGGCTCGTAGAACGGGTAGGGCCCTTCCCCTTCGTCGACATAGGCGTGGTGAGTCACGAGCCCCGTGGCCTCGTCGTAGCGATGGAGCGCGAAGGCGGGCGGCTCGAGGCGGAATGACGAAGGCCCGTCCTCGCGCAGATCGAGCGCGACCTGATGCGCCGGGGCGGGCACGGCCGATGCCACCGTCCCGCCGAATCGCGTGAACATCGGCCGATGAACGTGCCCGCAGATCACGCGCTCGACGTTGGGATGCTGTCTCACGATCGTGGCCAGCTGCTCGCTCGAGGCCGCGTCGAGCCGCTGGCGGTCCATATGGCCGATTCCGGAGACGAACGGCGGATGATGAAGCGCGATGACGACGGGCATGCCGCGGGCTTTCTCGAGCTCGGCCGAAAGCCACGCGAGCCTCGTCTCGCAAAGCGCCCCCGCGCTGGCCCGCGGCACTTGCGAATCGAGCGCGACGAGGCGAAGCGGGCCGACATCGACGGAGTACTGAACGAACTCTTCACCCGAATGCAACCACGGCTGCTCGCCGAAAGCGTCGCGCAAGGCGCCGCGATCGTCATGATTGCCGACGAGTAGATAGTACCGAATGGCGAGCGGCGCGAGCAGCCCGCGCAGATGCTGGTATTCCTCCGCGGTGCCGTAGTCGACGAGATCGCCGGTTATAACGACCGCGTCGGGGCGTGGCTCGAGTGCGTTGAGCCGCGCGATGCAGCGCGCGAGGGCAGCCGCCGTATCGACGCGCCGATAGGCGAGCGCGCCGGGGCGCTTGATGTGCAGGTCGCTGATTTGTGCCAGCAGCATGAACGATTCCGTAGTAGTCGAGGTTGTGTCGTTGTATCGATGCGTGTCCAACATGGGCGCCGGCGCGAGCCGGAAACGGTGCGCCCGCCGCGCGTTTGAACGGGCGGCGGGCGCGGCCGTCGCGGCCGATCAAGCGAGCGCGATGAGGCCTTCGGGCGCCACGTCGATGCCGACGGCTTGGCCGCGCGTCAGCTCAATGCGCCCGGGCGCGTCGATGACGAGCGTATCGGCGGCCGCCCCGCTCACCGTCACGCGCGTGCGCTCGCCGAGGAACGAGATGCCTTCGACGGTGCCGACGAGCGAGGCCGCGGCCGGCTCGACGAGCCGGGCGTCCTCCGGCCGGAAGAAAAGCTCGCTGCCAGCCGCCGGCACGAGCGCCGGCGGCAACCTGATCGTGCCCCCCGCGGTCGCGAGCGCGCCGTCCCGCCATTGTCCCGCGAGACGGTTGATCGTGCCCACGAACTGCGCAACGTGCCTCGACGCCGGCCGATAGTAGATCTCGCGCGGCGTGCCGACTTGCTCGATACGTCCGGCGCTCATGACGACGATCCGGTCTCCGAGCTCCATCGCCTCGGCCTGATCGTGCGTCACATAGACGGTCGTCACGTTGAGCCCGCGCAGCAGCGCGTTCATCTCGCGGCGCAGCGTATCGCGCAGGCGCGCGTCGAGCGCCGTGAGCGGCTCGTCGAGCAGCAGCACGCGTGGCTCGCGCGCGAGCGCGCGGGCGAGCGCGACCCGCTGACGCTGCCCGCCCGAAAGCTGATCGATCGGCTTATCGCCATGCGCTTCGAGCCGCATCATCGCGAGCAGCTCGTCGACGCGCCGCCGTGCCTTGGCGGGCTCCACCTTTGCGATCTTCAAGCCATAGCCGATGTTCTCGCGTACGTTGAGATTCGGAAACAGCGCATAGCTCTGAAACACCATGCCGACCTGCCGGCGTTCGATCGGCAGCCGCGTCACGTCGTCGTCGCCGAACGAGACCGTGCCGCCCGCATCCGGCGTCTCGAGCCCGGCGATGATGCGCAGCGTCGTCGTTTTGCCGCAGCCCGAAGGGCCGAGCAGCACGATCGTTTCACCGGCGCCGATCGCGAGGTCCAGTGGCTCGAGCACACGCGTGCCTTGAAACGTTTTCGCGCAGCGCGACAGGGTGATGGGAACGGGAGTGAGCTTCATGGCATTTCGGCGAGAGAGACGAAGAAGGTCGGCCGACGCACTAGCCGCGCTTGCGCCGCAGTGCGCGCTGGCCTGTCGCGTCGACGCCGAGCCACTGCATAGCGACGAGCAACGGCATCGTCATGACGAAGAAGACGATCGTGTAGGCGCTGCCGATCTCAATGCGCAGCGACGCATAGGTATCGGCGAGCCCGACGGGGAGCGTCTTCGTATCGGGAGTGTGGAGCATCCAGGTGAGATTGAACTCACCGATCGAAAGCGTCACGACGGCGAGCGCGCCCGCGAGGATGCCGGGCCGCAGATTCGGCAAGACGACGGTTCTGAATCGTTCGAGAAACGTTGCGCCGAGGCTGGCCGCCCCCTCCTCCAGCGTGCGCAAATCGACGCTCGCGGCCACGGCCGCGACCGCGCGCACCATGAACGGCAGCGTGAAGACGACGTGACCGGCGACGATGAACCAAAGACTCATGCGAAACGCCGTGAAGCCGCCGTAGACGACGATGAGCGCGAGCGCCGAGGCGAGGCCGGGCAGCGCGATCGGCAGCACGAGCAGTTCCTCGACGAAGCGCGCCGCGCGGGTCTTGCTGCGCGCGAGCGCGTATCCGGCCGGCACACCGGTGATGAGCGTGACGACGAGCGTGGCGGCCGCGACTTCGAGCGAGAGGAAGACCGACGCGTGGTATTGCGTCCAGACTTCGACGAGCCAGCGCACCGTGAGACCACTCGAGACGCCGCGGAAATAGTTGACGGTGAGGCCGGCCATCACCGACATCACGACGGGAACGATGAGGAACGCGCAAAGCGCGAGCGTGACGGCCCATTGGCCAAGGGCGATGAGGCGCCGCGGCATAAAGAGATGGGCGATGCGTCGAGCCCCGTGCCCGTTGCCGGCGGTCGTATCGACGATGACGTTCATGGCGAAATCCTGTCGCGCATAAGGAGGCTCATGCCGTTGCAGCGACGGCCGAGCCCGTCGCGCTGCGTGCGAGTGCCAGCACGATCCACGTCACGATGCCGAGCACGACCGAGAGCCCGGCTGCCGTCACCATGTTGGCGTTCAGCGTGAACTCGGTATAGATCGTCATCGGCAGTACGTCGATGTCGGTGGCGAGCGTGAACGCCGTGCCGAACGCACCCATCGCCGTCGCGAAGCAGATTGCGCCGGCTGCGACGAGCCCCGGCGCGAGCGCGGGGAGGATCACGTCGCGCATGATCCGCCACGGCGACGCCCCGAGCGAGCGCGCCGCCTCCTCGAGCGAGCGGTCGAGTTTCGAGGCCGAGGCCATCACGGTCACGATCACTCGCGGAATCGAGAAATAGAGGTAGCCGCAAAAGAGCCCGGCCATCGAGTAGGCGAAGACCCACTTGTCGCCCGTGAGCTTTTGCGTGATCGCGCCGATGAGCCCTTGCCGGCCCGCGAGCATGATGACCATGAAGCCCACGACGACGCCCGGGAACGCGAGCGGAAACGTGAGCAGCGCGACGAGCGTGCGCTTGCCCGGGAATTCCCGGCGCGCGAGCAAAAGGCCCGCGATTACCGAAAGCACGAGCGTTGCGATCGTGACGGCCGCCGAGAGCGCGACGGTCGCGCCGAGGCTGCCCATATAACGCGCATTGGTGACGAGCGCGCGATAGGTCGCGAACGCATGACCATTGCCGCTCACGCCGACGAGCACGCCCATCGGCAGCAGCCAGAACGCGACGAAGACGGCGAGCGCGGGCGCGAGGAGCGCGACGCGCCAGCGCAGCGGGAAGGTGATGTCGTGCATGGTGAAACGGGCCCGTTGCCTGCGTCCTCAATGCATGATCTTCAGGTATTCCTGGCCGAACTGCTGCTGCTGAGCGGCCATCTTCGCGAAGTCGACGGGTTTGGCGCGCGCGTACTCGCTCGCCGGCAGGAACTTCGCGGACGCTTCCTTGCTCATCGCGCTCGCGCGCACGGGGCGCAAATACGCGTTGGCCCAGATCTTCTGCCCCTCGTCGGAGAGCACGAAGTCGAGCACCTTCTTGCCGTTCGCTTCATGCGGCGCACCTTTGACGAGACTCATCACGTAGGGCACGGAAATCGTGCCTTCCTTCGGAATCACGAACGCGACGTTCGCGTGATCCTTGTACTCGGCGCGATAGGCGTCGAAGTCGTAATCGATGAGGATCGGAATCTCGCCCGACAGCACGCGTGCATAGGCCGTCTGCTTCGGCACGATCGGCGCGTTCTTCTTGAGCGCCTCGAACCATTTGAGCCCCGGCTCGAAGTTGTCGAGCGTGCCGCCCAACGCCTGGTTGACGGCGACGGCGCCCGCATAGCCGACGAACGCGCTCGACGGATCGAGGTAGCCGATCATCCCCTTGTATTCGGGCTTGAGCAGGTCGGCCCAGGAGGTCGGCACAGGCTTGCCCTCGAGCGCGTCCTTGTTGACGAAAAAGCCGAGCGTGCCCGAATGGATGGCGAACCAGTAGCCTTGCGGGTCCTTCAGGCCGGCGGGGATATCGTCCCAGTTCTTCGGCTTGTAGGGTTGAATGACGCCCTTGTCCTTCGCCTGGAACGCCGACGAGACGCCGAGGTACACCACATCGGCTACGGGGCTCTTCTCCTCGGCGATCAATTGCGCGATGGCTTGCCCGGAGTTCTTGTTGTCGGACGGCACGTGAATGCCAGTCTTCTCCTGGATGGCTTTGAGCTCGCTGGCCCAATCGGCCCACTCCGGCGGGCAGTTGTAGCAGATCGCGGTGTCTTCGGCATGGGCCGTGCCGGCGAACGGCAGGGCCGCGGCGAGCGCCGCCGCACTGGCGCAGACGAATCGCGCAAAACGCGCGCGGACGGAAGATGAACGGCGTGTCACGTGAGGGTCTCCTTCGGTGCTGGGATGGGACGTCGGCGGACGGCGCCCCGCCGTGGGCGGAGTCGCCGTCCGAAGTACGGATTGCTACGGTTGTTCGCTGCGCCGCGCTTTTTCGATCGGCATTCAGACGACAGGCTGCGAGGGCAATGCCGGGTCGGCCGCGCCCGACAGCGCCCCGATCGTCGCGCCCTGGCGCAGCGTGTGGGGCAGCCTGAACGACAGCGATTCGCCATCGTCGGCGCCTGCGATGCGGGCCATCAGCCGCCGCCACGCGGAGCAGCCGATCTCGCGGTTCGGCGTCGCGACGCTCGCGAGCGGTGGCGAAAGCAGCTCGCTGACGGCGAGGCCGTCGAAGCCGAGGATCGACATATCGTCGGGGACCGAGTAGCGCGCGCGGCGCAGGCCGCGCATGACGACCATGGCGAGCAGATCGTTGCTGCAAAAGAGCGCGGTGGGGCGCTTCGGGCCCGACGTCAGATGAGCGAGCACGGACGGGGCGAGCTCGTCCGCGTTGAAATCCACTTCGAGCGCCGGCACCGGCTCGAGCCCCGCTTGCTGCATGGCTTCCGCGTAGCCGCGGTAGCGCAGTTGCGCGCGATCCGATTCGGCGAGGGTGCCTGCGACCATCGTCACGCGTCGGTGACCGTGCTCGATCAGCGTGCGCACGCCGTCGAACGCGGCACGCCGATTGTCGACCGAGACCGACGGGCGCCGCGCCGTATCGTTGTGCATGAGGACGTAAAGCATGCCCTCGCGCTCGAGGTCGTCGAGCAGCGGATGCGTGTTGGCGTCGGCGACCGTCATGATGAGCCCTTCGACTCGCTGCGCAAGCAGCGTCTCGATCGCATGGCGCTCGCGTGCGGCATCGTACTGGGTCGTCATCAGCATTAGCCGATAGCCCTCGCCCGAGGCGAGGTCGTCGATGCCTTGCAGGCATTCGGCGAAGACCGGGTTCGCGAGCGTCGGCAGCATGACGCCGATCAGACCCGTGCGTTCGCCGCGCAACTGGCGGCCGAGCGGACTCGGGCGGAACTGCAGCGTTTCGATTGCCTCGCGGATCTTCGCGAGCGTCACGCGGTTGACGGTGTGCGGCGCGTTGATGGCGCGCGAGACCGTCGCGATGGAGAAGCCGGCATAGGCGGCGACATCCTTGATGGTGTGTTTCATCGCAGTCTGTACAGTCCGGTAGTGCTGGGAATGTAAACGTTTACGTCGCAACGATTATCCTGGCCGATTATGACTGACACATGACACTTTTGCCCACATTGCGGGCCGAAAAAGTCTACCTTGCGGCTTGGCGAGTCCCGTGCCCGTAGGCATAATCGTCGCGGTTCGGCGCGGCGGCCCCGGGTGGGTGAGCGCTTTTTTTCTTCGAACCCCACTTTCATAGCAAAAAAGGATCGACGCGTGAGCCTTTGGTTTTTGGTTTTTCTAAGCGTGCTGCAAGGCGTGACTGAGCTTTTTCCCGTCAGCAGCCTTGGGCATACGCTGTTGGCGCCCGCGCTGGTCGGCATGCATATCGATAAGCACGCGCCGCAGTTGATCCCGTTTCTCGTCGCACTTCATTTGGGCACGGCCCTTGCGTTACTGTGGTATTTCAGGAAGCGCTGGATCGAGCTCGTGAGAGGGTGGTTCGGCACGCTCGCCGGCCGACCGAGCGACGAGGGCCACATGATGTGGGCGCTCATCATCGGGACGATCCCGGCGGGGCTCGTCGGTCTTCTGCTCGAAAAGCGCCTCGAACAGGTGTTTCACGACCTGCGCATCGTGGCGCTGGCGCTGATCGTGAACGGCGCATTGCTTTGGTTTGGCGACAGGCTCCAGCGCTTGCGTGCGCACCGTCCGCCCGAAAAGCTGACGTTCAAGCAGGCGTTTCTTGTCGGGCTTGCCCAGGTCGGGGCGCTCGTGCCGGGGTTCTCGCGCAGCGGGCTGACGATGATTGCGGGCAATGCGGCGGGGCTGACGGCGGAAAGCGCGGCGGAGTTCGCGTTCCTGCTCGGCACGCCGATCATCTTCGCGGCCGGTGTGCTCGAGGTGCCGAAGCTGTTCAAGGGGGCGCCAGGGCAGCTCGCCGACGCGGTGCTCGGCGGGGTGCTGACGGCGGTCGCCGCCTATCTGAGCGTGCGTTTCCTGATGCGCTACTTCGAGGGGCGCGGCCGGCTCGCCGCGTTCGGCGTCTATTGCATCGTGGCGGGCGCGCTTTGCCTCGTCTGGTTCATGACGCATACGCAGCCGGTGTGAGGGGGTGTTTCCGACAGTTGCGGTCTTCCATGGGCACGGCTTGCCAGACGGCGCGTAGCCCGATGCTGTGCCAACCGGCGAAAGGCGATCGGTTATAATCCGGCCCCCGGGATCGAGCGGGGACGCGTGCTGCGTCAGCCCGCCCGCCGTACAATTTCCGCGATGCCTCCCCATAGTTCAACGGATAGAACACGGGTCTTCTAAACCTGAAATCGAGGTTCGATTCCTCGTGGGGGGGCCAATAGCTTTTGCAGTGATGCAATAGCTGCCCTGAATTTCCCGCCAATCATCATTCGGCGTTGCGATCGTCGATCGCGGAGCAATCCTCCCAGACTACTTCTTCGATCCGGGCATCGGCCAGTCCGGCCGGTATGGCTTGGGCATCCCAGACGCGCCGAGCTATGCCAAATGGCCAGAAATCGACGAGCACGGGCCTGAGGGCGCTTTTAGTCAGAGAAAATGAGCCTCGCTTCGCCGACGTTATGTCGACGTCGGCGCAATTTCTCTGTTGCTAAACCATACGCAGGTAGCGTATAGTCGCCATGAAAGCCATCTTCGTCGAGCTTCCCCCGTTCCGTAGGGTTCGCGAGAACTATCTCGCGGATGATGAGTATCGCGCTCTCCAGGTCGAACTCATGGGCAACCCGGAAGCAGGCGACGTGATTAAGGGAACCGGTGGTCTGCGCAAGCTGCGATTTGGCGACAAGCGCCGCGGCAAAGGCAAGCGTGGTGGGCTCAGGTGATCTATTACTACTGGGTCAAGGGCCCCGAATTCTGGTTTTTTACGCTTTACGGCAAAGACGAGATGGACGACTTGTCGGAGGCTGGACGCGAGGCTTTCTCTGAGCTTCTGCGGGACGTTCTCAGGCTGGTGGATCGCTGATGGGAGTGCATGATGAAACGTAACTTGTTTGCCGAGCTGAAGGAAGGCATCGACGAACTGAAGGCGGCGCATGAGGGAAAAGCGACGCTTCGAACGGTCAGCGTCGAGATTCCGGACCGGGTCGAAGTAACCGCGGAAGAAATCCGGACTGTACGAGAGGCCATCAAGGCGTCTCAAGCCGTCATGGCCCGCCGCCTGCGGGTGAATGAGCGCACATATCAAAACTGGGAACAAGGTCGAGCCAAGCCGAACGCGCAGGCCGCCGTACTGATCAAGTTGGTCGAGAAGCACCCGGAACTGATGCAGATGCTCGAAACCCTCTAGGCTCGGCTAAATTCATGTCCGCCCGCCCAGCGCGGGCTCGCTCACATTGTCGGGGAAGTCCTTCTCCTCTCCCCGCTTTTCGGTCGGCTGTCTATTGACACAGGGCATTGATCCGGGCCGCCGCCACGCCGAATTCGACGCCCACTTTCAGAATATCCTCGGTTGACTTGCCCCTGGCGAGACACAGGCGCATGCGCTTGCGCCACGAAAGACGCCTACAAACCGGTTCCTATCCCCATCGATATCGATACCAGTCACTACCCTAGACAAGTTTCGCTGTTTTTGACAAGCATAAAAACTCGCCGAATTGCAAATTAACACCAAATTTTAGGACTAAAAGAAGTGCCATCCGTTGGCTTCTTATTTTTGAGATAAACGTCGCTGGTCAGCCTGTTGTTCGCCACTTCCCCATCGGCTAGAATCGATCGCCCGAGGAGGGGCGATGGAGGCGTATCCCGCGATGTTCGTTGTCGGTCTTACGCAAGGCGCATGTGGGCGCAGACGGAAGCAGGATCAGCAATTTATCGAATCCACGGTGCGGATGGTTTGGCATTCATCCGCTATCGACAATTCCAAGAAAATTCTCATATCAATTAATAGGTATTTGAATGCCCGATCGTCGTCATCGAATCCTCACGGAGATCGATTGAATCAAAAAGACAATACAGAGAGGGCCGATTTGCATGAATTCCCGGAAAATCCTTTTGTTGTCCCGCCCCAAGCATCGCATCAACGTGGCGATGCTGGACGATCATCCGATCGTCGCCCTGGGCGTGGCAACCTTCCTGCACGGATTTGCCGACTTCGATGTCACAGCGACTGTCACTGCGGCCGAGGATCTGATGACCGAGCTCGCAAGCAAGTCATACGACGTCGCGATCGTCGATTACTACTTGCCGGAGGATCGTGTCGACGGCGCCGCGTTCGTCAGGCGTCTGCGCACGGCTTTCCCGTCTCTCTCGATCGTGGTGCTTTCCGCCGCGCGCGCGGTCGATGCGGAATGTATCTGTCATCGCGCCGGCGCCAATGCATTTCTCGAGAAAGCCACGCCGTTGCCGTTGATCGCCGAAGCAATTCGCAATACGGTCGCGTGGCCGCGCAAATTCTTCGCCGTGCGTGACGGAGAAGTCGTACCCCTCGTGCCGATTCCACGCGAAGACACGCTGTCCTCGGCGGAACTCGAGATTCTGCGCTACATCGCCGAGGGGTTCTCGGTATCCCAGACCGCGCAACGTTTGCGCAGAAGCAAGAAGACCGTCAGCACGCACAAGCGAAGCGCGATGCGCAAGCTGCAGGTCGCGGACGACCTCGGCCTTGCACTTTATCTCAGGGAAAAGTTTCGCAGTTGAGTCCACCGATGCTGCTACGCCTTCTAGCCGCGATTGCCTTCGCCGCCAGCCTTGGCGCGACGGCCGGTGCCGGCACCGCGATCAGCGCGACCCGCACCGAAATCCCCAATGCGCGAGTGACCGCTGATCCGGCGGCAGCGACCGCACTCGGCAACGGAGGCGGGACCGCTGACTTCACGAACGTCCTGCGCGTCGGCACCTATACCGGCGATGAAAGTGTCCTCGACCACGTCGACCGTTCCGGCATACGTCATGGCTTCGCGGCCAGTGCGCTGCATGCGATCGCCGATCCCCACGGCGTCATCCTCGTCTATCGCCGCTTCGCCTCGATCGGCGCGGCGTTGGCTGCATTGGACGCCGGCCGCATCGACATCTTGCCCGCACGGTGCACGGTTGCGGTCGAAGACAGGCGCTATTGGGTCTCCGACCCTTATGCGTTGCCGCGGGCCGGCGCAGTCGTCAGGCGCGAGCGTGCGAAGCCTCGCGCATTGGACGACCTGGCGGGGCTGCGGGTGGCGATAGAGCAGGGGGAAAATGGCCGCTTTGTGAAGCCGTGGTTGCCTGGATCGGAAATCGTCGAGGCCGACGATCTACGAAGCGGCGTGCGGATGGTGGCGCGCGGGAGCGTCGACGCGTTCGTCGGCATTCACGAAGCAAACGCGGAAATCATTCAAACGCGGGGTCTTCACGCGCTCGAATCGATACCGTTGCCGCTCGCCGTGCCGCTCTGCTTCATCGCGCATCGAGAGAACTTTGCCGCGGCTTCCTTCATTGCGCGCGGCCTTGCGCGGCTTTCTCCGGCGCAACGGCGAGAGATCGAACTGCAGCCGCTACCGTCTTCCATGCCGGCGATGCCCGAGCGGACCTTTTCTCTGACTGACGAGGAGCGCGCCTGGGCAAGCGTTCACCCCATCGTTCGTGTCGGTATGGAGCGGCTTCACCGCCCTTACGACTTTCTCGACGAAGAAGGCGAGTGGGAGGGGGTGGGCGCGGCGCTGCTAAAGGGACTGGGGCCGATTGCCCAAATCCGCTTCGAGCCGGTGCTGATCGGCGATGCAAAAACGTTGGCCGACGCGCTGCGCGAAGGGGCGATCGATCTCGCGGCGTCGTTTCCACTCGGCTCCGCGGCAACGGAGCCGCGGGATCTTGTTTTGACTAGACCGTACGACAGCTTTCCGTGGTCTCTGGTCCGATTCGGCGATGCGGCGGCGCCGCCGGGTCGCATCGCGGCGAACGCATGGCGTCTGCGGCAAGTAGTGCCCGGCGACGCCTGGGCCGACGCGGCGATCGTCCCGCGGGAGCGCGCCGTCGATGCGCTGCGCGCCGTGCTTGCCGGCAATGCCGACGCGGCGCTCGTGAACACCATCGCGGCCGACGATCTGCGCGACCGCTACTCATATGGCCGCTTGAGCATCGACGCCGCCATCGCCGGCGTCGAGCGGATCGGCTTCGCCGCGGCCGCGAGCAATACGGTGCTGACCGGCATGATCGACCGCTATCTGGCGTCTCATACTCCGCGTGAGCTGGCGCGACTCGCGAGCCGTTCGCGCCACGTCTCGCTGCAAATCGGCTACAACAAGAGCATGGTGATTCTGCTTTCGGTTTGCGCCGCGGCTATCGTCATCACGGTGCTTTCGACGCTGCTCATGGCCTATTGGCGCACGCGGGCGGCGCGCCATGCGGCCGACGCCGCGCGTCTCGACGCAATCGCATCGCGCGAGCGTGCCGAGACGGCCGATCGCGCGAAGTCGGCATTCGTCGCGATGATGAGTCATGAGATTCGCACGCCCATGAACGGTGTCATCGGCGTGCTGGACTTGCTTGAAACCACGACGCTCTCGGAGCAGCAGCGGCGCCATATCGAGACCGCGCAGCGCGCCGGCCGGCTGATGCTGCGCGTGATCCACGACACGCTCGACTACCTGAAGCTCGAGCAGGGTGCGATCTCGCTCGACGCATTGCCGTTCGACATCCTCGGCCTCGTCGGCGCGGCGGTCGAGCTTCACGCGCCGCTCGCCGGTCGCAAGCGCTTGCCGGTCCATCTGGCCGCGATGCCTCATTTCGACCGATACGTGATCGGCGACGAGGCGCGCCTCAATCAAGTCGTCACGAACCTGCTCAGCAATGCGATCCGCTTTACGGACGACGGTCATGTGCTAGTCGAGTTGCGGCACCGGCTTGAACGCGGGCGCAGCCAGCTTGAGCTGGTCGTGGCCGACACTGGGCGGGGCATTGCCGAACATTATCGATCGCGGCTTTTCACACCGTTCACGCAGCAGGACAGTTCGACGACGCGCCGCTATGGCGGTACGGGGCTGGGGCTCTCGATCGTCAAGCGGCTCGTCGACGCGATGGGCGGCACGATCGACGTCGCGAGCGTCGTCGGGGTCGGCACGCGCATTGGCGTGCGCTTGCCGATGGCGTGGGGCGAAACAGTCCGCCGTTGGCCGAATCTCTCGCCGATGCGCGCGCGGGTCGCTGTGCCGGTACCGGCGATGGCGGCGTCGATCCGCGCAATGCTCGCGAAGATGGCCGTGGTGCGCGTGCTCGGCGAGTCCGCCGAATATGATGTGGACATAGCCCTCGAGCCGGCCGGAGCGATCGTCGTCAGCGCACCAGGGCGCCTCGAGCGGCGCGTCCGGTCCATCGACGAATTCGTCGATGCCATGGAGCGAGTCGATCCGCGTCGTTCTTATTTCGCCGACGCAGGGATCCCGCCTGCCGCTTTGGACGAGATTGGCTTGCCAAGCGTGCCGTATGGCTGCGGCGGCAACCGCGGCGTCGGTGCGGCGCTTGTCGTCGAAGACAACGAGATGAACCGCGACATCATCGTGCGTCAGCTCGCCTTGCTCGGCGTGCCCGCGAGCGAGGCGTCCGACGGGATTGCCGGATACGCCTCGTGGGAGCGGCTCCGCCCCACGTTCCTGTTCCTCGATTGCCACATGCCGGGCATGGACGGTTACGAGTTGGCACGACGCATTCGAGCTCGCGAAGCCGGCGAGCGGTGCCGGGGCCATGCCGTTGCGCGCACGGCGATCGTCGCGATCAGCGCGAATGCAACGATAGAAGACCGGGACGCATGCCGCGCGGCCGGCATGGATGAATATCTGACGAAGCCGATCACGCGTGAAAAGTTCGTCCGCCTGTTCGAAAAGTGGAAGAAGGCAAACTACGATGTCGCGACGCCGAAATGAGCAAGCGGGGCACGCAGCGATTCGCTTCGATCTGTGCGAGCTTCTCCCGCTATACGAGCGCGCGGACTTGCGATGCTTGATCGTCCGCGCACTCGCGGAATTCGACGACACCATGAGCGATTTCGACGCATACCTTGCCGCTGGAGCGTACGCAAACGCGGCTAGCGCGTTGCATCGCATGAAGGGCACGGCGTCTTTCTTTCGTGGCGCCGAGGAGGCGATTGCGGTGTTGCACGACGCGGAGCGCGCATTGAAATTTTGCGATGCCAACGTACTGCCAACCATCTTGCCGCAAGCGCGTTCAATTCTTGCAGTTCTGTCCACTGCGCTGTCCGGGGCGCTCGCCGATCTCGACGGCGCCCGGCCTTCGGAGGCAAAGCGTTGAGCGTCGAGGACAGCTCGGCGGCACCTGAACACGTTATTCACGACGTAATCTCGTCCGGAATTGAGATCCGCCTCGCATCGACCGAACGGATTTGAAGCACTGTTGCGGCTCCGTTTCGATCCGCCCAGGCGGGTGTCAACAAGGAGAGTCAGTCATGCGCATTGCGATCACAGGAGCGTCCGCGTCGGGATTGGCGTCGAACGCAAATGTCGGGAAGGTCGATCAGGAAACGGCTGCGGCCGAGCCCGCCGTCGAACGTTCCGATGCGGGCGGCGTGCCCCCCGAGCGCCACCAATGGGCCGACCGCGCGATAGCGGACAGGCTGCGCCGCTCCATCGCGACCCAGACCGCGACGGAACTGGTCCGCGTCGCTGTCCCGCCTGGCGACTCCGCCTCGGCTTCAGGCGCGCGAGGCGAAGCCCTGCAGCGGCAGGCAATCGACTCGACGCTGCGCGAATGGGTCGATCTCGAAAAGGCGGTACTCTATACCGAGAGCCCGAGCCAACTGCTTCGCGCCGTTTCCGACCACGACCATCGACCGATTTCCCCCGAGTTCGAGCTGAGCCTCGATCCTTCGCTGCTTGAAGACGAGCGCGTCATCGACACCGCTGCCGTGCTCTACCATCAGCTGCGAAAAGGCGCCGGTGCCGGCGAGGCCGGGTCCGCGGCGACAGTTCCGCTTGCCACGTTGCGATCGGAGTTCGTCGCGGCGCTGCGAGAAGATTATGCGAAGCGGCGCGCGCTGGACGCGCTCGCCGCACCTCCCGCAAAGACCGGGCAGAGGACGCCGTTTTTCGACGGCTTCGCGATTCGTCACGCACGGCACAAGACTTTCGATGAGCTGGTGGCCCTGCCGAGCATATCGGCCGATCCTGCGTTCGCCTCGCTCACTGTCGAAGAGAAGCGGCGCCTCCTCGAAAAGAAGTTCACGCAAATGGGCGAAAGCACCGCTTACCCGATCGGTACGCCGGAGCATTCGCTCGCCACGGCGCTGCTTCGCCTGCAAAGCTATCGCGGCAAGGCGTCCCCGGTGCGATTCGAGAGCCCTGCGGCCTTGCTGAAGGCGTTTCAACAGGCAGAGCGGGATTGGGCCGCGGATCGCTCCTATCCCTATCATCCACGGCTTCTGTATGCGGCCCATCTCGCCCGCACTGACGGCATCGAACTGATGAGCCCCGGCAGCGACCAGCGGTCGCGCCTGGATGCGCTGATCGCGTATGGCAACGAGCGATTGCTCGCGGTGTTCGGCGCGGCCCCGCGGTTCGCTCGCCACGAGGCCGCGGCCGAGATCTTGCGCGGACACGGCCTGACCGACGACGAGATCGACGAGTCGCGCAACTATGTCATCGCGGGGGACAACCCGAATCTGACGAAGACTGCGTATGGCGATCGGATCGACGAGTTTCTCGATCGGGCCGACTGGAGTGGGCTCGTCGGATCGCGGATGAGGCTGGCCGCGGACGTCCAGATCGTGCCGCGCGACGAGCTGCAGCGTGCCGAAGAGCGGTTCAACGAAGGCCTCGCAACCGATGCGTGGGTCGTCGCGAGAGCTCGCGAGAACCTGTGGGCGAAAGACCTGCGCCCTACCGCGCAAGCGCTGGGTGAGGAGGTGCGGCGGATCGCGAGCGGCCTGCAAGCGAAGACGGAATCGCACCGTGCGTGGGTGAGGGGGGCGGAGACCTGGATCAACATGGTACCCGTCGCAGGGCCGATCTATAACATCGAAGAGGGAGTGCGTCATCACGACGCGGCGCGTGCGGCGTTCGGGGTCCTCTTTCTCGGCATCGATCTGTTCGACTTGGGCATGGGGGCTGGCGGCGATGCCGCCGCATTGCGTCGCACGCATCCTGTCGTTCCGAAAATGAGGCATGTCGTATCGCGACTCGATGGTTCGATGGTGGATGTCACCACCCATCCGCTCATGGTCGAGGCCGCGGCGGATCCGGTCGACATCGCTGTCGAGGACGGCGACATTCCCCTCGTTCATCGAAGCCTCGCGAAGCGTGTTCGCAACGGAGAACGACATGTCAAATGGCGCGACTACGACGTGGTTCATCTCGAGCATGAGAACCGCATCGTGCGGGTGACGAGCGATGGCGACGCCTCTTACGAAGTCGGATGGCGCTCGGGCCGTCGCCTGCACACGCGCGCGCCGCTCGAACGCGATCCGCTGTCGGGCAAGCTGAGGCCGCGTAACGAACCGGTCGAGCGCATGATCGGCGACACAACCGCGATTCGTGGTGCCGATCCCGAAGCGCGACTGACGGTCAACAGCGTCAAGGATATCGTCAAAAGGGCGAATAGTCTGGAGCCGCGCGACTTCGACCGAATTTTCGATTCGAACTTCGAATATCGATCGGCGGGCTCGGAGGCTTCGGCGTTCGACTTCAAAGCGTTTTGCCGCAAACTCTATGACAGGAGTCCCACGTTCAGACGACTCGTGAACCGCTTCGACGATGTGAATGGCCGCGCGAGCAACAACACGCGCAACCCCTTCCCAAAATGGGAGGTACGGGTCGGTGAGGTCGGCCCGCTCGGCTCGCCGACGAAGGCTTATACCGACTTCGAACATAAGCGGATCTACATGCCGAGGGACGAGACGCTCGAGACCATGGAATACATGACGGCAAGCGGGCTTCGGCCGATGTCCCGGGAGCAGATCTATCTGCATGAAACGATCCATGCGCTGACCGAAGCGCGCGATCCCGAGCGCATGCTCGACATGCTGAACCGGGGCCCCGTCGTCTATTTGACCGACAAGATCCTCAGCGAGGGCGGCTATGCATTCGCCGAGCAAGTCATGTATCGTCGGCAGAACTCGCTGCCCGGCATGGAGCCGCGCGAAACGATCGAATACCATCGCGACGCAGCCATGCAAGCGGCGCATGCGGAGAACCGCTATCTCGATCCGTTGCTGGACGGCAAGCCCCGGTCGGTGCCCGAGGACAGTCTCGTCGAGGGTGTGGCGGTCACTTCGCGTGTGACCGTGCGCGGGGCGAGAGAAACGGTGCTCGACGTCGCGGCGGGGGAGGACGATATCTTTTTCTTAATGGATGAATTCGAAGCGAAGTTTGCGCGGAACTTCGGATTATTTGCCGACCCGAGCACGTCGGTCGAGGTAGCGGCCTCCGACGCCAAGACGGTGATCGACTTCTATCGGCGCCTTTACCACAAGAGTCCCACGTTCCGCCACTTGTTCGATCGGATGCCGGTCATCGATTCGGCGGCGGACGCGCCAGCGATCTGGCGAATCATGCTCGACAGCCATGTGCCCGCCGATACGATCGCGCAAGGAGCGTCGCATCAACCCGTGTCCGCCGCGGCGAAGGAGATCTATGTGCGCGACGGCGAGATGCGGTATTTGAGCTCGTTCGGAGTACGAGACGTCGAGTTCGAGCGCAAGCTGACGTACGACATGGTTCGCGCAATCGGCGGCTTCGACAGGTTGGCGCCCGCCGAGACGTATATGAATCGCGGCGCGGCCGTCTATCTGACCGATGCGGTGCTGGCCGAAGCGGGTTTCCACTACCCGCGGCAGCTCGCGGCGGCGCTCGCGACCGCCGGCGACAGCGCTGCCGAGGCACGCTTGGCTGCTTATCAAACGTCGGCTGCGCGTAGTGCGGCCATCGAAGACAAATACCTGAATCGTGGCTGATTCCGGTCACCGCCGAACGATGAGGGCGCACGTTCCCGCCTTCGAATGGGCCGCGCGCGTCTTCGAGCCGGCGAGCCGCTGGCTCGCTCGCATCGGCGAGCGCAGCGATGCGGTCGTCGCCGTTCTCGTTGCGCTTGTGATATTCATGATGGTCTTGCCATTGCCGACGCTCGTCATCGATGCGCTGATCGCAGTCAATGTCACCGCCGCCGTGCTGCTGGTCGCTCTGGCGCTATACCTGCCGAGCGCGGTCGCGTTCTCGAGCTTTCCAGTGGTGCTGTTGTTCACCACGCTCTTTCGTCTCGGAATCGAGATCAGCACGAGTCGCTCGATCCTGCTCTCCGCGGACGCGGGCGCGATCGTGGAAACCTTCGGCTGGTTCGTTGCGGGCGACAACGTCGTCGTCGGCGCGATCGTCTTTCTCGTCGTTGCAGTCGTGCAGTTCCTCGTCATTACGAAAGGCGCGGAACGCGTGGCCGAAGTCGCTGCGCGTTTCTCGCTGGACTCGATGCCGGGCCGGCAGATGGCGATCGATGCCGATGTGCGTGCGGGATTCGCGAGACCCGAGACGGCGCAGCAGCTGCGCGGCGAGCTCGCGCGGGAAAGCCGCATGCATGGCGCGATGGATGGCGCGATGAAGTTCGTCAAAGGCGATGCGCTCGCGGGATTCGTCATCGTCTTCGTGAATTTGACCGCCGGCGTCGCGATCGGTGTCGCGCAGAACGGCCTCGCCCTCTCCGATGCCTTGCAGCGCTACGCGATTCTGACGATCGGCAACGCGCTCGTGGCGCAAATACCGGCGCTATTGATTTCGATCGCCGCAGCCGTGTTGATCACGCGCGGCGGCGAGGACGCGGCGCGGTCTCGGACGGTGGGCCGCGAAATCGTCGAGCAGGTTGGTGCGGCCCCCGCGGCCTGGGTTATCGCGGGCTGCATCGCCGCTCTGTTCGCCGTGGTGCCAGGTATGCCATGGCCTATGTTCGTTGCACTCGCGGCGGCGCTGTTGCTCGCGGGCGCGGCACGCCTGCGTCGCGACGCGGCCGCGCGCCGGCGCGTCGCTACTGCGTCTCACGCGGGGCTCGGGGCGGCGAGTGCGGGTTCGGCCGCGAGCTTGGGGCGTGCAGAAGTGCCGATTCCCGACGAGTACGATGTGCGCGAGATCATCCCGATCCGCCAGATCGTCGTCTCTGTCTCGCCCGCGACGCTGCGCGACGAACGTTTTGCTGCGCTGGTGCGCGCGGCGCGCCGCATGCGCAATGAGATCGTGATGCGCTACGGCTTGACCGTGCCCCCGCTCGAGATCGAGGGGGTGGCTCGACTCGACGGCGATGCCTACGAAATCGCCGTTCAGGAGGTCGTCGCGGCGCACGGGCGGCTAAGGTGGGACTGCCTCTGCGTGTCGGAAAAGAGCCTCGACGAATCGCTTCGCGCTCACGCTCAGCTCCAGACCTACCCGCTCATCGAAGGCGCGGTGTGGGTCGAGCGAGCACGTCTTGCCTCTCGAGAATCCGTCGCCAATGAGAGCATCGGCGCCATCGAATATTTCTCGCGGCTCTTCGCGCAGCTTTTGCAACGCCACGCGGCGCAGTTCGTAGGCGTTCATGAGGCGCAGCTCTTGTTCGGTTGGCTTCAACGCGAGATGCCGGCCGCCGCCAAGGAGCTCGCGCAGGCACTGTCGCTGCCTCGTTTCGCCGAAGTGCTGCGCCTCCTCGTATCGGAGCGCGTTTCGTTGCGCAACGTGAAGCAGATCGTCGAAACACTCGTGAGTTGGGCTCCGCGGGAAAAGGAATCGCCGATCTTGGCCGAGCATGTACGCCAGGCGCTTTCCGGTCAGATCTGCCAGGAATTCGCCGAGGACGGCGTGCTTTGCGCGGTGCTTCTCGAACGCGATCTGGAGGACAAGCTGCGCGCTTCGCTGCGGCAAACGGCGCAGGGCGCCGTCCTTGCCGTGGACCACGAGACGTTGGAGTCGCTGTCCATGCAGGCCAGGACGTTCGCGGCTGCGGCCGGCCGGCATCGCTCGGCTCCCGTCATCCTGACGGCGCAGGACCTGCGGCGCCCGCTCCGTCAACTGGTTCGTGACACTTGGTTCGATCTGCACGTGCTCAGCTATACGGAACTGACGGCGACGCAGCGAGTGCGCTCGATCGGCATGATCAAGATGGACAGCAACGAGTCGGCAACGGGCGGACATTAACCTGCGCGGTGAGTCGGCCGCGGCATCGCCCCTCAGTCCGCACCGCAATCCGAGCTCGCGAAATCGACGGTTGGAACGCCATCGTCGAAGAGCGCATCGTCGATTTCGACCGGATCGCCGGCACGCACGCCTAGCGATCGCATTTCGTCGGCGAGCCGATAGACGATTGCGATGGTCCGGTAGCAGTCGGGCGGGATCATTGAGTTCGTCGTGCCATGCTCGTAGAGATGGCGGGCAAGCTTTCTGAAGCGGAAGATGGGCACGTTCCGCGTTCCAGCGGCCTCGGCCATGCGCTCGGCTGCGGCGCCGGCGCCCTTCTCGAGGATGACCGGGGCCGCCCGCTCGTCGCCTTGATAGTAGAGCAAGACCGCGAGGTGCTCGGGATTCGTGACGAGTACGCAGCCCGTCATCGTGTTGGTATCGACGGGTTGCACTGCCGTTGCCGATTCGAGCCGCGACGCGCGTTGACGTGCGCGCACAAGGGGATCGCCGGCAGTCTGCTTGAGCTCCTCGTTCGCCTCGTGATACGACATGCGCAACCGGCGCAGGTAGTGACGCTTGGCGACGAGCGCACTGATGGCCGCCGGCGCGACCGATGCCGCGAGCAGCGTGCGCACCAGCGCGTGCAGGGTATCGACGCCTGCTCGCCAGGCGTGTTCGGCCGATTGCCAGTCGAGCATGGCGAGGAATAGCGGCATCCGATCGATGAGAGCGGCATACGCGACGAGACCGATCGCGAGCGCGGTGATAAGGGACAACAGGACGTCGGTCAGATGCTTTGCCGAAAGCATCTGTCTGAAGTGCGTCAGCGGGTTCATGCGCTTTGACGAAGGCTTCAACGCTTTCGGGGCAAAGCGAAGACCGCCCCCGCTTACCCATGCCGCGACGATAGCGCCGATCACGGCGGAGGCGGCTACGACGGCAAGCGCGCTCGCGAGGAGTCGCGCGCCGTTCGTCGCTGATCGCGCAACGGCAACGACGATGTGAGGCTCCTCGAGCGCGTCGAACGTCGAATGCATGATGTCCAACAACGCGCCGCAAGCGATGTCGAGCGAGGCGAACACGGCCTCGATGGCAAACGCCATGGCGAACCACGCCGTGAGCGGCTCGCTGCGCGGTACGTCCCCCTTGTCGCGAGCATCCCGCAGCCGCTTTTCGGTTGGCGGAAGAGGTTTTTCGCTCATTTCGAGGTGGCGTCTCGAGCGGCTCGATCGATTGCGCCGGCCTGGCCGGCGACGACGTCATGCACGGCTTGTAGCGCCGTTGGCAGGCTCAACGCGACGAGCAACAGCGCCGCGACGCTTTTGAGCGGCAGCGCGGCGACGTACGCGGGAAAGCGCGGATTCGCGCGCGCCAGCAGTGCGAATGAGCCCTCGATGAGACCGAGCGCGAGCAAATAAGGCAGCGCGAGCGTCGCCGTGAAACCGACAAGGGCGCGCAAGAGCGGCTCGACCGTTTGCCATAGGTTGTCCGGGAACGAAGGCAGAAGCTCGAGCGGCGGCCAAACGCCAAAGCTGGCATAGACCGCGCCGAGCAGCGCATGAAAGGCGCCCGCCTGCATCAGGTAGACACACGACGCCCGCTGCAGGATGAGCGCTGTCGTCGACGCGTCGGGAGATGCGGCTGGGTCGAGCGCTTGAGGATTGGCGCCGCGCTGATAGTCGACATAGACGCCGACTGCTTCGATGGCCCATAGGGGGATCGCGAGCGTCACCGCAAGGAGGAAACCGAGGGCGAGCTCTTTTCCCGCAAGGAGGGCGAGCAGCACCGATGGCGGTGGCGCTGCCTGGAGCAGGGGCAGCATCGACGGTGCGACAGGCAGGGCGAGCGCGAGGGCGATGGCGCCGCGCGTGGATACGGACAACGCTTGCGGCGAGAAAGCGGGAACGAGTATGAGCGCCGGCACCCAGCGCGCGGCGGCGAGGCCGAGCGAGAGGACGTACGGAAGGGCGACGGCCGCCAATTCGGTGATCATGGCGAAGCACCCGACGAGGCCACGAGCGCGAACGTCTCATCGACGATGCCGAGCAATTCGTAGCCGATCGACTGGGCCGCGGCCGCGAGCCCCACGCAGACGACAATCAGCTTCACCGCGAACGGCAACGCCTGATCCTGGATCTGAAACGCGGTCAGCACGACCGACGTCGCGATTCCCGCGCAGGCGGCTCCCAGCACGAGCACGAGCGAGACCTTGAGCGCGAAGAAGAGTGACTGCTCGAGAAGCGCGAGTGTCTCGGACAAGGGCTCAACTCCTGTAAGAAAGCGCGAGCGCGTGCAGCAGCTTGCCCCAGCCGTCGGCGACGACGAAGAGCAGGAGCTTGAGCGGCAGCGAAACCATGATCGGCGGCACCATCTGCATGCCCATTGCCAACAACACGTTCGAGACGAGTAGATCGATGACGACAAAAGGCACGAAGAGGAGCAGGCCGATCTCGAATGCCGCCTGGAGCTCGGAGACGACGAAAGCCGGTACGAGGATGCTCCAGTCGTCGGTGTGCGCCGATGGTTTTGCCGAGGCAGGCGAGCCACGGCGCGCGATGTCGAGAAAGCGCTCGCGTTGCTCGGCCCGCGTATTGCGCAACATGAACTGACGCAGAGGCTCAGCGACGGCGAGCGCATAGGCCACTTGCTCTCGGCCCGTTGAATCCGGCGCGCCATCGCGCGCAATCGCGAGGGACGCCTCGAACGTCGGCGCCATGACGAACATCGTGACCGCGAGCGCGATCGCGTTGAGCGTCATCGTAGGCGGCGCTTGCTGCACGCCGAGCGCATGTCGAACGAGGATCAGCACGACCGATATCTTGAGAAAGGACGTCGTCGTGATGGCGATCAGCGGCAACAACGATAGGACGCCCAACAGGACGAGCAGGGCGAGCGGGTGTGGGTCGAACGTCATGGCGATCGCGGCCCGGAATCCGCCCGCGGCCACTCGACGATTTCGACGGCGAGCCGGCCATCGAGGTCGACGAGTTCTCCATAGCCGAGCGGCACACCGTTTGCCTCGATGCGCACGCTCGGCGGCAAGGCACCTTCGAGACGCAGCAAGGTACCGGCGCGAATGGCCGCGACTTCGCCCATCGGCAATGACAATGCGCCGAGCGAAAACGAAAGGCGTACCGGCAGACCGGTCATGTCGGCACCGGCGTCGGCCGGCGCTGTCTCGGCGTGGTGAGCCGGAGGGGAGGGGGTGTCTTCTGGCGACATTCGTTGAACCTCGAAGCAATGGCGGTCGTCGAGCCACCGGACCTCGGCAAGACGATCGAATATGCGAATCCGACCGTTGCCTGCAACGTCGAATGCGCTGTCAGGCAGGACGATCACGTCGGCGCGTCGTAGCTGCGAGAATCGCGTGGTGGGCAGCGTCAGCCCGCCCGCGACGACGCGCATGCGACTTGGAAGCGCGATCAGCCAGGCGGGCGGCATCGTCGGCGCGGGACGCCATGGCCCATGTTCGATCAACGCGAGCAACGCGTCCGCGCGGATCAGGAGCCGCATCGCGAGGCGGATCGATTTCGTTTCACAGCGCAGGTTCGCGACGATCGGCGCGTCAAGAGGCAAGCCGCGCGGGTCGCCTTCGACGAGGGGCTCGCCGAGGGCGGTGCATAGCGATTCAGGTAGCGACGCGACCGCATAACGGACGAATGCGGTGCGCGCGGACGGAGTGGGCCCGGCGTCGATGTCGATGCCGGTGAGGGCCAGCAACAGCGCACGATAGTCGAGCCAGATCGTCGGGCCGAAGCGCGTCGACACCGGCAGGCCGGGATCGTGCGCGGTGCACTGCGCCCGATCGGTGGACAAATGCCACCGGGTGATCGTGCCGTCTTCGAGCGTGAGCTCGGTCCAATACGTCCGCAGCAGGCGGCGCGCCGACAGCGTTGCCGTATCGACGCGTCGTGGCGCGAGCCGTCGATAGTCGGTCGTCGTCATGATGAGACTCCCATAAGGAGTCGGCTCAGCGCTAATCGATATTTCTCGCGGCAGCGCAGCAGCGGGGCCAGCCTTGCCCGCGCGTCTCCCAGCGTCCGGCACGCATTGTCGTGAGCCGTCCGAGCGTCGGCGACCTTCGCGCGAGCGGCATCTCTCATCCGCTCGAGGCTCGCGTAAGCGTCAGTGGCGCGATACAAATCGGCGCGCTGAAGGAAGTCGCAGCGCGCACGCATGCCGCCTTCGATCTCGCGCCGCCGCTCGTTCGCTTCGTGCGTGGCTTGCTCGCATGCGGCGCGCGCCATATTGAGTGCGGCGAGCGTGGCTCGCGCCGCGCGCGCGGCCGCCGCCACGCTTTGGCGCGCTCGAATCACGCGCGCCTCGTTGCGTGCACGCAGGGCTCGCCAGCAATGAATGTCATCGACGGAGTGCGGCATCTAATCGCTCAAGTGTGTCGTTCCAGGAAGAGGGACTGCCGAGGTTTTGTCGCAGAAAATCGATGAGGCGAGGATGCCGCGTTACCGCCTCGTCGTTTTGCTCGTCGTGGCCCGGCTCGTATTCGCCTAGCGCCAACAGCAACTCGAGCTCGCGATAGCGCGCAAGCAGCGCTCGCAGCCGTTCGGCATCGCGCCTTTGCGCATCGTCGACGACCGCGTTCATCGTGCGGCTCAGGCTCGCGAGAATGTCGATCGCGGGGAAATGACCCTTCGCGGCGAGCTCTTGCGAGAGCACGAGATGTCCGTCGAGCAAAGACCGCGCTTCCTCCGCAATCGCGTCGGACGCCTCGGATTCGACGAGCACGGTGTAGATCGCCGTGATGGAACCGCTCGGCGTATTCCCCGCCCGTTCGACGAGACGCGGCAGCATCGAGTAGACGGAGGGCGGCAATGCTTGACGCCCGGGCGGCTCGCCGGTGGCCAGGCCGATTTCGCGTTGCGCGCGGGCGACGCGCGTCAGCGAATCGACGAGCAGCAGCACGTGCTTTCCCTCGGCGCGAAAGCCGTCGGCGATGGCCGTCGCGGTGAATGCGGCGCGCACGCGCTCCATCGGCGCACGATCGGCGCTCGCGCAGACGACGACGGAACGCGCGGCGAGCGCGGTATCGAGTTCACGCTCGACGAATTCGTTGAGCTCGCGGCCCCGCTCGCCGACGAGCGCGAACACGACCCTATCGGCCTCGATCCCGCGCGCGAGCGCGCCGAGCAGCGTCGTCTTGCCGCACCCGGGGCCCGCGAACAGACCGACCCGCTGGCCGCGTCCGAGGGTCAGCAGAGCATCGATCGCGCGCACACCCGTCGTCACGCGCTCGGCGATAAGGGGACGCGAGGTTGCGAGGGGTGCGTCGGCGAGCACGGGCACGCGTTTGCATGGGCAGACGGAGACCGACTCGATGCAGGGTTCGCCGAGCGGCCGCCCGAATCCGTCCAGCACGCGCCCGATGAGGCCCGCCCCGACGGCGACTTCATGCGGCTTGCGCAGCGAGTGTACGAGCGCATTCGCGGCGAGGCCGTCGGTCGACGCGAGCGGAGCGAGCTTTGCGTGCGGACCGTCGATCCCGACGACTTCCGCGAGCATTGGCTCGGCGCCGCCGCAGCGTTGCGAACCGATCAGTTCGCAGAGATCCCCGATCCTGGCCCCGGGCATGCGTGCGACGATCAGCGTGGCACTCGCGCGCTCGATGCGGCCGAACGCCTCGATCGCGCAGGGGCTGTCGATGCGTCGGCGCGCGGACGCGGTCCACGCGGCGAGCCGCGGTTCGACGTCGAGCGTCGGCGGGAGACGTGAAACGGTGACCCCGAAGGGCGTCAGATCGCGTGTCACCATGACAGTTCGGCAGCATGAGGACCGGAGAAGACAATGCGGTGCGACTCGATTCGGTCCAGCGTGAATTGGCTCAAGACGTTGCCTGGCACGAGCACGTGCCCGTCGTCGGTCACGATGAACCCGTGAGCGCCGCCGCGCACGCTGAGGACGCCGAACGGCGGCGAGGCGGCGCTCGCGGGTGCCGGATGGAGGACGGCCCGCACTTCGCGCACGGCGGGCCGCGACGCCGCGGCCGCGGCGTCCTGCCCGCTGGACCGGCTGGCCGATTGAGGGGCGACGGAGCTATTGGCGGCGGGCCCACTGAGGATGGCGACCAGCGCCGCCGCAGCAGCGAATGCGAAGAGCGCGGCGAGGCTCGCTAGCCGCGCGGCCGTCCGGTTTGGAGCCGCAGCACCATCGATCGCGATCGATAGCGCCGCATCGCTGCGCCAGGGATCGTTCTCCTCGGCGAATCCGACGAGCACGGGACCGACCTCGATCTGCATCCCGGCGCCGATCGCGGCGGCCGACTCATGGCTCTCGTCGAGACGGCGCAAGGTCCATCCTTCTTCGGCTTGCCTGCGAAGCTCGATGCCATGCTCTGGCATGCCTGGGTCGGTCAGGACGATGTCGTTCGCGCTCCCGCTGCCGAGGCGGATCGAGTCGCCATCGAGCGGCAAGGCGGCTCCGCGATGCAGGCCGCTGAGTATTCTGAGTTCGAGCATGGGTTCGTGGTTCGTCGCGTCGTGCTGGCGGTTATCCGTGGTGTTGGCCGTGTCCGTGCGCCACTAGAGCGCGCCGGCGCTGATGAAAATCGCGCGCTGCCGGTCGCGCGACGTCGCCACGGGGTAGCTCGTGAGGAGACGCGGCGCGCCGCCGCCTTCGAGGGCGACGGCCGTTCTCAGCCGGACGCTCGTCGTGGTGCTCCACTCCTGCCCGGGCAGGCCGGTCGGCTGTGCCATGAGGAGTCTCACATCGACGGCAATGGCCGAAGGTCCCGACGGCTGCGCCGGCAACGGGCGGGCGACCAGATCGAGCGCGTCGCCGCGATGACCCGCACGGCCGCTGGCGTTGTCGTCGAATTCCCCGGCGGCGTCTCCCCCGCGCAACGGCGAGCGGCGATGCGATTCCTCCGCACCGAGAGCGAGCGTGACGGGTTGATTGGCGAAGCCGACAAGGTTCTGGCGATTGAGCACCTTGGCGCGTTGAGCCTCGAGCGCATGCGATAGCTTCGCGTCGAAACCGGCTCTCGAGCGTTCGGTGTCAATTTCGTCCGCGTCGGCCCGGCGGTGCGCGGGGCCTTGCGCGAGTGAACGTAACGTCTCATCGTCGGTCTCGAGCACGAGCACTTCCATCGAGACCATCGGCATGGGCTGATCGAGCGCTTCGACGATGCGCTCGAGGGGGCCGCGCAACGCCGGATCGCCCCATACGATGACGGTGTTGCTGCGCTCGTCGCCAATCACGACGGCATCCGCATCGCGCGCGGCCGTTGCGCGCGTCGCCGGTAGCCGCATCGACGGGGAGCGCGACGACGGCAGCGGCGGCAAAGCCGGCAACGGCGGCGAGATGCCGAACAAGTGGGCGAGCCCGTCGACGCTCGCGGACGCTGGCTGGCGGGCACCGGCCGCGGACGCCGGTTCGAGCAACGGCATGAAAAAGGCCGGGGCGTCGTCGGCTGCGTCGCGACCGACGAGCTGCCGGATGATCGACGCGGCGCCGGGTCTCGTTCGGTCGCCTGCATCGAAGCCGTCCGCGTCCGTCGCGGGCGCGTAGCGCAGCGGGAAGATCATCGGCTCCGCGCGCGCCGCGGCCGCGCTCGGCGCGGATCGAACGGAGAGAAAGCGCCTTACGAGCGCGACATATTCGCGAGGACCGGAGACGAGCACCGCGTCTTGCGCGGCCAGCACACCCCAGCCGAAGCGTTCGTCGTAAAGCCCGACGGCCGCGAGCGCTGCCCGCGCCGCCTCGGCCGAGATGCCGTGAAGCGGGATCCGCTCGACGATCGAATCGGCGCGCGCGCTGACATACAGCGTCCGATTGGCGACGAACCAATCGAATCGGTGGGCGTTCGCGAGCTGTTCGAGAAAGTCGTGTCCGCTTTCCGCGCGAATCCAGCCGTCGAGACGGGCACCGTTCCATGCTTGCGCGCGGCCGTTCGCCGCTGGCGCGAAACGCAAGGAAAGACCGTGATCGCCGGCGAACTGCCGCAATATCTCGAGCGGCGAGCGGTTCGTTGCCCGAAAGGCATAGGGTGCCGACAGTCCGGCGCTTGCCGCGCCGGCTGTATGCGTCGATTCGGTCGCGCTTGCGGTCCCGGCCGTCATGCCGAATGGAGGGAGCAGCAAGACGGCGACAATCGCGGCGAGCCACCAGGCTGGCCAGCGCGGCAGGGAACGCGTCATGTCGTGCGCCAGCGCCATCTTCAGCGGATCTCGTTCAATACGCTGCGCAGCAGCGCGAACCGCATCTGCACGTCCGTCGTCGCGCTCCAGTTCGCGAGCGATACGCCGCGCAATGCTTCGACGTAGCGCTGCCACTGCCGGACGTCGGTCGGCGACATCGAGTGGCGGACGCGATCGGCGTGCTGCATCGCGTGTAGCAGTTGAAGTTCGGTGAGATTGATGTCCATGGTCGACGAGTGCGAAAGAAGTTGAATGTGCGAGCGCGGCCGGCCGAGCGATCAATCGAGCCGGGTTTGCTCGCGGCTCAGGCAAAGTGCTTCTCGAGCTTGGCGCGCAACCTCGACAGTCGCGAGCGAACCGTGCCGACGGGGATCCCGAGCATGGCGGCGACTTCGACATAGCTGACGTCGTCGAGAAAAAGCAGCTCGATCATCCGTTGCTGCTCTGGCGGCAGAGACTGCGCGAATTCGAGAAATTTGGCGAGGCTCTGCTTGACCGAGAGGCGCAGTTCGGGACCGCGCGTATCGACGAGCGCTTCCTCGTGGTCGTCGATGCGCTCGACGACGAACCGATAATCCGAAGCGCGGCTCACGTGGTTGCGCGCCACGTTCAGCGCGATGGCGATGAGCCATGTCCTGGGCTGCGCCGTGCCGCGATACGACGCGCGATTCTCCCAGGCGCCGAGGTAGGTGGACTGAAGGATGTCCTCCGCGTCCTCGGCGCTTCGCACGCGCCGCGCGATGAACCGGTAGATCGCCTGCCGGTGCGCGCGGTACCAGTCGTCGAATTCGACGGACGCGTCAGCGCCGGCAAAGCGACGGGTCCCATCCGAAAGCGTCGAAATCATGTTGGATCGAGCCTCGATCAAGCTGCAATGGCGCAATGATCGAGACGTCGCGCGCTCGTGCGTCAATTTTGATATAAAAATCGGACGACATTACGTTCGGCTCGCCGTTCGGCTCGCCGTTTGGATCGCCGTTTGGATCGCCGCGCCGGATCGGGCTCGCGCGATCGGCCGAAGTGTTTCGCCGCTATGCGGAACCGCTCCGTCATCTGCCGTTACTAACGCTCCAATTCCGCGCCGGTATCGCGCCGGCGTCGGAAGAGTGCCGAGTTTTCTCTTTCGTCAAGGGGGTCCATCATGACCATTGCAGCCGTTGTTCCCGCTTTGCAGACGGTCGGCGCGCTGGCGTCGCTGGCCGGTACGGTCGTCTCGGCGATCTCGGGATCGTCGCAATCGGCGGCGTCGACGCATGCCGCCGGTGCCGATTCCGCGAAGGCCCTGGATCAAATGCAGGGCCTGTTGCGACGTCAGCAGGAAACGCAATTGCAGACGATGGAAATGCAAACGGAGGCCAATATTCAAAAGATGTTGGCCGACACCGCGAACAGCATCGCGAGCGGGCACCTCGATTCGGGCAACAAGGTGCAAAACGCCGTCCATAAGGCGGCCCAGGGCATTCAGTTCTAAGGCAGATTCGGCATGACATCGGCGGATGCATGAACTCGAGCATGCATCCGTCATCGACGGATGGGTTGGAGGTTCAATGATGATCGACAGTTTGCAATCGATGGCCGCTCGCAGCGTCGGCCAGGCGTATGCGGTGGACGAGACGATGCGCGCGGGTCTCGAGTTCGCGCTCGAGAAGCGGCAAGTCGACGCGGGCAACGCACTCGAATCGGCGCACGGCCGGATGACGACCGAGCTCGTCAATTCGCTTCGTCAACTGACGGCGCAGCTCAAGCCCTGAAGGCCGAAGAGGCAACGCGTGGACCATCTTCGAGTTTTCTCGCCGCCGTTATCCGGAACGTCCGCGGACGCCGGCGTCTTGGCGGGCGCGGCTTTCGCGGACGCGCTGACATCGATCGATGAAGCGCCGGCTTTGCGGATGCTCGTGCGCCGCCTCGACGAGATCGAGCGCGGCCGTCGACGCGCAGCCGAGCTGCCTGGCCAGATCGCCCATGCGCACGCGCACGGCGCGTCCGGCCCCGAGGTCGTGCTTGCCATGCACCGGCAGGCGCGCCTCATGGCCGCCTACCAGATCGACGTCATGTGCGCGGCGCGAGTCGTGGGCGCGACCGCCGCTGGACTCAAGCAGTTGGTCACGGCGGCATGACGCGCCGGCCGTTCGCCGCGCGCTGCCGGCGTCGTGCGATTGCGACCGCCGTCCTGCTGGCGCTTTGCGCGTGCTCCAAGCGCATCGATTTGCATATTGCGCCCGACATGCAAAGCGCCAACGAAACGGAAGCGGCCCTGCGTCAGCGCGGCATCGCCGTCGCGCGCAGGCAGGGCAAGGAGGGCGTCGTGCTTTCGGTGGCCGACGCCGATTTCGTCGATGCCATCGCGGCGCTGCGCGACGCGGGGTTGCCGCGACACGCGCGTTCGCGGCTCGCCGATGCGTTCGGCAGGAAGAGCGCGATGTCGACGCCGCTCGAAGACCGTGCACGCTACATCCATGGGCTTGAGAAGGAAATCGAAAGCACGATGCTCGACATCGACGGCGTCGTGGCGGCGCGCGCTCGCGTGGTGCCGCAAGAGCGGCCCGCGCCCGGCATGCCGCTGACGCCGGCATCGGCTTCGCTGCTGATCAAGCATCGAAGCAACATCGACCTGGCTCCGCTCGTGCCTGGCATCGTGCGGTTCGTCAAGAACGGCGTGCCGGGGCTGGCCGGCGAAGACGACGGCCGGGTCGCGGTGGTCCTCGTGACCGAGCACGAAGGCTCTGGGGCGGTCGCAGCGGCGCTGGTGTCGCCGCGTCGGCCGGTGTGGCTGTTCGTCGGTGTGCCGGCGTTCCTTGCGCTCGTTTTCGGCGCGGCGGCTTGCGTCCTGTACTGGCGGCAAAAACGATGAGCACTGCTTGGCCGCGATTCTGGTTCGAACCTTGGCATTGGGCCGATCACGGATGGCATCTTCGATACGGAGTGCCAGTCGCGCCGGCAGCCGGCCCGGCCGCGCGGCTTGTCTTTGGCGGCTGGATCGGCGCGTTCGGCCTCGAGCGCGGGTGGGGCGCGCCGCCGGACACGCGCTGGCTGCAGCTCGTCAGCTTTTCGCCGGCTCTTTTTCGTGAACTGGCAGGCGTGCTCGGCTGGATCGCGGTGCTGCGTGCCTCGGGAGGATGGCGTTTCGCTCGCGGCTGCGAAGGCCCACCCAGGCGTTGGCCGACGCACGATCCGTTGTGGCAGTGCGCGCTTCGTTATCGAGACGTCAACTGCCTCGAGTCGCGGATCGTCGAATCGCGCACCACGTCCGCCTACGACGCACGCACGGCAGGCTTGCGCCTATTGCAGCAGGCAGCCGCGATGCAATGGCCCGATATCTCCGGCCGCCTTCTGATGATGCGCTCGCCCGATGAACGGCACGGCGAAGAGCCCTCGACGATCGCGCGCGCCGGCGGCGGACATTCCTGTTCCGGCGATCCGCCCGAACCGGTCGTCACGGGTCCGCTCGCGATCGCTCGCATCGATGTTGGGCTCTGCCTGGCCGTCGCCCTTGCAACAGCTCGGCGGCTCGCCGCTACCCATGCCGCAGCCGGCTAGTTTCGCCATGACTTTCGTCGCCCGCCGCATTTCGCGCCCACCAGGAGTCGATGCCTGGCCCGTGCAGCTAATCTATCGAGCGAGCGAAGTGGCACAGTTGCACGAGCTTGCCGCGTATGTGGAGGCGGCAAGACTGACCGCTGACGCCGTCGTCGAGCGTGCGCATTGCACGGCGGCGGAACATGAAGCGCGCATTCTGCGCGATGAGGCGCGGCATCGCCGCGATAGCGATGCCGCATTCCTGCGTCGAGCCGTTGCCTTGGAAGCCGCCTACCGTTCTTGCCGGGAAGCGCTGCTGGCTCGCCTCGAGCCGGTGTTGGATGCTGCTTTGGAGGCTGCTCTGCAACGGATAGCCGTGCGGATGCCGGCAGATCAGCGCGTTGCGATCGTCGTCGATGAGTTGCGCAAGCAAATCGACCCGGGGCCGGCGGCTCAGCTCCATCTGTCGGCCGGCGACGAAGCGGCGACGCGGGCCATGGGTCTCGCGTTTCCATGGCCCATCGAAGTCGACGAGGCCCTTGCGGCGGGAGCGTGTCGGCTTTCGTCCGGGGAAGGCGAATGGCTGCTTTCGTTCGACGCCCTCATCGAAAGCATATCGAACGCCGCTCGCTGAATGCGCGAAAGATGGCTCTTTCCCACACTTTGACGATTCGGCATCGAATGCGCAAAAGCAGGCCCGACGCTCGCTGGAAGTTCTTTGCAATTCCAAGAATTTTCGTATTATCGAATGCAGTCCTTCTCGCTAGCATTTCTAGTTTTCTCGGACGCGACCAATTAGAAGAATGTCGATGGTGCGCGCAACGCGGCGTTCGAGTCTTCGGAGCATCGTTGTCGTTCGCATCGAATCGGGGGTAGAGGGGCGCCATGAACAAGCTGCTGCGTATCATCATCGCGGACGATCACGCCGTCGTCCGCTACGGCATCCGCACTGCGCTCGAGGCCAATGGGATGGCCGAGATCGTGGGGGAGGCCGGCACTGCCGACGAGCTCATAGCCGCGGTCAAGACCGTGCCCTGCGATCTGATCGTCACCGACTACGCGATGCCGGGTGGGCGCACACAAGACGGCGTCGCGCTGATCGATCGCCTGAAGAGAATCAAGCCGGAGATGCCCATCGTCGTCATCACGGCGCTGCGCAATGCGGCGATTCACAACAAGCTGATGGCGAAGGGCGTGAAGGCGATCGTCGAGAAAGCGGGTGGCGTGCAGGAGTTGAGTTTCGCCCTGCTTGCGGCTGCCCAGGGCCGCACCTATCTGAGCCCGGGGCTCGAATCGTTGCTGGCGAGCGCGAGCATCGTCGGTCCGCGCGTGGGCCACGTCGCTGAGCTGACGACGGCCGAGCTCGAGGTGATTCGTCTTTTCGCCTATGACGGCCTGACCGCGACGCAAATATCGCAGCGCTTGAACAGGAGCCCGAAGACGATCAGCCGCCACAAGATCAATGCGCAGCGCAAGCTCGGGCTTTCGACGAACCAGGAACTGCTCGAATACTGCCGCAATAACGACCTTTCTTCGGCATGAGTCGTATGGCGCGCGGGAGATCGTCGAACGGACAGATGGGGTTGCCATTGCGCTCGCGCGCGTTCGCGGCAGCGCTCGCGTGGCTGCTGGCTTCGTCGCTGCTCGCGGCGCTGGCCGGTTGCGAGGCCTCCGACGAAGCGCCGCGCTTGCCGCGCGCGAGCTGGGACTTGCACCTGTCGCTCTCGCCCGAGGAGCGATCGTATCTTACGTCGCTGCCGGAGCTGCGCATCGGCACCGACCCGCGCTGGGCGCCGATGGCCTTTGTCGACGATACGGGCCATTTCGAAGGCATTTCCGCCGATTACCTCGATTTCATACGCGAGACGCTCGGCGTGCGAGTCCGTATGGTGCCGACTCAGTCATGGAGCGAAACGATCCGGCTCGCCAACAGCGGCGGGCTCGATCTCGTCGTGGCGGCATCGCGTTCCGATGGCCTCGTCGCGGGCTTCAACTATTCGCGGCCTTACGTCCGCTATCCGCTCGTCATCGTGACGCGCGAAACGGCACCTTTCATCGGTGGGCCGAGGGATATCGCCGGAGCGGAAGTGGCCCTCGTGAAGGATTCGGAGGGCATGCGCGCCGAAATGCCGGGCTTGGACAAGATGCGGACGATCACCGTGGCGCGGACAGCGGATGGGCTCGACGCCGTGGCGAGCGGCCAAGCGTTCGCGTACATCGGCAATCTCGGCGTCGTCGATCGGCTGGTGCGGGAAAAATACGCGGGAATCCTGCGCATCGCCGCGCCGACGGGGCATTTCGAGGACCTCTCTTTCGGCGTCGCGCCGCGTTTCGCGGCCCTCGTGCCTTTGATCGATCGCGTGCTTGCGTCGATCCCTGAGCGCGAGCGCGAACACATCCAGCATAGTTGGCTGTCGACGCGCTTCACTTTCGGCATTCCGCCGCGCACGCTATGGATCGTCCTGACCCCCGTCGTCGCCGTCACGATCATTTTTCTGGCCGTGCTCTGCGGCTACATGCTGCGGCTGCGTAATGAGGTCAGGCAGCGCCGCTGGACCGAGCGTCAACTCGTCCTGGAGAAGGCCGCGCTCGTCGCCGCCAAATCCGATGCCGAAGAGGCCTCGCGCGCGCGCGATGCTTTCCTTGCCACCGTCAGTCACGAGATTCGCACTCCGATGAGCGGCGTGGTCGGCATCCTGCAACTGCTCGATCACGGCCGGCTTTCGAGCGACGACCAGTATCTGCTCAACATGGCGCGCAACGCCGCCGAAATTCTGCTCCGGATCCTCAACGATATCCTGGACTTCGCGAAGAGCGAAAACGGCGATCTGACGCTGACGTCCGCGCCGATGAACCTGAGTGAGCTCGTCGAGCGAACGGCCGGCATCGTCACGCCCGAGATGGAACGCAAAGGCTTGCGTTTCAACGTCGATGTATCGCCGGCGCTCGCGCCTCGCCATATCGGCGACGGCCAGCGGCTCGGCCAAGTGCTGTTGAACCTCCTCGGCAATGCGTCGAAGTTTACGGATCGTGGGGCCGTCACACTGTCGGTCGACGTGCTTGCCACGACCGAAGACGGGCAGCGCATCCTCATTCGCGTGGCCGATACGGGCATCGGCATCGCTCGCGAGGACATGGCGCGGCTCTTTTCGCCGTTCGTCCAGGCTCGCAGCGCGGCGACCGCCGGCTATGGCGGCACCGGCCTCGGGCTCGCGATCTGCAAGCGACTGGTCGAATCGATGGGCGGATCGATCACGCTCGAGAGCGAGGCCGGGCGCGGCACGACGGTGTCGATCGAGCTGCCGTTGCCCATAGACCGAAGTGCCGCGCCACGCGGGGGTGAAGCGCTCGTCGCCACCCCCGACGCGGCTGCGCCGGCACAAGAACGATCGTCGCGGCGCATTCTGCTCGTCGAGGATCAGGACATCAATCGCGAGGTCCTGAAGCGTCAGGTCACGAATCTTCGTGTCGCCGAATGCGATTGCGCGACGAACGGCCTGGAGGCGCTCGAGGCGCTCAGGCGCCGGTCCTATGCCATGGTCATCACCGATTGCGCGATGCCGGTCATGGGCGGAGTCGAGCTGATGCGGCAGATTCGTCAGCGTGAAGCCGGCACGGGCGCACGCACAGTGCTCGTTGCGCTGACAGCGAATGCCCTGCAGCAGCAACGTGACGAATGCTTTGCCGCCGGCGCCGACGAGGTATTCGTCAAGCCTGTCGAACCGCAGCAATTGCGTGCGCTGCTCGAACGCTACGGCACGACGGCGCCGCCCGCTTACGCGTTCGAGCAGGCGGGCATTCCGGCCGAGCGGCACGCCGACTTGTGGGAAAAGCTGCGACAAACGCTGACTGACGAGACTGCCGAGCTGTCGTCGCTATCGATCGATGAGGACGCCGAGCAAATGAGGGAGATCGTCCATCGCATCGTCGGCACTGCGTCGTGGTTCCACCTCGAAGAGATCGCAAGGGTGGCGCGTCGGCTCGAGCAAAGTCTGCTGAACGGAAAGGCGACGTGGCCAGACGTGAAGGCGCTGCAGTCGGCCGTGGCGCGCGTCGCGGGCGAATCGTCGCCGCCGCGCTCGGCGCGCGCTTCGTAGAACGGGTCCCGAGCGCGATAGGCCGGCGGAACACGTAGCCCGAGCGGTAACAGTCCGTCGCTGCAATCATTCCGGGCTCCAATAGAATAAAAAAGGCCAATTTTCAGCAAAGCTTCAAATATTGTTAAATCGAGTGGAAACAAGCTTAATTCGCCTTGAATTGCGGTTTCGCCTCGCTTAGTATCCTCGTACCTCATTACCTGGGAGAGGGCTCATGTTCAGGCGACTCGCGGCCGAAGCATTCGGCACGTTCTGGCTCGTGTTCGGCGGTTGCGGCAGCGCGGTGCTTGCCGCGGCATTTCCTCAATTGGGTATCGGCTTTGTCGGCGTGGCTTTGGCGTTCGGGCTCACCGTGCTGACGATGGCCTATGCGGTCGGTCATATTTCCGGAGGGCATTTCAATCCCGCCGTGACGGTCGGTCTTTTTGCGGGCGGGCGTTTTCCCGGTCAAGAAGTCGTCCAATACATCATGGCGCAGGTGATTGGAGGCATCCTCGCAGCTGGGGTGCTTTATTTGATTGCCAGCGGCAAGGCGGGATTCGATGCATCGGCGAGCGGATTCGCGTCGAACGGCTACGGGGACCATTCACCTGGCGGCTATTCGTTGCAAGCGGCCATCGTCGCCGAATTCGTGCTAACCGCATTTTTCGTTTTCATCATTCATGGCGCCACGGACAAGCGTGCGCCCGCGGGTTTCGCGCCGATCGCGATCGGGCTCGCTTTGACGCTGATTCACCTCATCAGCATCCCGGTCACGAACACGTCGGTGAATCCGGCGCGCAGCACGGGCGTCGCGCTCTTTCAGGGCGGCTGGGCGCTCGGCCAGCTCTGGGTTTTCTGGGTCGTTCCGCTCGTCGGCGGCGCGGCAGGGGGTGCCGTGTATCGGTTCTTGCTCGAGGAGCGGCCGGCGGCGATCGCGGCGAGTCGTCCCGCTACCACGTGATCGGGGACTTGGGCCATCACGTTGTTCTTGGGTGGTAGCGGCGCGAAATACGGATTCGCCCTCGTATCCAGCTTGATTGCCTGCCCCCGCGTACGCGCGTTCCGCGGTACGCTCGGGGAGTGCGAGAGAGGCGAATACGATGAGCGAGCGAACAGTTTCATGCGGGGTCATCCTGCTCGATCCGAATGGGCGTGTGCTGCTGGCGCACGCGACGGATACGACACATTGGGACATTCCGAAGGGGCAGGGTGAGGAGGGCGAATCGCCGTGCGACGCGGCGCTTCGCGAATTGCGCGAGGAGACCGGCATCGCGCTTGCGCCCGAGCGTCTCAAGGACCTCGGGCGTTTTCCTTATCGGCGCGACAAGGACTTGCACTTGTTTGCCGCGCGTGTGGCCGAAGGCGAGGTCGATCTCGCGCAATGCGTCTGTACATCGATGTTTCCGAGCCGCAAGGATGGATCGATGATTCCCGAGATGGACGCATTTCGTTGGGCAGCGCCGCTCGAATTGCCCCAATACGCGAGCAAGAGCCTCACGCGGCTTTTCGAGACGGCGTTGTCGCTGACTGATCTGCACGGATCGCTCCAGGGCCGGCCGTGACTCGAGTCGATCACCCGCACCGCGCCGGGGAGACAAGCGAAGCCGAGTGGCTGGAGGCCGACGGGCTCGGCGGCTTTGCGTCGGGGACGGCGGGCGGAGAGCGGACGCGGCGCTATCACGCACTGTTGCTCGCGGCGACGCGGCCGCCGACTGGCCGTGTCGTGCTGGTCAACGGCATGCAAGCATGGATCGAGTCGGCTGGCGGAGCCCACTATGCGCTCACGCGGCATCTATACTCGCCGCGCACGATGTATCCGGATACCACGATCGAACTCGCGGAGTTCGATACCGCGCCCTGGCCCACATGGCGCTTTAGGATCGACGACTATTCATACGTTACGGTCGAGATCTTCGTCGTACGCGATTCAGCGGAGACTGTCTTGCGCTGGCGGCTGCAAAGCAGTGCGCCGCTTACCCGCGCGCTGACGCTGCACGTCCGCCCTTTGATTTCCGGGCGCGACTACCACGCGCTCCATCACGAAAATCCCTTATTCGACTTTACGCCGCATCAAGCGGACGGCCGCGTCTGGTGGCGGCCGTACGGCGATCTTCCCGCGATCGCCATGCGGCACAACGGTGCGTACACGCATGCGCCGGATTGGTATCGCAACTTTTGCTATATGCGCGAACACGAACGCGGGCTCGACTACACCGAGGATCTCGCGACGCCGGGCGTCTTTTCGTTCGAACTGACGCGCGTTGAAGCCGTGATGATTCTGAACGCATGCTCAGGCGACGCGCTAAAAGCGATGGTGCCTGCCGTCATGCCTGCCCTCGAATCCGTTGTCGATCTCGCGGACTGCGAGCGGCGACGCCGAGCCGCATTCGCGAGCCGCCTCGAACGATCCGCCGACGCCTATCTCGTCGCGCGCGGCGACGGTCAAACGATCATCGCGGGCTATCCGTGGTTCACCGATTGGGGCCGCGATACATTCATCGCCATGCGCGGGTTGCTGCTTGCAACTGGGCGATATCGCGAAGCCGAATCGATCCTGCTCGAATGGACAGGAACGATTTCGGAGGGCATGCTACCCAATCGCTTTCCCGACGACGGCGCCGCACCCGTCTACAACGCAGTCGACGCATCCTTGTGGTTCGTCGTGGCAGTCCACGAGTACCTCGGGAAGGGGTGGGCGTCGGTGGCGACACGCGAGCGCTTGCGGTCCGCGATCGACGCCATTCTCGAAGGCTATGCGCGCGGAACGCGCTTTAACATCGCGGTCGACGGCGACGGCCTGCTGCGCGCGGGCGAGGCCGGCGTGCAACTGACGTGGATGGATGCGAAAGTGGGCGAGTGGGTCGTCACGCCGCGGATCGGCAAGCCGGTCGAGGTGCAGGCGCTGTGGATCAACGCGTTGCGCATCGCGCTCGAATGGGATGGGCGTTGGCGCGAACTGGAAGCGCGCGCCAGCGCTTCGTTTGCCGGGCGCTTCGTGAATCCGCTGACTGGTGCGTTGTATGACGTCGTCGACGCCGACCACGAACCGGGCCGCGTCGACGCAAAAATCCGCCCGAACCAGATCTTCGCGGTAGGCGGTCTGCCGTATGCCATCTTGGACGGCGAGCGTGCGCGCGCTGTCGTCGAGCAGGTCGAAGCGCAACTGCTCACGCCGCTCGGCCTGCGTTCGCTTGCAGCGAGCGACCCTGATTATGTCGGCCGGTATGATGGCTCGCCGCTCGAGCGTGACGGCGCCTATCATCAAGGAACAGTCTGGTTGTGGCTGATCGGGCCGTTCGTCGAGGCCTGGTTGCGCGTGCAGCGGGACGCGGGGATTTCCGACGCGACCTGCTTCGATCTGGCGCGCAAGCGCTTTCTCGCGCCGTTGCTTGCGCATCTCGAACGAGTCGGGCTCGACCACCTCAGCGAGATTGCGGACGGCGATGCGCCGCACGTGGCTCGCGGCGCGCCGTTTCAGGCGTGGTCGCTCGGCGAGCTGTTGCGAATTGGAAGGATGCTCGCGGCATAATAGGCGAGAAGCGGCGCGCCGTTGCAGCCTTCGCGGCGAACCCGCGCTCGTGCGCCGAACCTGCCGCGCTCGGACTTTCGATCGGAGGTCTCATGTCGCCACCGCGTACCGTCGATCCGCTCAAATCGGCTGAATGGGCTCGCCTTCATGGTCCCGAGCGCGATCGATGGCGCCGCTGGGGGCCCTACCTGAGCGAGCGGCAGTGGGGAACCGTTCGCGAGGACTACAGCGAGAACGGCACGGCCTGGGACTACTTTCCCCATGACCATGCGCGCAGCCGCATGTATCGCTGGGGCGAGGACGGCCTGGCCGGGTTCGGCAACGATCCGCTCGATTGGTGCGTATCGCTCGCGCTATGGAACGGGCACGATCCGATCATCAAGGAGCGCCTCTTCGGTTTGAACAACGCCGAGGGCAATCATGGCGAAGATGTAAAGGAGCTCTACTTCTACCTCGACGGCACGCCTACGCATTCCTATATGCGGATGCTCTACAAATACCCCCATGGTGCCTACCCCTACGACGATCTTGTCAAGGAAAACCAGCGGCGCGGCGCGGACCAGCCCGAATATGAAGTGCTTGACACCGGTGTATTCGACGACGACCGGTATTTCGACGTTTACGTCGAATACGCCAAACGCACACCCGACGATGTCGCGATGCGCGTGACGGTCGAAAACCGTGGAGCGCAGCCGGCGGCACTGCACCTATTGCTGCAATTCTGGGCGCGCAATCGGTGGGCGTGGTCGGGCAAGGGCGGCAAGCCGACGCTCACGCTCGAGCCGCAAGAGGGCGGCGGCATGTGCGTTGCGGCGCGCAACCCGGCGCTCGAACCGCTGATCGTGACGGCGGCGGCGCAACAGCCGATCGAATGGTTGTTCTGTGAAAACGAAACGAACGTGCGCCGCATCTTCGGCATCGATGGTAACGGGCCGTTCAAGGATGGCTTCAACGACTACATCGTCCACGGCGACGAGCGGGCAATCAGACGCGACGCCGGCACGCGCGCGGCGGCGCATGTTCGTCTCGACCTTGCCCCGCATGAGCGCTCCGTGTCGTACTTGCGCTGGCGTCCAACGCCGCTCGTCGCCGAGGCGCCGCTCGACATGGAGGCGCTCTTCGCGCGCCGGCTCGCCGAGGCTGATGAATTCTATGCGGCGTTTCAGCACGATATCGCCGATGCCGATGCTCGACTCGTTCAGCGGCAAGCGCTTGCCGGGATGCTCTGGTCGAAACAGTATTACCAGTTCGACGTGACACGCTGGCACGATGGCGATCCGGGGCAACCGAAGCCGCCCAAAGCGCGTCGGCGTGGCCGCAATGCCGACTGGCGGCATATGTGCAACGGCGACGTCGTATCGATGCCGGACAAATGGGAATACCCGTGGTATGCATCGTGGGACCTGGCGTTTCATGCGGTTGCGCTGGCACTGGTCGATCCCGAGTTCGCCAAGAATCAACTGCTGCTGCTCGTCAAAGAGCGGTACATGCATCCGAACGGACAACTGCCGGCCTACGAGTGGGCGTTCGGCGACGCCAACCCGCCCGTGCACGCCTGGGCGGCATGGCGCGTGTACGAGCTCGATCGCGAGCAGACGGGCGTCGGCGATCGCGAGTTTCTCGAACTCATCTTCCATAAGCTGCTGCTGAATTTCTCCTGGTGGGTGAATCGCAAAGACGCCGAGGACCGCAACATTTTTCAGGGCGGCTTTCTCGGTCTCGACAACGTCGGCATCTTCGACCGGTCTTCACGATTGCCGGCGGGCGACCGCATCGATCAGGCGGATGGCACGGCCTGGATGGCGGCGTACGCGCTCGATCTCATGCGGATTGGACTCGAGCTGGCCACGACGAACAAGGCCTATGTCGACATCGCCGTGAAGTTCTTCGAGCATTTTCTCTATATCGCGGAGGCGGTGAGTTGCTCCGACGGCTGCGATACCGGCTTATGGGACGAAGAGGACGGGTTTTTCTACGACGTATTGCACTTCGCCGACGGTTGCCGCTTGCCGATGCGAATCCGTTCGATCGTCGGGCTGATCCCGCTCTTTGCCGTTCACGTTCTCGAGGAGCGGTTGCATGGACATTTGCCCGGATTGCGCGAGCGGCTCGATTGGTTCCTCGGTCATCGGCCGAATCTGGCGAAGCTTGTCTCGCGCTGGACCGAGCCCGGCTCGGGCAATACGACGCTGCTGTCGCTGCTGCGCGGACATCGCATGAAGGCGCTGTTGCGGCGCGTGCTCGACGAAAGCGAATTCCTTTCCGCTCACGGCGTGCGCGCACTGTCGCGCGTGCATCGCGATGCACCCTATGTTTTCGAGCATGACGGCGCGAGTTTTTCGGTCAAGTATCAGCCGGCCGAATCGGACTCCCGTGCGTTTGGCGGTAATTCCAACTGGCGAGGGCCGATATGGATGCCGGTGAACTACCTGCTGATCGAGTCGCTGTACGAGTTTTATCGCTATTACGGCGACGACTTCAAGGTGGAATGCCCGACGGGTTCGGGAAACAACGTTTCGCTGAAGGAGGTCGCGGACGAACTTGCGCGACGCGTGGCGACTTTATTTCTGAAGGATGACGCCGGGTTGCGCCCCGTCATGGCGGCCTACCCGATGCTGCAGGCGGATTCCCGTTCGCAGGACCTCGTCCTGTTTCACGAGTATTTTCACGGAGACAACGGCCGCGGTGTGGGCGCCTCGCATCAGACTGGCTGGAGCGGACTCGTCGCGCTGCTGCTCCAGCCGCATCGGATGATGCCGTCGGGCATGTTGCCGGCGATGGCGCCGACGACCTTGGAGCGCGCACCGACCGAAGCAGCGACGCGCTAGCGCCTGGACTCGATTCGACTCGATTCGATCGAGATGCCGCCTCGCGACGACAGGGGCGCCTTGCGCGCCCCGTCATTCAGGCCGGCTTGCCCCAACTATCGCGCAGGCCGACGATCCGGTTGAACACCGGCTTGCCCGGCTTCGAGTCGTAGCGATCGGCGACAAAATATCCATGCCGCTCGAACTGACACCGGTCCTCAGGCTGCATCTTCTCCCCGCCCGGCTCGAGATAGGCCTGCACCACGCGCTTCGAGTCGGGGTTCAGCGCCTCGAGGAAGTCGCGCCCGCCCGCGTCAGGCTGTGCTTCCTTGAAGAGGCGATCGTAGAGCCGCACTTCCACGGGCAGCGCATGCGTCGCGCTGACCCAGTGAATGTTGCCCTTCACCTTGTAGTTGTTCGCGCCTTCGGTGCCCGACCTGCTGTCGGGGAAGTAGTTGCAGTGAACGGCGACGACGTTGCCGTGCTCGTCCTTCTCGGCACCCGTGCATTCGATCACGTAGCCGTAACGCAAGCGCACCTTGTTGCCCGGGAAGAGCCGGAAGTACCCCTTGGGCGGTGTTTCCATGAAATCGTCGCGCTCGATCCAGAGTTCGCGCGTAATCGGGAACGTGCGCTCGCCGCGCTCGGGATGGTGCGGATGGACGGGCGCCGTGCAGGGTTCGGCGAGATCGGCCGGGAAGTTGTCGATAATGAGCTTCACCGGATCGAGCACCGCCGCCGTGCGCGGTGCCTTGTCGTCGAGGTCGTCGCGCAGCGCGCCTTCGAACACGCTCATGTCGATCCATGAATCGACCTTCGTCACGCCGATGCGATCGCAGAACAGCCGGATGCTGTCAGGCGTGAAGCCGCGCCGCCGCACGCCGACGATCGTCGGCATGCGCGGATCGTCCCAGCCGTCGACGTGCCCCTCGGTCACGAGTTGCAGCAGCTTGCGCTTGCTCGTGATCGCATAAGTCAGATTCAGCCGCGAAAACTCGATTTGCTGCGGCAGCGGCCGCGTGAACACGCCGGCGTCCGCGAGCTCGTCGAGGATCCAGTCGTAAAGCGGCCGATGGTCCTCGAATTCGAGCGTGCAAAGCGAGTGCGTGATGCCCTCGAGTGCGTCCGAGATACAGTGCGTGTAGTCGTACATCGGATAGACGCACCAGCGGTCGCCCGTCCGGTAGTGATGCGCGTAGCGAATGCGGTAGAGCGCCGGGTCGCGCATATTCAGGTTCGGCGAGCTCATATCGATCTTCGCGCGCAACACGTGCGCGCCTTCTTCGAACTCGCCGGCCTTCATCCTGCGAAAGAGGTCGAGGTTTTCTTCGGGCGTGCGATCGCGATAGGGCGACGGTGTGCCCGGCTCGGTCAGCGAGCCGCGCGTTGCGCGCATTTGCTCCGCCGACTGGCTGTCGACGTAGGCCTTGCCGCGCTCGATCAGCAGCTCGGCGTATTCGTAGAGCCGGTCGTAGTAGTCGCTCGCATAGTAGAGATGGGTCTTGCCGTCCTTCGCCCAGTCGAAGCCGAGCCAGCGCACGGCGTCGACGATCGACTCGACGTATTCGACGCTCTCCTTCTCCGGGTTCGTATCGTCGAACCGCAAATGACATACGCCGCCGTAGTCGCGCGCGATGCCGAAGTTCAGGCAGATGCTCTTCGCATGGCCGATGTGGAGATAGCCGTTCGGCTCGGGCGGAAAGCGCGTCTCGACACGACCGCTCCACTTCGAGTTGCGGTTGTCTTCGTCGACGATGTTTCGGATGAAATTGGACGGTGCTGCCGCCGCGGCGTCGTTACGTTCGGTGTTCATGCGCAAGAGTTTGGTCGGCTTATACAACGCGGGACGCGCCCGCTCGATCCAGCCATTCTACCTGAGCGGCTTCCGAGGCGGCCCTGTCGGGCGCGCGCTTGCCGCCTTTCGCGCGCGCAATCCGGCCATGGCGATGGCTTACAGGCATTGCGGCCCTGTTAGCGGCGTAACAGGCGGTAAATCGATTTGCGCGCGGGACGCAGTGGTCTTTACGATGCGACCCGTATTGCATCGAGCCCCGCAAGCAAATCGCCACGCATACGGCGGCGCTCATTCGTCAACTCGCGTATCCGGTCAAAAAATGAAGACTTCGACCATTGCCAAGCTCACTGTCGTCGCCGCGCTCGTATCGAGCATGACGGCCTGCGGATCGATGTCGCGCACGCAAACGCACGCCGCCGTCGGCGCGGCCGCGGGCGGCGCGCTCGGCTACGTGCTGACGGGCGGCCCGATCGGCACGATCGCCGGCGCGGCCGCGGGCGGCCTCATCGGCGCGGGCACCGCGCGTCGCTGAGCTCAAACGACGCCACGCGCCCGTAGTTCCGCGATCTTGGCGTCGTCATAGCCCAACAGCTCGCGCAGCACGGCGTCGGTATGCTCGCCGAGCATCGGCGGCGCCGAGCGCACCTCGGGCGGCGTGGCGCTCATGCGGATCGGGCTGCGCACGAGCGCGGCCGTCCCGCCGCTCGGATGCGGTACCTCGACGCGCAGGCCGCGGGCCTCGACCTGCTCGTTTTCGAAGACTTCGCCGAGATCGTTGATGGGCCCGCACGGAACGCCGACCGCTTCGAGCGTCGCGATCCAATCGTGCTTGCCGCGTGAGCGGACCATCTCGGCGATGATCGGGACGAGCGTATCGCGATGGCGGACGCGCTCGGGATTCGTCGCGAAGCGCGCGTCGTCGGCGAGCTCCGCGCGTCCGCCGGCCTCGACGAACTTGCGGAACTGCGCGTCGTTGCCGACCGCGACGATGATCCACCCGTCGCTCGTCTGGAATGCCTGGTACGGCACGATGTTCGGATGGGCATTGCCCCAGCGCACGGGCGGCTTGCCGCTCGCCAGATAGTTCGAGCCCATGTTGGCGAGCATCGCGACCTGTACGTCGAGCAGCGCCATGTCGATGTACTGGCCGACGCTGGTGCGGTCCCGGTGCGCGAGCGCGGCCAGGACGGCGACGGTCGCGTACATGCCCGTCATCAGATCGGCGATGGCCACGCCCGCCTTTTGCGGACCGCCGCCCGGCTGGCCGTCTCGCTCACCCGTGATGCTCATGAATCCGCCCATGCCCTGGACGATGAAGTCGTAGCCGGCGCGCTCGGCGAGTGGCCCGGTCTGGCCGAAGCCCGTCACCGAGCAATAGACCAGATCGGACTTGATCGCGGCGAGCGACGCGTAATCGAGGCCGTATTTCCTCAGTTGGCCGACCTTGTAGTTCTCGAGCACGACGTCGCTCACGCGCGCGAGCTCGCGAACGATGCTCTGGCCTTCCGGCGTGCCGATATCGACTGTCACCGAGCGCTTGTTGCGGTTCGCGCAGAGGTAATAGGCGGCCTCGCGCGTATCGGCGCCGTCGGGCGTCTTGAGGTAGGGCGGCCCCCAGTGGCGGGTGTCGTCGCCGGCGCCGGGGCGCTCGATCTTGATCACGTCGGCGCCGAGGTCGGCAAGCGTCTGTGCGCACCAGGGACCGGCAAGGACGCGGGTCAAGTCGAGCACGCGGATGTGGCTGAGCGCTCCCATCATGCAATCTGTCTCCTTTGACGATGGCCATGGGCCGGCGTCGCGAGCAGCTCGAGCGCTTTTCGCAGGCCGGCCACCGGCGGGCGCGGCGGGCGCCCCACGGAACGGGGCGCCCGGCCGACATTTCCGTATAATGACTCGTTTAGGGTAAAAACGGCTCAGGCCCGCGCATCGCAGCGCGGGGCAAGCCGGATTCCTGTCGAGACCGTCTCCCAGTCCTTTATGAAAGCCGCCGAAATCCGCGAGAAATTCCTCAAGTTCTTCGAATCGAAGGGCCATACGATCGTCCGCTCGTCGAGCCTCGTACCCGCCAACGATCCGACGCTGCTCTTCACCAATTCGGGCATGGTGCAGTTCAAGGACGTGTTTCTCGGCGCCGAGTCGCGTCCCTACCGGCGCGCGACCACGGCGCAGCGCAGCGTGCGCGCGGGCGGCAAGCACAACGACCTCGAAAATGTCGGCTATACCGCGCGGCACCATACGTTCTTCGAAATGCTCGGCAACTTCTCGTTCGGCGACTACTTCAAGCGCGATGCGATCCACTACGCGTGGGAATTGCTGACGTCGGTCTACCACCTGCCGAAGGAGAAGCTCTGGGTCACCGTCTACCAGGAGGACGACGAGGCCTACGAGATTTGGGCGAAGGAAATCGGCGTGCCGGCCGAGCGGATCGTGCGCATCGGCGACAACAAGGGTGCGCGCTATGCGTCCGATAACTTCTGGCAGATGGCCGACACGGGCCCCTGCGGTCCCTGCTCGGAAATCTTCTACGATCACGGGCCCGAAGTGTGGGGCGGGCCGCCCGGATCGCCCGAGGAAGACGGCGACCGCTACATCGAGATCTGGAATCTCGTGTTCATGCAGTTCAACCGCGACGCGCAGGGCAACATGACGCCGCTGCCCAAGCCGTGCGTCGACACGGGCATGGGGCTCGAGCGGATCGCCGCCGTGCTCCAGCACGTTCACAGCAACTACGAGATCGACCTCTTTCAGGCGCTCATCGAGGCCGCCGCGCGCGAAACGGGCGTCTCCGATCTCTCGAACAACTCCCTGAAGGTCATCGCCGACCATATTCGCGCCTGCTCGTTCCTCATCGTCGACGGCGTCATTCCCGGCAACGAGGGGCGTGGCTACGTGCTGCGCCGGATCGTGCGCCGCGCCATCCGCCACGGGTACAAGCTCGGCTGCAAGCGGCCGTTCTTCAACAAGCTCGTGGCCGATCTCGTCGCGCAGATGGGCGGCGCTTATGCCGAGTTGCGCGAAGGCGAGGCGCGCGTCACTGACGTGCTGCGTCAGGAGGAGGAGCGTTTCTTCGAGACGATCGAGCACGGCATGTCGATCCTCGAGGCGGCGCTCGCCGATCTCGAGAAGAAGGGCGGCAAGGTGCTCGACGGCGAGGTGGCGTTCAAGCTGCACGATACGTACGGTTTCCCGCTCGACTTGACGGCCGACGTCTGCCGCGAGCGCGGCGTGTCCGTCGACGAAGCGGCGTTCGACGAGGCGATGTCGCGCCAGCGCGAGCAGGCCCGCGCCGCCGGCAAGTTCAAGATGGCGCAGGGGCTCGAGTACTCGGGCGCGAAGACGACGTTCCACGGCTACGAGGAAATGATCTTCGACGATGCGAAGGTCGTCGCGCTCTACGTCGACGGCTCGTCCGTCGATCAGGCCGAGAACGGCCAGCAGGCCGTCGTCGTGCTCGATCACACGCCGTTCTATGCGGAGTCGGGCGGCCAGGTCGGCGACACCGGTCTGCTCGCCAACGCTTGCGTGCGCTTTGCCGTGCATGATACGCAGAAGGTGCAGGCCGACGTGATCGGCCATCACGGCGTCGTCGAGCAGGGCACGTTGAAAGTCGGCGACGTCGTGAAAGCCGAAATCGATGCGATCCGCCGGGCGCGCACGGCGCGCAATCACTCGGCCACGCACCTGATGCACAAGGCGCTGCGCGAAGTGCTCGGCTCGCATGTGCAGCAAAAAGGTTCGCTCGTCGATCCCGACAAGACGCGCTTCGACTTCGTTCACAACGCGCCGATGACCGATGACGAGATCCGGCGCGTCGAGGACATCGTCAACGCCGAGGTGCTGGCCAACGCGCCTGGCGTCGTGCGCGTGATGCCGTTCGACGACGCCGTGAAGGCCGGCGCCATGGCGCTCTTCGGCGAGAAGTACGGCGACGAGGTGCGCGTGCTCGATCTCGGCTTTTCGCGCGAACTCTGCGGCGGCACGCACGTGCATCGGACGGGCGACATCGGTTTGTTCAAGATCGTCGGCGAGACCGGCGTGGCGGCCGGCGTCCGGCGCGTCGAGGCGATTACGGGCGACAACGCCGTGCGCTATGTGCAAACGCTCGAAACGCAGCTGCAGGAAGCCGCGGCCACCCTGAAGGCGCAGCCGTCCGAGCTGACGCAGCGCATCGGGCAGGTGCAGGATCAAGTCAAGTCGCTCGAGAAGGAGCTCGCCGCGCTGAAGTCGAAGCTGGCCTCGAGCCAGGGTGACGAGCTCGTCGCGCAGGCCGTCGACGTGGCCGGGCTGCAAGTGCTTGCGGCGACGCTCGAAGGCGCCGATGTGAAGACGCTGCGCGAAGCCGTCGACAAGCTGAAGGACAAGCTCAAGCACGCCGCGATCGTGCTGGCCTCCGTCGATGGCGGCAAGGTGAGTCTCATCGCCGGCGTGACGGCCGACGCGAGCAAGAAGGTGAAGGCCGGCGAGCTCGTCAATTTCGTCGCTCAACAGGTGGGCGGCAAGGGCGGCGGGCGACCCGACATGGCTCAGGCGGGCGGTACCGACCCGGCCAGGCTGCCGGCCGCGTTGGCTGGCGTGACGGAGTGGGTGCGGGCTCAAGTCTGATCGCCGCGCGGTGCCCGTGCCGGGAACGCGCAGGGCGAAGGCGAAGCCGATAAAATGAGCGGGTTTCTGCCTTCGCGAGCGCCGCTGCCGCGCTCCCGTCACGACCCATGATCGACTATCAGTACTGCCCGCGCTGCGCAACGCCGCTCGTCGAGCGGTCCGATCCCGCCGAGGATGGCGGACGGCTTCGGCGGATCTGTCCCGACCAGGGCTGCGGCTTCGTGCACTGGAACAACCCCTTGCCTGTCGTCGCGGCCATCGTCGAATACGAAGGCAAAATCCTGCTTGCCCGCAACGCGGCGTGGCCCGAGGGGATGTTCGCGCTGATCACGGGTTTCCTCGAACACGGGGAGACGCCCGAGGCCGGCATCGCGCGCGAAGTGCGCGAGGAGACGGCGCTCGAGGCCGATGCGATCGATCTCGTCGGCGTCTACGAATTCATTCGCAAGAACGAGCTGATCATCGCCTATCACGTGCGCGCGCATGGCACCATCGCGCTTTCGCCCGAGTTGCTTGAGTATCGGCTCGTCGAGCCGGCCAAGCTGCGTCCGTGGCGCGCCGGCACCGGCCAGGCGTTGGCCGAGTGGATGCGGCGGCGGGGCCTGCCGTTCGAGTTCGTCGATCGGCCCGGGCAATAGGCTACCGGCCGCCGGTCGCCTTCACTCTTGATCTCTTAACGAACGGCTGCACGCGCATGAACAAGCCCCTCGCACAACCGCGCTCCGCCTATCGCCACTTCCTTCCCATCACGACGCGCTGGATGGACAACGACGTCTACGGACACGTCAACAACGTCGTCTATTACAGCTACTTCGATACGGTCGTGAACGAGTACCTGATCCGCACCGGTGTGCTCGATGTCGAGCAGGGCGCGACGATCGGGCTCGTCGTCGAGACGCAGTGCAATTATTTCGCTCCGCTCGTCTTTCCCGAGCGCATCGAAGCGGGGCTGCGCGTGGCACGGCTCGGCACGTCGAGCGTGCGCTACGAGATCGGCCTCTTCAAGGAGGGCGCCGACGAAGCCGCCGCCCAGGGCCACTTCGTGCATGTTTATGTCGATCGCGCGACGCGCAGGCCGGCCGCATTGCCCGAAGCATTGCGCGCGGCGCTCGCGCCACTCGTCGTCGAAGAGCGAAGCTGAGCCCGCATGCAGGCCTTCATCGTCGATGCGCTGAACGGCATCAGCTATGGATTGCTGCTGTTCATGCTGTCGTCGGGGCTGACGCTGATCTTCAGCTTTCTCGGCGTGTTGAACTTCGCGCATGCAAGCTTTTACATGCTGGGCGCTTATATCGGCTGGTCGCTTGCCGCGAGCGTCGGCTTTTGGCCTGCGCTCGTCGTGGCCCCGCTCGCGGTGGCGGCGCTCGGCGCGCTCGTCGAGCGCCGGCTGCTGCGCCGAGTGCGCGCGCACGGCCCGCTGCATGAACTGCTGCTGACGTTCGGGCTGGCCTATCTTCTCGCCGAAGCGGTCAAGCTCGTTTGGGGACTCGGCGTGCTCGCGACGCCGGTACCTCCCGCGCTCGACGGCCCTCTCGTCGCGCTGCCGTTGCTTCCTGGCGCGACGCTGTCGCGCTATCGCCTCTTCGTGATGCTCGTTTCCGTCGCGACGCTCGCGGTGCTCTATGCCGCCTTGCGCTTGTCTCGCGCGGGCCTCGTGTTGCGCGCCGCGCTGACGCACCGGGCGGCCGTCGAGGCGCTCGGCCACGATGTGCCGCGCATCGGCATGCTCGTCTTCGCGCTCGGCACCGGGCTGGCGGCGCTCGCAGGCGTAATCGGGGCACCGCTGGCCGTCGTCGAGCCCGGCATGGCGGAAGCGGTCGGCTCGATCGTCTTCGTCGTCGTGATCGTCGGCGGTCTCGGCTCGCTCGGCGGAGCCTTCGCCGGGTCGCTCCTGATCGGGGTCCTGCAGACGTTCGCCGTCGGCAGCACGCTTTCGCTCGGCAGGCTCGCGGCGGCCCTCGGCGTGCGCTTGCCCGTGGCATGGGCGGCGCTCAGCGTATCGCAGATCGCGCCGCTCGCGCCTTACCTGCTGCTCGTGGCAATGCTCGCCTGCCGGCCTGGCGGGCTTCTCGGGACGCGGGCCGACGATGCTTAAGCCCGCTCGCGAAGACGCGCCGATCGATCGCGGCGATGGGGAAGATCTCACGTCCGCAGTCAGCGCCGCCGCACCGTGGATCGCCCTCGCCGTGTATCTCCTCCTGCCGGTATTCGTCGTGCATGACAGCGCGCTTTTCGCTTTCCTTGCGCAAAGTGCCGTCATGATTGTGCTTGCCCTCTCGTACAACCTGCTGCTCGGCCAGGCAGGTCTACTATCGTTCGGCCACGCGGCCTATGCGGGGCTCGCCGCGTTCGTCGCCGCCCACGTGTTCAATCGTGGCGGCATCGCGCTACCGTGGCTCCCCCTCGTGGGCGGTGCGGCGGGCGCCGCGTTCGGAGCGGTGTTCGGCTTCGTCGCCACGCGGCGCGCGGGAACTGCCTTTGCGATGATCACGCTCGGTATCGGGGAGCTTGCGTCGGCTGCGGCATTGACGCTGCCAGCGGGATTCGGCGGTGCGGCGGGCGTTTCGATCGATCGCGCGAGCGGGCCGGCCTGGGGCGGCTGGACGTTCGGGCCGACGCGCGAGGCGTATGCGGTCATTGCGGTATGGGCTTTGTTGTCGGTCGTCGCCATGTTCGCGCTCACCCGCACGCCGTTGGCGCGCCTCTCGAATGCCGTTCGTGACAACGCGGCGCGTGTGGCGACGCTCGGTGTCGATCCAAGACGCCTGCGCTACGCCATGTTCGTCGTTTCGTCTTTCTTCGCGGGCGTCGCCGGTACGCTCGGGCTCATCGATGTGGAGCTCGCGTCGGCGGACGGCGTCGGCATGGCACGCTCGGGGAGCGTATTGATCGCGACCGTCATTGGCGGCTCCGCGACGTTCTTCGGGCCTGTCGCCGGTGCGCTCGTTTTGTCCGTGTTCAGCGTCATGCTGGCGGGCGTGACGCGCGCCTGGTCGCTGTATCTCGGGCTCCTGTTCGTCATGGTGGTGATGTGTACGCCGCACGGCATCGCCGAATCTTGGGCCGCGCATCGCTCGCGCATCGCCTGGCACGGTTGGCAGCGGTTGTGGTTTGCCTACTTGCTGCAGGGGCTTTGCGCGATTTCGTGGATGGGAGCTCTCGTGCTGATGGTCGAGACGCTGTACGCAAGCCGTTTGGCGGCCGATAGCGGGGGCGTCTGGGCGCTGGGTAGACTTGAGTTCGACATCGCCGCGCCATCAACGTGGGCCGTCGCGGCCGCGCTCTGCTGCGTCGGGGCCCTTGCCCGACGTTGTGCGTGCGGAATATTGCCACGGAGAGGCGACGTTTTATGACGGGCGAGGCGTTGCGGCTCGAGGGTGTTACGCGCCGATTCGGCTCGACGCCAGTGCTTCGCGGGGTCGACTTAACGGTTCGAATGGGTGAACGACGCGCGTTGATAGGCCCGAACGGAGCGGGAAAGTCGACCCTCTTCAACGTGGTCGGCGGCGCGTTGCGGCCCGGCTCGGGGCGCGTCCTGCTCGCAGGTCGTGATGTGACGGGTGAGCGTTCTCATGAGCTCGCGCGCATGGGGCTCGGGCGCAGTTTTCAGACTACGAGGATCTTCGCTAGCCTCACTGTGTTCGACAACCTTCGCTGCGCGGCGCTGTGTGGGCGCAGTGGTCGACAGGATCGGTTGCCGGGGCTTGGGCGATTGTTCACGCTATTGAGCGCGTGGAGCCGCTCGCCCGATATCGAGGAATGCGCGCAACGCGCGCTCGAGGCACTCGAGCTGAACCATGTCGCATTTGCCTTGGCGGGGACGCTCGATTACGGCACGCAGCGCCGGCTCGATCTCGGCATTGCGCTGGCGAGCGGCGCGCACACGTTGTTGCTCGACGAGCCGACCGCCGGCATGAACCGCGAGGAAGCGGCGCATGCGGTCGCGCTGTTGCGCGAAGTCAGCGCGGACAAGACGCTCGTGCTGATCGAGCATGATCTGGATGCTGTATTCGCTCTCGCGGACCGTGTGTCCGTGCTTGTCGCGGGGCGCGTCATCGCGACGGGGACACCGGCGGAGATCCGTGCGGACGAGGCGGTGCGGGCTGCCTACCTTGGCGCGACGCCCATGAGGGATCGGCGATGAGCGCGCTCATGGAGACGCGCGATTTGCGCGCTTGGTACGGCGAGGCGCAGGTTTTGCATGGCGTCGATATCCACGCCGAAGCGGGGGAAATCGTCGCCTTGTGCGGCCGTAACGGCTCGGGACGTTCGACATTCGCCAAGGCAGTCGCTGGCCTCCTTCGGCGAGCGGGCTCCGTTCGGTTTGCGGGCGAAGAGTCGATCGCGTTGCCGACGTTCGAGATCGCCCGGCGAGGGGTGGGCTACGTGGCTGAACAGCGCGATGTGTTTCCGACGCTGACGGTCGACGAAAATCTGCGGCTTGGCGTCAAGCCGGGAAGGGCAGTGCGGGCGACCACGGTTCGCTTCCTCGACGAGGCGTACTCGCGGTTCCCGCTGCTCGCGCAGCGCCGCAGGACGCGCGCGGGCGTGCTATCGGGCGGCGAGCAGCAACTGCTTGCGCTTGCACGCGCACTGATGGGCGAGCCGCGCCTGCTGATCGTCGACGAGCCGACCGAAGGACTCTCGCCGCAGGCCGTCGAGGCGGTTCAAGCGTGCCTGGCCGGGGTGCGAGCGAGGGGCGGCGCAGTCATATTGATCGAGCAGCGGTTGACGACGGCGAAAGAAATCGCCGACCGCGTGGCGGTCATGGGGCACGGACGAATCGTATTCGATGGCAGCGCCGAAGAGCTCGATACTCGCGTCGTCGACGAATGGATCGCGTTGGGCGTCGCTCGCAGCGAATGAATGTCACGCCGCGTCGTGGCGCCGGCTCTCACTGAATCGCGCGCTTTCAGCGATCGTCGAAAAACATCGTTCCGGTGAAATACCCGGAATTGCCGATCGTCCGAATGTTGTCGCAACCCCGTCAATGAGAGAGGTCGGGCGGCTAGGATCGCTCGGCTGCCGGAGCCGGCAGCATGGGCGCGACAAGTCTCGAGGCCGCGTTTCGCCCATCAACCTTGAAAGGAGAAATGCATCGTGAGCGATCCTGTGTTGCATGTCACTAACCATTCGACCCGAGACGTCTTCATCGCGGGGGATCCGAACTGGGACGATCAGGAATTGATGGTCGACGGACGGCGAGCGAAAGGCGCGCAGCGTTTGGCCCCCGAGCAATCGGCGACGGTGAGCGTCCAATGGGGGCCGCAGGAGAATGGCGATGAGCATATGATGGGCGTCATCTTCGCGGACGGCCGCCGGTACCATTATGGCCCCGCGGGCGCCTATCAGATGTCGATCGGACAGCACGCGGAAACAGGCTTGCTCGGTGTCAGCGACGAGCACGTGGTCAAGCGTCCCGCGTTTCACTACGCGACGACGAACCAGACGCCCTGGTCGATGGACGTCGAGTTCGTCGATGCCCGTGTGAGCGAGTCGCCGCGTAATCTCGCTTTTTAATTCGCCTAACGCGCATCCCGCTGCATGATCCAATCATGCGCGGGATCGTTCTTGAAATGCCAGACGCGCTGCGGGCCGGCCATGACGTTCAGGTAGTACGAGTCGTACCCATACGGCACGACGACAGGATGATAGCCGCGCGGCACCATCACGACGTCGTGATTCTCGACCGCCATCGATTCGTCGATGTCGCGCAAATCCGTATATACGCGCTGGAAGGCGAATCCTTGCGACGGATCGAGCCGATGGTAATACGTCTCTTCGAGGGCGCTCTCGAGCGGAATGTTGTCGGCGTCGTGCTTATGCGGCGGGTAGCTCGACGAGTGGCCACCCGGCGTGCGCACCTCGACGACGAGCAGCGATTCCGCCGGCTCGGTCTGAGGCAGGATATCGCAGACGTAGCGCGTATTGAGGCTCTTGCCGCGCACAGAGCGCTTCATCTGCGACGGCTCGATGAGGCGCATGCCGTAACGGCCTTCCGCCGGCGCGCTGGCCACGCCGAGCTCGGCGTCGCGTTCCGCGCGCACCGTGGCGCGCACGTTCGGCGGCAGATAGAGGGCATAAGGCGCCGCATCCTCGAACACGCTGTCGCGCGCGCCGAGGCTCGAGAAGCGCTGGCCATCGGCTTCGATCGTGACCGCGCCCGTCAGCACGACGATGCAGACTTCACGCGCGGCTTCGTGCACGTACAGCAGTTCGTCGCGGCCGAGCCGGTAGGCGGCGAACCCGACGTACCGCCATCCCGCCGATTCGGGTGTCACGCGCGCGATGGTCATGCCCTCGCGTTGGGCTTTGACTAGCAGAGTCATGCGTCCTCCTTGATGGCTTCTCGCTGCGCAAGCGGTGCATCGACGAGCGTGCGCAGGGTCCGGTAGCCCTTTTCCGCATACTCGTAGCTTGCGGCAATGACCGGGTCCTGCTCAGCTTCGACCACGAGCCAGCCGCGATAGCCGATCTGCTTCAGCCTGTCGATGACGGCCGCGAAATCGACGGCCCCGTCGCCGGGCACCGTGAACGCGCCGTTGATCACGGCCTCGAGAAAACTCCAGTCGCGATTGCGCGCGAGCTTGACGACAGCCGGGCGCACGTCCTTGCAATGCACGTGGCAGATGCGCGAGGCATGGGCATCGAGCGTCGCCAGCGGATCGCCGCCCGCGAACGTGATATGGCCGGTGTCGAGCAGCAGGCCCACGGCTTCGCTCGTGCGCCGCATCAGTTGATCGACGTCGGCCGGCGTTTCGACATAGGCGCCCATGTGGTGATGATAGGCGACGCGCACGCCCTGCGAGAGCGTGTAACGCGCGAACTTGTCGACGCGCTCCGCGTACCTTTCCCATTGCGCCTCGTTGAAGAACCTGGGGCGCTGAAAAAGCGGTACGGGCGAGCCCTGGATCGTGCCCGAAACTTCGCCGTAGACCATGACGGTCGCTCCGTTTTTCGCGAGCAACTCGAGATGCGGGCCCACGGCTTCGATTTCTTCCTCGGCGCTGCGCTCGGCGAGCCGGCCCGAGTACCAGCCCGAGACGAGCGCGAGATCGTACTGGGCAAGCAGCGTTTTGAGCGCCTGCGGTTCGCGCGGGAACTTGTTGCCGAGCTCGAAACCGGCATAGCCGATCTGACGCCCCTCGGTCAAAGCGACCTCGGGCGGCGTTTCGCCACCGAGCGACGGCAGATCGTCGTTCATCCACGACAGCGGGTTGATGCCGATGCGGACTTCGAAGGCGGTCATGCTCAATCCTTTAATCAATGACGTGATGTTGCGTAAGGTGTCATGGCGGCGGCTCGGTGCCTTTCGTCAGCCTCGCTTGCGCTCTGCCACCTTCGTTTCGTAAGCCGCACGCGCATCGCGCACCTGTTCGCGCGTCGATACGGCAGGAACGGCGACTTCCCACCACCAGCCCCCGTCCTCGGTCGCGCGGGCGGGATCGGTATCGATGACGAGCACGCTCGTCCGGTCCGATGCACGCGCACGATGAAGCGCGGCCTCGAGCTCGGTGACGTTCGCGACGTGCTCGGCGTTGGCCCCGAGCGAGCGCGCGTGCGCGGCGAAGTCGATATCGGGCGCGCCGAGCGGGCCTTGCAGACAATCGTCGAGCAGGTTGTTGAAGGGCGCGCCGCCGCAAGCCTGCTGCAGCCGGTTGATGCAGCCGTAGCCGCGGTTGTCGAGCACGACGATGATCAGCTTCGCGCCGAGCATGACCGATGTGGCGATCTCGCTATTCATCATCAGATAGCTGCCGTCGCCGACGACTACGACGACCTCGCGCTCGGGCCGCGCGAGCTTGGCGCCCAAGCCGCCCGCGATCTCGTAGCCCATGCACGAGTAGCCGTATTCGACGTGGTAGGCCCCGGGGCGGCCCGCGCGCCAGAGCTTGTGGAGCTCGGCGGGCAGCGTGCCCGCCGCGCAGACGACGATGTCGTTCTCGGGCGAGCGTGCCGCCGAGCGCTGGATTGCGCCGATCACGTCGGCGTCATAAGGCAGGTTGCCCGGTTGCGGCTCCGCATGGGTGCGGCGTCGCACCGTCTCGCGCCAATCGATCGCGAGCGTGCGCGCCCGCTCGGCCCACGCATCGCTCGCGGTCCAATCGGCAAGACAGGCGCTCAGCGCATCGAGCGCGGCGCACGCGTCAGCCACGACGGGAAGCGCGCGATGCTTGATACCGTCGAACAGGTTCGCGTTGACGCAAACGACATCGGCGTGCGCAAACAGCGTATTCGAGCCCGTCGTGAAATCCTGCAACCGCGTACCGATCGCGAGCACGCAATCGGCGTCATGCGCGAGCGCGTTCGCCGCGCTCGAGCCCGTCACGCCGACCGCACCGACGTTGAGCGGATGATCCCACGGGAGCGCACCTTTGCCGGCCTGCGTTTCGCCGACCGGCACACCGTGGCGCTCGGCGAACTCGCGCAGCGCTCGCGTGGCGCCTTCGCTATAGAGGACGCCGCCGCCCGCGACGATCATGGGGCGCGAGGCGCGCGCGAGGCGCTCGACGGCGACATCGAGCTCGACCGGGCTCGGCGCGGGAGCCGCGAAATGGGCGACGCGTGTTTCGAAGAACTCGACGGGATAGTCGAACGCCATCGTCTGGACGTCCTGCGGCATGGCGAGCGTGACAGGGCCGCACAGCGCGGCATCGGTCAGCACGCGCAGCGCGCGCGGCAGCGCCGTCAAGAGTTGCGCCGGGTGGACGATACGATCGAAATAGCGCGAGACAGGCTTCAGCGTATCGTTCGCCGAAATGCCGCCGTCCTGAAAGTCCTCGACTTGCTGCAGGACCGGATCCGGCGCGCGCGAGACGAAGATGTCGCCCGGCAGCAGCAGGACCGGCAGGCGGTTCACGTGCGCGAGCGCCGCGGCTGTCACGAGATTGGTCGCGCCCGGGCCGATCGAAGTCGTCACGGCCATCATGCGCCGCCTGAAATGCGCCTTTGCGTACGCGATCGCAGCGTGCGCCATCGCCTGCTCGTTGTGCGCGCGCAGGGTCGGCAGCACTTCGCGATGTTGATAGAGCGCCTCGCCGAGGCCGGCAACGTTGCCATGGCCGAAGATCGCGAACACGCCGCCGAAGAGGGAGACCGTCTCTGAGGCGCCGCTGCAGTCGCCGAGCGCGACGCGCTGCGCGGCGAGATAGCGGACGAGCGCCTGCGCCGCCGTCAGGCGGACCGTGGTGCCCGCCGCCGCCACGCTTGTGGTGCCCTCCCTCACGGAGATGGCTGGACCGTTCATGCTGCCTCCTTGCGGGCGCTGGCGGAGTGCGGCGGCGTGCCCGCGCGCGCCGCGCGCCATGCGCCTATCAGCGTTTCGAACGTGCCGCGCACGCTGGCGACGACCTCTTTGTCGTCGATCTCGCCGGCAAGCCACGCGCGGCTCGGCTCATGAAAAATCGTACGGCCGACGGTGAAGCCCTTGCAGGTCGTCGATGCGGCCGCTGCCCGGAAGCCCTCGCTCAACTGATCGACAGCGGCGGACAGCCCAAGCAGCACCACACCGCGACAATACGGATCGCGTTCCGCAATCAGCGCATCGATCGCTTTCCACTGCTGAGACTCCATCGGCGCGAGCTTCCACCATTCCGGCTGGATACCGAGGTTATAGAGCCGCTTCAGCGCGCGATAGACGGTGTCCGGCGCATCGGGCAACGAGGGCCGCTTCGGCGGGATGACCTCGAGCAGGAGTTCGTGGCCGCTTGCCTGGACGGTGTCGTAAAGCGCGCGCAGCTGCGCTTCCTGCTCGAGCCGTTCCTCGAGCGGGTGATCGGGGTGATAGTGAACGAGGCACTTGACGACATGATCGCGCGGCCAGCTGGCAAGCGTCGTGCCGATCGAACGGCCGTGATCGAAGACGAGCGGCATCGAGCCCGGCAACTCGACGGGTCTGCCGATCCACCATCCGCGGCCCGTGGCGGCATTGAGCGCGTCCTGGCCGTAGCGATCGTCGATGAGGACGCCGATGCGGCCTTCGAGACCCAGCGAGCGTTCGGTTTCGCCGACGGCTTCCACGAAGAGTTGCTTCAGCCGCGAAATCCGGTCTTCGCTCGCGCCCGTTTGTTGCGCGAGCTCGAAGAACTGATTGCGATGATCGAATGCGAACCCGAGCACTTCGTCCCAAACACGGCGCTTCACGCTCACGCGATGCAGGCGCGCGAGCGTTGCATCGCGATCAGGCCTGCGCATCTTGAGCGGATCGCGCTCGGCCGCCGCGCGGAAGTAATCGAGCTCGGCCGGTGTCGGCATGGCCGGCGCGCAGCCATGCCGCGAGACGACGAGCGCGCCGCAGATGTTGGCGGTATGCGCGCAACGCTCGAGCGGCGCGTCACGCAGCCACTCGGAAAGAAACCCGGACGCGAACGCATCGCCGGCGCCGAGCACGTTGAGCACTTCCACTTCGACGCCGCGATAGGTCGGTGCGTCGTCGATGGAGGCGGGCACCCTGCCGTCGATGATCGTGCAGCCCAGCGGCCCGCGCTTGACGACGAGCGTTGCGCTCGTCACCGCGCGCACCATCGCCAGCGCATCGATGAGTTCGTGCTTGCCGCCCGCGATGCGAAACTCTTCCTCGGTACCGATCACGAGATCGAAGAGCGGCAAGATGCCCTGCAGGTGCGCGGTCACGCTTTCGCTCGCGACGAAGCGCGTTTCGCCGTCGGCCTTTCCGGTCAGGCCCCAGAGCACGGGGCGATAGTCGATGTCGAGCACCGTGCGCACCTGATTGCGGCGCGCGTATTCCAGTGCCCGGCGGCTTGCGCGGTTCACGCGCTCGGTGGAGAAGTGCGTGCCTGTGATCAAGAGCGCCTTGCTCGAGGCGATGAACGCTTCGTCGAAGTCGCTTTCGTCGATCGCCATATCGGCGCAATTCTCGCGATAGAAGATGAGCGGGAACGTATCGCGGTCCTTGATGCCGAGCAGGACGAGGGCGGTCAGGCGGTCCGGATCGATGCGTGTATGGCTCACGTCGCAGCCTTCTTGCGTGAGCGTTTCGGTGAGGAAGCGGCCCATGTGATCGTTGCCGACGCGCGCGAGCATCGCCGAGGCGAGCCCCAGGCGCGCGCAGCCGAACGCGATGTTCGCCGAGGAGCCGCCCAGGTACTTCGCGAAGCTCGAGACGTCTTCGAGGCGCGCGCCGATCTGCTCTGCGTAGAGATCGACGGCGAGCCGCCCTAGGCAGATGATGTCGCGCGTCCGGTTGGGCGCGAAGCGGCTCGCGTTGGGGGTCGCACCGGCAGGGGAGTCGTGGGAAGCAGCCATGGAAAGTCCTGAGTAAGCGGTATGCTTTTATCGCGCCGAAGCGTCAAATCGTGGCGCCGTCGAGCTCGGCGATCATCTTTTGCATCTCGGCGCCGCCGGCCATCATGTCGAGCACGGCGTCCTTGCTGATCGTTTCCTTCGTGAACGTGCCCATCGAGCGTCCGCGGTTGAGCAGCGTGAACGAGTCGCCGATCGGGTAGGCGTGATGGACGTTGTGCGTGATGAAGATGACCGAGATGCCGCGCTCGCGCGCCTTATGAATCAGCTTCAGCACATTGAAGCTTTGCTTGACGCCGAGCGCGGCCGTCGGCTCGTCGAGGATCAGCACGCGTGCGCCGAAATGGATCGCGCGCGCGATCGCGAGGCATTGACGCTCGCCGCCCGACATCGTGCCGATCGGCTGGTTCGCGTCGCGCACGTGAATGCCCATTTCGGCCAGCTTGTCGCGCGCCGTCGTCGCGGCCGTCTCGATGTCCATGACGTTGACGAGGCCGAAGCGCTTCTTTTGCGGCTCGCGGCCCATGAAGAAGTTGCGCGCGACCGACAGCAGCGGCACCAGCGCGAGGTCCTGATAAACGGTGGCGATGCCGCGATCGAGCGCGTCTTTGGGCGACGCGAAATGCACGGGCTCGCCGTCGACGAGGTAGGCGCCTTCGCTCGGCTGATGGACGCCGGCGAGCGTCTTGATCAGTGTCGATTTGCCCGCGCCGTTGTCCCCGAGCAGGCAATGCACTTCACCGCGGCGCAGCCGCAGCGTCACATCTTTCAATGCAATCACGTTGCCGAAATAGCGGCTGACGCTCTCGAGGGCGAGGATGTAGTCGGCTTGTTCAGGCACGGCTTCGACCGACGTCTTCACCTCTTTCGCGGATTCTGTGTTCGGTACGGTGGTGGTCATGATGTTCTCCGTTACGTTCGACGTTCAACGTTCGGCGTTTAGCGCGAGGCCGCCACGCGGCTGCGGACGTAGTGATTGAAGAGCACGGCGAAGAGCAGCATGATGCCGAGGAAGACGCGGAACCAGTCCGAGTCGATGTTCGTGTAGCTGATGCCGATCTGCACGACGCCGAAGATCAGCGCGCCGAAGGACGCGCCGACGACGGAGCCATAGCCGCCCGTGAGCAGCGTGCCGCCGATGACGGCCGCGATGATCGCCTCGAACTCCTTTTGCAGTCCGCGGTCCGCGGCGGCCGAGCCGATGTCGCAAACTTGCAGAACGGCGAACAGGCACGAGCAGAATGCGGTCAGCACGAAGAGGCGGATCTTGACGCTCTTGACGGGCACACCGACGTTCTTCGCGGCATTCGCATCGCCGCCCACCGCGAAGATCCAGTTGCCGAAGCGGGTCTTGGCGAGCGTGAAGGCGCCGATCGCGGCGAGCGCGAACCACCAGACGATGACCTTCGGCACGCCCGGCACGAGCGGCTGGCCGTTGTCGAGCAGCTTGACGAGACCGATGTGGCCGAGCCACGTGAAAAAGCCGTGAAAGGCGACGCCTTGGAACAGCGCATGGGCGAGGGCGCTCTTCGCGGCCACGTCGCCGACACCCGAAATGATCGTGCGGTCGGCGAACATGACCGAGAGGGCGAGCGTGAGTCCGCGCAGAATGAAAAGGAACGCGAGCGTCACGATGAACGAGGGCAGTCTCGTGCGCATGACGAGGTAGCCGTTCAGCGCGCCGAGCGCCATCGACCCGGCGAACGCGAAGAGAATCGCGAGCTCGATCGGCCAGTGAAAATACATCGTCGGCAGCGCGACCATCATTCCCGCGAAGCCGATCATCGAGCCGATCGATAGATCGAACTCGCCCGCGATCATGAGCAGGCACGCGCCGACGGCGAGGATGCCGAGATAGGCCGCGACCTGCGACCAGTTCATGATCCCGTCGAGGTTGAACATGCCCGAATCGCCCGCGCCGATCGCGAAGACGATGAAGACCATGACCGTGCCGGCGAGCGCCGCGAACTCGGGTCGGCCGAGCAGGTGCTTGAACCACGATTCGCGGCGCAAGCGCTCGTCGGCGGCGGTTGGGACGGCAGGCACGCTGCCCGCCGGGGGGCTCGACTGCTCGGGCTTGCTCACGTTGCCGTGGTGGAAGTGGTCGACGACGCCCATCGAATGTCTCCTAAGCGCGCGGCGAACCGGAAGAGGCGCTCCCCGGCCGCCCGGTCCTCGCCGCGCTAAAGCTGGTTCAAAGTTGAAACTACGCCTGGCGGGCAAGCATGGCTGCCTGCTTGCTGCTTCAGCGGTACTGGCCGGCGAATTTGACGACTTTGTCGATGTTGTCCTTCGTGATGAAGCCGGGGCCCGAGCGGATCGTCGTCGGGTCATAGACGGGCTGGAGCCCATACTCCGCAAGGCGCTTCTTGAATTTCTCGTTGCCTTGCAGAATCTTTTCGATCTTGGCCGGGTCCGTCACGTGGTCCTTCTTCACGATCGCGAGGACGGCGACGGGGATATAGCCTTGCAGGTACGGCTGCTGGTCGATCGCGAACTGGATCGTGCCATCCTGAATGCCCTTCGCGATGTCATCCGAGAAGTCGAACGTCGCGAACCAGATCTTGCCGGCCTTGCCCATGTTCTTGAGCGCCTTGATCGTCGGCTCCGCCGAATTCGGCCCGAGCGCCAGGACGCCGCCCGTGTCCGGGTGGTTGCGCAGATAGGCTTCGACCTTCGTCTGGATGCCCGTCGGGTCCGTGCCCGCATCGAGGGTCGAGCTCTTGAAGTCGACGCCGAGTGCCTCCGCAAAGCCGCGGCAACGCTCGAACGATGCCGGGTTCGTCGCGTAGTGGTTGACGCAGAGGAACGACTTCACGCCGGCCGCCTTCGCCTTCTCTCCGGCCGCATGACCGGCAGCATATTCGGGCTGGCCGATGTGCATGATGGCGCCGAGCTCCTTGCTCTGCTTCTCGGTGCCCGAGTTGATCGTCACGAGCGGGATGTGCTTGTCCGTCACCTTCTTGATCGCGCTTTTCAGCACGTCGTAATCGGCGATCGTCACGATCACGCCGTCATAGTTGCGCGCGGCGGCTTGCTCAATCAGTCGCGACATATCCGAAAGATCGCCGTTCGGCGGGTTCCGGTAATCGGTCTGAACATTGAAGTCCTCGTCGGCCTGCTTGATCGCATTCTTGATCGTGTTCCACCACGAATCGGAATCGGGCGCGTGGCTGATCAGGACGAAGTGCGCGTCGGCAGCTTGCGCGGCCGGTGCGGCGAACGGGCCGAATGCGAGTGCGAGCCCCGAAACGAGCGTTGCGGCGAGCGTCTTCAGCGCGGCCTTGCGGTTGCCAAGTCTCATTTGTCTCCACCTGTTGGAAGTTATGTTGTCTCGAACGGCACGGTGAAACGGTAGGTGAGCCGTTCACGGAAAGAGTAGGCGAACTTCCGGCGAATTGCAAAGAAAATTTCATCGCTGAAAGAAATGGAAAATCCATTCCATTTCGTCGTGCCGTTGCCTATAATCGGCATCAATCGCTTCTCGCATGAGCGGCTTGCCGCGCGGTCCGAAGCGCATCGCGCGGCGAGCGCGACCGTAAACGCAATGGCGGGAACGATGGCGGCATATCAGCTCGAACGCCCAGGCGCGAGCGGACTGGCAGGGAACGACGAGGAAGGGAAGCCATGCAGGAAGACAGCACCGACGAGTTACCGAGCGTCGACGAACTGATGCAGCGTGTCGCCGATTCCTACGAGTCGCTGCCGCGTCAGTTGAAGAGCGTCGCCTCGTATCTGGAGCAGCATCGCTCGAGCGTGATGGTGGACCGCACGAGCGACATCGCGGCGAGTTGCGGCGTGCACCCGTCCGCCGTCGTGCGGTTTGCGCAGCGCTTCGGCTTCTCCGGCTTCTCGGACCTGCAGGCCGTCTTCAAGCAGGCATATACGGGGCAGAGCCCATCGGGGCAGACCTATAAGCAGCGCATCCGCAAGCTCATCGACGACAAGCCGGGACGCCTTTCAGGTCGCGCCGTCGCGCGCGAGTTCATCGTCGCGTGCAAGAACGGCCTCGACGAACTCGATTCATCGCTCGACGACGAGCTGTTCGACCAAGCCGTGACGATGCTCGAGCAAGCCGAAAACATCTATGTGGTCGGCGTGCGGCGCTCGTTCGCGGTGGCGAGCTACATCGCCTACGCACTCCAGCACACGGCCAAGCGCGTGCATCTCGTCTCGGGCTTCGGCGGCATGTATCGCGAGCAGATCCGCAGCGTGAAAAAGGGCGACGTCGTCATCGCCATCAGCTTTGAACCTTATGGCCGCGAGACGCAGTTCTGCGTGCGTCTCGCCCATCATCACCAGGCGCAGACGCTCGTCATCACGGACAGCCGCCTGTCGCCGCTCGTGCGCTACGCAAGCGCGCCGCTGTTCGTGAAGGAAGGCAGCGCGTTTGCGTTTCGCGCGCTGACGAGCACGATTTGCCTGTGCCAGGCGCTCTTTATCGCATTGGCGTACAGGCTCGAACTCAAAGTTGAAGAGTCCAAGGACACCGGAGGATACGATGACTGAGAAGGGACACGGCGCGATGGACGTCGTGGTGTTCGGCGCCGGCCGCATCGGCCGCATTCATGCAGGCAATCTCGCGCGGCAGCCCGGCGTGCGGCTCAAGTACGTCGTCGACGTCAACCGCGAAGCGGCCGAAGCGCTGGCTCGCGAGCACGGCGCCGAAGCGGTCGAGGCCGACGTTGCGCTCGCCGACCGCGCGGTTGGCGCGAGCGTCATTTGCTCGAGCACCGATACGCATGCCGATCTCATCGAGCGTTCCGCGACCGTCGGCAAGCACGTTTTCTGCGAAAAGCCCGCCGACCTGACCGTGGCGCGCGCCCAAGCGTGTGCGCAGGCTGTCGAGCGCGCCGGAGTGGTCTGCATGATCGGCTTTCAGCGCCGTTTCGATCCAACCTTCGCGGCCGTCAAGGCCCGGCTCGATGCAGGTGAAATCGGCACGCCTGAGATGCTCGTCGTCACGAGCCGCGATCCGGGCGCGCCGCCCGTCGAATACATCAAGCGCTCGGGCGGCATTTTCAAGGACATGCTGATTCACGACTTCGACATTTTCCGTTGGATTCTCGACGACGAAGCCGAGACCATCCATGCGACGGGTAGTTGTCTGACGGATCCGTCCATTGCGGAGGCCGGAGACGTCGACTCGACGGCGGTCACGATCCGCACGAAGCGCGGACGCCTCTGCCAGATCAATACGACGCGCCGCGCCGCCTATGGTTACGACCAGCGGTTCGAGGTACTCGGCAGCGCCGGAATGCTGCAGGCCGGGAACGTGCGGCCCACCGAGGTGACGGCGTATTCGGCGAAGGCGGTCTCCACCGATGTACCCGAGCCCTTCTTCCTGGAGCGTTATCGCGCGGCCTATGCGCACGAGATCGCGCACTTCTTCGAGGCGGTGACGCGCGGCACGCCCGTGCGGACGACGATCGCCGATGGCGTCAAGGCGCTCGAGCTTGCCGAAGCGGCGACGCGTTCGTGGCGCGAAGGACGCGCCTTGCGAATCGGCGAAGGGGCTTGAGATCCATCGCGCCGGAAGGCGAGAGACAAGACGAGGAGTGAGACGATGACGACGTCAGCCAAGCGCGCGCCCGTGCGAATCGGCGTGGTGGGGCTCGGCCGCCTGGGCAAGCGGCATGCGATGAATATTGCGTACCGTGTGCCGGGCGCGGTGCTCGCCGCGGCATGCAGTCCGGTCGACGAGGAGCGCACATGGGCGCGCGAGGCACTGCCGGAGCCGCGCATTTATGAGGAGTACGAAGCGTTGCTGGCCGATCGCGACATCGATGCGGTCTGGCTCGTCACACCGTCGTCTCTCCATGCGGAGCAGATCGTGGCGGCTTTGCGCGCGGGCAAGCATGTGTTCTGCGAGAAGCCGCTTTCGCTCGACGTCGCCGAATGCGAACGTGTGCTTGCCGTCGCGCGCGAATATCCGCATTTGCAGGCGACGATCGGTTTCATGCGCCGTTTCGATCCGAGCTATGTCGATGCCTACGAGAAGATGGCCGCCGGCGCGATCGGGCGGCCGTTCATGATCCGCTCGCAAACGACGGACAAGAACGATCCGGAAGGATTCTTCGTCCGTTTCGCGCCGACTTCGGGCGGCATCTTTCTCGACTGCACCGTTCATGACATCGACGTGGCGCGCTGGTTCTTCGGCAATGCGCGCGCCACGCGCGTCTATGCAACCGGGACGATCGCTTTGCACGAGGGACTGCGCGAGTGTGGCGATGTCGATAATGGCGTCGCGGTGGTCGAGTTCGAGGGCGGGCGGCTCGCCGTGTTCTATGCGTCACGGACGATGGCGCACGGCAACGATACGCACAGTGAGGTGATCGGTACGGCGGGGGCGCTGGCGATCGGCCATTATCCGCGGGCGAACCGCGTCGATATCTACGATGCCGACGGGATCAGGAACGAGTGCACACCGACGTTCTTCGAGCGCTTCGAGGAGGCGTTCCTGCGCGAGGCGCAGGCGTTCGTGGAATCGGTCCGGCAGCGCCGGCAGAAGGCACAAGTGCAGGCAGGCGGCGCGAATCTCCCTCACGACGATGCGCAAATTGGCGCGACGCTGGCCGACGCGCTCGAGGCGACCCGTATCGGCCGCGCGCTGCGCGAGGCGCTGGCTAGCGGTCAGCCGATCGCACTCTAGTCATTCCAGTTAATTCGTCTTAGACGCGCGCAGGGCTGCACACGTCGTTCTGCGACTCGCGTAGTTTCGGAACTCGTACCTTTACGGGTTTTTGTAACTACGGTAACATCATAAATGTCGAGTTTGACGAACGAAAGAGCGAGGCCAACCGGCGCAAGCATGGTGTTCCACTGTCGCTCGCTGAGGTCATCGATTGCTCGGCAGTTTGGTCTAGACCAGACTGCCGACGCGATTATGGCGAACTGCGGGAGGTTGGCTACTACCCGATCGATGGCCGGGTGCACTGCATCGTGTTCACTCAGCGAGGCTGCACATTTCGGGTAATCAGCCTACGCAGAGCCAGCAACAGGGAGATTGATCGCTATGAGCACGCAACGCAAGCTAATTCGTAACACCCCAGAAGAAGACGCTGCGATCTTGCGCGGCATCGCAGAAGACCCGGACACGTACATCCCATCCGACGAGGAATTCGCTCAAATGAAGCCGCGCGGCGGACGGCCTAAGCTCGCCAACCCGAAGGTCTCCGTGACGATCCGATATGACGCGGACATCATCGAGCGCTTTCGCGCGAGCGGTGAAGGTTGGCAAACGCGGATGAACGACGCACTGCATGATTGGCTCCGGACGCATCGCCTGCGCCCCTCGGAGGGTTGATCTGAGCTGTTCCGTGAGCGGCCGGCCAGCTGTGCCGGCGCGGTGCACGTGCCTGCGGTAAAATTAACGGTTCGTTCTTACCGCGCCAACCGTCAGTTTTCGGTGCAGCGGCAAGTCTCTCCTCGAAGGTCGATCGCCGATGGAAATTCACAAGGAAGTCGATGCGCGCGGACTCAACTGCCCGCTGCCGATTCTGCGCGCCAAAAAAGCGCTCGCCGACATGCAAAGCGGCCAAATCCTGAAGGTGCTCGCTACCGATCCGGGCTCTCAGCGCGACTTTGCGGCGTTTGCCAAGCAAACGGGCAACGAAATTGTCGAGAGCTCGACTACGTCCGACAAGACGTTCGTCTTTCTCATGCGTCGTCGCTGACCGCGGCCAGGCACCCCTTCGGCCCGCGCGGATGCTCCGGTAGCGACCGACGTCCGCGCGGCTTCCAGTCGATTTCCCAAACCAAGCTCGGCCCAGGTCGGAGCGCCCTTTCCGGGGCTCCCTCATTCGAATCGTCCGGGAAATTCCCTTCGCGCGGATACGGTCCCGTTAAAGCTGGCGTTGCACCGGCCGTTAACGGGCTTTGGGCGCCGTCTGCCGAGATGCACCCGCTTACGCGGTGCCGCGGGTGATCCGCGATCGGTGCGCACGACCGGTGCGCACGACCGGTGCTCACGACCGGCGCCCGGCATCACGCCGTGGCGCACGATCCATCAAGATCAAGGAAACGACCAATGAAGAAGTGGATGGGTGCCGTTGCCGCTGGGGTGGTGGCGTTGGCAAGCGCGTCGGTTGCGCACGCGCAGGTGACGCAGGAAATTTATGGGCAGGTCGGCACCGAGGGCGTGGGTATCGGCTACGGCCATGTGCTGAGCTCGATGTTCAACGCCCGCGCGGAGTTCAACGGCTTCGCACTCTCGCACAGCTTCAATGCAGGCGATCTGCACTACGATGCGACGCTCACTCTCTATCACGCCGGACTTTATGCCGACTTCTTTCCGGCCCCGAGCGTGGTACCGTTCCGGCTCACCGCGGGCGTGCTGATCGGCGGCGATAACGTCGACGCGACGGCACAGGCCATGTCGGGCACCTATACGATCAACGGGCAGACCGTTTCGGCGCAAGGCCAGCAGATTCATGCGAAGGCGACCTTTCCGACGCTGCGGCCTTACATCGGCCTAGGCTTCGGGCATTCGCCGCGTGCGACGAGAGGGTGGGGAATGTTCTTCGATGCGGGTATCGCCTATGGCAAGCCGCATGTGGACTTCGATGTGCCCGCCACGATCGCGACGGCGGCGGGACAGGCGAACGTCGATGCGGAAGAGCAGGACCTGCGCAACAAGGTCCAGCGGTACCACATTTATCCGATCGTGAAGGTCGGCGTGACCTATCGATTCTAAGCGCGCGCCGTTCGTCTTTCGCTCGAGCGTTCAGTGATGCGAGTCACGCTCGAGCGCCCCGGCGGGCACGCTGCCCCCCGGGGCTCTCGACGTCAGCTATCCATTACGGGCGCACGCGTGCGCAGGTAGTTCGCGAAATCTTCCGAGACTTCGGGGTGGCGCAACGCGAACTCGACCGTCGCTTTCAGGTAGCCGAGCTTGCTGCCGCAATCGAAACGCGTGCCGTGATACTTATAAGCCAGCACTTGCTCATCGGAGAGCAGCGACTGGATCGCGTCGGTCAGCTGAAGCTCGCCGCCCGCGCCGGGCTTGATCGAGCGCAGATGCTCGAAGATGCGCGGCTTAAGCACATAGCGGCCTACCACGCCGAGGTTCGACGGCGCCACGTCGGGCGCCGGCTTCTCGACGATGCCCGACATCTTGATGATGGCGTCTTCCCATTCCTTACCATCGACGATGCCGTACGACTTCGTTTCCTGCGGCGGGATCTCTTCGACACCGATGACGGAGCTGTGGTAGTGATCGAAAACGTCGACCATCTGCTTCATGACGCTCGGCACGGCATAGAGCAAGTCGTCGGCGAGTATCACGGCGAACGGATTGTCGCCGACGAGCTTCTCGGCGCAGAGCACCGCGTGACCGAGCCCAAGCGCTTCGGGCTGGCGCACATAGAAACAGTCAACGTGGCTCGGCTTGATGCTGCGCACGAGTTCGAGCAGCCGCTCCTTGCCGCGCGCCTCGAGCTCGGCCTCGATCTCATAGGACTTGTCGAAGTGATCCTCGATTGCCCGCTTGCTGCGTCCCGTCACGAAAATCATTTCGGTGATGCCGGCCGACATCGCCTCCTCGACGGCGTACTGGATCAGCGGCTTGTCGACGATCGGCAGCATCTCCTTGGGACTCGCCTTGGTGGCGGGAAGAAACCGTGTGCCGAGACCGGCCACGGGGAAGACTGCCTTGGTCACTTTTAGCATGGCATTACCCTGGTTTGTCGATTGCTCAGTCGTGTCGAATGCTCGGTTGGAATATATGACTCTTCTACCCTGCGTTATGCGGGCAACCGTGCCAGCTGCGCGCTCAGCTTGGCGACAGTATCGCGGTATTGTGACAGCCTTTTCTGCTCCTGCTCCACGACCGCAGCCGGTGCTTTTGCGACAAATGCCTCATTTCCGAGCTTTGCCGCACATTTGGCGATCTCGGCATCGAGACGAGCAATTTCCTTGCCTAGCCGTTCGCGCTCGGCGGCCACGTCGATCTCGACCTTCAGGACGAGCTTATCTGAACCGGCAATCGCGATCGGTGCGCCATGCGCTTCGGCATCGAGCGTGGCTTCGTCGGCGATGACCCGCACTTCCGATAGCCGCGCGAGCGCTTGCGCGTACGGCGCGAACGTGCGCCATGCCTCGGCGTTGCCATGCACGAGCAGCGGTACCTTCGTCGCCGGCGAGAGGCTCATCTCGCCGCGCAGGTTGCGGCACGCATCGATCGCGGCCTTGAGCTCGTCGGCCCAGCGCTCGGCCGCCTCGTCGATCTTTTTCTGTTCCGCGCGCGGATAGCGCTGCACCATGATCGACGCCGCGCCCTCGGCAGCGTCTTGCGGCCATGCGTCCGTAAGCGGTGCAACCTTTTGCCAGAGCGCCTCGGTAATGAACGGAATGATCGGATGGGCAAGACGCAGAACGGTCTCGAGCACGCGCAAGAGCGTGCGGCGCGTGGCACGCTGCTGCTCGGGCGTGCCGTTCGTCAATTGGACCTTGGCGAGCTCGACGTACCAATCGCAGTACTCGTCCCAGACAAACTTGTAGATGGCGTTGGCGACGTTGTCGAAGCGGTAGTCGGCAAACCCTTTCTCGACTTCGGCCTCCACGCGCTGCAGCAGCGAGACGATCCAGCGGTCCGCCTGCGAGAAATCCGTGTAGCCGCCCGGTCCGCAATCGCCAGGCGCGCACGGCCCCGGCTTGCTGAAGCCGCAGTCGTGTCCCTCACAGTTCATCAGCACGAAGCGTGTCGCGTTCCAGAGCTTGTTGCAGAAGTTGCGGTAGCCCTCGCAGCGCGCGAGATCGAAGTTGACGTTGCGCCCGAGCGTCGCCATCGATGCCATCGTGAAGCGCAGCGCATCGGTTCCGAAAGAGGGGATGCCGTTCGGGAACTCCTTGCGCGTCTTCTTCTCGATCGAGCTCGCTTGCTTCGGATTCATGAGACCCGTCGTGCGCTTGGCGACCAGCGCTTCGAGCTCGATGCCGTCGACGATGTCGATCGGATCGAGCGTATTGCCCTTGCTCTTCGACATCTTCTGGCCTTCGTGATCACGCACGAGGCCGTGCACGTACACCGTATGGAACGGTACCCGGTCCGTGAAGTGGGTCGTCATCATGATCATGCGCGCGACCCAGAAGAAGATGATGTCGAAGCCCGTCACGAGCACGGACGACGGCAGGAAGCATTCGAGATCCTTCGTCTGCGCCGGCCAGCCGAGCGACGAGAACGGCACGAGCGCCGACGAGAACCAGGTGTCGAGCACATCCTCGTCACGCCTCAATGCGTCCGTGTAGCCACGCGCGGCGGCTTGCGCGCGCGCCTCGTCCTCGGTGCGCGCGACGAACACCTCGCCGCTCTCGCCATACCAGGCCGGGATTTGATGGCCCCACCAGAGCTGGCGCGAGATGCACCAATCCTGAATGTTTTCGAGCCACTGATAGTAAGTGGCCGTCCAGTTCTCGGGTACGAATTCGATCTCGCCATGCCGCACCACTTCGAGCGCGCGCTCGGCGATCGACTGGCCCGGGTGGAAGGTCCCTTCGGGCGCCGGCTTGCTCATTGCGACGAACCACTGATCCGTGAGCATCGGCTCGATCACGACCCCTGTGCGGTCGCCGCGCGGCACCATGAGCTTATGCGGCTGCACCGATTCGAGGACGCCTTGCGCCTCGAGATCGGCGACGACCCGCTTTCTGGCCTCGAACCGGTCGAGCCCCCGGTAAGCGGCGGGTGCGTTGTCGTTGATTTTCGCGTCGAGTGTGAGGATCTCGATCTGCGGCAGACCGTGGCGCTGGCCGACCTGGTAGTCGTTGAAGTCATGCGCGGGCGTCACTTTCACGACGCCCGTGCCGAATTCGCGATCGACGTAGTCGTCGGCAATGATCGGGATTTCGCGATCCGTGAGCGGCAGTTTCACACGCTTGCCGACGAGATGGCGATAACGATCGTCTTCCGGATGGACCATCACGGCGACGTCGCCGAGCATCGTTTCAGGGCGCGTCGTCGCGACCGTCAGGTGTCCGCTGCCCTCGGCGAGCGGATAGCGGATGTGCCAGAGGTGGCCGTTCTCTTCTTCGCTCACCACTTCGAGATCGGATACGGCCGTGAGCAGGACCGGGTCCCAATTCACGAGCCGCTTGCCGCGATAGATGAGCCCTTGCTCATAAAGGCGCACGAACACTTCGACGACGACTTTAGACATCTTCTCGTCCATCGTGAAGTACTCGCGCGACCAGTCGATCGAGGCGCCGAGCCGCCGGACCTGGCCCGTGATCGTCGAGCCCGATTCGCGCTTCCACTCCCAGACGCGTTCGAGGAACTTGTCGCGGCCGAGGTCGTGCCGCGAGACGCCCGCCTTGTCGAGCTGCCGCTCGACGACGATCTGCGTCGCGATGCCCGCGTGATCGGTGCCGGGCAGCCAGAGCGTGTTGTCGCCGAGCATCCGGTGGTAGCGCGTCAGGCCGTCCATGATCGTCTGGTTGAACGCGTGGCCCATGTGCAGCGTGCCGGTGACGTTCGGCGGCGGCAACTGGATCGAGAAGCTGGGGCGGCCCGGCTCGAACTTCGGGGCGGCGTAGCCGCGTTTCTCCCATTCGGGACCCCAATAGGCCTCGATCGTCAGAGGCTCGAAACTCTTCGCCAGCGTGGTGTCGCTCATGGTTCAAATCCGCCGAAAGATGCGTATAAAGATCGTGAAAAATGCGTCGAAACCTTGAATTATAAGCGCCCGGAGCCCGCATGAGCCGGGTCGGCCGTTCGGCCAAGGGCTTCGCGCGGCATCGCGCCGTATAATGGGCGCCGCGCCCCGCTTATCCGCTCTCCGAATGCCCGATCTGCTCGCCAATCTCAACCCCGAACAACTTGCCGCCGTCACGTTGCCGAACGAGCCGGCGCTGATTCTGGCCGGCGCCGGCAGCGGCAAGACGCGTGTGCTGATCACGCGGATCGCCTGGCTGATCCAGCAGCGGTTCGCCACACCGGCGACGGTGCTCGCCGTGACGTTCACGAACAAGGCCGCCCGCGAAATGATGGGGCGGCTCACGGCCTTGTTGCCGATCGATACGCGCGGCATGTGGATCGGCACGTTCCACGGCCTTTGCAACCGGATGCTGCGCGCGCATCACCGTGACGCCGGCTTGCCCGCGACGTTCCAGATTCTCGATACGGCCGATCAACTCTCGGCGATCAAGCGACTCATGAAGGGCCTCGGCGTCGACGACGAAAAGTATCCGCCGAAGAACCTGCAATATTTCATCAACAACGCGAAGGAACAGGGTCTGCGGCCCGATCAGGTCGACGCGTCGGACACGTTCAACCAGAAGTTCGTCGAGCTTTATCGCGCGTACGAGCAGCAGTGCCAGAGGGAGGGGGTGGTCGATTTCCCCGAACTGCTGTTGCGCTGCTACGAATTGCTCGTCCATCACGCGCCGCTGCGCGCTCACTATCAGGCGCGCTTCAAGCACATCCTCGTCGATGAATTCCAGGACACGAACAAGCTGCAGTATGCGTGGCTCAAGCTGCTGGCGGGGCCGTCGAACGCGATTTTCGCGGTGGGGGACGACGACCAGTCGATCTATGCGTTTCGCGGCGCGAACGTCGGCAACATGCGCGATTTCGAGCGCGAGTTCAACGTCCGGCATCTCATCAAGCTCGAGCAGAACTATCGCTCCCACGGGTACATTCTCGACGCGGCGAACCAGCTCATCGCGAACAACGCGCGCCGGCTCGGCAAGAATTTGCGGACCGACGCGGGCCATGGGGAGCCCGTGCGCGTCTACGAGGCCGCGACCGATACGCAGGAAGCAGCCTGGGCCGTCGAGGAGATTCGCGCGCTGATGAACCAGGGCCTGGCGCGCGGCGAGATCGCGGTGCTCTATCGCAGCAACGCGCAATCGCGCGCGATCGAGCACACGCTCGTCAGTGCCGGGATTCCTTATCGCGTCTATGGCGGCTTGCGATTCTTCGAACGCCAGGAAATCAAGCATGCACTCGCCTATTTGCGCCTGATCGACAACGGGAACGACGATACGGCTTTCGCGCGCGTCGTCAATTTTCCGACGCGCGGCATCGGCGCGCGCACGATCGAGCAATTGGCCGATGCGGCGCGGCTTTACAACTGTTCGATGGCCGCGGCCATCCCGTATGTGACGGGCAAGGCCGGATCGAGCCTCGCTTCGTTCGCGAATCTGATCGCGAAGATGCGCGTGGAAACGGAGCGCATGAGCCTGCCCGAGACCGTCGAATATGTCGTGCGCACGAGTGGGCTTGCCGAATTCTACGAGGGCGAGCGCGAGGGGCAGGACAGGCTCGAAAACCTGCAGGAGCTCGTCAACGCGGCGACGGCGTTCGTCAGCGAGGAGGGCTATGGGCTCGATACGCCCGCTCGCTCGATACCGCTCTCCCGCGGGGCGAGCGCCGCGCCCGAAATCGGCTTTTCTCCCGACGATGCCGGCGATCCCGCGACGACGGTGCTCGATGCGCCGGGGCTCGATGAGCCCGCGCAGAATCCCGATCTCATGACGCCGCTCGCGGGCTTTCTTTCGCATGCGTCGCTCGAAGCCGGCGAAAGCCAGGCGCAGGCCGGCGAAGACGCCGTGCAGCTGATGACCGTCCACGCGGCGAAGGGGCTCGAATTCACGGCCGTCTTCATCACCGGGCTCGAAGAAGGTCTATTCCCGCACGAGAACAGCGCGATCGAGCCCGAGGGGCTCGAGGAGGAGCGCCGGCTCATGTACGTGGCCATCACGCGCGCGAAGGAGCGGCTCTACCTGTCGTTCGCGCAAAGCCGGATGTTGCATGGGCAGACGCGCTACAACATCCGCTCGCGGTTTTTCGACGAACTGCCGCAGGAAACGCTGAAATGGCTGACGCCGAAGGCGGAGGCGGGTGCCCGTTGGGGCGGCCGCTCCGACAATGCGGGCTGGGGGCGCGACTGGTTTGCGCGCCCCGATCGGCAGCAAGGGCGCTACGGCGGGAGCTACGGGGGCTATGCCGCCACCGAAGGTGCCGCGGCCGCGCTGCCCGCGTTCGCGAACGAGCAGCGCGAAGCGGACACGGGCTTTCGCGTCGGTCAGCAGGTGTTCCACACGAAGTTCGGCGAGGGTGCGATCACCGCGCTCGAGGGCAGCGGTGCCGATGCGCGCGCGCAGGTGCGGTTCAAGCGGCACGGCGAGAAGTGGCTTGCGCTGGCAGTGGCGAAATTGCAAGTGGTCGAGTGAGGATCGAGTGAGCGAAAACGACGGTAAGGCTAAGGCTAAGGCGACGCCCCCCTTGGGCATTTTGGCGGCGCTGCCGCAGGAGCTCGGCGATCTCGTCGATGCGATGCGTGCGGAAGGAACGATGCGCACGGTCACGCTCGGCCGTCGTGACTACCATACGGGCACCGTGCACGGCGTGCCCTGCGTCGTGACGCTGGCGCGCGTCGGCAAAGTGGCGGCCGCGGCCACCGCCGGCGCGCTGATCCATGCGTTCGGCGTCGGCAAGATGGTCTTCACGGGCGTCGCGGGCGGCGTCGGGCGCGAGGTCCGCGTCGGCGACATCGTGGTAGCGGATTCGCTGTTGCAGCATGACCTCGATGCTTCGCCGATCTTTCCGAAATACGAAGTGCCGTTGCTCGGACGTGCGCGCTTCGACGCGAACGGCGCCCTGGCCGACCGCCTCGCGGCAGCGTGCGAGCGATTCGTGACCGACGAAGGCACAACACTGACCGAGCGGTTTCGCCTCGATGGCGTGCGCGTGCATCGTGGAATGATCGTGAGCGGCGATCGGTTCGTTTCGAGCGAGGCGGAGGTTCGAGCGCTTGCGCTGGCGCTGCCCGATGCGCTCGCCGTCGAAATGGAAGGCGCTGCCATCGCTCAGGTCTGCTACGAGCACGATGTGCCATGCGCGGTCGTGCGCACGATTTCGGATACGGCCGACGATCATGCGCACATGTCGTTCACATCGTTTCTGACCGATATCGCCGGCACTTACTCTTCCGGCATTCTCCGGCGGTTTCTCGACCTGTACGCGGCGGCGTAAGACAAAACGGGCGCCGCCTGGCGCCCGTTTGCACGGATAGGGGCCTGACCAGCAGGCCTATGCCTTCGCGCGCTTGCTCTCGATGTTCGGCAGGAACACCGTCAGTATCCCGAGCAGCGGCAAGAACGAGCAGACCTTGTAGACGTACGAGATGCTCGTCGCATCGGCGAGATCGCCGAGCACCGCCGCACCGACGCCGCCGAGACCGAACGCGAAACCGAAGAAGAGGCCCGCCACCATCCCGACGTTGCCGGGAATCAGCTCCTGCGCGTAGACGATGATGGCCGCGAACGCCGAGGCGAGCACGATACCGATCACGACGGTCAGCACACCCGTCCAGAAGAGGTTCGCGTAAGGCAAAAGCAACGTGAACGGCGCCACGCCGAGAATCGACACCCAGATCACATACTTGCGGCCGATTCGATCTCCGACCGGCCCGCCGATGATCGTGCCCGCCGCGACGGCCGCGAGGAACACGAACAGATGGATCTGCGCGGCCTGCACGCTCAGATGGAACTTGTCGATCAGATAGAACGTGAAGTAGCTGTTGATGCTCGCGAGGTAGAAGTACTTCGAGAATACGAGCAGCACGAGCACGCCGATCGCAAACGCAACGCGTTGCTTCGAGAGCGTCGGATGCGTGGCCCGGGCGCCGCTCTTCTTCTTCGTGGCCGGATGGCGGCTGTACCAGCGGCCGATGTTCGCGAGCACGACGATCGCGACGAGCGCCGCGACCGAGAACCAGGCGATGCTGCGTTGCCCGTGCGGAATGACGATCATCGCGGCAAGCAGAGGGCCGAGCGATGTGCCCGCATTGCCCCCGACCTGGAACAGCGACTGCGCGAGCCCATAGCGGCCGCCCGAAGCCATTCGGGCCACGCGCGACGATTCCGGATGGAAGACCGACGAGCCGCAGCCGACGAGCGCGGCCGCCAGGAGCAACACCGGAAAATTGGGCGCAACCGACATCAGCACGAGGCCCGACAGCGTGAAGCCCATGCCGACAGGCAGCGAGTAGGGCTGAGGCCGCTTGTCGGTATAGAACCCGACGAGCGGCTGCAGAAGCGACGCGGTGATTTGATAGGTGAGCGTGATGAGGCCGATCTGAGCGAACGAAAGCGAGAAGTTAGCCTTCAGCATCGGATAGATGGCGAGGATCAACGACTGAATCATGTCGTTCAGCAGATGCGAGAAGCTGATCGCGCCAAGCACCGGATAAACGGTGCGCTGAACGGTCGAGGCGCCAGCCGCGGACTGAGGCGGCATGGCGGTCTCGGCATTCGCCGCAAGGGCGTTTTTCTGCATTGCGAGCTTTCCCGATAGGAGAAATATGAATTTGACGCAGCGGCGTGGCAGTCCGGGTCACCCCATCGGCCCTGCCCATGACCCGAAGCAAGCGCTGACGCGCCAGCTACGGTGGCTATGTCGATCAGTTTAGTGTGTCGCGTCCGGACGTCTCAGACAATTTTTGTCGAGATCGAGACATCAACGCCATTCACCAGATGAATTCGCGGGGCCGTTGTCCGGCCGGAAACGAAATCAAAAGCGTCGCCTTGGCCCGCGCCATTTTGAGCCAATCGTTTTTTGTCTAGCTATAACCGTGCTCGCACGCGGCGAATGCCCGCTGCTTCCAACGATTCGCATCCGGGTTTTACCCGGGCCGCGGACACTAAAGCGGGCTGCGCCGCATGCCGTTAATAGAGGATAAGGCCGGATCCAGGCCGTCTGCGCGGCTCATGAGGCTGCGCGTCATAAGAAGGGGGTTCATATGAAGGCAGTTTCGCTCGGCAGGCGTTCGGCAGCCGGCTTCATTCCGAACGGCGCGGCGGCCGGCGGTCAATCGGGTCAATCGGGCCAATCCGGTCAACCGGAAGCCGGTGCGCAAAAGGGGGCGGTCAAGGCGCGGCAGGCCGGCCTGTCGGTAAAGGCATCGTTGCGGCTCGCTTTTGCGGTGCTGCTGGTGGGCACGCTCGCGATCGGCATCTTCGCGCTCGCGCAGATCAGCCGCCTCAATGCTTCGTCGAAGTCGATCTACGATCAGGGTCATGTCGCCAGCCGCGCCGCCGAGGAAGTGCGCGCGGGCGTGCTGCGCGCGAGCCGGGCGCAGAAGACGCTCGTCACCGCGACGACCGCCAAGGAGCGCGACGAGCTCGGCGTCGACATCGACAAGGGCCTCGCCGCGATCAACGGGGAGCTCGATACGCTGAAGCAGTACACGGACGCGTCGGACAGCGTCGCGCTCGCTCAACAAAAGAAGTTGGCCGATGCCGTGGCCGCCTGGGCGGGGCACCTGCGCGATTTCGTGACGCTCGTGAAGGCGCAGCCGCTCGATCTCACGCAGATGAACTGGCAGGTCGGAACGCAGGATGTTTCGCTGCTCGTCGAGACCGGCAAGCTCGAGAAGCTCGTCGACGAACTCGTTGCGCAGCGCGGCGTCGAGGCGAAACAGACGATGTCCGCCGCCGCGTTCATCTTCAAGTCGTCGTTCGTGATGATGGCCGTCATGACGGCGGCGCTCATCGTCGTGGCGTTCGTCGTCAGCGAATGGGTCGTGCGACGGCTCACGCGTCAGCTCGGCGGCGAGCCGGCCTATGCCAAGGACATCGCGAGCCGCATCGCCGCGGGAGACCTCGCCTATCCGATCGCGCTCGGCAAGAAAGACCGCTCGAGCATGCTCTATGCGCTCGCCGAGATGCAGACGGGCCTGGCCGCGACGGTCGGCGAAATCGCTGCAAGCGCCGAGGCGATCGCTTCGGCCGCCGGCGAAATCTCGATGGGCAACCTCGATCTCTCCCAGCGCACCGAGGCGCAGGCCGTTTCACTCGAGCGGACCGCATCGAGCATGGAAGAGCTGACTTCGACGGTGCGCCAGAACGCCGACAATGCCAGGCAGGCAAGCTCGCTCGCGAACAATGCGTCCGAGATCGCGTCGACGTGCGGCGAGGTCGTTTCGCGCGTCGTCACGACGATGGCCGACATCAACGACAGCGCGAAGAGCATCGGCGACATCATCGGCGTCATCGACGGCATCGCGTTCCAGACCAACATCCTCGCGCTGAACGCGGCGGTCGAGGCCGCGCGCGCGGGAGAGCAGGGGCGCGGCTTCGCCGTCGTGGCGGGCGAGGTCCGGTCTCTCGCGCAGCGCAGCGCCGGCGCCGCGAAGGAGATCAAGACACTCATCAATACTTCGCTCGAACGCGTGCAAAACGGCTCGGGCCTCGCCGAGGACGCGGGGCGGACGATGGACGAGGTCGTGAAGGCGGTCAAGCGCGTCACCGACATCATGGGCGAGATCTCGGCGGCCTCGTCGGAACAAAGCGCCGGCATCGAGGAGATCAATCGGTCCGTCACGCAAATGGATGCCGGCACGCAGCAAAACGCGGCGCTCGTCGAAGAGGCGACGGCCGCGGCGCGCTCGCTCGACGATCAGGCCAAGGCCTTGAAGCGCCTCGTCGGCCAGTTCAAGCTGCGTGGGCAGGGCACGTACGCGAGCCTCTAGTCGCGGTGAACCGGCGAAAGGACCACCGTGCAGGTCGTCCCCGCCGCAAGCACGAGCCCGTCCGGCACTTCGTCGATATGGATGCGCACGGGCACGCGCTGAGCGAGCCGGACCCAGTTGAAGGTCGGATTCACGTCGGCGACGAGCTCGCGGCTTTGCGGATTGTCGCGATCGTAGATGCCGCGCGAAATGCTTTCGACGTGGCCTTTCAGGACGCCGCCGCTCATCAGCCGCATTTCGGCCTTGTCGCCGATCTTGACGCGCTCGAGCCGCGTTTCCTCGAAGTAGCCGTAGACCCAGAACGAGTGGCTGTCGACGATGGCGAGCTTCGGCGTGCCTGCCGTCGCATAGTCGCCGCGATAGACCGAGAGGTTCGTCACGTAGCCGTCGACGGGCGAGACGACCGTCGTGCGCGACAAATTGAGCTTGGCCGCATCGAGCGCGGCCAGCGCCTGCCGGTATTGCGCCTCGGCGCTCGCCGACGCCTGCAGCGCGTTTTCGCGGCTTTCCTTCGAGACGACGAGACTATCCATGTCGGCGCGCCTTTGCGCATCGGCGCGGCGCATCTGCCATTCCGCCTTGCGCGCGGCGACCGCGGCCTCGGCCTGCTCGACGGCGACTTGATAGTGTGACGGGTCGATGCGCATCAACACCTGGCCCTTGGTCACGAGCTGATTGTCGGCGACGGGCAGCTCGACGACGGCGCCCGAGACATCGGGCGCGATCGTCACGATCTGCGCACGCACTCGGCCGTCGCGCGTCCACGGCTCGTCCATGTAGTGGATCCAAAGCGCGCGCCCGATCGCGAGCGCGGCGACGAATATGATCGCCGTCGCAAGAAAGCCTATGAGTTTTCTCAGTATCATGGTTCAGCTCGAATGATTGGCTCGATCGGTGAAGGTCGATGTCAACGGTAGACGGCGAGCCCGAGCGCCCCGCAGACGATGACGAGCAGGCTCGCGCGAAAGAGCGCGGGGTGCCACACCACGCGATAAAGGCCCAGCGCGCCGAGCAGCCGGTCGATGGCCCAGGTGAGCGCCGCGCCGGCAATCGATAGCGGCACCATGGCGGGGATGTAGGCGCCGAGCAGGGCAATGTCACGAGGCATGGGAAGCTCCGGTCTCGGATGTGCCGGCGCGAACGTCTTCACGGGCGGCCGGCGCGAAAGCGGCGAGCGGCGAATGCGGGTCGATGAGCGCCGTGCGCACGAAATGCAGATAGCTGAGGATGCGCTGCAGCCGGTGGCGCTCGTCGCGCGGCGGCTCGAACGTGATCAGCGCCTGCTGCACGGCGGCGATCGCGTCGATGGTCGCGGCGAGCGCGGCGTCGAGGCTGCGCGCGCTCGGACGCTCGAAGAGCGCCACGAGCGCGCCGCGTGCCCTCGAAATGCCGCGCCGCCAGGGCATCGAGGCCGCGTAGCGCGGATCGGGCGGCAACGCCTCGAGCTCGCCACGCAAGTCGATGACGGCATGGCCGAACTCGAGCACGACGACGAGCCAGGCGAGCGCCTCGCGTGGCGCGTCGCTCGTCTGCTGCTCGATCGCATGCGCCTGAAACGCGAGATCGCGCGCGCGGCTTTCGAACCGTCCGCGGACCCGCGCGAGCGGCGCGCGGCATGCGAGGACCACTTGGCGTCGCAGATCGGCGATGAAATGAGCGCGCAGCCAGGGCGTCGAAGGCGGCACGATCAGCGCGAATGCAAGCGCACAAGCGAGCATCGACAGCACGAGCGCGAATGCGCTGTCGGCATAGCCGGACGGATCGTAGCGCGTGACGTTGTCGGGACCGGCCAGCGTACAGAAGAAGATGCAATAGCCGGCGCCGATACCCGCGATCTTGGGCCGGGTCGTCAGGAAGACGCCGAGTGCGAGCGGAGGCGTCAGCGCGACGCAGAGCATCGGCAAGCCGTCGATGTGCGGATAGACGCCGAACTCGACGACGAAGCCGACGATGGCGGCCAGCACCGTGCCGATGCTCATCTGCGTCGCCATCCGCGTCGGTGTCGGCGACGACGATGCGAGCGCGGCCGTCGCCGCGGCGACGAAGACGAGCGTCCCGCCGTTCGGCCAGGCCGTCGCGATCCAGAACGCGCTCAATGCCCCCATCAGCAGCGCACCGCGTACGCCCGCGATCGCGGTCGCGACCGCGTTCGTCTTCGGCTCGTAGCGTTCCGGCGAGCGCTCGCGCTCGTGCGTCGCGGTGGCCAGCGACGCATAGGTGAGCGTGTAGGCATGCATGTCGTCGACGAACCGGTAGAGCAGTTCCGACGCGGTATCGAAGTCGAGCAGCGCGCAATCGGGCCGCGTTTCGATGAGCACGGTACGCGTTTGGCGCACGCGTCTCGGCAATTCCGACTTGTACGTTTGCAGCGTTTGCGCCGCGCGCGAGGCGTCGGCCGCCGAAAGCACCGGTTCTCCCGGCGTTTGCATGAGCGTGCCCAGCTCCACGAAATACGGCTCGAGCGCTTCCGTCGTCTCGGTCGCCTCCTGCGCGCGCAGGCGGTTCATGAGCTGATGCAACGCATGAAGCCGCGTGGACGCGGTCATGAACTCGCTGTTGAGCCGGGCGAGACGATTGCTGCGCAGGCGCGTCTCGGGTCCTTCGAAGACGGCGATGCTGCGCATCGCCTCGAAGCCGACAAACTCCGCGAGAAACTGAGCGTTGGTGCGTTCGACATGAGCGGGCTCGATGCGCCTCGCGAGCACGGCCGCGACGTAGTCGACGAACCGCGAGAATCGCGCGCGCACGGCGCTGCGCATCTGCTCGCTCGCATGCTGCGGCATGACGAGCGCGCTGACGAAGCCGGCGCAGAGCACGCCGAGCGTGACTTCCGAGACGCGCGTCATGGCCGAAATGAACGCGCCGTTGGGCTGCTGCGCGGCAGGAATGCCGATCAGCGCCGCCGTATAGCCGGCCAGCAGGAACCCGTACGAGCGGAAGTTTCGATTGCGCGCCGCGCCGGCCGTGCAGATGCCGGTCCAGATCGCGAGCGCGCCGAGGAAAAGCTCAGAATGCTGCGAGAAGAGCGCGACGAGCACGAGCGTCGCGACAAGACCGACGAGCGTACCGCCGATCCGGTAGAAGCTCTTCGCGAGGACGGCGCCGCTTTGCGGCTGCATAACGATGAAGACCGTCGTCATAGCCGTGCGCGGCTGCGGCAGGTCCAGCCGCATCGCGATCGCTAGCGCGAGAAAAGCGGCGGCGAGCGCTTTGAGCAGGTAGATCCAGGTGAGGCCATCGGTACGCCACCAGTCGACGAACGCCGCGCGCACGCCGGTGGCGTTCGAGGAGGTGGCACTTGCCGTTGCGGTGTCCGACATCGTCCGTGCCCTCCGTTCAGTGCGCGCCGGCGGCGGCCGACCCGGCCGCGGCCGGCGCGGCGCCGCCTGTTGCGTTCTTTGTCGCCGCGTCCGCGGAACGATGCGCGCCGAACAGTCGGCGCGACGGTTCGAGGCCGGTGTCGTCGGGGCCGTCGGCCGGAACGGTGAGGCCGCCGCCGAGTGCGCTCATCAAAGAAGCATAGGCGGCGAGACGATCGGCGTGCACTTGCGCGATACGTTGCTTCGCATCGAGCCAGCGTGTTTCTTCGACGATGACGTTGACGTAGTCGGTGAGGCCACGCTTGAACCCGAACTCCGAAAGCTGGTAGCTGCGTTGCGCGGCATCCACCGAGCGTTCGGCGTCGCTTTGCTGCTTGGCGAGCGAGCGCAGCGTCACGATCGCGTCGGAGATTTCCTTTAGCGCTTGGACGACCGACTGATCGTAATGGGCGATGGCTTCGTCGTAGCCGGCCGTCGCCGCGCCGAGCCGGCCGCGCAGCGCGCCGCCGTCGAAGATCGGCAGCGAGAGCGCCGGACCGCCTGTCCAGCCGCCGTTCGCGGCATGCAGGAGTTGGAACAGCGGCCCCGCCACCGCGTAGCCGCCGAGCGAAGCGACGAGATCGATATTCGGATAGAAAGCCGCGTGCGCCACATCGATCCCGCGTGCCTGCGCCGCCACGGCCCAACGTGCCGCGACGACGTCGGGCCGGTGGCCGATCAGCTCGGCCGGTACCGTGGACGGCAACGAGGCCGGGGCGGAAAGCGAGAGCGAGGGGCGAGCGAGTGCCGCACCGGCCCCGGGTCCTTTGCCGAGCAATGCGGCAAGCCGGTTGCGGGCGAGCTCGATCGCTTCGCGCCGGGCTTCTATCTGGCGCTCGTACTCGGGCAGCGGCGCCTCGGCTTGCGAGAGATCCAGCTGCGTGCCGATTCCGCCGGCGAGACGCCGCCGGGCGAGATCGGCCAGTTGCTTCTGGCGCGCGAACACATCGGTCGCGATGTCGAGCAGCTCATACTGCTCGGCGAAATCGACGTAGGCGCGCACGACGTTGACTTCGAGCTCGAGCAGGGCGGCGCGCGCATCGGCCGCGCGCTGATGGGCGACGTCCAGGGCGCGCTCGGTGTCGTTCTTGTCTTGCCCCCAGAAGTCGAGGCGATAAGTCAGGCGCAACGCGCCCACGTTGTTCCAGGTAGTGGCGTTGGCGAGCGGGCCCGGGCCATAGTAGACGTTGTCGGGCCAATGCTCGCGCGTGACCGACAGGCTGCCTTCCAGTTGCGGCGATTCGGCGGCCTCGGAAACGCCGGCGAGCGCGGCGGCCTGGCGCACGCGCGCCGAGGCCGCGGCGAGTGTGGGGCTGCCGGAGGTCGCCGTCTCGATGAGCGTGTTTAGTTGCGGATCGCCGAATGTCCGCCACCAATCGCTCGCGGGCCAGTGCGCGCTCGCGTCGGCCTCGCGTATGGCGTTGCCGACGTCGAACGAGGTCGGATCGGGAAGGCGCGATTGCGGCGCGATGCCGTGAGTGCTCGCACAGCCGGCAATTATTATCGGCAGTGCAAGAAACGCGAGCACGACGCTTCGTTTCCGGGTGAGCGACTGCACGACTGTTCTCCTTGGGCGGCGGTATCGACTACCGCCGATTATATTTTTCGGCCGATTGTCGAATAAGTCGTAACGGTGTAAGGGATCTTTACAGTAATTGAGACAATCTAGGTTGCCGATCGTGCAACAATCTTCTTGCGTGGGATCAACAGGGGATAGTATGGACACGCTGCAAAACATGCGCGTTTTTGTGCGTGTCGTCGAGTCGGGAAGCTTCACTGCGGCGGCACAACACCTGAATACGACGACGGCCTATGCCTCGCGCGCGGTGTCCGATCTGGAAGCGCATCTGCACACGCGACTTTTGAACCGGACGACACGGCGTATTGCATTGACCGAAGCAGGCAAGCGCTACTTGCAGCGGTGCGAGCAGATCCTCGCCTACGTCGAGGAGGCGGAGGCGGAAGCGAGCGACGCGCATGCTCGTCCGTCGGGCAGATTGCGCATCCACGCCATGGCGAGTTTCGGCGGTCATTACATCGTTCCCGCCGTCGGCCGATACCAGCAGCGGTATCCCGACGTCTCGGTCGAGCTGACGTTGTCGCAGCGAATCCCGGATCTGCTTGATGAGGGTTACGACGTTTCCGTGGTGCTCGGCTACCACCTGCCCGACTCGGGGCTCGTCTCGCAGCGGCTCGGCAGCGCGTTCAGCATTGCCTGCGCATCACCGGCCTACCTCGAGCGGCATGGCGTGCCGAAGACGCCGGGCGACCTTTCGAATCATGTCTGCCTGCGCCTCGTCACACCGGGCTCGGTGTTCGACAAATGGAATTTCGACGGACCTCATGGCGTCGAGTCCTACACGCTGCCGCCGGCGCCGTTCCAGGTCAACGGCGCTGACGCGATGGCGATTGCGGTGCGCGAGGGAATGGGCATCGCCGTCTTGCCGACCTATACGGCCATGCGCTGGCTCACCAATGGTGACTTCGTCTGGATCATGCCGGAATATACGACTGAGCCAATGACGATTCACGCACTCTATTCGTCGCGCGAATACCTCGATGCGAAAATCCGCACGTGGGTCGACTTTCTGCGCGAGCAACTCCCTCAGACGCTCGCGGCCGAGGAGGCCGCATTGCGTCGGCATACGCGCGTCTAGACGACCCGCGGGTTCGAGAGAAAACGGCGATCAGTGCTTCGTCCGATGCCAGTCGAACATATGATGGGCCGCGAGCCAGTGATGGATGAAGCCCTCGCCGTGTTCACGCTTGTATGAGAGCGACTCGAAGACCGTCAGCGCGAAGAGCACGAGCAGCCCCACCGCGAGTCCGACCAGGCCGGCGATCGATTCAGCGTCCATGGCAATTCCTCCTTCCGCCATTGCGGGTGACGAAAATGCACGCCACCGCGGGCGACGAATACATATTAGGACACTCGGGGGCAGCTTGGCGGGCGACAGGAATCAGCACCAAAGCGCCACGCTCGATCGACCCGGACGACGTCGGCGCCTGATTTCGATCTCTGCGCGCAGCGGCCCTTTCTCGCGATGCGTTGACGGCGGCGTGGGGCGCATTTCGTTTAGACTCGCGGTTCCCCTCTGCACGGAATGCTCATGAAACGATTCGCTGTGGCGGCCGCGGCCGCCGTCTCCATGCTGGCCGGCTGTGGAGATGCCACCATCCATCACCATCGCGCACCGCAGGATCCGCCTGATTACCATGGCGTGCCGACGGACACGCGCCCGCCGGCGATGATCGATGCCCCCGGTGCGCCGGGCGCGACCCCACCGCAATAAAAGAGGTGCGATTGCGGTTCGATGCGGCTCTCTCCTCCTGGCCGCTCGCCCGCGCGGCATCGGTCAGCGTGCTCGGTTAACGAATGGCAACGCCGCGCCACTACGTCGGTGGAATGGCGTGCGTTAAAATCGGCGCGTTTTCGACCGACGATCCACGAAACCGAGTACCTGCCGATGAGCTCAGCCACTCTTTCCAAATACGATCCCTTCGCACGCCTGCTGCACTGGCTCATCGTCGTTCTGCTGGTTGCCCAGTACGTCGTTGCCTGGACGATGCCAGACATTCATCGCGGCACGCAGCCTGTCGGGCTCATTACCTGGCATCTGGAGCTGGGGACCGCCATCATCGCCATCATGATCGTGCGCATCGTCTGGCGCTTCATACGTCGTGAGCCCGATGTCGTCGAAGCGACGCCGTTCATGCGTCAAGTGGCGTGGCTGACGCATATCCTGCTCTACGTGCTTTTGTTCGTCGAGCCGGTCTTGGGCTGGATCAATGCTTCGTCGCGCGGCTGGTCCGTGACGCTCTTCGGCGCGATACCGCTCCCGCCGCTGTCGGCGACGGGGTCCGCCCTCGGTCACGAAATGGGCGATGTGCATCAGGTCGTCGCATGGGCGCTGCTCGGACTGGTCGGGCTCCATGTGGCCGCCGCGCTCTTCCACCACTTCTTCCTGCGCGATGGCGTGTTGCGCCGGATGGCGTGAGCGCGCGACTCATCTTTCGAGCAATCGGGGATTCAAATCAATATGTGGGCATTGCCCCCGATTCAATCCTCGGGTGTTTGAAATCAGCGCGGACGTAGTGTCTTTTGACCGGCTCCGCGAGGAGGTCCTCGCGGACTGCGCTGACAAAATAAATCGGTAAATCCAGAAGAATAGCCGGCAATAAATCTGAAAATCGGGAGAATAACGATAGCTACGGCTCCCGCAACCGTGTGTCTGCCCCAACAGACAAGGCCGAGCGCCGATGCGAAAGTGCATTCGACTCAGTTGGCCGTTGTGTGCGCTTTCCTCCATGAGTCTCTGACATTAGTTCGTCTCTGCCGGCCATTAGGTTCGAAAGACGAATTAATTGATTGTCGATTCCGTGTGAAGCGGCTAAATTCCTATTCGGCGCATGGCGAACCGGTCCTTTGCCTTAATGCGCCGAACCCCCGTTGGCCCGGCCTCGCCGGGCTTTTTTTTGCGCTGCGCCAATGTGTAACGAAACGCTGACACTTTGCGCAACGGCACGCCCGCGAAAGCGCTCGACGGCGCGGCGCGCCAACTGCTCGTCTCAACGGGCTTTCCCATCCCGCGCGGCATTCCGAGCGCGGCGTGCCGCCGTTAGGCGCCCGGCACCTTCCTTGCGTCTGGCCGTCTCTTCGAGCAACCCAACCCTCCCCCATACTTTCGAAGGAGATTTCCCCATGGCAGTCGATCTGACCTTTCGCGCCGGCGAGGCGACCGTACTGGCCGCCGAAGGCCAAGCGACCGATGCGATGCCGGAGATATTGATCGGCCGCGTCGACGGCCCGGTCGGCCATGCGTTCGCGAGCATGATGGCGCAAAGCAAAGGGCACACGGCGATGTTCGCGATTCGCGCGTGCAATCAAATGGTACGGCCCGCCACCATGATCGTCCCCAAGGTCACGCTAAGGGATATGGCGACCATCGATCTTTTCGGCGGCGTGGTGCAGTCCGCCACCGCGGACGCCGTCGTCGATTGTCTGATCGAAGGCATCCTGCCGAAGGATCTGGCGAACGAGCTCTGCATCATCAGCCTCGTTTGGATCGACCCGCGATGCGTAACGGACCCGAATCTCGACAAAAAGGACATGTACCGCACGAATTACGAGGCGACGAAACTCGCGATCCAACGTGCGATGAACAACGAACCGAGCGTCGAGACGTTGATCGCCAACCGGCATACCCTCAAGCACGACATGGACGATTGGAGTTGATCGGCGGCGGCGAACGCCGCGGGGCGCTTGCGCGGGTTGTCCTTAGCAAGCGGCGCGTGTTGTCCGAATCGCGGCGGCCTCGAGCCTTGCCCTCAACGAGCGGGCAGATAGCGCGCCGGATCGATCGACTGCCCCTTGTAGCGCAGCTCGAAGTGCAGCGCGACGCGATCGTTGTCGGTATCGCCCATTTCCGCGATCTGCTGGCCCTGCGCGAGCGCTTGTCCTTCCTTGACGAGCAGCTTCCGGTTGTGCGCATAGGCCGTGAGGAAGTCGGCATTGTGCTTGACGATGACCAGGTTGCCGTAGCCGCGCAGGCCGTCGCCCGCATAGACGACGGTACCCGGTGCCGCCGCGACGACGGGCGTGCCCGCCGAGTTCGCGATGTCGATTCCCTTTGAGCTGCCGCCGTCGAAGCCGCGCACGGTCGTGCCTTGCGTCGGCCAGATGAGCTTGATCGCATTGGCCGGTGCCGCCGGCACTGACCCGAACGCGGCGCGCGCCGCGTCTCGGTTTGCCGCGCCGGCGTTGGACGTCGTGCCGCGCGGCGTTGCTTCGGCGGACGCGCGCGGCCCGTTCGAGCTCGTCGACGCGACGTTGCCGGGCGCCTCGACGCGCAAAACCTGGCCGACTTCAATGGCGTTCGGATTCGACAGGTTGTTCCAACGGATGATGCTCTGGACCGACTGGCGATGCTCACGCGCGATTTGCGTCACGGTATCGCCGCGCTCGACGCGGTAGTACCCCGGTTCGACAGGCGCCGTGCCACATGCGGCGAGCACGGCCGCGAGCGGCAGGCAGGCGAGCCGCTTCATTGTTGTTCTCAGCATTGAACCTCGCTTGGACTTCGACTTCCACGATTGCTTAGATTTCGCTTCGCGCGCGCGAAGCCCGGGAGGGCGCGGCGCGAGAAAAACGTCTGATTTTAGCGGGTGCGAGCGTGCCGCCGCCGTTTCGGCCGAAATTTGCCGGGCGCGGACGGGCGGCTCGAGCGGGTGCGCCCGGTTTTCAATCGATCGAACCGCCGAATGCCGGAACGTCGGTCAAAAGACGCGCTCCAAGGGCCGTTAAAAAGCGACGCTCAAGGCTTCCCGGCCGTGAGCGAGACGCCGATTCTGAGCGCTGCCCGTTCCTGCTCGCCGGGCGCGAGCCAGCGCAGGCCGAATCCGTTGTGAATGGCGTCGGGCAGCCCGAGCCACGGCTCCACGCAGTAGAAGTCGGAACGCTCGTTCTCCGTCCAGCTTGTCACGGCGTACCAAGGCATCGAGCCTGGCCGGTTCAGGTCGATCTCGATTCGCTTGCCCAGCGGCGCGCAGGTGAGCAGCACCGGTTGCGCGGGAACGCCTTGCAGACAATGAAAGCGGTCGTGGATGCGCGCTTCGTCGAGCGTATAGCGCGGCTCGCCCGCCTCGGGCGCGCTGATCGACCCGTCTTCGCGCTGCCGGCGCCGCACGGTCGGCGGCAGCTCGAGCGTCGTTTCGCCGCGCAGCGCGTGCGGCACGGCGAAATAGAAATGGTGGCCCGCGTAGTAGGGCAGCGGCGCATCCCCGGTGTTGGCGGTCGTCAGCGTGACGTCGAGCGTGCACGCATCGACGAGCCGGTACTCGGCTTCGAAGCGAAAGCCGAACGGGTATTGCTTGCGCGTTTCGTCGGTGTCGGCGAGCGTCATGCGGATGCCGCGGCCGTCGGCGTCGAGCGCCGGCGAGAACGGCAGGTCGCGGGCGAAGCCGTGCATCGGCAGCGCGCGGACGACGCCCGCCTTGTCGCGCCACTCGCCGATGCGGCCGTCGACGCGGTGACGCGCCAGAAACGGAAAGAGCAGCGGATTGCCGCCGCGCACGCGCGCGAGCTGGCTCCAGTCGGCTTCGTCGGGCCAGAAGACGATGGGCTCGTCGCCGATCGTCCACGAGAGAAGGCGGCCGCCGAATTGCGGAGCGACGCGCAGCAGCGAGTCGCCGTCTGCCAGTTCTACGATGTCGTGCTGTTGAAAGAGTGTCATTCGGTTCGGTTCTCGCGCGAAGTGGGTGATGGCTCGCTTCGGCCGTCCGCCGGACGCTCGGGCCGAAACCGTGATTGTGCGCGAGGTTGGGCTCCGGAAAAACCCTTGGTGGGGAAATCGTGGGTTTTGTCCCCGGCGCGGACTCGCCGATAATGCGCCTTCGCGCCCGCTGCCTGTTCGCCGGGCCGCTTTTCTCGTTCACGCGTCCGCAAGGGCCGCGCCTCGTCAGGGGGGATGCATGGATCTGGCAATGGCAATGGGGCTCGCGTTGTTCGGCATGTTCGCCGGCAGCACGGTGCTCTTCTTTTATCGGGTGGGCCGGTAAGATCCCGGTTCGCGGGTCGCCTGGTTTCTCTCGGGCGAGCCCCTTGATCTCGCCGTCGGCGCTGCGATCGACAGGCGCGCTCGAGTCGCGTCTCTTTATCGCCCCTTTCGTTTCCTTTCGGTTCGCGCCGAGCCGCCCGTCCCGAGCGATGCTCGATAGGCCAATTCGCGCGATTTCGGTGACAGTCTGTCCTGCGCGCCCGTGACAACCGACGGCGCTCGCGCTGCCCGACTTCGCCGTGCGCCAGCGATCGATTCGCCGCGTGCCGGGGCGTGCCCGTCTCTGCTCGACGATGATTCGCATCGCGGCCCGCTGTGTCGCCGTACCTGCTCGGCATGAAGCCTGCTTAGCGCGTGAGAAGCTCGGCGGGCGGCCGGCGAGGAGACCGATCGATGGCATTGGGCGAGAAGCTTCAAGACTGGCGCGGCAACGCATTGCGCCTCGAGGACGAAGTCGGCAAGGTCGTGATCGGGCAGCAGCAGACGATCCGCCTCATCAACGTGGCGCTTTTCGCGCGCGGCCACGTGCTGCTCGAAGGCGGCGTCGGTGTCGGCAAGACGACGGTGCTGCGCGCATTCGCGCGCGCCGTGGGCGGCGAGTTCGAGCGCGTCGAAGGCACGATCGACCTCATGCCGGGCGACCTCGTTTACCACACCTACGTCGACGCCGAGGGCAAGCCGCGCATCGACCCGGGACCGCTTTTGCGTCACGGTGAGCGGCTCACCACGTTCTTCTTCAACGAAATCAACCGCGCGCGCCCGCAAGTCCAGTCGCTGTTGCTGAGGGCAATGGCCGAGCGCTCGGTCTCGGCATTCGACCGCGAATATCGCTTCCCGCACATGACGGTGTTCGCCGATCGCAACAAGGTCGAAAAGGAAGAGACGTTCGAGCTCGCATCGGCCGCGCGCGACCGGTTTCTCTTCGAGCTCAACATGCCGACGCCCGCCGACAGCGCCGTGCGCCGCGCCCTCGTGTTCGATACGGCGTTTCACGATGCCGATGCGCTGATCGGCGAAGTGCGGCCCGGCGTTGTCGCCTGGGAAGAGCTCAATGCGATCGGCGCCGCGATCCAGCAATCGATCCAGGCGAGCGAGACGATCGAGCGCTATGTGCTCGACATCTGGGAGGCGACGGAGAATCCGCGGCGCTTCGGCATTGCGCTCGAGGGCGTCGAGATGGATCGGCTCGTCCTCGCGGGCGCGAGCCCGCGCGGCATGAGCGCGCTCTTGCGCGCGGCGCGTGTCAGCGCATGGCTCGCCGGACGCTCGCATCTCACGCCCGAGGATATTCATGCCGTGCTCGCCGCGGCACTCGGTCATCGCGTCTTCTTCACGCCGATCTACGAGTTTCGCCGCCAGGAGCTCGCACAGGCGCTGATCGAGCAGATCGTCGCCCGAGTGGCCGCGCCATGACGCAAGTGGGACCCTCGATGAGCGGACGATGAACGGAGCGCGCGAATTCCACTACCGGTTGCCGGTGCGCGCAAGCGGCGTTCGACCGGGGTCGCATCCGGGCACGAGCTTCGGCCCTGGCCAGGAGTTTGCGATGCACGCACGCCTCGTCGACTATCCGGATCCGCGCCGGCTTGACTTGCGCGCGAGCGTCCAATCGGTGCGCAGCGAATGGCTCGTGCGGCTTCATTTGCAGCGCGTGGCGGTGCCCGTGCATGTGCTCGTCGATGTATCGGCTTCCATGTGCTTCGGGAGGTCTCGGCCGAAGCTCGACGTCGTAGCCGACTTCGTCGAGGCACTCGGATTCAGCGCGTTTCGCAGCGGCGATCGCGTCGGCATGGCCGCCTTCGACGACGACGAGCGCGACGATCTCTTCGTGCCTGCCCGGTACGGCCGCGGCGCCGGCGAGGCCGTGGCCGCCCTGTTGCGCGGGACGGCGGCTCGGCAGGCGGAACCGGCTGCCGTCGCGGCGCGGGTACGCGGCGATGGCGCGCGCGGTCTCGCGCGCGCAGTCTCGAAGCTCGCGGGCCGCCAGGGGCTCGTCTTCATCGTCTCGGACTTCCATTGGCCGCTCGATGGGCTGCCCGCGACACTCGACATGCTCGTGCATGCTTGCGTCGTGCCGATCGTCGTTTGGGACGAGGCGGAACTCGCGCCGCCCGGCGACGGCGCGCTGCTCACGGTCCGCGATCTGGAGTCCGGTGCGAAACGCACCCTGTGGCTCTCGAAGCGCGTGCGCGCCCAGTGGAGGGACGCCGTCGCGCAGAGGCGGCGCGCGCTCACCGACCTGTTCGCGAAGCATGCGATGAAGCCGTTTTACCTCGTGGGCGACTTCGATCCCGACCAGCTCTCGCGCTATTTTCTGGAGCAAGGCGCATGATGGGGCGCGATCGATATCCGCTCGATATGCCTCGTCTTGCAGCCGCGATGGCGCTTGCTTGCGCGCTCGCGCTTGCCGGTACGCCTCTCCCCGTCGCCGCGGCGGACCTGCAGGCGAAGGTCGATGAACCGCGTGCGTTCGGGCACACGATCGGCGACGTATTGACGCAGCGGATTCTGCTCGCCGCCGTCGATCGCGATCTCGGCCGCGTTGAGCTTCCGTCGGCGGGCCGGGTCGACGTCTGGCTCGAGCGCCGCGCCGCGCGCCTGGAGACGGACGCCGAAGGGCGCCGCTGGATGATCGTCGATTATCAGGTCACCAATTCACCGCGCGACATCACACGCATCGCGCTGCCCGCGCTCGCCTTGAAGACGGCCGCCGGCGACGTGCTGCACGTGCCGGAGTGGCCGGTGAGCGTCGGCCCGCTCGCGCCGGACGCCGGGACAGACGCCGCGGCGTTGCGCACGATGCAGCCGGATCGCGCTGAGCCGCCGACGGCGCTCGCGCCGATCGAGCGCCGGCTCGCCGTGATGCTCGCGTTGCTCGCCGCCACCCTTGTCGCATGGGCCGTATGGTGGATTCTGCGTAACCGGCGCGAGGCCGCGCGGCTGCCGTTCGCCGTTGCGTGGCGGCAGATGCGGCGGCTCGGCCCGAGCGAGAAAGAGAGCGATGCCGCTTGGCGCGCGTTGCACCGGGCGCTGAACGAGACGGGCGGGCGCGTCGTCCATGCGGGATCGCTGGCGGTCCTCTTTTTACGCGCCCCGTGGCTGCTGCCGTTGCGGCCGCGCATCGAGCAGTTCTATCGGCACTCGGAAGCGCGTTTCTTCGCCGTGGTGGAGGCTGGGGACGAGACGCGGCGAAGCGGACACGCGCAGGCGAAACGTGCCGTAGCGAGCGATGCAGGTCGCAACGTCGAAGCAGGATCGAGCGGCGACATCAGCGACATCGGAGAAATCAGCGATGTTAGCGACACCGACAATATCAGGGACGTCGGCGACGGCATCGGGGGCTCCCGCGACGGCGCCTCGCGCGGGCTGGTGGCGCTCAGTCGCGCGCTGTTTTTAGCCGAGAGGCGACGACACCAATGAGCACGCCCATCGATTTCGCCTCGCCATGGATGCTGTGCCTGCTGCCGCTCGCACTGCTGCCGCTCTTGCCGCGACGCGACGAAGCGCTGCCGTTCTCATGGTCGGCCTGGTTGCCGCCCGATCGCATCGGCCGAACGCTCGGCTGGGTCGCGCGCGCCGCGGCGGCGCTGGCGATGGCCGCGATCGTCGTCGGGCTCGCGGGGCCGGGCCGCTCGCATCTCGAGGCGCGGCGCACCGGGCGCGGCGCTGAGATCCTGATACTGATGGACCGCAGCGGCAGCATGAACGACGTAATGGCGAGCCGCGGCGTCAATACGACGGGCGATTCCAAGAACAAGGTGGCGCGCCTTGCGATCGGCGAGTTCGTCGACGGACGGCCGAACGACCGGTTCGCATTCATGATGTTCGGCATCGCTCCGATCCTCGCCGTGCCATTCACGTTCGATCACGCGATCATCCGCGCAGCGATCGACGGCACGCAAGTCGGCCGCGGGATGCCCGATACCCAGCTCGGACGAGGATTGCTCGCGGCGATCCGCCAGTTCGACGGTCTGCCGTGGACGGGACACCGTGCGATCGTCATGGTGTCCGATGGCGGCGCGCAGCTCTCGCCCGACGAGCGTCGCCTCATCGCCGAGGGGTTGGCGCGCAACCGGATCGCGCTTTACTTCATCTATTTGCGCAGCAGTATCTACAGCGCCGAGCTCGGTGCGGCGGTCGGCGCCGGCGACACTTCGCCCGAGGCGCAGCTGCATCGTTACTTTCTGACGCTCGGGACACCTTATCGGCTCTACCAGGCCGGCGATCCCCGCGCGATGGCCGAGGCGATGAACGAAATCGGCCGGCAACAGAGCTTTCCGATCGCATTCGACGAGCGTTTGCCGCGGCAGGACCGCAGCGACGTTTGCTACGCCGTTGCGCTGGCATGCTGCCTGATCCTGCTCGCCTCGCGCATCGTTCAGGTACGGAGTTGGGCTTGAGACGCGTATCGGTTCATACGGCATTTGCCGCCGTGGCGACGGTCTGCGTCGCGCTCGCGGGTTACGACGCCGTGCGGCTCGGCACGGCAAGCCGCATCGATGACGAAGTACGGGCGATTGCGAACTCGACGCGCCCGACGGTTCACAACGAGCCCGTGGTTTCCGAGGTCTCGGCGAAAGGGCCGGCATTGGCGTCCGATACGGCGGGCGATCCCCCAGCCGGCGACCACGCGCCGCGCGCAATCCTGCTCGCTAAGGCGATGGCGCTGTCGGCGGCCGGGCAATATGCAGCCGCTGGGCGGCGCTTCGAGGCGCTCGTCGAAGACGGGCCGCGCGATGCGATCGGGCGCGCGGCGCTTTTCGATCTCGGCAACATGTACCTGCGCGAGGGGGCGGGCGAGACGGCCGATGCGGTTCGCTCGCTGCCGATGATCGAGCAGGCGAAGGCGCGTTACCGCGCGCTGCTGCGTGTGGCGCCCGACGACTGGGATGCCCGCTACAACCTCGAGCGCGCGTTGCGGCTCGCGCCGGAGACGCAGGAAGACATGGATGCCTCCAAGGCGGTCACGAAGCATGGCGTCCGTCTGCGCGGCGCGCAAAGCGAGGATCTGCCGTGAAGCTGGGCGGGCTCGCGCGCGCACTGCTCGGGGGCCGCAACTGGGCGGTGGGCGCCGCATTCGCGCTGCTCGCGCTCGCACTGGCGTTCCCGCGTGTCGAGCTGCCGCGCGACACCTTCGACTACATCGTGACGTTCGATATCACGCAGAGCATGTACACCGAGGACGTGAGCGTCGCCGGTGCACCGCTCAGCCGGCTCGCGTTCGCCAAGTCCGCCATGCGCGAGGCGCTCGGCACGCTGCCGTGCGGGTCGAGAGTCGGCTGGAGCGTCTTCACGGGACAAAATACGTTATTGCTGGTGCCGCCGATCGAGGTTTGCCGCAGCTATGACGCACTGCTTGTCTCGCTCGACGCCATCGACGGGCGCATGCGCTGGACCAACTGGAGCCGTATCGCCGAGGGCGGCGTCTATTCGGCCGTGCGCGTCGCGCGCACCGTCGGGCGCAATGTCGACGTCGTCTTCGTCACGGATGGACAGGAGGCACCGCCGATCAGTCCATCGAACGCGCCGTCGCCCGACATCGCTTTGCCCGGCGTGACGGGCTGGCTCATCGGTGTCGGCGGGGATCAGCCCGCGCCGATCCCGAGGACCGACGCGAACGGCAATCGGATCGGCTACTGGAGCGCGTCCGAAGTGATCCAGGTGCCCCCCGCGCCGGGCGCTCCCGCCTCGTCGTCGAGCGGTTCGGATGCGTCTCGCGCTACGGCCGAAACCCACGAAGAGCTCTCCGAGCTGCGCGGCGAGTATCTGTCGGCGCTCGCCGAGCGCATCGGCTTCGGCTATCGTCGGCTCGTCGATGCGGGCTCGCTCGCCGCGTCGTTGCGCGACGCGCGCTTCGCTCACCGCACGCGCGTGCCGACCGACGTGCGCTGGGTGCCGGCGCTCGCCGCGTTGCTGCTGCTGGCCTGGCGGTACAGCGGCGGACTGAGGCGGCGCCGCGCCGCCACGCTCGATTCGGGAAATACTCCCGGGCCCGCCACGGCCGGGCAGGTTCGCGATGGGCTAAGCTTTGTCAGATCCCATTCCGAGATCGATGGGGCTTAGCACACCGCGTGACGGCGCGCGGTCCCCGTGGCGCCGCTCGAAATACAAAGGAGAACTAACGATATGGTGGGGACATTCTTGCGAACCGCTCACCGAGAAAGGCGCGCGCCTCGTTTCCAGTGCCCGGAGAGCGGGTTGGCGCGTCGTTGCCTGCGGCCGATGGCGCTCGCCGCCGGCCTGATGCTCGCAGCCGGCGCGGCGCACGCTGCCGCACCCGTCGCTTACGTGACGAGTGAAAAGGCCGGCATCGGCGTCATCGATCTCGACAACCTGACACTCGAGAAAACTTTCTCGATCGGCGCGAGCGGTCCTCGCGGCCTGAGCCTCAACGAGGACGGCACGCGTCTCGTCGTCGCCGACAAGAACACGGGCGAACTCGCCGCCGTCGATACGCGCACGGGCAAGGTCGTCGAGCATGTCAAGGTCGGCAAGAACCCGGAATACGTCCGTGTGCACAACGGATACGCGTACGTGACGTACGAACCGGGCGAAACCGGGAAGCCGGAGGGCAAGCCCGGCGGCAAGCCGGGCGCGGACGACGACGATGCGACGAAGCCCCCCGCCGAGATCGCGATCGTCGACATGAAGAGCTGGCGCGTGATTCACCGCGTGGTCAGCGGGCACGAGACGGAAGGCGTCGAATTTTCGCGCGACGGCAAGCAGATGCTCGTGACGAACGAAGGCGACGATACGGTCTCAGTCTACGAAGCGCGAAGCGGCAAACCTATCACGGTCGTCAAGCTCGCGGCGGGCGGACGTCCGCGCGGGATCAAGGCCTCGCCCGACGGCAAGGAATACGCCGTTACGCTCGAGTCGCTGAGCAAGCTGGTGGTACTCGATGCGAAGGACTTCCATGTGGTGAAGACCGTCGACACGAAGCTCGGGCCTTACGGCGTCGTCTACGGGCCGTCCGGCAACCGGCTCTTCGTCGCGGCGGGGCGCGACAAGACGCTGCAGGTCTTCGACGCGCATACCTATGACCATCTCGCCGATGCGCCGATCGGCCAACGCTGCTGGCACTTCAGCTTCACGCCGGACGACTCGAAGCTGATGTTCGCGTGCGGCCGCTCGGACGCCGTCTATGTGCTCGACGCGAAGACGTATGCGCCGATCAAGCAAATCGGCGATTTGCCGCTCGCGTGGGGGATCGTCACCTATCCGCCGAGCGACGGGTCGATCGAATCGCGCTGAACGGAATCAATCCCATCGATAGCGCAGGCCGACCCAGACGCCGCGCGGCGCGCCGACGCCGACGAACTGCTCGGCGACGGGGCTCGCGCCGTTGAACGTCTGGTTCGGTCCCGTGAAGACGTTCTCTCCGAGCACGCCGAAGCTCGCATAGCGTTTGTCGAGCAGATTCGTCACCCGTGCATAGACTTCGAGCTGCTTCGTGACACGGTAGGTCGTGTCGAGATCGAGCAGGAAATAACCGGCGAGCTTGCCGTTCACGTCCTCGTTGTTTTCGTCGCCGCGCGCGAAAAATGCGCTGCGATAGCTCAGGTTCGCGCCGATGTCCCATTGATGCGTCGCGCTGTAGTCGAGGCGCAGCTTGACGGTATGGGCCGGAATGCCGGGGATGTGATCGCCGGGCTTGACGGTGATGTCGCCGGCGGCATCGGCGCTCGAATTGGCCTCGACGTGTTCGGTCCACGACGAGCGATAGGTGGCGTCGATATAGCTGTAGCTCGCGCCGACGGCGAGCGGGCCGAACTGCGTGCGGCCGGCAAGCTCGATGCCCTGGCGGCGCGTTTTGCCGACGTTCTGGAAGAAGCCCTGCGTGCTCGCGGCGCTGCTGATGAACTCGATGTCGTCGTCGAGCGTCGTGCTGTACGCGGCGGCGCTCCATGTCGTCGACGCGCCGATCCTCCCGCGCGCGCCGATTTCGAACGTCTTCGAAATGACAGGCTTGAGCGCCGGGTCAGCCAGGAAATCGTTCGGCAGCGAGCAGGGCGCGTTCGGATCCGCGCAGGCGAGCTCGATCGCCGTCGGCGAGCGCATCCCTTCGTTGTAGGTCGCGTAGGCCGTCAGCGTCGGCGTCGGGTTCCAGTTGACGCCGACGGCCGGATTGAAGCGCGAGAAAACATGGCGTGCATTCAGCAGCGGCTGAGCCCCCGTTTGGTCGGCAATCTGCGCGCTCGACCAGTTGTAGCGTCCCGATAACGTAAGCGCCCATTGCTTCGTCAGCGAAAGCGTGTCCGTGAAATAGACGCCGTAGCTGGCGTTGCGCGTCTTCGCATCCGTGTTCAACGTGAAGTCGTCGATGCCGATCGCTCCGCGCGACGCATTGAAGACCGCGTCTTGCGAGGATGCCGTGTAGCGCGAATTGGCGATATCGGCGGCGATGCCCGTGACGAATTGATTCTTCATGCCGGCGAGCTTGCCGAGCAGCGTCAACTGCAGACTGCCGCCGTAGCTGTCCGTCGTCGCGACGGCTTGCTGGTTCGTCGCCTGGACCGTATCGACGGCGCCCGTCGCCGGGTCGATCGTGCCGAAATCGGTGTTTTGGTTGCTGGAGAAATTGCTGTTGCGATAGTGCCGGTAGTAGAGGTTGCCGGAGAGCTCGACGTTGTCACTAATCGTGCGGTCGCCCGAGAACGTCAGGTACCCGACGCTGTTCTTGTTTTCGTCGGGATAGGTGTACGGTTGCGAGGGATTGCCGAGGAACGAGCGCGGCAGCGTCTGCGCGCCGGAAAGCTGGTTGTCCGCGCCGCCGGCCGACAGCGAGAGCGTCGTATCGGCGTCCGTGTAACGGAGCTTGCCGAACGCTTGCCGCACGCGGCTCCAGTTTTCTTGAGCCCACCCGTTGTCGTTCTGCGCGTTCGCCGTGAAGTAGTAATCGAGATCCGAGCCGATCGTGCCGCCTTGTTCGATTTGCGCGCTCTTGCGGCCCCATGAGCCCGCGCTCACTTCGGCTTCGCCGCCGGGGCTCGTCTTGCCGTTTTTCGTCGAGATCGCGAGCGCGCCGCCCAACGTGTTGAGACCGTAGGTCGGATTCGAGCCGGGGATCAGCTGGATCGTGTCGATCGCCTCCTGAGGAATGAGGTCCCAGTTCACGACATCGCCGAACGGCTCGTTCACGCGCACGCCGTCGAAGAACACCGACAGGCCCTGCGGCGTGCCGAGGAGCGGCGAAGCGGTGAAGCCGCGGTAGTTGACGTCGACTTGATAGGGATTGCCCTGCGCCTCGTTGATGTCGACGCTCGGCAGGTTCTTCTCGAAGTAGTCGGTGATCGTCGCGCGATGCTGCCGATCGAGATCGCGCGCACGCACGGTCTGGACGTTTGCCGGCACCTGCGCGAGCGGCGTGCCGAGGCCGAGCAACGGCGTGGTGCCGATCACGACGACGGGCGCGAGGACATGCGCTGCGTCCGCGCTCGAGCTGGGAACCGGTGCGGCTTGGACTGATTGCGGTGGCTTTGCCGCCGCGGGAGCCGGCTCAGCAGTCGAGGACGCGGCGCTTGCCGCCGACGCCGCGCCGGGTTGCGTCTGCGCGGAAACGGCGGCGGGCATGCCCGCGAGCGCGCCGCCGACAAAAAGGGCGACGCCGGCGCGTTGTTTGAACGGAGGCCTGCTGCGCTTGATACCCATTGTCTCCACTCCTGCCGGTTTGTTCTGGTTGTGCCAGGCTCGCTTCGTCGGCTTCTTGCAGGACATCTTGCGATGATGCTGGCAATCGCGTTGTTCGAAGCTTCGCATGCAGCGGGCGTAACGGACCCAGGAGGTTTTCCCGATCTGACGACGGGGCGTCTCCCCCGTTGGCGATGGCCGTGTCCTGCGCCGCCGAGCCTCGGTACAATCGGCGCGTGAGCCCCTCCGACCGCGACCGCCCGAGCGCACCGCCGCCCCGCCCGTCACCGCCGCATGCCGCGGCCTGGCGCGATCTCGCCTGGGTCGTCGGTGCCACCGTGCTGACGCTCGCATTCAGTGCGATCTTCAACCTCGGCGAGCACCTTTACCGTTGGACGCGCGGCGTGGAGCGCCTTCAACTCGACGAGATGCCCGTCGTCCTTTGCGTGCTCGCGGTCGGTCTCGCCTGGTTCGCGTGGCGACGCTATCGCGAAGCGCAACGTGAACTCGCGTGGCGGCATGCGCTCGAGCAACAGGCCGAGCGGCTGCTCGCCGAAAACCGTCAGCTCGGCAGCGAGGCGCGCGATGCCGAAGAGCGCGAGCGGCGTCGTCTCGCGCGCGAGCTTCATGACGAGCTCGGCCAATACCTGAACGCGATTTCGCTCGATGCCTCGCGTATTCGCGACTTGTCGGCGAGCGCGCAGCCCGAAATTCATCGATTGTCGCTCGGCGTCGTGGACAGCGCGACTCATGTTTATCGACAGATCGGCGGCATGATTCGCCAGCTAAGACCGGTCGGCCTCGACGAATTCGGCTTGCCCACCGCGATCGAGCACTGCGTCGACGGCTGGCGCGAGCGGCTGCCCAACGCTTCGTTCTCGCTCACGATCGACGGCGACTTCGGCGGGCTTTCGGACGCCCTCAACATCACGCTCTACCGGTTCGTGCAGGAGGGGCTCACGAACGTATCGAAGTTCGCCCGCGGGGCGAACGTCGAGATCTTCGTCGTGCGGGGAACACGCGAGCCCGACGAAATCGTCGTTACGCTGACCGACGACGGTCCCGGCACGGACCTGAGCAACCCGCGCGGCGGGCTCGGGCTCATCGGCATGCGCGAGCGCGTCGAAGCACTCGGCGGCGAGTTTCACGTCGCGAGCCGGCCCGGCGGCGGCTTCTTCGTCTGCGCGCGCATCCCGGCTCAGGCGGGGCTGGCTGAACCGGTCAGGTGAAGCCCGAGGCGGCTCGCAATCTGCGCGAGCTGCACGCCGTTGTCCGCGCCGAACTTCTGCCGGATCGCCGACTGGTGATTGGCGACCGTCTTCTGCGAAAGACCGAGCTTTTCGGCGATCGTCGGCAGCGTATAGCCTTGCGCGAGCATGCGCAGCACTTCGAACTCGCGGGCCGAGAGCTGCCGCCCGGGTGGGCCCGCGGTGAACGAGCTGCGCATCGCGAGCGCGCGCGATACGTCGGGGCTCAGATAGTTGCCGCGCCGAGCGACGGTGTCGACGGCTTCGACGAGCACGTCGGGAGCGCTCGCCTTCGTGACGTAGCCGAGCGCTCCGGCATCGAGCGCGCGACGCACGAAGAGCGCATCTTCATGGACGCTGAAAATCAGCACGCGCGCGTCGGGCTCCCGGGCGTGCATCCTGCGCATCGCCTCGATTCCGCTTGCGCCCGGCAGCGAGACGTCCATGACGACGACATCGGGTCGCAGCGCGCAAAACCGCTGGTAGGCCTGCGCGGCGTCGGCGGCCTCGCCGCAGACGCGCACGTTGCCGCTCACTTCGAGCAGCCGCCGGTAGCCTTCGCGGACGACGGCATGGTCGTCGACGAGCAGCACTGAAATGTCCTTGTTCATCGCCGTGCCTCCGGCGTGGGCTCAATCGGGATCTCGCCTTGCGAGGCGAGCTTGCGCGAGTTGCTGTCGTTGCGGAAGAGGATCGGCTGCTCGTTGGGGGCGGTTGTCCCGTGTGCGTGTAGAGCGGCGGCTTCGCTCGCATCGCGCGCGCGTTCGACGAAGCGCACGACTTGCTCGTGCGCGGGCGACTTGTCGCAGACCGGATCGGCGTTCGCCGCATCGCCCGTCAGCAGATAGGCCTGGCAACGGCAGCCGCCGAGATCGTTCGTTTTCTCGTCGCAGCTGCGGCACGGCTCCTTCATCCAGTCGAAGCCGCGGAAGCGGTTGAACGCCGCGCTTTCGTACCAGATGTCCGCGAGCGATGCCTCGCGGACGTTCGGGAAGGTGAGCCCCGGCAAACCGCGCGCCGCATGACACGGCAGCGCGGTGCCATCCGGCGCCACGCCGAGGAATACGGCACCCCAGCCGTTCATGCAGCGCTTCGGACGCCGCTCGAAATAATCGGGTACGACGAAGAAAATCCGGCAGCGCTCGCCGTGCGTCTTGCGATAGCGCTCGACGACGGCCTCGGCGGCCTCGAGTTGCTCGCGCGTCGGCAGGAGTTGTGCGCGGTTGGCAAAGGCCCAGCCGTAGTACTGCGTGTTGGCGAGCTCGAGGTACTCGGCGCCCATCGCAAGTGCCATCTCGATGATCTTGTCGACGTGCGGCAGGTTGTAGCGATGCAGCACGCAGTTCATCACCATCGGGAAGCCGTGCGCTTTGATCGAAGCCGCCACACGCCGCTTGAGATCGAACGTGCGTGTGCTGCTGAGAAAGTCGTTAAGCTGTTGCGTCGAGTCCTGAAACGAGAGCTGAATGTGATCGAGGCCGGCGGTCTTCAGGTCGTCGAGCCGTTTATCGGTCAGACCGATGCCCGACGTGATCAGATTCGTGTAGAAGCCGAGCTTGCGCGCCTCGCCGACGAGGATTTCCAGATCGTCGCGCATGAGCGGCTCGCCGCCCGAGAAGCCGAGCTGCGCGGCGCCGAGCGCGCGTGCCTCGCGCAGGATACGGATCCATTGGTCGGTATCGAGCTCGCGCGCGTTCGTCGCGTAGTCGACCGGGTTGTAGCAGAACACGCAATGGAGCGGGCAGCGGTACGTGAGCTCCGCGAGCAGCCAAAGCGGCGGGGCGACGCCTTCGGGCTTGCGCTCGGCGCTTGCGGTTGCCGCGGCGGTGGGAGAGGAGAGATCGGTCATGGCGCCTACTCCAGCCAGCCTCGAGTGCGCGCCTCCGTCACGAACGCGCGCACCTCGCCGCCGATGCCGGTCGCGTCGAATGCCTTCTCGAGGTCGGCAATCAGCATGTCGATGTCCCGTGTGCCGTCGCAGCGCTTCAGAATCTCGGCCGCGCTCTGATTGAGCTTCACCATCCCTTCAGGATAGAGCATCACGTAGGCGTTCTGCGCCTCTTCCCATTGGAGGCGGAAGTGCGATCGGAGGCGCAGGTGCGCCGATGAGGGCGTCGACGGCGCCGCATCGTCTGGTGTAGGGGCGTTCGGATTCGTCACGGGAAAGCCTTCTCGATGGAGTCGAGCATCGACCAGAGGATGTCGAGCTTGAACTGCAGGATCGTGAGCGCGCGCTCCTGCTGATCGCGCCGCCGGAAATGATCGAGCGTCACCTTGAGCCCGTGCTCGACGTCGCGTTGCGCGAGCGCGATGCGCGAACGGAAATAGGCGAGCCCTTGCGGCTCGATCCACGGATAATGCTCGGGCCACGATGCCAGGCGGTCCTTGTGAATCTGCGGCGCGAACATCTCCGTCAACGACGAGCAGACCGCCTCTTGCCACGGCGCGCGGCGCGCGAAGTTGACGTACGCATCGACGGCGAAGCGCACGCCGGGCGTCACGAGCTTGAGCGACCAGAGATCGTCGCGCGAAAGCCCGACCGCGTCGCCGAGCCGTGCCCATGCCTCGATGCCGCCCTCGTTGTCGCCGTAGCCGTCGTGATCGAGGATGCGCAGCACCCAAAGCCGACGCGTCTCGCGATCTGGGCAGTTGGCGAGAATCGCCGCATCCTTCAGCGGGATCTTGATCTGGTAGTAGAACCGGTTCGCAACCCAGCCGCGAATTTGCTCGGGCGACGCGCCGCCCGTATTCATCCGCACATTGAACGGATGATGGATGTGATAGGCCGCGCCCTTCGCGCGCAATTGCGCTTCGAATTCCTCGCGGGTCCAGGCCGGCTCCGTGGGGGCAACATCGCGCACGGGGGCGGTGCCGAATGTGTCGTTGAGGTCCATTGTTGGTTGTCTCCTCACAACTCGAACGTCATACCGTCGTAGGCCACTTCGATGCCGTGCTCGTCGAGCACGCGTCGCTCCGGGCCATCTTCGATCAGGATGGGGTTCGTGTTGTTGATGTGAATCAGCACCTTGCGGCGGGGCCGCTCGCGCGCGCCAGAAATCGAGTCGAGCACGGCGATCATGCCGTTCTCGCCCGACTGCGCGAGATGCCCCATGTCGGCCGCCGTCTTCTTCGAAAAGCCGAGGCGGATCATTTCGTCGTTGGTCCAGGTCGTGCCGTCGACGAGCAGCAGGTCCGCCCCGCGCATCGCCTCGAGCACGTGCGGCTCGAGCTGGCCTAAGCCCGGCGCGTAGAACGCGCGCCTGCCCGTTGCGAGGTTCGTCACGACGAGACCGATGTTGTCACCGCGCTGCGGCGCCGCGCGATGCGGAGAATAGGGCGGTGCCTTGCTGAGGAGCGGCAACGGATCGATTCGCACGCCGGGCAGGGCGGGAATGTCGAGCGGGCGGCCGTCGAGCGCGATCGGACGATGCTCGACGCCGCAGTAATGCGAGAGGATCGGCCCGATCGGGAAGCCCGTGCCGAGATCGCCCCAGACGGCGTCGGTCGCATAGAGCGGAAGCGGCGCGCCGCGCTCGCGCAGCATCAAAAGACCGGTCACGTGATCGATCTGCGCATCCATGACGAGCACGGCCGCGATGCCCGTGTCGCGCGCTTGCCGAGCCGGCTGCAGTTCCGGGTTCGCGGCGATTTGAGCCAGCAGATCCGGCGACGCGTTGACGAGGAGCCAGTCCTCGCCGTTCGCGCTGACGGCGATCGACGACTGTGTGCGTCGCGTCGCTTTGACGGTGCCGCGTCGCACGCCGTCGCAGTTGCTGCAGTTGCAATTCCACTGAGGGAAGCCGCCGCCTGCCGCGGAGCCGAGCACACGAATCTTCATCGCGGCTGCCCCCGCATATCGCTCGCAGTCGATTTCGCCCCGCGCGGCAACATTCTCGCGAGCGTGCCGTCGTGATCGATCAGCTCATGCTTCGCCACCCCGGCGATATGGAGCACGATCAACGCGATCAGCGCAAAGGCGATCACGTGATGCGCGCCGAAGAAAATGGCACGCAGCCCCGCATCGTCCCAGCCCCATTTCGGCAGCAAGATGCCCCAAAACCGCGTGCCGTAAGTGTTGAAAGAGGAGCCGAGATAACCGGTGACCGGCATCGCGACCATTCCCACGTATAAAAAAACCTGCGTCGTGCGCGCGGCGGCGCGTTGCCACGGTCGCATCGGCGGCAGCGGCGGCCGGTGAACGGCCGCGAGCACCACGATACGGATAAGCACAAGCAGGAAAACTGTCAGCCCGAGCGACTTGTGCAGATTGATCAGCGTCGCTTTGACGGGCAGGCCTTTCGGCAGGCCGACCATATAGAGGCCGAGCGCGATCAGCGCGAGGATCGCGATTCCGATCAGCCAGTGCAGCACGATGAGGGCCGGCGCGAAGCGCGCGGTGCCGCCCGCGTCTCTGTCGTCACGCGTCCCCTCGCGCTCCGGGCGCGATCCGCTTTCTCGCTTGGCGCGCGGCGCCGAATCGAGAAAGTCATGAGTCCTTCCGGCGGAGTTATCCACGTCATCCTCCTCGATCACTCGATTCCTTCGACTGTCACCACCGTATATGCTTACCTCATTGAGCGCCGCGGCGCACGCGAGTTCGATGCGCGGGCTCACTCCACGATCAGTATTTCCCCTCGTCCGTCCACGGCCAGGTCGCCCGCATAACGGGTGGGAAGCCGGTTCGCGGCGAAGCGCGAGAACGGCGCCGGCGCCGTGACGAGGCTGCGCACGAAGAGCGCCCAGAACACCTCGAATCCGCGCCCGCCCTCGACGAACGTCGCCGGCAACGCGGCTGGCCGCGTGGCGAGCACGAGCGTGCCGCGCCGCATCCCATACCCATAGTGTGCGCCGAGCCGGCCGCCGATGCAGATCGTGCCGGCGACGAGGCGCGAGGCCGCGAACGCGCCGCAATGGCCGCCGACGAGCACGAGTCCGCGCCGCATCCGGTCGGCCAGCCGTTGGCCGGCGCTGCCGCCGATCGTGAGCGTGCCGCCCGTCATGCCTTCCATCTCGCCCGCGCGCGCGCCGGCCGCGAAATCCCCGCAGTCGCCGGCCACGGCGAGCCGGCCGCCGCGCATCTCGCAGCCGACGAAGTCGCCGGCGTCGCCTTCGATCGTCAGTGTTCCACCGCGCATTTGCGCGCCGGCGTAGTCGCCGATCGGGCCGCGCACCGTGAGCGCGCCGGCATCCATGCCTGCGCCGAGCCGTTCGAGCCAGCGCGCGTCGCCTTCCATGACGACGGCCGGTGCCGCGGCCTCGCCCGCATGGGCGCCCGTCGTCGCCCGCGCGCCCCCTTCGGTGCGCGAAACGTCGAACAGGTCGGCGACGGCAAGCGTCTCAGAGCCGGCTCGCAGGGCGAGCCGCTCCACCGATGCGAGCGGCAGCGCATCGAGCCGCTCGGGCGTGAGCGGCGAGCCATCGACGGGAAAGGGGGGCGACGCCTTGACGCGCAGGATCGTCGTGCTCATGCGCGGTTTCCTCCGACGCCGGCGGAAAGGCGCCGCAGCGGAAAGTGATAGGGCCCGAGCTTGCCCCCGTAGTTGCCGGCCGAAATCCGCAGCACGCCCGCGTCGCGGCCGAGCGCGGTCGCGGCGACGATGCCGGCCGTCATGGCCGCGCCGACGTCGGCCTCGGTCAGCCCGTCGATCACGATCTCGAGCACGCTGCCGACTTCCGTCGTCAGCTCGGTGCGCGTCGTGAGCCCCGTCAGCGTCGGGCAGAACGCGTCGTTGGTCGACGCCGTCGCGCCCGCGTACTTCGAGCCGACCTTCGAGCCCGAGCGGACGATGCCGCCCGGAAACGGCATGATCACGTTCGGCAGCGCGCGCATGGCGGCAACGGCGGCTTCCGTCGCCGTGAGCGCCGCCTCGGTGTCGCGCGCGATGAGCAGCAGATTGCCGCCGCCGACGGCCTTGACCGTGGGCACCGTATCCTCGCAGACGAACTCGCCGTCCATGACGGGCACGCGCCAGTAGCGGCGGCCCTCGATCATCTTCGAGATCTGCCAGCCGTCGCCGAAAAACCGCAGTTGGCTGCCCAGATCGGCGTTGTCCGAGAGCGGTGCCTGGCTCGTGGCCGGGTCGATGCCGGCATAGACGGCCGTAGTCGGGCACGTGAGGACGCACTGCCCGACGCGGCGCCCGAGCTGCTTGGCGAGTTCCTTCGACGAAACCGCGAACAGCAGCACGGCGACGCCGGGCCGGCCGTCGGGCGTCTCGTCGGCGGCGCACTCGCGCTCGATGCCGGCCTCGCAGCCGCAACCGATCACCGACGTCGCGAAGCCGGCGAGCGAGTTCGCCGCGTGGCGCGCCCAGGTCGGCGTGTGCGCGGTGATGACGAGCCGCGTCGCCTTCATCGGGAAGGCTTCGGCGAACGTGTCGTCGATGACGGTGCCGTTGATTTCGAGGGGGCTCGTCATGGAGGTGTTCAACGCGAAGGTTGCGCCGAGCGCGGATGGGCGAGACATTCGACGGGCAGCAGCCGGCCGCCGCGGCAGCAGACGCATGCCTCGTCGTCGCTGATCGCCGCGTGCGCGAAATTCGTCGTCAAATGACGCTCGCTATAGTCGGCGATCGTCTTTTCGATGCCGCGGTCGAATTCGGGTGTGACGAAATGGATGCCCCCGGTCGGTGCCGCGATCAGCGTGCCGTCGCGCGCGATCAGCTCGCCGTCCTTGAAGACGTACGCCGGCATCGAGAACATGCGCTCGCGGTCGGCTTCGTCGCGATAGACGGCGATGTCGGCCGCCGCGCCCGCGCCGAGGTGTCCGCGATCGGTCAGGCCCAAGAGCCGCGCCGGACCGGCGCGCGTGATGATCGCGATCTCGTAGAAAGAGAACTCGCGCGTGAGCTGCGGCAGTGTGCTCGCGACCTGCGCCTCGGGATGCAGCTTCGCGAGCTGCTCGGCGCGAAACGAGCGGTCCATCAGCAGCCGGATCAAGTGGGGATAGCTCGTGAACGGTCCGCCGTTCGGATGATCCGTCGTCATAGCGACGCGCCACGGATCGTCGACGAGCAGGAAGATCTCGAGTCCGATGATCCATTGCAGCGCGTTCACATAGCTCTTTTCGCGATAGCGGAACGGCACGATGCCGCAGCCGGCGTCGCATTCGATCTCGCCGAGGATCCATTTGCGCGGCTTCGCGAGCGGCGCGTTGCGGAACTGCATCATCGTGTCGCCCGACGCGGTCACGGTCTGGCCGAAGATGACTTGCCCGACATCGATCGAAACGTTCGGCCGTGCGTTCACGGCTTCGGCAATCGCGTGCGCCCCCGACGAAAACTTGCGCGGTCCTTCCGTTCCGTAGCTGTGGAACTGGATGTGGGTCAAATGGATCGGCAGCCCATCGGCCGCGTCCATCGTCGCAATCGTCGAAGCGATGTTGCCGGGCACGCCGAGATTGCTCGAATGCACGTGCAGCGGATGCGGAACGCGCAGCTCGGTCAACGCTCGCGTGAGCGTGCGGACGACGTCGCGCGGCGTGATGCCATAGCGAGCGTGCGGCTCGTCGACATCGAGCGCGCGCTGGTTGAACTTGAACGCGGAGATGCCGCCCGGGTTCACGACCTTCACGCCGAGCGCCTTGCTCGCATTGAGCGTCCAGCCGACGTAGTCGCGCAGACGCTCGAAGTCCTCGCCCGAGGACAGCAGCTGCAGGAACAGCTCCTCGTTGCCGAGCATGACGTAGGCGCCGTGGTCGATGATCGGCGTGTCGCCCATCTCAAGGTGCGCGTGGCGCGCATTGCTCGGCAACATCGCGGGCTCGAACGCGGCGGTGTAGCCCATCTCGGCATAGCGGTAGCCCGTGGCGAGCGTGCCTGGCGCGCAGGTGCCGCACGAGGGCAGGCGCAGGTAGCGGCCCGTCGCCTCTCGTTGCGACTCGTGCCTCTGCGTGCCGCGATCGGCACCGGCGGATTCGATCGATTGGAGCGCTTCGTGCATTTCGCGCACATCGCGCGTTTCGGCCGAAGTCGCCGCCAGCTCTCGACGCCGATGATCTTCGGGCAGCAGGAGGCGCGAGAGATTGGTTTTTCCGCCGCCGATATGCGAGTGCATGTCGATGCCGCCCGCCATGACGATCATCCCGGTGGCGTCGTACTCGCGATCGACGGGCGAGCCGTCCGGCAAGCTGACGATGCGGCCGTCGCGGAATGCGATGTCGCGGCGCTCGCCGTTCACGCCGTTGGCGGGATCGTAGACGGTGCCGCCTTTCAAACGGATCGTCGTCATGATCGGGCCTTCCGCGAGAATGCGGCGAGCCGCTCGTCGAGGCGCGAGGCGATCGTCGCGATCGTAGGCAGCGCGCGCGCGCGTGCGGCCGCGAGCGGCACGACGACGGTCGCGTCGAGTCGGAACAGATGGCCATCGCTATCGATGCCCGGCGTGGCCGCGGGAATGAATACGGTCGGCGCGCCGCGCGCGGCCGCCTGCTCCGCGAGCGCCGGGTGGCCGACGACGATGGCCGGAACGTCGGCCGCCAGCGCCGGCGGCCAAGGCGAGGGCGCGAGCGAGGCGACCCAGAGCAGCGCGTCGATATGACGGTCGGCGATGAGGCGGGTCGTGCGATAGCGATGCGCGTCGTGATCGAGCGACGTTCCGCCGCTGCCGTCGCCGTCGCCGTCGCCGTCGCGGCGCAGGGCCGGCACGCGCAGCGGCAACGGCAGACCCGAGAGCCAAGTGACGGCCTGATTGACCGTCACGGCGCCGTCGGCGCCGCCGAGTGCAAAGGAAGCCGCGCGCGTCTTGTCGTTGATCGCCTTCACGATTCGCTGCAGCCCTTCGATCAGAAGCGAGGCGCCCGCCTGGCCCTGACTGCGCACTAGGGCCGCCGGCTCATAGACGAGCACGGCGTATTGCGCGGCCGCGATTTTTTCGGCAAGCGTCGAGAGCGCGTCGATTGTCGCGGTCCCGTCGTGGCGCAATGTGCCGAGCGACGAAGGCAACCTTCCGAGCGAAAGCGCCGACCATAGCGCGACCAGATCGAACGGATCGGCGTGCGGCAGCATCGTTTCGATGTGCACGTGCGGTGCACCCGCGGCGCCTGGGTCAGCCTCGCAACCGACGAACATGTATTCGCGCGCGAAGTCGGTCGGGCCGAGCACGCGTTCGTAAAAGCGCGGATAACTTTCGGATGGGCGGCAGCCGAAGAAGATCAACAAGTCGGCGCGCGTCCGAAGCTCGGAAAGGGTCGCGAAAAACGAGCCTCGGTCCTGGACGACGCGCGTGGCCGCGCTTATCGCTTCGCCATGCAGATGATCGAGCGTCGCACCGCACGAGGCCGCGAGCGCGTAAAGCGCGCGTGCGCCGGCCACATCGGTGGCGAGCGCGCCGAAGAGCGGGTGGCGGGATGCGGCCAGTATCTCGGCCGCGCACTCGAGCGCCGCATCGAACGCGACGGGTGCCCCGTCGACGAGAGCGGACGCTGCCTCGGTGGTGCTGAAGCCGGCGAGCGCTTGCGCAAGGCGGGGGCAGTCGTGCCCGGTCGCCGCGAGCGCGCCGTCGGGCTGCCCGGTGATCGCGAGGTCGTCGCAAAGCAGCGGGCAGAACGGGCAAGTCCAATCACGGACCGTGATGGGCGCAGCGGAATTCGATGCGCCTTGTGAGCCGGCGCTCGTCGGATCGTTGGGCGGAAATGACATGTCGCGGCTTCAGCAAGGTCTATGCCGGGGAGCGCCCGTGCGGACGGCAGAAACCGCTCGCGCGCGACTCACGGATCGGCGCGCGGCCGTTTCATCGCTGTGCGCGGCGGGCCGCCCTCATGGATCGTCAGCCCATCCTTCGCCCACTATGTGGTCCGACGATTGTTCTGACTAGTGCCGGCTACCGCAAACGCGGGCCGTGCCGTTCCTGTACAGGTTGTGTGTCGTTTTGGAGCAGAGTGTCACCCGCGAAGCCTTGAGCCTGATATCGGCCCGCCATCCGTTTTCATACTTCATCTGGGGGGCGCATGGCATGGAACTTGTGAGGAAGGTGTCCGTCGTGCAGCGCCGAGGCGATGAGCCAGCCTGTCGCGCCGGCCGCGGCAGCGGCATCGAGATCCGCCTGGTCGCGGATGCCGCCGGCGCCGATGACGGTCGTGCCGAGTGGCGCGCGCTCGCGGATTCGCGCGAACGTCGCGAGGTCGGGGCCTTGGTAGCTGCCCACTTGATCGAGCGTCATTGCGACGACGCGCGACGGCCACCAGGCCGAAGACCGATCGAGCGCTGCATCGCCGATCAGGCGGCCCGCGCGATGGTCGAGCGAAAGGATCGGTGCGAATCCGTCTGTCTCGGCCGCACGCAGAGCATCCGGATCGCGCAGCGATTCGGTGCCGAAGACCGGAACGAGCGGGGCGAGCGGTGCGAGCGGCGAATCGTCGCGAGATGCGGTGCGGCGATCGGCGGACTCGATCCGCTGGATTCGATCGAACAGCGCGCGCATCGCGGCATAGTCGGCGAAGCCAGCGTCGAGCCAGATTTCGATGCCGGGCAGCGTCGAGCGCAGCGCGGCGAGCTGTGCGGCATGGTCGTCGCGGCCGGGAGCGAGGATCGCGTCGAGGTCGGCGATGTAAAGGGTCGTCGCTCCAATCGCGGCGACGAGCGCGCGTGCGAGCGAAACCGGCTCGCTCGTGCCGGCGAGCGGCGAGCGGATCGGGCAGTAGCTCGCGCGTTCGCCGCGTTGGGCACGTACGGCGTGGCCGTCGAGCAAATCGAGAACCGGTATTACCTGCATGGGGCATTCCTTGGCCAAGATTTTTGTCTACGAGTATCTCACCGGCGGCGGCATCGATCCGGCGCTCGCGTGCCAAGGCAGTATCGCCGATCTGTCCGCGCTGATCGGCGAAGGGCGCATGATGCGCAACGCGCTCGTTGCCTCGCTCGCGTCGATCGATGGCCTGACCGTGACGTTCGCCTCGTCCCGTTTCGAGGCGTTCGATCGCGCCGCCGCGCATTACCGGCCGAACGCGGGGGAGGCCATTCCGGCGTTCGTTGCGCGCATGGCGCGTGAGCACGATTACACGTGGGTGATCGCGCCCGAGTGTGACGGCTTGCTTGCGCAGCTTCACGATGCCGTCGGCGCCGAGCGCTGGCTCGGCTGCACCAAGGAGGCGATCTGTGTCGCATCGAGCAAGCGGGCGACGTCCGCGCGGCTCGCCGCGAGCGGCATCGCGACGACGGAAGCGCTCGACCCGCTGAGCTCCGCGGCGCCGGGCGGCGGGCATTGGGTCGTCAAACCCGACGACGGGGCGGGCAGTCTCGACACGTTCGTCTTCGATTCGTACGCCGCCGCGTGTGCCGACTACGACACGCGTATCGCCGCGGGCGGCAGGCCCGTGCTGCAGGCGTGGGTCAAGGGCGAGCCGCTGAGCCTCTCGCTCGTTTGCCGCGAAGACGGCGCGGAGCTCCTCAGCATCAATCGACAGCGGATCGATCTCATCGAGCGACACGCGCCGGGCGCGCATATGCGCGTCGTCGAGTTCGGCGGCGTGTTCGTCGACGCGATCGACCCCGACAGCGCTCGCGGACGAACGCTGGCAGCGCTCGCGAAGCGCGTGGCGGCGGCCATTCGCGGCCTGCGCGGATTCGTCGGCGTGGATCTCGTTTGGCATCCCGAGCGTGGGCCTGTGGTCATCGAGATCAATCCGCGCCTGACGGTGGCGTACGCCGGCCTCGTCGCGCAAGACGACGGCCGCGCCCGCCGTCTCACGGAGGCGCTCCTCGCCGCGCACGGTGTGAGGCTCGCGCGCTCGGCGGCGTCCGGTTGCTTTGCGATGCGGGCGGCGTGCGGAGTCGCCTCGTGATCTCGGCCGATCCGCTGCTCGCCAAGGGCCCGTTCACGTTCGGCTGGGACGTGGGCGGCGCGCATCTGAAAGTGTCGCAGGCGGGCGCGGACGGCAGGGTGCTCGACGTCGGGCAATGGGCCTGCCCGCTCTGGCAAGGCCTCGATCATCTGAACCGCACGATCGATCTTGTATTCGCGCGCTGGCCGTCCGCACGCGGCGACGATGCCGAGCATGCGGTGACGATGACGGGCGAGATGGTCGACCTCTTTGCGAGCCGCGAAGACGGAGTTCGGGTACTGGCCGCCACGTTGGCCGAGCGCCTCGGGCCGCATCTGCGCATTTACGCGGGCGCGCTCGGCTGGCTCACGTCGGAAGAATGCGCAGCCGGCTGGCGCAGCGTGGCTTCGGCGAACTGGCTCGCCACGGCCAGCCTCGTGGCAACGTCGCTGACGAGCGCGATTCTCATCGACATCGGCAGCACGACGACGGACATCGTGCCGATCGCGGGAGGCCGCGTCGCGGCGCGGGCGGCCGACGATGCCGGCCGGCTCTCCACCGGCGAGCTCGTCTATCTGGGCGCGGTTCGTACGCCGCTTTGCGCGCTGGCGCAGCGCGTCGCGTTCGGCGGCGCCCAAGTGAATGTGATGAACGAGTGGTTTGCGACGACGGCGGACGTCTACCGGCTGACGGGCGAGCTCAACCCGGATTGCGATGTGCAGCCGAGCGCGGATCACGGCCCGAAGACGGAGGCCGGCAGCCGAGTGCGGCTCGCCCGGATGATCGGCCGCGATGCGGGCGACGCGAGCGATGACGATTGGCACGCGTTCGCGATGCAATGGCGTACGTTGCAACTGCACGAAACCGCGCTGAATCTGGCGCGTGTCGAGGCGGCGCATCAGGCGCTGTCGCATGCGCCCATCGTCGGCGCCGGTTGCGGGCGCTTTCTCGCGCGTGCGCTGGCGCGTGAGGAGGGGCGCGGCTATATCGACTTCGCGACGCTGGCAGGCGCATCGGCGCGGCTCGCCGACTGGACGGCGACTTGCGCGCCGAGCGTCGCCGTCGCGTTGCTCGCCAGGCGGGAGCGGGCGGCTCGCGAGCAGAAGGCGGATCGCGACTTGCGAGCGGCGGGGTAGGCAGGCTGAGCGCCGCTGCGTGCAGGCGCGGCGGGGATGAACGATGGCGGGAAGAGAGACCGCGAAGTTCGCCGCGACTTGCGGTGGATGTTGGCGGCCCAAGGAACAGGCAGTCAATCGACGAGAGGATCCAGGTCATGTGGGTGGTCAAGATCGGGGGCAGTCTGAGTCACGACCCGACGCTGCGAATGTGGTTGACCGAGCTCGCCGAGGTGGGCGGCGGTCGCGTGGTGATCGTGCCGGGCGGCGGCGACTTCGCGGACAAGGTTCGTCAATACCAGGCCGAGTGGCGCTTCAACGATCTTGCGGCTCACAACATGTGCTTGTTGGCGATGACGCAATATGCGTTGCTGATGCAGGGATTGCGACCCGAGCTCGTGCTTGCGTCGAGCGAGGCGAAGATTCGCCGCGCGCTGCGCGACGGCCGCGTGGCCGTGTGGGTGCCGACGCCTTTGATGCGTGACACGCCTGACGCGATGAGCAATTGGGACACGACGTCGGACAGCCTCGCCGCATGGCTCTCGACGATGCTGAACGCCGAGCGGTTGATGGTCGTGAAGTCGTGCCCGATCGACCCGGACGAGCCGCTCGAATCATTCGCGGCGAACGGGGTCGTCGATCGGCGGTTCGTCGATTACGTGAGGGACGCGAACTACCTCGTCGAGCTCATCAACAAGGACGACATCGAACTGATGCGCGACCGGCTGCTGAACCCGACGGCCGCGTGGGCAGCCGATCGGGCGGGGGGGATGGTCTAAGGGCGCGGCGAAAGCCGAGCGTCGTCCTGCGACGCCGCCTCGCCGACCGTACCCGCCGGCCGGTGCAGCGCTTCGGCCCATTTCGCGACGCGGCCCGGGTCGATCGCCGAGCGGCGCCCGTCGACGCAAAGCGCTCCCCGAAAACCCGCCACGTCGGGCGCGAGCGCCAGAATTCGATCGAGCTGCGCCCAGCCGAGCGAGCCCGCGATTCCGCTCATCGCGCCGCGTTTGCGCGCGACGTCGAGCCAGCGCCCGAGGGTGGCTTCATCGACATGGTCGAAGAGCGTCCGCCCGTCCTTGCCCGCCGTATCGAACATGATGCCGACGAAACCGAGCGACGCCGCGTGGTCGACGAGCTCGCCGTCGATGCCCCCATCGCAGAGCAGCACCGGCACGACGGCGGCCGGTAGGCTCGCGAGCTCATCGAGGCAGCGGCGTGCGGCCTGCCCGGGCTTTACGCCGACTTTCACGTAATCGACGCCGGCGTTGCTGACGTCGAGAACCCGCGCGGCGATCTCATCGAACGCCTCCGTTTCGACATCGCCGATCGTCGCGCTGAGCGGTTTCACGGGATATTGCGCCCGCAGCGTCGTCGCGATCCGGCCGATCCGCTCGATCGGCAGCCCGCCGAGCGCGCCGTCATGCGGTTCCTTCAGGTCGATCAGCTCGGCCCCGGCAGCGGCGGCGGCAAACGCTTCTTCTTCCGAGCGAACGCTCGCAAGCAATGCGGTCATATCAATCTCCCGAAGTCCGGCGATTTCAGTTTCAGTGCGAAGCGTGCTCGGCGGCCGCCGAGGCGCTCTGACGGTGGCGTGCGATGGCCGCGAGCAGCCACTCCCAGGCCGTGCGCTCGCGCTCGCCCGCCGTTTTGTCGATGGCAATCTGCAAATAGGCGATCTCTCGATCGACTTTCTCGGCCGGCAGCATGAAGAGCCGGCTCACGAGCACGGCGCCTTCGACGACGGCTGCCTGTGCGCGGTTGAATCCGCGAAACGGCTCATGCTGTTCAGTGTGCACGCAGCGCATTCGCAGCACTGGACGCGTCTCGTCGTCGTCGAGGCGCTCGAGCTCGAGCTCGGTGTGCGCAAGCGATTCGGTAAGCCGCACGCTTGCGACGCGGCTCGCCGCCACGGTGGGCCAATCGGTCGCCGAGCGCGTGACGCAGCCCGCGAAGACTCGCACGTCGGTGGTGAAATTGAGGACGGCCGCCCGCGTCGCCGCGATATTGTCGAGCGTCACTGACGGCCGAAACGGGGAAAGGATCGCGAAATCGTCCTCGTAACGCACGCCCATCGGTGCGATATGAGGCCGGCCGTCATGCGCCGATGTCGTAACGATCGTCTCGAAGATCATGTCGGGAACGGTTACTCGGTAGCCTTGAGCACCGGCTCGTCGCAGTGACGATCGGCCGGCCGGTATCGCGAGGGGACGAGAGCCGCGAGCCGCGGCTCCCGAAACGGCTTAGCGAGTCGCGATGTACATCGTGATTTCGAAGCCGAAACGCATGTCGGAATAGCTAGGTGTCGTCCATTGCATCGATAGTCCCTCCATACGGTTTTGCGAGAAATACCGACCGCTCGCCAGGCGCGATGCCGGATCTCGATCGGCCCCCGCGGCTACGCAAGCTCCATGCCGGCTCTTGCGCCGCATTTCGCCGCCTCTCGCCGCTTGCGCGCTCGTGTCGCGCGAAGTTGAGTATGACAGGTGTTACGCAATCGTGCAGGGCGTTCGATCGACGACACCGCCGATTTCGCGCGTCGCTTCGTTGCACTGTGTCCGCCGGCCCCACTCGCTCGACCTGTGTTACGAAAACGCAGCAAAGTGTGCCACTCGTCGCCGACACGGCGAGCTTGCCTGTCACGCTTCGCTTTCAAATGCGCTGCAACATGCGATGGTTCCGACACTGTCGCGGACGATCGGCCCCGATTGACTCGATTGGACGGCCGTCGTTCCGTTACGAGCGAACGACGAGCCTTCTTAGCGTTTCTCCTGCATCCCGCAAACCCGCTCCGTCATCCGCAATCGATAAGGAGTCCTTTACTTTTCGCGAAGCAAATCGTGAATTTTCATTAGGGACGAGCTTGCTTACAGTGCGGACCAAGCGCTTCGATTTTCCCTTCGATTTCCCGCTTACGAAGCGCATCCGTCACGAGGACACGTCATGAACGATTTCAGCAAGGCAGCCGTCCAGCCGGAGACCAAGAAACGCAATCGCTACGCCGCCGGCGTGCTGAAGTACCGCGAAATGGGTTATTGGCAGCCCGACTACACGCCGAAGGACACGGACGTCATCGCGCTCTTCCGCATCACGCCGCAAGAGGGCGTCGAGCCCGAGGAGGCGGCGGCGGCCGTGGCCGGCGAATCGTCGACGGCCACCTGGACCGTCGTGTGGACGGACCGCTTGACCGCTTGCGACATGTATCGCGCCAAGGCCTATCGGATCGAGCCGGTGCCCGGCGCGAGCGCCGCCGAGCCGCAGTACTTCGCCTATATCGCCTACGAGCTCGATTTATTCGAGGAAGGATCGGTGGCCAACCTGACGGCCTCGATCATTGGCAATGTCTTCGGCTTCAAGCCGCTCAAGGCGCTGCGCCTCGAAGACATGCGCATACCTGTTGCTTACCTGAAGACGTTCCAGGGGCCGCCGACGGGCATCATCGTCGAGCGGGAACGGCTCGACAAATACGGTCGGCCGTTGCTCGGCGCGACTGTGAAGCCGAAGCTGGGCCTGTCGGGCAAGAACTATGGACGCGTCGTCTACGAAGGATTGAAGGGCGGGCTCGACTTCCTGAAGGACGACGAGAACATCAACTCCCAGCCGTTCATGCATTGGCGCGACCGGTATCTCTTCGCGATGGAGGCCGTCAATCGCGCGCAAGCGGAGACGGGCGAAGTCAAGGGGCATTACCTGAACGTGACGGCGGGGACGATGGAGGACATGTACGAGCGCGCCGAATTCGCGAAGCAGCTGGGCTCGTGCATCGTCATGATCGATCTCGTAATCGGATGGACGGCGATTCAGTCGATGGCGCGCTGGGCGAGACGCAACGACATGATCCTGCATCTGCACCGGGCCGGGCACGGTACGTACACGCGGCAACGCAATCACGGCATCTCGTTCCGGGTCATCGCGAAGTGGACGCGCATGGCCGGCGTGGACCACGTGCATGCGGGCACGGCCGTCGGCAAGCTCGAGGGCGATCCGCTCTCCGTGCAGGGCTATTACAACGTGTGCCGCGAGGCGCGCAACGAGGTCGATCTGTCGCGCGGGATTTTCTTCGATCAACCGTGGGCCGGCCTGCGCAAGGTGATGCCCGTGGCGTCGGGCGGCATTCACGCGGGGCAGATGCATCAACTGGTCGATCTGTTCGGCGACGATGTCATCCTGCAGTTCGGCGGCGGCACCATCGGCCACCCGGCCGGCATCCAGGCCGGCGCGATCGCCAATCGCGTCGCGCTCGAGGCGATGATCAAGGCGCGCAACGAGGGCCGCGACATCGCGCACGAGGGCCCTGACATTCTCGAGGCGGCGGCGCGTTTTTGCACGCCGCTCAAGCAGGCGCTCGATACGTGGAAGGACGTGACGTTCAACTACGCGTCGACCGATACGCCCGATTACGCCGTCACGCCGAGCGTGGCTTGAAGTTGTCCGTTGCGACGCGTCGTCGCTTACCGCACCGATCGAAGGTGCAATCGCCAGCTTTTGGGGAGCTTTGTCATGCGCATTACGCAAGGGACGTTTTCCTTTCTGCCCGATCTCACCGACGAGGAAATCCGCCTGCAGATCGACTATGCCCTGAGTCAGGGCTGGGCATGCTCGGTCGAATTCACCGACGATCCGCACCCGCGCAACACGTACTGGGAGATGTGGGGTCTGCCGATGTTCGACTTGCGCGACGCGGCCGGCGTGCTGCAGGAAGTGCGCGCCTGCCGCGCCGCCTATCCGAACCATTACATCAAGGTGAACGCGTTCGATTCTGTGCGCGGCTTCGAGACGATGCGGCTCTCGTTCATCGTCAACCGTCCCGTCGAGGAGCCCGGCTTCCGGCTGACGCGCACGGACGGCGAGGGCCGCGTGCAGCGCTACAGCATGACGAGCTACGCCAGCGAGCGGCCCGCCGGCGAGCGCTATGGCGTCAAGCGTTGAGGGAGCCATCATGTCCGAAGAAAGCGTCGATCTGGCCCGGCTCTATCGCGATTCGGGAATCGCCGAGGTGCTCGACGAGCTCGATCGCGATCTCGTCGGTCTAGCGCCCGTCAAGACGAGGATTCGCGAGATCGCGGCGCTCCTCATCGTCGAGCGTGCCCGCTCGCAGCTCGATCTGGCGAGCGGACCGCCGACGCTGCACATGTGTTTTTCGGGCAATCCCGGCACAGGCAAGACGACGGTCGCGCTGCGCATGGCCGAGGTGCTGCACCGCCTCGGCTACATCCGCCGCAACCACCTCGTCTCCGTCACGCGCGACGATCTCGTCGGCCAGTACATCGGCCACACCGCGCCGAAGACGCGCGAAGTGCTCAAGCGCGCGATGGGCGGCGTGCTGTTCATCGACGAGGCCTACTACCTCTACCGCCCCGAGAACGAGCGCGACTACGGCCAGGAGGCGATCGAGATCCTGCTGCAGACGATGGAGAACCAGCGCGACGACCTCGTGGTGATTCTCGCGGGTTATGCGTCAAGGATGGAAACCTTCTTTCAGAGCAATCCCGGCTTTCGGTCTCGAATCGCGCATCACATCGAGTTTCCCGATTATGAAGAGTCCGAACTGCTCGAGATCGCCGAGCGCATGCTCGCCTCGATGCATTACGAGTTCGATGCTGAGTCGCGCAACGCGTTCGCCGAATACATCGCGCGCCGCACGCGGCAGCCGAACTTCGCGAACGCTCGCTCGGTGCGCAATGCGCTCGATCGCGCGAGGCTGCGGCAAGCGCGGCGCCTGTTCGCTGCGGCGCTTTCGAATGGCCGGCCGACCGATACGCACACGCTGATGCGGATCACGGCCGAAGACATCCGCGCATCGCGCGTGTTTGGCGGCGAAAGCGCGCCCGCCGAACCGCGGACGATTGCGCAGGCGGCTCGCAAAGGCGAGGCCGCCGCACCGCCCGGTCAGATAAGACAACCTGCCTAGGAGAAGCGCCATGCAAGACGGACGTACGACCCTTTCGAAGTTCCTCATCGACACACTCGACAGGCAGCCGTCGCCCGTCGCCGCCACCGGTTTGTCGGCACTTCTCATCGACGTGGCCGCCGCGATCAAGACGATCTCCTCGGCATTGACGCGCGGCGCGCTCGGCGGCAACTACGGCTCCGCGCAGACGGTCAATACGCATGGCGAGGAGCAGAAGAAGCTCGATGTCGCAACGAACGAGATTTTCGTCCAGCACTGCGAATGGGATGGATTGCTCGCGGCGATGGTCTCCGAAGAGATGGAGAGTGTCTATGCGATCCCATCCGCCTACCCGCGCGGCGACTATCTGCTCGCGTTCGATCCGCTCGACGGCTCGTCGAACATCGACATCAACGGCGTCGTCGGCTCGATATTTTCGGTCCTGCGTTGCAAGGACGGCGAAGCGGGCGAGGCGGGTTTCCTGCGGCCGGGTCACGAGCAGGTGGCCGCGGGCTATGCCATCTATGGTCCGTCTACGATGCTCGTCCTTTCGGTCGGCAACGGGACGCACGGCTTCACGCTCGAGCGCGACGTCGGCAACTTCGTCCTCACGCATTCCGATATCCGTATTCCCGAGGAGACGAGCGAGTTCGCGATCAACGCATCGAACGAGCGGTTCTGGGAGGCACCCGTGCGCCGGTACGTTCAGGAGTGCAAGGACGGCCGCACCGGTTGTCGCGGACGCGACTTCAACATGCGCTGGATCGCGTCGATGGTTGCGGAAGTTCACCGCATCCTGATGCGCGGCGGCGTCTTCATGTATCCGCGCGACTTCAAGACGCCTTCGATGCCGGGGCGGCTGAGGCTGCTCTACGAAGCGAATCCGATGAGCTTTCTCGTCGAGCAGGCGGGTGGCGCGTCGAGCACGGGGCGCGAGCGGATTCTCGACGTGACGCCGAATGCGCTGCACGAGCGCGTGCCCGTGATCCTCGGCTCGCGCAAAGAAGTCGAGCGGATCGCGCGCTACCACCGCGACTTCGACCGCGGCGAGGACAAGCCGTTCACCTCGCCGCTCTTTCAGCCTCGCTCGTTGTTTCTGCCGGAGGCGCCCGTTTGAAGGCGACTCGAGGCCGCACCGAATATCAAGCAACCATTGGAGACACGAGGCATGTCCGTCAAGCATCCGATCATCGCCGTCACCGGCTCGAGCGGCGCCGGCACGACGACCGTCATGAAGAGCTTCACGCATATCTTTCGACGCGAGCGCATCAATGCGCAGATCGTCGAAGGCGATGCGTTTCACCGCTACGACCGTCTTGGCATGCGCGAAGCAATGCAGCAGCGCGAGCGCGACGGGTTTCGCAACTTCAGTCACTTCGGCCCCGACGCCAATCTGCTCGAAGAGCTCGAGGGCCTGTTCGCCTCGTACGCCGAGAACGGCTCCGGCCGGTACCGCCATTACGTGCACGACGACGCCGAGGCTGCGCAGTACGGGCAAGACGCGGGAACGTTCACGCCGTGGCGCGACATCGATCCCGGCACCGACCTGCTTTTCTACGAGGGCCTGCACGGGGCGGCCGTCACCGATTCGATCGACGTCGGCCGGCATGCGGACTTGCTCGTCGGCGTCGTGCCGATCATCAACCTCGAATGGATCCAGAAGCTGCATCGCGACCAGACGATGCGCGGCTACTCGCACGAAGCCGTCGTCGATACGATCCTGCGCCGCATGCCCGACTACGTGAACTACATCTGCCCGCAGTTTTCGCGCACGCATGTCAACTTCCAGCGGGTGCCGACCGTCGATACGTCGAATCCGTTCACCGCGCGCGAGATTCCTCAGCCCGACGAGAGCTTCGTCGTCATTCGCTTCGCGCGGCCGAAGGGGATCGACTTCCAGTATCTGCTGACGATGCTGCACGACTCGTTCATGTCGCGGCCGAACGTCATCGTCGTGCCGGGCGGGAAAATGGGGCTCGCGATGCAGCTGATCTTCACGCCGATGATTCTCCAACTGATGGATCGGCGCGCGCGCGCATGACGCCCGCCGTGACTCCCGACGCATAGGGGCATCCCAATGAATGCCATAGCAGAACCGTCCCCCGCGCTCGCGCCAGAGCTCATGGCCAATGCGCTGCGCATGCTTGCCGTCGATGCCGTGCAGCAGGCGAACTCCGGTCATCCGGGCATGCCGCTCGGCATGGCCGAGATCGCGGTTGCGCTTTGGAGCCGCCATCTGCGACACAATCCGCGCAATCCGGACTGGCCCGATCGCGATCGCTTCGTCCTCTCGAACGGACACGGCTCGATGCTGCTCTACGCGCTGCTTCATCTGACGGGCTATGACCTGCCGGTGGACGAGCTCAAGCGTTTTCGCCAGCTCCACAGCAAGACGCCGGGGCATCCGGAGGTCGGCGTCACGCCCGGTGTCGAGACCACGACCGGGCCCCTCGGGCAGGGCTTCGCGAACGCCGTCGGCATGGCACTCGCGGAAGCGCTGCTCGCGCGCGAGTTCAATCGACCCGGTCACCCGATCGTCGACCATTACACGTACGTATTCCTCGGCGACGGCTGCCTGATGGAGGGGATCTCTCACGAGGCGGCGTCGCTCGCCGGCACTTTGAAGCTCGACAAGCTGATCGTGCTCTACGACGACAACGGCATCTCAATCGACGGTCACGTCGAGGGCTGGTTTGCCGACGATACGCCCACGCGCTTCGCGTCGTATGGCTGGAACGTCGTGCGCGACGTGGATGGGCACGACGTCGAGGCGGTCGATCGCGCGATCGACTCCGCGCACGGCGCTGGCCGCCCGACGTTGATCTGCTGCAAGACGGTGATCGGCCGCGGCTCGCCGACGAAGTCGGGCACGCACGATGTGCACGGTGCGCCGCTCGGGGCCGCCGAGATCTCGGCGATGCGCGAAGCGCTCGGCTGGCCGTATCCGCCGTTCGTCGTGCCGGATGATGTGCGCGCGCAATGGGATGCGACGGTGCGCGGCGCCGAGTTCGAAGCGCAGTGGGCGCAGCGCTTCGCGTCGTACCGACAGCACTATCCGCGCGAGGCCGCCGAGTTCGAGCGGCGCATGCGCGGTTCGTTGCCCGAAAGCTGGGCGGCCGCGGCGCGCATGATCGTGCATACGGCGAACGGCGCGGGCCAGTCGGTCGCGACGCGCAAGGCCTCGCAGCAGGCCATCGAGGCACTCGCGGCAACGTTGCCCGAGTTGCTGGGCGGCTCGGCCGATCTCACGGGTTCGAACCTGACGGACTGGCCCGCGTCGGTGACCGTGCGCGCCGACGAGAGCGGACTGCAGGGCGGCAACTACGTGCACTTCGGCGTGCGTGAGTTCGGCATGAGCGCGGTATTGAACGGTGTCGCGCTGCATGGCGGCTATTTGCCGTTCGGCGGAACGTTTCTGACGTTCTCCGACTATGCGCGCAACGCGCTGCGGATGGCGGCGTTGATGAAGACGCGCTCAGTTTTCGTCTTCACGCACGACTCGATCGGACTCGGCGAGGACGGACCGACGCACCAGGCCGTCGAGCATGCGGCTAGCCTCAGGTTGATCCCCGGGCTCGTCGTCTGGCGGCCCTGCGATACGGTGGAAACGGCGCAGGCGTGGATCGGCGCGGTGGAACGGCAGGGGCCGTCGTGCCTGCTGCTGAGCCGGCAGACGCTGCCCTTCGTCACGCGCAGCGATGAGCAGGTCGGTGCGATCGCGCGTGGCGGATACGTGCTGCGCGATTGGCCTTCCGCTTCCACAGCGAATGAACCCGGATCGAGTGCGGCTCCGCAAACGGTGAATCCGGCATCGATGCGACGCCTCATTCTGATCGCCACGGGTTCGGAAGTTTCGCTCGCGCTAGCCGCGATCGAACCGCTGGCCGAGAAGGGCATTTCCGCTCGCGTGGTTTCCATGCCGTCTACGTCGGTGTTCGAGCGTCAGCCGCAGGGCTGGCGCGATGCCGTGCTGCCGCGCGGCGTGCCGCGCGTGGCCGTCGAAGCGGGCGTGAGCGCCTATTGGCGGCAATACGTGGGTTTCGACGGCGCTGTGGTCGGCATCGATACGTTTGGCGAATCGGCGCCGGCCGCCGCGCTCTTCACCCATTTCAATTTGACGACGCAGGCCGTCGTGGATGCGGCATGTCGCGTAGCCGGCGATTGATGCGCTCGTGACGTCGCCGTTTGCTTCGGGCGGCGACGAGGCACGGCTCTGCTGCAAAGATTCCGATCAACTTCGCATCGCAATTCTGAGGAGTCCTAATCATGGCGTTCATTGCACTACGGCAATTGCTCGATCATGCGGCCGAGCATGGTTACGGCGTTCCCGCGTTCAACGTCAACAACATGGAGCAGATCCACGCGATCATGCAAGCGGCGGAGGCGACCGCGAGCCCCGTGATTCTTCAGGCCTCGGCGGGCGCGCGCAAATATGCGGGCGAGCCCTATCTGCGGCATCTCGTGCTGGCGGCGCTCGAGGCGCATCCCGACATTCCGGTCGTGCTGCATCAGGATCATGGCGCGAGCCCGTCCGTCTGCCAGCAGGCGATCCGCTCGGGATTTACGTCGGTCATGATGGACGGCTCGTTGATGCCCGATCAGAAGACGCCGGCGAGCTACGACTACAACGTCGAAGTGAGCCGGCGCGTCGTGGATGCGGCGCATGCGGTGGGCGTCTCGGTCGAGGGCGAGCTCGGCTGTCTCGGTTCGCTCGAAACGGGCGAGGCGGGCGAGGAAGATGGCGTGGGGGCGGGGGGCAAGCTTTCGCGTGAAGAGCTGCTGACCGATCCGGAGCAGGCACGCGCATTCGTCGAAGCCACGGGCGTCGATGCGCTCGCGATCGCGATCGGTACCTCGCACGGTGCATACAAGTTCAGCCGACAGCCGACCGGCGACATCCTCGCGATCGAGCGCATTGCCGAGATTCACGAGCGGCTGCCCAACACGCATCTCGTGATGCATGGCTCATCGTCGGTGCCGCAGGAATGGCTCGAGGTGATCCGCGAGTACGGCGGCGAGATCCCGACGACCTACGGCGTGCCCGTCGAGGAGATCCAGCGCGGCATTGCGCACGGCGTGCGCAAAGTCAACATCGATACCGACATCCGGCTCGCGATGACGGGCGCGATGCGCAAGGCGTTCGCGCAGGCGCGCTCGGAGTTCGATCCGCGGCAGGCGCTGAAGGCCGCGACGGCGGCGGCCAAGGGCGTTTGCGTCGAACGGTTCGAGGCATTCGGCTGCGCGGGGCAGGCGAGAACTATCAAACCGCTGCCGCTCGAGGCGATGGCGCAGCGATATCACTGAATGCGCGAGCGCGGGGTCCGCTATGGGTGAAACAGATCAATGACAGGCGCAAACGGTACTGCTTGCATTGAGATTTTGCGAATGCCCGCACCGATCTCTATGGCTTCGAAAGCAGCGCCGCGACGCCATGCGAGCCCGTTTGCGCAGCGATATCAGCCGCCGTCATGCCACGGTTGTCGCGCAGCGAGGGATCGGCGCCGCGTGCGAGCAGCAGTTTGACGGTATCGGCCTGATCGTAGCCGGCCGCCCACATCAGCGCAGTCAGATCGTTCTTGTAGCGCGTATTGACTTCGACTCCCGCGTCGAGCAGTCGCTGCACGACGGCCGTATGTCCTTGCCCCGCCGCGTAGACCATTGCCGTCTTGCCGACCTGGTCCGTCGCGCCTGGATCGGCACCATGCTCGAGCAGCAACGTGACGACGTCGTCATGCCCCTCGAAGGCGGCGGCCAGCAGCGGAGTGATTCCATGGACGTCGGCCTGGCGCACGTTCGCGCCGTGCTCGATCAGAAGACGCGCGGTTCCGGTCGCACCTTTCCTGCACGCGGTGATGAGCGCCGTATCGCCGAGTCGATCGCGCGAATCCACCACGGCGCCTTCGTCGAGCAATGCTCGCACCGCATTCTCGTCCCCGGCTTTTGCCGCAACGAGCAGCTGCTGGTTCAAGGGCTTGTCCCCTTCGGCCAACGCGCTCGTCGGCGCGAGCGCTGCCAGTGCAATGACGGATGCGCCAACGAAGATCGAGGTCTTCGCTTGCCACCGTCGTCCGACCATCGGTTTCATAGTCGATACTCCTACTGCAGGTTCGCGATATAGGCGGCCAGGTTCTCGATATCTTGATCCGACAACCCCTTCGTCACACTCGTCATATTCCCTGCATCGTTGGTCCGCCGGTGCGCGCGAAAATCCTTCAGCTGTTTGACGATGTACTGGGGATACTGCCCGGCCACGCGAGGAATCTCGTTCTGCCCTTTGAACTCGCCGAGGTGACACATCGTGCAAAGCGTGTCCGCGGCCTTCTTTTGCCCGGCTTCAATTTGCGCCGCGTCGGCTTTGACGGTCACCGGCGCCGGCTTTTGAGCGGCGAAGTAGTCGGCGAGATCGAGCATGTCCTGGCGCGAGAGGCCGGCCGCGATCGGCGACATGCGCGGATCGCTGCGGCGCCCCTCCTTGAAGTCGCGCAATTCGAGGTACAGATAGCGCGCCGTTTGCCCGGCGAGAATGGGGTAGTCGGGATTCGTCGAATTGCCCATCGGGCCATGGCAGGCGGCACATGTCGTCGCCTTGGCCTGTCCGGCCGCCGCATCCGCGCACGCGTCCGCCGAAGCCAGCGAAGCTAATCCCACGCAAAGGAGCAAGCTCGCCCGCAGGAGGCGTTCCTCCCTCAGCAGGCGAGCGGCAGCGGTCGATGGCACCGGCTTTCGCCGTGTAGTCATGGCAACGCGAAGACGATGATGGCGTTGCCGCGCTTGTAATCGAGTTGAGTGTTGCCGCCGGCGGCGACGGCCACGTATTGCTTGCCGTTCAACATGTATGACGTGGCGGGCGCATTCACGCCGGCACCGCATTGGAACTCCCAAAGCTTCTTGCCCGTCGCCGCATCGAACGCGCGGAAATAACCGTTGCCCTCGCCGTTGAAGACGAGGCCGCCCGCCGTGGCGAGCACGCCGCCGATCAACGGCTGGTCCGTCTTGAACGACCAGGCGATCTTGCCCGTATCGACGTTGACCGCGACGAGCTTGCCCCACTGCGCTTCCGAAGGAATGACCTTGAACGCACCGCCGAGCCAAAGCTTGCTGCCGCCCGGATAGGGCGTCTCCTCGACTTGATAGGTCATCGGCTGATGAAGGTTCGCGGCATAGGCGAGGCGTGTCTTCGGGCTGAACGCCATCGGCGACCATTCCACGCCGCCGTTCGCCCCGGGAAGCATGCGCGCTCCTTCCGGTGTCGGCAGGGTCCACATGTTTTCCTGCGGAATCATCGCTTCCGAGAAGCGGATCAAATGCCCGGTCTTGCGATCGTGGACATAGACGTGCCCGGTCTTTCCCGCTTCGATCACGCCCGGAATCATCTGGCCGTCCGGCCCGCGCACGTCGATCAGAATCGGCGGGCTCACGGCGTCGAGGTCCCAGACATCGTGCGGGATGTACTGGTAGTGCCACTTGTATTGGCCGGTATTGAGGTCGATCGCGACGAGCGAGTCCGTGTAGAGGTTGTCTCCGGGCCGGATCGCGCCGTAAAGATCGGGAGAGGGGTTGCCGACCGCAAAGATCGCCGTGTTCGTCGCGCGATCGATCGCGGGCGTCATCCATACTCCGCCGCCGAGCGTCTTGTAGAAGTCGCCGCCTTTGTCGGCGAGCTGCTTCTTCTCGGCGTCGATATCGCGGTGCAGGTCGCGGCCTGTCGCGTCCTTCGTCGCCCAGACGCCTTCCTGGCCCGTTTCGGGAATCGTGTAGAACGTCCAGAGCGGTTTCCCCGTGCCCACATCGAAGGCTTTGACGAAGCCGCGAATCCCGTACTCGCCGCCGTTCGTGCCGATGAGGACTTTATCGTCGACGACGACGGGCGCCATCGTCTCCGAGTAGCCGAGATCGGGATCGCCGATCTGCGTTTCCCAGAGCAGGTTGCCGGTTTTCGCATCGAGCGCGATGAGCTTCGAATCGAGTGTGCCCAGGAAAAGCCGGCCGCCCGACACCGCCACGCCGCGATTGTTAGGCCCGCAACAAAACGTGATGATCTGCCCCATTTTGTGCGTGTAGTGCCAGAACTCCCGGCCCGTCGCCGCATCGAGCGCGTAGACATGGTCGAACGACGTGGTGATGAACATGATCCCGTCGACGACGACGGGAGCGGTCTCCATCGATTCATTGAGCGCCGTCTGGAAGATGAACGCCGGTTTCAGCCGCGAGACGTTGCCTTTGTTGATTTGTGCGCCGGGGTAGTAGCGCGTCTGCGCGTACGAGCCGTTCGCGGAGAGCCAGTCGGCCGTATTGCGCCATGAAGAGTCGAGCCGCTCCTGCGTCACGGGCTGCAGTACGTCGGGCATCTGCGCCGTGGTGGTCGTGGTGGTTGCGCGGTTCAGTACTTCTTGTTGCGCGAAAGCGGCCGGCGCCGTCAACATCAGCGCGAGCATCGTGAGACGAACGGGCAGGGTTCCGAACGGCGTTTTCATGGGCGTCTCCTCGCTTGTTTCTAGGCCTTTGGCCCGCGTCATCCCGCGCGTGACGGCCATGCCTGATTCAGCGTAGGCGAAGTGCCCCTCTTTTTTCGGACAGGGTAAAGTCGATTACGCCGATCGATGGCGCGGCAAGTCAATCCTCAGACGTTCAGGACTGCTCAGCTTTTCTCCTGGCGCTTCGTCATCGTCGTGCCCGGGGCGCAGTAGGCGCCGAGATCTTCTTCCGTCCGCTCGACAGCGCATCCCCATTCGAGCGGCGTGTCCTGATTGAAGCGCTTGCCCAGTTGCCACGCGATCTCGGCCCGCCCGAGTTGAACACCCATATAGAAGGCATGACCGACATCGCTGCCGAACTGGAGATTCGGATAGAGCGCGAACGGATCGGTATCGCGCCAATGGCCGTCGCGGTTGTAAACGTGCAGCCCATCGGCCGCCACCTGCACGCGAAAATTCGGGTCGCGCACGCCGCTCGCGAACTCGTCGATCTCGTCGGCGCTGTAGGGAAATGGCCGCCTTTCATGAACGGTCGCCAGCGCGCTGCCGAGACCCCCCATTCCCTTGGGCAGTGTCTGAGCCTCGCACGCGGCGTGCATGACGCGGCGCGCCACGTCGGCTTCGCGCACGGCGCGTCGCGCATGCAGACTGACGGACGTCGTCAGCACGGCGGCCACGCGAAGCTCGGCCGCCATGCCGAGCAGCACCGCGTTGATGCCGCTCGTATCCGCTTCGGTCAGCTCCGTCACGTTGCCGATGCCCATCATGATGGGCACGTCGGGATACCGCTCACGCAATGCGACGTATCGCGCGATCGAAGCCGCGAGACCGAACGGTATTGGATCGAGGATCGGATCGGCGAGAAACGCGCGCCCGCGTGCGGCGAGCGCGTCGATCGCCGCGTCGAGCGAGGCCAGATCGCCGGGCTCGCGCGCAACGAGGATCGGCGTCGACGGCACTTCGCCGGCCACCCACAGGGTGTCGATGTTCAGGCTCATCAAATAGTCGGCGCCCGCGCGTCCGCCGCGCAGCAGCTCCTCCGTGCGCATCGAGTCGACGCTCACTCGGAATCCCTCAGACTTGAGACGGCGGACCGCGTCTTCGAGATGCGGAAACGGCGTTTCCGGCAGACAGCCGACGTCGATCACATCGGCGCCCTGCGCCGCATAGACCCGTGCGCGTTCGACGATGCCCTCCAGGTCGAGCCTCGGGGCATCGACGATTTCGGCGAAGATCTCCGTCTCATAGCGAGACAGATCGACCGCCCGCTTGTTCTGACCGAAGAACTGCGGCAGGTCCTTCACTTCCTCGGGGCCGCGCTCGACGGGCACGCCGTAGTGCGCGCTCAGCGCCTCGAGATCGCCGCGGCAGCGTCCCGGCACGATCACGCGCTGCGCCGAGAGGGGGGAGGGTAGGCGCCGCCGGATCATATCGGCCGTCATCAACGCGGCGACCTGCAGACCGAGCTCGTGGATTTCCCACGTGAACGCCGTCGGCGCCATGCTTTCGAGCACGCGCGTGAGACTCGGCTGCGCGAGGCGGCCCGTCAGGAAGAGGATGTGGTCCATGCGAGATCGAGCGACGCGAGCCGTTCATCGAGCGCGGCCTCGAGGCCATCGAGTGAGCGGACGAGCGTCGTATTCGCGAAGCGCGCGAGACGCTCGACGTTCTCGAGCTCGATCGCACGCGGTCTCAGTTCCACCCACTCGTCGGGTGCCTGCGTGACGACGGTCGGTTCGGTGTCGCAAGCATAGACGATGCCGGGAATGCACTGCTTGCCGGCTTGCGCGTACATGTTGGTCGGCAACGTGTCCGAAATTCCGAATGCGCACTTGGCGACGGTGTTGCTCGTGGCCGGCGCGATGACGACGGTGTGATAGAGGCCGTGATACAGCATGCCGACGGGCACGCCGCTCGCGCTGTTGTCGCGCACCACGCGAAAGTGCTGCCTGAGCCGCTCGAGCGCCCACCCGTAAAGCGGCAGCACCTCCTCGGCGGCCCTCGAGAGAAACAGATCCGTGCGCGGCAACCGCAGCGCCAGCGCAAGCGATTCTTCGAGCATGTGCCCGGAGCCGGTCACGCACCACGCGAATCGAGCGTCGGGCTTGAATTCGGTGAGACGGCGAGCGGGCTCGTGACTCATGCGTCGAACGTGACCGGCGAGCCGTCGTGCGAGAGGCGGATATGCAGTCGATGCATCTTCCGGTAGAGCGTATTGCGACTGATGCCGAGCGCCTTCGCGACGTTGCTGACGTTCCACCGATGCTCGTCGAGCATGGCGAGCACGGTTTCGCGCTCGTTGAGCTGGATCGCGTTGAGCGAGGAGATATCGGCATCCTCGGCGAGATGCGGCAATTCGGGTGCCGCGATGCGCGACGGCGCGGCAGGCACCGCCGCAGTGCTCGCCGGAGGTTGGCTTGCCTGCAGCACCTCGGGCGGCAGGTGCGCGCACTCGATCGGATGGCCGTCACAAAGCGCGATCGCCATCTTCAGCACGTGGCGCAACTGCCGGATGTTGCCGGGCCACGCGTAGCCGAGCAGCGCGCGTTGCGCCTCGGGGGTGAGCTCGGGCGTGTCGGTGCCTTCGCACTCGGTCTCGAGCAGGTGATGAATGAGCGGCAGCTTGTCGATGCGCTCGGCGAGCGCCGGCAGGTTGATCTCGATGCCCTTCAGTCGATAGTAGAGGTCCTCGCGAAACTGTCCGCTCTGCACGAGTTCGAGCAGATTGCGGTGGCTTGCGCTGATCAGCTGGAAATCGACCTTCACCGTCGTTTCCGCGCCGAGCGGCGTGACCTCGTGCTCCTCGATGACGCGCAAGAGCCTTGCTTGCAGCGCAAGCGGCATATCGCCGATTTCGTCGAGAAAGAGGGTACCCCCGTTGGCTTGAACGATCTTGCCGCGCCGGCCTTCGCGCTGCGCGCCGGTGAAGGCGCCCGCGCGATAGCCGAAGAGCTCGCTTTCGATCAGGTTCTCGGGCAGCGAGGCGCAGTTCACGGGCACGAACGGACCATTGGCAAGCGGGCTGATGCCATGCAACGCCTGCGCGAAGACTTCCTTGCCCGTGCCGGTCTGGCCGCGCAGCACGATCGGAATCTTGCGCTGGATCACGCGTGCAGCCAGTTGAATTTGCGACGCCATGCGCGGATCGCCGAACTCGAGGTGCGAAATCTTATCGAGGCGGCTCGCCGTCGCGGGCGCATGGGGCTCGCGCGCTGGCCGACGCACCGTGGTGGGATCGGTGACGAAAACCCGCGTCGTGCTTGCCGCGCTGCCGGCTTGCGCCGTCTGCGCGACGAGGAAAAAGCGATTCGTGCCGCTCGCGCTATAGACGGTGATCGGATGGAACGAGCCGCGTATGCTGCGCGCGATCATCTCCTCGATCGACGCGTTGAAGGCTTCGTCGATCCGCTTGCCGCGCAACTCTTCGAGCGAGCGGCAGCCGAGTTGGAACGCGGCGCTGCGGTTCGCGGCGAGCACCGTGCCGTCGTCGTCGACGGCGATCTTGCCGCCGTGCAGCGTGCCGACGAACTCCGGTCGACTGTGAAACTGAATGATGTTCGCGTGGCGGTAGCGCGAGGAGAGCAGCCGATTCTCGATCATCTGCCTCGACATGCCGACGAGCACGAGCGAATGTTGCTGCAAGAGCTTCGAGCGGCTCGTCACATCGAGCACGCCGGCGATCTCGCCGCGATCGTCGAAGATCGGCGCAGCCGAGCAGGTGAGCGACGTATAGCGCGCATAGAAGTGGTCCTGCTGGCAGACGGCCACGCAATCGCGTTCGGCGATGCTGGTGCCCATGCCGTTCGTGCCGGCTTCGCGCTCGCTCCACAGCGCGCCGATCCGGAAGCCGTCCACGGCGACCGCCTCGGCGAACGGCGTGGACGATACCTGATGGACGATCACGCCGTCGGCGTCGACGAGCACGACCGCGAGCTCGGGATCCGCGAGCTGCTGGTAAAGCGTCGTCATCTCGAGCTTCGAGCACGCGATCAGATCACCGACCGCTTCGCGCCGCGCCGCGAGCTCGTGCTCGGTCAGCACGGGCGGCGTGACGAACCGGCCGGGATCGAGGCGAAACTCGTTGATGCAACGCGCCCACGATTGCGCGACGGGCTCGCTCATCGGACGGGACGGCAAGTGGTGATTGACTACGTTCAGTACTTCTCTGACGTGCGCACTGCTGTCAGCGAGCAATGACATGGGGTTGTCTCCACGGCGTGCAACATCGCAGGGTACGCGGACAAGATGCATGGGCCGCTGCGAGTGCCGCTCTATTTAACGTTGTCCCCTTCGCACCGCGGTTCATCCTCTACCGCGCGCGCCACGGCTTCGGCCTGCTTCGCCCCGTGCGGCGGGTCTGATCAGGCGTCATGCGATCGGTCGAAACATCCGATCTGTCTCAAAAACTTTACCCTCGATGGCGCGGCTGTTCAATAAGTAGTCGCATTATGTGAGACACCACGCGCCCGGTTCTTGCTTTACTTGCCGGACGTGTCTCGCCTCGCCGCCACGGCCCGCCATTGTTGCAGGTTCGGCACAACCTGTCGCGCGCGACCGAGATTGTTCTGCTTTTCGTCCCCTATTGCCGAACCACGGCGGAGCCTCAATCATGGATCGAATCGACACCGCTCGGCTTGCGCCGTTTCCGTCCGGACCCAATACGCAAGAGCCGGCAATCGCCGGATCGCCGCAAAGCCGGCCGGCCGTCGCCCAAGCGCTCGATATCGTTTTCATCGAGGGCTTCGTGGGACAGACGGTGATCGGAATCGACGCCCCCGAGCACCACGCGCCGCAGCCGGTGCGCATGGACCTCGCCGTCGGCGTGCCGATGCTCAAAGCCTGCGTCACCGACCGCATCGAAGATACGATCAATTACGCCGAGGTGCGAGGCGCGCTGCATGCGCTGCTCGCGTCGCACGGCGTCGAGCTGCTCGAGGCGCTTGCCGAGAAGGTTGCGCACTTGCTGATCCGCGACTTCGGCGCGCATTGGGTCCGTGTCTCGATTGCCAAGCCGGCCAAGTTCGACGATGTCACCGCGGTCGGCGTGACGATCGAGCGGCGCCGCGGCGCGCTGCCGGGCGTCGCCGGTACGTGGGCCGCACTCGGGGCGGGGCTCGTTCCGAATTGAGCCTGGCCGGGATTTCACCGCTCGAGAGGGCTCGAGAGCGCGGAGCCGAGGCCCGTGCCGTCGAGCCGGTTATCGCTGTGGCAGACCGCAAGCGCGATAGGCGTCGGCCTGCAAAGTCTTGAACGACTTCGTCTGATGCCTCGCCGTATCGGTGCGGAACTCGGCACCGCCTTCACCGCCTAGAGCCGCATACTTCGCGAACGTCGATTCGTCCACGAACTCGTCGTACGGAATGACCGCGGCGATCTTGTCGATCACGCACGAGCATTTGTAGACGTTGGCGAAATCGTGCCCGTTGTCGTCCATGCAAGTCAGCACGTATTCGACGCGGCCTTGCGTCGGATAGTCGTAGCCTCCGTGAGCGGCACGCGGGTCGACCGTATCGCTGCCGGCGGCCAACGCATAACCGCCCCATGCGAGGCAGGCGCCAGCAATCAATGCGCGACATCTGGTTCTCATCTTTGCCGCCTCTTTCGGTTGTCTCCTCTATCCACGATATGCATAACCGTTGCGGGTGTCGATTGGAGTAAACGCTCCGACTAAATCCCGATGCGAGAGCGTCCCGGGGGGCACGCGACCCCCCGGCCGGAACGAGCAATGCCCGCCTGCTCGCCTCGAAAGCGGGACGCGTTACTTCGGCGAGAACGGGTGGTGGACGGATGCCTTTTGCGAAACCACGTCGGCCGCGGTCGGCGTGCCGGCTATCGCGCGCTCGATCGATTCCTTCGTCGCCCGGTAGTTGAAGTCGAAAATCTTGTTGTCGTCTTCGGCCTGCCAGTGGATGAACACGCCGACGCAGATGAAGATGTCGTCGGCTTCATCCTTCGGGATCGTACCGGCCTCGACGCAGTCCGCTACGGCGCGCGCGACGGCGGCCTGCGCGGGACCAAACATCTGCACCGCTTGCTTCGCGCCTTTGATCGTCACCTTGTTGAATAGCACCGTATTGGGCTTGGTGGGCAGGTTCGGGGCGACAACCGCGAGCAGCGTCGTGAAGCCGTCTTTGTTGTTGGTCAGTGCGTTGCAGAACGCGGTCTCCGCGGCCGAGCCGCGCGGTCCCATGATGAGGTCCACGTGCGCAACCTCATTGCCGTCGCCGATGAGCGACTCACCTACCAGGACGCGATTGATCTTGGCCATGCTCTTCCTCCAATCGGTGGATATGGACTTTCTGTATGTTGGGCGCCCTCGAGCGATTTGTGCGGCGCGCCGTTCATGCGAGGGCGCATGCCGGCCGCGTGTTTGTCGAATCGATGCACGGTGGCGTTACCTAACAGTTTTCATGCCAGTCGGGGCACGATCGCCGCGGCGCCATGTTCCGCTTGGCTCATGGGCCGGCGGCGCTCAACGCCACGAACATCGTGGCCACCGCGAGGTCCGCGCTGGTGCCCGGGTTCAGTCCGCGCGCCTTCAGTTCGGAGTCCCAACGATCGAGCTCCACAGCGGCCGCCGGCTCATCATTCGTCAGCGCCTTGCGCCAGCGCGCATGCTGCGAGCGCGCCGCGAGCGTGACACTCTGCGCCAGCGGCTCGCCGTGCTTGCGCACAATGTGCGAATCGGGCCAGCCGCTCAGATACGTGAAGAAGGCTTCGAGAATCGCGAGCTCGCGGTGTTGCTCCGGCAGTTCGAGCACGGCGGGCAGGCCGCGCTCGAAGATATCGGCGAACCCGTTCGCATACTGGCGTGCGATGCTGTCGCGCTCCGCCGCGAGCGCCATCGCCGTTCGCAGATCGACGGTCGGCTCGGCGTGGACGGATTGCTCGGGCGCGTCGCCGAGTCCGCCCGGGTTCGCCAGCGCGATCGCGCGGTAGGCCGCGCGCGCGTCGTCGACGGTGAGCCGCGCGAGCGTGCGCTCGAGCTCGGCGCGCCAGGCGCTCGCGCGCGGCGGTGCCGTGAACGCATCGAGCGCGGCGGCCAGCGGCGCCACGAGCAGGACGATACCGAGGTTGGTGTTGCAATCGACGGCCGCGCGCGTCGCGCGGATCGCTTCGAAGATGCGCGTGCCGACGGACGCGCCGCTCGTGAAGAGCGGACCAGCCGACGCCTTCGCGCTCGCGACGAACTGCGCGGCGACCATGCCGTGCCCCGCGCTTTGCGCGCTGACGTTGCCCGGTTTGGCAACCTCGACGTCGAGCCGGCAAGCCGCGAGAAACGCGCAATAGGCTTTCGCGAGCAGGGGTTGGTCGGAATGGAGCGCTTCAACCATGACGCTGAGGGAGTGTCATGATGTCGGCGCCGTCGACGCCCGTTTTGCCACGAATCGCCGCGAGTTTCCGATCGAGCAGATCGTCGACGAGTGCGCGGGCGATGTCGACTTCGACGACCGATTGCAATCCGCGCCAGGCCGCGACGCCGTTGACTTCGAGCACGAGCGGTTCGTCGGCTCGATCGGGGTTCGGAATCAGGTCGACGCCGGCATAGTCGAGCTCGAGCGCGTGGGCGGCGCGTATGGCCGTTTGCGCGAGCGCCGCGTCGAGCTCGGCGGGCTCGCATCGCGCACCGCGTGCGAAATTGTGGATCCAGCCTTTGCCGCCGACCCGCCGCATCGCCGCAACGGCCTTGCCGCCGATGACGAGCACGCGCCAGTCGAACCCCGCGCCCCGGCGTGCGCGTTCCACAAAACGCTGCAAGTAGGCAACCTCGTGATAAGCCGCGAGCGATGGCAGCGGTGCAAGCCGCCCGGCCGACGGCCCACCGCGCTTCGCACCGACGCGCCGCAAGCCACGGCCTTGCGACCCGAACAGCGGTTTGACGACGAGACGCCGCCCCGCGGCGGCTTCGCGCATGACGAGCCTTTGCGCGAACGCGCTCGATTCCGACGCCCAGGCTGCCGGCGTCGGCACGCCGTGACGATGCAGCAGAAAGCTCGTCATCGACTTGTCGACGCTGCGCTCGATCGCGCGCGCATCGTTGTAGACGGGCACGCCGAGCTCGCGCAGCGCGTGCAGAATACCGAGCCTCAGCGTCACCTGCTCGAACGTGCCGCCGGCGATGGCCCGCACGAAGACGGCGTCGGGCAGGCCGTGACCAAAGCCGGGCACGGCGAGCCCGTGCGGCGCCCAGGTCGTATCGATGCGGCAGTCGGACAGATCGACGCAACGCGCTTCGACGCCGCGCGCGCGGAGCGCTTTCTTCAGGCGGCCCGTGTGCCAGCCGGTCTCGTCGGTCATGAGCGCGACACGCAGACTGCTCGGCGTCGATATCGTATCGAGATCGGGGAGAGCAGCGATCGTCACGATGCGTCGGCGGGGCCGCTCCATTGCTCATGCAGCAGGCGGGCGTCGACGCGCCCGCCGTGCCAGGTCGCGCCGCTTTCAAGGCTGCTGACCCAGACTTCGGCCGGCGCGAACAGAGCCGGATCGATCTGATAGAAGTCGTAGTTGAACGACGTGAAGATCTCGGCGAAGGGGCGCCCGTAGTCGCGCGAGTTCGACGCGGGCAATTGCTGCGCGAGCGCCTTCGCGGCGGCGTCGGTCTTCACCGTAAGATGGACGCGTCCGCCGTAGAGAATCGCGTCGTTCGTGCGGCCCATCGCTGCGATGCCGTCGGGCGCCGGCGGCGGCAACGGCGCCGAGCCCGACCCCTCGACCACTTCGGCGAGGTCGATGCCCAACACATGCGTTTTGTGCAGCGCGACTTCGACCACGCGCGCGACGACCTGCACCGTGCCGGCGATGGAGTGCGTCGGCGTCGTCACGATCGTCAGGTCTTCGGGCGCGAGACCGCAGTCGAGCGCTACCTTGTCGATGACGACTTGCGGCGGCAGACGATCGACTTCGAGCACGAGTACGCCGCGCGCATGACGATCCCGGTAGCCGAGCTCGGCGAAAAGGGGCTCTTTCACGGCGAGCGCGCGCGCGGGCCCGGAGCCCAGCGAGAAGAACTTCTTGCCGCCGGTCTGCTCCTTCGTCGCCGACAGGCTCCAGCCCGCGTACTGGCTTCCGAGGCACGAGAGCACGGGCCACGAGGTCTGCACGTCCACCATCGTCGGCCAAATCGGCGCGCTCTCGAGGCTCGAGCGCACGGCGACGTCACCGAGTCCGCCCATGCAGATGCGCGCGACGAGCACGCCGGCCTCGATGCCGCCCGCCGCGGCGACCCCGGCATCGACGAGCACGGTGCCGGCTTCCGTCCGAGTCGACGAGACGCGCAGGCGCCCCGCTTCGTCGAGGAGACGCGCGACGAGAGGCTCGCTAAGGGCGTTGACGCTGAGCGTCGCAAGGCCGTCAGGGCCGCTAGCCGTGCTTGACGAGGAGGACATGATCAGGCTCTTCAAAGGTGTCGATTCGTTCGAGCATGCGCTCACGCTCGTCGTTGAGGGCTTGCTCCACCGCGTCGCGCGACGCCGCCGTGGCGACGAGCGTGACGATTGGCTGGCCTGCTTTGATGCGCGTGCCCGGCATCGGCACGTCGCGGCAGCCCGGGTCCGCCGCGCAGGCGTCGCTGAGCGCGGTGGAACAGGTGAGCGCACGCGGCGCGAACAAGACCTGCTGACCCGTGCAGCGCGCGGCGCGGCCGCGAGGCGCGTTCGGCAGCCGCCCGCGCAGGCAGGCGTCGAGATGACAGGCGATGAGGCCGAACGGCCAGTGTTCGCGCCAGGCGGCCTCGTAAAGCGCCATCGTCGACGACGGGCGCGCGTTGATTTCGAGCAGCGAGAAGTCGTCGCCGTCGAGCAGAAAGTCGCAGCTATTCAGCCCCGTGAGACCGGCATACGCGGTGACGGCGGCGATGGCGTTGCGCAGCCGGCGCGAGAGCGCCTCCGGCAACTCGACGGGCCCGATCGAGCCCGTATGAACGAACGGCGAAGCCCCGATCGCCGAGGTCAGCTGCTCGGCGAAACCCAGCACTTGCGCGCGGCCGCGCGCGGCCACGAACAGCGCGGAAAACGGTCGCCCGTTCGCCCGGCGCTGGAAATAGCCCTGTCGCGCGCCCGGCTCGGCCCACCGCGGCGCATTCGCGGCCGGCACCACATGCGTGCCGCCGCAGCCGTCGGCCTCTTTGAAGAGCCACCCTGGATCGGCCGGCCGCGTCGTCGAGATCGGCGGATGCGCAATGTCGAGCGTGTCGAGCAGCGGAAAGAAACGCGACGGATCGCGCACCGCGGCAGCCGCCTGCGAGTCGTTGCCGATCAGCGTGGGGAGGCCGCGCATTTCGCTCAACTCGTCGATGAACGGCTCGGTCCCGCTGCCCGCGATCCAGCCCACGACGCGCGGCAGGCGAGCGACACGCCGCAGCGAGGCGACGAGCCGCTCGCGATCGATCGAGAGCGTCTTGCCGCCGACGTCGAACCAGAGCGACGACGCGGCGCGCGTATCGCGATCGCCGAACAGGTCGAGCGCGGCCACGCGCAGACCGGCCTGCCTGGCGGACTCGGCGAGCATGCGGGCGGAAAGCGCCGCGACGGCGACGAGCGGCGCCGCATTGGAGGGAGCGAGCGAAACCATCTGCATCGATGCCTGTGAAGCGCGAGCACGAGCGGGCATGGGCGTCAGCCGAGGCCCGCGGCGACGGCGCGCGCTTCGTCGAACGCCTGAGGGAAGCCGAGATAGACCGGCTTTTTGCTCGTCCGCATTTGCACGAAGAGCCGATGCTCGACCTGGTATTTGACGTTGCCGATCGCCAAGGCGCCGATGCCGATCGGGCTTGCATCGCCGTTCGGGCCGATCGGCTTGCCGTCGTTCATCACGTTGACGCCGGCGATGCCTTCCGGCGGCACGGCGTTGACGTCGGCCGCGACGAGCAGGCGCCGTGCATGCGCGAGATCGTCCGCGCTCGCCACTTGCACGCCGGCCGTGGCCGTCGCGAGCAGAATTTCCGTGTCGGCGAGCGCGCCGCGCAGCGCCTCGGGCGATTCGACGCCGACCGCCGTCGTCGCGATGCCGAAGCGCTCGTTGATCTCTTCGCTGACTTGCCGCGCGCGCGCGAGCGACGCATGACTCGCGAGCGTGACATCGGCACCGAGCGAGGCGGCCATCGCTGCCGCCACCCGGCCGACGGCGCCCGTGCCGCCGAGAATCAGCACGCGCTTGCCGCCGAGCTCCATCTCGTGCGCGCGCTTCAGATGCCGCTCCACGAGCGCGACGAGCGCGGCGGCCGTCGTATAGGAGCCGCTCGGATCGGCGAACACCGAGACCTCGAACGGCGGCACCATCGATTTGCGCGCGATCTCGAGCATGTCGGCGGCGAGCATCACGTCGCGCCCGCCGATGAAGATGCCCGTGCGCGATACGCCTTTCGGCCCGCGCGAGAAGATGGCGTCCTGCGTGAGATTGGTGACCATGCCCGCGTCGACGCCGCAGTACGGAACGATGACCTGGTAGCCGGCATCGGCCGCCATGTTGACGTCGAACGGACTCATCTGCGGCGTGGCCGTGAGCATATGGAGGATATAAGGCCTTTCAGTGGCATCTGACATGGCGGAGCACTCGCGTTTCTGTCTTGGGTTTTGGTGGTGGTCGCTCAGGCGGCTCCGATGCGCGCTTCGTGCATGCCGGCGCTCCGGACGACGGCGCCGCGATTGCGGCCGGTCACGAGCGAGCATTCGATATGGCGCTTCGCGCTCGCCGCGTTGCGCGCCGTCAGCAGTGCCGCTTCGGCTTCCTGCGGATCGGGCAGGAACGCGAACCCTGTCGGCCCCCACGATGTCTGTCCGATTCCGGCGCGGTGGCGAGCCGCCACCGCACGCAGCGCTTCTTCGACGTCGGGGCTCGAGAACACGCCACCCTGCACGGGCGCGAAGTACTCGCCGATCGTTTGCTGCATCTCGGTGATGCCGTGCGCGAACGCGTCGAAGTCGCATTCGGCGGCGCCCGGCACAATCTGCATCAGCACGAGGTGGCAGAGATGGGCGGCAAGGGCGCGCGGAAACGGCGGCAATGCCGCCAGGCCCCGGCGCTCGGCTTCGCCCGAGAGGCCCTCGCGCGAATGGTCCGTCACGAGCAGCACGCGCCAATCGTCGGGGAACGGCTGGCGCGCGACGAGCGGCGGCAAGCCGCGGGCATTCCTGTCGGCGCAGGCTCCCCCGTCGACGATGAGCCCGCCCGAATCGAAGCCAAGGATGCCGATGCCGGAGCGGCGCCCGCGGCCCAACAGCTCGGCGAGCTCGGCTGTCGTCGCGGCTCTTCCCGCGAGGCGGACGTAGGCAGTGCCGATGGCGAGCGCGAGCTGGGTGCCGGACCCGAGGCCGCTATGCGCACGCGGCGTGCGCACGACATCGATAGCGACGGGCGTTGCACCGTATTCGGTCCGCAGCCGGTCGAGGGACAAGGCGATACGATCTCGCTCTTCGATCGAGCACCTGCCGCCGATCATGTCCGATTCGGCGATGCGCGCATCGATCTGCGTACCGAGGCCGTCGACCACGAGCCCGATGCTGCCAAAGACGCGACCGAGCGAGCCGCTGGGATCGAGAAAACCGAGGTGCAGCCGGGCGGGCGCCTCCACGGTAACGGTGGCGAGATGAGCGGGACGACGAAAATGAAGCGGCATCGCGAGGATCCTCGTAGGGGCTTGAAGCCGGCGGATGCCAAGCATGAGCCGTACCAATCCTCGAGCCGCCCGCCCCGCCGAGCGGCGGCGCGGTTCGCCCCTATGCGTTTTTGACGGCCTCGCGCACCGTGCGACGCATTGGCCTAAGCGTTTTGTGCCGGGCGAGGCGCACTCTGTCACCGCTTGCGGGGCTTTCCCGCCGGTCGCTCGAATCAGGCCACCGGCTGGCGCGGGCCGCGAGCGGCTCGTCGGGCAAAGCCGAGCCAGGGAAGCCGGCAGGTCCCGCCGCTGTGCAGAGGCCGCGGCTGCGGCGAACCGTGGGTCAGCGTTGTCACGGATTGTTTTTGGGCGCGTCGTACTTGATATAGCGAAAACGCTGATCGTCGGCCGGCGTGCCCTCGAGTGGCCCCCCTTCGCGCCCCGGTTGCCACTGAACGACCTCCTCGATCTTCTTGGCGAGGGCGAAGTCCTTGTCGGTGATGCCCTTGGCCGTATGCGTCATCAGCTTGACGATGACGAAGGCATAGGAAACCGTGAGATCCGGATGGTGCCAGGCTGCCTCCGCAAGGTGGCCGACGGTGTTCACGACCATCAACGTTCCTTTCCAGCTTTCCGTGCGGTACTTGCGCCGCAGCCAACCGTCTTCGAAATACCAGTGTTCGAGCGGACCGACGAGACGCTCGCGAATTTCTTCCTCCGAATAGACGCGCTCCTGATTGGTCATGGCTTTCGCTCCTCGTTTAGGACACCAAAGAAAGATTAGGACACCAAAGAAAGACCGGGTCCGCAAGCGGCGGACCCACGATCCATACGTGAGGCGCGGCGACCGGCTGTCGCTGTCGCAACGCTCGTCCGAGCGGCCTGCCGCACCGCTATCGCGGAATTGACACAGTATGTCTCGCTTCGGGACGAGCGGTCCGGCACGTTTCGTTGCGACGATGGTTGCGACGCGCGACCGGAGCAACACGACGCACGCTCGCCGCCCGCACGCGGCGCCTGCGTGGAAAGCCCGCACAGTACGGCTTTGCCTCGTACAGTTCGACCTTGCTGCAGTGCGAGAAGTGTAGACCGGCATGGAATATGCGTGGCCCCGCCATACGCCATGAAGCCTGCCGCCCAAAGCGCAAGCGGCAAGTCGAGCAGCAGCGATGAAGCATAACGGAACGGCTCTCACGCAGCACGAAGCAGGAGAGAGCCGACAAAAAAGAAGCAGGTGAGCGGCGTGGATCGTTACCCGCATCCGTGAGGGCGCGCCCGGTGCGATGAGGTAGCGTGGGTCATTCGTTCGTGAGTTGAACAGCAAGACAATTCTGGAGGAGACATGAACTTACGCACCATGGTTCTTGGGCTCGCGATCGTCGTTACCGCGGGCCTCAATTCGATGCTGGCGCAAGCCGATCCCGATCTCGATGCAGCAATGAAGAACACGTCGAACTGGGCTTCCCAGGCCGGCGACTACGCGAATCACAGGTACAGCACGCTCAAGCAGATCAACGCGAACAACGTGAAGAACCTGCAGGTCGCGTGGACGATGTCCACGGGTGTGCTGCGCGGCCACGAAGGCTCGCCGCTCGTCATCGGCGACACGATGTATATCCATACGCCGTTCCCGAACAAGGTCACAGCGATCAGCCTCAAGGATCAGACGTTCCAATGGGTGTACGAGCCGAAGCAGGACGACCAGGTCGTATCAGTCATGTGCTGCGACACGGTCAATCGCGGTCTCGCCTATGGCGACGGCAAGATCTTCCTGCAACAGGCCGACACGACGCTCGTTGCGCTGAACGCGAAGACGGGCGACGTCGTCTGGACAGCGAAGAACGGCGATCCGAAGAAGGGTGAAACGAACACGAACGCTCCGCACGTATTCGGCGACAAGGTGCTGACGGGCATCTCGGGCGGCGAGTTCGGCGTGCGCGGCCGTGTCGTCGCCTACAACATCAAGGACGGCAAGCCGGCCTGGACCGCGTACAGCACCGGTCCCGACAACGAGATGCTGATCGACCCCGAAAAGACGATGACCTATTCCGACGGCAAGATGGTGCCGGTCGGTGCGGACTCTTCGTTGAAGTCGTGGAAGGGCGACCAGTGGAAGCTCGGCGGTGGGACGACCTGGGGTTGGTATTCGTACGATCCGAAGCTGAACCTCGTCTACTACGGTACGGGCAACCCCGGTACGTGGAACCCGACGCAGCGGCCCGGCGACAACAAGTGGTCGATGTCGATCTTCGCCCGCGATTTGAATACGGGCGTGGCGAAGTGGGTCTATCAGATGACGCCGCATGACGAATGGGACTACGACGGCGTCAATGAAGTGATCCTGGCCGACCTCACGATCAACGGCAGCAAGGTGCCCTCGCTCGTGCACTTCGACCGCAACGGCTTCGGCTATACGTTGAATCGAGAAACAGGCCAGTTGCTCGTCGCGCAGAAGTATGACCCGGCCGTCAACTGGGCCTCGAGCATCGACATGAAGAGCGGTCTTCCGGTGCGCGTTGCCGCCTATTCGACGCAAGCCGCCGGCGCGGATCACAACGTCAAGAACATCTGCCCGTCGGCGCTGGGCTCGAAAGACGAGCAACCGGCTTCGTTCGATCCGCAAACGAACCTCTTCCTCGTGCCGACCAACCACGTCTGCATGAACTATGAGCCGTTCGAGGTCGATTACACGGCCGGCCAGCCGTACGTCGGGGCGACGCTCGAGATGTTCCCGGGGCCGAGCGATCCGGGCAAGGGCGGGCCGAACGCTGGCAAGACGATCGAAAACTCGATGGGCAACTTCATCGCGTGGGATGCCGCGAAGGGCAAGATCGTCTGGTCCAAGCCCGAGAAGTTCTCGGTCTGGTCCGGTGCGCTGACGACGGCGGGTGGCGTGGCTTTCTATGGCACGCTCGAGGGCTACCTCAAGGCAGTCGACGTCAAGACCGGCAAGGAGCTCTGGAAGTTCAAGACGCCTTCGGGAATCATCGGCAACGTCTTTACCTATGAGTATGACGGCAAGCAGTACGTCGGCGTGTACTCGGGCATCGGCGGGTGGGCCGGCATCGGTCTGGCCGCGGGCCTGAAGAAGTCGAGCGAAGGTCTCGGCGCCGTGGGCGGCTATCGTGAGCTCGCGAAGTACACCGCGCTCGGCGGCACGCTCTTCATCTTCGCGCTGCCTTCCGCCGAAAAGAGCTGAAACCGGCGCTAGCCGGCAGGAGTTGCAAGTCGTTGGACGCCGCGCGTCGCCGGCCGCTTTGAGGCGGCCGGCCGCGCGGCGGCCGGTGTCCGGATGGCGAGTTCGCGGCTCGCGGCACCGGCATCGCTTTTTTACTCGAGCCCGCGCAAAGCCAAGTGTGTCAGGGCATCACAATGAAGGAGACGTTGGTATGAAAGGCCGCTCAATCTTGTTGCTGACGACAATGACTGTCGCCGTCGTCGCATTGCCGGTTGTCTATGCGCAGTCGAAACCGGCGATGGCCGAACAGGTGGCATACAAAGTCGAAGGCAACGCGGTCGACAAGAAGACGTTCGACGGCTGGCATACGTGGCGAGCCCTCGATTGTGAGCGCTGTCACGGCGCTCAGCAGCAGGGAATGGTGGGACCGTCGCTCATCGACGCACTGAAGCAGATCGACAAGAACGAATTCCATCGCACGGTTTTCGGCGGCCGTGTGGCCAAGGGTATGCCCGACTTCAGCTCGAGCGAGAGGATGCAAAAGAATTGGGAGAATCTCTACGCCTATCTGAAAGGGCGTTCGGACGGCAAGATTCCTCCCGGCGATTTGAAACTGCTCGACGACGGAAAATAAACCCTGCGCCGAATGCCTGTGCCCCCGTTGCGGATGTGACGGAGCGGGCGGCGCGCGGATGCGCGCATAGGGTTGTCCATCTTTGCGGAGGTCATCGATGCGTCACAGCAAACGAATATCCGCGCATACCGCGCTTTTGATCGTGGCGCTCGGCGCCACCGCGCTTGCGAGTGCGGCTGTGCGCGCGGACGGCCCAACGTTGCCGAACAACGACGGCGCGGACGGCGTGCTGCGAGTTTGCGCCGATCCGAACAACATGCCGCTCTCGAATGACAAGGGCGAAGGCTACGAGAACAAGATCGCGGCCGAGATGGCCCACGATTTCGGCTACAAAGTCGAGTACACCTACTTCCCGCAGCGCATGGGCTTCGTGCGCCACACGCTGCGCGAAAAGCTGCCGAATAGCGAGCGCTTCAAGTGCGATCTCATCATCGGTGTGCCGAAAGGCTATGATCTGACGGCGACGACGCAGCCCTACCTGCATTCGACGTACATCATGGTGGTGCCCAACAAGCCGGAGTATGCCAACATCAAGACGCCCGACGATCTGTTGCGTTTGCCTCCTGATGAACTGCACAAGCTGCACTTCGGCATCTTTTCGCAGACGCCTGCGGTGGACTGGCTGCTCGCGCACAACCTGATCGATCAGGCCTACTCGTATCAAGTGCAAAGCGGCGATCCGGCGGCTTATCCCGGCGAGCTGATCGAGCGTGACCTCACGGCCGGCAAGATCGACGTCGCATTCATCTGGGGGCCCATCGGCGCTTACTTCGCGAAGCGTGCCGGCGATGCGGTCAGGGTCGTTCCGTTCCCGCCGGAAAAGGACATCCACTTCGACTATCGAATCTCGATGGGGGTGCGCCACGGCGAAAAGGCGTGGCACGACAAGGTCGATCAATGGATCGGCGCGAACCAGGACAAGATCGACCGGATTCTCACGAGCTACAACGTGCCGCTCCTCAAGCCGATCGATACGCCCGACGAGAAAAAGGCAGGCGACTAAGCGATGAAACGCGTACGGCGGCCGTTGAGCCGCATTTCCCGCGCAAGCGCGTTCGTGTCGCTGCTGGCGCTCGCCGTAGCGGGCGCACTGGGCCCGCTCGCCGCGCGCGGCGCGACGAACGAGGCCTCCGCGGCGTCGCAGCCGTCGACCGAAATCACGCCGGCCGAGAAGCTCATTTTCACGACCGACCATCTGCACGATGTCGCGCCGCAGACGGAGCTCGACTACGCGATGGAAGCCTCGGGGAAAGACGCGGGCGCGGCAGACGTCGTGCGCGTGCTCGTCACGAGCCAGGGCAACACGAAGGGCGACGCGAAAGTCTCCGATCACAGCGGCGCGGTGCCGTTGCCGACGAGCGGACTGCCGTGCAACCCGGTCATCATCTACTTCCTCGAGCGCGACATCACTGAAATGCAAACGCTGACCGGCGGGCAGAAGCGCTACTTTCAGCAGCGCTTGCGGCTCGCGCTCGCGCAAGGGCCGAAGATCGCGTCGGCGACGAGCCGCATCGGCGGCAAGCCCGTCGCCGTGCGGCAGATTGTCGTTCAGCCCTATCTCGACGATCCAAACGCCGATCGGTTCCCGCAGTACACCGGCAAGCGCTATACATTCGAGCTCGCCGATGCATTGCCGGGCGGGGTCGCGCGGATTCGCACCGAAGTGCCGGGCCCGAACAACGACTTCGTGCATCCGCTGAGCACCGAGACGTTGACGTTCCAGGCTGCCGTGCGCAAGTTGCCCGAGTCCGGCAAGACGGCGCCCGAGAAGTCTTCCGGCGCGCCGCGGGCGAGCCGATAGCCTCAGCACGCGGGTGTCCGCTTGGCGGTGCCCGCGGCGGTTCGGCCCGCGCGCCGTCGCTTCCCCCTCCCTGCAAGATGTAAGGGCCGACCGTGAACTTCATTCGCTCGCTGACTCTGCGGCAGCTGCAAATCTTCATCGTCGCGAGTCGCCACGCAAGCTTCGCGCGCGCGGCGGAGGAGCTGCATCTGACGCAGCCCGCGATCTCGATGCAGATTCGTCAACTCGAGGAGGCGATCGGGCTCGCCTTGTTCGAGCGCGTCGCGCGCAAGCTTACGCTGACCGAGGCCGGTGAGCGTCTCACGCATCACGCGAGCCGCATCCTCGGCGAGATCAAGGATGCCGAAGACGCGATGATGTCGCTTCAGCTTGCCGACAGCGGGTCCATTGCGGTCGGCATTGTCAGTTCCGCGACTTACTTCGCGCCCAAGCTGCTCGCGCTCTATTCGAAGCAATATCCGAAGGTCGACGTCCACTTCTCGGTGGGCAACCGCGAGATGCTGCTGCGCCTGCTGCAGGACAACGCCATCGACCTCGCGCTGATGGGGCGGCCGCCCGCCGAGCTCGATACGGTGACCGAGCCGCTCGCCCGGCATCCCCAAGTCCTCATCGCGCCGCTCACGCATCCGCTCGTCGGCGCGCGGCGCTTCGACCTGCAGGAGTTGCGCGGCGACACTTTCCTGTTGCGCGAGCCGGGCTCCGGCACCCGCATGGCGGCCGAGGAAATGTTTCGTCAGCACCTTTTCACGCCGGCGAAGATCGTCACGCTCGGGAGCAACGAGACGATCAAGCAGGCCGTCATCGCGGGCATGGGCGTGAGCCTGATTTCGCTGCACACGCTCCTGCTCGAGTTGCGCTCGGCGGAGCTTGCGCTGCTCGACGTGAACGGCACGCCTATCGAGCGAACGTGGCAGATCGTACACATGCGCACGAAGCAGCTCTCGCCGACGTGCGTCCTGTTCAGACGGTTTCTGCTCGAGCATGCGGCGCCTGCCCTCGAGCGCGAGTATGGTGGCTTCGTTCCCCACAAGAAGGCGGCGCGCGTGGCGGCGCAGGAGGTCCCTTCGAATGGCGCCGACGAGGGATGAGCGAGGTCTGAGCTAGACTGTCGGATGCCCGTCTCTAGAGCCGCCTTCGACATGGACACGCTTGAAACGCTGGACACGCCGGTATTGCCGTTCACCTACGATGAAATCGATCGATGGATCGCTTCGCTTCAGCCCACCCTGGCTCGCGAAGCATTTGCCTGCGCGATCGGGGTCTTGCGCGGCGGAGCGCCGCTGGCGCTGATGGTGTCTCACGCCACGGGCGTCCCGTACGCATCGTTGCGCTATGAACGCGCGACGCGGCGGGTCTCCTGGGATTCGTCGATTCCAATTCCGCCGTCCGGCAGGAAAGTGCTGATATGCGAGGACATCGCCGGCGCGGGCCATACCCTTTCCGATTGCATCGATTTCCTGCATGGGCACGGTCTCGACGTCAAGACGATGACGGTCGCCTACGACGATCTGAGCCGCATCCGGCCCGATTACGGCATCGACGGCCGCGGCTATTTTCCGCTGATGCCGTGGGAGCGCCATGCCTATACCGACGCCTATCGCGCGAGCTGGCAACGCACGCGGGCCGGCACCGCCGGCCCCATCGGCGAGGACCATGAGTTCGCCGTCTACGCGATCGATCTCGACGGCGTGCTGCTGCCCGACGTGCCGCCGCATCGCTACGAGGCCGACCTTGCCGCGGCGCTCGCCGAGCGGGACGAGCTCCCGCCCTATGCGCACCTTCCCGAGGTCGATCTCGGGCGCACGAAGGCGATCGTGACGGGCCGGCCCGAGATGGACCGCGCGCGCACGGTCCGCTGGCTCGCGCGCCATGGGTTCGACGGTCCGCGTCTCGTCATGCGCGACCCCTCGACGCATGACGACAGCCCCGAGCAAGTGGCGGCACACAAGGCGCAGGCCGCCGTGAGGCTCGCCTGCACGCATTTCGTCGAGAGCGATCCCGTACAAGCGATCTTCATTGCGCAATATGCGCCGCTGTTGAGAGTCGTCTGGTGGGACGCCGGGCGCAAGGCCGCGCGATTGATCGCGGCGCAATCATGGCGCGTCGCCGCGACCGACGTCGCATGACGGCGGCCATGGCGGGCAGCGAACGCGCGTCGGAGCGCCGCGCGCGCACTGGCTAGGCCGGGGCCCGAGCGTCCTGCGTCGGCGCACGGTAGCGGTAGATGGCGGCGAGTCCCGTGCGCGAAGGCATCCGGTCCGCAGGCAGCACGATGACTTCGCCGCCGTTGCGCAGCACCTCCTGCGCGACATCATTGAGCAACGTATCCACTTCGCGATGACCGCGGTTCGTCGGCTCGGCCAATTGCTCCTCCGTCTTGGGCTGCCCGTTAGGTAGCCGGTCGGTTTCGACGAGCAATGCGTCGACGCGGCCCTCATGGGCGGCTTCGACGACTTCCGCCGCTACGTCGGTTGCAAGCGCTTTCTGCGTGGCCTCGCGATATTCTTCGAGACGCGCTTCGACGGGCCGCTCGAAACGGGAGGCGAGCGCACGCGCGGCGACGGCCGCCAGCTCGTCCGCCTTTGCATCGCCGAGATATCGGTCGATGCGTTCCTCCATTAAATGGGGGTTTGTCGTTACGCGTCGGAACAGCGCCTGATGCTCGGGGGTTGCGGCGAGCAACAGCGGCAGCCGCGAGGGCTGTGAATGGTGTTCGCATACGCCGCGCGAGACGGCGCGGAAGAAGCGTTCCTCGTCCTCGTTGACGACGTCGTGCTTGGAGCCGCCGCCGTGATGCGCCGTGTAGCGGTCGCCGCGGTTTTCGCCGCCTTTCGCGCCTTGCACGCGATCCTCGCTTTCGGGCATCGTGGCCGGCTCGTCCAGCGCGCTGCGCGGTATCGATCGATGAAGCTCGACCGGCGCGAGGTGACGGATAGTGCCCTCGTAAAGCGCCGCGCGATGGCGCGACAACAGCAGCAATTGGAACGGGTCGGCGAACTGGAATTGCTCGATGAGCGGCTTCAGATAGAAGGTATCGGCTACCACCGCACGCTCGGGCACTTCGTCCGCAAGCTTCACGAGATGGAAGAAGCCGGGCGCACCGTAGATGGCGACACCTTTGAACGTATGGTCCCAGAAGCCGCGCTCACTGATGAGCGCATCGAACCGCGCGATGATGGGATCGACGATCGCGCGCGGATGCCGGGCGTTGGCATTCTCGCGCATCCGCCCGAGGAGAGTCCGATAGCGGAGCACGTCTTGCTTGCTGTCGGGAAACGAGCCGTGCACCGGTTGACAGAGGGTGAAGCAGGGGCCTTGTCGCGGTGAGAGCAGCGTGGCGATGTCGGGATGACGGCGTAAATCCATGCGATGCTCCTCGAGAGGTGGGACATGCGTTTGAGCGTCGCAACGCATGTGCCCGGCGGCCACGCCGCGCGTGGCGCGCCGAGACGGACGACGGCGCTCGGCGCACAGCTACGGAAGACCGAGTTGTTTCGCCGTGGCATCGATCGCCGTTTTGGCCTTCGCGACGATCTCGTCGATCTCATCATGCGTGACGACGAGCGGCGGCGAGAGCACCATGCGGTCGCCCGTGGCGCGCATGATCAGATTGCCGTTGAAGCAGAAGTCGCGGCAAAGCAGGCCCACTTCGGCGCCGTCGGCAAAGCGCTTGCGTGCGCGAGGATCTTCGGCGAGCTGCAGCCCGGCGACGAGCCCCGCGCCGACCACCTCGCCGACGATCGGGTGGCCGTCGAAGGCCTCGCGCAGACACCGCTGAAAGTAGGGCCCCGCCTCGTGCCGGACACGTTCGACGATCCCTTCATCGCGCAAGAGCTTCAGGTTCGCGATCGCGACGGCCGCCGCCACCGGGTGTCCCGAGTAGGTCAGACCGTGATTGAACTCGCCGTTGTCGATGAGGGCGCGCGCGATGCGATCGTGGATCGCCACCGCACCCATCGGCACATAGCCGCTCGTCAGACCCTTAGCGAGCGTCATGAGGTCGGGCGAGACGCCGAAGTATCGGTGAGCGAACCATTCGCCGGTGCGACCGAACCCGCCGATCACCTCGTCCGCGACGAGCAGTACGTCGTACTTGCGGCATATGCGCTCGATCTCGGGCCAATAGCTCGATGGCGGAAAAATGACGCCGCCCGCGCCTTGAAACGGCTCGCCGATGAAGGCGGCGACGTTCTCGGCGCCGAGCTCGAGAATCTTTGCCTCGAGTTCGCGAGCGCGCGCGAGACCGAATGCTTCGGGCGTCATATCGGCCGGCGCTTCGCCATAGAAGTAGGGCTGACCGATATGCACGATATGGTCGACCTTCGCGGGCATCTGCTCATGCATGTAGTCCATGCCGCCGAGCGTCGCGCCGGCGATCGTCGAGCCGTGATAGGCGTTCCTCCGCGAGATGACGTACTTCTTGTCAGGCCGCCCCTGCGTCGCCCAATACCGATGGACGATGCGCAGGACCGTATCGTTTCCCTCCGAGCCGCTGTTGCAATAGAAGAAGTGATTGAATGGCTCGGGCGCGAGGTCGGCAAGCAGTGCCGAGAGCTCGATAACCGGCGGATGTGTCGTCTTGAAGAACGTGTTGTAGTAGGACAGCTCACGCATCTGCCGATAGGCGGCGTCGGCGAGCTCCTGCCGTCCATAGCCCACGTTGACGCACCAGAGGCCGGCCATGCCGTCGATGATGCGATTGCCGTCGGAGTCCCACAGGTAGACACCGTTCGCTTTGACGATGACGCGACTGCCGATCTGATTCAGCGTGCCCATGTCGGAGAACGGATGGAGATGATGCGCGGCATCGAGTGCCCGATACTCGGCCGTGCCGCGCGTATGGGTCGTGGCCGCTTGCGGGAGTCCGGCGAGCTTCGCGCGGGCCATGGCGATATCGGCGGCATCGGTCTCCGAGCGCGCGGCACCGGCGCGCTGCGGCGGGCAGGCGGAGGTTTCGAGTTCGTGGCTCATTTGGGTTCCTTCGCTTAGACGTTGAGCAGCAGATGCCTGCGTTCCCAAGAGCTGATCACGCGGAAGAACGCGTCGTACTCGGTCTCCTTCAGCACCAGATAGGCTTTGACGAACGGCTCGCCGAGGATCCCCGCGAGCGGCTCGCATGTGGCCATCAGCGTCAGGCCTTCCTCGAGGTTGCGCGGCAGCTGATATGGCATCCGATAACCATTGCTCGCAAGCGGCTCCGTCGGCGTGAGACGCTGCGTGATGCCGAGATAGCCGGCCGCAAGCGTGGCCGCGATCACGAGATAGGGGTTGCAGTCCACGCCCGGTATCCGATTCTCGATCCGGCGCGCCGCCGGCGCCGAATGTGGAATGCGAAAGCCGACGGTGCGATTGTCGTAGCCCCATTGGACGTTGATCGGTGCGGCCATGAAGCGAGACAGGCGGCGATACGAGTTGATGTAGGGCGCGAAAATCGGCATGAGCGCGGGCGTGTACTTTTGCAGGCCGGCGAGGTAGCTATAGAAGATCTCGGTCGGCTCGCCGCTGCCGCTGGTAAAGAGGTTGCGTCCGGTCTCCTTGTCGATGAGGCTTTGATGCACGTGCATCGCCGAACCGGGCTCGCCTTCCATGGGCTTGGCCATGAACGTCGCATACATGTGATGACGCAATGCCGCCTCGCGCACGGTGCGCTTGAACAGGAATACACGATCGGCGAGATGGAGCGGATCGCCATGAAGGAAATTGATTTCCATCTGCGCCGCGCCTACCTCGTGAATCAGCGTATCGACCTCGAGCTCCTGGATCTCGCAGTACTCATAGATATCTTCGAAGAGCGGATCGAACTCGTTGACGGCTTCAATGGAATAGGCCTGCCGCCCGGTTTCCGCTCGACCCGTGCGACCGACGGGCGGGCGCAGCGGCAAGTCCGGGTCTTTGTTCATGTCGACGAGATAGAACTCGAGCTCCGGTGCGACGACGGGCTTCCAGCCCTTCGCTTCATAGTGCTCGAGCACGCTTCGCAACACATGACGCGGCGAGATCGCGACCGGCGTGCCGTCGAAGTGGACGCAGTCGTGGATGACTTGCGCGGTCGGGTCGACAGCCCACGGAATCATCCGAATCGTCGACGGGTCGGGCACACAGACCATGTCGGGGTCCGTTACGCCGGTGAGGCTGCTATCGTCCGGGTAGTCGCCCGTGACCGTCTGGATCATCACGGCCTGCGGCAAGCGCATCGCCTCGCCCGACTCGAACTTGCTGCGCGGGATGATCTTGCCGCGTGCGATGCCAGCCATGTCGGGGATGATCGCCTCGATCTCGGTGACGTGGTGCTTTCTCAGGAATTCATCGATGTCGTACATGATCGTTCTCGTTGGTTTGATGGTGCCGGCTCGCATCGCCCAAGGCCCTGAGGCCGAGCGTGGGGCGACGCGACTCCGCGGCAACGCGCGAAACGCGTGGTGCCGGGAATGGGAGCATGCACGCCGCGTCAGCGGACGGTGCCGCGTGTGGCGAAAAGCCAGACGTTCGGCACGGATCGATCGCGCCGGCTGGCCGTCAGGCGATGTGCGCGCCGATGCCCTGCGCCGGGCGTACAGCGAAGGGAAGGGGGGGCGAAGGAGACGCTACGGCAGCAGCGAGGCGACGCCGTCCTTATCGACGGCCACGAATGCGCGGGACGAAACGACGTTGTGGCGCCGCACGCAGCGACGGGACAGGACGGTGGAGACGGACGAACACCGGCGAAATTCAGGCGTGCGGCTGCTGCCGTCGGCTGTGGCGCAATCGCCGCGAAGATACCTCGCTGGCTGAGTGCGGTTCCATCTAATCAAAGGACCTCGGGCTCTCACGATGACCTCGACAAAGGCAACGTATTTCGAGCATATACGAGCTCTAAAAAAGTCGTCAAATGCGTTGTGAGAGAAAACGTTGCCAAGTGTCTGCTGAAGCTACTACAGACTCCTCGCGGTCCGACGTGCCGAGGAAAGAAATGCGCAATTAAATTCGGGAGTCAAGACGAAACGACGCATCTCGCCTAGGCGATAATTCGGTTTTTTTTGATCGCTTCGACGATTAAATAGCCGCATTAGATAGGATGCATTGACGCGTCGCGTGGCGCGAACCTCTCGCGGCGAAAGTGACGTCGAAATCAAATTGGCACGCGCGCGACCGCATTGAACGCCCCGTCGGCCGCGCAAGCCGCGAAGAGCCATCGCCGGAAAGCCGGCGCCGCGGGCGCTTCGGGGCGCGCGGGAGGGCAGACCAGAAAATACCCCCGCGGCGTCGTGACAGGCGTATCGAAGAGCGCCACGAGCTGGCCGGTCGCAATGAGCTCATCGACGAGCGGCGACCAGCCGAGCGCCACGCCTTGATGGGTCAGTGCCGCGTGCATGACCAGCGCGTAGCTGTTGAACGTCAAGCCATGTTCGTCGGGCGGCGCGGCAATGCCATAAGCGTTGAACCAGCCGTTCCAGTCCAGCCAGCGCTTGGGCTCGGTCGGCTGCACATGCAGCAACGGAAGGGCGCGCAGATCCGCGGGTGCGGCGAGCGACGAATGTGCCGCGCGAAACGCGGGCGAGCAGACCGGAATCACCTGCTCGGGAAAGAGGCGCGTCGCCGTGCAGGGCGACCAATCGCCGTCCCCGAACGCAATCGCGACGTCCGCGCGGTCGCGGCGAGGGTCGAACGCATGCTGCGATGTGACCACCTTCACGTCGAGATCCGGCATCGAGCGCCTCAGGCCGGTGAGGCGCGGCATCAGCCAGTAAGTGGCGAAGCCGGCGTCCGTGAGAATCGTCAGCGCGCCCTTGGCGCGCCTCGATCGAATGTCGGCCACGGCATCGCGAATCCTCGTGAAGCTGTGGCGGACGGCCTCGTACAGGCGCTCACCTTCGGGCGTCAGCGTTACGCCGCGGTGACCGCGTTCGAATAGCGGTGCCCCGAGGTCCGCCTCGAGCTGGACGATGCGCTGGCTGACCGCCGGCTGCGTCGAATCGAGCTCACGCGCGGCCGCGCTGAAGCTTGCCAGTCGCGCCGCGGACTCGAAGACGGAGAGCGCTTGCATCGGCGGCAAACGATCGTGTCCAGACATAAGCGCACCTAATAGGGCCATAAGTTGTGGGCGACTTCACACGCGATTAATGAGCCGACATATTTGATCTCACTCGCTCGGGACGCAGCGCGGATCGAGCGGCGGGTGCAGTCGGCAGGCACGGCAAAGACTGCCCGCGAGTGCACCCCGTTTCGCAACTGATTCTAATCGGCCTCGTTCATGAATCCCAGCGCGAGAAAAAATATCCTCATCCTGATGGCGGACCAGATGACGACCTCGTCGTTACGGTCGTATGGCAACACCGTCTCGAAGACGCCGCGCATCGATGCGCTCGCGCGCGGCGGCGTCGTGTTCGACTCGGCCTACTGCGCGAGTCCGCTTTGCGCGCCGTCGCGCTTTGCGCTGATGGCGGGCAAGCTGCCGTCGAAGATCGGCGCCTATGACAACGCCGCCGAATTCCCCGCCCAAACCCTAACGTTCGCCCATTATCTGCGCGCGGCCGGCTACCGCACCGTACTGTCCGGCAAGATGCATTTCTGCGGCCCCGACCAGCTACACGGTTTCGAAGAGCGCCTGACGACCGACATTTATCCCGCGGATTTCGGCTGGGTGCCCGACTGGGACCGGCCCGAAGCTCGGCCGAGCTGGTACCACAACATGAGCTCGGTGCTCGATGCCGGTCCGTGCGTGCGGACCAACCAGCTCGATTTCGACGACGAAGTGACGTTCACCGTGCGGCAGAAGCTCTACGACATGGCACGCGAACGTCAGGCAGGCAGCGATCTGCGGCCGTTCTGTCTGGTCGCTTCGCTGACGCATCCTCACGATCCGTACGCGATTCCATTGCCGTTCTGGAACCTCTATCGCGACGAGGACATCGATCTGCCGCGCGTGACGCTCGGCTACGACGAGAGCGACGCGCATTCGAAGCGGCTGAGACACGTCTGCGAGAACGACCGTACACCGCCCACCGAAGTTCAAATCCGCCATGCACGCCGTGCGTACTATGGAGCGCTTTCATACGTGGATGCGCAGTTCGGCGCGATGCTCGACGCACTCGAGGCAACGGGATTTGCCGACGACACCATCGTCATCGTTACGTCGGACCACGGCGACATGCTCGGCGAGCGAGGCCTCTGGTACAAGATGACGTTCTTCGAGAACGCGGCGCGCGTACCGCTGATCGTGCACGCGCCGACGCAGTTCGCGCCGCACAGGGTGGCCGAATCCGTTTCGACGATCGATCTGCTGCCGACGCTCGTCGAGCTGGCAACCGGTGCGCGCGAGACTGCATGGCCCGATCCGGTGGACGGCCGCAGCCTCGTACCGCATTTGCGCAACGATGGCGGACATGACGAAACATTCGGCGAATATCTCGCCGAAGGCGCCATCGCACCGATCGTGATGATCCGACGCGGGCCGTACAAGTTCATCCATACACAGGCGGATCCCGATCAACTGTTCGACGTCGAGGCCGACCCGCTCGAGCTCGTCAATCTAGCGCGGAGTCCGGCGCACGCGCCACGCGTCGCGGCATTCCGCGCGGAAGTCGCGCAGCGTTGGGATCTCGACGCGTTGCATCGGGAGGTCAGCGTGAGCCAGCGCCGGCGGCGTTTCCATTACGCGGCGACGACACAAGGACGAATTCAGTCGTGGGACTGGCAGCCGTTCACCGACGCGAGCCAACGCTACATGCGCAATCACATTGAACTGGACACGCTGGAAGCGATGGCGCGCTTTCCTCGCGTCGTGCGCGAGTAACCGACTGCCGGCCCCAACGGAACCCCAATCTAGACGTAGTGAAAACAACCCCACGCAGGAGCGGAAATGAAACGAAACGAACGCCACTGGGCGAGGAGCATCGTATCCGCGATATTGTTCGTGGCCGCGGTGTTGCCCACGCTCGCGACGCGCGCGGCGGAGCCGGGCAGTTGCACCGAAGTTCGCATGGCCGATCCCGGGTGGACCGATATCGACGCGACCAACGCCGTGACAGGTGTGCTGCTGAAGGCGCTCGGTTATCGCCAGAGCGTCGCCAACCTTTCGGTGCCGATCACCTACGAAGGCTTGAAGAAAGGGCAGGTCGACGTGTTCCTCGGCAACTGGATGCCGGCACAGGCCCCACTCGTGAGACCGTTCATTGCCGAGCGCTCGATCGATGTGCTGCACGCCAATCTGACCGGTGCAAAGTTCACGCTCGCGGTACCCGATTACGTCGCGGCGGCCGGGGTCCATTCGTTTGCCGATCTCGCGAAGCATGGCGAGCAATTCGGCGACAAGATCTACGGCATCGAGCCGGGCGCCCCCGCCAACCAAAACATCACGAAAATGATCGGCGACAAGGCGTTCGAGCTCGGCCGTTGGTCGCTCGTCGCGTCGAGCGAGACCGCGATGCTGACCCAGGTCGAACGCGCGGTTCGCGACAAGAAGTGGATCGTGTTTCTGGCGTGGGAGCCGCACGTGATGAACACGAAGTTTCATCTGGCCTACCTGTCGGGCGGCGACGCGTATTTTGGACCTGATTATGGCGGCGCGACGGTGAACACGGTGACGCGCGCCGGCTTCGCGGGGCAGTGCGCGAACCTCGGAAAGCTGTTCAGGCAATTGACGTTCAATGTCGAGCTCGAAAATCAGATCATCGCCGACGTGCTGTTGAACAAGGTCAACGTGAACACTGCCGCCCTCGATGCCCTCAAGGCTCATACGAACCTGCTCGGACCTTGGCTCGACGGCGTGACGACGGCCACGGGCGCCGACGGATTGCAGGCAGTCAAGGCTGCGCTTGGCGAGAGCAAACAAAAATGAATCGACTACCTGCCCCGATATCATTCGGCCTTGCATTGGCCCTGGCATCCATACCGACTTTTAGCCACGCCCAAAGCAGCGTCACGCTGTACGGCATTCTCGACGCCGGTATCACCTACGTGAACAACAGTGGCGGCTCACACGTGATCAAGTTCGACGATGGTGTTTCATACGGCAACCGCTGGGGGCTGACAGGCACCGAAGACCTCGGCGGCGGCCTCTCCGCGGTGTTCGCGCTCGAAAGCGGCTTCAGGCTCGGCACCGGCAAGCTCGCGTTCGGCGGTGCCGAGTTCGGGCGACAAGCCTATGTGGGCCTATCGAACCAGTGGGGCACCTTATCGCTCGGCAATCAGCTCGATATGACCGAGGAGATGGTATTCCTCTACAACGTCTCCGCCTGGGCAAGCGGCTACGCCATCCATCAGGGCGACTTCGACCGTTTCAATGGCGATCGGCTGCCGAATTCGATCAAGTTCCTCTCGAAGGACATCAGCGGCCTGAAGTTCGGAGGCATGTGGTCCTTCGGCGGCGTGGCGGGCAACTTTCACGAGGATAGCGCGTACAGTGTCGGCGCCCACTATGCGCACGGAAACTTCACGATCGGTGCGGCTTATACTCAGTTGAACAATCCGCATGGCATTTACGCGTTCGATCCTTATGCGATGATCGGCACGCACACGTTCCTCGGCAAACCGACGGTCAGCGTGGATCCCGCGACCGGTGCCATTGCCGATTTGTACTCGAGCACGTCTTTCCCGGTGGACAAGCAAGGCACGTTCGGAATCGGTTCGAGCTACGCGATCGGTGCCGTGACCCTGATGGGCAACTTCTCGTACACGACGATCAAGGGGTTCGGCGAATCGTCGCACATGCAGGTGCTCGAAGGCGGTGCGTCCTGGCGAATGACGCCCGCCTTCAGCGCGATCGGCGGTTATCAGTACACACGCTTCGAAGGGCACCACTGGAATCAGGTTTCGGCCGGAATGCACTACCTCCTGTCGAAGCGCACCGACGTCTATGTTTCGGGCGACTACCTGAAGGCATCCAGCGGCGTGGACGCGGTGATCGGCTACAGCTTCACGCCGTCCACCACCTCGACGCAGGCGGATATCCGGATCGGCATGCGTCACTCCTTCTAGTCGATCTGCGCGCGGTCTGCGCTCCGAGTCCTATCCCGCCTGCTTCACCTGGAAGATCCGCACTGCGTCGGCGAGCGTGCGAGACTGCTCCTGCAACGAGCCGGCCGCGGCCGATGCCTGCTCGACGAGCGCCGCGTTTTGCTGCGTGACGTTATCGATCTGCGCGATCTCGACGTGAATCTGCTCGATGCCGGAGCGCTGTGCGGCGCTCGCGGCGCTGATCTCGCCCATGATCTGTGCCGCCTCCTTCACACTCGTCACGATCTGTTCCATCGTCTTGCCGGCGACGTCGACGAGCCGCACGCCGGCTTCGATTCGCTCGACGGACTTGCTGATGAGCTCGTTGATCTCCTTCGCGGCGGTCGCGCTGCGCTGCGCGAGCGCGCGCACTTCCGTCGCGACGACGGCAAAGCCGCGCCCCTGCTCGCCGGCGCGCGCGGCTTCCACGGCCGCGTTCAGCGCGAGAATGTTCGTCTGAAACGCAATGCTGTCGATGACGCCGATGATGTCGCCGATTTTGGTCGCGCTGGAGTTGATCTCGCTCATCGTCGTCACGACCTCCGTCATCGTGCGTCCGCCATCGGTCGCGACCTGACTGGCGAGCGCAACGAGCTCGTTGGCCTGCTTGGCATGATCCGCATTGTGCTTGACGGCGTCGGTCAGCGACGCAACCGAGTGCGCCGTGCGCTGCAAGCTGAGCGCCTGCTGCTCGGTGCGCGAGCTGAGATCGTTGTTGCCCGCGGCAATTTCATTGGAGGCCTGCGCTACAGTCTCGGCCGATTGCCGCACGTCGGCGATGGTCGTCTGCAGTTTTTTGCGCATCTGGTTCAGCTCGTAGTTGAGCCAGGCGATCTCGTCGCGGCCCGACGACTCGATTTTGGTCGCGAGGTCGCCATTGGCAATGCGGCCGACCGTGGCGACGACGTTCTCCACGGGGACTTTGATGCTGCGCCGAATGCTCCAGCCGAGGAGTGCGCCGAGCGCGACGGCGATCGTAGAGCCGATGCCGACGACGGGCACAAGCGCGTCGGCCATTCGCGCCCCGTCGGCGGCCGCCGCCGCGGCTGCGAGGCCCTTGACTGCCCATATGGCCATAGCGCTTGCGCAGAGCACGAGCAGCGTCATGATGGCGAAGCCCGCCGATATACGCGTCGTCAGGCGGAAGTTGGAAAGCTTGATCATCGTGACCTCGAAAGCTCGTGTTGCGTTGCCGGGCGGCGGCCCGATGGGCGTGTGCGCAACCGCGCTGCACCGGTCGCCGCTGCACGTATTTACGGCGCGCCGGTCCCCTTCTCCGCACGCGGGTTTACACGGGGAGAGCAACAGTTTTGCTGCGATTTTCGAGGCGATCGATAAGGGATCGTTTAGGCAAATGCGGGACAGGGCACTAGTGTCTTTCCTTATGCCGCGGCTTCATCAACACCTTGATGGAATCGAGAGAGTTAGCGACCTCGATCGCCTCATCCCACTCTTCGAGCGAGAAGCCGTGCGTGACGATGCCTTTCGACGTCACGAGCCCGCGCGCGAGCAGATCGATCGCGATCGGGTAGCAGTAGGGACCGAGGTGCGCGCCTCGTAGGTCGAGCTCTTTGCGATCGCCGATGATGGACCAATCGACTGATGTTTGCTCGCCGAACACCGAGAATTCGACGAAGCGCCCGAGCTTGCGAATCATCTCGAGTCCTTGCGGCACACCCGCCGGCGCACCCGTCGTTTCGATGTAGACGTCGCACCCGTACTGATCGGTAATCGAGCGCACGATGGCGATCGCGTCGTCCTTGCGCCGATTGATGATGACGTCGGCGCCATATTCGCTCGCGAGCGCGAGCCGCTCGTCGACGAGATCGACGACGACGAGCTTCTTCGGCGTCTTCAAATGCGCCACCTGCGTCATCATCAAGCCGAGCGGCCCGGCGCCGGCGATGACGACGACGTCGTCGAGCTGAATGTCGCCGCGGTTGACCGTGTGGATCGCGCAGGCGAGCGGCTCGATGATCGCGGCGTCTTCGAGCGAGATCCCGAGCGGAATCTTGTGCACGATCGCCGTGGCGGGAATTCGCATGTACTCGGCCATGCCGCCATCCGCGACCTCGCGCTGAAAGCCGAAGATATTGTGGACCTCGCACATCCAGTACTGGCCCGACTTGCAATATCGGCACTTGCAGCAAGGCACGATCTGCTCGGCGATCACGCGCTCGCCGATGCTCACGCCAAAGTGCGCGGCCGCGCCTTCCCCAAGCTCTTCCACGTAGCCGAAGAACTCATGCCCCGGAATCACAGGTGCCTTCACCCACGGGCTGGCCCCGCCCCAGAACATCTTCGCGCCCGCATAGCATTTGCAATCGCTTGCGCAAATGCCGCAGGCGGCAATGCGGATGACGAGCTCATTACGGCCCGGCCGCGGCCGCTCGACGCGCTCGACGCGGTAGTCGTTCGGCGCATGACAGACGACGGCGGTCATCGGCGAGTTTGCTGGCGATTCGCTCATCGATCACTCCATGACGATCTGGACTTTGACGTCGGTCGGCTTGCCGCTCGCCGCTTCTTCGAACGCCTCGATGCCGCGCGAGAACGGGAACGAGCGCGAAATGAACGGTTTCACGTCGACGCGACCCGAAGCGATCAACTGGATCGCGCGCGGGAACATATTCGCGTAGCGGAAGACCGACTCGATCCGCGCCTCCTTGACTTGCAATGCGACGATATCGACGGGAACGGCGTGCTGCGGCATGCCGACGAGTACGAGGCAGCCCCCGGGGCAGAGCAGGTCGACGATCCCCTCGAAGGCCTTTTCGCTGCCGCTCGCCTCGAAAACGACGTTCGCGCCCCAGCCGTCGGTGAGCTCGGCGACGACATCGCGCACGCTTTTCTCACGGATGTCGACGCAGGTGACGCCCGTTACCCCCCCGATCAGATCGAGCTTCTCGGGAACGAGATCGCAGACGATCGCGCGGCTGCAGCCGCCCGCGAGCGCGGCGAGCGCGCACATCATGCCGATGGTGCCGGCGCCGAGGACGACGGCGACGTCGCCCGGCTTGATCGACGCTTTCGTCGCGGCTTGCAACCCGATCGAAAGCGGCTCGACGATCGCGCCTTCGGCAAAGCTCACGTGGTCGGGCAGCTTGTAGGTGAAGGCGGCCGGATGGACGACGAACGGTGTGAGACAACCGTGAACGGGAGGCGTTGCCCAGAAGCGCACCTTCGGATCGAGGTTGTACATGCCTTCGCGCACGGCGCGCGAAGTCATGTCGGGGACGCCGGGCTCCATGGCGACGCGGTCGCCGACTTGAAGATGACTGACCTCGTCGCCGACTTCCATGATCGTGCCCGACGCCTCATGGCCGAGCACCATCGGTTCGTCGACGACGAATGGCCCGATGCGCCCGTGCTGGTAGTAGTGAATGTCGCTGCCGCAGATGCCGACCGTATGAATACGGATGCGCACGTCGCGCGGCCCGACGGCTTGCGGCAACGTGAAGGGGCGCAGCCGGATGCGGCGCGCTTCTTCGAGAACGAGGGCTTCCATTTTTTTCCTTTGCTGATGGGTACCGGCCGATCGCCCGATCGGCCGGCGGGTTATCCGGCAAGAAAACCGCCGTCTACGGCGAAGCTGACTCCGTTGATCATGCTCGCGTCCTCCCCGAGCAGATAAGCGATCGTGCGCGCGACTTCATCGGGCTCGGCGAAGCGGCGCAGCGGAATGCGCGCGCGCATCGGCGCCGCCTTGTCCGGGTCGCTCCAGGCTTTGACCGCCATCGGCGTCAGCGTGACGACGGGATTGATGGCGTTGACACGGATGCCGTGCTCGCCGAGCTCGACGGCCATGACACGCGTCAGGCCGTCGAGCGCCGCCTTCGACGCGCAGTACGAGGCATGCAGCGGCAGGCCGATCTGCGCCGAGATGCTCGACACGTTGACGATTGCGCCACCCGTGCCTCGCGCGATCATGTTGCGCGCGCATTCCTGCGCGACGATCAGCGCGGCGCGGACGTTGACGGCCATCGTCGAATCGAATGCGTCGACGGTCGTGTCGAGGAACGGCTGCAGCTCGACGGTGCCGGCATTGTTGACGAGCAGGTCGACGGGCTGGGCACGGCGGGCGGCCTCGCGTGCCTCGTGCGCGTCGGCGAGATCGACGCAGAGCGTCTCGCAACCGATCCCGCGCTTCAGCGCGACGAGGTCCGCTTCGGTACGGCTTGCCGCGATCACGCGCGCACCGCGGGCGGCCATCAATAGCGCGGTCGCATGGCCGATACCTTTGCCGGCTCCCGTGATCAGCACCGTTTTTCCCGCGAACTCGCGGCTGCGGTCCATCGATGTCATCGCCATCTCTCTCAAGGTTCGTCGACAAGCCGACGCGCCATGTCTTCATCGGTGACGAGCACCGATACATACCGCCCCCGCAATGCGGCCCGTGTGACGAGAAACTTCTTGGCTCCGCCGCTGACGAGCACGACGCGTTTGATCTGGCGCAAGTCGTCGAGCGCGACCGCGACCGTGCGCCGGTTCAGCGGATGATTGATGAGCTTGCCGTCCTCGTCCATGAAATGGCCGAGCATGTCGCCGACGGCCCCCGTCTTGCGAAGCGTGCGCAGATCATCCGGATTGTTGATGCCGTACGTGATGACGAGCGATTCGGTCAAGTCGCCCGCTGTCAGCAGGGCCAGGTCAGCGTTGCGCGCGCGTTCGTATGCCTCGCGGATCGCTTCCTCCTGCAGGATGACGTCGCGCGCTTTCTGGCTGCTGACGTAAATCGGCGCCGCGAACAGATAGCCGTCGGCGTGGCACAGGTTGGCAAAGTCGGAGACGATGTCGAACGTGTTGATGCTGGGACAGTGCGAAAGCCCGCCTTGCAGCGAGACGGCCGAGATCGGGCCGTACGCGCGCTGCGGCAATGCGCGCAAAACGGCACGGATCGTGCGGCCCCAGCCGAGGCCGATCGTATTGCCGGACTCGATGTGCTTGGAGAAGTAGGCCGCGCCGCCGATGCCGAGCGCCGCCATGTTCGCTTCAGGCGTTGCCCCGCTCGGCACGACGACGGCCGCCGCGAGCCCAAAGCGCTGCACGAGCTGCGCTTCGAGCGCGACGCAAGGCGCGATGCGGCTGTTGATCGTGATCTGCACGAGACCCGACTCGCGGCTCGCCGCAAGCAGTCTGTTCACGCGCACGCGGTTGCTGCCGATGTGCTGCGCGATCTCCTGCTGCGTGAGATTGCCGACGTAGTAGTGCCAGGCCACGCGCGCTTGCAGCTCTTCCTCCGTATCGATCGAGTCGTCGGCTTCGACGAGCGGAGTGGGCGTTTCCGTCTTGCTCATGATGTTGGATCGGGATGATAGGAAACGGGCGGTTATACCATTCGGGCATCATTTGACCGCGCCCATCGTGAGGCCTTGCACGAGTCGTCCCGACACGAGCAGCGCGAACACGATCATCGGCAGTACGATCAGCGTGCCGGTCGCCATGATTTCCCCCCAGGGCAACTCGTAACCGCTCATGTAGCTCGTCGCGGCGACGGGGGAGGTGACGGCGTCCTCGCGCGTGAGAACGAGCGCATAGAGCAGATCGTTCCACGAGAAGATGAATGCGAAGATGGCCGACACGACGATGCCCGGCATCGCAAGCGGCAGGTTGATGCGCCAGAAGACGCGCCACGGCGACGCGCCGTCGAGCCTTGCGGCTTCGTCGAGCTCGACCGGAATGTTGCGGAACTGATCCGTGCAGATCCAGACGACGATCGGCAGCGAGAACGTCAGATAGAGCAGGATCAGGACGATATGTGTATCGATGAGGTCGAGCTTCGTCGCGATCAGGAAGAACGGCACGGCGAGCACGATGGGGCTCACCATCCGGTTCGAGATGAACCAGAACCAGAAATCCTGCTTGCCGCGGAACTCATAGCGTGCGAGCGCGTAAGCGGCGGGCGTCCCGAGTAGTATCGCGAGCGCCGTGGTGCTGCTCGCAATGATCAGTGAGTTGACGAGGCTGCCGAGCACGTCGTGCTGGAAGAGGGCATCGGTGTAGTGGCTCAGCGTGGGCTTGAAGATCCAGCGCGGCGGGTAGGCGAGCGCATCCGCCCGGTCCTTGAGGCTCGTCGTGACCATCCAGTAGAACGGGAACACCGACGAAAGGAAGACGATCAGGAGACCTAAGAAATGCCAGATCGTTGCGCGTTGTCGCGCTGCGCGGGCGCGTTGGGAGCGTGACGTCACAGTCGTATTCATCATGCCTCCCGATAGACGAAACGGATGTAAAGCCGCGAAAGCACGATCGTCAGGACCAGCAGCAAGATGGCTTGCGCCGAAGCCATGCCCTGATCGAATAACCGAAAGCCAATGCGCTGGATGTAGACGCTGACGAATTCCGTTGCGGCGCCGGGGCCGCCGCGCGTCATCGTGAAGACGGCGTCGAACATCTTGAGCATGTCCGCGGAACGCAAAATCATGATCGCCGTCAACCCAGGCAGCAGGAACGGGCGCTGCAGATGCCAGAGCACCATCGTCCATCGCGGCGTTTCGAGTCGCGCCGCCTCCTCGGCTTCTTTGGGCACCATCGAAAGCCCGGCAAGGAAGATCAGCGCGCAAAACGGCGTCCATTGCCAGACGTCCATGATCATGACGGCGACGAAGGCGAGCGTCGGATCGCCGAGCCAGTCGAGCGGCCCGATGCCGAGAAAGCTCAGCAGGTAATTGGCGACGCCGAATTGCCGATTGAATACGAGCCGGCCGATGAGGCCGACGACGGCGTAAGTGGTTGCCATCGGGATCACGAGGCTCACGCGCGCGAGGGAGCGCATCCAGGCGAGCCCGGTGCGATGCAGGAGCAAGGCGGCGAAAAGGCCGAGCGCGACTTCGATCGGCAACGTCAGGCAGAGAAACAGCACGGTGCGGCCGAGCGCGTCCCAGAACGACGGATCGGTCAGCGTCGCGACATAGTTGTCGAAGCCGACGAACGGCGTGCCGGCTTCGGGATTCGCGAGCTGGTATTGATGGAACGAGTTGTAGAGCGCCACGAGCAGCGGGTAGATTCCGATCACCGCCAGCGCGAAGATCGCCGGAAACAGGAACCAGAACGCCGGCGAGCGCGGCAGCAGTCGCATGCGCGCCGCCGCGCGGGCCTTGCCCGCATCGGCGGCGGGCGAAGCGGTGCTGTTCGTCATGGCACCTCTCGAACGTTGCGTCGGCCGCATCGCAATGCTGACTCCTTTATTTCAACAGGGGTTTCTTGCCATCGTAATAGCCGGCCTTGTCGAGGATCGCATCGACCTTCGTATCGATCGTCTGTGCCCCATCCTTGACGGAAACCTGGCCCAACATCATCTTCGTGCCCCATTCGCCGATCACTTCGGAGATGGCGGGCCATTCCGGGAAGCGTGGACGATAGTCAGGCACGCCGCCTTGCCACGACTCGACCATGGGCTTCACGAACGGATATTTCTGCTCGATGGCCGGATCCTTGTAGAGGGACATGCGCGCAGGCACGCCGCCCGCCTCGAGGTAAGGCTTGGCCATTTGCTCGGACGTGATCCACTGGATGAAGAGCCAGGAGGCCGCCTGTTTCTTGGCGCTCGATTTCGCGTTGACGGCGAGCGAGAATCCGCCGAGCGCGGGCTTGAGACCCGCTGCCCCGCGTGGCTCGGTGGCCACGCCGAGACATGAGCCGATCTTCGATTTGGTCGGATCGGTCAGCGTCGGGTAGAAGGCCGACCATTCGGTGATCATCGCGACCTGCCCTTGAGCGAGCGCATTGACGGCCTCGGCATGATCGAAATCGACGATGCCCGGCGGCATGTACTTCATCAGTTTTTGTCGATACTCGAGGCCTTCTTGCGATTGAGGCGACAAGAGGTTCGCCTTGAATTTCGCATCGAGCAGGGAGCCGCCGTTGGGCCAGAGCACACGCATGAAGCTATCGGCCGACTGCGTCTCGCCGCGGCGCGATTGCAGCGCGAATGCGTACTGGTTCTTCACGGGGTTCGTGAGCTTCGGCGCATAGGTGTTGAGCAGCTCGTCCCATGTCTTCGGCGGTTCGCTGAAACCAGCGTCCTTCAGCATGCATTTGTTGTAGAAGAGCAGGCCCGAGTAGTTATCGAACGGCAGGCCGTAGATAACCTTGTTCCAGGTGCCGAACGAATCGAGCAGGATGGGGAAGAAGTCCTTCAGGTTCAGGTTCGGGTCGGCGAGCTTCGGATCGCCGGTGAATTTGCTGATCGGCACGAGCCACTTGTTGCTCGCGAACTCTCCCAGCCAGACGACGTCGACGAGCACGATGTCCTGAGCCCCGCCGCTCGCGAAGTTCAGGACTTCCTTCTCGCGGGTGCTTTCGTAAGGAATCACGTCCCACTTGACCTTGATCCCCGTCTCCTTCTCGAACTGCGGGATCAGCTTCTCCGCGGCGGCGTAGCCCGGCCGATCGAGAAAGATGGCGTTGATCGTCGTCCCCGAGTAAGGCGCCGACGCTTCCTTCAACGTCCACGCGGAGGCTTGCGCGCAAGCAAGGAGCGTTGCGGTCGCGACGCCCAACATCAAGGCCTTCTGCCGAAGGAAGCGTTTCTTCATTGCTGTCTCCTGGTTTGTTTTGTCGGTTGCACCGATCGCAAGCGCCGCCACGTCGCGGTTCTTGTTAAACGATGAAGCAGTGACTCGGGTCGACTTCGGACGGCGTCCGTTTCACTTGTAATTTCCGTTTTACAAATGTATATTTTGGCGAGCGGCAGATGTCAAGAAAAATGTGATCAGGAGACATGCATGAGTGCGGTGCAGTTGCAGCAGATCCGCAAAACGTTCGGCGGCATGGAAGTGCTGAAGGGCGTCGACATCGAGGTCGCGGATCACGAGTTTCTCGTTTTCGTCGGCCCATCGGGTTGTGGAAAGTCCACGCTGTTGCGCACGATCGCAGGCCTCGAGCGTGTGGATTCGGGGTCCGTCATGATCGGCGGCGAGGACGTGACCGAACTCGAGCCTTCGCAACGCGGCGTGGCGATGGTGTTCCAGTCATATGCGCTCTATCCGCACATGTCGGTCTACGAGAACATCGCATTCGGCTTGCGCATGCTGAAGCTGCCGCGCGACGAAATCGAACGCCGCGTTCGCCGCGCGGCGGACATCCTGCAGATCGGTCAGTTGCTCGAACGGCGGCCACGCGCGCTATCGGGCGGGCAACGGCAGCGCGTGGCGATCGGCCGCGCGATCGTGCGCGAGCCGAAGGTGTTTCTTTTCGATGAGCCGTTATCGAATCTTGACGCGGCGTTGCGTGTGCAGATGCGGCTCGAGCTGATCAAGCTGCATAAGCAGCTCAATGCGACGATGATCTATGTCACGCACGATCAGACGGAGGCGATGACGATGGCGGACCGCATCGTCGTGCTCAATCACGGAAAGGTCGAGCAGATCGGCTCGCCGCTGGAGCTCTATCGGAATCCTCGCAATCGCTTCGTCGCGGGGTTCATCGGCTCGCCGAAAATGAACTTCCTCGAGGTCCGCGTACTGTCGCGCGAGCGGGGCAGTGTCACGATCGAATTGCCGGGCGGTGCGCCGCTCGCGGTCCCGTCGAGCGCCGACGACGTGAGTGCGGGGCAAACCCTGACGCTCGGCATTCGTCCCGAACATCTGATCGAGGAAGGCAGCACAATAGACGGCGGCTTGGCGGGAGAAGTGAATGTGATCGAGCATCTCGGCGGCGAGACGCTCTTGCACTTGCGTCTTGCCGACGACAGGACGATTCAGCTCAAGGCTTCGGGCGAATCGAAGGCCGCTGAAGGGCAGAGGATCATGGCGGGGTTCAGCATTCGCCACGTCCATCTCTTTCGCGAAGACGGCGCGTCGTTACGCGATACGCGCGCAGTCGCCGAACCCGCTGCCGCATGAGGGCTCGATCTGTCGGCGTGGAACCTTGCTAGACGACGATTCGACCTTTCCTGAAAGCTGCCGCATAGACGCCGAGCGCCGATGGCGCCCAGGCAGCTGTTTATCTTCGATGTCTGTTCGCCACACCGCTTTTTCGCAGCGTTCGCGCTCGCCGGTCGCGAAGGCACGGAACTTGCCCCCGCTCCAGCAACCGTTCACTTATTTTTCCGCCTTTCCCGTCTCCAGCGCGACTGCCTTGCAGATGTTCCAAACCGCGAACGAGCCGCGGACAAGCGGAGTGAAATCGCCGTCGAGGCGACGTCAGCAGGGGGGAGACAAATGAACGCACTGGATCAATGGCTGCTCTCGGTCATGTATCGCACAGCCGGCCACTCGCATGCGCTCGCTCGAGTGGCCGAAACGATCGTCAACATGTATTTGATCAAGGGCACGGTGTTGATCGCTTTGCTCTGGTGGATCTGGACCAGGCGTGAGCACGCAACGGCGGACAGGAGCGAGGAAAGGCGGCGGGACCGCGAGATCGTCGTGATCGCCGTTTTGAGCGGCCTCGTCGCGTTGCTCGCCGGACGCCTGCTGGCACATTATCTGCCATTTCGCCTGCGGCCCTTCTATGAACCCCAGCTTCGTTATCTGTATCCCGAGACGACGTCTCCGGACCTGTTGCCTCGGACTTGGAGCGCGTTTCCGAGCGACCATGCGATGCTCTGGTGCGCCATTGCGACCGCGATTTTCGTCGCTTCACGCGCCGCGGGCATCTATGCATTGCTGCACACGGCCATTCTCATTGGATTGCCGCGCATTTACCTTGGCCTGCACTACCCGACGGACGTCATTGCAGGCGCTGCGCTCGGCATCGTCATCGCATGCATTTTGAACTACGGGCCGATCCGCTCGCGCCTGGCGGCGCCCGTACTCGCATTGGCGAGGTATCGGCCCGGTCTCTTTCATGCCTTGGCTTTCGTTCTTTGTTTCGAGCTGGCGACGCAGTTCGATGAATTCCGCGCGCTGGCGCACGACATGTCCAGCGTGATGGCTGGCTTCGTCTGAGCGCTTTGGTCAGTCCAGCGTTCGTTCGGGCTACGTACCTTAAAGGCCGCACGACTTCACGGTCGTATTGCAGATTTTTTACAAACAGACCCCTAAATTTTCACGCTGGGTCGGTTGATCGGTCGAAGGTGCTCTGTCAGCAACGCCGCACGGGAAATTGAGGGCGCACACTGGACCGGCTCGCCACAGCCACCGGCACAGGCGGCAGCCGGGGACGATCACGCAAAGAACGTGTCCTTCTTGATGGATGCGCAAGGGCAGTGGAAGTTGGCGCCGCCCTACGATCTGACTTACTGCCCGGGCTACCAGGGTGAGCACTTCATGGACGTCGCAGGAGAAGGCCGCAATCCCGGACGGGACCACGTTGTTCGGGCTGCGGGGCAGGGAGGAATCGCGCCAGCGCGGGCCGAGCAGATTCTCGACGAAATCCTCGAAAAAGCCGATTCGCAGGCATGGAACCGGGCCGTCTCGAACTATCCGGTGCGGCCGAGAACGGCCCGCGACGTGGGGGCGCGTATCGAGGCGAATCGGAGAGTGCTGCAGAAGCGGAATGCCTGAATATGCGGCGTGTCTGCCTTGAAACTACGCCGAATGGCAAGCTCGGGCGCGTCCCACCGGTTGAGCGAGTAACGGATCACCTCGGGCAGGCAAGCGCGGCGATAGCCGGCCCATGACCGTTCACTCCCATTCTTTACGCGTTTTTATACGTCCGTCGCCACTCTTAGCGTGGCGTTTACCCGGACTCCTCTACGCTTCGCGCTGTCCTCATCCGCTAGGGGATAAAGAAGCGTGGACCTCGTGCATATCGTCGGCACCGGCGTCCTCCGCGGGCTGTTCATCGCATTGGCCGCCGGGTGCGAGAAGCTGCGCGGCCGCGCACCGGGAGGTCGTCCATGATCGCGTGGATGATGTGGCTCGCAACAGCCTCGACCCTCCTGTTGCTCACGTACCTCGTGTTCGCGCTGCTGCCTGCGGAGGACCTCGAATGATGAGCGCCAACGACTTTTTTTAGACGGCGCTATTCATTGTCGTCCTGATCGCGATCGCTGTGCCGCTTGGCCGCTATATGACGGCTGTGCTCGACGGCTCGTCGGTCATCGTCCGCAAGATCGGCAGACCGATCGAACATTTGAATTTACCGACTCGCCGGCATCGATGCGCACGCGGAAATGTCCTGGAAGACCTACGCGGTCGCCACCCCGCCTGCCGGGACTGAGCCGTTGCCGTCTTACGCGGCGAAGAAGACGAACGGCAAAATCGAAACGAGGTAGATGACGAGGCCCGTGACGGCCATGCCGGCTACGATCGCCATCGCGGCAATCGCTGCGCCGATGAGGACGAGCGCCACGAGCTTTTGTCTTCGAGCGTGCCGTCGATCGAAGTCATGCAGCGGGAGCGGCGGGTCGACTTGCTCTTCGTCGCCTGCCGCGTGCTTCCATATTGTGATGCGAAGCATGACGTTCTCCACGGAACGACCGACGCTCGTAAACTGGACGTAATCATTGGCGAATAGCGGAGGTCGGCGCTGCTTACGCAAGTCCCGTGCCGAGCGCTTCCACACGCGCATCGAAACGGGCCGCGCCGCCGCCGTACATCGTTCGCGCGGCTTGCGAGGCGCAGTGAGACAGCGCTGAGATAGCCGCCTACCAGTTTAGGTCAGCGCGTGGCCGCTTCATAGCAGTGCGTTGCGCACCTGCGCGGACCGTTCCACTGAGCGTACCCGGCGCGTCGGCTTTACGCGGATTGATCGCGCGAATGCGCAGGGGTGGCATCGGCGAGTGCTTGCGCGCTTGGCGTCGTTGGCTCCAGCGCATGGCTGTCGTCCTTGAGAGCAACGCCTGTGAGCCCCAAGCGCCGCGCTTGCACGAGCAAGTAATGGAGTTTGTGCGCGGCGCTATCGTACGCGAGCCCTTCGGGCCGCACGTTCGAAATGCAGTTACGCTCGGCGTCGGTGCGGCCGATCCGCGGCTCGTAGGTGAGGTAAGTACCGAGGCTGTCCGGCGAGCTGAGCCCGGGCCGCTCGCCGATGAGCATCACGACGAAGCGTGCACCCAGGATTTGTCCTATCTCGTCGCCGAGCGCGACGCGCGCCTGCCGCGCGACGACGATCGGCGCAAGTCGCCAGTCGTCGAGTTTCGGGCGCAGCGCGGTCAGTAACGGGACCGCATGCCTCGACGCAGCAAGTGCCGAGAGACCATCGGCGATGACGAAGACGATGTCGGGCGTGCCCGAGGCGCTCCGCGCGAGTCGATCGCGGCTCTCGTCCGACAAGCGGCGCCCGAGGTCGGGCCGCCTCAGGTAGTGCTCACGATCGATGGCGGCGCTATGCACGTCGAGCGATACGAAGCCTTGCTCACGTAGCCGCTCTTGCAGCGCCTCGGCATCGAGCGGCTGATGCACGGCATCGCGCGCCTGGGCGTGCGCCAGATTGAACGCTAGCAGCGGCTCGGTGGGGAGGCTCACGCCTGCCCGGCCGAGCGCGATGCGTGCCTGCGTGTATCGCCGCAGCGCCAGCCAGGGATTTTTCTCCAGGAATTCGCTCATAGGCCTCTCTTCTCGTGCACCGCGGCTATCGATCCACCCATTCGCGCACGCCCTCGATGAGCGGTTGACTTCCCGCGACCGGAAGCAGCGCGCCGTCGCCGTCGGCTATTTGCATCGATCGCAGCCACGCCTCGAATTCAGGCGCGCGGCGCAGTCCCAGCACTTCGCGGACATAGAGGGCGTCGTGAAACGAAGTGCTCTGGTAGTTGAGCATGACATCGTCGGCACCCGGCACCCCCATGATGAAGTTGACGCCGGCCACGCCGAGCAGGGTCAGCAGATTGTCCATGTCGTCCTGATCGCTCTCCGCATGGTTCGTATAGCAGATATCGCAACCCATCGGCACACCGAGCAGCTTTCCGCAAAAGTGGTCCTCGAGGCCCGCTCGTATGATTTGCTTGCCGTCGTAAAGGTATTCCGGCCCGATGAAGCCGACGACGGTGTTGGTCAAGAGGGGCTTGAACCGGCGGGCGACAGCGTAGGCGCGTGCTTCACAGGTCTGCTGATCGACGCCGTGGTGCGCGTTGGCGGACAGGGCGCTGCCTTGACCTGTTTCGAAGTACATCACGTTGTCGCCGATGGTGCCGCGCTTGAGCGAGCGCGCCGCGTCGTGTGCCTCGTCGAGCAGTGCGAGCGAAACACCGAAGCTCGCGTTGGCTTGCTCGGTGCCCGCGATCGATTGGAAGACGAGATCGACGGGCGCGCCTTTTTCGATTGCCGCGATCGTATTGGTCACATGCGTGAGCACGCACGACTGCGTCGGGACATCGTAGCGACGGCGGAATTCGTCGATCATGGCGAGCAGCGTCGTGATCGCCTGCGGGCTGTCCGTCGCGGGGTTGATGCCGATCACCGCGTCGCCGCAGCCGTAGAGAAGCCCGTCCAGCATCGAGGCGGCGATGCCTTTTACGTCGTCGGTCGGGTGATTGGGTTGCAGGCGTACCGATAACCGGCCCGGCAGCCCGATCGTGTTACGAAAGCGCGTCACGACGGGCCGCTTGCGCGCGACGACGATGAGATCCTGATTGCGCATCAGTTTCGAAACGGCCGCGACCATTTCCGGGGTGAGGCCGTCGGTCGCACGGACGAGCGAGTCGGTATCGGTCGTGCTCGAGAGCAGCCAATTGCGGAAGTCGCCGACGCTCAGGTGGGCGATTTCCGAAAACGCCTGCGCGTCGTGCGAGTCGATGATGAGGCGCGTGACCTCGTCGCTTTCGTACGGAACGACGGGCTCGTCGAGAAAGGCACGCAACGGCACCTGAGCGAGCGCCATTTTGGCGGCGACTCGCTCCTCCTCGCTCGCGGCGGCGATGCCCGCGAGCTGGTCGCCCGAGCGTGGCGGGCTCGCTTTGGCAAGCAGCGTCTTCAGGTCGGCGAACCGATAGGTGCGGGCGCCGATCGTCTCGGTACAGTTCATTCGGACTCCTATCCGCCCGCCGAGGGGGCTCTAGGGACTCACTCTTCGAGTAGCGCGTCGACCGATGCAAGCTGTTGCCGACCGCGCGTCATGACGAAACGGCGGAACGGCTGCGTCGGGAACAACCAGGTTTGCCAACTCGATAGTACGGCGCCATAAATCGGACGTGTTATCGAAATCGGCATATTTGAGGCGGACTCGCGAGCATCGGCGCAGACCTCAATCGCGCGGTCTCCGGCACGCTCGGTGATATAAAGAAAGAGCCATCGTCACGGAGAAACCATGAGCAACGCTGCCATGCGGCTCGACAGAGTTCATCACATCGCCATTATTTGTTCGGACTACGAGCGATCGAAGCGGTTTTACACCGACATCCTGGGCTTTCCCGTGATCCGGGAGACGTGGCGTGCGGAGCGGCGCTCCTGGAAGCTCGACCTCGCCGTGGGCGATCACTGCCAGCTCGAATTGTTTTCGTTTCCCGATGCGCCGCCGCGGCCTTCATACCCGGAGGCGAGGGGCCTGCGCCACTTGGCGTTCACCACCGACAACATCGATCGGTGCGTCGACTGGCTCATCGAAAACGGGGTCACGGTCGAGCCCGTTCGACTCGACGAGCTGACCGATCAACGCTTTGTGTTCTTCAGCGACCCCGACGGATTGCCGATCGAGCTCTACGAGGAAGCCGTCGGCGGCTGCTCCGGCGGCGAACCGGGCTCCGCGGGCTGACCCGGGGCGGGCTCCGGCGTGCCAATATCGGGCACATCCTCCGGCCTGCCGGGCGTCGGAGGGTTCGGAATCGTTGGCTGATCGGGGATAGGCGGATCCGATGACATGTGGCCTCCAGCGTGCGTGACGCCGCATACGCGCCGGCGACATGCGGGCATTGTCGATATCGGGCGAGCATCGTCCGTTCCCGGCGGGTATGCGAAGTGTGCGTCGCTGTACGTATCGATCGCAAGCCCAGGCCCCAACCGCCGCAATCCATCGTCAGTACTGCGAATCATGGCTCACGCCGATGCCGTTGTCGGATTCCACAGCGAATGGGCGAGGGTAGGCGCACTTCGCATGCATGCCGTCGCGGCGCCAGGCCCTCAGCGGCCAAAGGGTCTGCCGTTCGTCCTCGTGCACGGGCTAGGCCTCTCGCACGAGTACATGATGCCGACGGCGGAGTGTCTCGCGCGCAGGTTCGAGGTCTTTGTCCCCGATTTGCCCGGCTTCGGCGAAAGCGAGCATCCGGATCGCGTGCTCGACATCGGCGAGATGGCCGACGCGCTCGTCGCCTGGATGGATGTGACGGGGCTCGTGCGCGCCGCGTTGCTCGGCAACTCGCAGGGATGCCAGGTCATCATCGATCTCGCCGCGCGCTATCCAGAGCGCATCGCGGCGGGCGTCCTGCAAGGGCCCACCACCCCGCCCGAAGAGCGTTCATGGCTACGCCAGTTCATTCGTTGGCGACAGAACGCTCCGTACAATCCGCCCGAACTCGAGACGATCAGCCACGAGTCGTATCGCAAAAGCGGCTACCTGCGAATCCTGCGCACGTTCCACTATGCGCTCGACGATGCGCTCGAAACGAAGTGCCAACGCATTCGCGTGCCGATGCTCGTCGTGCGCGGACAGCACGATCCGATCTGCCATGAATCGTGGGCTGAAGATCTGGCCGCGCGCTTTCCGGCCGGCCGAATTGTGCTGATCCCGCGCCAGGCGCATACGATCGTCTATACCGGGCCGGCCGCGCTCGCGTCAGTGGCGGCTCAATTCATCGAGGAATGCATGGAGCCTGGACCCGGCCCCGAGCTGCAGGCGCGAAGGCGAGACGGTGCGGCGAGCGGCTCATGATCGCATCGCGCCCGAGCAGCCTAGCTCGCGCTGGCCCGTTCTTTCTCCTGCGTATCGAGCAGCACGCCGCCCGCCGCGGCGGCGAGCACGATCATGATCGTCCCGACGACCCAGGAGAAGTACCAGGCCCCGTAGTCCCCGACCACTACGCCGGCGACAATGGCGACGACAGCGGCCGCCATCAACATCACGAAATGCATAAATGTCTTCATTGAGCACTCCTAAATAAATATCGATTTGTCGGTGTATCGATTTGTCGGTGCGAATCAATAGGCATGTGGGTCCGAGGCGACATGCCCGGCCTTGACCTTGCCGCGCATCACGTAGAAAGCCCAGCTCGTGTAGGCGAGAATCGCCGGCATGAAGACGCCGGCCCATCCCGTCATCCAGATCAGCGTCGTGCGGCTCGACGCGGCGTTCCAGATCGTCAGGCTCTGAGACGGGTTGCTCGACGACGGCATCAGGAACGGGAACATGCTCGCGCCGACCGAGCCAATCACGCCGATCCATGCGAGTGCGCCGGACCACCAGGCGAGCGTCGACCGATTGGCGCGCACCATCAGGAAGCCGAACATCATCGCGCTGAAGCCGAGCGCCGGCACGAGCCAAAGGATGGGCGCGTGGCGATAGTGATCGAGCCAGGCACCCGCCGCGAGCTGCACGGTTTGTTGCAGCGGCGTTTGCGCGGCGCCGGGCGCCGGCGCTTGCGAGAGCTGATAACCGGATAGCTGACTGACCCATACGCCGCCGATCGCGAACAGCAGGAGCGCGACGACGATCCCGATGCTCGCGGCGCGGCGTGCGCGCTGCTGCAAGGCGCCGGGTTCCGAGCGGCCGATCAGCATAACGCCGCCCATGTAGATCGACAGCGACAGCGCCAAGAGCCCGCATAGGATCGCGAACGGGTTCAGCAGGCTCAGGAAGCTTCCCGTGTAGAACGAGGTGAGATCCCAATCGAAATGGAACGGCACGCCGAGCAACATGTTGCCGATTGCAGCGCCGTAGACGAACATCGGCACAACGCCGCTCACGACCAGCGTCCAATCCCAGACACTGCGCCACGTTGCGTAAGGGAGCTTGCTGCGGAATTCGAAGCCCAGCGGACGAACGATCATCGTCCAGAGCAACAACAGCATCACGACGTAAAGCCCCGAAAAAGCGGTGGCATAAAGCAGCGGAAACGCGGCGAAGACGGCACCGCCTCCGAGGACGAACCAGACCTGGTTGCCGTCCCAATGCGGCGCGATCGTATTGAGCGCGACGCGGCGCTCGGTATCGGTGCGGCCCACGAAACGCAACAGCGCGCCGACGCCCATATCCATGCCGACCATCGTCGCGAGGCCCATCAGCAAGACGCCGAGCAGTGCCCACCAGATCAGCTTGAAGACGAGATACAGTTCCATTTCACTGCTCCTTGCGCAGGGAGACGAGCGCGGCGTGCGCGGTGACGAGCTCGCCCGAGCGCGCGGAAACCGGGCGGCGCGGCTTTTCGTCGGCATGGCCGCCGCGATCGCCGTGGTCTTCGGGACCTTGCCGGATCGCTCGGACCATGAGGGAAATCTCGACGACGGCGAAGATCGAATAGATCAGCACGAAGCCGACTAGTGAAAACACCAGATATTCGACGCTGTGCGTCGACGCCGACATCCAGGTCGGCAGCACGCCGAAGACCGTCCACGGCTGGCGGCCGACTTCGGCGGTCAACCATCCCGCCTCGCAGGCGATGAACGGCACCGGAATCATCCAAGGCGCGAGCTTGAGAAACGTACGCTGTCGATCGACATCGCCGCGCAGCGAGAGGATCACGGAGATGACGAAGTACGCGAGCATCAGCAGGCCGCAGCCCACCATGATGCGGAAGACCCAGAAGATCACGAGGACGTTGGGGATTACATCCTTCGATGCCTTCACGATGTCGGCCTCGGTCGCCTTCGAGACATCCTGGCCGGCCGCGTAACGCTTGACGAGAAAGCCGTAGCCGAGATCGGCCTTGTGCGCTTCGAACTGCGCGAGCGCGGCTGCGTTCGTCGGATCGGCGCTGAGCACCTTCAATGCCTCGACGGCGGGAATCCCGTTGCGAATGCGCTTTACCGCGTCGGCCTCGATTCGATCGATGCCGGGTACGGTCTTGTCGAAGGTATGGGTCAGAAGCGGAGTGAGCACATACGGAATCTGGATGCTCCAGGTGTTGCGCTGTTCGTTCTGATTCGGCCATGCGGCGACCGTAAATGGCGCGGGCGCCTTCTCGGTTTGCCACATGGCTTCCATTGCGGCGAGCTTCGACGGTTGAGCATGTCCCCCGACGAAGCCGAGTGCATCGCCGAGCGTAATGACGCCCGCCACGGAAAGCACGCCAAAGAGACTCGCGATGCGAAACGAACGCCTGGCGAGATCCATGTGGCGGCCGCGCAGCATGTAATAGGCGCTCACCGCCGTCACGAAGACAGCGGCCGTCACGTAGCCCGCGATGCTCGTATGAACGAACTTCGTCTGCGCGTCCTCGCTGAAGAACAGCGCGCCGAAGCTCGTCAGCTCCAGGCGCATCGTCACCGGATTGAAGACGGCGCCGTTCGGATTCTGCATGAAGCTGTTGCCGACGAGGATCCAGAGCGCGGACAGATTTGAGCCGAGCGCGACGAGGTAGGTGACGATCAGATGCTTGCCCTTCGAGAGACGCTCCCAGCCGAACGCCATCAATCCGACGAAGGTGGACTCCATGAAGAACGCCATCAGGCCTTCAATCGCGAGCGGTGCGCCGAACACGTCACCGACGAAGCGCGAATAGAACGACCAGTTGGTGCCGAACTCGAACTCCATGGTGAGGCCGGTTGCGACACCGAGTGCGAAGTTGATCAGGAAGAGCCGGCTCCAGAACTGCGTCATGTCGCGGTAGATCTTTCGGCCGGTGATGACGTAGACGGTCTCCATGACCGCGAGCAGAAACGACAGACCGAGTGTCAGCGGGACGAACAGAAAGTGGTATAGCGCTGTAACGGCGAACTGCAGCCGCGACAGTTCCACCACCGTGTCGCTAATCATTTGATGGGTGCTCCAATGCAAGCCGTTGTCGAAACGTGCGGATGGCGGGCGGCGGTCGTTTAAGGACAGCGATGGACGATATCGCGGGCCGTCGCCGCCTGCGCCCAGGCGAACTTCTCCGATCGGCGTGGAAGCTCGAATGCGGGGGAGAGCCAACGTTGAGAATTCTAGTTAAGCGAGCGACGAATCATTGCGGCATACCGTCGCAACGAGATGGGCCAAGTTGTCGCAGGTCGCTTGAATCGCGAGGCTTTCTGTCACGGCTTGCGACCCGTGCGACGAATTGCGCAGTCCGCACGGCACAGGGTTCTGCTAACTTGCGGGCTGACCGCGGTCATCGGCAGGTCGGCTGGTATCAACCGCTCTCTCGCCCTCTCAGCGAGAAGGACGCACACGAAAAGCCGACAGTTTCCTTCGACGTCAGCTTCGCTTCAATATGAGCCCAAGCTTTACCTCTCAGCAAAAGAAGACCCTCGATGCGTGGCTCAGGCAACTCGCCGTGCGCATCCGTTCGCCGCTCAGGCTCTCCGTCGCGGCCGGATTCGTCGCGGGCCTGCTCGTCGTTGCGCAAGCCGCGTTGTTATCGTGGAGCGTGGAGAAAGTCGTCGTCGGCGGTGCGTCTCTCACGCAGGTGTGGCCCGTGTTGGCCGCCATGCTGCCGCTGATTGCGCTCCGTTTCGTTGCCATGCAGGCGGCGGAGCGTTTCGCCTTCGTCGGCGCAGCGACGATTCGCACGCAGCTGCGCGGCGAGCTCCTGCGCAAGATTCACGCGCTCGGTCCGGCATGGCTGCAGCGCGAGTCGAGCGGCGCGCTGTCGAGCCATCTCGTCGGCGGCATCGAGGCCCTCGAAGGCTACTACGCGCGCTGGCTGCCGAACCGGGCGCTGACGGCGCTGCTGCCGCTCGCGGTGCTCGTCGTCGTTTTTCCCGTCGATTGGGTTTCGGGGCTCGTGCTCGTGCTGACCGCTCCGCTCATTCCCGTTTTCATGATCCTGCTCGGCAAAGATGCGGTGGCGGCGAACCAGCGCCAATGGCGCAGGCTCGCGCGGCTCAGCGCACGGTTTCTCGATGCGCTCTCGGGCATGACGACGCTGCGGCTCTTCAATGCCGGCCGCCGCGAGGCCGAAGTCGTCGCGCGCCTGTCGGAGGCCTATCGGCAAAGTACGATGTCGGTACTGCGCATCGCCTTCCTTTCATCGGTCGCGCTCGAGTTTCTTTCGACGATCAGCATCGCGATCGTAGCCGTCCTCATCGGCTTCAATCTGCTCTACGGAAAGATGCATTTTCAGCCGGCGTTCTTCGTTCTGCTGCTCGCCCCCGAGTTCTATTTGCCGTTGCGCACGCTGGGTACTCACTATCACGCGCGCATGGAAGCGATCGGCGCGGCGGAGCGGATCGCGGAGATTCTCGCGATACCGGAGCCGCAACGTCGCGGGGCCACTCAGCACTTGAAAGCGGCACGCGGCTATCGCATTCGCTTCGAATCCGTTTCGTTTTCCTATGGTAATGGCCGGCCAGCGCTGAACGGTCTCGACTTCACGGCGGAATCCGGCAGCATGACAGCGCTCGTCGGCGCGAGCGGTGCGGGCAAGAGCACGGCCTTGAGCCTGCTGCTCGGCTTTGCGTACGCTGACAAGGGGCATATTTGGATCAATGACCAACGGCTCCAAGTCCTCGACGAAGCAAGCTGGCTCGCCAATGTGGCCTGGGTTCCGCAGCGCGCGCACGTCTTCGTCGGCAGTGTGCTCGACAATCTGCTGATCGCGCGCCCTGACGCCACCATGGCCATGGTGCGCGAAGCGGCCGCGCTGGCGGGCGCCGATGCGTTCATCGCGGCGCTTGCGCGCGGTTACGACACGCCGCTCGGCGAGCGCGGAGCGGGGTTGTCGGGTGGGCAGGTCCAACGCCTCGCGCTCGCGCGCGCGTTTCTCAAAGACGCGCCCGTCGTATTGCTCGACGAGCCTACCGCCCACCTCGATGCGCGCAATCAGGCCCAGATTCACGAGGTCTTGCGCCGCCTCGCGCATGGGCGCACGGTGCTCGTCGTCGCGCATCGTCTCGCGACGGCACGGCTCGCCGACAAGATCGTCGTGCTCGAAGCCGGGCGGGCCGTCGAAGCGGGCGCGCATGAAGCGCTGCTGGCCCTGCAAGGAGCCTATGCGCGACTCGTTCGTTCAAATACGGCTGATCCAATCGGCGCGGAGTTCGCGACTTGCCTTTGAACGACATGGATGACAAGGATTTGCCACGCGATGCCGCGGCATCGCCGGAAAGCGAAGGGAACGACGCGCGGACCGATCTCGCGCGCCTTTTCATGTTGTTTCGCCCCTACTGGCGCTGGATGGCCCTCGGGGCGGGTCTGTCGCTCGCCACGCTGCTCGCGAACGTCGCCTTGATGGCGATCGCCGGTTGGTTCATCGCTTCGATGGCGCTGGCGGGGCTGACGCATGCGGCGTTCGACTACTTCACGCCGGCCGCGGCGATCCGCGCCTGCGCGATCGTCCGAACAGTGGGCCGCTATGTCGAGCGGCTCGTCACGCACGAGGCCACGCTACGTCTGCTCGCCCAGCTGCGGGTCTGGTTCTTCGTGCGCATCGAGCCGCTTGCGCCAGCCCGACTGTCCAATCTGCGTGGCGCCGATCTTCTCGGCCGCATTCAGGCCGATATCGACAGTCTCAACCACGTTTATCTGCGCGTCTTCGTACCGGTGTTCGTGGCGGCGCTCGGCTCGCTCGTGATCGTGGCGGCGGCGGCAGTGGTCAATGCGTCCGCCGCTGCCGTGCTGCTCGCCTTTCTGCTTCTTGCCGGTGTTGCACTGCCGGCGCTCCTTTTCGCGCGCGCGAGCGGCCCATCGCGCGCGGTCGTCGCGCTGCGTGCGGGAATGCGCGAGACGATCGTCGATAGTCTCCAGGGGCTTGGCGAACTGCGCGTCTATGGGGGCGGTCCTCTCTATGCCGAGCGCGTGGATCGCTTGTCCGAGCGTCTTACGACGGCGCAAGGCGACGTGAGCAGGCTCAACGGCTTCTCGCAAGGCGTCCTCGCCGCATCGGCATCGCTCGCGATGGGGGGCACGTTGCTGCTGACGATTCCGCGCGTCAGCGACGGAACGATGCCGGGTGCCAATCTCGTCATGCTTGCGCTGTGGATGCTGGCGAGCTTCGAGGCCGTGCTGCCTTTGCCGCTCGCCATGCAGGTGCTGGGCGAAAGCCTCGCGGCCGCGCGCCGTATCTTCGCGCTCGTCGATGCGAAGCCGGCCGTCGCGGATCCCGCGCACGCTGCTGCCTTGCCGTCGGGCAGCGATCTGTTGTTCCGCAACGTGCGGATGCGCTACGGCGACGACGCACCATGGGCACTCGACGACATTTCGTTCGATCTGCCGGCGCGCGGCCGTATTGCCGTAGTCGGCGAGAGCGGAGCCGGCAAGAGCAGCGTCGCAAACGTGCTGCTGCGATTCCACGATTATCAGGCGGGCAGCATCCGCTTGGGCGGCGCGGAGCTGCGCGAGTGCGCGGGCGATGACATACGCGCGCGCATCGCCGTCGTTGCTCAGGACACCTATCTTTTCAACGCGACGATTCGCGACAATCTTCTGGTCGCCCGGCCCGATGCGGATCAGGCGATGCTCGAAGCGGCTTGCCGCAGTGCTCAACTGCACGATTTCATCGCAGCGCTTCCAGAGGGCTACGAAACGGAAGTGGGTGAGGCCGGCGCGCGACTCTCGGGCGGCCAGGCGAGGCGCCTCGCCATTGCCCGCGCATTGTTGACGGACGCAGCGATCCTCGTGCTCGACGAGCCCACCGAGGGGCTCGATACCGTGACGGAGTGCGCGCTGCTAGCCGCGGTCATCGAGCTGATGGAGGGGCGCAGCGTACTGCTGATCACGCACCGGCTCTCCGCGCTGACCGAGTTGGTCGACGAAGTGCTCGTGATGGAAGGGGGGCGCATCGTCGAGCGCGGCACGCCCGGTGTGCTGCTCGCCGGCGAGCGATCGCTTCTTCCGCATTGATCGCGCTCTCGCCCCGCCGTTCTCCGAGCGGGGCCGCCGCCGGCCCGAGACCTCACGCATTGGGCGGCGGGGCTTCGAGCGCATCGGCCGCGCGCATTGGTTGCGCCACGACGCGATTGCGGCCGGCCAGTTTTGCCTCATAGAGCATGCCGTCCGCCTGCTTCAGCAGTTGCGCGACGTCGGCGCCGTCCTTCGGCTGGGCAAAGGCAATGCCGAAGCTTGCGGTCATGCGGAAGCTCGTGCCGGAATCGGTCGGGAGCGCGATGCGGGCGATGTCCTCGCGCAAGCGCTCGGCGGCATCCCGTGCGTCGCTACAGGTGCGCACGCGAGTGATGACGGCGAACTCTTCGCCGCCGATGCGCGCGACGATTTCCGAGCGACCGAAATGCCGGCGGCTCGCGCGCGCCACGAGACGCAGCGCTTCGTCGCCCACCGCGTGGCCGTGGGTGTCGTTGATCCGCTTGAAGTGGTCGATGTCGAACATGATGAGCGCGATCCACGTTGCATCGGTCCGCGGTTCGCCGCAAAGCGCTCGCGCCTGCTTTTCGAAAGCGCGACGGTTGAGGAGGCGCGTGAGCGAATCGGTCTCGGCCATGAGCGCGAGTTCCTGCATCAGGCGGACCCGTTCCGCTTCGAGCCGCGAGCGCTCGACGCTCGTGACCTTCAGCACCTGGATGGCGTCGAACATTTCCCGGACTTCGCCGTGCACGGACGGCACCACGACCTCCTTCGTGAGATCGCCGCTGGCGATCGCGCGAATGGCCGTCGTGGCTTGGGCGAACGGACTGACTACCTCGCGGCGCAACTTGCGCACGATCCAGCCGAGCACGGCAAGCAGCGCGAATTCGCCGGTGCCCGTCGCGGCGAAGGCCCACAGGCTCAACGCGCGGTTGCGTCGCAATTCTTCCTGCGCAGCATCGAGGACTGCATCGCGAAACGCAACGATCGAGCTCATGTCCGGGACGTAGTGCTCCGCGAACGCGGCGGTCGTGATGTCCGCGCCGCCAGGCCGGCTCGCCAGCGCTTCGATCGTTCGGAAGTAGGTCACGCCCTCGCCGAAATACCGGATATGCATCGTATTGAAGGCTTGCGTCGCGAGATCGGGGTGGTCCGCCATGCGCAAATCCAGCATGGTCTGCAATTGGTCGATCCGCCCGCGCGTGTGCTCGATCGTGAGCTTCTCGTCGAGCGTCAAAGGCCGACGCATGGCCAGCGCGCCCGTCAGATGCGAGCCGAGACGTCCTGCCTGCTCCCGCAGCTCGGCCGTGAGCCTTGCCATGACCAGACAATTGAGCGCGCCCGGGTCGCCGCGAGCGACAGTCGTCGATTCCGACAGCAGCAAAGGCGCGATGCCGTCGACGACGGCGAACATCTGCCGCACGGCAGCTTGCACGGCGTCGTCCCGGCGCAGCGCGCGGGGCTGGCGGGCGAGACGGTCGACGTTGGCGCGCGCCTGTGCGAGCTGCGCTTTCCATTTCGTCACCATCGTCAGCGCGGCGGCGCACTGACGGCATTCGATGGGCTCGAGCGTGGCGGTCAACTCGGCGATCGACTCGTCGCTGGCGAGGCGTGCACGCGAAAGGGCGACCGCCTGGGGGGCGGGTGTGGGCGCATCCTCTCCGAGCACGGCGTTCATCGGGCCCCGCTCGGCCGACACTTTTTCCATGACGACGAACGTCGCGCGCAGCGATATGAAACTGTTTTCGGATCTGTCCGCCACGACGAATGCCGACCATGCGTGCGCAAGCAGCCAATAGCAAAGCGCGAGGATCGGCACGAGCGCCAGTGCGATCACGACGTTGAAGCGGCGCCCCATCGGCATCCGCGCCAGCAAGGTATTTAGCATGATGAATCCGGCATGGGCGGCCCGGGGGAAGCGCGAGAGGGTATTGCGCGAATCCACCGCGGCGCGCGCCTCATGCCGTCGGCTGTTGTCGCGTTCTCGCGCTCGGGGCCGCTTCTGCCGTTCTTATCGGCCATTGGCGCCGGATCTTTAGGACAACCAAGCTTTTTCCATTCTGGATTAGGGAATTCCTTACAGCCGAACGGAGCGCGTTATGGCATTTTCCTATCCGCATCGCGGACGTTTCTTGCGATGCATCGTCCCGCGGCCCCGCTCGCGGCCATGGAGTTCACGCAGGGACGTGTTTTCCGCCGGCTCTACCGGCCGCCCGATTTTGAATTGCCTCATGCACATCACCCGAGTCGTCCGTCATCGTTGCGCCGCCGGCGCTCGAGCGAGCGGGGCATGCCGCTGGCATGCCTGGCTCGCGCTGATCGTTTCACTGCTGGTGATGGCGTCGCCACCCGCGTTCGCGGAGCACTTCAAGATCGTCTACCCGCGCGCTTCGAACCGCGTGGACGGGAGAGCCGAGTTCGTCAAGGCCCTCATTCAGCTCGCGATGAGCGAGACGCATTCGGATTGCACGATCGAACCCTCGCGCGATGTCATGGAGCGGTCCCGCGCGCTGCGAGAGCTCGCCGAGGGCAAGACCGTCAATCTCCATTGGGCGAGCATGTCGGCGCGCGACGAGGCGAACTTGCGACCGATCCGAATTCCGTTGTATCGCGGCCTGATCGGATTGCGCGTCTTCATCATACGAAAGGACCGTCAGCCCGAATTCGATCGTATCGACGATCTGGATCAGCTCAAGACGTTGACGGCAGGACAGGGCTTCAGCTGGGTGGATGTCGGCATTCTCAAAAACGCGGGCCTCAAGGTCGAGACGTCGACCTACGACTTGCTCTTCAACATGACGGAAGCGGGACGGGTCGACTATTTCCCTCGCGGGCTCGTCGAGGCCGATGCCGAGGTGGCCGACCGGCGCGCAGCCGACCCGGACCTCGTCGTCGAAGACCATCTGCTCCTCGCTTACCGCTCCGACTTCATCTTCTATACGAACAAACAGAACGAGCGCCTTGCCGAGACGCTCGAAAAAGGGCTCGCGGCCGCGTACGAGGACGGCTCGTACATGCGGCTCTTCAACAGCGACCCCTATGTCCAAAACGCGCTTGCTGTGACGGAGCCCGCGCGGCGCAAAATCATCTGGCTCCCAAATCCGTATCTCTCCGCCGCCGATCGGCAAATCCCCGACAAGTACTGGATGTCGCTCAGCGAATGAGTGCGCGGGGAACGCGGGGTAAGGATTTTCTGACGCGATATTCATCGTTTTGCGCGGCCGTTTGACGGATTTTCCTGACCATTGGCGCGAAAGCGGTGCCGTGAACACGTGCAAAATACGGGCGATGCATACCGGTTTCTCCGCGAACGGAATGATGAACTTCAACGCGCTAGCCGCTGCCCGCAGACCGTTTGCACGCCTGCGCGGCAGTGTCGTCGTGCGGCTCCTCGCGATCGTCTTCGTGTTCAGTTGCGCGGTGACGGTGCTGCTGACTGCCGTGCAACTCGATCGCGACTATCGCAAGGGCGCGGCGCTCGTCGAAGAGCGGCTCTCGGACATCGGACGCAGCTATGGTGCGAGCCTGGCCGAGGCGCTCTGGCGGCTCGATCGCGCGCAACTCCAGCTCGAGGTCGACGGCATCGCACGTCTTGCCGATATTCGCGCCGTCGAGGTACGCGAGATCGGTCCGTCGCCCATGGTGATCGCGAGCGGCACGCGCGGCGGCGCGGCCGTCTTCTCGCGCGACTACCCTATCGTGCGGCGCGTGCAGGGCGGCACCGATCGCGTGATCGGCACACTCCACGTCGAAGCGACGCTCGACGATCTCTACCGGTCTCTGATGCGAACAGCCGTGCTGATTCTCGTCAACCAAGCCGCGAATACATTCCTCGTGGCGCTCCTCATCACCTTCCTGCTCGATCGAATCGTCATGCGGCATCTGACGGCGCTCGCGCGCACGGTCGATCGCTACGACTATCGTTATGCGCCGAGCCCGCTCGTGCTCGATCGCAGGCGTCCGCCCGTGCCAGATGAGCTGGAACGTGTGGTGACGGCGTTCAACGCGATGGGCGCGCGTCTTCATCGTGCTTATCTGGACGAGCGCGATGCGGCGACGGAGCGCGAGGCGCGTCGCACGGCCGAGGCGGCAAACAGCGCGAAGGGCGCCTTCATTGCGAACATGAGCCATGAGTTGCGTACGCCGCTCAACGGAATTCTCGGCTACGCGCAAAATCTCAAGCGCGACAGCACGCTTTCCGATTCGCAGCGCGAGTCGGTGTCCGTGATCCTGCGTTGCGGCGAGCATCTGCTCGGGCTGATCCATGACGTGCTCGATTTCGCCACGATTGAAGCGGGCAAGCTTCGCGTGGACATCGGCGAGGTCGAGCCCGCCGCCGTCGTCGCATCGATTCACGGCGCGATCGCCATGAAGGCTGCCGACAAAGGGCTCGCATTCGTGTGCGAGATCGCGCCCGACGTTCCCCGCTGCGTGAGGGCCGACGAACGGCGCTTGAGGCAGGTGCTGCTCAACTTGCTGACCAATGCCGTCAAGTTCACCGCGCGCGGCGTCGTGGGCCTCTATGTGACATGCACGCCCTCGGGCAGCGTGCGCTTCGCGGTCCGGGATACGGGCATCGGCATCCATCCCGATCAGGTCGAGACGATCTTCCATCCGTTCGAGCAAGTGGCCAGCACCGGCGGCCGCGATGCCGGCATCGGTCTCGGACTCGCGATCAGCCGCCAGTTCGTGCGTGCGATGGGCGCGGACATCGAAGTCGAAAGCAGCATAGGCGAAGGCAGCGTCTTCCGCTTCGATCTTCCGGCCGCGGTGAAAGCGGGCCGCGGGCAGCCGCGCGATGGGGCGCCGCTCGAGCGTTCCCGCTTGCCGCTCGAGCGGTTGCCCACGCCCGCCGTCGAGCGAATGAATGAGCTTCATTGCCTCGCGCGGATGGGCGACATGCGCGGCGTGCGTCGCTGGGCCGAAGCGATTGCCGCCGCCGACGCACGCCACGCCTCGTTTTCGGCGGCCCTCGACGCATTGGCGCAGGCCTATCAGTCGAAACAGCTGCTGGCCTTCGTCGAGCGGCACCTCGATACAGGGAGCGAGCCATGACGGCCATCGCAATGACGGCGCAGTCTCCCCCGGCTTCGCTGCTGATCGTCGACGATGCGCCCGCGAACCTCGGCGTCGTCGTGGACAATCTGACGGACCGCGGGTTTCGCGTCCTGATCGCGCTCGACGGCGAGGAGGCGGTCGAGCGCGCCCGCTTCTCGCTGCCGGACCTCATATTGCTCGACGTCAAAATGCCAGGCATGAGCGGATTCGAGACATGCCGCAAATTGAAGGCCGATTGGCGCACGCGCGACATTCCCGTGATCTTCATGACGGCGGCCGACGACATCGACCATATGGTCGAAGGCTTCGATGCGGGCGGTGTCGATTATGTGACCAAGCCCGTGCGGATCGATGAAATGATGGCACGCATCAACGTTCATCTGGAGATGCGCGCGATGCACAGGACGCTCGTCGAGAAAAACCGGCGCCTGGAGAACGAAGTGGCCGTGCGAGAGTGTGCCGAGCGCGAACTCTCGCGAATTCGGGACGAGCTCGAGGCACGCGTCGCCAAGCGGACCCAGGAGCTCGCGCGGGCCAACGTGGACCTGCGCGCGCAGCAGCGCGAGCTGCTCGACTCGCGCGAGCAATTGCGCGAGCTCGGCGCGCATATGGAGGCCGTTCGCGAAGAAGAGCGCAAGCGCATCGCGCTCGAGGTCCACGACGAGCTGGGGCAACTGCTGACCGCCCTCAAGATGGACGTGTCGCTGCTGAAGATGCAGCTGACCGATTCCGAGCTGCTCAGGAGGGTCGCGGAGATGCGCGAGCTCGTCGAGAAGACGATTCTGATGGTCCGCAATGTGGCCAACCATCTTCGGCCCGCCGCGCTCAACTTCGGCCTTGCATCGGCGCTCGAATGGCTGGCCGAGGACTTCGGCAAGCGGACGGGTATACCATGCCAGTTCCTCATGAACGCATCGGAGCCGGTGCTCTGCGACGCGCATGCCACGGCGGTTTTTCGCGTCGTGCAGGAATCGCTCACGAACGTCGCGCGCCATGCGCATGCGACGCGTGTGCATGTGACCGTTACGCGAAACGACGCGGGTTTCGAGCTCCATGTGAGCGACAACGGCCGCGGCTTCGATCCCGCGGTCGCCGCCAGCAAGCACGATTCATACGGCTTGCTCGGCATGCGCGAGCGCGCCAGGCTGATCGGCGCCTCGTTACAGATCGACAGCGCTCCGAAGTCGGGCACCGTCGTCTCGATCAGCGTTCCCTTCAACACCCATAGCGGAAAGCAACATGATCAGAATCTTGATCGCCGATGATCACGCCGTCGTGCGTAGCGGACTGAAGCAGATCGTCGCGACGGCGGCGGACACCATCGTCGTAGATGAAGCGGCGAGCGGCGCCGACGTGCTGGCGAAGCTGCGCGCGAACGCGGTCGATCTGCTGACATTGGATATGACAATGCCCGGCATCAGCGGCGTCGACCTGATCCGGCGCGTGCATGCCGAGTATCCGGCGATGCCGATCCTGATTCTCAGCATCCATAACGAAGCGCAGGTCGTTTCGCGCGCGCTGCGCGCGGGCGCCTCGGGCTACGTGACGAAAGACAGCGATCCTGAGATTCTGCTGGCGGCGATCCACAAGCTTGCCGCGGGCGGGCGGTTCATCGATCCGCAGCTCGTCGACGCGATCGTATTCGAGCGACACTCGGGCGACACACCGCCGCATGGAATTCTGTCCGATCGCGAATTCGAAGTTCTGCGCCTCTTGGCGGCGGGAAAAAGCATCAACGAGATCGCCGACGCGTTCGCGCTGAGCGCAAAGACGATCAGCACGCACAAGCGCAGGCTGATGCAGAAGTTAGGGCTCAGCAACAGTGCGGAGCTGATTCGCTATTCGATTCGGCATGGGCTCGTCGCCGAGTAGCGTGAGGTCGAAGCAGGGCAGGGCGGCCGGCCGTAGCCGAGCGCCCGCCTCGTGGAACACATCGGCTTTCGCTCAGGGCACTAGTGCAGTTGGCCGAAGATGACGTCGGCACCTTCACCGGGCGTGAGTCCAACCTGGAAATAGCCTTCGAGTCGCTCGGCCGTCGCATTGTCGAGCTCGTATTCCGGCTCGACGTAGCCCTCGCTGACGGCGAAATGGTACCAAGTCATGATCCATTGGCGCAGAGCGGTCTCTTCGGGCAGCAGTTCCCAAACTTCGTGATCGACGGCGCAGGTGTTCATGTCGACGCTCCGGTAGGTTAAGGGACGATGATCGTTCGGCATCGCAGCCGCGAGGCGCGGCGGCCGCGCCGGCCCGCCACTCGTTTGCCTCGAGATTCATCCTACGCGGGTCACCTGGGTTCTTCGATAGGAAGACGCGGATTGTCGAGTAGGGATAGGTTGCGTCGTTTGTAAGGATTTTCTGGCACGGTGTCGGCGCTCGAGTGGCGGCGCGCTCGGCTCGCCGCCCGCGCCGTGCCGGCGCGCGTCCCTCCACGCAGCATCGCAATCGCTTCGACCCAGGCTACGGAATCAACCAGAGAGCGGCGCCGTAAATCAACAGCGAAACGACGAACGTGATCGCCGTATAGCCCATCACGCGCTGAATCTTGATGCCCGCGATCGCGACGACCGGCACGGCCCAGAACGGTTGCAGCATGTTCGAGACGTTTTCCGCCATCGCCACGCCCATCGCCGTATGCGGCAGCGAGGCGTTCAGGCTCAGCGCGGCGGGCAGGACGAACGGACCCTGTACGGCCCAGTGCCCACCCGCGCTCGGAATCAGAAGCGTGATGATGAGCGAGCTCAGGTAGCTCCAAAGCGGCAAAGACGCAGGCGTCGCGATCGTGACGAACGTTCGAGCGATCGTCGACGCAAGCCCGGTGCCGATCATGATGCCCATGATCCCGCCGTAGATCGGGTACTGCAGCAGCATCGAACCGGTCTGCCGCGCGGCGCGCCGAATCGCATCCGCATAGGCGATCGGGGAGCGCTGCAGCGCGAGCCCCGCGAGCAGAAAGAGCAGGATCGTCGTGTTGATGTCGAGTTCGAAGCCTTTCTTGTACCACGTCGTTCCGAGGTAACCGCAACCGAGCGCGAGCAGCAGCAGCGTACCGAGCACCGAGCGCTCGGCGCGCGCCGCGAACGATGTCGCGGGAGCCGTGCGGCCGTGCGCGTCGTGTTCGGTCGCGGCGGCCGGTTCATCGGCGGTGAACGCGACGACGTCCTCCGCCTTCGGATGCATCCGTACGAAGATAAACGCCATCACAACCACGACGAGCACCGTCGGCACGTAGACGAACGGCGCGAACACCGTTTCGCTTAAGCCGATCACATGGCCCGTCGCCTTTTCCACGAGGTTGAGCGCGTTGCCGTGCGAGGCCTGCGAGAGCGCGATCGAACTCGAGAGCCCGCTGTTGCAGACGGACCAGGCCGAATAGCTGCCCGCGACGAGCCAGGCGAAGTCGACTTTCACGCGCCGCGCGATCTCGCGCGCGAGCAAAGCCCCGACCACGAGGCCGAGACCCCAGTTGAGCCAGGCCGCGAACCCGACGACGGGAAACACGAGCAAGGCAGCGCGGGCCGGTGTGCGCACGGCCGAGGCGAGCGCGCGCAATCCGCGCTGGACGGCGGGCGCATCGGCGATCGCATAGCCGGTGGCCAGGATCAGAATCATCTGCAGCGCGAAGCCGAGGATCTTGAACGTTCCCTCATACCAGGAATCGAGGATCGTTTCGATCGAGTGCTTCGGTGCGAGACCCAGGGCGAGAAGAATAACGACGAACGTCAGCCCGAGCGAAAGGACGAACGGGTCGGGCATCAGCCGCTCGAATGCATAGACGAGCCCGGCCACGATGCCGCGCCGCGGTGCCGCCGATTGCGCCACGTCCGCCTTGAAAGAAGTCTGCTTCATGTCTCCGTTTCCATTGCATGGCCGCTCGTCGAGTGTCCGCGAGCGCACCGCCGTTGCCGGAACACGTTCGAGGGTCGACGAGCGGGGCGGGAGCACGCTGTTCGGTTACCGAACAATCATCCGGTTTTCGGCCATCCAATGTAGGCGGCGGACGGGGGGCGAGTCAATCAGGAGTCCTGAAATTGCGTGCGGTGACCGGACATGGCCGCTCGGTCGTCGATCGACGATCCATACGGCGAACGCACAAGAACGCTATGAACACCCGTTTTTTTTAATAAAGGCGCCATGCTCGAAATCGTCGAACGCAACCTCGAGTCTCTCGAAGACGGACCGACCAATCTCGATAAGGCCTGCCGGCCGATCAGCTCGCCAGCTTCCTGAAGGTCTCGAGCACGGCCTCGCCTTTGAACGGCTTCACGATCCAGCCTTTTACGCCGGCCGCCTTGCCACGATCCTTCATGGCCGGGCTGCTTTCCGTCGTCAGCATGATGACGTTGACCGCGGTATTGCCGAGCTCGCCGCGGATCTTCTCGACCATCGTGAGGCCATCCATGTTCGGCATGTTGACGTCGCTGACGACGAGCTTGATGCCGGGATTCGTCCTGAGCTTCGTGAGGCCGTCCTTGCCGTCCACGGCAGTGTCCACCTCGAGTCCGTTCTTGCGCAGGAAGCCCGCCACTTCGTCGCGGACGGTGCTCGAATCGTCTACGACCAATATCTTCGTCATGTTTTTCCCTTCCTTTCCCAATAGTGCGTTTCGATCGTCAGAAAAGCTCGAGTTCGCCGCTCGTCTGCAGTTCGCTCGACGATGTATCGGCGACAAAATCGATCGTGTCGTGCGCTGAGACGCAAAGCGTCGCCGCGAGCCGCACGCTGCCCTCGATCACGATGTCGTAGAGCGTCTCGAATGCAGGCTGAAGTTGGTCGAGATGCCCGATGCAGGCGCTTGCGAGCACATAGGGCGTCGACATTCCCATGTCCGGAAAGTGCTCGACGAGCGCCTGATTGATCGCCCCGCAGCAGAGATTGGCCACTTCCATGAACGCGTCGGCCAGCGGCCGCTCGTCGTCGCCCTTCACGAAGTATCGGCGCGTCGCCTCGTCGTCGCTGAAATGCAGGCCGAGCAGCAGGCGAAACGCGATCGACGAGATCGTCAGCACGACGACTTTCTCGTTCTTGCCGATCTTGTGTGTGCCCGGCTCGGCTCGCTCGAGCTCGCAGAGATGGCTCTCGTCGGCGACGAGACGCGAGCGCACGGCGCGCTCGAAGATGCGCTCGAAGCTGTCCTTCGCTTGACTGCTGATCACGTCGATGCCTGCAGGATCTTCGATTCGAGTTGGCTCGCGAGCGCATCGACGCTGCCGAGCGATGCGGTGATCATCTTTCCGCCGGCCTGAATGTCTTGAAACGTGGCCGTCGTGATGAGATCGTTGCGATTCAGGCTGTTCTGATAGCTCTTCGAGAGCTCTTGGGAGCGGGTCGCGAGCGTACGGACTTCGCTTGCGACGATCGAGAACCCGCGCCCGGCCGTGCCGGCCCGCGCGGCCTCGATCGATGCGTTCAACGACACGATCAGCACATGCGCGACAATCGCGGAGAGCTCCTGATTCTTTTTGTGCATGTCGTGGTTTTGCGTCATCAGCGAGATCATCTGCTCGTGCCAGCGCTCGAACGTACCCGAGAGGCCGCGCAGGCGCGCGGCCTCGCCGGCGAGCCGGCGCGCGTCGTCGAGCCAGGCGGCCTTTTGCGCCTCGGCGTTCGCGAGCGCGGTGCCGAGCTCGCTCGCGTTCCCGATCGCCCTGGCGAGCTCGCCTTCGAGCTCGGCAATGCGCGAGCCCGCCTCTTGCAGTTGCCCCTCGTATTGCTCGATTCGTTGGCGCTCACGCGTCTCGGCGGCGCTAAGGGCGGTCTCGCGCTGCGCTTCGACCTCGGCATGAAGCCGGGCGGCCGAGCGTTTGATCGCCCGGGCATGCCAGCCCAGGGCCCCGATCAGCGCGACGATGCCGCCAATCAATGCTGCTGCGATATGACTTGCGTTCACTGCTCGTTCCTTGCTCCGTTCATTCGGCTAGCGCGTCGAAGCGAAACTGCCCGGGGCGTGTGGAATCGCGATCGAGGCTGTCGACGGCGAAGCGCTCGGGCAGCGAGACGATCGTCTGGAAGTGGCGATAGGGCGCACCCTTGCGATCGTCGGTGAAGCGCAGCTCGATCGACCCGTGTTCGCGCTTCACGAAGCTGCGCACCGCATCCATGCCGACGCCGCGTCCCGACACCTCGGTCACTTGACCCGCGGTCGAAAAGCCGGGCCGGAAGATGAGCTCGGCGATTGCCTCGTCGGTCAGCGCCGCATCGGCCGCGATCAAGCCCTTCTCGGCGGCGAGACGCCTGATGCGATCGAGCGCGAGGCCGCGGCCGTCGTCGCTGAGCGTGATCTGGAGCGCGCCGTTGTCGATGCCGACTTCGATGTCGATCACGCCCGCCGCGGGCTTGCCTTGTTTCTCCCGCTCGCTTGCGGGCTCGATGCCGTGATCGAGCGAGTTGCGCAGCAAGTGGGTGAACACATCCTTGAGCAACCCGGCAACTTGATTGCGCATGCGATAGCCGTTGTCGTCGATCCGCACCTCGGGCGTCTCTTTGCCGAGCTCCTTCGCGAGCGAGGGCAGCGACTCGAGCGGACCCGAGAGCGCGTGGCCGATCGTTTCCGTGCCGAAGAGACGCAACGACTGGCGCAGCGAATCGCGCATCGTCAGCAACTCTCGGACATTGGCCGGGTCGGCCTGATCGATGAGGCGCAGGCTGTCATGGATGTGCGCCTCGTCGACGACGACATAGCGGTCACGCTTGTGGTTCGCACCAGGCCCCTTGCGGCCGAGGCTCACTTCGCTGATTCGCGCATAGTGTTCGATCGCTTCGCGCACGCGCGCGAGGTCTTGCATCAGGGCCTGCTGATCCCAACCGTCGGCCACTTCGGAGCGGCGCAATTCTTCATAGGCCTGTTCGGCTTCGTGCACGATGTTGGTCAGATGCTGAAGACTGTAGGTGCGAGCGTTGCCCTTGATCGTATGCATATTGCGGAACAGCTCGGCGATTGCGGAGCCGTTCGGCTCCTCGTGCTGGCGGATGATCCGCTCGTTTTCGCTGATGAAGCGCGTGGAGCTTTCGACGAAGTGATGGAACTTGTCCTGGCTGACCGCAAGAATCTCGCCGATGATCTCGAGCCGCCGCTTTTGCTCGCTCGCTTGCGCGGCGAGCTTGCGCAGCTCGGTGACGTCGCGCACGCAGAGCATGAGGCGCACGATCGTATCGGTCTCGTCGGTAATCGCCGACCAACTCAGGTCGAGAATCTTTTCGCGCCCGTCCGGCATTCGCTTCGTGATCTCGTTCACGAGCAGGTGCTGATTGAACTCGAAGTTGATGCTGTCTTCGCCGAGACATGCGTGGATCGCCGCATCGATCTGCGAAAGCGCGTCCGCGCCGAGTTCCGTCTCGTCGAAGACGAGATCCATCAGCGGTCGGCCCGCGATCTCGTTGGTCTCGAATATCGTTTCGAGGTAGACCGAGTATTCGGCATGAACGACCGCGCCCGCCACCGCCGTCAGGATGCCCTGCGGCATGTTCTGCAGCATTGCCTGGATGTCGGCCGTCTTTTGCTTGAGTTGCGCCGAGCTCAACTGGATCTTTTCGATCATCTCGTTGAAGGCGACGATCGAGCGGCCGATTTCGTCCATGCGGCCCACGGGCACGCGCCGCGTGAAGTCCTGGCTCGATGCGATTTCGCTCATCTCTTGCTGCATGCGGCTCAACGGACGCGTGATTTGACGGTAGAGCAGCAAGCCGATAGCGGTCAGCATGATCACCGCGCCCGCGGTTACGCCGGCGATGGCCGTCGTCGTCGTGGCCAGCATGCCGTTGAGTGCATCGATGGCATCGTCCTTCTGGCGATTCTTCTCGATGCGCAGCGTCTCGACGATGCCTTCGAGCTCATCGCGGTACTGGGCGACGTTCGCGAAGAGATACGCTTGCGCGAGTGCGTCCTTGCCATCGGCTTTCATCTTCGCCGTGTCGGCGATCGCGGCGAAGTAGTTGTCGAGGCTCTCGCGCGCCTGCGTCACCAGCCCCTGCTGAGCGTGGCTCGCCGCGGCCTTCGCCTGCAAATCCAGCCCTTGGCGAAGCTGGGCCTCCTTCGCTTTCAACTGGTCCTGAGCTTGAGCGACCATGTTCGCATCGGGCGCGTAGACGAGCGTCATCGTGGCGATCTGGACATCCTTCACCGCGGAAACGAGGTCGGCGGAGGCGAGCGCGCTGGGTACGACGCCCTGGGTCACCTGTTTGACGTTGACCGCGCTCGTGCGCGTCTGATACACGGCGTAGATGCCGATCGCCGACAAGGCGACGAACATCAAGACGACCAGCAAGGTAATACGATGCCGGATGCTCATGTGCATGATCCCCGATGCAAAACTGCAATTCATTGTGACTTCATGTCATGTCAGTGCGCGCCGCCCGCTTGTTCTTGGGAGCGGTTCGCGGCGCGCCGGCGATTATGCCGGGGCGAATGTGACCCGGCGATGACGGGCGGCCCTTGGAGTTAACGGTCTGTCAACGCAAGCTGGCTTGGCCGATGTTGGCCCATCGGCGCCACACGAGTCGTTGCTGGGATGTTTGGCATACACATTGCGTGACCGTGATCGCCCTACGGACATTTCGAGGAGAGCCATCATGCCCGAGCGGAAAACAGTCGCACGTGCCCAAGCCGACAAGCGTGCGGGCAAGGCGCCGACCACGCAGGCCGGCGAGTTCGTGAAAGAGGAAGTCGATCATGTGCGTGCCGGCAAGCACGGCGTGAGATCGGCCAAGCAAGCCGTGGCGATCGGCCTTTCGAAAGCGCGGCGCGCGGGCGTGCCGCTGAAGCCGCCGAAGAAGGGAGCGACGAGCGAGGCGACGCGCAAGAAGGCGGAGAAGGACACCGCCGCGGGACAGCACGGCACGCCGAAGCATTCGCCGAGCAAAGAGACAAAGGCCAAACGTGCGCGCACGTCGGAAGGCGTGCTCAAGCGCGAGAGCCGCGCCGGTGCGTCGAGCGAAGCGATGTCGAAGCAGGCGAAGTCGGCCGCGGCCAAGCGGCCGGCGGCGAGCCGTTCGGCGGCGGCCAAGAAGGCCGCCCATACGAAGGGCGCTTCGACTCGTTCGACCGCCGCGAAGAAGGCCGCCGATACGAAGGGGGCCGCGGCTCGCTCCGCCGCGGCGAAGAAGGCGGCGAAAACACGTGCCGCTCGCGCGCATCACTAACGCCCACATGATCATGTGCGATTGGAGGAGGCGCCAGCGGGCATCGCCCGACTGGCGGACAATAGAGATTCGACGAAAACCGGAGCAGAGATGACCGCGTATTCCCAAACCGCGCCGGCGCGCGCCGAAGTCGACGCGCTGACCGGTGCGACGATCCTCGAGTTCGGTACCGATTGGTGCGGCTACTGCCGTGGCGCGCAGCCGTTGATCACGAAGTCGCTCGCGCGCATTCCGCAAGCGCGCCACCTGAAGATCGAGGACGGTTCCGGCCGGCCGCTCGGCCGCTCGTTCAAGGTGAAGCTGTGGCCGACGCTGATCTTTCTGCGTGACGGCGTCGAAGTGGCGCGCGTCGTGCGCCCGCCTGACGTCGAGTCGGTCGACGCAGGCGTGGCCGCCCTCACGGCCGCTGTTTGACTGACACGGACGTTCCTGCCGCGCAGGCGCCCTTCGAGATTCGCTGAAGCGGCCGCGGCAGCATTCTTCACGCGCAAGCCGCCGCGATAGGCACGCGGCGGCTTATTCGGGCGTCGTCTCCACTTCTCTCGCGGTCCAACTCACGCTCGAGACACCCTTTTCCATGCTGATCCGGCTGGCGATGTGCTCGAGTCTTGCCTGGTCCTTCGGATGGGTGCGGCAGGTCGCCGTGACCTCGAGACGCGGAGGCTCGCCTTCGCAATCGCGGCTCGTGAGACTCTGGAACGACAGCGGTTCGGCATACATCGCATTCGAGAGCACGGCTCGGATGTGCACTTCGTCTTCTTCGCGGCAGACGACGGTCAGTTCGTACTCGCGGATGAGATCGGCGTTGCCGACGGGCGCGGCATTGATCGCGCGGCTGAGCTCGCGCAGCACCGTGTTCGTCCCGAGTACGACGATCGTCCCGGCGATGGCGGCACCGTAGAACCCCGTGCCGGCCAGCACGCCGACGGCGGCGGAACACCAGAGCGTCGCCGCGGTGTTGATCCCCTGGATCGCGCCCTTCTCGCGCATGATGACGCCGCCGCCGAGAAAGCCGACGCCCGAGACGACGTAAGCGGCGATCTGCGTGACGCCGGTGCCCATCAGCGTGCCGAGCGAGACGAAGAGGCACGCGCCGCTCGCGACGAGCGTGATCGTGCGCAGTCCGGCCGTGCGCTGGCGCATTTGTCGCTCGATGCCGATTGCGACGCCGCACGCGAACGCGGCGAGGAGCCGCCAGACGAAGACCTGGGTCATGGGCAGGAAATGGGGAGGGCGCCTCGCGGATCCGTGCGCCAGTGCCAGGCGCGAGGGTGGCGTGATTCTAGTGGGCGCCGCCGCGCCCGGTCAAAAGTGTTGTGCTGCTGCAACGCATAAGGTCAGCGAAGCGGGATAAATCAGGGCGCTGCAAAAAAATGCTGCAATGCACTAGACGAGACCTAGGGAAAACCCTAGAATTCAACTCAGGGAAAACCCGTACTCAATAGGGAGTCGCCATGAGCTTTGTTCTCGCCTTGTTCCACAAGATCAACGATCTTTTCGCGTCGCCGCATCTGCCGCTCGACTCCGACTACTCGTTCCAGGCGCGCTATCGCGAAGCCGAGCGCATTCGCACGGCGCGCGCCACGATGCTCGGCATCCGGCTCGTCGACTGAGCGAGCGAACCGAAGGTCGACAAGCTTGCCGCGCGAAAGAGCGCTGCCTGCGATAAACACCAATCGGGAAATGCAAAGGGACCTCGCGGGCACCTGGCGGTGCCGGAGGTCCCTTCTTTTCATCAGCCCGCCGCGAAGCGGGCTTTTTCTATTTTATTGACCCGTGTATCCGAGGGGTGCCGTCGCGTTCGCCTTAGCAACGGTGGCATTCGTGGACACCACGTAGATCGGCGATTCCGTCAGCTTGAGCGTCGCGACGCCGTTCGAATACGGCACGGTGCTCGCGTTGCCCATGACATCGAGGACGGTCACGTTGCCGCTCGTGCCTGCCGAGTCGACCTGCAGCCCATACGACGTGCTGTAAGTCGAGCTATAGGAACCCGACGACGTCGGCCACTGCGCGTTGTTGTGCGTCCAGAGGGCGGTAATGACCTTGCCGCCGTTGAGCTGTTGGAACGCGTAGCCGTACACCATCGTCGGCAGGCCGTTCAGCCGTCCGAGCGTCTGCGTGCCGTCGACGATTCGCGTCATCGCAGCGAACGCCATCGCTTCGGGCTTCGGGCTCAGGTTCGTCGCACCGTATGCGCCTTGCGCATCGGAGAGGTCGAAGAACGATCCATAGCCGACTTCATCCGGATAATCCGGGCCATAGAAGAAGTACGTCACCTGCGCGCCCTCGCCGAGAATGATCAGGTGGGCGCGTGCCGCGATCGCAGCCTGAGCGTAGAGCTGGTTCGACGACGGCGAGTTCGCACCGTACGAGATACCCGGGTCGTAGCTGATGCCGAGTTCCGTCGACCACAGACGCATGTTCGGCTTGACCGATTGCATTTGCGAGCGCAGCTGCTGCATCTGCTTATCGAGCGCATTGGCCACGTTCGCCGGATTCGGATCCGTGTCGTAGAGCTCCGGCGGATGCGACGGGTACGTGCCGGCGTTGTAGTAGCCGTGCGTCGTGATGCCGTCGATGTACTGACCGAGGCCCAGCGCCGCGAACGTCTGCAGATAGCCGCTCGTGCACTCCGTCTGGCAGTTCGCGACGAGCGGATTCGTCGTGCCCATCACCACCGCATTCGGGTCCGTCGAGTGCAAGCCCGTGTAGACGGCCTTATACATCGCGACGAAGTTCGACTGCGAATCGGTCCACTGCGGCTCCCAGGTCACCTGGTAGTAGTCGTTCTGCTGGGTCGGGAAGTAGGTCTTCCGGACGTTGGCCGTATCCGTGCCGACGCGCGCCATGTAGTTCTGGTAGTAGCTCAGATCGGACGGTGCGTGGGTGTCGTCCTGGAAGCCGCCGGTCGGGCTCGCCCAGGCCGGGATGCCGTCGAGGCGGACAAGGCGCATGATCTTGCCGCTCGTGTACGACGGGTCGACATTCGAGAGCGACGGCGTCCAGGTGTTGGGGCCGTTCGGCTCCATGGCCGAAAGCTCACGATCGTCGATCGTCTGCGAAATGCCGAGCGCCGCGAGCGCCGCCGCGTTGCTGTTGAAGCCCTGCATGCCGAAGCGGTGCTGTTCCTGATGCGCGAACGAGACGGCCGGAATCACGCCCGAAACGTTGGGCAGAACGCCGAACGTCGCAATGCCGGTCGGACGCGTGCCGGCTTGCGGCAGCGTGCCGCCCGCCTTCGAGAGCGATGCCGTCACGGCGAAGTAGCCGCCGACCGTCGATTTGCACGAAAGGGTGTTCGTCTGAGTGCCGCTTGCCACCGCGAACGTGCCGCTGCCCTTGACGTTGCCCACGTGATCCTGGATCGACCAGACGACGTTGTCGGCCGCGGGAGCCGCCGTCACGAAGGACAGGTTGAACGAGCTGCCTTGCGCGAACAGGCGCGTGCCGTCAGCCGTCTTGACGTCGGCGCTGATGAGGCCGTTCGCGGAGCCGCCGGAGGAGGCGGTCGGCGTCGAGCAGCTGATCGTGCCGCTGGCAGAAGAGGTGGACGTCGAGCTGCTCGTCGAGCTCGTCGACGAATTAGCGCTCGTCGACGTCGAGCCGGACGTTGAGGTCGTGCCCGAAGTCGGAGTCGTGCCGGAAGTCGAAGTCGTACCGGAAGTCGAACTCGTACCGGAAGTCGAAGTCGTACCGGACGTTGAGGTGGTCCCCGACGTCGATGTGGTGCCGGAGGTCGTGCCCGTCGTGGACGTCGACGCCTGGATCCAGCAGTACTTCGTCGAGCCGTAGGCCGGGTCGTTGCCGAACGATCCGTTGTTACAGGCAACGCCGTTCGTGAAGATCGCCGACATGTTGTTGGCGGTCGTGCTCGCCCCGTAGAGGACCGTCTTCGTCCCGGAGAACGAGCAGGAGCCGCCTTCTGTCGCGCATTTCGTCCACGCCCCGGACGTGCTCGTCGTGCCCGACGTGCTCGTTCCCGAGGTGCTCGTCGTACCCGACGTGCTCGTGCCGGACGTCGTGCTGGCGTACCAGCAGGACTTCGTGTACCCGTAAGCCGGATCGGTCTGGGAAACGACGCCGTTCGAGCAGCTCACGCCGTTCGTGAACGGGCCGTTGATGTCGTACATCGTTGCAGTGCCGAAGACGACCTTCGCGCTGCCGCTGAATGAGCAGAAACTATTTTCCGATGCACACTGCTTGTAAGTGACGCCGCTGATGGTCAGCGTACTTTGTGCATGCGCACTCGAGGGCCAAAGGCCCGCAAAATTAAATACGACCCCGACAGAAATGAGTATCCATAGCCGTAATCTATACATCGATTCGGCTGGTTTTGGGGGTGAGGAAGGAAAAAAAGAAACAAAAGACCGCACTGTGACCTCGCTTCGTCCGTGTTGAAGGCTGACGAATTAAGCCTGTAGGGCACGTGCGAAAACTTGATCTGGATCAATGAAAAAAATGGGGACGCGCAAAAACAGGCAATAAATATGATGAAAAAAGGAAAAGATGTTGTGATCACCTTCCTTTTTCCGCCAAATCGATTATCGAAGTGCCGATTTTGGAAGGTAAATGGTGCCGGTGAGCAATATTGAATTGCCGCTGTTTTTGCCGTTGACAAACATCGGCAAAGATGCCTGGCTGTCGCGTATAACGCGTGATGTATGACTGCAAGGAATGCGCAGCGAGAGTGCATGAAGCCCTTCATTAGTGCATTGAAAGCACCGAATTCGTGCGCTTTCCGATGGCTTCGGGGTGCGCGCTTGGACCCGAACGGTGCGCGGTAAGCCGGTGCTTAACGCGTGCGCACCGAGATAGTACCTGGATTCCCCTCTTTGGTACGATCCTTGCTGGCTTCGCCCATTTTTTGCGCAAGCTTTTGTCCTATGAATGAGCTGAAATCGGGCACCGACACCTTGTTCCTGCTGCTGGGCGCCGGAATGGTGCTTGCCATGCACGCCGGGTTCGCGTTCCTCGAGCTTGGCACGGTCCGGAAGAAGAACCAGGTCAATGCCCTCGTGAAGATCCTCGTGGACTTCGCCGTTTCCACGATCGCGTACTTTTTCATCGGCTACACGATCGCGTACGGCGTCGAGTTCTTCGGCGATGCGACGACGCTCGCCGAGCACAACGGATACTCGCTCGTGCGGTTCTTTTTTCTGCTGACGTTCGCCGCCGCGATACCGGCCATCGTCTCGGGCGGGATTGCCGAGCGGGCGAAGTTCAATCCGCAGCTTTGCGCGACGTTCTTGCTGGTTGGATTCGTCTATCCGTTTTTTGAAGGCATCGCCTGGAACGACCGGTTCGGATTGCAGACCTGGCTGACCGCTGTGGCGGGGGCGCCGTTTCACGATTTCGCCGGCTCCGTCGTCGTTCATGCGTTCGGAGGCTGGGTGGCGTTGCCGGCCGTCCTGCTGCTCGGCGCGCGACGCGGCCGATATCAACGCGATGGCCGCATTGCGGCTCATCCGCCCTCGAACATCCCGTTTCTCGCGCTGGGGGCCTGGGTGCTTGCCGTAGGCTGGTTCGGGTTCAATGTCATGAGCGCGCAGACCATCGACAAGATCAGCGGACTTGTTGCCGTCAACTCGCTGATGGCGATGGTCGGCGGCACGCTGACCGCCTGGCTCGCGGGACGCAACGATCCGGGCTTCAGCTACAACGGCCCGCTCGCGGGGCTCGTCGCCGTCTGTGCCGGCTCCGATGTCATGCATCCGATCGGTGCGCTCGTGACCGGTGCCATTGCCGGGGGACTCTTCGTCTACATGTTCACCTGCGTGCAGAATCGCTGGCGTATCGACGACGTGCTCGGCGTATGGCCGCTGCACGGTCTATGCGGTGCATGGGGCGGTATTGCCGCCGGCGTTTTCGGATTGAAGGCGCTTGGCGGGGCAGGGGGCGTTTCGTTCTTGGCGCAATGCGTCGGCACGATGGCGGCCATCGTCGTTGCCACGGCGGGCGGTGCGATCGTTTATGGCATTCTGCGGGCAACGGTGGGAATCAGGCTCGACGAGGAAAACGAGTTCGACGGGGCCGACCTGTCGCTTCACAAGATCAGCGCCACGCCGGAGCGTGAGACGGTAGTCTGATCGACGAACCTGCGCGAGGCGGTTGAGAAGCTCATTCCCCCGATCGAAAGGGATAGAAGGAATCAGGCCTTGATTGCGCTATTTACCGATTTCGGTGCCGACGACATCTACGTCGGCCAAATGAAAGTCGCCCTGCTGCGGCATGCGGCAGCCGGCACGCCCATCGTGGATGTGCTGCATGAAGTTCCCAATTTCGATGCGCGGGCGGGCGCGCATCTGCTCGCCGCGTTGCGAGCCTGGTATGCCGACGGCACGGTGTTTCTCTGCGTCATCGATCCGGGCGTCGGCAGCGAGCGGGGCGCGGTCGTCGTGCAGGCGGACAGTCAGTGGTTCGTCGGCCCCGACAACGGATTGCTCTCGGTCGTGGCGGCGCGCGCATCGCGGACTCGGACGTGGCGCGTGACATGGCGTCCGGCCGGACTCTCATCGTCGTTTCATGGTCGCGATCTGTTTGCGCCGATAGCGGCATGGGTCAGCGTTGCCGGCGATGCCGCTCGGCTGCCGCTCGACAAGCTCGAAGCAATGTCTGAGCTCGATGTGCGGTTCGGAGAGGGCGATCTGGCGGAAGTCATCTATGTCGATCACTACGGCAATGTATTGACGGGGTTGCGCGCGAAAGCGCTGTCAACCGACGCGCGGCTGCGGGTCGGATCCACGGATGTCGCGTATGCACGCGTGTTCGCGGAAGTCGCGGCCGGCCAGGCGTTCTGGTACGTGAACTCGATCGGGCTCGTTGAAATCGCGGTCAATCGCGGCAGCGCCGCGGCGTTGCTGGCGGTTCGCGTCGGGGACCTTGTGCGGGCCACCGTCTGACGGGGTGAATACGCGACCCACGCAATCCATCGGCCGTTTGGCTAGCTTGTCTTTGGCGCTCGACACCCGCATACTAGCTAACGATGATTAGCTAACCAGGGGATGCCAATGCTTACCGTCAACATGCACGACGCGAAATCAAAGTTATCGAGTTTAGTGGAGCGGCTCGAGCTTGGGGAGGAGAACGAGGTCGTCATCGCACGCAATGGCACACCGGTTGCCCGGCTGGTGCCCTTTACCGCGCCGCGGCGCATCGGCGCTGCGCGGCACTTGCTCGCCGGGCTTGAAATACCGAGCACGGTCGAAGCATTCAATGCGGGCGACGAGTCGGTCGCCGCGGACTTCGAGGCGAGCGCGCGACGAGGGCTCGCGCCATGAAGGTGCTACTCGATACCCATATCGCGCTGTGGGCTGCGCAAGGCGCTCCGCAGCTATCGTCGGAGGCGATTCGCTTGATTGACGATCCAACAAATTCGCTGCTGGTTAGCGCTGCGGCGATCTGGGAGATCGCGATCAAACATGCGAAGGGCAACCTGCGCGTGCATCCACATGACGCGCGCTCAGCGTTTCGGCTGGCCGGCTTCGCCGAATTGCCCATTGCGGGCGAGCATGCGGAGGCCGTGGCCGCGCTGCCGCTGCACGATGACCATGCGGACCCATTCGATCGCGTCATGATCGCGCAAGCGCTGCACGAAGGAATCGCACTGTTGAGCGCTGACCCGAAAGTGTGGCGCTATCACCCCACCCTGATGATTCGCGCCTAGCTGGGCCGACATCAGTCTGCGCTTTTGGCTTTTTGTCTCGGATGTCTCCATCCGAGAGATCTTGCGCGACGGTCGGAATGGCTCTTTTCACAAAAGCGCATTCACCGCCTTACGAAGTAGTTATTGTCCAAGTCCCGTCGAGCGCGCCGGGCTGAGGCTATCCCGCTTGCCAGCATACGGCGCACCGGACCGCGGCGTTCCTCCCACGGAGTCGACGGTCAACTGCTGTTCTTTCCGGGCCGCGTCTTCAGCGGCCACTTTCGCCTCCGCTGCCTGAATGTCGGCAGGGTAGTAGGGATCGTTGTTGGCTGCGGGATTGTATCCAGCTTGTTCGATGCGCAGAAGATCGGCGCGCACCTGAGCCCGCGTGATCGGCGCCGATGGCGGCTCGGCGAACGCGGCTGAGAAGCTGGCGAGTGCGCCTACCGTCAGCATGCAAATTGCGACTTGCTTCATGATCTGTCTACCTCGCGAGAGGGGATTGGGCTTGCCCGATTCGTCGTGGCAAATTTCTGGTCGAGCTACCGGTCAGGAGCCGAAATAAACGTTGCAAAAACTGACAGGTCCGGCGCAAACCGCAGGGTCCGCGATGGACCTATCGGTCGTGCCGGCATCGCTCTTACCGGGCATCGCACCGCCGGTACCGCTATCGCGCCGTTGACCCTTGAGCTTCGCGACTTGCTGCGCGAATAGCGGGCTGATCTCGGGATAAGAGGTGTCGGTGACGAAGTCGAGACCGTTTCTTTTCGCTTCAACGAGTTCCTGGCGGACTTGCTCGCGGGTTTTCTCTTGCGCCGATGCACTTCCGGCGAGGTTCGATCCGGCGAACATCATCACTGAAACGGAGATGATTGCGCTGCGCTTGATCATTTCGGACTCCTAATTAAATGGCGGACTGATGCGATGTGGAGCGAGCGCCCGGAGGGTTCTCACCTTCAGGATGCTCACGGGAAGCTATACCGAGGAACGCTCGCGGATATTCCAATGGCGCTCTCGCGCGGCTTTGGCGGGAGATGCGCCGCGCAGGCGAATTGACGTTGTAAATCAAGGCGTTGGCGCCTACACTGAAGGAACGTCACATTGTGATCAATTGTCTCCTGGCAAAGCCCAATAATCAGAGGGAGCCTGATCCATGTTCCAGCAAGTTCTCAATCCCACGGGCAACCTTTTCGTTTCCTGGTTGCTCGCCCTTGTGCCCGTCGTCGTTCTCCTCGTCCTGCTTGCCGTCTTTCGGGTTTCCGCCTGGATCTCCGTACTGATCGGTGCGATCGTCACCTTCATCATCGCCGCGGTGGTCTGGACGATGCCGGTGACGACGGGGATCAGGGTTTTCGCGTACGGGTCGTTGACGGGCATCTGGGCCGTCGACTGGATTACGTTCTGGGGCGTCATGCTGTTCAATTCCCTGACGCTGACCGGCGTATTCGACGACTTTCGCCGCTGGCTCACCACGCAGGGCACCGCGGACGTGAGAGTCCAGACGATCATGTTCGCCTGGGCATTCGGCGCGTTGCTCGAAGGGTTGGTCGGCTTCGGCTATCCGTGGGCGTTCGTGGCTCCGATACTGATCGGGCTCGGCATTCCGGACCTCGACGCGATCCGCGTCGCCGCGCTCGCCAATAACGCGCCTGTTTCATACGGCGCGCTCGGCGTGCCGATCATTGCGCTCGGGGCCGTGACGGGCCTTCCAGTGCTCGCCCTTTCTGCCTCGGTCGGGCACATCGTGGCCATCCTCGCGTTGCTTCCGCCGTGGGTCCTGATCTATCTGGTTACCGGCCGAACGGGTCTGCGCGACGGTTGGCCGCTCGCCGTCGTCGGCTCGCTCGCCTATATCGCGGGGCAATATCCGGTCGCGGTATTCCTCGGCCCCTATTTGCCCGATGTGACGGGCTCGGTCGTCTGCTTTGCGGCGCTCTTCGTGCTGCTCAAATTCTGGCGCCCGAAACGGACCCTTGGCTATGGCGGAAAGCCGATCGAAGCGGAGGCCGCCAGGGTCGCCGGCGAGGCGCATGGGCTGACGGGCGGGCAACTGTTCCGTGCGTGGCTGCCTTTCATCGTGCTTATCGTCGTGGTGGTGCTTTGGACCGGGCCGTGGTCTCCGTTGCCAAAGATCGTCTGGGTCAAGCTGTCCGCGGCCGCCGGCTCGTCGATCCACCCCGGTACGCAAATCAGCGCGGTCTTCTCGTTTGCGCCATTCATCGGCGGCACGGCGATCTTCGCGGCTTGGCTGATCACGGCATTGCTGATCGGCATGAAGCCGGCGCAGTACGCTGAAGCGTTCAGCCGGACCTGGCATCAGATGTGGGGCGCTTTGCTCGTCGGCATCTTTATTTTCGGTCTCGCCTACGTCTTCAATTTCTCGGGCATGGCGGCCTCGCTCGCCGAGGGATTTTCGAAGATCGGGATCGCTTATATCGTCGTCGCGCCGATTCTTGGCTGGATCGGTGTCGCGCTGTCCGGCAGCAATACGTCGACCAACGCCATGTTCGGCTTCTTCCAGGTGACGGTCGGCCGCTTGCTCGGCTTTCCGATTCTGCTGCTACCGTCGCTGAACTCCATCGGCGCCGAGGTAGGGAAGCCCGTCGCGCCCCAAACCACGAGCGTCGGCGTATCGACGAGTCGTTTCGTGCGCAACGAAGGCGAGGTGATTCGTCACAACATGGGATGGACGTTCATCCTGTTGGGCTATCTGATCATCATCGGGGTGGGGTTCTATCTGTTGGCGCCAAGGGTCATGACGCTTGCGGCGGCAGGCGGTTAGCGGCGGCCCGAGCTTGCCGCCATTCCATTAGATGCTGCCGAACAGCGCTCGCGGCCGATCACGCAATGTGTGAGCGAGGATCTGCAGCGCTCTCGTCAGCTGTTCTCGCGAGGCGGCGCACGCCAGGTTGATCCGCACGCCGTGCTCGACCGTCGAGCGATCCACCGCAAACGCCGATGCCGGCATCGTGTTGACGCCGCGCGCGAGCGCGTTTGCCGCGAAATCGTCCGAGCGCCACGGCGGCGGGACCCGCAGCCACACGAACATGCAAGCCGGATCGCTCGCCAGATGCTCGGCCGGCAACAGCTCGCTCGCGAGTGTCTGACGCGCCGCCAGTTCGGCGCGCTGCGCGTCGAGGATCGTCTGGGCGGTCCCGTCCTCGATCCAACGCGTGGCGATCAGCGTCGACAGGGGCGCCGGCATCCAGGCCGTCGTGCGGACGGCCTCGGCCGCAAGCGCGGCACCGTGCGGCGGCGTCAGCAGGTAGCCGATGCGCAGTCCGGGCGCCAGGATCTTCGACGTCGACGTGACATGAAACGTCAACTCCGGGCACAGGCTCGCGATCGTCGGCAAGCGCGTGCGCAACAACGGGCCGTAGACATCGTCCTCGATGATCGCGATGTGATGGCGCCGCGCAACGTCGACGAGCGCCGCGCGGCGCGCGAGGCTCATCGTGGTGACAGTCGGATTCTGCAGGTTCGGCACGACGAAGATTGCCTTCACCCGCATGCGCTTGCAAGCCGCTTCGAGGCGATCCGGCAGCAGCCCCTCATGATCGCTCGGGATGCCGACGAGCTCGAACTGGAACACCGGCGCGAGCGCCTTCAAGCCGTAATAGGTGAGCCGGTCGGAGAGGATCACACCCTCGTGTCCCATCAGACTGCTTAGGACTGCATAAAGACCGTGCTGAGCGCCGCTGGTGACGACGACGTTATCGGGGAGCGGCGCGAATCCCGGCGCGGCGATCCATTGCGCGCCCGCGGCTCGCGCCCACTGAGGCCCCTGCGGCGGCTGATACTCCTGCGTTTCAGAATAGCGAGGGTCGCGCGCGATCGTCGTCATCGTTCGCGCGAGCTGCGAAAGGAATTCGCCGGTCGCGGGCCGATTGACGGTCAGGTCGATCACCGCGTTCGGGCTGACCGTGCTCCCATTGCTTTCCGCTCGCGTGTGCACCGCGGGCATCGCGCCGCCGGTCACGATCGAACCGCGCCGCTTGCTTGCCACTATGAGCCCGCGCGCCTGCAATTCCTTGTATGCGCGGGAAACGGTCGACACGTTGATACCGAGCTCCAGCGCCAGGTCGCGTTGCGGCGGCAGCCGGCTGCCGGGCGGGTAGAACCCGCTGCGGACTTTCTCTTCGAGGTTGCGCGATATCTCGAGATAGGTGGCTTCGCGTCCTTTTGTACGCGGAACCTCTGCACCGTTTGTGTGGTTCAAGTCGATCTTCATTCGGGCGGTGTCTTCACACAAAGTACTCAGCGGGGCGGCTCAGATCTGTTTGTCGGAAGGTGGTTCGTCTGCACGGATCACATACTAAACCCTTTTTGAATGCCATGCGAAGCCCGATTCTTCTGGAGAGAATCGGTGATCCGTTGCCCCGTCGGGGAAAGCACCTACCTCCACACAAAGATAAATCAATTGCGGACAAAAAATCTTTGTGTGAGTATGGTTGCGTCGTTTGTGCGGTGCCGCCCGTTGCCGAGCCTGATCGCGACTTCGGCGCCGCAAATGTTAGCGAATCCGACGCAGCCACGGCCGCCTGCATACCAATTCCGATATCGATCTCGAACCCGATCGCCCGCGTCGCTTTCCACCACCGCAGCAGTCTGCACCGAAGAGGACGGACATCATGAAACGCCGAAACCTGGTTGTCGCACTCGCATTTGGGGTCCTGTGCGCGCATGCGCCGTCGTATGGCGCGGAGCCCGAGATCGTCAAGATCGGATTCGCGGGACCGCTGACGGGGCCGGTGGCCCGCGTCGGCAAGGACCTGGAAAACGGCGCGCAGCTCGCCATCGACGAGGAGAACGCGAAGAACCCGACGATCGGCGGCAAGCCTGTGAAGTTCGTGCTCGACGTCCAGGATGACCAGGCCGATCCGCGCGTTGCCGTTCAAGTGGCGCAGAAGATGGTCGATGACGGCGTGGTCGGTGTCATCGGACACTACAACTCAGGTTGCAGCATTCCGGCGTCGGCGGTCTACCACAAGGCAAACGTCGCGATGATCACGCCGGGCTCGACCAATCCGGCGTTGACTCATCAGGGCTTCGCCAACGTGTTCCGCACGATGGGGCACGACGGCATCGGCGGGGTGATCGCGGGCGAGTTCGCGGTGCAGCAGTTGAAGGCCAAGCGGATCGGCATCATCGACGATCGCACCGCTTTCGGCCAAGGCCTTGCGGATGCGTTCGAGAAAGGCGCCCTGGGCGCGAACGGCAATGTCGTCGATCGCGAATTCACCAACGACAAGGCCGTCGACTTTCGCGCCATTCTGACGACGCTCAAACAGAAGAACGTCGACATGATCTTTTTCGGCGGGCTCGACGAGCAAGGCGCGATGCTCGTCAAGCAGATGCGCTCGCTCGGCATGCCGGCCCATCTGTTTGGCGCGGGCGCGCTCAAGAGCAATGCCTTCGTTCAGATCGCCGGCTCCGCCGGGGAAGGGACGCAAGACCTCGAGCCGGGTCCCGCGTTGGACAAGCTGCCCTCGGCTCAGGCATTCGCGAAGCGCTACAAGGCGCGCTTCAACCAGGACGTCGAGCTCTATGCGCCGTTCGCCTATGACGCCGCGCTTGCCATGCTCAAGGCGATTCACGATGCCGACTCGCTCGATCGCGCCAAGATCGTCGCGGCTTTTCCGAAAGTCACTGTCACGGGCGTCACGGGCAAGATCGCATTCGACGGGAATGGCGATTTGATCAAGCCGCCGTACACGCTCTTCGAAGTGCAGCAGGGGCAATGGAAGAGTCTGCGGACGGTGGGCGGCAACGGCGTTTGACGCGTTGGGCGCAAGCAAGATCACCCGAATGGCTCAGATCCGCGCAGTCGCGAACTTGCCGATGCAGCCGCTCACCGACGCGGAAAAGGCGCGGTTCGGCGAGATGTTCGGGGCTTCGCGGGCATTATTCGACTTCCCTCCGCAGGAGTTCACCCATTGAATGCGATTCCCGCATCGGCTTCTTCGCCCACGCGGCCTGCCTTGAAGGAGACCGCCATCGTCGTGGGCGGCGGAATCGTCGGTGTCTGCTGCGCGCTTTACCTTCAGCGTGGCGGATACTCGGTCACGATAGTGGACCCGGCCGCGCCTGGCGACAGCACCGCGAAATGGAGCTGCGGTCAAATGGCCGTTAGCGAAATCATTCCATTGTCGAAGCCCGGCATCTTGATGAAGGTGCCGGGCTGGCTGATGGATCAGAAGGGGCCGCTCGCGTTGCGGCCGAGTGCGCTGCCGGGCATCCTGCCTTGGTTCTTGCGGTTCGTCTCGTGCGCACGCCATTCGAAGATCGAGTCGATCGCGCGAGCGATGGCAACGCTCACGCACGATGTCTACGCGGACTATGCGCCATTGCTGGAAGCCTGCGGCGACAAGGCGCTGATGGGCGAGCAGCCCGTCATCGAAGTCTTTGACGATCCGGACGGCATCGCGCGCGAAAAGCCGCATCTGGATTTGCGCATGTCGCTGGGGTTCGAGTCGCGGCGGCTCGATGCGGCCGAGATCGGCGATCTCGAGCCCGCGCTCGCCGGACGCTTCTCTCACGGTCTACTGTTCCCGGACTGGCGCGCGGTGAGCGATACGGAGGGATTCATCGCCGCGCTCACCGACAGCTTCGTCGAGCAGGGCGGGCGCCGCGTTCGCGCCGAAGCGGCCCGGATCGACGAGTCGTCCGGGCGTGCGACGGGTGTAACCCTCATGAATGGCGAGCGTCTGGCCGCGACGCACGTGGTCGTCGCGGCGGGAACCGGGTCTCGTCGATTCTTCGACGCGCTCGGCGTGCGCGTCCCGCTTGCGAGCATCGCGGGCTATCAGGCCTTGCTCCCCAACCCGGGCGTGGAATTTCGGCATTCGGTCATCTATGCCGACGGCGGCTTTTGCTTCAGTCCGTTCACACGTGGCCTGCAAATCGGCGGCACCATCGAATTCGCGGGGCGCGATGCGGAGCCGAACTTCAAGCGAGCAGAAATCATCCTCGAGAAGGCGAAGCGGGTTCTGCCCGAACTGCGCACGGAAGGGCTCGAGTATGGCGTCGGCTACCGACCGTTCCTGCCGGATACCAAGCCAATCATCGATCGCTCGCAACGGTTGAGCAATGCATTCATGGCTTTCGGCCACGGCCAACTCGGGCTGACGCTCGGTGCGACGACAGGACGTTTGATCGCCGAGATGGTGGCCGGCCGGCCGACAAAGCAAGACCTCGCGCCGTTCAGCGCATACCGGTTCTGATCGAGGCCGTAGACGACTAGCTGACGACTCACGAGGTAGTAGAGGGAGGTTTTTGAGCTATGTGCACGAACGGTGCGGTGGCGCCGCTAGAATCTCGACCTCCCCTGGCGCAAGCTCAAAGCTCCCGGTAGACACTCGTTCGCCGGAGAGTGCACTCGTCCATTCACCGCCATGGACGGCCACGCGCTTGCGCTCTTTCGTCAGGTTCAATATGAACCGCAGCCGTGTCGTGGCCGAGCTTCGGACTGCTGTCTCCACGCCTTCGGGTAGGTCGGGCATGCAGTCGACTTTCACATCGGCCGCAATCCGACGGAGCAGACTCTTGGTCGCTTCATCGTCCAGCACTGTTCCAACGTAATAAACGGTGCCCTCACGGCAGACGTTTCTCGTCACGGCCGCGCGGCCCGCGAAATACTCGCTCGAATAGGCCGCCAACGTTTCGGCTGTGGTTGGCGAAAGGACGTCGCACCACTGCGCGCATTCGAACTCACCGCCGATATCGAACTTGACGCGCTGCCGGTCGTTGCCGACAGGATCGTATTCGTCCACGACAACGCCTGCGAGCTCCGTCAGCAAGTTCGGCAAGCGGTCCGGCAGGCACACGTTGTTCATATTCTTCACACCGGAGCGCGTCGTTAGGACGAGCGTACCGCCTCGCTCGACATACTCGCGCAGCCGAGCCGCGATGTCGTCATCGATGAGATAGAGCATCGGCGCAACGACGAGCTTGTAACTGGCGAAATCATCCTTCCAGTTGATCACGTCGGTGCCGATACCGATTCGCACGAACGCCGAATGCAGCCGCTTGAAGTTGCCGAGGTAATCGAAGCCATCCGATTGCGGCTGAATCTGAAACGCGGTGAGTTGCTCGTGCGAAAAGAGCATAGCCACATCGTGATCCAACGTCGAGCCCTCCAGCAGCGGAGCGAGCTTCGCCGCTTCGCGACTGAACCGCACGAACTCTTCAAAGCGGCGGCCCGGTACGCCATGATGGTCGAGCAAGCCATGCCAGAACTGTTCGGCGCCGATGCGGGCCGAGCGCCATCGGAACTGGACCACTGCGTCGGCCCCACGGGACACGCTTTGCCACGCATGCGCGCGGATCATCCCAGGAAAAGGCGTCCGCGACATCGGATACCAGCACCCGGGCGTTCCGCTCAGTTGCTCCATCACCCAGAAGTTCTTGCGCTTGACACCGCGCGTCAGATCCAACGTCAGCGCGCCGTGATACATCCTCGACTTCGAGTCGTCGACGAGGTCGGTCGCCGGATAATAGTCGACAGATGCAAAGTCCATGCTGTCGAACATATCGTAGTAGTCGGCCGTGACCGGGTAGCCCCACAGGTTGTGCGTCACGAACTTGCCCGGACTGTTCCGCCGAATGATCTCGGCCTGGAACCGGTTGAATTCGGCGACCGAATCCGAGCAAAAGCGGCGGAAGTCCAGCAGGAACGACGGATTGAGATGAGGCGAACCGCCCAGCGGCGTGCTGACCTGCATCCAATCGTTGTACTCGCCGCTCCAGACGACGGTACCCCACTCGCGATTGAGATTCTCGATCGTTTCGTACTTGCTTCGAACCCAGGACCGAAAGCGTCGCGTGCAATGCTCGCAATGGCAGTCGTTGGCCGCGAGCTCGTTATCGGTCTGCCAACCGATGACGCTGCGGTTCGGACCATAGTGCTTCGTTAGCCGGTCGATGATCCGCTCGCCGAATTGACGCAACGAAGGGCTGTTGTAGCAGCGGTGAAGGCGCACGCCCGGGTAATGCGTGTGCCCCTTGTTGTCGACGGGCAGTACGTCAGGATAGCGGTGCGTGAGCCAGACGGGAGGCGTCGCCGTAGGCGTACCCAGCACGATGCCGATACCATGACGCGAGAGGATAGCGATGGCTTGGTCGAGCCAGTCGAAATCGAATGTGCCTTCGGTGGGCTCTAGTCTCGACCATGCGAATTCGGCGAGGCGCACGATCGTGATGCCGGCATCCTTCATTTGCTGCGCGTCGTGCTCCCATAGTGCGCGGTCCCAGTGCTCGGGGTAGTAGTCGACTCCGACTTTCATTGAATTCGTCCTTTCATTTGAAATGGCAGACGCAAGCGATCTCGCGAGGGAGTCGAGTCGACTCGCTCGCGGCACCTGATCTGGAGGTCCGTTTGCTCAGCCCTTCGTTGCGCCGAACGTCAGCCCGGCGACGAAGTGTTTCTGCATCGCGAAGAACAGCACGACGGATGGCAGGGCAGCCAGCAACGACCCGGCCGAGACGAGGTTCCACGCTGTAGTCCATTGCCCCTTCAGCGCGGCGACACCGACGGTAATCGGTGCCGCCTCGTCACCCTGTGTCAGGCAAAGCGCCCAGAAGTAGTCGTTCCACACGAACGTGAAAACGAGGATCGAGAGCGCGGCGAGTGCGGGCGCGATCAACGGCAGGATGATTCGGCAAAAAAGCTGCCACTCGTTGGCGCCTTCGATACGGGCGGCTTCGATGAGCTCGTACGGCAGTTCCTTGATGAAGTTGCGTAAAAACAGCGTGCAAAAGCCTGTCTGAAATGACAGATGGAAGAGAATGAGCCCCCAAACAGTGTTATAGAGCCCGAGGTGCAGCGTCAATTGGCGCACGGGGATCATCAACACCTGGATCGGTACGAAGTTGCCGGCCACGAACGTTCCCAGAATCGCGGGGTTGCCCTTGAACGGATACGTCGCGAGTGCAAACCCGGCCATCGCGGCCAGAGCGATGGCCCCGGTCACGGATGGAATTGTAATGAGGCAGCTATTGAGGAAGTAATGCAACATCGGTGATCCGAAAAGCACCGTTCGGTAGTTTTCGATCAAGCCGAAGTGCCTGGGCCAGCCCCAGTAGTTTCCAATCATCAATTCGCTCGACGAGCGCACCGAAGTGACGACCACCGCGATGAGCGGCAGCAGCCAGATGCCGAGCGCGATCGGCAGCGATATCTTGTAGAGCGTTCGTCCGACCGGACTCCATCTGTCGATGGGTGTGGGATACATGGCGGGTTTTCCTCGTTACCGGTCCGTATGGAGCAGGCGGCGCAACTGATAGACGATGAACACGAGCATGATGAGAAAGAGCACGACCGCGATCGCCGCCGAGTAGCCGTATCGGAAGTACTTGATCGCCTGGTCGTACATGAAATACGCGAGCACCGTCGAACTGTCGAACGGCCCGCCGCCTGTCATGACCGCGATGAGGTCGAAGCTGCGAAGCGCGCCGATGACGGTCAGGACGACCGATAGAAAGGTTGCGGGCCGCAACTGAGGCAACACGACATGCCACAGCAGAGACCAGCCCGTCGCGCCTTCGATGCGGCCGGCTTCGATGATTTCCGGATTGATGCTCGTGAGGTTCGTCAGATAGAGCAGCATGCAAAACGGGATTTGCGGCCATAACGCGGCTCCGATCACGCCGAGCGTCGCGTAGCGCTCGTCGCCGAGCACGGGAATGCCATGTCCGATGATGAGCTTCAGGAGACCAAACGCCGGGTCGTAAAACCAGCTGAAGACGAGACCAACGACGACCCCCGACAAGACGAACGGCGAGAAGAACAACGACTTGACGAGCCGAATGCCGCGCACTTTCTGATTGAGATAAAGGGCGAACGCGAGGCCGATCGGCGGCGCCAGCAAGAAGAGCACGAGCCATAGCACGTTGTTCTTCAACGCCGTATAGAACGTGTCCGTATGCAGGAGCTCCTGGTAATTCGCGAGCCCGACAAAGACCTTGTCGCTCATGCCGTCCCAGCTGTAAAAACTCAGCCAGACGCTGCTGATGATCGGATAGATCACGTAGATGCAGAACATCGTGCAGGCAGGCAGCAAAAACAGGATCGCGGCCCGCTTGCGTCGGCTCGCGAGCGGGGCCGACCGCTTGGATGTCGAGACGTGACGGATCGAATAAGGCGAAGCTGCTGGCGAACCGTTACTGACGGACGTTCTCGTTTCGGCGGGAGCCATGGCCGAGCCTCATGCGGTTACGACAGGTGGTAGACGCGCTTACGCGTCTCTTCCAGGTGCTGCAGAATCTCGTCGAGCTTCGCCGGGTCGGTGATGAATCGCTGCATTCCCTTCATCCCTTCGTCTGCCATTTCCTTCGTCATGTCGCGGTCATAGAATTGCGCGACGCCGCCCGTGGTATTCGAGAGAATTTGAAATCCGATTTTCGCGATCGGATCTTCGGGCATGGGGGCCTGTTTGTTGGCGGGCAGCGTCCCGATGCCTTTTGCAAGCTGTCCATCGATGTCAGGACGACCGATAAAGGCCAGGAACTTACGGGCATCCGGTTTGTTTGAAGCGCGAGCGGGAACGTTGAGGCACTCCGCGGACCCATCCTCTGCCGCCGAAATCTTGGTGTCGATCGTCGGAAAGCGGAAAAAGCCCGTCTGCGCTTTCGTCGCCGCTGGCAGGCCAGGCGACAGGAAGGTCCCCATCAGCATCATCGCGGCTTGGCCCTGGATATAGAGCGGTTGGACCGAATCGAGGCTGTACGAGAGCGGATTGTCGATGAAGTACTTGTCGTCGATCAGTGTCTTCCACGCCTCATAGACCTTCTTCACGCGCGCATCCGTATAGGGAATTTCCCCGTTCATGAGTTGCATGTGGAAGGCGTACCCGTTGATGCGAAGGTCGAGGTAGTCGAACCATGCCGCAAGCGTCCAGGAATCGCGGCCGCCCACCGCGATCGGCGCGATCCCGGCGGCCTTCAGCTTGCGGCACGCTTCGAGGAATTCGTCCCACGTGGCGGGCTCATGCTTGATCCCGGCTTTCTCGAACAAGTCTTTCCGATAGTAAAGACCCCACGCAAAATACTGCGTGGGCATCGCAAATTGTTTTCCTTGGTAAGAGGAAGGCGTTTTCAATGAAGCAAACTGCGAATTCCATCCGTTCCTTTGCCAATCGGTCGACAAGTCTTCGAGCAAGCCGCGGCGGGCGTAGTACGCCATACGTTCGCCCTCGTGCCAGTTGATGACGTCCGGGGCGACCGAAGTCAGCCAACTGGGAAGCTGGACTTTGTACGTCTCCTCTTCGACGAAAGACACCTTTGCCGTGACATCGGGGTTCGCCTTCTCGAATTGCTGGATCAGTTGCTCCCATACCGCGCGCTGCTCGCCGCCCTTGAAAGCGACGTTGAGCTGAAGCGTGCCCGCATGGGCGGCACTGGCAAAGGAAAGGGCGATACCGAAAGCCGAGAGCAAAGGCAGTCGTTTCATGGATGTCTCCGGATGTCGTTTATTGAAGTCTCGGAACTGCGCGGCCATCGGCGCTCCATACGCCTGCGTCACGCCTTTCAGTGTGATGGCAGCCATGTCTCCGCTTCCTTGGTTTAACGTTACACCACAGGCGTTTAAAAAAAGGCCGGAGGGCCTGACCTGGAGCAACGCTACTTGCATTTGCGCTAGACTCTACGCCCGACAAGCCACATGCGCAAGCGCTTTTCGAGGGCGAGGGGAAAGCGGCGTAGTCGGCGGCGGATCGCATAACATTAAAAACGACATGTTGTAGTTCCCATCGACGGGTGTGCTTCGGATGAGCAGCAAACTATTCAACCCTGCCGCGACCATCAAGGACGTGGCGGCGCAAGCGGGCGTTTCGGTCATGACGGTTTCGAACGTGCTGCGAGGCCGCGGCCGTGTCAGCGAGGAGACGCGACGGCGCGTGCTCGAGACGGCGGAGCGCCAGGGTTATCGGCCCAATCTGACGGCGCGCGCGCTCGTTGAACGCAAGGCGCCGACTCTGGCCTTGATGCTGAGCTGCATCACGAACCCCTTCTATCCGGAATTCGCACTTGCGGCGAACTTGCAAGCGCTAAAGCACGAGCGTCATTTGCTCGTCTGCAATACGGATCATGAACCTGATAGAGGCACCGGGTTTCTCGAGCAGGTCGCAGGATCGCTGTCGGACGGCGTCCTCGTGGCAAACAACGCCGACCTGCCGATCGATGAGCTGCGCGCGCTCCAGGAGCGGGGTATTCCCGTGGTCATCAGCGTTTGGGAGCGGCCCGACGAGCCGCCCGGCATACCTTGCGTAACGTTCGATTCGGAAGGCGCGGGCAGGCTCGCGGCTCAGCATCTCGTCGAGTACGGACATCGACGTATCGGGGCGATTGTCGGCAGTCCGAAACATGGCATCCATGGCGGACGATACGCCGGGTTTCGCGAGGTCGTGCGAGCGGCGAAGATTCGTCAGTCGACGGCTGACGAGCGCTTCACGGAGGACTCGTTCGAGCATGGCTACGAGGCGGCGAAGGATCTGCTCTCGGCGCGCCCTGACCTGACCGCGATCTTCGTTTCCAACGATCTTCCCGCTTTGGGTGTGTTGAACGCGGCGAGCGATCTCGGGTTCTCGGTGCCCGGCGGTCTATCGGTCGTCAGCATTACCGATATCATCCCGGCCCGCCAATCTCGCCCTGGCCTGACGACCGTCGCGATACCCACGGCCGAAATGGCGGAGAAAGGGGTGAACCTGCTCGTCGAGCTCATGGCGGGACGCGCGACCGAAGCGACGGTCGTGCATACGTCCGCACCAAAGCTCGTCGTTCGGGGGTCCACGGCCCGGTTGCGGTGAGCGCGAAGTCTCGGCGTCACCATCCCGATATGAAAGGAAGACATGGAAATCAAGTGGATCGAGGATTTCATCGCGCTAGCTCAATATCAGAGCTTTTCGCGGGCAGCGGAATTCCGCAACGTCACTCAGTCAGGCTTTAGCCGTCGAATCCAGTCGCTCGAGCAATGGGTCGGCGCGGAGCTCATCGACCGCAGTGGTTTTCCGCCTGTCCTGACGCCGGCGGGTCAACTGTTTCGCGAAGCGGCGGAAGATGTCCTCGCCAAGCTGTACGACACACGAGCCATCATCCGGACCGAACAGCGAATCGCCGGCAAGAGTCTGCAGATCGCGGCAGGTCATACCATCGCGCTGAATTTCCTGCCGGGCTGGCTGAAGGCGCTCTCGACGCATTTCGGGGAGGTGCGGGCGCGCGTCATTCCGACGAACGTTCACGACTCGATCTTGATGCTGGTGAATGGAAACTGCGAACTGATGTTCGCCTATCACCACCCCGAGCTTCCGCTTCACCTCGACCCCGAAAGGTATGAGCACGTCACAGTCGGGATCGACACGTTGATGCCCGTCAGCAAGCCGAACTCCCGTTCGGCGCCTGCGTTTCGCCTCCCGGGCACCAAGCAACAGCCGCTGCCGCTCATTTCATACACGGAGACCAGTTACTTCGGGCGTTGCCTCGCGTTGCTTCTGGACCGGGCGGCAGAGCCCCCCGCGCTGCAGTTGCACTACGAGTCCGATATGGCCGAGGTGCTGAAGAAACTCGTCATCGAGGGGGAAGGGGTCGCCTGGCTGCCGCAAAGCGCCATTGCCGCGGAACTCGCGGCCGGGGATCTGGTGGCGGCGGGAACCGCGACATGGAAGCTTCAAATCGAGCTACGCGTGTATCGCGATTCTTCCAATCGCAACGATCTCCTGAACGCACTTTGGCAGCATCTGCGCGCGAGCTCGGCTTCGCTCGGGTAAGCGTTTCGCGCAGGTTATGCACGATTCGCATATGGCGATGCGGTAAAAGCATCGCCGTTTTTTTGACTCTCCGTACCATCCCGTCTGACGGTCGAAAGCGGCGATCACCTCCTGCCGCTCTCAGCCTTTATCTTGCGCATGCCGGGCACCTTCTGCCCGTTCAGCGCAGCCTGAGACGGACAGATATGAAAAATCGCCTTACCCTATCGATCGCGGTCGGCATGATACTGGGCGTCGTTGCCGGCTATGCCTGTCACGCAAGTATTTCGGACCCGGCTTCGCTCAAGACAGTGGCGGGCTATTTCTCGATCGTTACCGACATCTTCCTGCGGCTGATCAAGATGATCATCGCGCCGCTGGTGTTCGCGACGCTCGTCTCCGGCTTGGCCGGGATGGACAGCGGCCAGGACGTGGGCCGTATCGGTTTTCGCTCGGTAGGATGGTTTCTCTCAGCGTCTCTGATTTCGCTTTGCCTCGGCCTCGTCATGGCCAATTTGCTGGAGCCCGGCACGGGCCTGCATTTGACTGCGAGTGCCGGCGAGGCGAACACGGGTCTCAATACGTCAGCCCTGAACGCCAAAGACGTCATTACGCACGCGTTCCCGACGAGCCTGCTCGATGCGATGGCGCGCAATGACATCTTGCAGATTCTCGTGTTTTCGGTTTTCCTCGGGATCGCGCTCAGCGCGCTGAGGCATGACGCGCGCGTCGGCATCGTCATTCAGGCGATCGATGGCATGGTGCCGGTGATGCTGAAATTGACGAACTACGTGATGCGCGCTGCACCGATCGGCGTATTCGGGGCGATTGCATCGGCGGTCACCTTGCGCGGTCTCGACGTGCTCTATACCTATGGAAAGCTGATCGGTTCGTTTTACCTCGGATTGCTCATCCTGTGGGCGATCCTGATCGGGGTGGGTTCGCTGTTTCTCGGGCGACGTGTCGGCAGCCTGCTCAAGGCGGTGCGTGAACCCGCGCTCATCGCTTTCTCGACGGCGAGTAGCGAGGCGGCCTATCCGCGCCTCACCGAGCAGTTGGAAAAGTTCGGCGTGGACAAGAAGGTGGTCGGATTCACGCTTCCATTGGGCTACGCCTTCAACCTCGACGGCTCCATGATGTATCAAGCGTTCGCGGCGATTTTCATCGCGCAAGCCTTTGGTATCCAAATGCCGCTCACCGAGCAGATCTTCATGCTGCTGGTTCTGATGCTGAGCAGCAAGGGCATGGCGGGCGTGCCGAGGGGATCGGTGGTCGTGGTCGCCGCCGTTGCGCCGTTGTTCCATTTGCCCGCGTCCGGCGTGGCGATGGTCCTCGCGATCGACCAGATTCTCGATATGGGGCGAACGATGACGAACGTCATTGGCAACGGCATTGCTACCGCCGTCATCGCCAAATGGGAAGGCGCGCGCCAGTCGAAGGTGACTGAAGCGTCATTCGCACAACCGGAGCTCGACGTAAGATGATCTCGGTGGTTGGGCAAAGCCGGCGCAAGTATGGCGTGATCGGTGGGCTGGGACCGCTGGCGAGCGCCGACGTGTTCTTCAAGCTCATCAAAGCTACGCCGGCGTCATCCGACGTGGAGCATGCCGACGTCATATTCGAGCAGCACCCGTTCAGAGGTTCAGGGGCGGGCAGTATGGCGACGACGGAACGCAAGCTCTACGTTTTCGACATGATCCGAGACTTCGAGCGGCGGGGCGTGACGACCGTCGTGCTGCCATGCTTTCTCAGTCATACGTTTGTCGACGAGCTGAAGGCGAACACGAGCTTGACGATCGCGGATATCGTCGAGGCCGTTCGCGCTCACGTGCAAAAGAAGTATCCGGACGCGAAACGCATCGGTGTGCTGACATCGGACTATATGCGGGAGAAGCGGCTCTTCGAGCGGTACTTTGCCGCGCCGCAATTCGAAGTAGTCCACCCGCGACGTGTCGACGATATCGATCTTGTGACGGACGCGGTGTATGGGGCGGGCGGTATCAAGTGCGGAAATCTTCGCGGCCATCCCGTCGAGTTGTTGCGCAGGGCCTGCGACGACCTCGCAGGGCAGGGCGCGGAAGTCATCGTTCCCGGCTTGACTGAGATTGCCCTCGTCGCGGACGAACTCGGGCTGACCGAGGTACCGCTTGTCGACTCCAACTTGGCCTACGCGCAGTTTGTCGTGTCGGGCCGATTCGATTCTTCGTCGCCGGTTTTCAAAATCGGTGTCGTGGGTGGCGTAGGGCCGGCTGCGACGGTCGATTTTCTCGGCAAGATCGTCGGCAATACGCCTGCGTCTCGCGACCAAGACCATATCAAGCTGCTCGTCGAGCAAAACCCGCAGATCCCCGATCGAACCGAGAATCTCATCGGCGAAGGAGCGGACCCGACCGTTTCCTTGTATGCGACGTGCAAGAAGCTCGAAGACGGCGGCGCGGATCTCATTGCGATCCCTTGCAATACGGCTCACGCGTTCGTCGAGCGAATTCAGCCCTATCTCGGGATACCTATCGTCAATATGCTCACGGTCACGGTCAGCTATCTGCGCGAAGCATTTCCCGATGTTCGAGATGTCGGCTTATTGGCAACGTCGGGCACGATCGAGAGCGGAGTCTACCGGAAGGCGCTCGCGTCCCAGGGATTGCGGCAGGTTGTACCGGGGCCGGCGCTGCAGATGCGGGTCATGGAAGCGATCTATGGAAAGCAGGGAGTCAAGGCGGGCTTCAAATCGGGGCAGTGTCAGGAAGATATTCGCGCCGCCGTCGAGGGGCTGATCGAAGAGGGCGTCGGCGTCATCGTCCTCGGGTGTACGGAACTTCCCATCCTGCTTACTAGTGGCGAGTTCATCGGCAGCCGCGGTACACGCGTGCAATTGATCGATCCGACGGAAGTGCTTGCGCGAAAGTGCGTTGGCTACGCCAAGACGCGTGGGGCTGAACCGACGCTCCATCGCGTTCAATAGGCAAGGAGCCTGCTCCTCGAGTAAGCCGCACCGGCCAGGATGCGCCGGCCGAGATCGGCCACGGTCGAGTTCGCGCCCAGTGAAAAGCCCGAGTGAGTGAACCGCGAGCCGCCCATTGCAGTCACCAATTACCTAGGTAATCGACACGTATAGACCTAAGTAATTTGAGGACCTACTCTCGTTTCGACATCGGACGGCAACCGACACGCGAAAGGGAGAGGACCATGCCGAATCAAGCACCGCGAGAAGTCGATACCGCAACGCTGCGACGCGTCATCGCGGCCTTTGCCCCTGGAACTGTTCAGGGCCTCTCGTAGCGACATCATCGGTCATTCGTTCTCCAAGCTCTACCCGCAACAGAAGGACTTTATGACGATCGGTCAGCGCCTCGCGCCGCTCATCGCAAATCGGGCGGTGCTCAACGATAACCGCATCATGCGGCGCATCGACGGGACCCATTTCTGGGTCACCGTTTGCGGCTTTGGCTATAACCCAATGCGGCCTTTCGAGCTGGCGGTCTGGACCTTTGCCGACCTATCGGAGAGCGGGAAGCAGCCCGACGTCGCGAGCACGTTGACGGAGCGCGAGCGCGACGTCGCGGCATTTCTCGTCCATGGCTTGACGAGCAAGGAGATCGGCAAGGAGCTCAACATCAGCCCGCGCACGGTCGACATCCATCGAGCAAGCCTCCTGCGAAAATACGGCGTGCGAGGGACACCCGACCTCATCGCGCGGCTGCTTGCGTGAGTCCTGCGCCATTCGCTGCCGGGACGGGAGCAAGGTCGCCGAGGCTGGGATGTCGTTATGAGGTGGCGCCGTCGCATTCAGCGTGAAATGGATCGCCGCGCCCGTAGATTCACTTTCGTGGTGAAACGCCGAACAGCTGAAAGACCACACCACGCAGCCAGCGATTCCCTGCCTCACGGTGATACCGTGCGTGCCAGTGTTGGCGGACGGCGAAGCCGTCCACGGGAATCGGGCACGGATGGACGGCCAGATCGTTGCCCCGCGCGAGCGTTTCGCCGATGTGACGAGGCAGCGTGGCCACGAGATCCGTGGTCTGGACGATCGTCCCGAGTCCGAGGAAGCCCGGCAACTGCAGCACGACGTCACGCTCGATGCGTGCACGGGCCAGCGCCTGTTCGAGCAATTGCGCACCCGTTCCCGATTCGATGGCGACGTGACCCTCCGAGCGGTACTGCTTCAAGCCGAGCCGCGAGCGAACGCGCGGGTGATGCCGGTTGGTCAGGCACACCCAGTCCTGTTGGTAAAGCTGCTGCTGATAGATGCCGCCGCTGAGCCAGGGCACATAGCCAATCGCGAGGTCAGCTTCGCCCGACTCGAGCGCGCGTTCCGTGTTGCCGTCGATTCTCGCCGCCTCGAGCCGGACGCCTGGCGCCTGAGCACGCACATGCGCGAGCATTCTGGGCAGTAGCGTGATGTGGCTCGCGTCCGTCATGCAGATACGAAAGCGCCGCTGCGCCGTGGCGGGATCGAACGCGATTTCCCACGCGAGGAAGCGCCTCAGCGATTCGAGAATTGCGCGGCACGGCCCGATCAACGCGTCGGCCTGCGGCGTTGGTGCCATACCGCCGGGTGTCCGGATGAAAAGCGGATCCTGCAGATGCTCGCGCAACCGCCCGAGCCAGATGCTGACGGTCGGCTGACTCTGACCCAATTGTTCAGCGACACGCGTGACGCTGCGCGTGTCATAGAGCAGGTCGAACAGTTGTAGCAGTTTGAGGTCGGGCAGGTCGGTCGGCATCATGGCGGTAGATGAACTATTGCGTCCGGCAATGACGACATTGTAGTCATTGCATTGCGGCTATGAATGGCAGCTCCTATCGTGTCACTACACGTCAAGGAGGAGCCAAGTGAAGATTGCGATTCTCGGCGCCGGCGCATTAGGCTGCGCGATCGGCGCCGCTCTCACGGAGGGCGGCCACGAAACGTGGCTGCTGGGCCGTTCGCCCGCCCATGTGGAAACGATGCGCCGCGACGGCCTTCTGGTCGACGATGCCAACGGTTCGCGGCGCATTGCCGTGCGCGCCACGACTCAGGCGAATGAAGTCGGCGTGGCTGATGTGGTCGTCGTACTGGTCAAGTCCTTTCACACCGACGCCGCGATGCGCGGCGCCCTTACGCTGGTCGGGCCGCCGACGGTTGTGCTTTCGCTGCAGAACGGACTCGGGCACGAGGACATCCTCGCCGAAATCGTCGGCCGCGAGCGCGTGCTGGCGGGCAAGACGTATGTCGGCGGCGTGCTGCAAGGTCCGGGACATATCCAGTCGGGCGTCACCGGCAAGCTGACCTACATCGGCGAGCTCGACGGTCAGTTCACGCCCCGCGTGCAAGCCGTCGCCGGCGCGTTCAATGCAGCCGGCCTGATCACGACAGTCAGCGACAACATCATGGGCACGATGTGGGACAAGCTGCTCGTCAACGTCGCCACGGGCGCGCTCACGGGCATCACGCGGCTCACTTACGGACAGCTCTACGAAGAGCCGCTGCTCAAATCGACCGCCCTGGCGGCCGTATCCGAGGCGATCTCGGCGGCACAGGCGGCTGGCGTCAGGCTTTCGATGACTGATCCCGAGCAAGCCTGGACGCTCGCGGCCGAAGGCCTCTCTCCGGCGTTTAAGACTTCAATGCTGCAGAGCCTCGAAAAAGGCTCCGTAACGGAGGTCGATTTCATCAACGGCTCGGTAGTGCGCTGGGGACAAAGGCTCGGCGTGCCGACGCCCGTCAATGCGACGCTGGTCGCATGCATCAAGGGCATCGAACGCGCGATGGCCGATCAACAACGCAAGGAGGCAACGGCATGAGCGGCTCCAAAGCTTATCTCGAACACGTGGCCATCTGGGTGAAGGACATCGGCTGGCACATCCGCTTTTTCGAAGACGTGCTCGGCATGACGATGCGCGAAGTCGACGGCACCGTCGACGCGCCGCGTCAGTACTGGACGCTCGGCGGCCTGCAGTTCATTCACGCGCCGCAGTACGAGGGCTCCGAAGGCCGGCTCGCGCACCTCGGGATCATGTGCGAAGACCTGGAAGCGGCACTCGCCGCGGCTCGCCCCTATGCCGTCAGTGAGATGCCCCAAGGGCGCAACTGGCTGCGCCTGCCCGACGGACTCGCCATCGAGCTGATCCAAGCCAGGCCTGCGTCCTGCGTCGCGCAGGCGCTCGAGATCGACCCGCGCGCGGAGATATGACCATGACCATCATCGAAAAATACTGGGACGACGCCCGCGAAGGCGACGAGTGCGTAAGCCCGAACTACACGGTGACGAAGGAGCGCATCCTTGCCTATGCCGACCTTACGGGCGACCACACACCCGTGCACGTGGATGAGGCGTATGCCAATGCGAGCCACTTCGGTTGCCTCGTCGCGCATGGGCTGTTCGGGCTGTCGATTGCCGACGGCCTCAAGACGCAGAGCGACTATCGCTTCCTACCTGGCATGTCGCTCGGCTGGACCTGGGATTTCCTGCTGCCCATAAAGGTCAACGACGTCCTGCACGTGAAGTTTCGCATCGGCGCGATGCGGCCGAGCAACAGCCGTCCCGGCTGGGGCATCGTCGTCTTGCTGTCCGAGCTGATCAATCAGGATGGACAGATCGTTCAACGCGGCGAGCATCGCCTGATGGTGCCGCGCCGACCGGGAGCCTATTGATGCAGCAGATCCGTCCCCTCGAAGGCATACGCGTCGTCGACTATAGCCACTTCCTCGCCGGCCCCTACGTGGGGCGCTGCCTCGCGGCGCTCGGCGCCGAAGTCATCAAGGTCGAGCGTCCCGGCAGCGGCGACGCCGGCCGCCAGCACGCGACGGTGCTCGACGACCAGCAGAGTGGCTATTTCCTGCAACTCAACATGGGCAAGCGCGGCGTCAGTGTCAACATGAAAGACCCGCGCGGCAAGGAATTCATGCGGCGCCTGTGCGACTCGGCGGATGTGTTCGTCGAGAATTACCGCCCCGGCGCATTGGATAAGCTGGGGCTGGGCTATGCCCAGCTATCCGCGAGCAATCCGGGCCTCGTCTACTGTTCGATCTCCGCATATGGCCACACGGGCCCCGATGCGCATCGTGCAGGCTTTGGCCTGATCGCGGAAGCGAAGAGCGGCATCATGCAGATGGTCGGCACGCCGGGCGAGCCGCCGCCGCTGCTGCGGATATCGCTCGGCGATATGTACACCGGCGTTCACGCGGTCGCCGCGATAAATGCGGCGCTGCTCGGGCGTGTGAAGAGCGGACGCGGACAGCATATCGACATGGCGCTGTACGACACGCTCGTCTCCATGCACGAGTATGCGGTGCAATGCTACACGCTGCGAGGCGTGCTGCCGGAGCAGACGGGCCACGATATGCCGACGTCGACCCTCTATGGCGTGTTTCGCGCGGCGGACGGCGACCTCGTGATCGCGGCGCAGGTGGACGATGCATGGAAGCGCTTCGCATCGCTGATCGAAACGCATGGCGGGCCCGCCGGATTCGGCAGCGATTCGCGCTTTCACGATAGCGCGGGCCGCAACGCGCATCGGCAGGCGATTCTGTCCGTCGTGCAGCCGTGGGTCGCCGCGCGCCCGGTCGCTCAGGTGCTCGAACGGCTGGACGGCATCGATGTGCCATGCGCGAAGGTGCAGCGCATCGACGAGGTGCTCGACGATCCGCAGATCCAGGCGCGTGGCATGGTGGTCGAACAGCACCATCCGCGTTACGGGACACTGCGCCTGCCCAATCTGCCGTTCCGCTTCTCTGATTGTGATACGACGATCCGCGAGGTCGCCCCCGATCTCGGACAGCACAACGCGGAGGTCGCGCAATCGCTAGGCTTTTCCACTGCGGAGATCGACGCGATGCAAACCGAAGGCGTTCTTTACGCGAAGTGAGACATCATGAGTGACCAGTATGCAGTGATCGGCAATCCGATCGCACACACGAAATCTCCGCTGATCCACGGCCTCTTTGCCGAAACGACTCGGCAGTAGATGTCATATATTGCAATCGAAGGCCCGCTCGATCCTGACGATGGCTTCGAGCGGATCGTGCGTGAGTTCGCCGCCGACGGCGGCAAGGGCATGAACGTCACTGCGCCGTTCAAGCTCAGGGCGTTCGCGCTCGCCGACGAGCGCAGCGAGCGCGCGGCGTTGGCGGGCGCCGCCAATGCCCTCAAGTTCGAGAACGGGCGGATCGTCGCGGAGAATTTCGACGGCATCGGACTCACGCGCGATATAGAAGTCAATCTCGGCGTGCCGCTTGCCGGCAAACGGGTCTTGATGCTCGGTGCAGGCGGTGCGGCACGCGGCGCGCTGCTGCCGTTTCTCGCCGCGCGTCCCGCCGATCTGGTCATCGCCAACCGCGACGTGTCGAAAGGGGGGGCGCTCGTAGCCCAAGTCGGCCCGCACGACGTGGGATTGCATGCTTGCGGCTACGGCGATCTCGCGGCGATGGGGCGCTTCGATGTCGTCGTGAACGCGACCTCCGCAAGCCTGACAGGCGAACTGCCACCCGTCCCGCCGAGCGTCTTCAGCCCCTATGGCACCGCCTACGAGCTTGCGTACGGCAAGCGGCTCACGCCGTTCTTGCGGCTTGCCCGCAACGCAGGCGTGCTCGGTGTCGCGGACGGCGTCGGCATGCTCGTCGAGCAGGCAGCCGAAGCGTTTGCATGGTGGCGCGGTGTGCGTCCCGAGACGAGCGCCGTGATCGATCGTCTCACCGTGCCGCTCGACTGAGTGCGAAAAGGGGAAAAGAAAATGAAGAGCATCCTGATGCTTCACGGCATCAATCACAACATGTTCGGCAAGCGCGACCCCGTGCAGTACGGCACGGTCACGCTAGCCGAGATCGATTCGAGGCTGCAGGCACTGGGCGCGGAACTGGGCGTGCACGTCGAATCGTTCCAGACGAACAGCGAGGCGGCGATGTGTGAGCGCATTCATCGTGCGTTCGAAGAGGGCAAGGACGCCGTGCTGATCAACGCCGGTGCCTGGACGCACTACAGCTACGGCATTCGCGACGCACTCGCGATCCTCACGTGTCCGATCGTGGAACTGCACATGTCGAACATTCATGCGAGGGAAGCGTTTCGGCACCATTCGGTGTTCGCCGATATCGTCAAAGGACAGATCTGTGGCTTCGGGGTTGACAGCTATCTTCTCGCACTGCGGGCGGCCCATGCTGAGGTCAGCGATTGAGCGACGCACCAGGATTGAAATTGGGCTAGACACTGTACCAGTCTTGCAGAAGCGCTTGGCGTAACCCGGATGACGGTAGTCCCACAGTGCCTTGAGATCGTCCTTGAGCACGTAGACCGTCATCAGAGCTTGATTGGCCGCCAGGACCTCTTCGAGCCGGGCTGGTAGAACTCGGCCACATGGCGCAGTGACATGACCTATGATCATCACCGGGCGGGCGATTGCATATTCACGACCGTGGCTGTTTCGGCAAGGAAGGATTCGATGGCCGTGGCAAGCGCGAGCGGCGTTTCGTTCATCGGATAGTGGCCGGCGTTCTGCAAGACCTCAACAGTGGCAAGGGGATAGCGGCGAAGGTAGGTTTTGGCCATCAACCCGGCATTGAATGTTGGATCGTGCTCCCCCACCAGCACCTTCACCGGATGCCGCCCGACAATCTCGTCGCTGAAATCGGTATCGGCCCACGCATGGACGTACGCAGCGAACGCTTCCGGAGAGGAATGCGTTGCCGAATACGCCGCTTTCCATTCGACCCAGGACGAGGGCAACCGTCCGCCGGTGCTGCGGTCGATGATGGCTCTGCGATTGTCCACGTGCGCGGCGGCATCTTCGAGCAAACGCCGCGTCTCGGCATCGTACGAAATGCCGCCGCACGGAACTGGCGCAACCGCAACGAGTGCCCGTACCCGATCAGGGGCGCGTGTCGCAATCCTCTCGATCGCCATGCCCCCCATCGAATGACCGATCAGGCTGAAGGCCTGAAACCCGAGAGCATCCGCAAGCGCGAGCGCATCGGACGCGATCTCGTCGATCGTGTACGTTCCGCGCGTCTCCTGCATGCCCCCGTAGCCGCGATAATCCATGAATACGTAACTGAACGCGTGGCCATTCAGCCAGGGTTCAATCTGTTCGAACGAGTGCGCGTCACCGAACCAGCCGTGAAGAACGAGGACGGTGTGAGGGCCGTTCCCCACGCTGTGAAACGTATTAGGCATATAGACTCCGATGCGAATGGGATGTGTGTGGTCTTCATTCGGCGCGACCGCGAACTTTCCGAAGACGCCATTGCGCCGTCACGCGACAGATGCGGTAGATCGTAAGCTGACCGAGATAGGCCCGCCTTCGGTAACGGGTCATTCGCTGTAGAATTTGGGCCATGCGAAATACCTTGGTCGATCCCTTCGAAGACATCCCGCGCAGCGTGGTCGTGACGGCGAACGATTACTCTGCGGGTTCATCGTTTCCAGTACACGCGCATCGACGTGGTCAGTTCGCGTTCGCCTCTCGCGGTACGATCAGCGTGGCGACCCCCGAAGGCCGGTGGCTCGTTCCACCACAGCGAGCTTGCTGGGTACCTGCCGGTATTTCCCACGAAATGACGATGAGTGGGCCAGTAACTATGCTCAACGCTTTCGTGTCACTGGAAGAAGCGGAGGCCGAGCAACTGCCTGTCCATTGCTGCGTCTACGGTGTGTCGGCACTTCTCAAGCAATTGCTAGAGGAGGCCGTCGACTTGCCGGCGATGTACGACGTTGATGGACGTGCCGGCAAGCTAATGAATCTGCTCGTCGCGGAGATAGCGTCAATGCCGCATCTGTCACTTCATGCACCGTTGCCGAGCGATACTCGTCTCGCGCGCGCATGCCGTCGGCTGTTTAATGCGCCATCGATTACCGTTGGGCTCGACATGATGGCCGCCGAAGTCGGAATGAGCAGGCGAACCTTTACCCGGCTTTTCCGTGCGCAGACCGGCGTAAGCTTTGCCGAGTGGCGCCAGCAGGTCTGCCTGCTCACAGCCATCGAGCGTTTGAGTGGAGGGCAACCTGTGACCCGGGTCGCATTGGACCTCGGCTACGCAAGTCCCAGCGCATTCTCATCCGCATTTCGTCGTGTACTCGGGGAAACGCCGAGTCAGTATTTAGAGGCACGCCGAGCGGCTTGAGGCAACAGCCGCTCGGTTCCGGCTGCTCTGCAATCTCATGTCGTCGAATGCACTGAATTTGGGATGAAACGCGCTCGCGTTCCCTCCTCAGATCGGCGAAGAACAAAAAAAGCGCCGCGGGCGTTCAGCCCCCGGCGCCATGGCATCGCGCTACGACGAATACCTCACGCCGCAGCCCAACAGCGTGCTTACATATTGACGGTGTCGGCCACTTCCTTGAAGTCTTCGATCTGATCGAAGTTCATGTATTTGTAGATCTTGTCGCCATTGGCGTTGATCACGCCGATGTCGGCCATATACTCGTCCTTGGTCGGAATCTTGCCCAGGCGCGAGCAGATGGCCGCCAATTCCGCCGAGCCGAGGTACACGTTCGTGTTTTTGCCGAGCCGGTTCGGGAAGTTGCGGGTCGAGGTCGACATGACCGTGGCGCCTTCACGCACCTGCGCCTGGTTGCCCATGCAAAGCGAGCAGCCGGGCATTTCGGTACGCGCACCGGCGGTGCCGAAAACACCGTAGTGACCTTCTTCGGTCAACTGCTTCTGATCCATCTTGGTCGGTGGGGCCACCCACAGCTTGACGGGGATATCGCGCTTGCCTTCGAGCAGTTTCGACGCCGCACGGAAGTGGCCGATGTTGGTCATGCACGAGCCGATGAACACTTCGTCGATCTTGGCACCGGCCACGTCCGACAGCGTCTTCACATCGTCCGGATCATTCGGGCAGGCCACGATCGGCTCGTGGATGTCCGCAAGGTCGATCTCGATGACGGCTGCGTACTCGGCGTCGGCATCAGGCGACAGCAGTTGCGGATCGGCCAGCCACTGCTCCATCGCAGTGATGCGGCGCTGCAGACTGCGCGGGTCCTGATAGCCCTGAGCGATCATCCACTTCAGCAGCGTGACGTTGCTGTTCAGGTATTCGATGATGGGCGCTTGGTTCAGGTGGACCGTGCAACCGGCGGCCGAGCGCTCGGCGGAAGCATCCGACAATTCGAACGCTTGCTCGACCTTCAGATCGGGCAGACCTTCGATTTCGAGAATGCGGCCCGAGAAGATGTTCTTTTTGCCTTGCTTCGCAACCGTCAGCAAGCCTTGCTTGATCGCGTAGAGCGGGATGGCGTTGACCAGGTCGCGCAGCGTCACGCCGGGCTGCATCTTCCCCTTGAAGCGGACCAGGACCGATTCCGGCATGTCGAGCGGCATCGTGCCGGTGGCGGCCGCGAAGGCGACCAGGCCCGAGCCAGCCGGGAAGCTGATGCCGATCGGGAAGCGCGTGTGCGAATCGCCGCCGGTGCCCACGGTGTCGGGCAGCAGCATGCGGTTCAGCCACGAGTGGATCACGCCGTCGCCCGGGCGCAGCGCGATGCCGCCGCGCGTGCTGATGAAGTTCGGCAGCGTCTGGTGGGTCTTCACATCCACCGGCTTCGGATAGGCGGCGGTGTGACAGAACGACTGCATGACGAGGTCGGCCGAGAAGCCCAGGCACGCCAGGTCCTTCAGTTCGTCGCGGGTCATGGGGCCAGTGGTGTCCTGCGAGCCGACCGAGGTCATCTTCGGTTCGCAATAAGTACCCGGGCGGACGCCCTGGCCTGCGGGCAGGCCGCAGGCGCGGCCAACCATCTTCTGCGCCAGCGAGAAGCCCTTGCCGCTATCGGCCGGCTGCTGCGGCAGACGGAACAGGGTCGACGGCGGTAGACCCAGCGCTTCCCGTGCCTTGGCCGTCAATCCGCGGCCGATGATGAGGGGGATGCGGCCGCCGGCGCGCACTTCATCGAAGAGCACCTCGGACTTCACCTGGAATTCGGCGATCACCTCGCCGTTCTTCAGGGCCTTGCCTTCGTATGGGCGCAACTCGACCACGTCACCCATTTCCATCTTCGAGACGTCGAGTTCGATCGGCAGGGCGCCGGCGTCTTCCATCGTGTTGTAGAAGATCGGGGCGATCTTGCCGCCCAGGCACACGCCGCCGAAGCGCTTATTTGGAACGAACGGGATGTCTTCACCCGTGAACCACAGCACCGAGTTGGTGGCCGACTTTCGCGAGGAGCCGGTACCGACCACGTCCCCCACGTACGCGACGAGGTGGCCCTTTTGCTTCAGCGACTCGATGAACTTGACCGGGCCACGCTTGCCGTCCTCTTCCGGGGTGATGCCGGGACGGGCGTTCTTCAGCATCGCCAGCGCGTGCATCGGAATGTCCGGACGCGTGGTGGCATCGGGGGCGGGGGAGAGGTCGTCGGTGTTGGTTTCGCCCGTGACCTTGAAGACGGTGATCGTCAGGCTTTGCGGCACTTCGGGCCGGCTGGTGAACCATTCCGCGTCGGCCCAGCTTTGCATGACGGCGCGGGCGTTGGCATTGCCCTTCTCGGCCAGTTCCTTGACGTCGTGGAACTGATCGAACATCAGGAGGGTTTTCTTCAGCGCATCGGCGGCGACGGGTCCCACTTCGGCGTCGGACAGCAGTTCGATCAGTGGCTGGATGTTGTAGCCGCCCAGCATCGTGCCGAGCAGTTCGGTGGCGCGGGCGCGCGAGATCAGCGGGCAGGCGGTCTGGCCTTTGGCCACGGCGGCCAGGAAGCCAGCCTTCACGCGAGCGGCTTCGTCCACGCCGGCCGGGACGCGGTGGGTGATCAGGTCGAGCAGGGTCTGCTCGTCGCCCGCGGGCGGTTTCGTCAGCAGTTCCACCAGCTCGGCGGTCTGCTGAGCCGCCAGCGGCAGGGGAGGAATACCGAGCGCGGCGCGTTCGGCCACGTGAGCACGAAAGTTTTCAAGCATGGGGGACCTGCTGTTTTTTTGCGGTTCAGGGGAAGGCTTATCAGGCACTCCGGTATAGCGGACACTGCTTCGGATCGCGATTCTAATGGCAATGGCATGCGGCGTCAAATGTCTTATATCTTATATAAGAGTGGCAAGCAACGATCAGGCCGGCCATGCGTTTGCCATCGCGCATCCCATCACAACTGCACGGGCGTGAAGCCGTCGGGACTCCAGTCCTCGCTGCCGACCCCGTGATGGACAAAAAAGAATCCTTCGGGGTCGTACCGGTCCTTGATTGCTTTCAGCCGCGCATAATTCGCCCCCCAGAACGCTTCGCGCCAATCTCGACGAAAAAAATCGGTTTCCGAAAGATAGGCGCCGCCTTCCGGCGACAATGCTTTAAGAACGGCCGCGGCCTTCGCCACACGCTCGGCTTGGCGATGTGCTTCTGCCATATCAGTGGGCGCGACCGGGAGGCCTGCAATCGGCGGCGGACCGCCCGTAGCGACAATCATCAGGGCGAAGGCGTCGGCAACCTTAGGATTCATGGCGCACTGACGCGCCTGCTCGTTCACTTCCGGGGGAGCGCCCGCGAGTCCTTTGTTGACATGCAGTTCCACGGTCTGAATGCAGGCGGCCTCCGTGAGCGCGCCGACGAGGCGACCGCGTTGTGCAGGTTCGAGAAGCGTCGCGGGCAGCCATTGCGACTCGTAGCCGTACAAGAATAGCGAGGCCTCGTCTTCATCGCCTCGCCACCAACCGTGGTGACTGGCCGCTCCAGCCCGAGGGTCGCGCACCAGTCCAGGGTTCGCCTTGAAATCCCACCAGTGGCGTGCGGGCCCGGCGCCGATGTGAGGTTCGGTGTTGAACGTGAAATCCGACGGCGAAGCTCGTACCCAATCGATGAAAGGCGCCCAGGTCGATTTGGCTTGTCTGTCGTTGAGGCCCTGACAGACCATCGAAACGTGGACTTCATCGTCATGAAAAACAAGCTGCTCGCCCCATTGGGGGTTAAACAGATTCTCGGCGTAATGATCCACGAGCCGTTTGACCAGACGCCGGTATGCGTCACGCGATGACGCCTTGACCTTGAACGCAGCCCAACCAAAATGCGCTGGCAGATCGTGGGTCTGCAAAGTGATCTTTGTCACTACGCCGAAACTGCCGCCGCCTCCACCTTTCAGCGCCCAGAAGAGATCGGGCTCCCGCGATGCGTTCACGGTGCGGATCGCTCCACCTGCAGTGACGATCTCGGCCTGAAGCAGGCTTGCGGCCGCCAATCCGTAACGCTTCGAGAACGATCCGAAACCGCCTCCCTGGACGAGGCCGGCCACCCCCACGCTCGCACAGCCGCCGCCCTGGACGTATCGCCCTGCCTGGGTGGTGACGGCAGTGTAGACATCGACCCACATGCAGCCGGCCTCTACGGTCACAGCCGGCGTCGATGGCATCGAACAGTCCAATGGAATGAACGCATCGTGTAGCTCGATGCGATTCATCGCGCGTGTCCAGATCAAAAGGGAATCCGGCGCGTTCGAGCCGCCAAGGTAACTATGCCCCCCGCCTTTCACCACCAGACGCAAATTGTGTTGGCGCACGAAATTGATGGCCGCAACGACGTCGGCGGTGGAGCGGGCCGCCACGGCGTAAGCGCTCGCGCGGGGTGTCCATGCGTCGAGCCAGCCTGAGATCTGAGTGCCGCCGGGATCGTCGCCGAGCGCGATCGGGTTTCTTGCTTCCTGCAGGCGGGCGAGACAATCGGGCGTGCGAGGCGCTTGCGCACAGGCCTGCCAGATGGTCTTCGGTCGCAATAAATTTCCGCCGACTGCGCGACTGAGCGCTTCCCACTCCTCTGCTTCCGGCCATGCAGGGTCGCCAGGCCGGACGCGGCCCATTCCAGCCATGGCAGGAATCACGTCGGCAAAGATCGTGGTGGTGGGGAGGAAAGACAGGGCGGCAACACCCTTTAGCAGGCATCGTCTCTTCATGACGTCCTTTTTTCTTACCGGCAGCCAGTCGGCTTGGCGAATCGTCTTTTCTGGATTCTAAAGCGAGCTTGGCTCGCTGCACTTGATCGTCAGCAAAGGGCGATTTGCGATCGCGAGTGCCCTGCGCCACTCAGCACTTTCGAGAACGTCGGGGTCGGCTGGAGCAGCGTGACGACATCAGCGAGAGGATCGGTCATGATCGGACGAACACAAATGGAATGTGGACGTTCGATTGTAGCCAGTCCAGCCTGTCCCGACGTATCGTGCTGAGACTGTTACAACACAGGAGTCGACATGAAGACGGTATTGATCACCGGCTGCTCGTCCGGTTTTGGCCTCGAGGTTGCGCGGCATTTTCTGGATCGCGAATGGCGCGTGATCGCCACGATGCGCACGCCGCGGGAAGACGTGTTGCCACGTTCCGATCGTTTGTCCATCCTCGCGCTCGACGTGAAGGATCCGCAGAGCATCCGTGGGGTCATCGATGCTGCCGGCCCTATCGATGTGCTTGTCAACAACGCCGGCATCGGCTTTCTCAACGCGCTTGAAGGCACGCCGATGGACACTGTGCGCGACATCTTCGAAACGAACACGCTCGGCACCATCGCGATGACACAGGCGGTATTGCCGCAGTTTCGCGAGCGCCGGAAAGGCGTGATCATCAACGTCACATCGACCGTCACTTGTCGACCGCTGCATCTGCTATCGGTGTATACCGCCAGCAAATCTGCGGTCAACGCGTTCAGCGAATCGCTCGCGCTCGAACTGGAGCAGTTCAATGTGCGCGTACGCGTGGTGCTGCCGGGACGTGCACCATCCACGCGCTTTGGCGAGAACGCGCAAGCACGCATGAAGGACGGTTTTCCCGAGCCATACAGCGCAATCGTGCAGCAGATCTTCGCGAACTGGCAGAAAGAGACGACTGTCACGCATGCAGCGGATGTCGCCGAAGCGGTGTGGCTCGCCGCAAACGACGCGTCGAGTCCGTTCATGATTCCAGCCGGCGAAGACGCCATCGAGTGGTACGACGCGCGGTCTCGATAGCGCGCCGGCCAGGACGAGGGACCGCTGAGATCGGTCCATACCGTGCCGTACCGAGCTTCGGTACGCGCCCCGGGTAATGCATGGTCGGGTGACCGCTCGCCCGCGCGACTACTCAAACGGCCTGAGCTGCGACTCTGGCACGTCGATGCGCAGGTCCTCCATCAGCACCGTCTCGATCGGCTCGTGTGACGCGCCCTCGCTCGCGACCTTGATGGGCAGCCCATGGCTGACATCGAACCACAGCTCATAGCGGAACACGCCCGTCGCTAAGTGCCCGGGCCTGCACGTCACGATCACATGAGACGCTCGACGTGTGCCGATCGTGTCAGCGCCGACGACCTGCGTGTCGCCATGCAGTTGAAGCTCATGGACGTTGACGAGCAGTGCGCCGATATCGGACTGATCGACGCGATGACCCTGCGGGCTCAGGATCATGCGATTGTCGGGACTGAGCGTGAGCGTCGGAATGGTGTCGAAACCAAATGGCCAGAGCTTGACCTTCCGGCTTTCAGGGTTGTAAGTGAGTGTCGCGCCGGCATGGGGACGGATGAAGTCCATGCGAACGAAACCTGGCTTGCGGTAGCCATAGAGTATTTCGACCGGTTCCGCTCCCGCCGATGTCGATTTGAGCGTGACCTGATAGTTTTCGAGCACATCGAAGCATGATTGCGCAGCGGAAACGAAATCCCGGTCCGGAAGTGGCGCGTTCGTCATCGGGTGATTTTGGCGCATTGCTCCGCACCAAGCAATGCTCGCGCGGGCGAACCTGCATGCGCCTGGGCCGTCCTGCGAATATGCGGAGCGTGTCGCAAACAAGGAGGAAGAGCACCTGGTGACCATCGACGTGCGCGGCCAAGAGCTTTGCGCTGGAGGCAGAGGCCAGCGACGCGTCGACAAATCGTGATGTACAGCGGCAAACCGCGATAAGTGCAACAATCGAACTCGTCAGCGTGCTTGCAAGGCAACCACGCGAACGTGAGCCAGACGACGGGCCGTCCGGGCGGAGTCTGGCTTTCCGAATCGAGCACCGAACTCTGCTGCGCTAACGGTCCGGCGCGGCGAGTCACAACGGCGATTGAGGGAGTGACGGCCCATGATGCTGACGCTCGCCAACGTGTCGAAGCACTACGACGGCACCACGCCGCGCAACGTTCTGCGCGGTGTAAATCTCGAACTGCGGGCAGGTGAATGCGTCGCGATCATGGGCGAATCGGGGGTCGGCAAATCGACGCTGCTCAATCTCGCGGCCGGACTCGACCGGCCGGATGCCGGTCAAATCGTCTTTGACGGACAAGATCTCGCCGTGCTCGACGACGACGCTGCCACGCTGCAGCGCCGCCAGAAAATGGGCTTCGTGTTCCAGGCGTTTCATGTGCTGCCGAACCTGTCGGCGGCGCAGAACATCGCGTTGCCGCTGCTCTTGAACGGCATGCGCGCGAAAGACGTGCCCGCGCGCGTGTCGCGCCTACTGCTCGCGGTCGGGCTCGGCGGACGCGAGCACGCGCTGCCGCGCGAATTGTCGGGCGGCGAATTGCAGCGGGTCGCGATCGCCCGTGCGCTCGTGCATCAGCCGCGTCTCGTGCTGGCCGACGAGCCCACCGGCAATCTCGATTACGACACGGCGATGCGCATCCTCGCGCTTTTGCGCGAGCTGGCGCAAAAAAACGGCGCGGGTGTGCTGCTCGCAACGCACTCGGCGGCCGTGGCGGCTGCCGCCGACCGCGTGCTGCGGCTCACGCCAGATGGGCTCGAGCCGTACGCGCGGGGCCCGGGCGGAGCATAGCGGCGATGCGATGGCTTGGCACCGTACGTCCATCGCGTGACTCCGCTTCGCCGCGCTCGTCGCGCCGCCCGGGCAATCGCATGACGGCGGGCGGAGTCGGCGCGGCGCTCATCGCCGGCGAAATGCGCGGGCATTCGCTGCGCACGTTGATCGGCATTCTCGCGATTGCCGCGGGTGTCGCCATGGGCTACGCCGTGCAGCTGATCAATCGCGCGGCACTCAATGAGCTGTCGGCCACCGTCAATTCGCTGATGGGCAACGCCGATATCGAGCTGCGCGGCCCGCGCGCTGGCTTCCATGAAGCGCTGTTCCCGCGCATTGCCAGCTTGCCCGAGGTCGCGGTGGCAAGCCCAGTCACCGAGGTGGATGCGCGCGTCGCGGGACGCGACGAGTCATTGAAGCTGCTCGGCGTCGATGTGTTTCGCGCAGGCTACGTCACGCCGAATCTCGTCGGACGCGTGGAGCAAACGGATCCCGCCAATCGCACCAATGGCACAAAGGGCACGAAGGGCACGAAGGGCGCCAGCCTCGATCTGCTCGACCCCGACACCGTCTTTCTCTCGCCTGCCGCGCTGACCTGGCTCGCGCTCAAGCCAGGCGATTCGCTGACGGTGCAGGTCGGGCTCGCTTCGGTCGCGCTGCGCATCGCGGGCGTACTGTCCGCATCAGGCGACGCGGTGCGCGTCGGAGTGATGGACATCGGCGCCGCGCAATGGCGCTTGCAGCGGCTCGGCATGCTTCAGCGCATCGACATCAAGCTCAAGCCGGGCGTTGACGCCGAAGTGTTCGCGCATTCGATCGCAGCGCTTTTGCCTGCGGGCGTCGCCGCCGTCACGCCAGGTGACAACGCACACCGCACGTCGATGCTCTCGCGTGCGTATCGCGCGAATCTCAACGTACTCGCGCTCGTCGCGCTGTTCACGGGCGCATTCCTCGTTTTCACGATGCAGGCCTTAGCGGTACTGCGGCGCCGCGCGCAGTTTGCGCTGCTGCGCGCGATTGGCGTGACTCAGCGTGGCGTGCTTTGGCTCGTCGTCGCGGAGGGGGCATTCCTCGGCATGCTCGGCGCGGCGGCGGGTCTCGCCATCGGCTTTGCGCTCGCGGCCGCCGTGCTCCATTATGCGGGCGGCGATCTCGGCGGCGGCTATTTCGAAGGCGTTCAGCCGCGCGTGCATTTCGATGCGCTGCCCGCGGCGATTTTTTGGGGGCTGGGGGTGAGCGCGTCGGTGCTCGGCAGTTTCGCGCCGGCGCTCGAAGCGGCGCGGGCGCGACCCGCGCGAGCGCTGAAGGCGGGCGACGAGGAAGCCCCCGCCGCACGGTTGCGCGCGAAGCGAACCGTCACGGCGGCGCTGCTCGCGATCGGCGCCGGCCTCGTAGCGGCGCTATTGCCGCCCGTGGCCGGCTTGCCGGTATTCGGCTATCTCTCGATCGCGCTGTTGCTCCTGGGCGGCGTGCTCGCGATGCCGGCCGTCGCGCGCGCCGTGTTCGCCTTGCTGCCCCGCTCGAGCCATGCATTGCCGCAGCTCGTGCTGTCGCAGCTGGCCAATGCCCCCGGCCGCGCGACGATCGGCTTGGCGGGCATCGTCACGAGCTTCAGCCTCATGACGGCGATGGCGATCATGGTGTCGAGCTTTCGTCTCGCGGTCGACGACTGGCTGCAGCTGCTGCTTCCCGCGCCGCTCTATCTGCGCGCTTCGTCCGGCGGCGACAGCGCATTTCTATCGCCGGGCAATCAGGCGGCCATCGCCGCCACACCCGGCGTTGCGCGCGTCGAGTTTCTTCGCGCCACGCAAATATCGCTCGACGCTCGCCTGCCGCCCGTCAGCCTGCTCGCGCGGCCCATCGATCCGCGCCATCCCGCCGCTCGCCTGCCACTGACGACTGCGCCTCTGGTGCCGCCAGCCGGCGATCCGCCGCCGGTGTGGATCAGCGAGGCGGTCGCCGATCTGTATGGGATGCATCGGGGCCAGCGCATCACGTTGCCGCTGGCGGGGCAGCGTTTGCCGTTCACGGTGGCCGGCATTTGGCGCGACTATGCACGGCAGTTCGGCGCCATCGTGATCGACGCAAGCGACTATCGCCGGCTGACTCACGACACACGCGTGACCGATGCCGCCTTGTGGCTTGCCTCGGGCGTGGCACCGGCGCAAGCGATCTCACGCTTGCGCGCCGGCGTGCCCGGTGGGCAGCGTCTCGAGTTCGCGCAGCCGGCCGATATCCGCGCGGCGAGCCTGCGGATCTTCGATCGTAGCTTCGCCGTGACCTATTTGCTGGAAGCGGTAGCGGTCATCATCGGACTATTCGGCGTTGGCGCAAGCTTCGGCGCGCAAGCGCTCGCCCGCAAGCGCGAGTTCGGCATGCTGCGGCACATCGGCGTCCTGCGGCGCCAGATCGCGGTCATGCTCGCGATGGAAGGCGCGCTCGTTGCGATCCTCGGCGTGCTCGCCGGTCTGACGCTGGGCTCGAGTCTCGCGATCGTGCTGGTGCATGTCGTCAACCCTCAGTCGTTTCATTGGACGATGAGCGTGCATATGCCGCGGGGGTTGCTGGCCACGCTGGCGGCGGCGGTCGTCGTTGCCGCCGCGCTCACCGCGCTCTTGAGTTCTCGCGCGGCGATGTCGGTCGATGCGGTGCGCGCCGTGCGCGAAGACTGGTAACGCGATGAGAAGGCGCACGTTCCTGTTATGGCCGCTAGCCGCCCAAGTGCTAAGCGCTGCGTGGGCGCGCACGCCGGAATTTCCAACGGTGGTAAACGGACAGCCGCTGGTGTTCCCGCGCGACTATGGCGCGCATTCGAGCTATCGCAACGAATGGTGGTACGTGACCGGCTGGCTGCAACCCGATGCCAACCCGGCAGCGGATGCCACGCCGAGTGCCGCCGCCAATGCATCATTGGGTTTCGAAGCGACGTTCTTTCGCTCGCGCCCGGCCCTCGACGACGCCAACCCGAGCCGCTTTGCGCCGAATCAATTGCTGTTCGCCAACGTGGCGCTGAGCGATCCGCGCGCGGGCAGCCTTCAGCATGACCAGCGCGCTGCGCGCCGTGGCTTCGGTTTGGCCGACGCGAGCGGGACGGACACCGCGGTTCACATCGACGACTGGTCGCTCGAGCGCAACGCGGACGGCCGCTACCGCTTGAACGTCGCCACCTCCGGCTTTGCGTTCGCCTTCACTTTAGAGCCGACGCAACCGGTGCTTCTCAACGGTGCAGGCGGGTATAGCCGCAAGGGTCCGCTTGCGAGTGAGGCCAGCTACTACTACAGCGAGCCGTGGCTGCGAGTCGACGGCATGCTCAAGCGTAGTCGTCATTCACCCGGGAATGGTGAGCACATACGCGGGAGGGCATGGCTCGATCACGAATGGTCGTCGGCACCGCTCGCCGACGTTGCGGTCGGCTGGGATTGGATCGGCATCGATCTCGATGACGGCGGGGCGCTGATGGCCTTCCAGATCCGTGACAAGGCAGGCCGCAAGTTCTGGGCAGGCGGCACGCTGCGCGCCGCCGATGGAAGCACGCATGCGCTATCCCCCGACAGCGTGAGCTTCACGCCGCTACGCCGGTGGCGTTCGCCGCATACCGGCGCAGATTATCCAGTGGCGATGCGCGTCGATGCGCAGGACCTGCATCTGATGCTCGTGCCGCTCATGGACGATCAGGAATTCGACAGCCGCGCGAGCACCGGTGCGGTGTATTGGGAGGGAGCCGTGACGGCGTTTCAAGGTGGTGCGGAAGCCGACAATTCGGTTTTGGCCAGCACAAGCGCTGCAAAACCGATAGGACGTGGCTACCTTGAGCTCACGGGATATGTTCAGCGCGTTGAGCTTTAGAAGTCGACACTGCCGTGCGAGACTAGGCCGCGGCCCGTGATGGGCGTCGGCCGTCAGCGCGTGGAGCCTCGAAGGCGAAGCCGCCCCACGTGACTTTCGCCATCTTCTTCGGCGATCAAGCGTTGAAACCGCCGTCGATGGTCAAGCTCTCGCCAGTGACGAACCCCGCTTCCGGGCCGGCGACATAGGCCACCATCGCGGCGATTTCCTCTGGACGTCCGTGGCGCGGAAGTGCCATGAGACCGTGCAACATCGAGGCGAAGTCGCTGGATTCGGGGTTCATGTCGGTATCGATCGGGCCGGGTTGCACGTTGTTCACCGTGATTCCGCGCGGACCGAGATCGCGCCCCTGCACCAGTCCGCGCAATGCGGATTTGCTCATCGCATAGGCCGCACCGCCAGGAAACGGCATGCGCTCGGCGTTGCAACTGCTGATGTTCACGATACGGCCGCCATCGCCCATATGCGGCAACACCGCCTTCACCGCGACGAAGACGGCGCGCACATTGACTTGCAACGTTCTGTCGAAGTCCTCCAGCGAAAGCGTGTCGACTGGCGCTAGCGCGAGCACGCCCGCGTTGTTCACGAGAATGTCGATCTTGCCGAATCGCGCCGCCGCATCGTCGATTGCGCGGCTCATCGCAGCGGCATCGGCCGCGTCGGCTTGCAGCGCCAGCACGCGGCCGCGCTGCTGTTCGATCTTGCTAAAAAGGGCGCCAGGCAGCCGACCTTGACTTACAGCAGGCGCTGGAAAGTGCCCTTTGTCATGGCTGGATCGACGGTCAAAAACAGACCGAAAGTGAAGAATACTGGTTACAGCGTTTCACTCGACGCTCGGCAAAGAGTATCTGGTCCAGACTCAACAGAGACCGGCGGAAGCGCTGATCGCGGCAGGCAGAATGCTCCCTTCGGGCATGCGAGAAATCGAGAAAGCCAAGGAGGATGGCCGCTGGGAGGCGGCCTATACGTCCGCCAGCAACTCGCTCGTGCCGGACGACCTGCAGGCCGCACTGGATGCCAATCCCAAGGCCAGCGCATTCTTTTCGACGCTGAACGGCCGAAACCGCTACTCCATCCTATTTCGAATACAGAACGCCAAAAAGCCCGCAACACGGGCGCGCAAGATCGAGGAGTTCATCGGCATGCTCAATCGCGGCGAAACTATTTATCCCTAGACTGACCATGTCGGTCTGCACGAGGCCAATCGGCGCCTCTATTGAACAGAATGTTCTTCCTAACGACCTGAACAGGTGCACTCGCACGGCATTTTCTCCTGCAAACTGAAAACGATTACCTGCTTTCGCACCGCCAACAATCACTGGCAGAATTGTCGCTCACTCACTCGGACCTAAGCCCAATGCCGGCGACCTGCATTTTCACCTTGAACGGACAAAAAATGTCCACCTTGCTCTGCCCCGGCTTGGGTGCCATTGCCGCGTTCTCGGGGTATGGACGCTTCGTCAACGATCCCGATGCGACCGCAGTACCAGACGACGGCCCCTTACCCAGGGGGGTGTATTACATCGTTGACCGTCCGAAGGGGGGAAAACATCAAGAGATCGTTGAAACAATCGAAGACATCGCGAACGGGACTCATCGCTCACAATGGTTCGCGCTATTTCGCGAGGGCTCACCGCCAACCGACTATACGGTAATCAACGGCGTTCGCCGAGGGTCATTCCGGCTACATCCTGTCGGATACTGGGGACGAAGCGAAGGATGCATCACCCTGCCGCATCGATCCCAATTCGATACGCTCCGAAAATGGCTGACTGCATACCCACCAGAAAACATCCCGGGTACGCAAGTGCGATACTACGGAATGGTCATCGTCCGATGAAACATAGACTCGCACTCGTGGGTGGTGGCCTTCTATTGACGTTACCCGTCTACCTTGCTCTGGCGAATTTCCAGCCGCTCGAAGACCTTTTCCTGTATCACGACGCATGGACGGTTTTTAAGCCGCTGTTCCTCGCGGGCAACGCGATCGGGATACACGACGACGGCGCGATCGTGGAAACGACGATGTTCGTTGTGAGCTTCCTCATCGCGCTCGCTATCGTCGCTTTACTCGCCTGCGGCATCACACGCGCAAGACGAGAGCGAAACAACGCATAGGAGTGAGACGCACGAGCAGAAACCGCATCACTGAGCGTCGCGGACGTGCCTCCGCGCGCAGAGCCAACATCCGAAGAATGTTCCTTAGGCTAGCACAGCGATTCTAGCGGTAGCGGATACGCTCCTCGGGGGGGGGCGCCGTAGCACAAAGGTCCGTGGCTGCATCATCCGTGCCGAGGCATATCCGTTGCTGATCAACATGCGCGAAAACCACGGATAGGAGCATCAAATGGCAGGCGATAACTCTTTCAAGCCGGGCGAGATCGTCAAGACGTCTGGCATCTATTCTGTCGTCCACGACGACGGTAAAGGCACTTTCGAAGTGACGTGCGTCGAGGGAGAGCATTTTCCGCCAACCAGAAGCGGAAAGGGTGCCCATTACGAGCTGAAGTACGCGGCGACACACTCACGCAAGCATGGAGAACTGAAGGGCGACGCCGCGTAATGACGCCTCGCAACTCGGTCATCTTTTGCGGCTTGCCGAAGCAACCGCCGATTCCCGGTTGACCGCACGAGGCGGCTTGTCTTCCCTGATTCCCTCGAACGACGCATGCCGGATCTCACCGGTCGGCGTCCACTCGAGAAAGGAAACCTCGGCGACGACCTCGGGCTTCAGCCATAAAAGCTCCTGGTCACGATCAGGTGCTGGCGGGTTGCGAAATGGTGCACGCACGCGCTGGATGCGCTCTATTCGAGCTTGGAAGGACGCGCTTTGGCGCGGCGTCAAATGCGGTCGCACGTGGCCCGCGTAGCGTAGCCCTCCGTCCGGTTCGTAGACACCGAGCAGCAGCGAGCGGACGCCGGCTTTTGCGCCCTTCGTACGCGCGATGCCACCGATGACAAACTCTTGCCGCAAGTGGCATTTGATTTTTATCCAATCGGTGGAACGGCCGGACCGGTACGGCGAGTCGCCGCGTTTGCCGATGATGCCCTCCAACTTCATCTTGCATGCCGCAGCGATAAGAGACTCCGGGTCTTGGGCGAAGTCTTCCGAGTACCGCAGCAGTGGCGTTTGGATGCTATCCATCATGTCGTGAAGGACGCGCCGCCGCGCGCGGAGAGGTTCGTCGCGCAGGTCTCGGCCGTTGAGCCATAGCAGGTCGAAGACGAACAGGATGATGCTTTGCGTCCGATGCCGGTCGAATGCATTCTGCAGAGCGTTGAAGTCGGGCTTTCCGTCGGCGTCGAGTACCGTTGCCTCTCCGTCGAACCATGCATTGTCAACGGCGATCTCGGCGGCGACGTCGCGCAGATGGGGCAGCCGAGCCGACCAATCATGTCCGTTGCGAGTGAAGAGCCGCGCTTGTCCGTGCTCGATTCGCGTCAGCATCCGGTAGCCGTCGAATTTGATCTCGTATGACCAATCGCCATAGCCCGGGGCGGCGCTGACGAGTGTGGCGAGCTGTGGCTCAATGATTGACGGCATCTCACCCGGTACATCGGGCGGTCGCTGAGCGGGTCGCGGACGAGCCTTGCTCCATCTCCCCATACGCTTCCTCCTGACACACCCGCCGCAACGTGTAGGCCGTCCCGCGTAGATTGCGCACCAACTGTGCCCGGCACATCGCCCCCAGTCGGTTACACGCTTGCCTTCGGCGACAGTTGCGCGATATCGACTGTCTGGTTAGACGAACGGATCACCTTCATGGCGACCCACGCGACGAGGTAAGCCGAACCACAGATCACGAAGAGGATGTTATAGCCCGCGTTGATGTGCCCGAGCGCCTTGAAGTGATCGAGGACGGCGCCGACGAAGAGCGGGAAGAGCGTTGCGCCGAGCGCACCCGCGAGTCCGCCGATACCCACCACCGAGCCGACCGCTGCCTTGGGGAACATGTCGGAGGCCGTCGTGAACAGGTTGGCCGACCATCCCTGATGGGCGGCGGCGGCGAGGCTCAGGAGCGTAACCATCGCCCACATATCGTTGATCCACGGAGACATCGCAATCGGCGTGACGAGAAACGCGAGTACGAGCATCGTCGTCTGCCGTGCTTTCGTGACCGACCACCCGCGACGGATCAGCGACGAGGAAACCCAGCCGCCACCGATGCTACCCATCGACGTGGAGATGTAGACGATGACCAAAGGAAGGCCAAGATTCTTTAGATCGAGGTGGAAACGCGAATTGAAGTACGACGGCAGCCAGAACAGCATGAACCACCAGATCGGGTCGGTCAGCAGCTTGCCCGCGAAAAAGGCCCATGTCGGGCGGAGCTTGAATAGCGAGACCCAACGTACCTTCGCCGGTTCGACGGTGGAAGGCGAAGCGGCGTCCTCGCTGATGTATTCGAGCTCTGCCTTCGTGACCTTCGTATGCTTCAGCGGCGCCTGGTACATGACGTACCAGAAGCCGAGCCATACGAAACCCGTCAGACCCGTAACGAAGAAAGCGGCCTCCCAGCCGTATGTAGCCGCCAGCCACGGGACGACCGCGGGCGCTGCGACGGCGCCGATGCTGGTTCCCGCCGTCAGGATACCGACGGCGAGCGCCTGCTCCTTGCGAGGAAACCATTCGGAGACGCTTTTGACGGCACACGGGAAGCTTCCGGATTCCGAAATGCCCAGGAGTGCGCGCATGACACCGAAGCCCAATGTGCTGCGCACGAGCGCATGGCCGCAAGCTGCGATGCTCCAAAGCAGGACACATACACCGTAGCCGATCTTCACGCCGACTTTATCGACGAGCTTGCCCGAAAGCAGCATCCCGATCGCATAGCAGGCCGTGAACACGACGACGATGTAACTGTATTGTGTCTCAGTCCAGTTGAACTGAAGGGCAAGCGAGGGCTTCAACAGTCCGAGAACCTGGCGGTCGAGATAGTTGATCGTCGTTGCGAAAAATAGCAGCGCGCAAACGCGCCAACGATATTTCGAAAGTTCCATGTCTTACTCCTGTCTCCTTGAACGCGCCTGATTGCGCTTGCATCGAGCCGATATGCCGGTTCTTTGAGCATCCTGTGCCGGCAGCCACGGCCTTAACGAACTAGGCCAATAAACCTCGCCATTTGCCGAACGGAACTGAGAAGAAGATGTCGGCCAGGGTGTGTCCTTAGACCGAGAGCAGAAGCCTGCTGAAGAAAGAGGGTTTGCTCCGGCTTCATGATCAGGTCTGCAACAACGGCGTTCCTGTTGGAATTCGATATGTCGATCGGCATGGAATCCGATGGACTCATGCCGATCGGGGACGCATTGACGATCAGGTCGTCGGCGGGATTCGCGATGGCTTCTGCAAATTCGATAACCACGTGCCCGTACCGGCTTCGAAGTTCAGCCGCCAGGACATCTACCGCTTCCTCGCGAATATCGGCGAGCCTCAGCACCGCAACTTGTGCCGCGCATAACGCGTTCGCGAGAGCGCGGCCCGCGCCGCCGGCTGCACCGACGAGAAGGACCTGCCGCCCGGACGCGGATAAACCCTGCTGTTCAAGGCCAATGACAAAGCCTTCTCCATCGAAGTTGTCCGCGAGCCAACCTCCGTCTTCCAGCTTCCGGAGGCAGTTCACCGCTCCAATTGCCGCGGCACGCTCAGTCATCCGAACGTCAGGCAATGTACTTGCCGTGACTTTATGGGGAACCGTAATCACGACGCCCGCCAGGTTTTTTAAAGCTGCGAAGCCCGAAATGGCCTCATGCAGTCGGTCGGGCGTGACGTGCGCGGGCACCAGAACAGCATTGATGCCTTGCTGTGCGAAATGCGAATTGAAGAACTGCGGCGACTTCACCTGTGAGACCGGGTCGGCGACGATCACCACAATCCTGGTATCGCCGTCGATCCATCCGGTCGAGAGTGCACAGCCGGCGGTAGCCGGATCAACCAAAGTTCGCATGACGCTTCTCGCGAAATGCAGCAACGCCTTCCGCGGCGTCTGGCGACGCCTTGCAGACTGACGCTGCGAGCTCATGTGCGTATTCGTGTTGTCCCGACTCCATCATCCGGATGAGTCGTTTGCCAACGGAGAGGGAAGTGGTTGACCGCTTCTGGAGCGTCGCGCAAACGGCGTCTACCCGAGCTGCGAGTTGATCCGCCGCGAGCGCTTCGTTGACGATGCCCCACTGAGCAGCTATAGCGGCCCCGACTGGCTCGCCCAACAGAATCAATTCGCGAGTGCGCGTGGCACCGACAAGTTCGGAGAGGCGGGCACAGCCCATCCAGCCAGGAATCGCGCCGACCGCCGCTTCCGGGAACCCGATTCGCGCGTCGACGCTTGCGTAGCGGAAGTCGCAGGCTAACGCGAGTTCGAATCCGCCGCCCAGCGCGCTGCCTGACAGCACCGCGATCGTGGGCTTATCAAGCTCTGCGATCCTTCGGAAGACGCGATTCCCATCACGAATGAATCGCGTGCCCATCCGTTGCGGATCGATGTCGCCCCATTCGTTGATGTCCGCGCCGCTGCAGAAGAATCGTTGACTGTTCGAAGTGAACTTGAGCACGCGCACTTCGTCATTGCGTTCAACGGTCGCGACGTACCGATCAATGTCGTCCAGCATGCGCGTCGTCAGCGCGTTGTGTCGTGCTGTCCGGTTGAGCGTGATCGTTGCAACCGCGCCTTCGATGGCGAAAATGACGTCGGATTCCTGCTGCATGAGAGATACCTCTGGATTCGGGTAAAAGCCCGTACGGTTCGCAGTTCAGTGCGCGATTGACGCTTCAAGAAGGTGCTCATCGACCAACGGAGCGAACTCCATCCGGGCAAGCACGTCCTTCTGCATATCGATGCCTTTTGCTACCTCGATCAGGCGCACGCCCAGCGGGTCGAGCTTGAAAACGGCGCGCTCGGTAACGTAGAAAACCTCTTTGCCGTCGAGGCGAGCCTGAAGGCCGCTGAACGTCACGTGGCGAACGCGCTTCACCGCCTTGGGAACCGAGCCGGGCGAGACGATCTCGAGCGAGTCGTCGCTCTTTCTCTGGACGCGCAGGCCTTTTGCTTCGAATGCGCCGCAGAAGACGATCTTTCTGGCGCCTTGGGCAATGTCCATGAACCCGCCAGGGCCAACCACGGTGCTACCCAGTTTGGAAACATTCACGTTTCCTTCTTGGTCGAACTCGCCCATGCCGAGGAACGTGATATCGATGCCGCCCCCGCTGTAAAAGTCGAACTGATCAACGCTCGGCACGATCGCGTCAGCATTGCGCGCGGTGCCGAACATCGGGCCATCGAGCATGGCCCCACGATGGATGCCCTGTTCAACCGAGCCCCAATATTCGGAGCCGCGACCTTGCTGCGCCAGCACCGCGGGGATGGCGCCCGGGAACCCGAATCCGAAATTCACTGACTGGTTCGTGCCAAGTTCCTGCGCTGCGCGCTCGGCAACGATCAGCCGCATGCCTTCGGGCATGTCCGGGTCGGCTGTCTCGCCGAGCGATTCGCCACTGAGCGTGGCGTCGTAATCGCTGATTGCGCACTGCCGTTGCGCGGGGGTTTCAACCGTGACGTCTACCATGACACCCGGCACGCGAACGAGACGCGCCGGCACGTGACCTGCGGACTTGCCTTTCACCTGCGCAATCACCTTGCCGCCACTGTTGTGCGCGGCAAGTGCAACGGCGTAGATGTCGAGGTCGGCGGGTTCACGGCGCGTGGAGAGATTCCCGCGATCGTCGGCGGACGATGCCATGACGATGGAGAAGTCGATCTTGATGGGCTTGAAGCGCAGATACTCATCGCCGCCAATCTCGATGAGTTCGACGAGGTCTTCAGTGGTGACCGCGTTGAGCTTGCCTCCACCCAGCCGGGGATCGACAAAGGTCCTGAGTCCAACGCGCGTGATTACGCCCGGGCGGCCCGCGCCGATTTCCCGGAACAACGTGGCGATGACTCCGCCCGGAAAGCTGTATCCCTCGATCTGCCCCGATTCCGCCAGGGCCTGCATGGCGGACGACCACACCCAGTGGCCGCCGATGACGCGCTTGACCATGCCTGCGTGCGCGAACCGGCCAAGACCGCTGCCCTGGCCATCGCCGACACCCAAGGCATGAACCACCGTGAGATTGCAGGGGTGGCCCGTCTGTAGAAAGCGCGTTTCGAGTGCGGCCAGCACGGCATCCGGTTCAAGGAGCCCGCCACCGGAGCCGGTAATCGCGACCGTTGCGCCATCAGGAATCGAAGCCGCCGCCGCTTCTGCACTCATCCACTTGTTCACATTGCCTCCCTATCCTCGACATCCCGGTTCGTTCAGTTAAAACCGAACCGGTTCGTTACTTGTTGCGAATGATGTCACGCGATGTCGATGTCTTCAAGGGTCCGTGAGCGATAATCGGGTTTACGATAGTGGGCGCATGCCTCGAAGGGGGCGTGACATGGAACCGCCAATGCGCTGCAGTCGGTCTGCAGTTACCGTTCAATTTTTTGTGGTTGAAGAGACAAGATGCCAACGACGACAGTCGACGGACTCAGCGAAGTACCCGTTGCCGGAAAGTTGCCGCAGCGCGCGAAGCGCACGCGCGACCCCATCGCGACGCAGGCGAAGATCATCGCCGCGGCGAAAGCAGAATTCGCCAAGGTCGGACTCGGCGGCGCTCGCATCGAGTCGATCGCTGAAAAAGCCGGCGTGAACAAGCGGATGATCTACGAGTACTTCAAGGGAAAAGAAGAGCTGTTTACGACCGTGCTTGAAGAGGCGTGGACGGACATCCGGACCGAGGAACAGAAGCTCGCACTGGATCATCTGCCGCCTGTCGAGGCCATTCGCACGCTCATCACCTTCACCTGGGAGTATTACCTGAAGAACCCCGAGTTCATGTCACTGGTCAACAGCGAGAACCTGCATCGGGCGCGCCACATCAAGAAATCTCGTCGGTTCCGCGAGTTGCACCGAGGGTTCATCGACATGCTCCAGCGGATTCTGGACCGGGGAGTGGCATCGGGCGACTTCCGGCCCGGCGTCGATGCAAGTCAGCTGCATCTCACACTGGCCGCCATCGGGTACTACTATCTGACGAACCGTTTCACCGGCGAAGTTATCTTTGGGTTCGACTTCGTTTCGAAAGAGGCGCTTCAGAAGCGCCTCGAATTCAACATCGACACGGTGTTCAGCCTCCTGCGGCCGCGCTGATCGCGGCGACATCGACCTCCTTCCCTTTCGCCTCAGCTTTCGTTCTCGCAGGGTTTTCCGCTTCGGCAAGGGAAAACCCTTTTTTGACTTCGTGCGGTGCCGAGTGTTAAATAACGAACTGGATCGTTACTTAAGGATTTCGGCCGCACCGCGAAGAAATCCGTAGCGCGTGACGTACCAGATGCCAATGCAGGAGAGAGACATGAAGCAACGCCAGGTCGCGCTGGTCACGGGATCGCGCCGTGGAATAGGACGAGCGATCGCGCTCGAGTTAGCAGATGCCGGGTTCGACATCGCAATCACCGACGTCGAACATTCGGACGAGCTCGAAGCCACGCGCTCCGACATCGAGCGCGCCGGCGTTGGATGTATGGCGCTGACATCGAATCTCGCGGACATCGCGCAACACGACGCGCTGCTCCAGACTGTCGAGGATTCGCTCGGCGCCGTTACGTGTCTCGTCAATAACGCCGGTGTTTCCGTGATGTCGCGTGGCGACCTGCTCGACGTTACGCCTGAGAGCTATGACCGCTGCCTTAACGTCAACACCCGCGGCACGTTCTTCCTGATGCAGGCGTTCGGCCGGCGGGTTGCCAAAGGGCGGCAGGGCGGTGTCAGTCGCTCGATCATCACGATTACTTCGTCCAACGCCGTTGCAGCGTCGCCCCAACGCAGCGAGTACTGCGTTTCAAAGGCAGGCCTTTCGATGGCAACCACGCTGTTCTCCCTGAGACTCGCCGAGCTTGGCATCGGCGTCTTCGAGGTACAGCCGGGCCTGATCGAAACGGAAATGACCGCTCCGTCAAAAGCCCGCTACGACGCGCTCATGGAAAACGGGCTCACCGCCATCAAACGATGGGGTACGCCAAGAGAAGTCGCAATTGCAGTACGCACGCTCGCGACGGGCGGCTTGCCGTTCAGCGTTGGCCAGGCGATCCGTGTCGATGGCGGCCTTCTCGTTTCTAAATACTGACTTCGAGAGTCAAGTCATGCAAATCAAACTTCCCACGCGGGCCGGCGCGCTTGTTGACTACCGGCTGACTGGCACGCCGCTGAAAGTCCTGAAGCCGGCAGTTCCATTCAACCGCATCGCATACTCGGCTGCGCACGTCGTTGCGGACCCTCTTCGCAGCGGCGAACTCGGGCACGCTTGCGCGATCGACTGGGAGCGGACCATCGAATATCGCCGCTACCTTCTCGAGCAGGGTCTGGGCATCGCGGAGGCGATGGACACCGCGCAACGCGGCATGGGGCTGTCGTGGGAATCGGCGAAAGAACTGATCGTCCGCACATTGAACGAAACGCGCGACATCCCAGGGCCGCGGGTCGCGTCCGGTTGCGGCACGGATCATCTGCCCGTCAGCGACGCGCGCTCGTGCGACGATGTGATCAAGGCCTATCTGATGCAGATCGAGAGCGTCCAGCGCGCCGGTGGAAAGATTATCCTGATGGCGAGCCGCGCGCTTGCGCGTGTGGCGCATCATCCCGGCGACTACATCCGCGTCTATCGGGAGGTGCTGTCGGCCTGTGACAAGCCGGTCATCCTTCACTGGCTCGGCGAAGCATTCGATCCGGAACTGGCCGGCTATTGGGGCCGTTCCGACTACGAAAGTGCGGCAAAGGCGTGTCTTGAAGTCATCGCCTCGAACGAGGCCAAGGTGGACGGAATCAAGATATCGCTGCTGGACGACGCAAAAGAGATCGAATTCCGCCGTCGCCTTCCAGCATCCGTGAAGATGTACACGGGCGACGACTTCAATTATCCCAAGCTCATTGCTGGCGACGAGGTCGGTTACTCACACGCTCTCCTTGGCATTTTCGACGCGATCGCTCCCGCCGCATCGCAGGCACTTGGCGCGCTGGCAGCAGGTGACATGACGCGCTACGACCAACTGCTTGCACCGACGGTCCCGTTGTCGCGACACATCTTCCGCGCACCTACCCAGTACTACAAGACGGGGGTCGTCCTTCTCGCCTATCTGAACGGCTTCCAACCTCACTTCTTCATGCTGGGCGGACATCACGGCATGAGGCCTCCCGTCTACCTGGCGGATGTCTTTCGGCTCGCCGATCAGGCCAATCTGCTGCGCAACCCTGAACTGGCGGTAGCGCGGATGCAAGGGCTGATGGCTACGCTGGGCTGCAGTGCGTAGAGACGAAAGCGCGCTTCTGGCGCCACGGGAACTGAGTAACCGGTTGAGGCAGAAATGGACACGTTGCGGGGAAAGCTGGACCGTTGCGCGATCAACACCGCAACGCTGGGGCATCGTGAGCCGTTGCACGTGACGATCGACCGCATAGCGAGGGCGGGGTTTGGTGGCATCGCCCCCTGGCGACACGAAGTGGGGGCAGCAGGTGTCTCGCAAATTGCCCGTCAGATTCGCGCCCTCGAACTCAAGGTGACGGGCTATTGTCGTTCGACTTATTTCCCGGCACCGTCAGCTGAGGAGCGGGCGGCAAACGTCCAGTCGAACATTCGCGCGGTCAATGACGCGGCCGAACTGGGCGCGGAATGCTTCGTCATGGTTGTGGGTGGACTGCCTGCGGGCAGTCGAAACCTCTCCGCGGCTCGTGAAATGGTCTCTGATGGAATCGCCGCGTTGATGGCCGAGGCCAGGAACGTCGGCGTACGACTCGCTGTTGAACCGCTTCATCCCATGTATGCCGCTGAGCGCTCGGTGATCAACACCGTCGGACAGGCGCTGGCACTTTGTCGGCAACTGGACCCGAAAAACGAGTCTCTTGGCATTGCGGTCGATGTCTACCACTGCTGGTGGGACCCAGAGCTCGCAGAGTCGGTTTCCGCGGCCGGGAGCGAGGCACGGATCGCCGCATATCACGTGTCTGACTGGCTGACGCCGACCACGGACATGCTTCTCGATCGCGGAATGATGGGTGACGGCGTGATCGATCTGAAAGAGATCAGACGCCTGGTTGAAACGGCGGGATACAGCGGCATGACCGAGGTGGAGATCTTCTCTAAAGACGTCTGGTGGAAAGCGCCGCCGGATGAGGTTCTGAAATGTTGCGCCGATCGGCTGCAAAGCGTCTGCTGAAAGTCAGAGGTCGAAGCTGGGTCGGTCGGCTCGACGACACGCGTAGCAACTTCGCCGTTCAGATGATCAACCGGTATTCGCGGCCCATCGTGTTGTCATGAGAGCGGATAGTCTCGCTCGGGCTTTCGGACGAGGCTATCGAAGGTGGGGTTCCCGCTGAAGCGCCTCTGCGTCGCGTCGAAATCGGCCCGAATAAGGTCTACCATTTGAGACGAGATAGGCGCTCGTCATTGGGGAGGAGCCGCCCGCCAGTTATAGGGTGTGGGACGCGCAACGGCGCGTTCACCTGTCGCAAGAAAATGATCTGACGAGATCGATCGTTCTTCAGCGTAATCGCGGCCATGTCACATCTCACCCAAGTACCCCCGGAAACGGTTAGGAAGTGGCAAGAGATTGTTAATCTACTCGCCGAAATCATGCGCGTTCCTTCCGCCTTGATCATGCAAGTAGAGCCTCCGAACATCAAAGTCTTCGTGTCTAGCGAGTCCAAGGGGAACCCTTACGAGCCGGCAGAAACCGCCGCTTTGAACACGGGCCTTTATTGCGAGACGGTGATGAAGACGCGTCAACCGCTGCTTGTCCCTGACGCTCTGCAGGACGAAGCGTGGAAATCGAACCCTGACATCAAACTGGGGATGATCTCTTACTTAGGTGTCCCGATCAGTTGGCCAAACGGCGAGATATTCGGAACCATCTGCGTTCTTGACAGGAAGAAGAACAGTTACAGCGAGATTTTCCTCAGACTTCTGCTCATGTGGCGGGACGTGTTGCAGGCTGACTTGAGAACGTTAGCGACACTGGACAGGCAACTCGAAGAGCGCGACGCGAAGATCCGGCGCCTATTCGACGCTGACATTATTGGGGTCTTCATCTGGGACCTCGAAGGCCGGATCATCGAGGCCAATGACGCGTTTCTGCGCATCGTGGGCTACGAGCGTGAGGATCTCATCTCGGGTCGCGTCCGCTGGACAGACCTGACGCCGCCGGAATGGCTCGACCGCGACGTCCACCAATGGGTGCCCGAATTCAAGCGAACCGGCCACTTGCAATCGTTCGAAAAGGAGTATTTCCGGAAAGACGGCAGCCGGGTGCCCGTGTTGATCGGCGCGGCGAGCTTCGAAGAAGGCGGGGACCAAGGTGTCTCTTTCGTGCTCGATTTGACCGAGCGCAAGCGCGCGGAGGCCGAAGCACGTGAAAGCGAGCGCCGCTACCGCGAGATCCAGACCGCGCTGGCGCACGCAAACCGCGTGATGACCATGGGGCAGCTCACAGCCTCGATCAGCCATGAAATCAGGCAACCGATCGGCGCGTGCGCCACCAACGCCGAGGCGGGTCTACGCTGGCTGAGCGCACCGTCGCCGGATCTGGGGGAGGTTCGGCAGGCGTTTGAACGTATCTCGAAAGACGCAAGGCGGGCTAGCGAAGTGATGAACCGCATTCGAGGGCTCGTCAGAAACGCCCCGACGGATAAGGAGTGGGTGCAGATCAACGAGGCGATTCGCGAGGTCATTACCCTGACGCGCGCTGAGGCCGAGAAAAACAGCGTTTCTGTGCGGATGGAGCTTGCGGAGGACCTACCGCTCGTTCAAGGCGATCGAGTGCAACTGCAACAAGTGATGCTGAACCTGATCATGAACGCCATCGACGCGATGAGCGCGGTTGACGACGGACCGCGCGAACTGACGATAAGCACCGGCAAGGATGAGTCGAATGCAGTCCTTGTTACAGTGCGCGATTCCGGGCCGGGTGTCAGCCCAGAAAACGTCGAGCGCCTCTTCGAGCCGTTCTATACGACGAAGGCTGGGGGAATGGGCATGGGGCTGTCCATCTGTCGTTCGATTGTGGAATCGCACGGGGGAATGCTACGGCTGAGCGCGAACGTGCCTCGCGGCGCTGTTTTTCAGTTCACCGTGCCCGGTGACCAAGACGGCGCATCTGGGCCAAGCGCGGCTCACGAAGGGGCGTTGAGCAACAAAAGTGACAATGACTCGTGTCAACCGCAGTGCCCATAACAACCAGGGTCCGGTGCCGAGGTCACGATGTGAGACCAAGGCAATTGTGCAACGGCCTGCTGCAAAATTGAAAAGTCGGTTGCCGAAAGGGCGGCACCGTATCTGTCCGACGGCGTGTTCAACGTCCCGGCGCCCGCCGTCCTGGCTTTCGCCCGGAAGCCGGCCAGCGCTGTCAAGAGGTAAAGCGGTACGAAGCTCGAGCCTCCGACTTCCGTGTTTTGCTCCTGCCATGTCTGGGCGGTTGAAAGGTCTATCATGGGAGCTGTGAGGTTGCCATGCGCTCTCAGGACCCGAGCATCTAATGAAGCCACCACGCAATACCGACTCCGTGCCAGGGGAGTGGTACATCGACACAGCGTGCATCAATTGCGGTGCATCGCGTCACGTCGCGCCTGGACTCATTGAGGAACGAAACGACAAGAGTGTCTTCGTTCGGCAGCCCGTCACGCCGGAAGAGCAGCTTGCTGCCTGGCGTGCGGTGTTGGTATGTCCTACGGCATCGGTACGCAGCGAAGTAAAGCAGCCTCGCCCGAACGCCGCGATCTTTCCGCAGCAGATCACATCGGGTGTGTGGCGCTGCGGATTCAACGCTCGGTCGTCGTTTGGCGCACATTCTTATTTTGCCGAGAGGCCGGACGGCAATCTGCTAATCGACTCACCGAGGTATGCCGCGGAACTGGCGAATTGGTTTGATGCTTCGGGTGGTATTGCGCATATCCTTCTGTCGCATCGTGACGACGTCGCCGACGCAGAAAAATACGCGCGCCGGTTCGGAGCTCGTGTCTGGATCCACCGCGAGGACAGGTCGGCTGCCCCATATGCCACGGATCTGCTCGACGACGGGTCAGCAGTGAGCATCACGGCCGGCGTGCGGGCAATCTCGGCGCCCGGGCACACTCGGGGTAGCGTTGTGTACCTGCTTGAGGATCGCGTGCTCTTCTCGGGTGATTCGCTTGCCTGGAGCCCACGCGAGCAGGACCTCGTCGCATTCAGGGACGCGTGCTGGTACTCATGGACCGAGCTCACCGAATCGCTCGGCAAGCTGGCCGCGTATCGTTTCGAATGGCTGCTTCCTGGTCACGGCTGGCTCGCGCACTTGCCGGCCAAGGAAATGAGTGCTCGTTTGCTCGCGTTGGTAGCACGCATGCGAAAAGGCTGAAGGGACGAGGTGGAGGAGCATTGAAATGCCGTTGCAGTCATCGCATCGATCGGCGGACAAGTCGTTATCTCCCATCACCATGAGCAGCGAGTTTCGAGTTCTCTTTGTTGGCAATAGCTATACAACTAGAAACGATATGCCGACGATGCTTGCCAGCCTCATTGAGGCAAGCTTTGCCGGCATGCAGGTGAAGACAGATGTGATCGCATTTGGCGGAGCATCTCTTGCGGCGCATTGGAACCGAGGCGAAGTTCAAAAGCGTCTAACTGCCCAGAGATGGCATGCGGTCGTGTTGCAGGACCAAAGCACTCGACCGCTCCGTGCATTGAAAAGCATGCAAGAACATGTGCGAAGATTCGTCGATGCGATTCAAGTTGCTGGTGCGAAGCCATATTTGTATATGACATGGGCTCGGAAGAATGATCCGGCGTCGCAGGCAAATATTGTTACCGCGTTTCGGGGTTTGGCTGAAGCGACCGGAGCCAGAGTTATTCCAGTTGGCCTGGCTTGGGATCAATTTCGCAGACTCCGACCTGAAATCGACCTATATGAACCTGATGGAAGTCATCCATCGATGGTAGGGTCATATTTAGTGGCGTGCACTCACCTTTTTTCGTTTGCCGACATTGAGGCAGTCCCCGAAACGTCAGCCGAAAATACCTTGAGCACGATCGACCGGAATTTACTCCATGAGGTGTGTAGGACGGCCGCAAGCCATGCCGGCCGATAATTAGCTCAACGAGACGGTGTCTACGCAGCGCCAAGCTGCAAGAGCGGAAAGCGTGCAACTGCGCGTCGAACGGTAGTTTTAGGTTTGCGAAAAGCCAGCTAAGGATCGGCTCTGCCGACCGCATGAGGTAGGAGTCGGCCATGAGCGGTCAACCGACATCAACCTCTGGATAGTTGACAATCAATCTTTAATTTGTGATGCAATTAATTGACATCGATCAAACAGGGGTCTCGGGCATTTGCAGTCTCACTCATTTAACTAACCTAACAACCCCAAAAAGCACGGGTAAATTTATGTTCATGAAAAACAATCCTGGAATTGCGTCGATCTCCGTCAGCAGTCAGGCTTGGCCCGAAGTGGAGCGGAATAGACCAATAGTAGCCTTCGTGCTATCCCTGCTCTTGATGTTTTCCGGCTGCGCCCACACGGGTCGAGGGTATGTAACAAATATAAACAATGCACCTGATGACAAGGGGATTGCTCTCTTTTCTACATGTGCTCGTGAAACACGATCAGTCGTATCGACCACACTCTGGCTAGTCAACGGGGAGTCGCGAAAAAAATATGATCAAGTGCTAATTAACTTGGACTATCCATTCCCGTCCGACTTCAATGGTGAGCACTGCAACCTAAGAACGCTAAGCCTTCCGGCCGGAACGTACTACTTCGTCCCTCATTCAGGGAATGCTTATTTCAATGTGACCAAAGCACCAATATATCGGTTCTCAGTCAAGAATGGACAAATCGCTTATCTGGGCGAGCTGTATTTGATTAGTGAAGGCCGAAATTTTCGGCTCTTGTTTTCCACAAATCATAGCGAAAAAGACCTCGATTTATTTCTTTCTAAAAATCCCGGCATCAGTAGAGGCAACGTTGTCTCACGATACATGGAACTCGACTCACAGCCAGAAAACTTCGCTATTCGAGGGTTGATCTTTGGCCTTCCGTGACTGAGGCGTAACGTCCCGCGTGCGGGATCTGGCCATGTTCAATCTCGCCATCGACAGCAAGCTGCGGGCGTGCGATCTGACGAAGCTGCGGGTGCGGGACGTCTGTCACGGGGAGCACGTCGCCATCCGCGCGACGATCATGCAGCAGAAGACGCAACGGCCGGTACAGCTCGAGATTACCGAGCAGACCCGCGACAGCGTGGCGGCATGGATAAGGCATGCGGGGCTGCATCCAACCGACTTCCTGTTCCAGAGCAGAGTTCGCGACTCTCCGCACTTGTCGACGCGACAATACGCCCGGCTGGTTCATCGGTGGATCGCCTCAATCGGCCTGGACGACACCGCCTACGGTACCCACACGATGCGTCGGACCAAGGCGTCGTTGATCTATCGTCGCACCAAGAACCTCCGGGCTGTCCAGTTTTTGCTAAGCCACTCGAAACTTGAAGTACGGTCTGCTACCTCGGCATCGAGGTAGATGATGCACTTGAAATGGCGGAACAGACCGAGGTGTAGGATGGCAGGCCGGTTAGCGAGGGGACGCTGACCGGCCAAGAGCGGCCGGTCGACACCGGTGCGTAGATCGTCGACAATTGCCCGGCGTATTGCGCAACGGGAGCACGCGAATTACCGCAGCGTCATCATGCGTAAGACAATCCAGGCACCAGCAATCGGCGTTAAACATGACCACCAAGAAACTGTTCTATTACCCCAGCAACGCAAGCATGGCCCCCCACATCGTTCTGGAAGAAATCGGTGAGCCTTTCGGGCTAGTGCTTGTCGATCGCACGCTAGATGAGCATAAGTCGGCAGACTATCTCCGACTGAATCCCAACGGATTGATTCCTGTATTGGTTGATGGCGACATGGTGTTGTATGAGACGGCTGCCATTTGCCTGCATTTGGCCGACACACATCCAGAAAGCGGGATGGCGCCCACACTGGCAACGCCGGAACGTGCGGAGTTTTACAAGTGGCTCATGTGGTTGACGAATACACTGCAAACGGCGTTGATTGTCTATTTTTATCCCGAGCGTTGGGTGGATGCCGACAACCCGCTGGGCGCTAACCAAGTGCAAACTCACGCTGAATCGAAGATCGGCACCTTGCTTGACCAGTTGGAGTCGCAACTTCAATCGAGCGATGGCCCATGGTTGCTGGGGGAGCAATACACGATCCTTGATCCCTACGCGTTCATGCTGTGCCGGTGGACAAGGGGTTTCACGAAACCCGCGCGCGTATGGCCACTGCTCGGTCAGTACTTGCAACGGATGCTAGCGCGACCTGCGATCCAGCGCGTGATCAAAACGGAAGGGCTTGAAGCTCCATTGGTGTAAGACAATGTGGCCTCGTCGCCGATGAGTGACCGACCGCTTTTGAGAAGTTCAACAGACCGCTTCGGGTCGAATTATGCCGTTTGGATCAGAATCGCGCCCGAGGAGTTCACCGCGCTCGGTCGTCGGACGCTAGTCGGCCATCGTGGCCCATACATCGGAAGGCTCCCTCGCAGAATCGGTCGGGCTGTGCCTTTTGCATGAGACACGCACCCGACAGGATCGTCGCGCACGACCGTGAGTCAAGGTGCGGGCCAGAAGGGGACATCGCCGCGATGACTCATGGAGCCGCGAAGGTGTTTGTGAAGAAAGGAGCGCCAGCGCAAACTTGAGACAGGCGTCCAGGCCCTTATCGGGCCAGGTAGAAGTCCATGGGGATAAGCTCGACGGCCCATCCGACTTCTTCGCCCAGCGTGGCGGCCGGGTGCATGGACGCGATGCGCAATGCCTCGTCACGGCTATCCGCTTCGATGATGAACAGGCCGCCCACGACTTCCTTGGACTCGGTGTAAGGCCCGTCGGTGACGTGCGTCTTGCCACTGCGCGGGCGAAGCGTCCTCCAGTTGTCCAGATCGCCAAGCGACGCGGAAATCAGAACCTTGCCGGTAGCGCGCATCTTCTTGTCCAATGCAGGGCATTGGCTCACCAATTCCTTGACGTCGTCTGACGCCATCGCGGCGATTTTTTCGGGGGTGAAGTAGGCCAGGCCGAGGTATTTCATGGGAGGTCCTTTGGGTGGGGATGTACTGACGACGAAGCTGATGATCGGAAATCGACAATGCTCGGGGAAAGTTTTGCGATGTGTCTCGCAAGCCAGTCCGCTTTGGGTCGGGTCATGCCTCGTGCATGAGATGCGTGCCCGACACGATCGCCGCGCACGACCGTGGGGCAAGGTGCGACCAACAGACGACCTTCGCTGGCAACGGGGTTCTGACATTCAGACGTCCGTTGCGCCCTGGAGGCGGCCATTTAAATCGCGAGTACAGCCTCAGTGCCCCCCGATGGATGACTGGCAAGCAATGCAGCGCAGCGCTCCCGCAAGAAAGCATGCAACGCGTTAATCGCCGGCGACAGTTGCGCACGGTGAGCACAAATCAAGTGCAGCGGCGCGAGCTCGCAATACTTTGGGGGAAATAACTCCACCAGTCGGCCTGCCTTCAAATCGTCGATGAGATCCAGTCGCGACTTGTAGACAATGCCTTCCCCGGCTATCGCCCAGCGCCGAACGACATCGGCATCGTCGCTGATGCGATTGCCCGTGACTGCCACAGTGCGTTCGCCACCAGGCGGCGTAAAGCGCCACCGTTCGTGTATCTGCTCGCTCCAGACGTACCGGAGGCAGTTGTGTCGCCGCAGGTCCTCGACTTTGACCGGTGCGCCATGTCGTTCGAGGTATGACGGCGCGGCACACAATGCGCGTCGATTGTTGTCGACCAGTTTCAGAGCCAGAAGAGACGAATCGGGCAGCGCTCCGTAGCGCACGACTGCATCGAGCGGCTGTCGGATCAGGTCGGCCGCACGGTCGCTCATTTTGACGTGCAGCGACAAGCCAGGGTGCAGGTGCTGAAATTCATCCAGCCACGGCAACAGCAGGTTTCGACCAAAGTCAGACGGAGCGGACAGCCGCAGCGGTCCATTCAACGCCCCCCGGCCGCTTGCCAGGGCCTGCTCGCCCTGCTCCAGCGCGCCAATCATGACCCGTGCATGCGGCAGGTAACGCTCCCCGGCCTCCGACAGTTGCATGCTTCGCGTAGACCGCGTGAACAGGCGCGTGTCCAACGCCTTCTCGAGCCGCTGCACAGATGCACTCGCATGTGCGGGCGCGATATTCAACTGGCGCGCCGCCTCCGAGAAGCTGCCGTAGTCCACCGTGTGCACGAAGATCTGAACGTCATCGAGTCGGATCATTTTCATTGAAATGCAGAAATTGTTTGGTCTCTGCCGGTATTTATCCGCATATCGGTGAAAGATAACATGGTCCCATACCCCTTTGGAGATCACGTGTATGAAAGCGATCGGCTTCTATCAGAACCACCCCATCAGCCACCCGCAGGCGCTGCAGGACATCGAGCTGCCCACGCCGGAACTGCGCGACCACGATCTGCTGGTGGAAGTGAAAGCGGTGTCGGTCAACCCGGTCGATACCAAAATCCGGCGCGGCGGAGATATTCCGGAAGGCGGCGCGCGCATCGCCGGCTGGGACGCGGCGGGAATCGTCCGCGCGACCGGTCCGCTGGCCGCACGCTTCAAGCCTGGTGACCGTGTCTGGTACGCCGGCGACATTAAGCGGCCAGGCAGCAACAGCGAACTGCATGCCGTCGACGAACGCATCGTCGGCCCCATGCCGACTTCACTGGATTTCGCTGAAGCCGCTTCGTTGCCGCTAACCACGATCACCGCATGGGAGCTGTTGTTCGACCGTCTGCGTGTTCAAGCGGCGGATCCGACCGACAACAACGTGCTGCTCGTAATCGGAGCGGCGGGCGGCGTCGGCTCGATTCTGACCCAACTGGCACGTGAGCTGACAGGTGTGACCGTCATCGGCACGGCCTCGCGCCCGGAAACCCGCGAGTGGGTGCTGGCTCATGGCGCGCATTATGTCCTGGATCACCATCAGCCCTGGGGAGCCCAGCTGGCCGCGCTCGGCATCGAGCACGTCACCCACGTTGCCGGGTTGAACAACAGCGCCGCCTACGTGCCTCAGATCGCCGCCGCGCTGTGCCCGGAAGGCCAGTTTGCCCTCATCGACGACCCGGTGGGTCTGGACATCGGTCCGTTCAAGGGGAAATCCATCTCGATTCACTGGGAGCTGATGTTCACCCGCGCAATGTTCACCACCGACACCATCGCACAGCAACACGCCTTGCTGCGCCGCGCGGCGCAGCTGGTTGACCAGGGCCGCCTCAAGCACACCCTGACCCGACGCATTGACGGCATCAACGCCGCAAGTCTCATCGAAGCGCACGCGTTGGTCGAGGCCGGCAACATGATCGGCAAGGTCGTCGTCGCCAACCACTAAGCCCTTTTTGACAAGGAGCATCAACATGACATCGCCAATCATCAGCACGACCACGATCAGTCTGGAAGCCGCACAAGCATTGATGGCCGAAGCGCGCCGCGCGTGTGACGCGCGAGGGTTCGCCGCGACCATCGCGATTACCGATGCAGGCGGTCACTTGCGCGCGTTCGAGCGGGCGGATACCGCCCCGTTCCTGACTGTTGACGTCGCCATCGATAAAGCATGGACCGCCGCGTCGTTCGGCATGTCCACGCACCAATGGAATCAGTACATGGCCGAGCCCGCCGTTGCTCCGCTCGCACCATCCGCGACTGACGCCGGTCGGCGGTGGCGTACCGATCTTTCACGAAGGGCGTCTAGTCGGGGGCATCGGTGTTTCTGGCGGAACATCGGCTCAAGACCACGAGGCCGCTGAGGAAGCGCTGCGCCACGCCGGGTTTAACCAGTAAGCCTTGGCCGATGAGCGATCGCCTTGGCTAGGCGAGATTTCACCGTATTTCTGGTGCCGGGACCGGAGCCGCAAATCCTTTTCGGGATTGGTGCAAGACTGTTGCAACCCACGTGCAGTCTACGAAGGGACGGGCAGGGAGTTGCGGAAACGATGCTCGACTATGGGCCACCTACGGTTGGCGTTAAGGTTTTTCGATTCGATCGGCTTGAAGTGCTGCGTTTAGTATAAATTTTCGATTCCCGTAAAAGAACTTCGAGTCCCGATGGTCACAATCGGCTACGCCCGCCTTGTCGAGCTGCTTGCTCTGCGTGTGCGCCCATTGCGCACCCCGGCGGCCATCAGCGGCTCAGTCAATCGCCGGATCGACACGCCAACCCAGGCCTTATTTCCACGCGGTGTGGCCATCGAAGATTCCATCGTCGGTCACCTCGAGTTCGCGCTCAGGCATGAGGTGTAAACTCCGGGCGAGCCTATCGATTTATGGAACTGAGCCGCGAGGTCTCCTTTCTGCACAGCATGATTCAACGCGCCGTGGAAGATGAGATACCGCGCGAGCTCGCTTGGCTGCGCGGATACGATCGCGCCTTTCAGCACGTAGAAGCGGAATTCGACATTCCCCGCAGTGACCTGTCAGCGCTTATCTGGATGATCCGCTCGAATCAGGGGAAGCTGTCGGCCGGAAAGCGCAAGCAGTTCTACTACCTTCCGCCCGCTGTCATCGACCGAATCGAAGAGTTGGTCACCGCGGCGTTTCAGCCCGGCGAGGGACAGCCGAGCGACGGTGGGTCTGGCGAATAACGATATTTCGATCGTCCCAGCGAAGATTGCGAAAAGCGAGCGCTCTTTTCGAGCGGACGGAGAGTTTTTCGAGTCAAGACGCGGGCGGCAACAAAATTTCGAGGCTTCGCGGCAGCGTTGTGTTCCTCGGTATCGTCCCGACCTTCGAGCGACGCACGAGCGGAGCAGCGGCGCCCGCCATCACTTCCATGCGCCGGAACATACCAGTGGTCCGGGACCGGAATGGGAAAGTTCTTGCTATCGCTTGGCTGGAGCGGGTCGGCACGATTTTTCGGGCGGAGATACCACCAGAAATACCACCGGGCGTGGGTTGTTAGCCTCGCTGCGATGTGATGCTCCAGAGCTTCATCGGTCGAGCTGGAGAAATCAGCGATGCAGCGTGGTCGATCATGCAACTCCTAGCCATGGCGGATCGACACGTGCTTGCATGAACGACAAGGCTGCGCGGTCACCAATTCCCGAGACCGCTTGGGTGACCTCGGTCGGACTTGGCACGAAGTGATCGAGGATCAGTACGCTTGCGGGGCTTCTGTCCGTTGCCCTTCAGCTGTACGAGCAGTATGCAACAGGTGGAACTATGGCAATTGTGCAGCAGCTTGCTGCACAATGTACCGTGTGGTCTCGCCTCGGCGAAAGCTCTCATGTATCCGAGTTGGTTGCCCGGTGAGAAGCCCCGCATGTCCGGAAGTTGATGTCGCTGATCGGTCCGTTCCGGACCCTCGCTCCCGCGCCTTCATGATGGCAGTTACCTGATGCCAACCGGTCGTTCGCCTCGACATGCAAGTTCAGTCTGGAAAGGGCCCAAACGGTGCCTTGCCGATCAGAACGGCAAGGCCGGTGAGCAAGCGCCGCAGATGCGCGTTCCACCCAAAGGCATCTCGCCCAGTCTCGAACGGGAAATTAAACAGCCGGCCCAAAATCTGGAGGGTCCAGGTCCTTGATCCTCTCTGCGACAGCCTTGGCCGCATTCACCAGCGAGGTTGCATATGCATTTGCGGCTTCAACATACCCGAGAAACATTCTTCGACCAACAACGAGATGGCGATCCACCTCAATATCCAACCAAGGGCAGAGCTCCAGTAGCCGCGAATCAGCGATACCCGCGCGATGAACAATTACGTTACGCACAGCGGCCAGCTCGCAAAGTGTGCGCCGTTGAGCGTCGGTGATTTTCGGAAAAATGCCAAATGGCTTTAGAAGGCATTCGAACCTGCCCACGCCCGGTTTTAGTGCCGCAGCGAACTCCCGCTCGAGATGCCCGACGAGATAGCGCATGCGATCCTCTCCACTGAGCGCTTCGTATTCCGAAATACGAACACGCACATTATTGAATTCCGAAGCTGTTCGACTGGACGGATAAACAACAAACCAGCGCACCAGAAAATCGCGAAAAGCAGCTTCAAGCGCGCCCCAGACAAGTACCGTTGATGCACTATGCAGGAGCGGGAAATCACCTGAGACCTCCCTTGCCGCCAAGTTCTCCATCTCCCGAGCGCGTTCAACGGCCTCCGCAGGATGTTTTAACACGGACGCTAAACGGGCAGCGCCGTTTGCGCCTCTCAACGCAGAATCCGTCACCCAGATAAGCTCAAGAATCTGTTTCACCCGTTGCGAGAAGATACTCTCAAACGGTTCCAACTCATATCGGGGGTGGATCGATGATGGATGTGCCATGACGATAATAGAGGGGGCATCTCGTGAGCAAATCCTGAGAAACCCCGTTATTTGCCACGACCAGCGGTTTCGAGATCATATCAGCATGGATCTCCGGATCCAAACTAAAACGATCAGATTCTCGATGGCGGACGTTCGCCAACCTTCGGTTGTGCTTTTGTGTGTCAGTTATGACTGACAACGCGATGGGCGGGCTCAGCGCGCGACGGTCTGCTGCGTTGGCGGAAGCCGACGTTTGAACGTCCACGCTAGATGTGGTGCCAACGTCTGTTGATGGCGGGTCCCGGAAGTTCGAGGCTCGTCGATTATCGCGCATCGCCGAGCCGGCCTAATTTCCGAAGTCCACCCCGTTGCGGACATTGAGAGATGACGGCCGAGCGTCCACTTTTGAACGCATAACCGGCATCTATCGCGACAGCGACAGGAGATAGTCGGCTCCACCACTGTCATCGTTCCACGCATCTGTCGCCGTACGGTCGATCCATGCTTCGCGTGTCCTATCACGCGTTCGTAGCGTCCTTCCCCCTAGCGCGCTTTCGATCCAAGGCGTGATTTCCACCTGAATTCGAGCGACCCGCCAATCGACAAAGAGATCCGGCATACCAGGCATTCGATGCAAACGCTCTTTGTAAAAATAAGGGTCGACACCGATCCATACTTCGCCCTGCACCCACTGTCCGACAGTCGCAAACCTTGGTGGTCTCGATTCGGAAAAAACTTTGACTCCGAAGTCGATGACCCACACTTGAGGCGTCGAGAAAATAACTCTCGCAACTACGTCGTATTTAGAAGTCCCTTTGTGTTGGCGCTGCATTGCCGTCTTATCAGAATAAGTCAACGAAAAACTACCAAACTCCAGTGCAAACCTGCATGAATCGCCGCATCTAAATTCATCATAGTTTCCATCTTGGATAATCCAAGAATTGAGTCCGACAATGAGCTGGTTCATACACAGTTGGCGATCAACAGAGTTCCGTCATTGTAGGTCCAATCCCGTCCGATTCCCTTCTGGCAGCGGACACTCAGCGGTAGCCAGCCTATGATCTGTTCTGGCCGGTCAGTCCCCTCGCTAACCGGGCTGCATCCCACGCTTCGGTCTGTTCGCCATTTCAAGTGCGTCATCTACCTCGATGCCGCGGTAGCGGACTGTACTTTCCAGTTCCGGGTGGCCAAGCAATAACTGGGCAGCGCGCAGGTTCTTCGTCCGACGCTAGATCAGCGACGCCTTGGTCCGGCGCATCGCGTGAGTACCGTAAGCGGTATCGTCCAGGCCGCTTGAGGCGATCCACCGATGAATCAGCCGGGCGTATTGTCGCGTCGACAAGTGCGGAGAGTCGTGAATTCTGCTCGGGAACAGGAAGTCGGTTGCGCGCAGCCCCCATGCCTTATCCATGCCGCCACGCTGTCGCGGGTCTGCTCAGTAATCTCGAACTGTACCGGCCGTTGCGTTTTCTGCTGCATGATCGTCGCGCGGCTGGCGATATGCTCCCCGTGACAGACGTCTCGCACCCGCAGCGTCGTCAGATCGCACGCCCTGACCGTGCTGTCGATAGCGAGGTTGAACATGGTCAGATACCGCACGCGTGACGATATGCGACCTTTAAATCCCCCGCCAGCGGCTCGATCATCGGTTGCCAGGGAGCGTGGGAGTCACGAGGGCGGCCCCGAAGTGCCGGCCGATGCTCAACTTGGCCGGTCGTCGCTGGAGGCGGATGTCGCAGATCGACCCAAACCGGTCTTTTGCTTTTCTCCCAAGCGGACGTTCAACTTTTGAGTTCAGGGGTGTTCCACAAGCGCAGCTCCCCTCTCGACGGAAGGGTTACGCATCAGCGAATGCCTCGATGAGGCACGCATACTGCGACCGTTCGATCTGGGTATACGCGTGCGCAGCCTTGAGGGTTCGACGTACCTTGAAATACCCGGAAGCACCATCAAGCCTTTGACGCTTTGTGATTGACGCGCCCGCATCGGATACGAACCGAGACGGTCGATGTGCTTCGGCAACGATCACAAGGTATGTCTTGACATCAGGACAGGCTTTTCGCACCGCGATCAGGCGTTTCAAGTCGGCATCAATCTGCGCCTTTGGCGCGGATGCACGCTTTACTTCGATTATGAATTTCGGGCGGAGGTCTCTATCGCCATTTCCCGTTTTGACCTTTTCATAAATGACCAAGTCGGCTCGCGCTCTTTCCGTAAGGATTGACGGACGAACATCTCGATGAATCAAGTCGCTATACTGCTCTTCGCAATGAAGACTGTACCTGTCGGGAAGGTTTGCATGGATCAAGTTGCAAAACTCTGCGACGAAAGCGGCCTCTGCCAGCGGGTAGTTTCGATATAAGCATCTGCGATGGCCTGTCCAGTACGTCAGACCTTGTAGTGCTCGAACTAGCCATGCAGGCCAATCAGTAGTTAGCTTTTCTTTGGTCGTCATACACGGCAGTAAGTTTGTTATTGGCTCACCGTGGTTGCAATCGGTGCCGTTTCTATTCCTGGAAATTGCGCCGCGCGATAGAGAGAATCGATTAGCTTTCGCATAAGTGTTGCTGGAATAGTAGTAGAGAAGGGGGCGCTTGCTCCCCTTCTTTATGGAGTTGGTGGAGTGTCGGCCTCTGCGAGCAGAGGTTGCCAGCCGTATTGCTTAACGCAGACTTCGAGGTAGTTGTCCATCCAGTCGTACTTTTGCGCGACGGCGTCCTTGAAACGTAGTTGGCGAACGTTACGAACAGCCGCTATGGAAGCTCGTCCTCTCATATCGTTGGAAGTACCTTTGGCACCACCCATTGATATGAATCGATCAGGTGTTGGAGCCAGGGGGTGGAAGATATCGTAGTGCGTTACGCCATCAAAGTCACTCCGGTACTGCGACATTGTCCATCGAACGCGCATATGGTCGGTTTGCCCATTAACTTCCGCGAGTACGCCTTGGAACGCTGCTGCTCTGAATGGCTCTGTCACCACGAGACGAGGATAGACAGCTATCTTGCTTTCGAGATTGTAGGCCTCATTCATCGCGGGGCCGAACACGACACCCTCACGATGGTAAAGATCACCCACCGTTAGTCCACCTCGAACCAGAAAGCCGTATCCCAAGAGTTCGAGCGCAAGGTATCCAGCGTAATTCGCGATGCGGAGTGCACCGAAGCCACCGAGAAACTCCTCGGATACAACTATGCAGTCTGAAAACGCGGTGAACTGCATACGGCCCTTCCCGTGGTGCCGTTCAGCTTGTGCTGCACGAATCTTTAGTTGGTCAAAGATCTGGCCTATCTCTCGCTCATGCCCACCTTCCTTTATCAGGTCAGAGAAGCCAAGAATGTCCAGAAACGCAATGGCACGCTTCTCGTAAGAAGCGTTCGCGTGTGAGATAGGTGATGAAGACAACGTTAGCCCCACTGGTGAAATTGCGGCATATGGTTGCCGCTATTGTCAACGATTTGGCCTCGGCCGTCGATTGACCGCAACGGTCGAACGCGGAAGTACGTGGGAAGCCGACGAAACGCCGGCCCTCGCTATGGTCGATCTGACTTATTCAGCACCGGAAGGACCATCATTCTTGAGCTCGGCGAACTTAGCCGCCATCGTCGGATTGCCGCGGGTAAGTCTCTTAATCGTCACGTCCTGCGCCTTGTCGTTTGCGAGACGAAGGTTCCGATCGGTGCCGAGCAGGGCGTCCTTCGTCTTCTGCAGGTGATCGATCGACTTGTCGATCTCATCGATCGCCGTTTGGAAGCGCCTGGAGGCAAGATCGTAGTTCTTCGCGAATGCAGTCTTGAACGTCTCGAGCTCGGTTTCAAAGTTTGTGATGTCTATGTTCTGAGCCTTAACGAGAGCCAGCTCCGCCTTGTACTTGAGCGAGTTCATCGCCGCATTCCTCAGAAGCGTAATGATTGGGAGAAAGAACTGCGGTCGAACGACGTACATTTTCGGGTAGCGGTGGAACACGTCGACGATCCCGGTGTTGTAAAGCTCACTGTCAGGTTCGAGCAGGGAGACTAGCACCGCATACTCGCAGCCCTTCTCGGTGCGATCTTTGTCGAGCTCCTTCAGGAAGTCCTCGTTCTTGCTCCTCGTGGCGGTGCGATCGCTCTCATTTTTCATTTCGAACATGATCGAGACGATCTCGGTGCCAGCCTCATCCGAGTCGCGAAAGATGAAGTCGCCCTTGCTGCCAGTCCGCGCGTCGTTGTCCTTTTCGAAATATGCTCTGGGAAACGCCGTCGCGCGAATGCGGTTGAACTCAGTCTCGCAGTGCTGCTCGAGAGTTTCGCCAACCATCTTGGTCGACAGACGAGCCTTCATGTCTCGGAGGCGCTCGATCGCGTCATCGCGATCCTTGATCTGTGTCTCGTACTTGTCCTTGAGCGACTTTTCTGCAAGCTGCATCTCAAGCTCCGCTCGCTCGAGCCCGTTCTTCAGTTCGTCGCGCTCCTTCTCGACTGCACTGAGTGCCTCGGTGATGGCGAGCTTCTGCGCAACCTCGATGGTGTCGAGCTTGGCCTTCAGGTCCTGGATCTCCGAGTCCTTCGTAGCGACGGCGCTCGTCAGTTCGCTCGTGAGCCGCGCCTCGGCTAGCTTGGCAGCGGCTTCCTTGTCGTGCTTCGCGCGCTCAAGTTCGTTCGCAAGCGCGTCACGCTCTTTTTCCACAGCGTTTAGGGCCTCTGTCACGGCGAGCTTTCGTGCAACCTCACCCGTATCGAGCCTGGACTTCAGTTCCTGAATCTCGGCGTCCTTAGCTGCCGCAGCCTTCTGCAATTCGTTTGCGACTTTAGTTTGGGCAAGTTCGACGGCGTTTCGCTTGTCTTGCTCGGCCAGCTCAAGCCGCTCGTGCAGCTGTTTCTCGAACTCTTTATCACGAACCTGCTTCAAAATATCCGCGTACCCAGCCTCGTCGATCTTAAATGCCTTCCCACAGTGCGGGCAGATGATTTCATGCATCACTAGTTACCCTTTACCTTGGCCAGGATCCGCGTGAGCATTTCTGGCACCGCGCCCTCAGCCTTAAGTGTTGCCGTTCGATATGCGAGTTGATTTTTCGCGAGACTGATACCTGCCGCCGCCTCGACGTTTTTGCAGGCTGTAATCCATTCTGCCCAGTTCGCCGATAGGAAGGGTTCAAGATGATCCTCAAAGATCGCTACCTGATCAGCAATGACGGTAGATGGAAAGTCCTCCTCAGGGCGACCGAAGTACTTAAGCGCCGCGCGATTTGCCGCTATATGGCCCTTCCTCTCATCGTCGATCTTGCTTGGGTCCTTCCCTTTGGCCTTGGCACGCGCTTCAAACCCGCCATCCGCATCAAATAGCGCGTAGACCGGGATACCGATCGATGTCAGGATCGCGTGCGTGAGCGGGATGGATGCCTTGCCTCCTACGGGAACGATGGAGATGCCAGCGGCCTCGAGCGATCCGAGAGAAGTCTTGTCACCAATGCCGTAGAACACTGACGACTCTGTCGTACCTTCCACGAGGAAAGCGCGATGCGCGAAGAGTGCCACGGCAAGCTGATTCGCCACGATGCCGTCCAGCTGGCGGTCAACCGTATCGGCGCTGACCACACCGTCCAGTTTGGCCTTTACGTCACCAACCGTCGCTAGATGGACAGCAACGACCGGCATCTCGCCAGTTGACCGCGTCAGCCTCCTCACCTGGTCGAAATGTCGGGCTTCAAGGAAGTAAGGGCTGTGAGTGGCATATGTCACCTGGATGCGCTTACTGGCGTCCTCGGCGAGCGATCGGAGCACCTTCGCGAACGTCTGCGCCTGGATCGGGTGCTGAAAAAGTTCCGGCTCCTCGATCGCCAGGCAGATGACACCTTCGGTCGACGCTGCGCCTGATTGCGCCAAGAGTTGGAGCGCCGAAATCAGAAGCGTGCGCTGAAAGCCATGCCCCTGTCGCTCCACAGCAGTCTCGGTTGTGCCATCGAGCACTGTCACCTCGAATGTGGTCCTAGGGGCCTTGAGTTCCACCTCTGCAGGGGAGACCGTGACAGCGCGACCAGGCGAATAGGAGGTGACGACCGTGTTGAGCTGTGTCGTTATAGCTTCTAGCTGCGCTTTGAACTTCTCCTCGTAGACATGCTGCTGCTTTGCGCGTGACTCCTCGACGATTTTCGCGATCTCATCGTCAGCCGCAGCACGATCGACGGAACGCTCAAGGATTCGACCGATGATGCTCGATTTCCCGTCGAGCGACTCCTCGCTCGCCCTAAGATCCGCAGTGACAAGGACGAAGTCAAAAAGGCCACTCATCTTGCCGCCGCTGTTGAAGCCGAAGAAGTTGGTTTGCAGCGCCTCGGGAGCATCGACGAGTTGGTCAGTGTGAGATGCCTCCCAAGTCGTCATTGCCTGCTCAACGGCCGCTCCTGTATTTGCCGCTGGGAGATTCAGGTCTGAGCGGCTACGCCGGAGATCGGCGTACAGATCCTTCTTCGCGGTAGCACCGCTTGCAGCCTTGATCGCGTTGAAATCCGGGAAGCCCTTTGCATTGGCAGAAAGCACATCGGAGCCATCAGGTGACCGGCGCTTCCATGCGGTGAAGGTTGCGACTCCGTCTGGCGCGTATTTGCCAAGTGCATCGCGGTCTTTTTCGGTGAGGTCAGCGAATGTGACCTGCACCTCGATGTCTTCGCCGGTCGCTCCGAAGGAACAGTCCTTCTCGGTCAGCGAACCGGCTTTGCCGTTAAAGTACCAGTCAAGCGCGCGAAGCACGGTTGACTTGCCGGCACCGTTCGGCCCGATGAACGTCGTGACGGTATCGAAGGGGATCGTCACGTCTTTCAACGTGCGGAAGTTTTTTATGCGAACGGATTGGATGTTCATTGCACGTTCAAGTTTCTTGTGGGTTTCGCCGAAGACTGAGTCGTGAACACCGACGCGCTGCCAGAAAAAGTAGTCTCTCGCCGGATCGTTCGCTAACGATGAGCACGCCGCTACCTGGCGACCTACGACAGTCCGGTTTTATGGCGCAGTGGAAGCTGTTCACGCGTATCCGCGGCCATCTAATCAACGATGGCTATACGCAAATCCCAAGAGCTATGTTTTCCGGAGGGGATGGGGCGGCGTCCGGGAAATGTTTGAGCGAGGATCGCAAGTCGTGACAGTTGGTTGACGTCGAAACGTCGCCAGTCAGGGAGCCTACCGTTGCTACTTTGCCCGCCCGTCTGATAGCCGAGCAGTTGCCTCGTTCCATTTGTGACGCCAAATACATGGGGTTCGGCAATTCGCGGAAGATTATGGTAATAGAACTCTATCAACTGCTTGTTTGCGATAGCTTCGAGTATCAGCTTTTCCATGTGACCCCCGTTTTTGTCAGCGGACAAGCTTACATCACGTCGAGGACAGCAGTCGGCGTCGCATAGGCAATACTTGCCGCCAAATCAATCGTATGTCCAATGTAGGCGGTAAACGTTGCCTAAGCTAGAGCAAATTGCGCCGATCGCCTGAAAAAGCGGCACGTTCGGTACACGCCGATCGGCAATACGAATTTGGAGCGGTCCGTGGCCGGCGTCTCCTGAATGTCTTCTTCCGGCCGATGCGGCCTCTAGCACGGCGCTGCCTTTGCGGGCGCGTCGTATCGACTCGTAACGAGCCATACACGGCCAGAATTGAGGGGCGACGCGGTGATGACTCGACTTCGCGACGTGCACGGTGCCCAAAACCGGCGCGAGCCTATCCTGCAGTCACCTTTTCCATATCGTTTTTCGTGCATGCAGTTCGGTACCATTCCGTGAAGTCAATCTACAGAGTTTGTGAGATCACCCATGCGATTCCGTTGGTCCCATATCCAAAGACAGCGAGCATGCCAGTCGGTGTTGGCTGTTGCGCCGGCCGAGTTTGCTAGATCGGCGGTACCAGTCTGTTTCCTCCGTGACCGCAGTTCGCAAGGTAGTTGCGACAATTTGCGCGGGGTAAGGGCGAGCGTCACGTCGACGTGCCGCCCGAGTCTGACCGGTTGCCACCCGGTGTCGGCTAGCCCAGTTTGTCGATTTGCGATGTGCGCACCGGTTCGCGGAGGTATTCGGTCGAGTTAGTCAGAATGGCCGAGCGAGTGTGCAAAGCGAGAGGGCGGTTGCGGGGCGCCGGCTCTCGCGCCAGAGGTGGCGCGCCAACTCGAGTGCCTGAAACAGGGGATCGTCCGAATTTTGGGGGGCAAACCGCGGGTCGACTCCTGCGGCCGGTATTGTTACCGACGCAGCAAAGCTTCGCGGGGCAATTTTCGGGTGCCAGGCTAGATTGGGGGCCTACCGAATGATCGGGATCTGACAAGATTCTCTCAGCAATATCAATAAGTTGGAGTAGAATGATTGAAAACCCGATGATCGGAGATTGTCATGTACCTGGAAGACCGCCTGAGGATATCGATCGCCAAACAGATGGCCGACGTGTTCTTGCGGACAGACTTTGCGCGCTTTGGCAGCGAAGCCCAGGTTAGTCGCGCGCTGCGCAAACTCGTTGAGGGTGGCGTTATCGTGAAGCTTGGGGTGGGCGTGTATGCGAAAGCAAAGCGTAGCGCCTTGTCCGGTCAGCCCATTCCTACGCAGCCGGTGGAAGTTCTGGCCGAGCAGGCACTGACCAGGATGGGGGTGAAGATCTACCCGTCCAGGCAGGCGGAGCGGTACAACTCCGGCAGGACGACCCAACTGCCGGCGGGAGTAGTGATCAACACAGGGAATCGCCGCATCGGCAGGAAACTAGGTTTCGGTAAGAACACGATTCAATATGAAAACAATCTCAAGCGAACGGAAGGAGCTTATTGATGCTCTAGTTGCAGAGGGGCTTGCCGGAAACCTCTCTGCGGCTGTCCTTGAGAAGGATGTTCACGTCACTGACGCGTTACGTGCGCTGGCCGCACTGCGGCATCCGAACGTCACGTTCGTGTTCTGCGGAGGAACGAGTCTGTCGAAGGCGTATGGCCTGATCGAGCGGATGTCAGAAGACGTCGACCTGAAGGTAGTGCTGGATGCGGATCATGGCCTATCGAAGAACGGCTTGAGGGCGCATCTCGGCAAGCTGAAGGATGCCGTCGTTGATGTGATGACTGCATTGGGCTTCGCTGTGGTTGATGAAGAGCAGCGGGCGCTGAACGAAAATCGCTATTTCGCATCGGGCTGGCTCTACGAGACGCGATACGCCACGCATAACAGCTTGCGCCCGCATTTGAGTCTCGAGTTCACGGCGCGATCCCCGCGTTTCGCGGTCGAACAAAAGCGTATCGGCTATCTGATCGATCAACTTGCCGATCGGTCAGGCGAATCCTTTGAGATGGCGTGTATTGCAATCGAAGAGACGCTGGCGGAAAAGGTATTGTCCTTCCTGCGCCGGCATGCCGAACACCGGGCCGGTGTTCGAGAAAAGTGGGATAGTGCTCTCGTTCGCCACGTCTACGACACGTACTGCATGGTTCGATCGGATCCGGCGTTGGTTGAGCGAGCAGCTGTTCATTTTGGCGATCTCGTCGATTTTGACCGGAAGGAATTCCGCCTTCATGAGGCATTCGTCGAAGACCCGAAACGATGCTTGATGGCCGCATTGACGGTTGCAGAATCCGAAGAGAAGACGCACCGGGAATATCAGGATGTACTGATGCCGCTGATTTACGGGCCGATAAGGCCGACATTTGTTGAAGCGTTCAGCGTGTTCAAGCCGGCGGCATTGGCATTTCTGGGGGCGCTCTGACGAGCGGATCTAGACTGCTTGGTGCGACCGCGAATACCGGCTCTTATGCTTCGCGCGAGTCCACTTGTGAAGCCAGGATTGAGATGTCAACGGAGTGGTACGAGACAACCCTGCGTGTCGGTGCTCTTAGGCGGCTTATCGATGTGTGGATATTGAAACGATCTCCGCCCCGGCCTTGACCCGATCAAGGTAGTCAGCCCACTCCTGCATCAGGATGCGCCGCTCTCGGATGAACTTCGTCCGGTTGTAGGCCGACCCAAGTTTGTCTGGAACTGCGTGCGCGAGCTGATGCTCGATTACCTCAGGCTTGTGCCCGAGCTCCTCGTGCAGAATCGTGCGAGCCATTGCCCGAAAGCCGTGACCGGTAATCTCCGTGCGAGTGTCATACCCGAGCCGGCGTAGTGCGGCGTTGATAGTTGCCTCGCTCATCGGCCGCAGTCTCGACCGTGCACCCGGAAACACGTATCGTCCTTGTCCCGTGAGGGCATGCAGTTCGCGCAAAATCGCAATCGCTTGCGTGGCGAGCGGCACGAGGTGCTCCGTCTTCGTCTTGCTGACGAAGTAGCGCCATTCTCCCTTTTCCAAATTGAACTGCGGCCATTCGGCCTGCCTCAACTCGCCTGGCCGGACGAATAGCATCGGCGCTAACTTAAGCGCGCAAAGCACGGTGAACGTGCCGGAGAACCCGTCAAACGCCCGCAGCATCTCGCCCACCTTGACTGGCTCGGTGATGGACGCGAAATGCTTCTCGACCGGCGCTGGGATGGCGCCGATCAGATCCTTGGCCGGATCGGACTTGCAAAGCCCTTCTTTGATACCGTACCGAAAAATCCGGCTGATCTCGCTGCGTATCCGATGCGCGGTAAATCGCGCTCCTCGACCATTGACGCGTTTCAGTACAGCAAGGATCTCCGGCGCGTCGATCTGGGTGATCGGTCGCTTACCCAGCCATGGAAAAACGTCGTTCTTGAAACGGGCCAACGTCTTTTCGTATTGACATATCTCCACAACCGTCTTTCGCTCTTCCATCCAGCCCTTGGCGACGACTTCGAACGAGTTGGCGGCGGCGATCCGTGCGGCACGCTTCTCAGCTTTCTTGGCCGTCCCAGGATCAATCCCCGCAGCCAGTTTCTCTCGCACTTGCTCCCGCTTCTTACGTGCCGCCGCGAGCGAAACGTCCGGATAGACGCCGAGCGCGAGTGTCTTGTCCTTGCCGGCGAACCGATAGTTCATTCGCCAGTACTTCGCGCCGGATTTGTCGAGTTGAAGATACATGCGCCCGCCGTCCGACAAGCGGTTGCCGGTACCATCCCGGTTATAGCGCGCGTTGCGAACTTGAGCGTCGGTAAGCGGCATGGTGGTATCTCCGATCGGAGCAGGGCGGCAGCGCCCCAGATACCACCAAAAATACCACCGCATACCACCGGCTGTCGAAGGACCAAGCCGGTCCAAAAAGGAAGAAAAAACCCCGCAAGACCTTGATCTGGCGGGGTTGTTCGGAACACACCGGCACAAACCGGAACATATCCCTGGTGCCCGGGACCGGACTCGAACCGGCAAGCCTTTCGGCGGCGGATTTTCATCACACTGCATCTTTCGATGCCGGCTTTGATCACGCGATCGCGTCATTGCCGTTCGTGCGCTGGACTATGCCTTCGCCATCGCGGCAGACAGCACGTGTCTGCCTCGCCGCATTAGGCGCCCCCCGTCTAGTCTCTACACCTTCCGCGACGCGCGCGGCGAATACCGCGTGCGAAGGGCTTGGCTCGGCGTTGCCTCGGTACGATCGCGCGCGCTTTCGCTCTCACGAAGCGTTGCACGAATGGGAGCCAGGGGGTTCGCCGAATTTGAAGGGTTCTGCACCGACCGTTTCCAACCGGGCACTCAAACGCTTTAAGTCCGCTATGTTTACCAATTTCATCACCCGGGCAGGGTGGACGCGATTCTACCATCGGTCGAGCGGCCGTCATGCACCTGGGCGGGCTACGTTAAAATGGCCGCCGCCCAAGAACGCGACCTTTTCATGAAGAAACTTTCGATTGCATCGTTCTGCTGCGCGCTGCTGGCCCCGCTTCTCATAGCCGGCTGCTCGCTCTACAAGAATCCGAATGCTTGCGAGGCGCGGATGCGCGAGACAGTCGCTCGGAATTTGCCGAACAACGAGCTTTCGGTATCGCACGTCGGCGTCGGTATCCGCGGCTCCCGCGTGGTGGTGGAGGGCACGGTCGAGGGCCCAACAGCGGCGGCCATTGCGGCCACTCAGGCGAGTGCACCCATCGTAGCTTCCGCGCCGGGCGCCACCTCGCCGGCTGTCGCGGCGAAACCGAAGAAAACGAAGCGTCCCGCCGCGGCTGAGTGCCTGTTCGACGGCGAGTCGTTGACTTCCATGCGTTGGTTCAATCCCCCCGAGCTTACCGCGTCGGCCGCTGCCGCTGCGTCCGCTCCGTAACCCAAGCAACGCCAATCGCAGGCTTATGAGCAACAGCCTTGCCCAGTCTAGGAGCGCCCCGACCAACCACACACGCGCGGCAATCGAAGCATCGACACCGCACACAGTGCCCGCCCCACGGTGCTAGCATCATCGCGTCGGCCACCCACATGACGGAGGCAAAAATGGACGGCTTCGTGAGACACCGGATAGAAGGCGTATCGGTCGACGTCGAGGTCATCCCTGCCGCGCCGCAAGGGTTCACGGCCCGCTTCAGGATTTTCGGCGATGCCGGCGACGAGCCGGACTGGCATGCCGTTCATCTGACGCAGGGGCCGTTCTCCACGCGTCGGCAGGCCGAGGAGGCGGCGAAATCGGCCGCGCTCACGCGAATTCTCGAGCACGGTTCGCAGGGACATTGACCGCGAGCGCGACCGCATCGGCGGATCGGCTGGCGGTCCTCAGGAGTGCGAAGAAAACGAGGGAAGCGGCAGTCGCGAAATATAGGGGAACCCGCGATTTTGCACACGGGTCGCCGGGACCGGTAAAATGCGCGGCTGATCCACGGCGATGCGACCGTGGCAAGAAAGCGGAAGGATTCCCTCGACATGACTGATCTTCGTTTTACCTCGCGGTTCGCAGCCCTCGTTCTGGCCGGAGGCCTCGTGGCTGGCTGCAGCTCGCCGTCGCCCACGCAGGTCGACTACAAGAGCGATTCGAAGTCGAAGCAGGCCTCGCTCGCCGTGCCGCCGAACCTGCTCGAGGAAACGTCCGATCAGCGTTCGCTGCCTCCGCAAGGCGGAGAAGCGTCTCTTTCTTCGCTGCAGAAGGTTCAAAAGGCGGCGCCGCCCGAAAACGCCGTCATCCCGCCTGTTGCCGGCATGCATCTTCAGCGCGACGGCAGCGAGAGCTGGCTCGTCATCGACAATAAAACGCCCGATCAGGTCTGGCCGCAGGTGCGCCGTTTCTGGCAGGAGCAGGGCTTCCTGCTCGTCGTCGATCAACGCGACAAGCATCTGATGGAGACCGACTGGAACGAAACGCGTCCGCAAGTGAACCAGGGCCTGATCCGCAATACGCTTACGAAGGCCATGGGCAACTCGTACGTGGCGGCCGAGCGCAACAAGTACCGCACGCGCCTCGAAGCGTCCCCGAACGGCGGCACGTATGTCTTCGTCAGCCAGAAAGGCATGGGCGAAGCGCTCGAGGGCGTCCACAACGATTCGACCAAGTGGACGCCGAAGCCCAACGATCCGGCACTCGAAATGGAGTATCTGAAGCGAATCATGGCGACGCTCGCGCTGGCCGATTCGCGCGGCGGCTCGGCCGGGCAGCAAGCGGCGAACGACTCGGCTGCAAGCCCCGACGCAACCAAGGTTGCCGCCGACAATGCAAACACGAAGAGCGATGCGAAAGCCGCGGCCGTCGCCGCGCAAAACGTGGCGCAATCGGCGCAATCGGGGCGCGGGCCTGGCGCTGCGATGGATGTCCAGGATGCGCTGACGGAGCTGACGCTTTCCGAGCCTTATGACAACGCATGGCTGCGTGTCGGGATTGCGCTCGATCGAAGCAATTTCACCGTCGACGACAGAGACCGCACGCGTGGCCTCTACTTCATTCGTTACGTCGACCCGAAGGACCTGAGCTCGGAGGAACAGGGCTTCTGGAGCCAGGTCTTCCACGGCCATAAGGAAAAGGTCGCGAAGGTCTACCGCGTCAACGTTCGTGCGATTACGCAGGACCAGACGCGCGTTGCAGTCGTGGACGACAAGGGCGCCGTCGATTCGTCGGCGCCGGCGAAGCAGATCATGGCGCTGCTCGTCGACCAATTGCGTTGATGACTGACGGCGGCTTCACGCCGCCGCAGATTCGATCATCCCGGACCCGCCGCACAGGCGGGTTTTTTCTGGTCGCCCCGGGAGATAGGAAATGACGAATTTACGCTATAAAAAATGTGGCTGAAGTCGTTACCGAATGCCGATGCTGTCTCCGCGAATATGGCAAAACTTTTAATATGCGGATTTGCCGGGATCGCAAAGTCGGGCGTGCTTCGCGGGATTGCTATGTAAATAAGACCATTGCTTCACGTTGCCCACATGCGTCTTGCGCCGACATACAGCCCCTTGTGTAACGTCTATACCCTCTCAAGTCAATAAGAATTTCCGGCGTGTTTTTATCCATGTAAGATTAATCTCAAATTCGAGATTGCTACGGTTTTCAATTGGTCATTTCGCGGGTGCATTTTTGCTAAAGTAAATCGTCCTGCTACGTGCACTCGCAAGCGATGAGGCGACCAAGCCATCCGTGAACCGGCCACAGCGATCCTCACGGCCGCAACCGCTCCGTGTCTTCGCGATGTCACGTGACGTTACGCCGTAACACGCGCGTACGGCGCGATGCGCGTACAGCGCACCACAGCCTTTTTTCCTTTACGAATCAGCGGCTTCGGGTGCCGCACACCGCTTGGCACACAAGCTGCTCTTTCAGCCCCCAACCAGCAAAACACGGGGGAGGGCGGAGGGCTGAGCTCGATTGGCTTAATGCGGCAACGGCGCTCAGACGATAAAAGGCTGGTGATTAGAAAGGACTCCGAACTATTTCGCGGTCCGGTCTTTCAACGATCATGGCTCACGCGTGACGCGTAAGAGCCCCGCTGGCCCCGTCGCCTATCCTCGTAGGGCGACGGTTTCGCCCGCGTTCTTCGGAACGCGGGTCTTTTTTTGGCACCGAAAGGGAAGCGCGGAGTGGACGGTCTCGTTCGAAGACCGCCTCCTCAATGCGCCGAGTTCGGCAGATCGAGAATCAGGATAATGGTCCAGTCCGCATCGCCATCGTGATGGTATTGCCGTTCCACTACGACGAACGGCTGCTGCTTGCCCGCCGGTCCCAAAAAGAGCACGTCGCCTTCCATCGGCAGGCATTCGATCGGCGGCAACGCGAGAAACGCGTCTTGCGAGCCTCGCGGCATCAGCTTTTCGATCTTGCGAGAAGCGGCCTCGGTCCATTCGATATCGAGCTGGATGTTGCTCATTGGGTCCTCCGCACCGAAGTGCGCTTGTTGAATTGCGGGAAATCGTCGGAGCGCGACTTTAGCATACGGGGTTTTGGGCGAGAGGCCGATAAAAAAGCCGAAGCCGGCGGAGCCGGTTTCGGCGTTATCAAGACGCTGTTACTCGAGTGCCTGTTGCGACGCTGACTCCGATCTCATGCGAAGCACGGGCGGCGCCCGCATAAGCGCGCTCGTCAACGCCTCACTCGGATTTCGGCGCGGCCTTGTGGTGATGGCGCATGCCCTTCTCGTGATGCATCGTCTTGTGAGCGGGCATCTCCTCCTCGGGCTGCTGTTCCTGTTGTTGCTGCAGTGCCTGCGCGCGTTGTTCGACTTCGGCGGACTTCGCCGGATCCGTGCTTACCGTCACGCCGCCTTCTTGCGCGTACGCGGCGCCGGCCAGCACCGAGAGGGAAACCAAGACAGTCAGGGACACTTTGTTCATTATTTGCCTCCGTGCGATGAAGTGGATCGATCGTGATGGCCCGACGCTGCGGTCCCGCGGGACACTGAATTCTATCGGGCCTCTTTCGTTGCCGGGCTTTCATATGCGACAAAAGCGACGTTTCGTAACGTGCTGTTACATATGATTGCCGCTACTCGTCACTATCGGTCAGTCTTCCGCAATCAGCAGAACGCGCGATTCTTCTAGAACCAGCCGAACGCGCGATAGACATGGAATTGCGCGCGGCCGATCACCTCGTGTAAAGCGATGTTCGCGTTGACGAGATTGGCGAGGCGAGGAATAACGCCCGTCCTATTCTTGCGTGCATTCGAAACCACCGGCTGCGGGGCGAGGCCGAAGCGATCGAAATCGAGCATGGCACGCTGCATCTGATACGCGGATGTGACGAGTATCAACGAGTCGTAATGTTTGGCGCGCAAAATTCGGGCCACCTGCTCGGCGTTCTGATAGGTGTTGAGGCTCGTCCTCTCGAGCAGCAGATCGCTGGGTGCGACCTGAAGGCGCAGCAGATAGGGCGCGTAGTTGTCGGCCTCGCTGGTCTCGTGTCGTTGGGGATTGCCGCCGCTGACGATGACCGTGCATTGCGCACTCGGCGCGCTGCGTTTGCAGGCGTCGTAGAGCGCTGCGGTTTTTGCGATGCGAATGAGGGCGTCGGGCTTCGGCACGAGCACGCCTTCATCGTTGTGTTCGGTGCCCGTTCCCAGCACGACGATGACGGTGTCGTGACCGAAGCGGACGTGCGGCGTGTTTTGCGCGCCGCGCTGCGCCCAATCGAGGAGCGGGTTGGCGAGCCAGCCCGCCGCCAGCAGCCAGAAAACGGCGGCTGCCGAAACGGCGACTGCGATGCGTGCGCGGCGCCAAAGTAGAAAAAGTGCGAAAAAAAGCGCGAATAAAGTGAATACGATCAATTCGGATGCGGTAACGTATGGGTTCTGGATAGAAGAGCGAGCCGGCACCTGCGCCGGTCGCGGCGCATCGGACAACGTCCGATTGCGGGGGGGCCGCGACAGCTCCGAATCTCGAGTTAGCGATAATACGGCGGCGACTGGCGGGAAGGGTTGCCGCCGCGATTCATTGCCGGCGCTTTAGGCGGCGGCTCGGCCACGGCTCCGCCGTGACCGTTCTGCATCATATCCGTATTTGAATGAAGAAAGGGTCGAGATGACCATGTATTCGAACGAAGCGGTACTCGAGGCTCTGCGTCGTGTTCAATATCGTCAGGTTCCATGGGCGCGTCGCCCAGGTGTCTTCGAGTATCTGCGCGGCCTCGGTTTAATGGAAACGGCGCGCCAGCGCACCGTTTCTCCCGGCGCTGGCTTTCATGCGCCGGTCGACATCGCCGTCTTGACCGAGCGGGGTCGCGCGGAATTTGCCCGGCTCGCCCGCGAGGAGCGGTCGGTTGCCTGGTCGTCGCACCGGGCCGATGGTTACGTTTGCCGGGCCGAATTGGCGCTCTAGCGCTGTTTTCACCTCGTTCGGAGTCGATCGAAGCTCGCGCGAGCGTTGACTTCGACGCCTCGCCGTGGCTGATCGTCCTCAGCGTTCTCGCGCGGCCTGAAAAAAAAGCCCGTACCCTTTCGGGCACGGGCCGTAACCGGTGCATTTCTGCTGCCACGCCGTGGTCATGGCAATTACTCCGACTGGCTAGCCGCGCGGCGGTTCCCTGCGTTTGCGGCTTCTTGCTCGCAGAAACGCCGAATGCCCTCCGCGCTGAATGCGCGGCGGTCGCTCAACGCGCGTTTTGCCTGGGTCTCATCGGTGGAGGTGGCCGCTCGTTGCCGCCGCGCGGCGCCTCCGGGTGCGAACGTACGTTGTTGACGATGTCCCCGCGCAGATTGCCGCGGGGCACGTTGGTCGCGGAGTGACTTCGCTCGCCTGCGCCCGGCTGGCTGGACAATGCGCTGCGAATCGCGGCTGCTTGCGGATCAGCGGCGGCCGCGGGCTGGACGGTCGCTGCGACGACGAACGAAACGATCGCACCCGAAACCATCCAAGGTGCTCGCTTCATAGTGGCGCTCCAGGCAGAGCCGCCGATGCGGCTCGATTGCATGGAATCACCCTACGCGGACGCGTCGCGCTCCGCTGTAATGATTCGTAAAAGGATGTTTCGCCGGACGGCGGCTATCGAACGCGCATCGCCTGCCGTCCGGCGGCGAACCTTGCCGGCAGCGGCGATGCGACTGAATGAGGCTGGAGGGTGGAATCAGGCCATTTTGACGGGGGCGCGCCACGATTCCGGATTGGTCCAGAACGCGCCGCGCAGGCGGTCGCGGCTCGGCGGCGCGGGCGGCTTGACCGCCGCCGTGCCGATGCGGCCGCGCAGCGAGATCTGGCGTCCGCAGCCGCTGAGGCGCTTCACGATTTCGGCGAGCGTGCCGTCGGCCTGCCACTCGTCGAACCGGCGCCGACACGTCGGCGGAGAAGGATAGCGGCCCGGCAGCTTCGACCAACCTTCACCCGTCGAGAGCACCCAGAGCACGGCGTTGACGACTGCGCGCGCTTCCACGCGAGGGCGTCCGCGCCGCTCGGCCCGTGCCGGCTCGGCACAGAACAACGCCTCGACCAGCGCCCATTCGTTATCTCTCAAATCGTCGAACAGCATCATGTCCTCACCTCAGCGAAACTAACCCCGGTGCGCCGCCCCGCGCCGCGCACTCCCGAGACATTCGATGTACGAACGTCCCACGAGCCGGCTCTTGCCGCGAACGATCGGGTCGCGGATCATGCCGGCGTCGCGCCGAGCAACGCAGGAAGCGTGCCACTTATGAAGCAAACGCCGTAAAGCCGCGTCGCATCAAGCCCGACGGGATGTCAGCTAGGCGCGTATCTGACTTCAAAATGCGTGCCCCGAAAATCAGGGCAATCACCAATCTTGTGCGGTCAGCCCGTCGCGGGTGCGAGCGCGCTCGAATATTGCGATGCCGCAAGCAGGGTGGGCGACGCATCGCCGCGGTCGCCGTCAGCTTGGTGAAACGGAGAGCCAGCCGGCTCGAAGACGCCTTTGCGCTTGCAGCATGGGAGCGACTCGGGCGCTGCGTCGAAAAATATCGGTCGGCGCTTCGAAGAGAGGTTTTGACGGCAGGCGCGGGCGCCGCCGGAGCGGAGATTCGCGCGGCAGGCGCGTGCAGTGGCACCGTGGTGGCATGGAGGCGGCACGGTATCGGCATTGCGGCGTTCGGGTTCCCCCGTTTACGGAGCCTCGGATTTTGCGTAAGATGACGTTCAATCGCGCGGCGACTTCCACGGAATACCGCCGCCCCGTCCGGCTGGGCATGGTTCGATTGCTGTCCGATTCGCCGCCCCCCGGTCCGTGCTCCCATCAATATGACCGATCAAAATCGGGCGAGCGCGTCTTCAGTTCCATTTCGTCTGTTTGATCCGGTTCTTTGACCACACAGGGTCTGGCCTAGCTGCATGAATACCCAAGAGGCGAAGATCGTCCTCGAGACTGCTTTGATTTGCGCGCACGAACCGCTGAAGGTCGGCGACTTGCGCAGGCTTTTCGCCGACGGCGTTTCGGCGGATACGGTCCGTGCGCTGCTCGAGGATTTGAAGAACGAGTGGTCCGGCCGCGGCGTCGAACTCGTCGCGTTGGCGTCGGGCTGGCGCTTCCAGAGCAAGCCCGCGATGCGCGGCTTTCTCGACCGCCTGAATCCGGAAAAGCCGCCGAAGTACTCGCGCGCCGTGCTGGAGACGCTCGCCATCATTGCGTATCGGCAGCCCGTCACACGCGGCGACATTGAAGAGATTCGCGGCGTCACGGTGAATACGCAGGTGATCAAGCAGCTCGAGGATCGCAACTGGATCGAGGTCATCGGGCATCGCGACGTGCCGGGGCGACCGGCGCTTTACGCGACCACGAAGCAGTTTCTCGACGATCTCGGCCTGAAAGCGCTCGACGAGCTGCCGCCGCTCGAAGACCCAGCGGGCCAGCTCGATGCGAGTCCGCTCGCGCAGCATGCGATCGACTTCCCGAACGACGGCGCCGACGGCGGCCTCGGTGGGGAGACCGCCGAAGGTGGAGAGACCGCCGAGGCGCCGCTCGATGCCGCGCAAGAAGATCAGCAAGAGGATCCGCAACAAGCCGAGCACGGTTCGTGCGACGTTGCCCCGGGCACGCCGGACCAGACCGAAGAGGCTGCGTCGCAAAACGACGATGACGACGCCAGCGCCGCGCAGGATGCGGTGGACCCGGGCGTCGGCGAAGTGGGCGAGCGTGCACATTTGCTGCACGTGGTCGAGCCGCTGCCGGTCCGTATGAAACACGACGATCCCGCCGGCGGTGCGGACGAGGATGACGATACGTCCTCCGATGACGAAGCCGAATCGCGCCGTGCGTGATCGCCGCGAAATTTTTTCGCGCCCGAGACGGGCGCGCGCCATCTAACATCGAGGTTGTTTTGACTGATACCCACGATACCGAATTGTCCGCATCGGGGCATGCCGTCGAAGCCGCGGGCCGCGAAGAGGCGCCCGGCGCGCATGAGGCGCAGGCTGCCGGCGAGCGCGAGCCGCACGCCCAAATCGCGGAAGCGGGCGATCAGGAACGCCCGCGGCGCGGGTTGCGGCGCGGGCCGCGCAGTTTGATCGCGCGTCGGCGCGCGGCGGCGAAGACGAAGGGCGAGCAAGGCGCGCAGGCGCAGCCCGCCGAGGCGGCGGAAGCCCCCGAGACCGAAGGCGACGCCGCGCCGGCGCAGGCCCGCGGACCGAAGAAGGGCCCCGGCAAAGGCGGGCGCAACGGCACGGCGCGCCGGCCCGAGCGTGCGCCGGCCGAGGAAAAGCGCGGGGACGCGCCCGGCGCCGAGGACGATCTTTTCTCCTACGTGACTTCGCCGGCTTTCGATGCCGACAACAGCACGACGGGCGGCGTGCGCGCGCCGATGCTGAGGCGCGGGCGGCCGGCCCCGGGCAAGCGCGTGCTCGCGCCGGACGACGACGCGCCGAAACTGCACAAGGTGCTGGCCGAGGCCGGCCTGGGATCGCGCCGCGAGATGGAGGAGCTCATCGTCGCGGGCCGGGTATCGGTGAACGGCGAGCCCGCTCACATCGGGCAGCGGATCATGCCGACCGATCAGGTCCGCATCAACGGCAAGCCGGTCAAGCGCCGGGTGCAGACAAAGCCGCCGCGCGTGCTCGTCTACCACAAGCCGGCCGGCGAGATCGTGAGCCATGCCGATCCGGAGGGGCGTCCGTCAGTGTTCGACAAGCTGCCGCCGATGAAGAGCGCCAAGTGGCTGGCCGTCGGCCGTCTGGACTTCAACACCGAAGGTCTGCTGATGCTGACGACCTCGGGCGATCTCGCGAATCGCTTCATGCATCCGCGCTACAGCGTCGAGCGCGAGTACGCCGTGCGCGTGGTTGGCGAGCTCTCCGAAAGCTCGCGCCAGAAGCTGCTGCAGGGCGTCGAGCTCGAGGACGGGCCCGCCAATTTCCTGCGTATTCGCGACGGCGGTGGCGAAGGCACGAATCACTGGTACCACGTCGCGCTGGCCGAAGGGCGCAACCGCGAGGTGCGCCGGATGTTCGAGGCGGTGGGTCTCATGGTGAGCCGGCTCATCCGCACGCGGCACGGTCCGATGGCACTGCCGCGCGGCTTGCGGCGCGGCCGCTGGGAAGAACTCGACGACAACGAGGTCCGCGGCCTCATGGCGGCGGTCGGCCTCAAGGCGCCATCCGAGGATAAGGGCGCCCGGCGCCCGACGCAGGAGCGGCGCCAGCCGGATCCGATGCAGACGTCGATGGGCTTCATCAGCCGCGAGCCGGTATTGACGGCGCACGGCCGCTTTGAGCAGCCGGGGCGTGGCCCCGGACGGCGCGGGCCCGGCGGCGGCTTCGCGGGCGGTGGCGCGGGCGGCTTCGGCGACGCTCCCCGCGGCTACGGCAACCGTGCCGCCGCAGGCGGGCCCGGCAAGAAGGGGGCACGCCCGCCGCGCGACGTCGACGGCAATCGGGCTGCGCCCGCGGGCGGCAAGCGCAGTTTCGGCGGCAACGCGAACGGCAACCGCGCCGGCAATCCGGGCGGGCAGCGGCCGGGGCCGCGCAATCGCACTCGCGGCCGGTAGCAGCCGCCGTGGCGCCGGCAGCGGCCGGTACCCCCGCTTGCCACGCCTCGCCGTGCGAGAGCCGGCGCCGGAGCGGGAAGGCGCGCTGAGCGCCGCCCGCCTCACGATCGCGCGCTGCGCCGAGCGCGGCTTGCGGGGCCACTTCGCTTTGCAAGCAATCTCAGAAAATGCTAGAATCGCAAAGTCGCTGGGCGTACGGCTTCACTTGTGCGGCTCAGGTGGCGACCACCGGTAAGAAGATGGGCGTTCAGCCCATTTTTTTTTGGCGTTAAGCGTTGACAATCCGGGTTCGGCATCTCGGGTAGCACGTCTTTCTCCGTGCGCCGGCAAGGCGTGCGGCCCCGTGAGGTTTCGTGTGGCGCGCGCGAACACCTTAGAGGGCACAGTGCAACTGACGGAACTGATAGAAACCACGGTCTCGGGCATGGGCTACGAGCTGGTCGACCTCGAACGGACCGGACGGGGCTCCCTCTGTGTCTACATCGATCAGCCGTCGGGCATCGCCATCGAGGACTGCGAAAAGGTCACGCGTCAGCTCCAGCACGTTCTGACGGTTGAAAATATCGACTACGAACGGCTCGAAGTATCGTCGCCGGGGCTCGATCGGCCGCTCAAGAAGCTGGCGGATTTCGCGCGCTTCGCAGGCAGCGAGGCTGTCGTTACGCTGAAAAAGCCGTTGGACGGACGCAAGACGTACCGGGGCATTCTTCATGCACCGAACGGCGAAACGATCGGTTTGGAATTTGAAGGGAAGGAGGGCGCCGCGATGCTCGATTTCACGCTCGCGGATATGGATCGTGCACGCCTCGTCCCGCACGTTGACTTTAGGAGCCGCAAATAATGAGTCGCGAAGTGTTGATGCTGGTGGATGCGCTGGCGCGCGAGAAGAACGTCAACAAGGATGTCGTGTTCGCTGCGCTGGAAGCCGCCCTTGCTTCGGCCACCAAAAAGCTCTTCGAGGAAGACGTCGACATTCGCGTGCACATCGATCGCGAGAGCGGCGAGCATGAAACGTATCGCCGCTGGCGCGTCGTTCCCGACGAGGCCGGCCTGCAAGAGCCGGACCAGGAAATTCTCCTGTTCGAAGCACGCGAGCAGCAGCCCGAGATTCAGATCGACGAATACATCGAAGAGCCGATTCCCTCCATCGAGTTCGGCCGGATCGGCGCGCAGGCCGCCAAGCAGGTCATTCTGCAGAAGGTGCGCGACGCCGAGCGCGAGCAAATCCTGAACGATTTCCTCGAGCGCGGCGAAAAAATCATGACGGGAACGGTGAAGCGCCTGGACAAAGGCAACTTCATCGTCGAGTCCGGCCGCGTCGAAGCGCTGCTGCGTCGCGACCAGCTCATTCCGAAGGAGAATTTGCGCGTCGGCGACCGCGTGCGTGCCTATATCGCCAAGGTCGACCGCACCGCGCGCGGCCCGCAGATCGAGCTTTCGCGCACCGCGCCCGAGTTCCTGATGAAGCTCTTCGAGATGGAAGTGCCGGAGATCGAGCAGGGGCTGCTCGAGATCAAGGCCGCGGCGCGAGATCCGGGCGTGCGGGCGAAGATCGGCGTCGTCGCCTACGATAAGCGGATCGACCCCATCGGCACTTGCGTCGGCATCCGCGGCTCGCGCGTGCAGGCCGTGCGAAACGAGCTCGGTGGCGAGAACGTCGACATCGTGCTATGGTCCGAAGATCCCGCCCAGTTCGTGATCGGCGCGCTCGCGCCGGCAGCGGTCCAGTCGATCGTCGTCGATGAGGAAAAGCACTCGATGGACGTCGTCGTGGACGAAAGCGAGCTTGCGGTCGCGATCGGCCGCAGCGGCCAGAACGTCCGACTCGCCAGCGAGCTGACCGGCTGGCAGATCAACATCATGACGCCGGACGAGTCTGCGCAAAAGCAGAACCAGGAGCGCGGTCTCTTGCGCGACCTGTTCATGGCGCGGCTCGACGTGGACGAGGAAGTGGCCGACATTCTCATCGACGAAGGCTTCACGAGCCTCGAAGAGATTGCCTACGTGCCGCTCAACGAAATGCTCGAGATCGAGGCGTTCGACGAAGACACCGTCCACGAACTGCGCAACCGCGCGCGCGATGCGCTGCTGACGATGGCGATCGCGAACGAGGAGAAGGTCGAAAATGCGTCGCTCGACCTGAAGAGTCTCGAGGGCGTCGATTCGGACCTGCTGGCGAGGCTCGCGGCGCACCGGATTCAAACGCGCGACGAGCTGGCGGAGCTTGCTGTCGACGAATTGGTCGAATTGACCGGAATGGAAGAGGAAGCCGCGAAGGCGTTGATCATGAAAGCACGTGAACATTGGTTTCAGTGAGTGAACGACTATGACGCACTGAAACGTAAAGCGGCCGCAGTCAGAACGATCTCTGTCATCGCGTACGATCGTTCGCTGTCCCCGAGAGGTTGGCCGCACACCCCGATGCTAACCGCAAGGAATCGGTCCTTGCACTAAGAGGAATGAATGGCGAGTAACAACGTAGCCCAATTTGCCGCGGAACTGAAAATGCCTGCTGGAGTGCTCCTCGAGCAGCTTCAGGCAGCGGGTGTACAGAAAGCGAGTGAAGACGATGCCCTGTCCGAATCGGACAAGGCGCGCCTGCTCGACCACTTGCGCAAGGCACACGGTTCGACCGATGCGGACAAGCGCAAGATCACGCTGACCCGCCGGCACACGTCGGAGATCAAGCAATCCGACGCGACGGGCAAGGCTCGCACCATTCAGGTCGAAGTGCGCAAGAAGCGGGTCTTCGTCAAGCGCGAGGAGCCGGGCGAAGCGGCCGCGGCGGATGTCGCCGGCCAGGCGGACGAAAGCGCCGAGCTGCAGCGGCGTGAGGAAGAAGCCCGCCGCGAAGCGGAGCTGCTCGAGAAGCAGGCGCAGGAATTGAAGGAGCGCCAGGAACGCCTCGAGCGCGAGGAAGCCGAGCGTCAGGCCCGCGAACAGGCCGCGGAGGCCGAGCGCCGCCGCGCCGAGGAAGAAGCGGCGCAAAAACGCGCCGAAGTGGCTGCGCGCGAGCAAGCCGAGCGCAGCGCGGCCGAGGACGAACGCGCCGCGGCCGACGAGCGCGCCGCCGCCGAGCGTGCGGCCGCGGAAGAGCGTGCCGCCGCCGAGCGGGCCGCGCAGCGCGAGGCTGCGAAGAAGGCCGAGGATGCGGCACGCGAAGCTGCCGAGAAGGCGCGCGCCGAGCAGGCGGAAATCGCCAAGCGTCGCGCGGCGGCCGAGGCCGAAGCGCGCGCGATTCGCGAAATGATGAATACCCCGCGCCGGGCCCAGGTGAAGGCGCCCGAGCCGGCACCGGCGGCGAAGCCCGCTGAAGCGGCGGCGAAGACGGCCGAAGGCAAGGGCACGCTGCACAAGCCCGCGCGCCCGGAAGGCGCCGCGGCGTCCCGTCCGGCCGCGCGCAAGGCGGCACCGGGTGCGGCTCAGACCCCCGCTCCGGCGGCTCAGCCGTCCGCGGACAAGAAGAAGCCCGGCGGCAAGGGCGGCTGGCAGGACGACGCCGCCAAGCGGCGCGGCATCAAGACGCGCGGCGATTCGAGCGGCGGTGTGGACCGCGGCTGGCGCGGCGGCCCGAAGGGGCGCGGCAAGCATCAGGAAGCGGCGACGTCGTTCCAGGCGCCGACCGAGCCGATCGTCCGCGAGGTGCACGTGCCGGAAACGATCACGGTCGCCGATCTCGCGCACAAGATGTCCGTGAAGGCGTCCGAGGTCATCAAGATCATGATGAAGCTCGGTCAGATGGTCACGATCAACCAGATGCTCGACCAGGAGACGGCGATGATCGTCGTCGAGGAACTCGGGCACCATGCGGTCGCGGCCAAGCTCGACGATCCCGAAGCGCTGCTCGTCGAAGGCGAGGCAAGCGACGCGGAGCAACTGCCGCGTCCCCCCGTCGTCACGGTCATGGGCCACGTCGACCACGGCAAGACGTCGCTGCTCGACTACATCCGCCGCGCGAAAGTCGCGGCCGGCGAGGCGGGCGGCATCACGCAGCACATTGGCGCCTACCACGTCGAGACGCCGCGCGGCGTGATCACGTTCCTCGATACGCCGGGTCACGAAGCGTTCACGGCAATGCGTGCCCGCGGCGCGAAGGCGACGGACATCGTCATTCTCGTGGTGGCGGCCGATGACGGCGTCATGCCGCAGACGAAGGAAGCGATCGCTCACGCGAAGGCGGGCGGCGTGCCGATCGTCGTCGCGATCAACAAGATCGACAAGCCGGAGGCGAACCCCGAGCGCGTCAAGCAGGAGCTCGTCACCGAAGGTGTCGTGCCGGAAGAGTACGGCGGCGATTCTCCGTTCGTGCCGGTTTCGGCCAAGACGGGCGATGGCATCGACGATCTGCTCGAGAACGTTCTGTTGCAGGCCGAAGTGCTCGAGTTGAAGGCGCCGGTCGAGGCGCCGGCGAAGGGTCTCGTCATCGAGGCGAAGCTCGATAAGGGTAAGGGCCCCGTCGCGACGATTCTCGTGCAGTCGGGCACGCTCACGCGTGGCGACGTCGTGCTCGCAGGCAGCGCCTACGGCCGTGTCCGCGCGATGCTCGACGAAACGAGCAAGGCGACGAAGACGGCGGGACCGTCGATCCCGGTCGAGATTCAAGGGCTTTCGGAAGTGCCGGCGGCGGGCGAAGAGGTCATGGTGCTGCAGGACGAGCGCAAGGCGCGCGAGATCGCGCTGTTCCGCCAGGGCAAGTTCCGCGACGTGAAGCTTGCGAAACAGCAGGCCGCGAAGCTCGAGAGCATGCTCGAGCAGATGGGCGAAGGCGAGGTCAAGAACCTGCCGCTCATCGTCAAGGCGGACGTGCAAGGGTCGCAGGAAGCGCTCGTGCAGGCGCTGCAGAAGCTCTCGACCGACGAAGTGCGGGTGCAGATCGTGCACAGCGCCGTTGGCGGCATCAGCGAATCGGACGTCAACCTCGCGACGGCATCGAAGGCGGTCATCATCGGCTTCAACACGCGCGCCGATGCTCAGGCGCGCAAGGTTGCCGAGTCGAACGGCATCGATATCCGTTACTACAACATCATCTACGACGCCGTGGATGAAGTGAAGGCGGCGATGTCGGGCATGCTCGCGCCGGAGAAGCGCGAGGTCGTCACGGGCATGGTCGAGGTGCGTCAGGTGTTCCGCGTGCCGAAGGTCGGCACCGTTGCCGGCTGTATGGTGACGGACGGCGTGGTGAAGCGTACGTCGTCGGTGCGCGTGCTGCGCAACAACGTGGTCATCCACACGGGCGAACTCGATTCGCTGAAGCGCTTCAAGGACGACGTGAAGGAAGTGAAGCAGGGCTTCGAGTGCGGCATGTCGGTCAAGAACTTCAACGACATCGTCGAAGGCGATCAATTCGAGGTGTTCGAAGTGACCGAAGTCGCACGGACGCTGTAAGCCCGGCGCGCTGAAAGAAGGTAAGGGCGGGATGGGCTTCGTGGCCCGTCCCGCCCGTTGCTTTTGTGGCGGCTGCGAGTCGGAACGGGCTGCATGAAAACCGGAACGCCGCCGTATGGCCTAACGGCCGAACAGCCGAGCGCGCATCGATCGAATCAGGAATTGGCATCAGGAATTCGCCATGTCGAAGAAACGTAATACCCCGAACCGCAATGTGCAGATCGCCGATCAGATCCAGCGCGATCTGTCGGAACTCATCATGCGGGAGGTCAAGGACCCGCGCATCGGGCTCGTCACAGTCCAAAGCGTCGAGCTGACGCCCGATTATGCGCACGCGAAGGTTTACTTCACGACGCTCTCCGGCGACCCCGAAGCGACGCAGGCGGCGCTCAACCATGCGGCGGGGCACCTGCACAATCTGCTTTTCAAGCGGTTGCACATCCACACCGTTCCGACGCTGCATTTCCACTACGACAAGACGATCGAAAAGGCCGTCGAAATGTCGCGCCTCATCGATCAGGCGAACGCGACGCGTGCGAAGGACGACTGATCTCGCACGCTCCGCCCTCGCCATGAACCAACCTCAACGCCCGCGCGTGCCGCGCCGCGCGCTCGACGGCGTACTGCTGCTCGACAAGCCAATCGGGCTCTCGAGCAACGACGCGCTGATGGCCGCCAAGCGCCTTTTTCTCGCGCAGAAAGCGGGTCATACTGGAACGCTCGATCCGCTTGCGTCGGGTCTGCTGCCGCTTTGCTTCGGTGAGGCGACGAAGTTTTCGCAGGACTTGCTCGACGCCGACAAGACCTACGAGGCGACGATGCGCCTCGGCATTCGCACCTCGACCGGAGATGCGGAGGGCGAAGTGCTCGAAACGCGCGCGGTCGTCGATGTCGACGACGCTTCGCTTGCGGCCGCGTTTGCGCGCTTTCGCGGCGAGATCGTTCAGGTGCCGCCGATGCACTCGGCGCTAAAGCGTGACGGTAAGCCGCTCTATGCGTATGCGCGGGCGGGGCAGGTCGTCGAGCGCGAGGGCCGCACCGTGACGATCCGGTCGCTGCAGGTGCTCGGTTGCGCGCTGCCCGACATCACGTTTCGCGTCACCTGCAGCAAGGGCACTTATGTCCGCACGCTCGCCGAGGATATCGGCGAAGCGCTCGGCTGCGGTGCGCATCTCGTCGCCTTGCGGCGCACGGGCGTCGGCGCGCTGACGCTCGAGCATGCGGTGACGCTCGACGCGTTGTCGATGATGGAAGCCTCCGCGCGCGATTCAGTGCTGCGGCCCGTCGACGCCTTGCTGTCGACGTTCGTGGCGGTTCGGCTGGGAGAGGAAGAAGCGCGGCGCTTTCAGCACGGTCAGCGGCTGCGCCTCGCCGAAATGTCTGAGCTCGCCGGCTCGACAACGGAAGGCGATCCGGCCGAGGGCGCGCGGGTTCGCGTGTATCGGGCCGATGACGGCGCGCTGCTCGGCGTGGCGCGCGCCGTGGCCGGCGTGCTGGCGCCGGAGCGCCTCGTCACGGTGAAATAAATCTGAACCGCAGCCCCCAACGCTCAGTACGCTCGTTGAAGGGGCTGTCTCGGTCCCCTCGGTGCGCCGCCTCTGTGCGCCCTGATCAGTGCGCCGCCGATGCCGCCGCGCTGGCGGAGCCGCCGCCGGCTCGTTCCGGCCGTGTGATCCAGATGAGGCCGATCAACACGATAAAGATGACGGCTGACAGATAGAAGAGGTCGTTGACGGCGAGCTGCGCGGCTTGCTGCGTCACGAGCCGATCGAACAGCCCGTACTGCTGCGAAGGATCCGTGCCCGTTGCCGCGCCCATCTGCGCCATCGATTGCGTGAAGGTCGGATCGAACGTGCTCGCGCGCTCGGTCAGTTGCGCGTGATGGAAGCTCGTGCGATGGTCCCAGGCCGTCGTGAAGATGGACGTGCCGATGCCGCCGCACATGATGCGGACGAAATTCGACAGCCCGGAAGCGGCCGCGATTCGATGACCGGGCAACCCGGACAGCGTGATGGACACGAGCGGAATGAAGAACCCGGCCATGGCGATGCCTTGCACGAGCGTCGGCAGTGTGAGCGACCAGGTATCGACACCCGTCGTGTAGCGTGAGCGCATCCAGAAGCAAAGCGCGAACACGCAGAAAGCGGCCGTCGCGATCCGGCGTGGATCCATGCGCGGCAGGAGCTTGCCCGTCAGCGGAGACAGCATGATCGCGAAGACGCCCACGGGTGCCATGACGAGGCCGGCGTCGGTCGCCGTATAGCCGATGTCGGTCTGCAGCCAGAGCGGCAGCAGCACGAGATTGCCGAAGTAGAGCCCATAGCCGATCGAGAGCGCGACCGTGCCGCCCGTGAAATTCCGCTTCTTGAAGAGCGACAAATCGACGACGGGATGCTCGGCCGTCAGCTCCCAGACGACGAAGAACGCGAAGCCGATCAGCGCCGTCAGCGCGAGGGCGACGACCGTCGCCGACGAGAACCAGTCGAGGTCCTTGCCCTTGTCGAGCATGACTTGCAGCGAGCCGACCCATACCACGAGCAGCGCGAGCCCCACCGTATCGATCGGTGCCTTCTTGATGAGCGATTCACGCTTGCGGAAGATCGCCCACGTCGCAATGGCCGCGACGACGCCGACGGGAATGTTGACGTAGAAGATCCACGGCCACGAGATATTGTCGGAAATCCAGCCGCCGAGAATGGGGCCGGCGACGGGCGCGATCAGCGTCGTCATGGACCACATCGAGAGCGCGAGCGGCGCCTTCGCGCGCGGATAGCTCGCGAGCAGCAGCGTTTGCGAGAGCGGAATCATCGGCCCGGCCACGGCGCCCTGAATCACGCGCGAAACGAGCAGGAAAGGCAGCGTCGGCGAAAGGCCGCACATCCACGAGGAGACGACGAACAGCACGATCGACGCAAGAAAGAGCCGCACCTGGCCGATGCGATCGGTCAGCCAGCCCGTGAGCGGCACCGAGATCGCGTTGGCGACGGCGAACGACGTGATGACCCACGTGCCCTGGTCCGAGGAAACGCCGAGGTCGCCCGAGATGGTCGGGATCGACACGTTCGCGATCGACGTATCGAGCACGTTCATGAACACGGCGAGCGAGACGGCGACAGTGCCGATCGCGAGCTGCGCACCGCTTAGCGGCGGATGCGTGACTTGCTGCTGAGCCATTGCGCTTTCTCTTTCGATAGAAGTCCGTTCGCGTGCTTACATCAACGATGCGCCGCTCGCGACCTTGGCGGCCGTGCCGCGCGCCGCGGGCACCTTCGCTTGCGCGGCGGGCACGTTCGCGTTCGGGCCGGCATTTTCGGCGATGATGCGCGCGATTTCGGCGTCGGCCTGGTCGCCGTACTTCTTGAATACGTCCGTCTGATAGACCGTGTTCAGCGCATTGCCGAGCTGGCTGCCGTTGTCGTCCTTGATGTCGACGTCGACCTGCATCGAAAGGCCGATGCGCAGCGGATGCGCCTGCAATTCCTTCGGGTCGAGCGCGACGCGCACGGGCAGCCGTTGCACGACCTTGATCCAGTTGCCGGTCGCGTTTTGAGCGGGCAGGAGAGAGAACGCCGAGCCCGTGCCGGCCGAGAACCCGACCACGGTGCCGTGATAGACGACGGACGAGCCGTAGACATCGGCGGTCAGCGTCACGGGCTGGCCGATGCGCATGTGCTTGAGCTGCACTTCCTTGAAGTTCGCATCGACCCAGAGCGAGCTGAGCGGCACGATGGCCATGAGCGCCGTGCCCGGTGAGACGCGCTGGCCGACCTGGACCGAACGCTTTGCCACATAGCCCGTCACGGGGGCCGGCAGCACGTTGCGCGCGTTGTTCAAATAGGCGTCGCGGACCCTCGCCGCGGCGGCGAGCACGTTCGGGTGCGTGGCGATCGTCGTGTTCGCGGTCAGCGCGCGGTTCGAGGCAAGCTGTTGCTGGGCCCCGTCGAGCGCGGCCTGCGCGGCTTTCACGGCGTCGCGCGCGTGCGAGATTTCCTCTTGCGAGACCGCACCCGTCTGCGCAACGGTCAGACGACGGCGCAAGTCGTCCTGCGCGCGCGAAAGATCGGCCTGGCGCTCGGCCACCTGCGCCCGGTATTGATCGTTGTTGACGAAAACGCCGCGAACCTGGCGCACGGTCTGCGCAAGATTGGCCTCGGCCTGCTCCAGCGCGACGCGCGCATCCGCGCCGTCGAGCACGACGAGCGGATCGCCGACCTTGACGTTTTGCGTATCGTCGGCATTGACGGCGATGACGGTGCCCGTCACCTGTGGCGTGATCTGGACGACGTTGCCGTTCACATACGCGTCATCGGTCGCCTCGTGGTAGCGGGCGACGAGGAAGTAGTAGAGGCCGTACGCGATCGCGGCGACGATGATCACGCCGACGAGCAGCAACATCAAAAATTTTCGCTTGCCGTTGCCCGACGGCGGCGTTTGCGCTTGAGTGGGCGCGGCGGTTTGTTGGGTCTCGCTCATGGAAATGCTCTCCGGTTCTCGGGTCTCGCCTCGGGCCTTCAGGCCCTTTTGCTCTGAGGTTCGACTGGTCGAATTTCAGTTATCGATCTTGGGTTCGTATCGTTCGCTCGTCGGCGACGGGGACGGCCACGCCGGCCGCCTGTGCGTCGAAGCCGCCGCCGAGCGCCTTGATCAAGGCGAGCTGCAGGTCGCGACGCCGCATCTTCAGGTTCGTCACTGTCTGCTCCGCGGCGAGCCGGTTGTCGTCGGCGGTCAGCACCTGCAACTGCGGCGACAGGCCGGCCTTGTAGCGAATCACGGCGAGCCGATACGCCTCAGCCGAGGCGTCGAGCGCCCGCTGCGCATCGCCCATCTCACGATCGATCGCACGGATCGACGCGACTTGCGTCGCCACGTCCGAAAGCGCGTTGACGAGCGTCTGGTTGTAGTTCGCCACGTCGAGGTCGAAATCGGCGTAGCGCCCCTTGAGTTGCGCGCGCAACTCGCCCGCGTCGAAGATCGGCAGGTGAATCGCGGGACCCGCCTGGATCTGGCGGCTTCCGGCCGTCAGAAAGCGGCTCCACCAGAACGTGTCGAAGCCGAGCGTCGCGGCCAGATTGATGTCGGGGAAAAACTCCGCTTTCGCCTCCTTGACGTCGTGCAACGCCGCTTCGATTTGCCAGCGGGCCGCGACGATGTCGGGCCGGCGCGAGACGAGATCGGCAGGCAAATTGTCGGGCAGAGTCACGGCGCCGCCCGGCGACAGCACAGGCTCGGCGATCTGCAGCCCACGGTCGGGCCCCTTGCCGAGCAGCGCCGCCAACTGATAACGCACCGATGTGATCTGGCCGTCGAGATCGGAGAGGTTGGTCTGGCTCGTCGCGATGTTGCCGAGCGCGGTCTGCTTTTCGACGTTCGTGTCGAGGCCGGCCGTGACGCGCCCATTCGTGATCGCGCTGACGTCCTTGCGATTGGCGATTTCGCGCACCGCGATGTCGCGCAATGCATAGAGCTGTGCCAACTGGTTATAGGCCCTCGCCACCGACGAAGCAAGCGTGATGCGCGCTTCCTGCAAATCCGCCTCGGCGGCTTTTTCCTGCGAGACGGCCGATTGGAGCCGCGCACGATTCTTGCCCCACAGATCGAGGTCCCAGGACGCGCTCGCGAGCAGGTTGTTTTCCGAGAACCAATTTCCGCCGTAGGGCGGGGGATAGAGGCCGTTCGCGGAAAGACGCTCGCGCGTGTATGAATAGCTGCCGTTGACTTTCGGGGAGAGATTCGAGCGCGAGCTCTCGATGAACGACTGCGCCTTCGCGATACGAGCCTGCGCCTGAGCGATCGTGGGATTGCCGTCGAGCGCCTCGGCGATCAGCTTCGGCAACTGCGGATCGCCGAACTGGCTGGCCCAGTCGAGCGACGGCCATTGCCCTCCTTCGGACGGCAGGCTTTGCCGCGTCTCGAAGCTGGTGGCCGGCTGAAGGGTCTTGTCGCTCTTGATGCCGGCGTAGTTGGCACAGCCGGCGAGCACGAGCGCCGCTATCGCCGCGGCCACCCCGCCGCGACGGCCGAATCGACTTGACGAACGCCGAAGAGATGTCATTGCACCGCCTTTTGTTGGAATTGAAGTCATGGACATTGCTCGCCCGTGTTCGCGAGGATGCGTCTCAGCATGGTCTTCAGAAATCCGACTTCCTCGGACGTGAAGCCGGCCAGCGCTTTGTCGGTCACCTCGCCGAAGAGCTCGGGCATGCGCGCCGCGATCGCATAGCCTTCGGGCGTGAGCTCGAGACGCACGGCCCGGCGGTCCTCGCTGCTGCGCACGCGCGAAATGAGCTTGCGCTTTTCGAGGCGGTCGATGAGCCGCGTGACCGCGCTCGCATCGATGCCGTAGTGACGGGCGAGATCGGCGGCGAGCTGGCAGCGGCCCGTGCCGATCATGAAGAGCATGCTGCCCTGCGTGCTCGTGATGCCGAGCTCGCTCATCGTACGCTGCGTCACGAGGTTCGAGAGATTCGACTTCGTGCGTGCGAGCAGGTAGCCGACGGCCTCCTCGAGCTGGAAGTCGCATACCACGCGCGGCACAGGGTTCGGCGAATTCGTCATGTCAGTTTTCATGAGATTGCAATAGTTGCCTAGGCATGATTTTAGTCAAAAAAAACCTGCCTCGGCAACTATTTCGTTGCACGAGCACAGCGAGGGACGATCTCCGCGGGCCACCCGGCGCATTAAACGAACGCGGAGAACGTGTATTCTCGCAGCTCGCGAAAAAGTCTGCTCGCAACTGCGCATCAATGGAGTGGGGTCGGCGGATCACGCCGCAGCAATTCTCATCATCCGAGCGTGCTATACTTTCCAGTTCTCCAAAGTGCGTGCTCAGTCGTGCGCGCCACCTTCAGATCCGCCTCCTATGACTCGCGCCCTCCGCAACATCGCAATCATTGCCCACGTCGACCATGGCAAGACCACGCTCGTCGACCAGCTGCTCCGCCAATCGGGCACGTTCCGCGACAATCAGCAGATCGCCGAGCGCGTGATGGACTCGAACGACATCGAGCGTGAGCGCGGCATCACGATCCTCGCCAAGAACTGCGCGGTCGAATATGAAGGCACGCACATCAATATCGTCGACACGCCGGGCCACGCCGATTTCGGCGGCGAGGTCGAGCGCGTCCTCTCGATGGTCGATTCGGTGCTGCTGCTCGTCGATGCCGTCGAAGGCCCGATGCCGCAGACGCGCTTCGTGACGAAAAAGGCGCTCGCGCTCGGCCTGAAGCCGATCGTCGTCGTCAACAAGATCGATCGGCCCGGTGCGCGCATCGACTGGGTCATCAATCAGACTTTCGACCTTTTCGACAAGCTCGGCGCGACGGAAGATCAGCTCGACTTTCCGATCGTCTATGCATCGGGCCTCAATGGATATGCGTCGCTCGAACCGAGCGCGCGCGAAGGCGACATGCGTCCGCTCTTCGAGGCGATTCTCGAGCACGTGCCGGTGCGCCCGGCCGATCCCGACGCGCCCTTGCAGCTCCAGATCACGTCGCTCGATTACTCGACCTACGTGGGCCGCATCGGCGTCGGCCGCATCACGCGCGGGCGGATCAAGCCGGGCCAGCCGGTCGTCGTGCGCTTCGGCCCCGAAGGCGAACTGCTGAACCGCAAGATCAATCAGGTGCTGTCGTTCAGCGGGCTCGAGCGCGTGCAGGTCGAAGAGGCTGAAGCGGGCGATATCGTGCTCGTGAACGGCATCGAGGATATCGGCATTGGCGCGACGATCTGCGCGCCCGATACGCCGGAAGCGCTGCCGATGATTACGGTGGACGAGCCGACGTTGACGATGAACTTTCTCGTCAACTCGTCGCCGCTCGCGGGTAAAGAGGGCAAGTTCGTCACGAGCCGGCAGATTCGCGACCGTCTGATGCGCGAGCTCAATCACAACGTGGCGCTGCGCGTGCGCGACACGGGCGACGAGACGGTTTTCGAAGTCTCGGGCCGCGGCGAGCTGCACCTCACGATCCTCGTCGAGAACATGCGCCGGGAAGGCTACGAGCTCGCCGTTTCGCGTCCGCGCGTCGTCATGCATGAAGTTGACGGCGTGAAGCACGAACCGTACGAGCTGCTGACCGTCGACCTCGAAGACGGCCACCAGGGCGGCGTCATGGAGGAACTCGGCCGCCGCAAGGGCGAGCTGCAGGACATGGCCTCCGATGGCCGTGGCCGCACTCGGCTCGAGTATCGGATACCGGCGCGCGGCCTGATCGGCTTTCAGGGCGAATTCATGACGCTCACGCGCGGCACGGGCTTGATGAGCCATGTGTTCGACGAATACGCGCCGGTCAAGGACGGCTCGCTCGGCGAGCGGCGCAACGGCGTGCTGATTTCGCAGGACGACGGCGCGGCCGTCGCCTATGCGCTCTGGAAGCTGCAGGACCGTGGCCGCATGTTCGTGAAGCCGGGCGACGCGCTTTACGAGGGCATGATCATCGGCATTCACAGCCGCGACAACGATCTCGTCGTCAATCCGATCAAGGGCAAGCAGCTCACCAACGTCCGCGCCTCGGGCACGGATGAGGCGGTCCGGCTCGTGCCGCCGATTCAGCTCACGCTCGAATACGCGGTCGAATTCATCGACGACGACGAACTCGTGGAAGTCACGCCGCAGTCGATTCGTCTGCGTAAGCGCTACCTGAAGGAGCACGAGCGTCGCCGGGCGAGCCGCGAGGCCGTGCTCGACTGAGACTGATCGTCCACGTTTCACCAACGATGAAGAAAACGACAAAAAGCCGCTCATTGAAGCGGCTTTTTGTCGTTCGAGCGGCACAGTTGTCCCGATATGGAACACCCTTCTGTGCTATGCTGCGCGTTGCTAGTTTTAGGTCCTTCCAAGCAAGACTTGATTCGCGCAATCCGCTAAACGGTCAGGCCGTGTCGCGGAAGGTTGAGTAACCCGCTATTTCTCGAGAAGCTCGAAGAAAAGTGAGCGTAAACATGATGAAGCAATTTCAGCTGAACTCGTATCTGTTCGGCGGCAATGCTCCGTACGTCGAAGAACTGTACGAGCAGTATCTGGACAATCCGGCATCGGTGCCGGAGAACTGGCGCGGATATTTCGACGCGTTGCAAAACGTTCCCGCCTCGGACGGCACGAACGCGAGCGACGTGGCCCACGGCCCCATCGTCGAATCGTTCGCCCAGCGCGCCAAGGCCAACGCGTTCATCCCGCGCGAAGCCGGCGAGAATCTCTCCACCGCGCGCAAGCAAGTCCACGTTCAGTCCCTCATCAGCGCCTATCGCTTCCTCGGCTCGCAATGGGCTAATCTCGATCCGCTGAAACGGCGCGAGCGCCCCGCGATCCCCGAACTCGAACCCGCGTTCTACGACTTCACCGAAGCCGATCTGGACCAGACGTTCAGCGCGGGCAACCTCTACTTCGGCTTCGAGCAGGCATCGCTGCGCGAGATCGTGAAGGCGCTGCGCGACACTTACTGCGGCACGATCGGCGCCGAGTTCATGTACATCGGCGATCCGGAGCAAAAGCGCTGGTGGCAGGAACGGCTCGAATCGATCCGCGCCACGCCGAATTTCACGGTCGAGAAGAAGAAGCACATTCTCAACCGCCTGACGGCCGCCGAAGGGCTCGAACGTTATCTGCACACGCGCTACGTCGGCCAGAAGCGCTTCTCGCTCGAAGGCGGCGAGAGCTTCATCGCGGCCATGGATGAAGTGGTTCATCACGCAGGCGCGAAGGGCGTGCAGGAAATCGTCATCGGCATGGCCCACCGCGGCCGCCTGAACGTCCTCGTGAACACGCTCGGCAAGATGCCGTCGGATCTGTTCGCCGAATTCGAGGGCAAGCATGTCGACGATCTGCCGGCCGGCGACGTGAAATACCACAAGGGCTTCTCGTCCGACGTCTCGACCGAAGGCGGCCCGGTGCACCTGTCGCTCGCGTTCAACCCGTCGCACCTCGAAATCGTCAATCCGGTGGTCGAAGGCTCGGCGAAGGCGCGCATGGACCGCCGCGGCGACGACCAGGGCGCGCAAGTGCTGCCCGTGCAGATTCACGGCGATGCCGCGTTCGCGGGCCAGGGCGTCGTGATGGAAACGCTGAACCTCGCGCAAACGCGCGGCTACGGCACGCACGGCACGCTGCACATCGTCATCAACAACCAGATCGGCTTCACCACGTCCGATCCGCGCGATGCGCGCTCGACGCTCTATTGCACGGACGTCGTCAAGATGATCGAAGCGCCCGTGCTGCACGTGAACGGCGACGATCCCGAAGCCGTCGTGCTCGCCACGCGCCTCGCGATCGATTTCCGGATGCAGTTCCAAAAGGATGTCGTCGTCGACATCGTCTGCTTCCGCAAGCTCGGCCACAACGAACAGGACACGCCGGCCGTCACGCAGCCGCTGATGTACAAGAAGATCGCCCAGCATCCGGGCACGCGCGCGCTCTACGCCGAAAAGCTCGTGCAGCAGGGCGTGATCCGCGCCGAAGACGTCGATGCGTTCGTCAAGGCGTATCGCGAGGCGATGGATCAGGGTCATCACACCATCGATCCGGTGCTCTCGAACTACAAGAGCAAGTACGCGGTCGACTGGGTACCTTTCCTGAACCGCAAGTGGACCGACGCGGCCGATACGGCCGTTCCGCTCGCCGAGCTCAAGCGCCTCGCCGAGCGCATCACGACGGTTCCCGACAACTTCAAGGTCCATCCGCTCGTCGAGCGCGTCATCAACGATCGTCGCGCGATGGGTCGCGGCGACGCTCCGCTCGACTGGGGCATGGGCGAGCACCTCGCCTATGCGTCGCTCGTGGCGTCGGGCTACGCGGTGCGCCTCACGGGTCAGGACTCGGGCCGCGGCACGTTCACGCACCGTCACGCGGTGCTGCACGATCAGAACCGCGAGCGCTGGAACGACGGCACGTACATCCCGCTGCAAAACGTCGCCGAGGGTCAGGCGAAGTTCGCCGTCATCGATTCGGTCCTCTCCGAGGAAGCCGTGCTCGGCTTCGAATACGGCTACTCGACGGCCGAGCCGAATACGCTCGTCGCCTGGGAAGCGCAGTTCGGCGATTTCGCGAACGGTGCGCAGGTCGTGATCGACCAGTTCATCTCGTCGGGTGAAGTCAAGTGGGGCCGCGTGTCCGGCCTGACGATGCTGCTGCCGCACGGCTACGAAGGTCAGGGCCCCGAGCACTCGTCGGCGCGCATCGAGCGCTACTTGCAGCTTTGCGGCGAGAACAACATGCAGGTCGTGCAGCCGACGACGCCCGCGCAGGTGTTCCACCTGCTGCGCCGCCAGATGATCCGCCTGTTCCGCAAGCCGCTCATCGTCTTCACGCCGAAGTCGCTGCTGCGCCATAAGGAGGCCATCTCTGATCTGTCGGAGCTCGCGAGCGGGGCGTTCCAGACCGTCATCGGCGAAGTCGATGCGGGCATCGACGCGAAGAAGGTGAAGCGTGTTGTCGTCTGCTCGGGCCGCGTCTATTACGACCTCGTCGCGCATCGCCGCGAAGCAAAAGCGAACGACGTCGCGATAGTTCGTATCGAGCAGCTTTATCCGTTCGCGCACAAGCAGTTCGAAACGGAAATGAAGAAGTACGACAACGCGACGGAAGTGGTGTGGGTGCAAGACGAGCCGCAAAACCAAGGCCCGTGGTTCTACATCGAGCATCACTTGAGGGAAGGCATGAAGGAAGGGCAGAAGCTGGCCTACAGCGGACGTCCGGCTTCGGCCTCGCCGGCGGTCGGTTACTACGCGAAGCACTACGAGCAACAGAAGGCGCTCGTCGAAGGCGCGTTCGGCCGCTTGAAGAGCGCATCGATCGCTAAATAACGAAATGAACCGGATCGGGAAAGCGTTACGACGCTTTCCCGTGTCGTTTGGCGTATCCGCGAATGAGCGGGCGCAAACGCCACGGATCCGATTCGCGCACCCACACTAGATACGAGTTTCAGGAAAATCAAATGGCTATTGTTGAAGTCAAGGTCCCGGTCTTCTCGGAGTCGGTTTCGGAAGGCACGATGCTGCAATGGAAGAAGAAGCCGGGTGAAGCCGTCTCGCAGGACGAAACGCTCGTCGAGATCGAGACCGACAAGGTCGTGCTCGAAGTGCCCGCTCCGTCGGCAGGCGTTCTTTCCGAGGTCGTCGTCGGCGATGGCGAGACCGTGACCTCGGAGCAATTGCTCGCGAAGATCGACACGGAAGCGAAGGCCGGCGCCGCCGCCGCGCCCGCAGCCGCCGCCGCGCCGGCCGCAGCCGCCGCACCGGCGCCCGCCGCGGCGCCCGCACCGGCCACGGCAGGCGCGCCCGCGTCGCCCGCCGCGAACAAGCTGATGGCGGAAAACAACCTGTCGGCCGGCCAGGTCGCCGGCACGGGCCGCGACGGCCGCATCACGAAGGGCGACGTGCTCGCCGCGAATGCACCGGGCGCGGTCACGGCCGCCCGCGTCGCACCGGCTCCCGCGCCGGCCGCGCGTGCCGCCAAGCCGTCGCTGCCGGACGTCAAGGCGCCCGCCTCGGGCGAGGCCTGGCTCCAGAATCGCCCCGAGCAACGCGTGCCGATGTCGCGTCTGCGTCAGCGCATCGCTGAGCGTCTGCTCGAGTCGCAGCAAACGAACGCCATTCTGACCACGTTCAACGAAGTGAACATGGCGCCCGTGATGGAGCTGCGCAACAAGTACAAGGACAAGTTCGAGAAGGAGCACGGCGTGAAGCTCGGCTTCATGTCGTTCTTCGTCAAGGCCGCCGTTCACGCGCTGAAGAAATTCCCGCTCGTCAACGCGTCGATCGACGGCACGGACATCGTCTATCACGGCTACTTCGACATCGGCATCGCCGTCGGCTCGCCGCGCGGCCTCGTCGTGCCGATCCTGCGCAACGCCGACCAGTTGAGCCTGGCCGAGATCGAAAAGAAGATCGCCGAGTTCGGCCAGAAGGCCAAGGACGGCAAGCTGTCGATCGAGGAAATGACGGGCGGTACGTTCTCGATTTCGAACGGCGGCGTGTTCGGCTCGATGCTCTCGACGCCGATCATCAACCCGCCGCAGTCGGCGATTCTCGGCGTGCACGCCACGAAGGAGCGCGCGGTCGTCGAAAACGGCCAGATCGTGATTCGCCCGATGAACTATCTCGCGCTGTCGTACGACCACCGCATCATCGACGGCCGCGAAGCCGTCCTGTCGCTCGTTGCGATGAAGGATGCGCTCGAGGATCCTGCCCGCCTGCTGCTCGACCTGTAAAAGAGGATACCCATGTCCCAACAATTTGACGTCGTCGTGATCGGCGCGGGCCCCGGCGGCTATATCGCCGCCATCCGCGCGGCGCAGCTCGGCAAGACCGTCGCCTGTATCGAAGAGTGGAAGAACCCGGCCGGCGCGCTGAAGCTCGGCGGCACGTGTCTCAACGTCGGCTGTATTCCATCGAAGGCGCTGCTCGCGTCGTCGGAGGAGTTCGAGAACGCCTCGCATCATTTGGAGCAGCACGGCATCGACGTAGAAGGTGTCAAGATCGATATCGCGAAGATGATGTCGCGCAAGGACGGCATCGTCGAAAAGATGACGAGCGGTATCGAATACCTCTTCAAGAAGAACAAGATCACGTGGCTGAAGGGCCACGGCAAGTTCGTCGGCAATAGCGACGCCGGCTTGCGGATCGAGGTGAGCGGCGAAGGCGAGCCTGAAGTCGTCGTCGCGAAGAACGTCATCATCGCGACGGGCTCCAAGGCGCGTCACCTGCCGAACGTACCCGTCGACAACAAGATCGTGGCCGACAACGAAGGCGCACTGGCTTTCGATGCGGTACCGAAGAAGCTCGCCGTGATCGGCGCGGGCGTGATCGGGCTCGAGCTCGGCTCGGTCTGGCGCCGGCTCGGCGCCGAGGTGACGGTGCTCGAGGCGTTGCCGCAGTTCCTGGGCGCCGCTGACGAAGCGGTCGCCAAGGAAGCCGCGAAGCTCTTCAAGAAGCAAGGCCTCGATATCCATCTTGGTATCAATATCAACGAGGTGAAGACGACGGGAGAGGGCGTCACGATTGCCTATACCGATAAGGACGGCAACGCGAAGACGCTCGAAGCCGATCGGCTGATCGTCTCCGTCGGCCGCGTGCCGAACACGGACAATCTCGGCCTCGAATCGATCGGGCTCAAGGCGAATGAACGCGGCTTCATCGACGTCGACGATCACTGCCGCACGACAGTGCCGAACGTCTATGCGATCGGCGACGTCGTGCGCGGGCCGATGCTCGCGCACAAGGCAGAAGACGAGGGCGTGATGGTGGCCGAGCTCATCGACGAGCAAAAGCCGCATATCGATTACAACTGCATCCCTTGGGTCATTTACACCGAGCCTGAGATCGCGTGGGTCGGCAAGACCGAGCAGCAGTTGAAAGCGGAAGGCCGCGAGGTCAAGACCGGACAGTTCCCGTTTTCGATCAACGGCCGCGCGCTCGGTATCGCCAAGCCTGACGGGTTCGTGAAGATGATCGCCGACGCGAAGACGGACGAGTTGCTCGGCGTGCACATCATTGCGGCGAACGCCTCGGACTTGATCGCCGAAGCTGTCGTGGCGATGGAGTTCAAGGCGGCATCGGAAGATATCGGGCGTATTTGCCATCCGCATCCCTCGCTGTCCGAGGTGATGCGCGAGGCGGCGCTCGGCGTCGAGAAACGCTCGCTCAACAAGTAAGCACCTCTCATAGGCGTGTGGCGTGGGGCGGCGGCTCGAGGGCCGCTGCACTCGCCCGCGTCTTCATTGTTGCTGCGCGCGAAGGCGGGCGGGGTGCTTCCCGTTCGCCTTCGTTCTTTCCAGTGCGCGATGAACGTCACCGAATATTACGAAAACGAGCTTACGCAGCGCGGCTATAGCGCCGATGACGCGCAGCTACGAGCCATCGAGCGCCTCCAGCGATGCTATGCCGAATGGGTGGCCTACAAGGCGCGGCGCTCCAACGCATTGCGCAAGCTGATCCTGCATCCGGATTTGCCGCGCGGCGTCTACATGTGGGGCGGCGTGGGGCGCGGCAAGAGCTTCCTGATGGATAGCTTCTACGCGGTCGTGCCGCTGCAGCGCAAGACGCGCCTGCATTTTCACGAATTCATGCGCGAGGTGCATCGCCAGCTCGAGGAATTGAAGGGGCAGGCCGACCCGCTCGACGAGCTCGCGCGGCGCGTGGCGAAGCGCTATCGGCTTATCTGCTTCGACGAGTTCCACGTCTCCGACATCGCCGATGCGATGATTCTCTATCGGCTCTTGAAGGGGCTGTTCGAGAACGGCGTGCAGTTCGTCATGACGTCGAACTACGAGCCCGACACGCTCTATCCCGAGGGCTTGCACCGCGACCGCGTGCTGCCCGCGATCGAGCTTCTGAAGGCGCAGCTCGACATCGTCAACGTCGACGCGGGCATCGATTACCGCCGGCGCACGCTGGCGCAGGTGGCCGCCTACCATACGCCGCTTGGGGCCGCTGCCGACCGCGCGTTGCGCGCCGCTTTCGCGCAATTGGCCGCGGTGCCCGACGAAAGCCCGATTCTCCATATCGAAAAGCGCGAGCTGAAGGCGTTGCGGCGCGCGGACGGCGTCGTATGGTTCGATTTCGCGACGCTTTGCGGCGGCCCGCGTTCGCAGAACGATTATCTCGAGCTGGCGACGCGCTTCCATACCGTCATCCTCTCCGAAGTGCCGCAGATGTCGCCGCGCATGGCATCGGAAGCGCGCCGCTTCACGTGGCTCGTCGACGTCCTCTATGACCAAAAGGTCAAACTGCTGATGTCGGCGGCCGTGCCGCCCGAAGTGCTCTATGTCGACGGGCCGATGGCGAACGAATTCGCCCGGACGGTGTCGCGCATCCTGGAAATGCAATCGCGCGAGTATCTCGAAGCGCCGCGGCGGCTCGTCGATACGTCGCTGACCTGAGCTTGGACGAGCGCGCGGCGAACGCGGCGCGCCGAGAACGGCTCACGCCGATTTGCACATTCAGAATATTCTGATACTCGCCGGCGCGGTCGGGGCATATCTTGCTTCCTGTTCTCACGGAGGAGGCGCTCATGACCCCTTATCGCGATATTACCGACGAACAGTGGCACGGCGTGGTCGCGCTGTTTCCTGAGCTTCAGCGGCGCGTGCAATCGCGCGGGCGTCCGCTTGCCGATACGCGCGCGGTGCTCAACGGCGTCCTTTGGGTGATTTACAGCGGCGCGGCCTGGTCTTCGCTGCCGAGCCGTTACCCTTCCTACCAGACGTGCCACAGGCGCTTCAAGAGCTGGTATCTGTCCGGCGTCTTCAGGCGCGTGCTCGATCAGCTCTACGGCGATGCGGCGAAGGTTCTCTGCGAGTCGATGCAGTTACGCATGCGCGTGAACGTCAAGCCACGGAACGATGCTGCGCCGGCTTTTACGAGAGTCGATCCCTCGACGATTGCGTATCTCACTTCCATGCAGCAGGCAGCTTGAGGGCACGTACCACAGGGTTTCGAGCGGAGCGCGGCGCTGCCGGTGCGAGCGCCGCATTCGAGGCTTGCTCGCGAATGATCAGTTTTGCGCCTGCGCCGCGGCGCTATCGCTCTGGCGGTTCCATGTCTGCGAGCGGCCCAGCAGCGAGACGCCGATGTAACCGCGAACGACGAGCTTCTGGCCGCCCTCCTCGAGGTGCATCCTGCAACGGTAGACCTTCCCATTCTCGGGATCGAGGATGTTGCCGCCGTCCCAGTGGTCGCCGTCGGGTTTCATCTCCTTGATGATTGTCATGCCGAGGATCTTCTGGTCCTTGCGGTCGTCGGTGCATTCGGTGCAGCGGCGATCGGGCGAATCGGCCGGGTTCAGCCCCTTGATCACTTTGCCCGACAGCGTGCCGTCGTCGTTCTTCGTGATCTGCACGAGTGCTTTCGGCTGGTGAGTGTGATCGTCGATGGTCTGCCATACGCCGACGGGGCTATCCGTCGCCGTGTCGGCAAACGCCGCGGCGGTGCCCGTCAGCAGCAAGCCAGCGAGTGCTACACCTAAGCCCATGCGCCGCATTGCGGCAAGCGCGGTTGCTTCGCCATCGTTTTTCCAATGTGCCATGTCTTCCTCCCTTGGGTCGATCCTTTGTCAGGGCTGCCGCGCGCCAGCTCATCGGCTGCCACGCGGCGCTTCTCTTCTTTTCATTTTTGCTTCGAATCTGCGCAGGATACGCGCTGGCGATCGGTCATCGGCTAAAGTGGATGCTCTAATCTGATCTCGATTGTCCTCGGACGAGCACGCAGTTGCGGGCGACCGGGCACCATTGCCGGCGCCACTGCCATCAAAAGAGCTGATAAGAAAACGTCGCATTGACGCGCGGGCTGCGTGACGGGCTCTCGATCGGCGCATCGGCGACGGCTTTCGCAATCGAGAGATCGAGGCTGTAGTGCTTGCTGTCGCTGAGGCGCAACCCGAGCGAGACCGACGAGAGCTTGCTCGGCGACGGCGCGCCGGAGTGCAGATAAACGCGCGCCATATCGAACGAGACATAGGGCGTGAATGTCTGAAAGTAACGCATGCCGATTGCGATGGGTCGATTGACCTCGAATGAGGCGCCCCAGCCGGAATCGCCCGAGGCTTCACCCGGCTGATAGCCCTGCGCGAAGCGCTGAGCGCCGAAGGCGATCTGTTCCGACGTCGGCAGCGAATCGGGGCTGTATTGGCTCGTGAAAGATACGGCGGTTCCAATTTTCAGCGGCCACTGATTCGTCTGGGAGAAACTCACGCCGGTGCGCACGAATGTCAGCGATACGGGATTCGTCTCGATAGCGCCCGGAACGTTCGTATCGCCCGACTTCGAAGCGCCGAGGATGTCGAATGCCTTCGCCACGTTCACGCTCGCACGGCGCACCTGATTCGTCTCGACTTCGGTGTAGTCGATCTGGGCCTGCACGACGCGGACTTGCGAGCGCAGTCCGATTTCGGCGCCGTTGAGCGTGTTGAGGTAGCTGTTCTCGTCGTGCGAGGCGTAGCCGCTCACCGTGCCGATGACTTTGTGCGCGTTGCTGAGAAAGAGCGGATAGGCGGCCGACACCCCGAGCTTGTCGTTGACGACGGTGCGTTGGACGTATGACGGCAAGCCCGGATTGTCGACAGGGTTCCCGTGGTAGTGCGATGCGTCGACGCGCGCAACGAGGCCGTTACTCCCGATCGGCAACGCGCCGCTCGCGGCGTAATACGTTTGATTGTCACGCCCCTTCGGCACGAGCGCCGACACGCTCAACTGCTCCCCGAGCGAGGTGAGGCTCGTCTCGGTGGCCGTGACGAGACCCTGTACGCCGGGATGGTGGAAGTCGATCCCCGTGCCGACGTTGAACGGTTTGCGATCGACGTTGAGATCGAGCGTCGTCGCGCCGTCCGTCGTTTTCGGCGGCGGCACCGTGGCCGCGACGGTGATGCCCGGCAGTAGTCCGAGCGTATTGATATAGCGCTCGAACGTCGCGCGCCGCAATGGACGCTCGTTGCGAATGTGTTCCGCGATCTCGCGGATCTTGCGCTCCGCGCGGCCCGGCTTTCCCGTCACGTTGATCGAGGCGACGTATCCTTCGACGACCGTCACGCGCACGACGCCGTTTTCGAACGTTTGCGCGGGAACGAATGCGAACGAGAGCGCGTATCCGCGCTGCTGATAGAGCTTCGTGACATCGTTGGCCGTCTCGATCAGCTGGCCGACCGTGATGTCCTTGCCAACGAGCGCCGCGAAGCGTTGAGCAACGTCGGAGAACGGGATCGCCTTTACGCCGTCGATTTGAATCTTCGAAGGCGTCAGATGCGTGGCGAGCAACTGCTGAAGCTGAGACGTTTGCTTTTCGACCTGAACGGTCACGTTCGGCGATGTCCGTGGCTCGGTGACCTGCGGCAGCGCCAGCAGCGGATTGCCCGTGACCGGCGTGCCTACCGTCGGCGTGCCGGTTAAGCCGCCCGGCAAAGCGCCGCCCGGTGCCGGCCTCGTTTGTGCGTTGGCCGTCATCGTCGCACTTGCCGCAATCAGCACGAGCGCGATTGTTTCATTAGCAATCCTAACCATTTATATTCCTCGTTTGGCCGTCTTTTATCGAATCTTCTTTGTTCGTTCTGTGCTCTCTCGGCTCCGGCTCTTGTGCGGAGCTGATGCGTGCTTCGCTCGCTCTTGCGTCGCGCGAAGCGCGCTTTGTCGCCAGCCTTGCCGGCACGCGAGAGAGCGGCGTGCCGGCTGCAGCGCTGTCCAGCGTTACCCGAGCATCACGGCAATTTGCCGAGCGGCAGGCCGTTGCCAAGCAGTGAGCCGAGCACGCCGCCGACGTTCGATCCGCCACCTGAGGCGGAGCCCGTCAGCGAGCCCACCGCGCTCGTGAGGCCGCCGAGCGGATTCGATCCGCCCGCCGAGCCTCCGCCGATCGGCGAGGTGACCGCGCGCGGGCCGCTGCTCGAACTGCCGAGCAGGCTGCCAAGCAGCGGTAGCGATGCGCTCGTTCCCGTGCTCGAAGTGGTGCCGGCGGGGACCGTCGTGTTCGAGCTGCCGACGAGACTCGTGATCAGCCCGGGGATGGGCGCCACACCGTTTGGCGCCTGCGGATCGACGAGCCCGCCCGCATTCATCACCGTCTGGCCGACGCTCGTCACGAGTTGACCGAGGTCGCCGCCGAGCAGGTTCGGCGAGGTGGCGGTGCTCAGTTGCGCGCCCGCGGCCTGCACGGCGCCGCCGATTTGACCGAGGAGATTGGCGGTCGGCGCACCGAGGCCGGTCGTCGTGCCGACGGCCTGGGTCGTCTGGCCGAGCGTGATGACGAGCGGGGTGATGGCGCCGCTGGCGGGCTGGGTGACCTGCTGGATGGCCGGCGAGGCGAGCTGGCTGCCGAGGATTTGACCTGCGGCATTGACGCCGTTGGCGACCGTGTAAAGGGCCCCGGCGGTCGGCGTCGTGACCGGCGAGAGCGCCGACAGGTTGCCGGTGCCGAGCGCATCGACGGCCGCGGCCGCGCCCGCGATCACGCCGCTCGTCGAGCTGACGGTCGAACCCAAGCCGGCTGCCGTGGTGCCGACTGGATCAGAGACGGTACCCGTTTGCCCGAGGCCGCTCGCGAGCGCGTTGGCGGCGCTGTCGATCACCGAGCCCGTCGCGCCGACTGAGTTGCCGAGGCCTTGGGTGACGCCGGGGCTCACGCCCGGAATCGTCGTCGCTGCGATCGTGCTGCCGAGATCGGTTGCTGTCTTGCCGACCGTCGTCACCGTGCCCTGGGTGCCTTGCGAATTCGTCGTCTGCTGCGAGCCGCCGCCGCTGTTGCTGTTCGTGCTGGGGCCGGTGGAAGCAGGCAAGCTGGTGCCGTCGTCGGCGCATGCGGCCAGCACGCAGGCGAAGGCGATAGCAGTGAGCGGCGCGCGCCATGCCTTGGTGCGTGCTGCGCGAACGAATGAACGATGCGGTTTGAACATGATGTTCTCCTCGTGGTCTGCTGCCGCGTGCGTTGCTTGATTGGGCGCACGCGGGGAAATGGCGGGCTTCGTCTTTCGTGCTTCGTGCCCGCCGAAGGCCGGATGTGCCAAGCCGCAAGCGCCTCGCGGCCCGGCGGCTCGCGCGGCCGCTACTTCTTGCCTAGGCCGCCCGTCAGCACTCCGGTCAGCGACGTGGGGCCCGAAAGCGGGTTTGTCTGCCCCGTGGCGCCTGCGCCGACCGTATTCGTCAGCGCGCCGGTGACGGTCGACAGCAAGCCGGTGATGGGCGCGAGAGGCGAACCGCTCTTCGATGTGCCGCCTCCAGCGCCGCCCACCGCGTTCCCCGACGTGCCCGTGAGCGCGGTGAGGGTGCCCGTGACCGGCCCAAGCAGGTTGCCTCCGCCTGCCGTTCCGTTGCCTGCCGCGCTCGTGATCGACGTGACCGCTCCCGTGACCGGGGCGAGAACATTGCTCGCGCCACTCGTGCCGCCGAGCGCACCGCTCACGCTCGAAAGCGTGGTGCCGAGCGCGCCCAACGGATTCGCGCCCGTTGTTCCTCCTGTCAGTCCGCCCAGCGCGCCGGTGACCGGCGCGAGCGGGTTGCCGCTCGTGCCGCCCGTGGTGAGACCGCCAACCGCCGCTACCGTGTTGCCCGTCGCCGACAGCACGCCGCCGACGCCGGTGGTCACTGGGTTGCCCCCGCCCGCGGCCGCGACGGTAGCGCCCGCCTGAGTGAGTGCATTGCCCGTCGTCGTCAAAAGGTTCGAGAGTTGCGGGCCGACGCCCGTCGTCGTTCCTACGTTCTGCGTCGTTGTGCCGAGCGTCGACGTGATGGGCGTGATCGTCGTGCTGAGCTGTTGCGTGAGTTGCTCGACCGGGCCGGTCGACAACGCGTTGCCGAGCGTCGCGCCCGCGTTCGTGACGGCGCCGCCGGCCGTCGACAAGGCGGTGCCCAGCGGCGTGGTGACGGGTGAAAGCGGCGACAGCGCACCGCTCGAGCCGAGGCTCGTCACGAGATTGCCCGCATCCGTGACCGCGTTGCCGAGCTGGCCCACCGTGGGACCTGTGCTCGCGACGGTGGTGCCGATCGGATTCTGCGTTGCGCCGAGTTGCCCGAGCCCCTGCGAGACGCCGTTGCCGAGCGTCGACACAGCGGCGCCCACGCTCTGGACGACGCCGCCGAGGTCTTGCGTCGTTTGTGGGCTGACGCCCGGCAGGCTCTGCGAGCCGATCGTCGAGCCGATGCCCGAGACCGTGGAGCCCGCGGCGCTCACGATCCCGCCTGCATCGCCGACGGCTTTGCCGACTGCATTGGCTTGAGGCGTGGGTGTCGGCGTCGGTGAAGGCGAAGGAGACGGGGAAGGCGACGGGCTGGGCGATGGACTCGGCGCCGGCGATGGCGTGCCGTTCGCGCCGCCCGTCGTCGAAAGTGTCTCTCCCGCTCCGCCTCCATTTGCACCGAGACCCTGGCTCAAACTGCCCGAGCCTCCGCATGCCGTGAGAGTCAATGCGACGGCTATGGCCGTGGCCGTCGATGTAATTCTGAGTACCCCGTCACTCGTTGGAATCCGCATAATGTCGCTCGCTTGTCATTGGTTGAGATTGCTGCGAGCCCCCCGTCCGCAAGCCCTATGCCAATGGCAGGTATAAAACGGTGCACTGAAAAGCGAGGACCGAAGCTGTGCCCGTCGTTAAAGGCTTTGAAGGATAAAAAGCGTAGCGGGATGAACGGAGTGAGCGACTCGCGGCGGCCGTTTTTATGGGCTCGTTTGGATGCTCGTAACGTAACGACCTAATAGCCGTGTTACTAGCCAGGAACGTAACGTCGTGGAGGGGCTAGGGACAGGGCACTAGTAATTTAGTGGTTTTAATCTAAACTGGCGTCACTCCCAACTTAGGGGGTGCCAAGCCGCGATACAGAAGGGTAAAGTCGCGATGTATCGTTTGCCGCAGGCCGGATTCGCCCGAGCAAGGGTCCTGATAGAACGGAGGCTGCTATCGATTCCTTTCATTTGTGATGCTTCGACTAGACCTGAACCACCAACCATCCATAAGCGGTGGGGCGTCGACAAGAATTCGCATGATGGGGTAATACCAGCGGTGGCGTAGCGCGCGTGAAGTGCGTCTGGCCGGCGGGGACGCGCCCTTAAGAATCGATTTCGCACGCCCACGGCAACATTTGCGAGGAATGCAGAATGGCCAGCTTGATCCGTCGGTTTATCAAGGAAGAACGAGGTGTCACCGCGATCGAATACGCTCTGATTGCAGGGCTGGTCGCGATAGCGATCGTTACCTCGTTGGGTACGCTTAGTTCGAGCCTATCCACCGCATTTACAAACATCGCGGGCTACATAACCGTGCAGGCGAAAAGCTCAGGGTCCGGTTCATGAGCTGGCTTCGGCACCACACAATGATCCAGTAAGTCGATCAATCCCAAAGAATGGTTGCGGCGGATGTTTCATGGCATTGTCGATTACCGCTTCTCCGTTTATTTTTCGTTTATTGAGTTTGATTAAATGCCGATCGCGCCCGGAGCTATCGTCTTTACCGCGTGGGCTGCGGCCGTTGCGATTTGGGATTGCCGGACGCGTCGCGTTCCCAATGCATTGACGGTCGCTGGTCTCGCGGTTGCCTCGGCTTGCTCGCTCATGCGGATAAGTCCGTTCGGCATCACCGCCGCGCAAGCGGCGCAAGGAGCGGCGCTCGGCTTTGTCGCGGTATTGCCGTTTTTTCTGATGCGCGTGATGGGGGCGGCGGACGTCAAGGTGTTCGCTGTGCTCGGCGCGTGGTGTGGCATTCCCGCGCTCATCGACGTTTGGTGCATGGCGAGCATCGCTGCCGCGCTGCATGCGGTGGCGCTGCTCGTTGCGGCTCGCATGCCAGTTTCGGCGCTTTGGCGTCGAGGTCAGCCTACGTTCACGGTCGGCACGCGGCGCGGGGCCCCTTACGCGGCGCTGCTCGTGGCTGCCGCCGCACTGATAATGATTGGTCATCCGTTTCCCGGGGGGCACGCATGAGGCGCATGCGACGGGACAGTCGTCATCCGGGGGCGGCGCGCGGTTCGGCGGTCGTCGAATTTGCGCTGATTTTTCCGTTGCTCTTCGCGATGCTCTATGGCCTCGTCACGTACAGCGTGATTCTCGTCGCCCAGCAGAACCTTACGCTCGCGGCTGAGGAAGGCGCGCGCGCGGCGCTCAACTACCAGAACGCCTCGGACGCGGGTGCGGCGCTCACGGCACGCGGGCAGAACGCGTGCAAGGTCGCGAAGAATGTCGCCGCCTGGGTTGCCGCCAACGCAACTTGCTCGACGCAGGCGAGCGCATGCAGCTACGACTCAAGTATGGACTGCATCGAGGTCACCCTCAGCTACGACTACGTAAATCATCCGCTCGTCCCGACGCTGCCGCTCCTCGAGCTCGCGGTGCCTCAAAAGCTGACGAGTGTGGCGACGGTGCAGATCGATCCGGAAAACCTACTTTGAAGCCCGCGACATGGTGAACGTCACGAAGATTCTTGCCGGTGTACTGATCGCGGCCGCACTCGTTCTCGCGCTATTCGCATGGACGTTGAGCCGTCGCCCCGTGCAGCCGGCGCCTGTCGCGCGTGTCGCGCCGACGGCGCAAGTCACGTTTCCTGTCGTCGTCGCGGCTCGCCGGTTACCGGCCGGGCAACCGATCGGCACCGATGCGCTTCGGATCGAACGGCTGCCTGTGCGGCCGAGCGGCACGTTTGCGGAAACCGATCTGCTGGCGAAGCGCGTGCCGCTCGCCGATATCGAGCCCGGCACACCTCTCTTCGAGGTTCAGTTGTCGTCTGGCTTCGCCGAACAGATCGAGCCCGGCCAGCGAGCGGTGGCCGTGCGCGTGGACGATGCCAGTGCCGTCGGTGAACGCGTGCGTCCTGGCAACTTCGTCGATGTCTTCCTGACGCTGAAGCGCGAGAGCGGCGGGGGCGACGCACATTCGGAAATCACGCGCTCGCAAGCGCGGCTGCTTCTTTCTCGAGTGCGCGTCCTCGCGTACGGCGATGCGCTGCCGGGCGGCGGCAATCCGGGCGAGCGCGCGGTCCATTCGCGGACCGCCGTGCTGGCCGTGCCGACTGCGGAGGTGGACCGCCTAGCGCTTGCCGATAGCGCGGGCCACCTGCTGCTTGCGTTGCGTAATCCGCGCGATGACGAGATTGCCGATCCCAAGTGGTTCGCGCACCCCGGTGCGGCGTTAGGGGCAAGGGGGCGCGCGGACCCGACGCCTTCGTCGCTCGCGGCGGCCGGCATCACGCTGAGCGCGCTCTCGGGCAGCGAGGGAACGCGGGCGGCCCAGCCGGCGGTTCGTCATGCTGGCGGCGCCGATGAGCGGCAGATCGAAGTGATACGAGGGGGGCGCGCCGAAACGCTCGCTTATTGAGGCGAGCGGGGCGGACGGCGGCGCGTGCGCCGGGACGGGCGGCACATGGGTGGCGGGATTCGAGGACCCGCGCCGATTCGACGGCGGTCGACGAAGAACACTAAACAGCAAAAGGCCTGGCGCGAGGGGCCGATTACATGGCAAGCATATTGGCGGTAAGCAGCCGGGGCGCGTCCGCATGCGTCTTCGTATACGGAATCGCATTCGCGGTCGGCCCGAGTGTGGCGGGCGCGGCTTCGCTCGCGGGCACGGCGACGCAAGCAGAAGAGGCAATGGAGACAACGGACGCATCGGGCGCATTGGGCGCATTGGGCGCGGGCGCCAGCGAAGTCGCCGAACCGGCACGGCGGACGATCTCGCTCGCGGTGGGAGACCAGCGGCAGATCGGAACGGGAGGACCGCTCGCGCGCGTAGCAATCGGCGATCCGGCCGTGGTCGACGTCCTCGTCGTGAAGGGCGGTGCGCAAAAAGGTGCCGTCTTGCTCGTCGGCAAATCGGCCGGTACGACGAATTTGATGCTATGGACCAAAGGCCGCCCGGCCCCGACGACTTACGCCGTCGAAGTCCGCCCGGGTGTGGCCGCGGCGCTGCTCGACAGTTCCACGCCGCGCGTGAGAACGCTCGGCGCCGAGACCCTCATTTCGGGTGCCACGCCGACGATGCGGTCGCATCAGCGCGCGCTCGCCACGGCGAGGGCGGCGAAGGGAAAGGCGGATGGGAACGTGATCGACATTTCGACGATCGCGACGCCGGGCGTCGTCCAGGTCGATGTGCGAGTCGTGGAGTTCAGCCGGACGGTGCTGAAGCAAGCGGGGTTCAACTTCGCTCGCCAAAACAACGGCTTTTCGTTCGGCACGTTCAGTCCATCGACGCCGACGAGCGTGACGGTTCCGCCGACGCAGGTTTCGTCGGCGACGAGTACGCAGATCGGCCCTGCGATCACGTCGTCGATCTCGTCGGCCTTCAATCTCGTTTTCAGCTCAGCGACGCACGGCATTTTTTCGGATTTGAGCTTGCTTGAAAACAACAACCTCGCGCGTGTACTGGCCGAGCCGACGCTGGTCGCGCTTTCCGGGCAGAGCGCGAGCTTTCTCGCAGGCGGCGAGATCCCGGTGCCGGTGCCCGAAGGTCTCGGCACGACGTCGATCGAATACAAGCCGTATGGTGTCGGGCTGACGCTGACACCTACGGTACTGAGCCCCACGCGCATCGCTCTGAAAGTGGCGCCTGAAGCGAGCGAGCTCGATTTTCAGAACGCCGTCACGATCAACGGCGTTTCGGTGCCCGCCATCACGACGCGCCGCGCCGATACGACGGTCGAGCTCGGCGACGGCGAAAGCTTCGTCATCGGCGGACTCGTCGATCGGGAGACGCGTTCGAACGTCAGCAAGGTGCCGCTGCTCGGCGATCTGCCGATCATCGGCGCCTTCTTCAAGCAGCTGAACTATTCGCAAAGCGACGAGGAGCTCGTCATCATCGTCACGCCGCATCTCGTGTCGCCGCTGGCCAAGGGCGCGCGTTTGCCGGCGACGCCGGGCGAGCAGTCGGAGCAGCGCAACGCGCCAGTCTGGCGCAGCTATCTCGGCGGCGCGATCTCGCGCGATGCCGGGCCGGGGTTTTCGCAGTGAACGCGGCGCCATGAACGTGCGCCGAACGCAGTCCCTGAACATAAAGGAAGCATCGCATTGGCGACAGGAGAACGGCATGAATGCACGGGCTGAACCGTTGACCGAGAGGGATGTCGTCGATCATTTCGTTTTCGCGTCGTCGCACGAGTCGAACGCACGTTGGCTGGCCGACACGCTGGCGGCGACCGGACGGCTGGAGCAGGTATCGCTCGAGCAGGCGGCGCTGCTTCCACGGATCGCCGCGCTCCATCCTTCGCTCGTCTTCGTCGATTTCTCCGGTAGCGATGTCGATGCGGCCGCATCCGCCGTGCAAGCGGTACGCGCCCATTCGCCGCAGTTGCAGATCGTCGCCGTCGGCACGGTCGCGGAGCCCGAGGGCGCCATCGCCGCGCTGCGCGCCGGCGTGCGCGATTTCATCGACGTGCGCGCCGGCCCCGAAGAGGCCATCCGCATCGCGCGCCATGTGCTCGAGAACGTGACGGAGCCGCAGGCGCGGCATGGCCGGATCACGGTGCTGCTCGGCGCGCGCGTTGGCGTGGGCGTGTCGACGCTCGCCGCCAATCTGGCCGTGTTGCTGCAAAAGCAAGGCGCCGCTACCGGCAAGCATGCGGCGATCGTCGATCTCGGCCTGCCGGCCGGGGACTCGATGCTTTATCTCAACACGCGCAGCGAATTCGATTTCGTCGAGGCCGTGCGCAACTTGCGGCGCTTCGACAAGACGTTCGTGCATACCGCGTTGACGCGTCATGCAAGCGGACTCGCATTGACGACACTGCCGCCCGACCTGTCGCTGTTGCGTACGGTTTCGTTCTCGTCGGCCGTCGCGCTGCTCAATCGGCTGCGCGCCTTTTTTGATCGCCAGATCGTCGACCTCGGCGGCTTCTCCAACAACGACTTCATCGCTCAAGTCGCACGTGCGGCCGACGAGATTTGGCTCGTCTGCGACCCGTCGATCGCATCGGTCGTGTCCGCGATCGATCTGCTGCGCGAGCTTGCCGACGCGCAGGTCGATACGAGCCGCTTCGGGCTCGTCGTGAACCGTTTCGATCCGCGGCTCGGGCTCGCGGCGGATCAGATCGCCTCGCGGCTCGACCTGCCGCTCGTCGCGACGCTGCCCTCGCGGCAGGTGCCGCTTGGGCGCGCGGCGAACCAGGGCAAGCTGATCGTGGACGCCGCCGAGCGCGATCCCTACGTACGCGCGATCGCCGCGCTCGCGCAACGGCTCTCGACGCGAACGAACGAAGGCGGCACCGACCCGGGTCGCGAGCATGAAGTTCGCCGCGGCAGCGACAGCGACAGCGACAGCGCGATCGTTGCCCCAATGCAGGCGGCGGCGCGCCTCGCGCGCATCAAGCGTTTCCTCCACCTTCCACAGAAGCGGTCATAGACGATGTCAAACGAGATCCAATTCGCCGACGACGCCTCTTCGTTCATCCACACGCAGCAGTTTCACGACGTAAAGAATGCGGCGCACGAGCACTTGCTCACGCGCATCGAGGAGTTGGGCGCCGAGTTCGGCCGATGGTCGCGCGGCGCGATCAATCAGTTTGTCGACCTGGAAATCGACAGCTTCGTGCGACTGCGCCATATCCCGATCAACGAGAGCGAAGTGCGGCTCATCGCTCAGGCGCTGACCAAGGAGCTGGCCGGATTCGGTCCGATCGAGGATCTGCTCAACGATCCGGCTGTCGAAGACATCCTCGTGAACGGCTACCGCGACGTCTACGTATCGCGCCACGGCATCCTCGCGAAGATGCCCGTGCGCTTCACCGACAACGCGCACCTTCTGCGCATCGTGCGCCGCATTCTCGCGCCGATCGGCCGGCGGCTCGATGAGTCGAACCCGATGGTCGATGCGCGCTTGCCGGACGGCGGGCGTGTCAATGTCATCATCGAGCCGCTCTCGCTCGACGGGCCGATCGTCTCGATTCGCAAGTTTCGCAAGGACCCGCTACGGCCATCGGATTTGCTCGCCAACGGCACCTATAACGCGGAAATCAGCGCGCTGCTCGAAGCCGCGGTTGCCGCGCGTTGCAACATCCTCGTCTCGGGCGGCACCAGTTCCGGCAAGACATCGCTGCTCAACGCGCTCGCATTTCATATCCCCGAGCCCGAGCGCGTCGTGACGATCGAGGACACCGCTGAACTCTCGCTGAATCATCCGCACGTCGTGCGCCTGGAAAGCCGGCCCGGCGGCTTCGATGGCGCCGGGCGCGTCACGATCCGCGATCTGCTGCGCAATTCGTTGCGGATGCGGCCCGATCGCATCATCGTCGGCGAAGTTCGCGGCGGTGAAGTGCTCGAGATGCTGCAGGCGATGAATACCGGCCACGACGGCTCGATGGGCACGGTCCACGCGAGCTCGCCGCGCGAGTGCCTGTACCGGCTCGAGATGCTGGCTGGCTTTGCCGGCTTTCAGGGCACGGAGTCGAGCTTGCGGCGGCAGATCGCCAACGCGATCGACTTCATCGTGCAGATCGGCCGCTTGTCGAACGGCAGACGGCGGATTCAGTCGATCACCGAAGTCACCGGCCTCTCAGATACGATCATCGCGACACAGGAGCTCTATCGCTACGAGCCGTTCGTCGATGAGCAGGGCGAGGAGGTCGACAACTGGGTATCGCTCGGCATTCACCCGCATTCGCCGAAGCTCGCTCGCTTCAGACAGGTGCTCGGCGGTGCCGGCCCGTTCGAGGGCGGCTTTGAGCGGGACGGGGGCTTCCGTGTCTAGCCTCCTCGCAGGGATCGCCGCGCTCGCGCTCGTTTGCGCGGCGATGGCCATTCTGCTTTGGCAGCGCAGCGCACGTTCGCAGCACGAGGCCAACGCCGCCCGCTTTATCGAGAGCAGCGTCGTTGCGCCCAAGTCGCCGGTTGCGCAGCGCACGAGTACGACTACGGCGGATACGCGACGCACGACCGCCGACGCGCGGCGTCCGGCGACAAACGTCAGCGAACCTGGAATCGGAGCACGAGCGGCCGCACGCATCGCCCGCGCGTTCGACGATGTCGCCACGCGCGCCGGCCTTGGCGACGCGCGCAAGCTCGCCGTCTCACTGTGCGCGGCGACAGTCGCGATTTCGGCATGGGTGGCCCTCGATGCCGGCGCACTCGCGGCAACGGCGGCCTCGGTGGCGTGCTTGTCGGCGGCATGCTTCGTGATCAGCGTGCGCATGCAACGCCGCCGGCTCTCGATCGTGCAGCAATTGCCGACGCTCCTCGACGGCATCGTGCGGCTCGTGACATTGGGCAACAGCGTTCCCGCCGCGTTCCAGGCCTCGCTGCAAACGACCGAGGCGCCATTGCGCGAATGCATGGACCGCATTTCGCGCGCGATGCGGGCAGGCATCGAGATCGATCGCGCGTTCGGTCAGGTCGCGGAGCTCTACGGCGTGCGCGAGTTCGAATTCGTCGGCTCGGTGCTGCGCTTGTCGGTCAAGTACGGCGGCCGGGCCGACGTCATGCTCGAACGGATGTCGCTCTTCATGCGCGATCTCGAGCAGGCCGAGCGCGAACTGGTTGCGATGTCGGCCGAGACGCGCATGTCCGCCTGGGTGCTCGCGGTACTGCCCCTCGCGATCGGCGGCTTTCTGATCGCCTCGAATCCGACCTACTTCGGTGCCATGTGGGCGGATTCCACGGGCCGTGCGCTCATCTACGTCGCATTCGGCCTGCAGATGGCAGGAGGCTACATGCTGTACCGCCTGACGCGGTTGAGGTCTTGACATGCCAGCCGATCGCCTCGCCGCTCTCGCGTTCGCGCTTGCCGCGCTCGGCTTGCTGATGTTCGCGGCCGTCATCGTCGCGCAACTCGTCGTGGCGCGTCGCGGTGCACGCGTGTTGGCCAAGGCGCTCGAAGACCGCGCGTTGGCCATGGCGGCGCGAGCCGCAACCGATGCCGCGACGGCGGCGCGTTCCGCTTCGCTGGCAGCTCAGCAGGGCGGTGCGTCGTCGCGCAGAGCGCCCACCCAGCTCGAGCCCGGTGCCATGGCCCGCGACATAGGCGGACAGCCAGGCCATGCGAGCGCGGCCAACGCGCGGACGCTGAAACGCCGGGAAACGCCGCTCGAGCGTTTGGGGCGGCTTGGTGCGCGCTGGCTCGATACGCCGCTCGGCAGGCATGCTGTCGCGCAAGAGGACAGGCGGTTGCTCGATCAATGCGGTTTCGTCGATGCCAACGCACGCGGTCTCTTCCTGATGTCGCGGCTCGGCGGGGCCGCCGTGCTTGCGGTTGCCGCTGGCTGGTACACAGGGGTGCGCGGCGGACCGTGGCTCGCCGCCGCGGCCGTAGCGCTGACGGTGGGCTTCATGCTGCCGAAGCTCGTCCTCGCGCGCAGGGCGTCGCTGAGACGTCGAAGCGTCATCGAGGAATTGCCCGGATTCGTCGATTTGCTAAGGCTATTGCAAGGCGTTGGCCTTTCGCTCGATCAAAGCCTGCAAGTGATGGCCAACGATTTCCGCTCGATGCTGCCCGTGCTGTCGCGGGAGGTCGAGATCGCGCAGCGCCAGTTCGTGGCGGGGCGCACGCGCGAGCAGTCGCTGCAGCGGCTCGCCGCGAGCTTCGGCAACGAGGACTTGCGCGCCGTCGTACGGCTGATGATTCAGGTCGACCGCCACGGCGGCGCGGTGCAGGAACCGCTCAAGCAATTCGGCGACCGGTTGCGCGAGACGCGCCGCGCGATGCTGCGCGAGCGGATTGGACGCCTCACCGTAAAGATGACGGGCGTCATGATTTTGACGCTGCTGCCGGCGCTCTTGATCGTGACGGCAGGGCCTGGCGTGGTCACGGCCACGCACAGTTTGAGGACACAACGGCATTGATCGATGCGAGAGACGAATCAAGCGCGGGTGACGATACGGATGAACGACGGACAGTAAACGGAACGGGAAAAAATGAAGCGACTCCTACGCGTGTGTATCGAGACCACAGATCGAACGAGGTATTCCCGCTATTTCACGCTCGCGGTGTGCGCGATCACGACGCTTGCCGCCAGCGCTTGCGCGTTCAAGGAATCGGGCTACGGCATCGGCACGCAGGCCGAACGCGCCGCAGCCTTGCAAACGGCGGCAAACGCGCAGCGGGAAAGCAAGCCCGACACGCCCGGCGTCTATCTCGCGCTGATCGACCGGATGCAGGCGGAAGGGCTCTACTATGCGTCGCTCGCGCATATCGATGCCTATGAGAAGCAGTACGGCGCGACGCCCGAATCGACGCTGCTGCGTGCCGACGCGCTGCGCATCACGGGGCAAGCCGATGCGAGCGCAAGCGCTTACCGGTCGCTGCTCGGGACGCCACTCGCGGCGCGCGGATACCGCGGTCTCGGGTTGCTCGCGGGCGCGGCGGGTGACTTCCCCGATGCCGACCGTGAACTCGCGCATGCGAGCGAGCTTGCGCCGACCGATGCACCGACATTGTCGGATCTCGGCTATGCACGTCTGAGGGATGGCGATGTCGCCGGGGCGCGCGTGCCGCTGATGCAGGCCGCGGAGCTCGACGCGCACAACGCGCGGATCCTGTCGAACATCGCTTTGCTCTTGCTTGCGCAAGGCCGCATGCGCGAGGCGCGTGCGCTGATGGACGACCAGCATTTCTCGCCGGACGTGCGCGAGGCCATTCGAACCGATGCGTCGAGGGTGGCTGCCGCCGAGCGCGCACGTCGCTTGATAACGCAGACGTCGTCGGCCAAGCGACAGCAACGGCCGGAGAGCCGGCTGGAACCGACGATGCTGGCGCGCGCGCACGCCGACGCCACGGTGGCCGACTCACTGCGAGGGTCCGCTGCCGCGCCGATCGATCAAACACCGCCGCCGTTGTTGCAACAGTTTGCACAGTGACGAGCCACGAGGAGCAGCCAATGAAACTAAAGACTCTCGATGCAATGCGCACTGCAGCCCGGATGCCGCTCTTTGCGATTGCCGTCGTCGTCGCGGCTGCCGCCGTGACCGTTGCAACGTCATCGCCGAGTGCGGCTGAAGAGACGCCGCCGCAAGCCGCGAATAGGGCACGTGCGAGCGAAGTCGGCGACGCGACGAGCGCGTGGCTCGAGCTACAGCGCAGCAACAAAGCGGCGGCCCCCGCATTGCCGACCCTCGGCGCCGAAGCGGGCCTCGCCTACGATCGCTACCTCGACTCGTTCAAGACGAAGATTCCGGCATCGTTCGCTTCGCCGATCGAAACGAGAGGTCCCTCGTTGGGCGACTACGGGAACGGCGGCGGCGCCGGTGCCGGTGCCTCGACAAATTCGAATTGACGAGTCCCGAACGTGGCGCCTGAGCGCAATTTCCCGACGCTATCCGGCCGCAAGCGAGCGGCGGCCTCCGCGCGCATGCGCGCGGTTCGGTCATCGGCCGCCCGGCGTCAGCGCGGCTCGATCGTCGTCATGGTGGCGCTCTTTCTGACGATCGCCATCGCGGCGCTCGGCGCGCTCGACGTCGGCAACGTCTTTTTCGCGCGGCGCTCGCTGCAGCGGATCGCCGACCTGGCCGCTCTGGCCGGTGTGCAGACGATCAGCGGCGGTTGCGGCGCGGCTAGCGCGAGCGCAACGGCGAACGCCGCGGCGAACGGCTTTCCGACCGACGGGTCAGGCGCCGCGACGATCACCGTCGCATGCGGCCGATGGGATACGAAAACCAATGGCGCGCCGAGCTACTTCGCGAGCACGAACGCGGGAGCGCCGCTCAATGCGCTACAGGTGACCGCGACGCGCCAGGTGCCGTACTTCTTTCTCGGACCGGTCCGCACCGTCAGCGCAACGTCGACGGCGCAGGCGACGAACATCGGCGCATTTTCCGTCGGTACGGTACTCGCGCAATTGCAAGGCGGAGCCGTCAACGGCCTGCTGAACGCACTGCTCGGAACGAACCTCGATCTCTCGCTCGTCTCTTATGAGTCGCTTGCGAATGCGCGCATCAAGATCGGCGATCTGATGGCGGCGGCTGGAGTCGGAACCGTCGATCAGTTGCTCGCGACACAGGTCGATGTTCGGCAGCTCGCGCACCTGATGTTGACGGCGCTGTCGCGCACATCGGCGGCCGATGCGAATTTGCAGACCGATGTGGCCACGCTGCAGACCATCCTCGATGGCGGTATTTCGGACACCTTGACATTCCCGGTCGGCAACACGGCGGGCAGCGCGGGCCTGTTGTCACTCGGCGTATCGAATGCGCAAAGCGCCGTCGATGCGACGATCAGTCCGCTCGATGCGCTCATCGTCGCGGCCGAAATCGCGCATGCGGGGCAGCCCGCGATCGATATCACGACGGGCCTGAACCTGGGGGCGCTGGCCAGTGCGACGGTCAAGGTGCAGATCGTCGAGCCGCCCGTCCTCGCCGTGGGCGAAGCAGGGAGAGATCCGAGAACGCAAGCATGGCGGACGGAAGCAAGCGCCGCGCAGGTGCGGCTTTACTTGAAACTCGGCGTGGCCAACATCAGCGTGCCGATTTCCCTCGAAGCGGCGCAAGGTCAGGCGTGGCTCGAATCGACGAACTGCACGTCGTCGCAGGCGACCAGCAATTCGGTCGTTGGCGGGCAGACCGGGATTGCGAATCTCTGTATCGCCGCTCAGGCCGCGAATCCCCAAGCCGCCTCCCAGGCATTTAGTTGTCCTACGCAACCGGCGACGATCCTCGAGGTGGCGGGCATCCCCGTTGTTACCGCCCACGCTTCGACTTCGTTGACCGGCAACCCGATCGATCCTCCCTTGACGTTCGCCGCGAGCGGCGGATACGGCACCTTCGGAACAGGGATCGGCGAGGCGCTCACGAACGCGTTGTCGAGCAGCTTGCAGGTCGACGGCATCGACGGGTCGATCGTGACCTCCGCGCTCGGGCCGCTTCTCGAGGGAATTGCCGATATCGGCATCGATCCGCTGCTGCAACTGCTCGGCGTGCAAGCCGGCGTGACGACGATTCATGACCTGTCGCTGACTTGCGGCGTGCCGAAACTGGTTTACTGACAAGACATTCGAAATCGAACAATGAGAGCCGCCAACAATACGATCGAGGAACTGGACATCTATGTCTGGGAGGGGAAGGCCGATATCGTCGAGCGCGTGATTCGCTGCATGGCGAGCTTCGACGTCGAGGTCATCCGCGCCGACGGCGCGACGGCGCCCGAACGCAGCAGCCCCTCGCGAGCCGCGTTGGCGATCATCAGCGTGAGCGTGATCGATGGCGGCTCGCGCGCGCTGCACGACTGGCAGGCAACGAGCGGCATGCCCGTCATCTGGGTTGGCGCCGTGCCGCGCGAGCGCGATCCCGCCATCTATCCGCCCGAATATTCGCACGTGTTGCCGCTCGATTTCACGTGCGCGGAGTTACGCGGCATGGTGACGAAACTCGCCGCCCAGTTGCGGGCGCATACGGCCGGGACGGCCGCGTCGACGGAGATCGTCGCGCATTCCGAGCCCATGCAGATGCTGCTGCATGAAGTCGATACGTTTGCCGATTGCGACACGAGCGTGCTCATTCGCGGCGAGACGGGCGTCGGCAAGGAGCGCATTGCGCAACTGCTGCACGAAAAACATTCGCGCTACCGGCATGGCCCGTTCGTACCCGTCAATTGCGGCGCCATCCCCGACGGCCTTTTCGAGTCGCTGTTCTTCGGCCATGCGAAGGGCTCGTTCACCGGCGCGATCGGCGCGCACAAAGGGTACTTCGAACAAGCGGACGGCGGCACGCTGTTTCTCGACGAGATCGGCGACCTGCCGCTCTATCAGCAGGTGAAGCTGCTGCGCGTGCTCGAAGACGGCGCCGTTACGCGGATCGGCTCGGCCACGCCGGTCAAAGTCGATTTCCGACTCGTCGCCGCGACCAACAAGAATCTGCCGCAGCTCGTCAAGGACGGCACGTTTCGGGCTGACCTCTTTTACCGGCTGGCCGTCATCGAGTTACGGATTCCGTCGCTCGAGGAGCGCGGCGCTGTCGACAAGATCGCGATCTTCAATGCCTTTATCGCTTCCGTGGTAGGCGCCGACCGGCTCGCCACGCTCCCCGAGATTCCGTATTGGCTGGCCGATTCCGTTGCCGACACTTACTTTCCCGGCAACGTGCGCGAGTTGCGCAACCTGGCCGAGCGCATCGGCGTGACCGTTCGGCAGATCGGCAGCTGGGATGCGGCGCGGCTCAAGCGCTTGCTCGCCCACGCGCGCAATGCCCAGCCGGTACCGGCTGAAAGCGCGAGCGAGCTCATCGTGGACCGCAGCAAGTGGGACATGGCCGAGCGCAGCCGCGTGCTCGCCGCGCTCGCGACCAACGCGTGGCGACGCCAGGATACCGCCCAGTACCTCGGCATCAGCCGCAAAGTGTTGTGGGAAAAGATGCGGAAATACCAAATATTCGATGAGGAGCCCGAAACAAGAGAAACTGAGTAATAATGACGCGCTGAAGTAGCCTGTTCCAATTAGAACTACTAGCGCCAGGAATTGACAATGAGGAATTTTTCTCGTATGCGGGGGACAGCGCTTGCCGCGCTTGTCGTCATCGGGGGAATCGGGATGGTGGGCTGTGCCGGTGCACAGTCGGCCGCGGACGTCGCATCGGCCACGCCGTCGCTATCGGCGCCTGCCGTGGCTGCATCGGCGGCCGTCGTAGCGGCCGCGCCTGCGCCGGTTGTCGCTTTGCCGGCCGCGACAACGATTGCGCCGGATCAATCGGCGTCGGCGACGACGTCCGACGACACGAAAGAAGCGCAGGGCAACGTTGCCGAACTGCGTCGCCTGATGCGGAACAACGAGCTAACGGAGTTGCGCACGAGCTACAACGGCAGCTACGGGGCGAGCCTGTTGCTCCACGGCGACGATTTGACGTACTACATCGCGCTCTTTCAGCAAAAGAACTTCTGGCGCGTGATCAAGACGCACGACGACGCGCGTGCCGAACAGATCTACGCCGACTTCGTCAAGAAAAGTGCGCAGCTTGCCGATGTCGAATTGCGTCGCGCGAAGCTCGCCGCGCAAAAGACCTACACCGAGCGGCAAATTGCGGCGCAGCAGGCGCGCGCCGATCGCTTGCAAGCCGATCTCGACGTCGCGCATCAGCAACAGACGCTCTTCGCGAGCCGCCAGAAAGAAACGCGCGAGGAAGCGGCCGCGCTCGACATGCAGAAACGCGCCGCGCAGGATCAACTCCGCGATTTGCGGCGCCAGGTTCAGTCACTGCAACGCGAGACCGAGCAGGGATTGCCGCACAGCATTCACTGATTTATTAATTTACTGAAAACGGCCGATTCGGCCACGGCGCCGCGCCGTCCTTAGAGGGCAACGTGGCGCCGTGCACCACAATGGAGCAATAGGGTCAGTCGTCCCACTTCGCCAGGCAAGCCTTGTCCGGCGAAACATCGGCATTTCCGTCCTTGATCGCTATCGAGCGGGCGGCGGCGGCCGCTTTGCTTGGGGCTCCTTATCTTTCGCCGAGCCGCCGGCTCGAGCGGTCTTACCGTGCTTCGCTTCGCCTTCCGGCTCCGCCGCATCGACAGCGATCGGATCGCTCGCGGGGAACGTCTCTCCTAGCGCCTCGTCGAGCCTTTCATCGGATGATTCGATAGGACGAGGGGCGGGCGGGTGAGTCTTGGACATGACGGTCTCCGCTTGACGAGAAGTGAAGGACCAGCATAGCGCACCGATGCGATTGCTGCTGCTTCCGCCATCTTCTCTGCATAATCTGCAGCTACCTTGTAATTGCTGCTTGCTTCCGCCTAATCTTCTGACTATTTGTCGACGGCTTGGATCGGGGCGAAACGCCCGCCATCTATACAACCTAGTCTTCTTGCGCCGCTGAAGGCACCAAATTTGCCACTACTCTCGCGTCTTCACTTTTGGGATAGCAATGGGAATTCAGCAGACGGAACAGCCCCGCAGGGTGCATGCGCTACATCTTGTCGATGCCGACCTCGATCATCTCGAGCGAGCGATCCGCGAACCCGACAATCGCATGCTCAACGCCCAATACTGGGAACGCCGCGTCCTGTCGGTCCGGCATCAATTTGAACTGACGCGCGAGCAACGCGCGCGCGTCGAGGCAATTCTTGAAAGGCTCGCCCAGCGCAACGGGGAACCTGCCTTGTAGGCACTGCGGCGAGCGTCGTCTCGGGGGCCTGCCACGAGTGTGAGCAGGCCCCTACGTTTTTTACTCGTTGTTGCTGCTGTCGCCGCCGTTGTTGCCGTGCTCACCGTTATGGGGCGCGGTACTGAACGGCCGGCGCCGGCGCGTCACGACGACGGGGCCTTCGTTGGTCGTCCGATCCGAATGAGAAGGCGTGGGCGCGCCGTGCGCTTCGCGCGGTTCACGCGGCTCGCGGGGTTCGCGGGGTTCGCGCGACTCGCGATACGGTCCCGAGCCCTCGCGCGGGCCATGCCGCTCGCGCTCGCCGTGTCCGCCGGGGCGCGGGCCGCGCGGCCCGGGACGGGTACCCGTATCGAGCTGGATCGTCGAAATGGCCCGTTTGTAGATGCCTTGCAGCCCCACGGGCGTGCGCAGCATGACCAGATATTGATCGAACGATTCGATGCATCCCGTCAGGCGAATGCCGTTGACAAGATAGATTTCGACGCGCTTGCGTTCTTTGCGCGCGGCATTCATGAAGTCGTTCTGCGGATGCGATTCTGACGGATTCGGCATTGCAAGGACGGCAGCGCAAGCTGCTCCAGTTGAGTTAGTGAGGGGCGCGACTAGGCGCGCAATTCGGGGCTGGCCGCGATTTTAACCCGTGTCCGGCGAATAAGGGCCGGTGGACCCACATTCGCTCGATGCGACACGTGACCGACGCGAGTTCGATAGAGGCTGAACGCGCGGCCGAGTTCCGCCCTCCGTTCGATGGCGGCTGCACACGGTTTCTCCCCGACCGGTCGATATCGGCGGGTCGGGGCGTCGCTTTCGTTCGTGGGACAATCTGCTCGTCAATCCGCGGTTGGTCAGTCCGTATCGGCCGATCGGCGATGGTGCGTTGGCGCACCACGACAGTCCGGCCTCAGGTCGAACATCGATTCGATGCTCGACTCCCACACATTAGGCCGTAATGTTCGCGAGAGCCAGATGAAATCGAAAATTTCGGACGAGCGGCAACGACCATGAAAGTCCTTCCCCCGAATCTCTCCGAGTCTCGTTTTCGCGCGGCGTTGGACGAGTTGGCGTCGATCGTCGGCAACGCGTACGTGCTCGCCAGTGAGGACGCGCTGACCGAGTACGCGGATCCGTTCGTGCCGGGGCCGCGGGAGCAACGGTTCGCGGCGTCGGCGGCCGTACTGCCGAGCAGCGTCGATGAAATCCGCGAAGTGTTGCGCGTGGCGCGAGCGTATGCTCTGCCGCTCTGGCCGGTCTCGACCGGTCGCAACTTCGCGTACGGGGGCGCCGCGCCGCGCTTGACCGGTTCGGTCGTTCTCGATCTCAAGCGGATGAACCGCGTGCTCGAAGTGAACGAGACGCTTGCCTACGCGCTCGTGGAGCCAGGGGTGACGTATTTCGATCTTTACGCTCACTTGCGCGAGCGCGGCTCGAAGTTGTGGATCGATCCGGCCGCGGCGGGGTGGGGGAGCGTTGTCGGAAATGCGCTAGAGCGGGGCTTTGGCTACACGCCGTACGGCGATCACGCGGCGATGCAGTGCGGGATGGAAGTCGTGCTCGCGAACGGCGACGTCATTCGGACCGGCATGGGCGGCATCGAGATTGGCAGGGCGTGGCAGCTTTATAAGCCCGGTTTCGGGCCTTCGTACGATGCGATGTTTATGCAGTCGAACTTCGGAATCGTCACGAAGCTCGGGATCGCGTTGATGCCGAGACCGGCTTCCTATCTGCTTGCTCACGCGCGATTTCGCGAGGAAGCGGATCTTGTAGCGATTGTTGAAGCGTTGCGTCCGTTCAAGCTCGATGAAACGATCCGCAATCATGCCGTCATTGAGGGGGCGATCCGTTTTGCTGCGGGGATTTCGTCGCGCTCGCAGTGGTACCACGGCAGCGGACCGATGCCTGACGGTGCCGTGGCCGCGATGGCGAAGCAGCTTGGCATCGGCTGGTGGAATCTGCGGTTCGGGCTCTATGGCGCGCCCGAGGTCGTCGAAGCGCAGTATGCGATCGTGCGGCGTGCGTTGCTGCGTGTGAGAGGGGCTGAGATCGACGCGGCACGGTATTCGGGTGACCAAGAGCCCGCGGCCGGCGGCGACCGCAACATGGCCGGCATTCCGACGATGGCCGCTTTTCGGATGCTCGATTGGCGCGGCGGCAATGGGGCGCATGTCGATTTTTCGCCGATCTGTCCGTTCACGGGGGGCGATGCGATGCGCCAGTATTTGGTCGCGAAGACGCGCGCGGCCGAGTATGGGTTTGATTACTACGGTGGATTTACAGCCGGCACTCGCCATCTTCATCACATCATGGCGATCATTTTCAATCGCGACGACGCGCTCGAAAGCGATGCGGCCGAGGACTTGCTGCGTGTGCTGATGAGCGACGCGCGCGCTGAAGGGTACGGCGAGTATCGCGCTCACCTTGCGTATATGGATTTCGCCGCCGCACAGTACGATTTCAACGACGGCGCGTTGCTGCGGTTTTCGGAGACGATCAAGGATGCGCTCGATCCGCAAGGGATCCTCGCGCCGGGCAAGTCGGGGATTTGGCCTCGTATGTGGCGTAGCAGGCGCGGTTATACCTAACGTGTGAGGCGATGTAGAGGACGGTGGCAGCATGAATCGACGCATTTTCTTGATCGCAAGCGCCGGGCTGGCGGCTAGCGGAGGGTTCGGGCGCGCGATCGCGCTGGGCGATCGGCATTCAGTAGCCGCCGGGCCTGTCGTCGCCATCGTCGATGCGTCGCTCGATGAGAGCGTCGCATGGGCGCGGTCTGCCATCGCGTATGGCGCATCGGTGATCGATGGCGGCGATGACGTCGGCGCGCTTTGGTATCGGGCACTGACAGGCGCGCGCGTGTCCGTGGTCGGTGCGTTGCGTGCGTCCGATTTCTTCGTAGTTCGGTATCTGGCGCGAAGCGAGGGCCGAACGGTAGTCCATGAATCTGGCAGCGCCGGCGTCGTTGCGTTTCGCATCGACGCTTTGTCCTGAGCGACTGCAGGAGTCGTGGCGGATCAGTTGTCGAGATTCATTCAACGTCGAACTGACACCTGCGGCAGGACGGCCCTTCGAGGGCGCTTCGGCGAACGTTGAACCGCTGATCCATCGAACTTTGAACTTTCTGGCATGCTGGCCGCGATCTATTCATGACGATGGCCGTTAGTCTACGGGTAGTTCCGCCGTCGGCCATGAGCAGTCAACCGACGGATCTCATTGAAAGTCCGCTCTGTACGCAAGACGGGACGTCTGAAGAAGTCCCGAACGCCATCGACTGTGGCAGTCGGTGAGAAATATGCCATCGATGAAGCGCTCACTGGCAACACTATCATACGGAAGGGCGCACGGAACGACCCGTGAACCTCGAACCGAAAGGCTCAAGACGATCGGGCTAGTGCTGGTTTCCGTTTCATCAGCGGCATTCGCATGGAGCTATCTCGGCGAGTTGTCGAGGTCAGCCATCATCTCTGCCGACATCTCGGCAAGAAACGGGCAACCACGCAACAGTGCTTCGGCGACCGCCTCAAGAAAGGCATCGAGTAGCGCCCCGCGGGCGCGGATCCGCTGCGCCCACTCTTTCGTAACCTTTCGGTAATACGCGCGTTGCTCGTCCTTCCATCCCTTATTCGGATACACGGTGTCATGCATGCCTGTCAGGAAAACGCGCTCGATATCAAGATCCCTGAACTTTTCGAAATGATGTATCTGATTGCGCGCCCGAATCTCCAAGTCGAATTCTTTCGCAAATTGCTTGATGAACGGTCCGAACTGCATGCCATGTTTTGGCACCAGCGCATCCACTGCATCTACCAGGTTCTTTAGGCGTTCCTTGAACTGATAGATGCGGTTAAAGTAAAGCTCGCAGGCGTTACTCAGATGGTCATGCCGAGACACGGGCAGGCCATTGAACGGGTAACGCCGAAAGTAATATTCGCACGTTTTGACGGACAGCACGAGGTCGTACAGTTCGAGGTAGCGAGTGACGACCGCGTGCTCCCGGTCAATCTCGGGAGGCAGTGCTATCGGCCCCGGCTTGTCGCTCGGTCCCGAGAGCATGCCGTCCAGGTCCATCGCGACCATTAGATTCGCCACGCGTGCTTCGTGCCAGCCGGGCACCGCATCAAGTTTCCTTATGAACGCTCCCGTCGCGTACATCATTCGTGCGATTGCTGAGTCCTTGAACGCTGTCTTCGTGCTCTTCATTGCGCCCCTTTGCCGGTTCTCGTGAATTCACCTATCCGTCATTCACCGGCTGGCGAGGTGGGAGCCGCCGGAACTCCGATCCCGTGTACAGTAACAGGGCCGTCGGCGAACCGCGTAGTTCCTTGCGGCATACTCGTCTTTTCCTAGATACTGATGTCGGCAAGACATGGCGACAAGGACCGTATCATGGACGAATCAGCTAGCTTCACCGGCCACAAGTTCAAACCGCTGGACCAGTATTTCTGGGAGAGTCTGGAGAGCAGTTCATTTTATTTCCCGGAACCAGCCAGGCTAAATGACCCTGCTGACTGTCAAATAGACCTCGAAAAAGCTTTTCGGTTAGCGCGGGCCAATCAAAGCACCAATTATGCTGCGCAAGCAGAAGAGTTGTTTGTTCGATATGCAGGAGAGGTTGAGGAGCGTGCCAAAACTTGTGGCGTTTTCAGTATTTGTTGTGGGTCAATCGATGGCGACGATGAGCGCCTCATTTGGGCTCACTACGCAGCAAATCATACGGGCGTATGCTTGACTTTCACCATTCCGTACGCTTTCGTAATTAAAAGTCTGGTCGGCACTGCACCGGTTGACTATTCTTCCGATTCTCTGTTTGATGCTCTCAAGCGATTGGATCTATCGAAGAGGCCAGATTTCGAGGCCGATTTAAAGCCCGTGATCACCGCCTATCTTACGACGAAGGCGCCCGAATGGAAGTACGAGCGCGAATCGAGATTGATTTCCTTTAACCCCGGCCTACACATTTTCGATCGTGCTTGGCTCAAACAAATTTGCTTCGGCTTGCGCACATCTAATGCTGACAGAGAACGGATAAAAGAACTAGCAAAAGACTACCCAGACTGTAACTTGGTGGAGGCAGTCAGATCGGATAACGATCTATTCCGCATTACACTCAGGGAAGTGCCACTATAAGCCCGTATTTCGGGCAGAATTCCCGTGACGTGACTGTCTGCTGTCGACCGCTAACCGGTCAAAATTTAATGCAGCCCAGATGGCAGCAACGGGTCGGCTACGGCCGGTCGCGTCGGGCCGGTAGTCGGCCACTAGGCACCGTACGCTGACTTCACCGCTCAGACGATCGGAAGTCTCATTTCATCCGATAACTGGCCACTTCGTCCACCGAGCACTTCAAGCCCAGCAGTAACCGGGGTCGCCGTCGAACGAAGAATTATGCGAGGTCAAATTGCCGCTTCCTCTAGACTCTCCTTTATCGGGGCATACAGCTTACCGAAAGGACCTCCTCCGTTGCCAGAGGTGACCAACTCTTCAAAGACGCGACGAACATGTGACGACCGATCGTGAAGTAAATTCCGCAACTCTATGTCGCGTCCTTGCCGACCGCCTTGAGATTTATATAAAGTTGACCACGTCCTGGCCAGACGGTCGAAAACTCGCCAGCGACGATCACCACGCTTGATCGCAAGTAAGAGTTCGTCAAGGAGTGCCGGCATCGCGTCCTCCCCGCCATTCGATTCAATGGTTGAAAACATAGCATCGTGCGTGGCGTGCAGAATTTCCGCACTTGAAGGATTTTGTCGATCAGTTGACTGGAGGGCTATTGTCATAGCCATAGAAATATCGTCGGCCGCTCGAGAAAACGAACGCAACGCCAATTCCGGAGATCTTGCCGTTTGTTGTTGATCTCCCAACTGAAAGTTGGCCGCAGCTCGTTTGAGCCGCCAATCTGCGCTTGGCTCTATGGAATTAGTTAGTGCCAAATCGCAGACATCTGCTGCGCCGACCCAGTGCTTCAACGACATTTCAGCGTCGTACCAAACGCCGAACAAGAGGGGCTTGCGATTATTGCCGTGATAGGCCTTACGTGCGGCAACTCTGGCTTCGCTTGCGCGCTTAGGGATTGCGGAGATGAGACAGCGAGCTTGTAGTACGTACAGATCGGCATGATATCGAGTTTTCCGTTGTGCTGCGGCTACTGTCTTCAAGGCGCTGGGCACATCAGAGACACGCAAAAATGCGAGCGCCTCATTGATTGCAGCGGCCACGATCTGATTGTTTTTCTGAGTTTTAATCTCGGCGTCGTGCCGACGCAGCGAGCGCACATGCGCCTCAAATTTCGCATGGTCAGGGACAAGGCTTGTCTTTATCGTTTGTATCACGCTTTGGGTAGCGCTGGAAACTTCAAATCGGGGTTCCTCTGAGATAAGCGGGGCATGGACGAGAAACAGCGAAGACAACTCATCCAATGCGTCGCTAATGGTTTCACCAGTATAGCCAGTCGCCTCTTCGAGTTCAGTACGCGAACAATTCCGAAAAATTGATGCGGCGAACAGGACGCGCCTTGCCTCTTCAGGCAACGCTTCAATCTCTCGCTTTAGTGCCGCAGCGCGAGCTTCATTCCCGGACTTCCCCTTCCACTCCTTGATTGCAGAATAAAAGTGGACTCCACGCCGCACCAGTCTATACAATGATTCTGTAAAAAGAGGCGACCCTTTAGTGGTTTCCCTTAAAGAGCGAATGTCCGATTCTTTGAGCTCCGGCCCCTTATATCGCTCCCTAAGAGTCAAAACATAGTCGAGAAACTCTTGTCCAGCCAACCCTTCCAGCTCGATAGTTAAATCTGTGGAGAATGAAAGATTCCGCCGAGTAGTTAAAAGAAATCGAGACCCCTGGCTTCCGAACTGCCACGCCAGTTCCATAACTCGCTTTTGATCGTTTAAAGATAACGAATCGACATCGTCGACGACAAACAGCGTCGGCACAATAGCAATGGCCTCCCGAAGGAAAGATTGCAGCAAGCTCTCATCCGATCCATCGACTTCCTCTTCTCGAATCGCGCATTCTCGACAAAGAACAATCAACAGCTCCTTATAATTGGTGTAATGAGTTTCTGGAACCCCAATGAAATCATTCTTATCCCCTGAAAATTGTTGCTTTTTGGCGGTCACCCAGATAACGCGCTCGATATTGGTGGGCGCGACACGACATATTTTTTCGCAGAATTCATACGCGATCGACGTCTTGCCGAGTCCGCCCTCTCCCGCAAGCACCTTCGCATACGAGAATTGATCGGACAGCCATGTCCAAAGCCTTCGCAATACATCAGTTCTGCCAACAAACTTTGGGCATATAAAATTTCTATCCGGAAGATTGTGTGGGAGTGGATTCGCAACCTCGCTGAACATATTAAAGAGGCGCTTCGAGTCGACGTAAGGGTTTTGTCGAGGTCCGTACAAAAACTCAAACTCGTCACCGCGCGCTATCCGCGTATTGTCGCCGGATCTGAAAACTACGTCCCCAGATTCAAATGCGGGAGTTTTCTTTTCTATCGTGGGACCGTTCTTTCCAAATGCCACGGGCTTTACGCCCGCTGCCCGCTTCGGCACATACAAAGAAAGCCCACTGCGTCCATCCGCATCAAAATTGTGAACTGAAATATTAATGTGAGATCCAGTATAGCTAAAAATCTTATCTTTTATTTGCTTGAGATCGAACCGTGATGAATCGAAGCCTTTCAGTTCAAAAAGCTGATCGGCAGCGATTTCCGCAACCCCTAATATCAGATAACCACCATATGTATTATGAAGTGCAACAATGTGCTTGATGCCCTTAGCTAACGCAATAGCATCCCCAAAGGCAGACTCTTTGTAGTCCACAAGCTCGCATTCGATTGCACAAAAGTGAATACCCTGATGTAGCAGGCTGATCAGTTCATCGTCGTTCTTGCCGCGATCCAGAAAGTCGCCAATCCGACGCCGGACCTCTTCTATCTCAAAGGTAGCCATAGCCCCGCCCCACAATTTTCTCAAATTTGCGCGTATTGGCTCGTTTGAGCACAATCTGCCGCGCTGTTACTTCATCATTGGTCTGTTAGAAAATGTATCACATTGGTCTCGTCGTGCCCATAAAGCAGTTGGGTCCGATAGGGTGTGTACGGTGCCCGAACGACTGACAGTTCGCGCTTGTCGTGACCACGCTGACCGCAAGGCCGACCGGCGGTTTCACGTTTTGAAGCAGCCGTTGGTGGGCCAGTTGCCCGACTGGCAGCTTCGGGTCCGACAGCGGAAGTTCCGGGCCGTGCTGGGAAGATCGACCGTCGTTCGATGATGGGCTTCGGCGTTCGGCGAGAAGCCGCTGGGAGGCGGCCCGCGCCCCCAGCTCGGGGAGTTCCAACTTAAGCGAACAAAGTTCAACGTTGAGTGAATCTCGACATCAGTGTTAATCGATATTCATTGAAGTCGATTGCTCTGCAGGACGCTGGTTTTTGCGGGCCGCGCTGCTGCCGACGCTGTTGCTATTGCTGATGCTTCTTGATTCGGCGCTCGTGCCGAAATCAGCAGGGAAGTCATCCACCTTCATGAACGCGGCGCCATCGCGTGCATATGTGTCCAGCGTCGCGCGCTCGATCGTGTCGATGTATCCGTCGCGCTCCGCCGCAGCGGCCCATGCCGGCATGTGGGCGAGGCTCTGAGGCATCGCTGAAAGCCGGCCCTCGCGCACCGCCCTGCGCAACTTGAGCTCGATTGCCGCTACTTGCGGTGCGAGCCGCAATAATCGTTCGCCGCAATTAAGCGGATCTCGTTCGTCGGCCGACACATACGAGCCCGCGAGAAGTCGCTCGCGCGTCGGCGTGGGTGCTTGCAGCAATCGGGCGTTGCCGGCCGTGAGCGCATCGCTCGGTGCAGGGCGGCGCAAATCGAACGGAAAAGTGAGCCTGCGCAGCAGGCCCGCGACGAAACAATTCGGGTAGTTCGCAAAACGGCCCTCGAAGGCCTCATGCGCGCGGCGAAGCGCATCTTCGACTCCCCATCGCACGAGCGGCAGGTCTGCCTCGGGCCGTCCCTCATCCTCGAAGCGCTTGAGCGTGGCCGAGATCAGGACCCATTGCGAGAGCGCATCGCCGAGGCGGCCCGAGAGGCGCTCGCGGCGCTTCAGCGAGCCGCCGAGCAGCCGCAGCGAAACATCGGCGACTAAGGCAAAAGCGATCGCGAGCCGCGTGGCCGCGCGGTAATAACCCGAGAGCGCCGGGCTTGCCGCTTTCGGCGCTGCGATCAAAAGGCCGCCCGTCAGCGAATGAAGAAGGCTGCGTAGCGCATTCGATGCAGTGAAGCGCGCGTGACGGAAAAGGGCATCGTGGAAGGCGATCAATCCCGCTTGGGCGTCCGCGGCCCGAGCGGCAGCAAGTTCCTCGGTACGGATGGCAGCGATGCGCACCTTGGCCGAAGATGATGATCGAGCGAGTGAGGATGTTCGCGCCCTCCACGGTGATCGATATCGGCATCTGCTGATAGACGCGGCCGAGAAAATTCGACGGTCCGAGGCAGATGCCTTTGCCGCCGAGGATATCCATGCCGTCATCGACGATCATGCGTGCGCGCTCAGTCACGTGGTACTTGGCCATCGCCGAAAGCACGGCCGGCTTTTCGCCGAGGTCGACGGCTTGCGCGCAAAACCGCCCCCTCCCGGCAGACGATGCCGACATCAGGAATCGCCGCCGCATCCGAGCCCGCATAGGGGCTCGTCAGCGCGAAACAGGGGATATCCTCGCCTCGCGCGAGCCGAGGCAAATCGCGGGACTTTTGCGATTCCGTGCCGTAATGAAGCGGCAGCTCGGCAGGACCTAGCGAGTTTGGCACCAACACCGATACGGCGGCCGTCGGCGATCTCGACGCGAGCTTCATGACCACCTGCGAATGGGCGTACGCGCTGAACGCCATGCCACTGTGCTGCTTGCCGATGATCATGCCTAGGAAGCCGCTTTCTTTGATGTACCGCCATGCGGCTTCCGGCAGATCCTGCACAAGAGTGGTGACTTCCCAATCGTTCACGAGTTCGGCAAGTCGTTCGCACTCCTCATCGATGAAACAACGCTCATCGCTGGTGAGCTTCGGCGCGCCGTGGGCGAGCAATGCATCCTAGCGCGGGCGCCCCGTGAAGATTTCGACGTCCCACCAGACGCTGCCGGCCTAGATGGCATCGCGCTCCGTCTGTGGCATGTCGGGTAACGTCTTGCGCAGCGCCGCGAGCATCGGCCCGGGCAGTACGCGACGGCGTAGCAGCTTCGCGAGCAACAGGCATGCGATCAGCCCCGCAACGACGAGCGAGATGACGAGCCATCCCATGTCCGTTCCTCCTCGCCATGCGCTTCATCGGTGCATGGCATGGCTCGCGGCATGGCCGAATGCCGGATCGCTCGACACGGCTCTGCGCAGCTCGATGCGGCAATACGCTAGTGCGGCTCCACCTCCCGCTGCCGAAGCCGTCTCAGTGCGTTTGACGTGCCTGCGTTGGCGCTTGCGTGACGACGGGCCGCGTCGCCGCTGCGGGCTGGGACGGCGCACCACTATCCATGCCACCATCGCTGCGTGGTTGCCGGTCCAGTGCTCCGCAGGCGCTAATGCCGGCGGCCGCATCGCTGCCGTCGGCGGCCTCGCCGAGCACGGCCGCGAACGCGTTCAGTTGCGCCGGGTCCTGCAACGGCGCTTTGAGCGCGGCAACCATCAGTGAAGCGAGACGCGCGATCAACTGCAGATCGTTCATCGACCGCCCTTGCGAAAACTCGGCGAGCAGATTGTCCGTATCGGTGCCCGCGAGCACGCCCGAAAGGGCGCCGATCGCGAAATGAAGACGCCAGCCGAGCTCTTCGCGCGGCAGATGCGGCAACGCTCGCTGAAACGCATCGAAGAATCGCTCCGCAACCGAGGCGTAATGGCGATTGAGGAAATCGTGAATGAAGGCGGACGGGTCCGTATAGGCTCGACCGAGCAACTTGAGGAATGCGCGTCCGCCCGCGTGCGGATCGCGAGAGAGGCGCAAGGCCGGGATGAACATCGCACCGAGCACGTGCTCACACGTGAGCCGCGGGCCGAGCTGAGCGTCGAAGCGATCGAGCAGCGCTAGCCGCTCTTCGTTGAGCCGATCGAGACGCCGCGCGAGCATCGCGTGAATGAGCGCCTCTTTGCTGCCGAAGTGATAGTTGACGGCGGCGAGGTTCACGTCGGCACGCGATGTGATCTGCCGCAGCGACATCGCCTCGAAACCGAGGTCGACGAAGATGTCTTCGGCCGCATCGAGTATGCGTGTTTTGGTATCGCCGGTGGTCCGGCTCGTTGTACGAACTGCCATGTGCGCCTCCCATGCCGGTGGCCCGGCCGCGAACAAGCGATCGATTCAGGTTGTTGATTGAAACTCTTTTTATTCCGGCAACGATAAAAACAGGCTGTTGCCGCGGCAAGCATTCTTTGTGGATGGACTCCTCTAGTGGCGTACGTCTGTGCTTTTTCGAATCTTAGGCGCTGGCGCCCCTTTTGTGCGCGGAAGTTTCGTTGTGACGATTGCATGGCGCGTGGATTGGGGCGGGACGAACCACTGCCTGCGGAACCAAGGCGTCGGATTGCGACGCCTTGGCAGCGCGATCGATGATTCGCCGATTATCTGACTGGTTCGCCGATTTGCGCGGCGGAACGGGTCATGTCCACACCGCGCCGTTCGCGCCCGAAGAGAATCAGGATGGCAATGACGATGGCGGCCACACCCGCCACGACGGCGAGCGCGAAGGCGTAGTTGTTGCCGTGGCTCACCGCGACGCCTGCTTGCAGCGTGGCGTTGACCGACGCGATCAGGTTGCCGAGCTGATAGACAAAGCCGGGGAACGTCGCTCGAATTTCATCGGGTGAGATTTCGTTCAGATACGCTGGAACGACGCCCCATGCGCCTTGCACCGAAATCTGCATGAGGAAGGCACCGATGGCGAGCGCAATGGCACCGCTCGAGAACGCCCATAGCGGCAGTACGGGGAGGGCGATGAGGGAGGCGATGCAGATTGCCTTGCGGCGGCCGATTTTCTCGGAGACCGCGCCGAAGAAAAGACCGCCGATGATGGCGCCGATATTGAGCACGATGGCGATTGCCGAGACGGTGTGCGGATCGAACTTGTGCTGCTCGCGCAGGAAGGTCGGATAAAGGTCTTGTGTGCCGTGCGAGAAGAAGTTGAAGGCCGTCATCAGGATGATCGAATAGACGGCGAGCGCCCAGTTCCGCTTCAGCGTATCGCCGAGCCGCGGGCGACCGGTTTTCTCCATCGCCTGCCAGGCTGGCGATTCGGGCACGTTGCTCCGGATGTAGAGAACGAGCAGTGCGGGGACCACGCCGACGAAGAACATCCCGCGCCAGCCGACGTACTGGTAGAGCACGCCGAATACGATCGAGGCGATCAGGTAGCCGCTCGGGTAGCCCGCTTGCAGCAAGCCTGACACGATGCCGCGCGAGTGCGCGGGAATCGTCTCCATCGTCAGCGCCGAGCCGACGCCCCATTCGCCGCCCATCGCGACGCCGAAGAGCGCGCGCAGGACGATGAGCGTCGCGAGGTTGGGGGAGAAGCCCGAGACCAGCTCGAGCAACGAATAGATCGCGATGTTGACCATCAGCGTGGGCCGACGGCCGAAGCGGTCGGCGAGGCGGCCGAAAATCAGCGCGCCGAGCGGACGCATGGCAAGCGTGAGCGTGATGGCGATCGCGACTTCGGGTATCTTCGTATTGAATTCGGCTGCGATATCTTTCAGGACGAAAACCATCAGAAAGAAATCGAATGCGTCGAGCGTCCAGCCCAGGTAGGCGGCGATCGTCACATTCCTCTGTTCGCGTGTCCAAGCCATTGTTTCTTCTCCTGTGTCTCCAGAATCTTCCGCAAGGCCGATCGGCGCCCCGCGGGCACCCCCGTTGGGTTGGCAAGGCGAGTTTACAGGGTCTTTAAGCAAGTGCAGGGTTAAGTGCGCCTTTGAAGGGGTAATCCCTTACCGCCTGCGCATAGCGCCATGCGTCACTGGGTATCTTAGTTAGTAGTCGAAACGAAAGAATTGTGAAAGTTGTTTTAATGCGCGGGGGCAAACTATCAGCAGAGATTCTCCGCGTACATGCGCTGCGACTGCCCCTGTTAGCGCGATGCCGTCCAACTCCTCCGGCGATGCCGGACGCGCGCCGATGATCTCGCGGTTATCAAGTCGCAACCCGGGTATCCAATCGAGGTGACCGTGATAGAGTCGAGCGTCATTCTTTCTCGCGTAGCCTTATGCCGCCACGCATTGAGCTTGGGCCCGTCGATTCGGCAGGCCATCAACAGGGCATGGAACGCGCCGGCGAGGCGCACAGTGTGAACACACAGGTTCCGGCGATTGTTCCAGCGCAAACCGCTCTAGTGGTCATGCACTATCAGACCGACATCCTGCGCCTATTTCCATCGGTCGCATCCACTTTGCTCGCCAATACGCGCGAGCTGTGCGACGCTGCGCGGGCCAAGCGCGTCAACGTCTATTTCGCGAAGATCCACTTTAGTCCGGGCTATCCGGAGGTAAGTCCATTGAATCGGAATGGGCAGGGAATGAAGCAACTGGGTCTTTTCGTCGACGACCAGATCGCGCCGGAGCTCAACCAGCAGCCCACTGAACCGCTCATCATCGCGCATCGTGCCAGCGTGTTCTTTGGTACCGACTTGCAGGCACGGCTCTTGGCGCAGGGTATCGATACACTGATGATGGTGGGCATCGCGTCGACCGGTGTCGTGCTGTCGTCGGTGGCGTACGCGAGCGATGCGGACTTTCGCCTGTTCACGGTCAAGGACTGCTGCTACGACCCTGATCCAATTGTGCACGACCATCTTTTCTCAACGGCGTTCGATTCCCGCACAACGGTGCTGTCGCTCGCTGATGCCTTATCGTTGCTTGCTTAGTCGGCCCTGGCATCGTTCGGTAGCAATTGGAATTCTGGAAGTAGAGCGGGAATTTTCGAAGTACACCGGTCGTTTACGCTTCTCTGCTGCTTACTCGCGGAGCAATTCCTCAGCAGTCAGACGAAGGAGGGGCGTCATGTGTCAGGTGTCTTGGGGTCTCAAAACGGCGGCCGCACTTGTCCTCGCGGCCGGTTTCTCGATCGGGCACGCCGCTGACGATGATGTTTATGTCGTCACACCACTTGTGTCCAACTTGGCAGGCGCTGCCCCGAAAGTCGACGGCGTACTGCAGAACGCTTGGGGTATCGCCTTCAGTCCCGCGGGAAGCCCATTCTGGGTCAACGACAATGCGACAGGCTGCGCCACGCTGTATGACGGCGAGGGGACGAAGGTGGCGCTACAGGTCTCCATCCCGCTGCCAGGCAACGTTATACTGGCCAGCGCCTGTCATCCTTTCTTCCCGAACAATCCACCGCAAACGGCACCCGCGGCGCCGACCGGGATGGTATGGAATCCGTCACCGGCGTTTCTCGTGCCAGGCACCACGATCCCTGCCGTGTTCATCTTCGCGACCGAGGACGGCACGATTTCCGCTTGGGCCGGCGGTCTGAATCCGGCGACCAACGCCGTGATCGCGGTTGATAATTCTTCCGTTCCGTCCGCCGACAATGGGGCGGTATACAAGGGTCTCGTCTTCGGCGTGAACGCGAAAGGCGGATTCCTGTTTGCAACGAACTTCCGCTCTGGGCATATCGATGTGTTCGGGCCGAGCGGCGGCACGAAAGGCCTTTTCACGCCGGCAACGACGGACGGTGGCTTCGTCGACCCGCACATCCCTGCCGGATATGCTCCGTTTGGCATCGCCAACATCAATGGTGACCTTTTCGTCACTTATGCAAAACAGAACAAAGAGAAGCACGACGACGTCGCTGGCAACGGTAACGGCTTCGTCGATGTCTTCGATACGGACGGGCATCTGCTGCGCCGCTTTGCCAGCCGAGGGAAGCTCAACTCACCATGGGGAGTCACGCGCGCGTCGTTTGCATTCGGCCGCTTCAGTGGAAAAATCCTGATCGGCAACTTCGGCGACGGCCGAATCAACGTCTTCAACAATGACGGCACGTTCGTCGATCAGCTGGAGGACGCAAACGGCAATCCAATATCGATCGACGGCTTGTGGACGCTTACACTCGGTGGCGGCCGCAACTCGAGCTCGGACGCGCTGTATTTCTCGGCCGGTCCCAACAAGGAGGTCAATGGGCTGTTCGGCATGATCGGTCCGGTGAACGCCTCCAAGGCACAGGCGTCGGCTGAGCCGAGGCAATAGCGGGAGGTGCGGCTCGCGAGGCGGCGCTATCATGGACGCTCGAACCAGGAGGGCGACCATGTGCTATTCGGCGCAGATCAAGGCGGACTACCGGAAATTCCTCAGGACTTTCGGCGCACGCATCGATCTGCGAGAGTTCGTCCAGCTCTATTGGGAGCGAGAGCAGGGAAGGGCGATCTCGATACCGAAAGCTATCGATGCGCTGTTCGATGAGCCGCAGACGAATGAAGAGCAGCGCATCAAGGAGATGATCGCGCGTTTCAACAAGGCGCAGGCGGCGAAGCTGGAGCAGGAGATCTTCAAGCAGCGCGCTCGCCTGGCCGATGCGGAGCGCAGCCTGCAGGCCAAGGCGACAAAGGCCGCAACCGAAAGCAAGCGAATTGCGACGAACAAGATCGAGGCTGCGCTCCAACGGCTCGACGATCTGCGCCGGACTGAGCTGGACGGAGAACGGGACGCGCGAATTTTTCCGGGCCACTACGCACCGGTCGTCGTCATGGAAGGTGGGGAGCGCGTCGTGAAGCCGATGCGATACCAATGTCGTCTGGCTGGAAAGCCCGCTTTCTATGACAAGAAATATCCCGGGACGTACATTGCTCGACGGGACAACCTCGAAGGCTTCTGGAAGACGCTCTTCGGGTACTCGCATGGTCTCTTGGTCGCGACTGCCTTTTACGAGCATGTCAGCAAGGCACGGCTCGAGCGGCGCGAACTGAAGCCGGGCGAGCGAGACGAGAATGTGATTCTCGAATTCAAACCGAGCTCTGCTCAAGACATGCTGCTCGCTTGCCTCTGGTCGCGCTGGGAGGGAAAGGACGAACCGAGTCTGCTTTCGTTTGCCGCGATTACTGACGAGCCTCCCCCCGAAATCGCCGCTGTCGGCCACACGCGCTGCATCATCCCGATCAAGCCGAATAACGTCGATGCATGGCTTCGCCCTGACGCCGCCGATCTCGCGCAGTTCTATGCCGTTCTCGATGACCGTGAACGGCCGTACTACGAGCACTTGCTGGCGGCGTAACGGGCGGTGTCCGCGACGCTGGGCATATCGCCGCTGCGCGAGCGCGCGGGTATCGGCGATCCCAGCAACATTCGCCAACTGCACAATGAGCTGCGCTATACATGCGCGGTTGGACACCCTCGCGTCCTCTGTCACGCAAACGTCACCATAATTCCGCAAAGATATCGCCCCAAAGTATGGGCGGGTTGGCCGTTGGCGGGCGCGCGGGCCTTACACTACCGCTCTGCTTGGCCTAGGCCCGGAATCCGACCGGCACCATCGACGATTTCACAACGAACGGAATACGAATGAAAAAGCCTGAACAGCCGACTTCCCACCCAGAGGACAAGGACTCCGAGCCCACGCAAACACCGCAGCGCCCCAGCCGGCGCCACTTTTTGGGCGGCGTCGCAGCCGTCGCGATGGGCGGCGGGTTGGCAGGTTGCGCGGTGCCTTCTACGCCTCGCAACGCCGCCGTCACTGGCGTCGCGGTGGGCCCGGAGTTCGACCACCCACTACGCAACAAGGTGAAGACAGTCGTCGTGATCTTCGCGGAGAATCGCAGCTTCAATAATCTTTTCGGCGACTACCCGGGCGTCGAGCGTCCGCTCTCAGCGCTGAAGCCGGAAGACTATCTGCAGCGCGATCGCGACGGCACGACGGTGTTGCCCAAGCTGCCGAAAGTCCCTGGCGGCTGGCTTTTGAAGGACCAGGTCGCGGACGGCGTCACCTACAAAGCCGGCGAGCAGTACCAGCTCGACCTGCCGAACGCACCGTTCGCCCTCAAGGGCCCACAGGGCGAAAACCTGCCGCTGTCGCTCGTCACGCACGACCTCTGGCACGTGTTCTACCAGAACCAGATGCAGATCAACGGCGGCAAGAACGACATGTTCGCCGCTTGGGCGGACTCGGGCGGCTTCACGATGGGCCACTATGCGAACGCGAGCTACGACTTGAGGATGTGGGACCTCGCGAGCGAGTATGTCCTTTGCGACAACTTCTTCCAGGGCGCATTCGGCGGCTCGTTCCTGAATCACCAATACCTCGCCGCGGCGACGCCGCCGGTCTACCCAGACCCGGCGCGTAGCATCGCCAAGCACCAGATAGCGACGACCGTCAGCGGACGGCCGGACGACCCGAACCTGAAGCCGCTCGACGTATCGCCGAAAAGCGCGATGGAGGGCATCCCGAAGTTCGGCCCAAGCGCGCTGACGCCGCCGGAGACAATCGCCGACGGCCGTACCGTCAGCTACGCGGTCAACACGATGATGCCGCCGTATGCACCTACGCCCTATCCGGTCGATGCGGACGGCGTAGTCGACCTCGCGCGCGACAGCAATGCGATGGTCGTACCGCCGCAGACGCACGAGCACATTGGCGACAAGCTCGGCAAGCGCGGAATCGACTGGGCGTGGTACGCGGGAGCGTTCGAGCAGACGCTCGAGATGCGCGGCAAGAACCTGACCGACGGCACGCCTGTCATTCCGAACTTCCAGTATCACCATCAGCCGTTCAACTACTTCGCGAATCTCGGGCCCGGCACCGCCGCGCGCCAGAAACATCTGCGCGACGCGGGCCTCGGCGACGATGAGAGCACGAACCGCTTTCTTGCCGACGCGCGTGCGGGCCGGTTACCGCCGGTTACGTTCTACAAGCCCCAGGGGAACCTGAACATGCACGCAGGCTATGCGGACGTCGCCTCGGGCGATCGCCACATCGTGCATGCCGTGAAGGCGCTGCGCGCGAGTCCGCAATGGGAGAACATGGTCGTCATCGTGACGGTCGACGAGAACGGCGGATGGTGGGACCACGTCGCGCCGCCGAAGGGCGACCGCTGGGGGCCGGGCACGCGCATCCCGGCGCTCGTGGTCTCGCCGTTGTCGAAGAAGGGCTATGTCGACCATACGGTCTACGACACGGGGTCGATCCTGCGCTTCATCACGCGCGTGTTCGATCTCGAGTTGCTCGACGGTCTGCGCACGCGCGACGCGGCGATGCGCGAGCGCGGCCAGGCGCCGATGGGCGATCTGACCAACGCGCTTAACTTGTCCGCCTGAGTTAGTGGCGCGCCACCGTGACGGGACGCCGGCGGCACCATGCCACCGGCGCTTGACGGCGACGGCGTAGAACGGCAAAGCAGAACGTCTGCCATCATATTGGCGTTCTGTTACCGCTCGCGCTTCGCCCTCGAATGCCATGCCGACCCGTCTCGCTCGCCTGCCGTCGCTCGACACACCGCGTCTTCTTATCCGACAACGCACACTCGAAGACGTGGATGCCTGCATGGAGATGGATCGCGATCCCGCAGTGACGCGGTACATCGCGGGCCCCTGGAACGATCCGATCGCGCATCGGCGCTTGGTTGAATTGCGCACCACGCGTCCGTACCCACCGGGACTCGGCTATTGGACGATTCGCGAGATGAGTTCGCCGAGTCAGTTTCTCGGTTGGGTCTTGCTGATTCCGGACCATGGCGTCGGCCCCGAAGTCGAAATCGGATGGAGGCTCGTCCGCCGCGCGTGGGGAAGAGGAATCGCAACGGAGGCGGCGAGGGCGCTGCTGCTGCATGCGTTCGAGACGGTGCATCTGGATGAGGTCATCGCGGATATTGCGTCGGAGAACATCGCGTCTCGTCGTGTCGCCGAAAAGATCGGCATGAAGCAAGTGACGGACATGAGCGGCGGCGAAAGCGACTACGAGCGCTATCACATTCGCCGTGGTGACGCTCCGGGCTAGAGCCCTGGCCACGATCGATTGTTAGCGCAACCGCAACGGTGAATTCGTTCCAATCGGCATAGATTTACGATAGTAAAGGCCTAAACTCACTTCTAACGTTGTGTCGACGCATTGGATCGACGCGTTGCGCTCGAAGCGCGACGGATGCGGCGTCGGCATCCCGAGCCGAGCCTCGTCAATGCGGGGCGAGCTTTATCTACGAATGAATGTGAGGTGGCGGAATGCTAACGATTGTGAAAGGTTTCGAAGGTCTTGCTCTGCTTGCGGCGCTCAGCTTCTACTTGGCGCCTTCGATCTTGGCGGACGCCAACGAGCGCGACGACGCGCTGGCGATTACGCTCGTCAATGTTCTGCTCGGTTGGACCGTCATCGGATGGATCGCGGCGTTCGTATGGGCCCATCGCCCGGCGAGTGACCGCCCGATCGCGCAAGTGGTCGCGCGGCGTCGCCAGGCATGGGCCCGCACGACGATCGCCAAGCTCGTCGCGCATGCGAAAGGCGGCGTGGCGCTGACCGGCGGACTTGCCCGGAACCCGCTCTCGCATCAACCGGTGCCTGTGACGGTGAACGCTGGTCGCGAGCACGCTCGGCAAAAGTAAAGCCGGCCTTGAAAGGAAACCCGTTGCGCCCGGACGACATTTAGTTGCGGGCGCAACGATCAGAGCGGAAAGCCATCGGCAAACGCCGAGCGCAGATAAGCGATGAAAAGCGCCACGGCCTGCGGTACGTGATGCGCATAAGGCCGCACGATATAAAGCTGCTCGGCGAACGCACCCAACGTGCGCCACTCGGGCAGCACGACGACCAACTTTCCCGACTGCACGGCCGCCTGTGCGCTGAAGTCGGGCAACAACGCGATGCCGAGATCGCCGAGCGCGGCATCGCGCAGCGCTTCGCTGTTGTTCGCCGAAAACGGACCATTGACGGTGACGGCGACGGGCTCCCCCGAACTCTTTCTTGCCGTGCCGCGCTCGAACGACCAAACGGCCGGACCCGATCCCCTCGGATAGAAAAGGCAGTCGTGCTTGGCGAGATCGTGAGGCGTCTCGGGCAGGCCGCGCCGCTTGATGTAGGCGCGGGTTGCGGCAAGCACCGACTGCGTCTTGCAAAGCTTCCAGGCGACATGGGTTTCCGGCGGACGGGCGCTGTGCCGGATCGCGAGATCGAAGCCTTCCGTCGCAAGCGAAGCGAGCCTGTCCGATACTTCCATTTGCACGCGAATCTGAGGATGCTCGTTGAGAAACGCGGACAGGCGAGGCACGATTTGCTGGCGCGCGAGTGAGACCGGCGCGGTCAACCGGATCAATCCGCGCGGCAGTCCCGCCATGTCGCGCACGGATTCGAAGCTGCTTGCGATCGTTTCATAGTGCGCGCGCGTCGCCTCGACGAGCCGCTGGCCCGCTTCCGTAAACCGCACGCTGCGCGTGGTGCGCTGCACAAGCGCCACGCCCGCCGCGCGCTCGAGCTCGGCGATACGCTGGCTCATCGCTGCTTTGCTGACGCCCAATCGATTGGCCGCGGCCGTATAGCTGCCTTGGTCGGCAAGCACTGTCAGCCAGTGCAAATGCACCCAGAGCCCCTCCACCTTTTGCGTATCCATATCCCCATTGTTCACGAATGAAAACAATCATTTCAATGTTACCGCCTTTGCGGCTGAGGCTGCGGTTCTTAAACTTTGGGGCATAGATCAACTCAACTGGAGGGGCGCAAATGAAAGCCTTCAACGATACGGCTGACGTCACGCATTTCATCGGCGGAAATCGGGTTCGCGGCGCGGCGACGCGCACGCAGGCGGTCTTCAATCCCGCGACGGGCGCGGAAGCCCGCAAGCTCATCCTCGGCGAATCGGGCGACGTCGCTGCGGCGGTCGAGTCGGCCAAGGCCGCGTTCCCGAAGTGGAGCGATACGCCCCCGATCCGCCGTGCCCGCGTGATGCTGCGTTTCCTCGAGCTGATGAACAAGCGTCGCGACGAGCTCGCGGCCATCATCACGGCCGAACATGGGAAGGTGTTCTCGGATGCGCAAGGGGAAGTCGAGCGCGGTATCGACGTCATCGAGTTTGCGTGCGGCATTCCGCAGCTGCTGAAGGGCGACTACACCGAGCAGGTTTCGACCGGCATGGACAACTGGACGATGCGCCAGCCGCTCGGCGTCGTGGCCGGCATCACACCGTTCAACTTCCCCTGCATGGTGCCGTGCTGGATGTTCCCGGTCGCGATCGCGGCGGGCAATACGTTCATCCTGAAGCCTAGCGAGCGCGACCCGTCGGCATCGCTCTTCATGGGCGAGCTGCTGAAAGAGGCCGGCTTGCCTGACGGCGTGTTCAACGTCGTGCAGGGAGACAAGGTCGTCGTCGATGCACTGCTGACGCATCCGGACGTCAAGGCGGTCAGCTTCGTGGGCTCAACGCCGATCGCGAATTACATCTACGAGACGGGTGCGAAGCATGGCAAGCGTGTGCAGGCGCTCGGCGGTGCGAAGAACCACATGGTGGTCATGCCCGATGCCGATCTCGACAAGGCCGTCGACGCGCTGATCGGTGCGGCCTACGGATCGGCCGGCGAGCGCTGCATGGCGATCTCCGTGGCGGTGCTCGTCGGCGACGTCGCCGACAAGATCGTCCCGAAGCTGGCCGAGCGCGCGCGCTCGCTCGTCATCAAGAACGGCATGGAGACGGATGCCGAGATGGGGCCGCTCGTGACGCGCCAGGCGCTCGAGCGCGTCGAAGGATATGTGGCACTGGGTGTCGAAGAGGGGGCGACGCTCGTCGTGGATGGCCGAGGACACAAAGTGCCGGGCCATGAAAACGGCTTCTTCACGGGCGGCACCCTGTTCGACCATGTCACGCCGCAAATGCGCATCTATAAGGAAGAGATCTTCGGGCCCGTGCTCAGTTGCGTTCGCGTGCACGACTTCACCGAGGCCGTCGACCTGATCAACGCGCACGAGTTCGGCAACGGCGTGTCGTGCTTTACGCGCGACGGCAATGTCGCACGCGAGTTTGGTCGCCGGATCGACGTGGGGATGGTCGGCATCAACGTGCCGATTCCGGTGCCGATGGCGTGGCACGGCTTCGGCGGCTTCAAGCGCAGCCTGTTCGGCGATATGCACGCGTACGGCGAGGAAGGTGTGCGTTTCTACACGAAGCAAAAGTCGATCATGCAGCGTTGGCCCGAGAGCGTAGGGAAGGGCGCCGAGTTCGCGATGCCTACCGCTCGCTGAGCGCGATCGATGAGGCATTGGTTTCCCGCGGGGAACCAATGCCATTCATTGTGTCGCCTCGGGAAATAGGATGCGCCGCGCATTGTCGCGGCGCATCGCGCATTGGGACGCTGCAAGACTTCCGCTTTTTCCTCGCAGTCAACGCTGTTTTGCCGGTTGGCGATTGACCCGCATCCCCGCAAAAACGAAGATCTCTCTGGACGATACACGTGCAGGGGCACATAGGCGGGAACGGATGGATCTGTCATCGCGCGACCGCGATGGGTTGGCCGGCCGGCTACGAATCGGTGCATTGGAAAGCACCGCGTCGACGCGATTGCCGCCGCTCGTCGCCGACTACCACGCTCGCTGGCCGCGAGTCGAACTCGAGATATCGCTCGGTACATCGGCTTCGCTGACGGACGGCGTACACGACGGCCGAATAGACTGTGCATTCGTCGCCCGTCCCGAACCGGCATCGACTGTCTCCTCGAACGAGACATGCCGCGAAGCGGGTGCGAACGACGGTCTCGCCGCGACGTACGCCTACACTGAGGAATTGCTGCTCGTGCTTCCGCCAAGCCACCCTCATGTCCGCGCGGTCGATGACCTGACAATCGCGGCGATAGCCGTCTTTGCCGAGGGATGTACGTATCGGCGCGTGCTCGAGCGCTGGCTCGCGTCAACCGCTGGCGATAATGCACATGCACGGCATTGGGACGTCGTCGAGCAGACCTCTTATCATGGAATCCTGACCTCCGTGGCGGCGGGTTGCTGTATTGCGTTATGCCCGCGCTCAGTACTCGAGGCGCAGCAGACGATGCCCTATGTTCGAACGCATTCGCTCGGAATGGTCGATACTTTCCTGATCGCCCGCGAAGGGTTCATGAGTGCGGCTTATGTCGAGTTCGTGCACGCCCTTCGGCGCACGGGCCACGCTTTTCGGCCAAGATATCGACGCCCGGCGGTATCGGCTGAATCGGAAGCAAACGTTCGTCCGCGGTACACCACGTCCTATCTGAATCCGGATAAAGGGGAAGCGAATGAATAGCGTTAGCGGCAACCAAAGACAAAAAGCCTTGTTGAGCTTGCTCGGCGTCGACAAGCCGATTATTCAAGCGCCAATGGCGGGCGTCAACACGCCGGCGCTGACGGCTGCGGTCTCGAACACTGGCGCGCTGGGCTCATATGGCGTGGGCGCGATGAACGCCGATAACGCGCGCAAGACCATCCGCGAAATCCGAGCGCTCACGAGCAAACCGTTCAACATCAATGTCTTCTGCCACCAGCCGGCGACGGCGGACGATGCGGTCGAGCGTCAGTGGATCTCATGGCTCTCGCCGCATTTCGCGCGATTCGGCGCCACACCACCTGCGAAGCTGAACGAGATCTACAAGAGCTTTCTCGTCGACGAGGACATGTTCAACGTCTTTCTCGAAGAAAAACCGCCTATTGTCAGCTTCCATTTCGGATTGCCTTCGCGCAGCGCGATCGACGCGCTCAAAGGTGCCGGCATTCGGCTTTTGGCCTCGGCAACGAACGTCGGCGAAGCTGAGCAGGTCGTGGCCGCGGGCGTCGATGCGATCGTCGCGCAGGGAATCGAGGCCGGCGGACATCGCGGCGCGTTCGATCCACGACAGGACGAAGAGCTCGGCATATTCGCACTGACGCGGCTCTTCGCATCGAAGTTCGATCTGCCGGTCATCGCCGCGGGTGGGATCATGGACGGCGCGGGGATCGCAGCGGTGTTCGCGCTGGGCGCCGCGGCGGCTCAGCTCGGTACCGCCTTCGTCGCATGCCCGGAAACCTCGATCGACGATGGTTACCGGCGTGCTTTGCTCGGAGACGACGCGCGTCGCACGACATTTACCGAGGCCATTTCCGGTCGTCGAGCGCGAAGCATCGTGAACAAGTTCACCGAACTCGGTGCCGATGCCGAGGCGCCGCAGGTCCCGGCTTACCCCATCACCTATGACATTGGCAAGGCGCTCCATGCTGCCGCGAAGGCGAAGGGCGAATTCGGATACGGTGCGCAATGGGCAGGGCAAGCCGCCGCGCTTGCACGAGATTTGCCTGCGGCGGAACTCGTCGCGCAACTGGAGGAGGAGTTCAAGGCCGCCGTTAGCGGGCTTTGCGACCGATGCGCTATCTGAAAGCGTGAAACGGTCGCCGCAGCCGGTCGCATGGCGAGCGCACCGTGTCCCTCTATCGCTGCCGTAGGCGGCCGGCACTGGAAACGATGCCGGGGGGGCTCGTTCCTTGCATCGGCGGGAACACACGGTGGTGTAGCATTAGCAGCGATGCTTGCGATGTGTTCCACTTCCCCGAGGGGCAAAGCATGGACGTGACCGACCTCAAGGTATTCGAAGCCGTGGCGAGGCATGGCAGCATGAACCGCGCTGCCGCCGAACTGCATACCGTGCAGTCGAATGTCACGGCGAGGATCCGGTCGCTCGAGCGTGAGATCGGCGTGGCCTTGTTTCAGCGGCATGTACGCGGGGTGAGCCTGACGCCGGCCGGCGAGCGGATGCTGCCGTACGCCGCGCGCATCGCGAAGCTCGTGGCCGACGCAAAGCTGGCGGCGCTCGACGACGGCGCGCCGGGTGGCACGCTCACGCTCGGAACGCTCGAGACGACGGCAGCGCTTCGGTTGGCCCCCGTTCTCAGCAGCTTTGCTCGCATGTATCCGCAAGTTCGCCTCTCGCTGACCACGGGCACGAGTTGCAGCTTGACGGCGGACGTGGCCGATTGCCGTCTCGACGCCGCATTTGTGGCGGGGCCGGTCGATCATCCCGATCTTCACTGCGAAACGGTTTTCCGCGAAGAATTGGTGCTCGTCACTGCGCGCGCGATTCGCTCACGCGAAGCGCTCAACGCGATCGGTGAACTCAAGACGATCGTCTTCCGACTCGGCTGCTCCTATCGTCAGCGGCTCGATGAACTGCTCGCCGACATGGGCATCGTGACGGCGACGCCGCTCGAATTCGGCTCGCTCGATGCGATCGTCGCCTGCGTGGCGGCGGGTATCGGCGTTACCCTGTTGCCGAGGGGCGTGGTGTCGGCTGCTGCCGATCAGAATCTGGTAACCATCCACACTGTGCCGCCGGAAATCGCCGACGTCGAAACGCTGTTCATCCGCCGACACGATGCGTACGTATCGAGCGCGATGCGCTCGTTCGTCGACACTGCCCGTTCACAGCTCGGACCCGTCATAGCCGCGGCTTGAGTATTACGGTTCAGGCAGGAACGACATCGAACTCTATCCTGATGCCACCAGGCTCGTAGATCATCGTGTGGCGCTTCAGTCCTTTGCGGAGCAGTTCGGGCGCGAATTCGACGATGACACCCCGACGGGTATCGCGCTTTGTGATACCCCTATCTGAACAAACCGCCAGCGTGCCATGCAAACGTTGCTAAAGTTGGTACTAGTCAACGAGGCAACAATCGGCATGCTCTGGAATAGGGCGGGGCGCGGAACCTGATCATGGATGTCGTGCGCAGCATGAAGATTTTCATCGCGGTCGCGGAATCGGGCAGCTTCACGGCGGCCGCGCTCGAACTCGACGCGAGCACAGGATATGTCTCGCGCACGATTTCGGAGCTCGAGTCGCGCCTGCGCACAAGGCTGCTGAACCGGACGACGCGCCGCATCGCGCTGACCGAGGCGGGTGAACGCTATTTGAATCGTTGCCGCGCCATTCTCGCTTCGATTGACGAAGCTGAAGCGGAGGCATCCGAGGCACATGCGAAGCCATCGGGCACGCTGCGACTGCATGCGATGTCGAGCATCGGACAGAACTTCGTCATGCCCGCCATCGCCGCCTACCAGCAGCGCTATCCCGAAGTGACGATCGAGCTCACGTTAACGCAGAACGTACCGGACTTGCTCGAGGACGGGTATGACGTTGCGCTGCGCGTGTCGCTCGATACGCTGCCCGATTCAAACTACATTTCCCATGAGCTCGGGTCGGCTCAAGGCATCCTCTGCGCCGCTCCGCAGTACCTTGCGGCGCGCGGCACGCCGCAGACGGTCGAGGATCTATCGCGGCATACTTGTTTGCAGGTGGCGTTGCCGTCTGTCTTCCCCGCCGATCACTGGCGACTTGTCGGGCCCGACGGCGAACGCCTCTTTCGTTTGCCCGACCATCGATTCAAAGTGAACGTTCCCGACGCGATGGCCGTTGCGTTGCAAGAAGGGATGGGCATCGGCGCATTGCCGGTGTTCGTGGCCCGTGCGTTCCTTCGTAGCGGATCGCTCGTCAGGGTCCTGCCTGAGTGCCATTTGCAGACGCTCAATATCTATGCGGTGTATGCATCGCGCCAATACGTCGACGCGAAGATTAAAACGTGGATCGAATTCCTCCGAGCGTGGAGCGGTGATGTGCTTCGCACCAATGAGCTCGCGTGGGCCGCTCATGCGCGGCCTCGTCCGCAAGAGACCGCTGCCGCGACGAACAATGCTACGGCCGCGACGACGAGCGGTTGATCGAACGAGTGCGTGTGCGCCACGAGTCGATCCGACAACAGCGGGCCGACGATTTGCCCGAGCCCGTAGGCGGCTGTGAGGGTGGCCATCAGATTGAACTTCACCGCATGAGCGACGCGCTTCGCCGCGGGCATGACGACGGTCACGGTGCCGACGAACGTGCCGCCGACGAGCACGGCGCTACCGAGGAATGCGAACGCCGAGTGATCGAGAACAGGCAGGATGACGCCGGCGGCTTGCACGGCCAGGTTGGCGGCCAAGGTGGTGCGGCTGCCCCAGCGATGATGGAGCCAGTGCCAAAGGAAGCACGACGGAACGGCGGCCAAGCCGAACGCTGCCCAGATGTGGACGGGATTGACCTGGGGCAGGGCGTTTCTGACGAGTAGCGGCAGATAAGTTGCCGTGACGATGTAGCCGAGGCCGGCGAGACCATAAATGGCGATTAAGGCCCGAGGGGCGATGACCGCATCATTCGTGCTCGAAGCGCCTCCTGCTCCTTCATCTCCTTCGGAGTACGAACGAACGTTGCGTGCCACCGCCGGCCAAGCAATAGCGGAGAGAATTGCCGATGCGGCGGCAAGAAGAAGCCAAAGCGCCGCGGTCCATAGCCCTCCCGCATGACCGAACGCAATCAGTTCGGCCGAAATGGCAATGCCCGTCCCCACGCCCGAATAGAGGATGGGCGCGCCGTGATGGTGTCCGACCACATGGAACAGCCATACCGATACGGCAACGAGCGCGAGTGCGCTCATGGCGCCCGCGATGAACCTTGCGCCGATGATGAGCGCAATCGACGGATGCAGCGCAAGGGTGGCCAGGCAAACGACTGTTCCAATAGTGGCGAATTGACAGAGGCGCACCGCATGCCGATGATCGATCCGGCTGACGGCGAGTGCGCCGAGCAGATAGCCGGCGTAGTTCGCGGACGCCGCGAGCGAGCCCCCCGACACGGTCATGGCCGCTTCCTTCACCATCAGCGGGTACATGCCCGTGAACGAGAAACGGCCGAATCCCATTCCGACGGCAAGAATCAATGCGCCGGCAATCGACTCCAGTACGGGAGCGCCGCGCGCTCGTACTAATGCGTTTTCCATTTGCGTCCACCCACCCATCTTCCAATCGAACGGCTCGTCACGTCGAGCCTTCAGTTCGTTCAATATTGGTTCGTGGATAGGCGAACGACAATCGCCGGCCGGTAAACACTCTTTTTCCCGCCGGCGATCATGCGGTCCTCCGTCAGTCGTCCTCTTTATACCGCGCGTCGAGACTATCGAAGAGGGGTTTCTGAACGAGACGCTGGCGCTCTTTGAACGGCGCGACGATGGCCGGGTCTTCATCCACGCGTCCCCGCTCGCGCAGCACGCCGAGCGACTGTTGCATGCCGCGCACGGCACCCTGTAGAGCTGCATTCGCGTAGAGCACCAATCCATAACGGAGCGCGGCGAGCGCGTCGCGATCCTGGACGGGCGTCTTGCCGCCGATGACGATATTGATGAGCAACGGCTTCTCGAAGAGACCCGGCAACCGCTCGATATCGGCGCGCGTCTCCATCGCCTCGATGAAGAGCACGTCCGCACCCGCTTCGACGAAGCGATGCGCGCGGTCGATAGCCGCGTCGATTCCATGCGCCGCCGCGGCATCGGTGCGGGCGACGATCAGGAAGTTGTCGTCGGTGCGCGCATCGACGGCGGCGCGTATCTTGCCGACCATTTCCCCGGCGCTGACGACTTCCTTGCCGGAGAAGTGGCCGCATTTCTTGGGCATGACCTGATCTTCGATCTGAATGGCATCGACACCGACGCGCTCGAGCGTACGCACCGCTTGGCGAACGTTGAGCGCGTTGCCGAAGCCGGTATCGGCATCGACGATGAGCGGCAGCTCGACGGCATCGCGAACGCGCGCCGCGTGTTCGGCGATATCGGTGAGGCCGATGAAACCGAGGTCGGGAAGCCCGAACGACATGTTGGTGACGCCGGCACCCGTCAGATAGACGGCGCCGAAACCCATATCCTCGATGAGACGCGCGCTCATGGCGTTGAACGCGCCGGGTACGAGCAGGCCTTGCTTCTTGCCGATCTCGGCGCGAAAGCGTTCTCTACGGGAGGCAGCGGATGAGCTCATGGAGTAATCCTCGTGTGTGGGACGACGGCGCGGACGCAATCGTCAAGGAATGCGAAATAGCGTACAGGCCGAACTCGTCAGTATCGACCGCCTGCGCGAAACGTCGGGCACCCAGGCTTCGAGTGCTTCAAACGATGAAGCATAATCGATCAGCTCCTCGTGCTGCGTGTGGGGCCAGTCGCTGCCCCAGACGAGCCGTTGCTCGCCGAACGCATCGAGCAAGCGCTCGGTAAGCGCTTTGCCGAGCGCCAGGCCATCGCTGCCCGACGCACTGCGGTAGGCCGCGGACAGCTTGACCCAAACGCGGCCCGAATCGGCCGTCGAAAGCAGATAACGGAAGCCGGGGTCGGCGGCGCCGGCGTGCGGGTCGGGGCGGCCGAAATGATCGACGACGACCGTGCACCCTTGCGACAGCAGCGCATCGACGACGACCTGCAAATCGGCCGCCTGCCGATGCACTTCGACGTGCCAGCGCAACGCGTTCACGCGGGCAAGAAGGCGAGGCCATGCACCCGTCCGCAGGTCGGGCAGCGACAGACCGATGAGATTGAGCCGGATGCCGACCACGCCGCACTGATCGAGCGCCTGGAGCTCATGCTCGGAGATATCGACATCGACGACCGCCACGCCGCGAAAGCGCCGCGGATAGCGTTTCGTCGCGGCAAGCAGGAAGGAGTTATCGGTCCCGAGGAAACTCGGCTGCACGAGCACGCCATGGGAGACGCCGTTCGATTTCAAATGCGCGACATAGGCATCGAGCGTGGCATCGTAATCGGGCGCATGGCGCCGAACCGCGGCGAGCGGCAGACCGCGCGTAAAGACGTGAGCATGCGAATCGACGGCCGTGATGTCAGGCGCGCGGTGCTCCAGCCAATCCGCATGGTGCTGAATGGACGGGGCAGCCGTCTCCGTGTCGCGGGCTGCGTTGACGTCGAGATCGTTCATGACGCGTAGTGAGCAAAAAAATGGACGATGCACTTATCCGCGCGCGGCAGGCGCGGGGTCCGCCGACGATGAAGACCCGCCGCGCGCGGCCGATGCGGTTGCCGCATCGATTCGCCGGCCGCGCGTCTCGGGCAGCAGCAAGGCAGCGATGACGACGAGACCATAGGCCACGCCCGCGTCGATGCCGATCGCGGCGCCGAGTGGCATCGAACCACTCATATGTCCGATCAGCACAGGAAAGCCTGCCGATACGATCCGCCCGAAGTTATAGCAGAAGCCGACGCCCGTCCCTCGGACGCCCTGTGGATAAAGCTCGTTGAAGAGCGCGCCGAGCGTGGCCGGGATGCCCGCGGAGAAAAGGCCGAGCGGAAAGCTCAGGATGAGCATCGCCGTATCGCCGATCGGCAGGAACACATAGAGGTTGACGGTCACGACGCAGCAAAGCGCGAAGAAAATCACGTTGAGGCGCCGGCCGATGCGATCCTGCAGCCACGCGCTGACGAAGCATCCGGTGATGAAGGCGACGATGACGACGGCGAGATAGCCGCCTGTTCCGAGCACAGACAGATGGCGCTCGGTCTTGAGGTACGTCGGCAGCCACGTCGTGATCGCGTGGTAGCCGCCGTGCGCACCGAGACCGATGACACCTCCCACGAGGGTCGTGCGGACGACGGAGCGATCGAAGATGCCCGCCGCGATGGCGAAGACGCCAGGCTTTTTTCCGGGCTGCGCCGAAGTTGCTTTCGGACGCGGCGGCTCCTCGACGTTACGGCGCAAATAGAGCACCAGTAGCGCGGGCAGCAGGCCGAGCGCGAAGACGACACGCCATGCCCATTGCGGCGATACCCACGAGAAGACGATCGTATAGAGCAGCACGGCGCCGCCCCACCCGAAGCCCCAGGCGCTTTGCACGACGCCCATCGCCTTGCCGCGATGCCTGGCGTTGATCGTTTCGCTGAGCAGCACGGCGCCCGCTGTCCATTCGCCGCCGAATCCAAGGCCCTGCAGCGCCTTCAGCGCGAGAAGCTGCTCGAAGTTTTGCGCGAATGCGCTCAGAAAAGTGAAGAGCGAGAACCAGACGACCGTCAGTTGAAGCGCGCGGACGCGGCCGATGCGATCCGACAGAATCCCCCCGAGCAGTCCGCCCAGCGATCCGGCCACGAGCGTCGCGCCGCCTATGAGCCCTGCCTGCCCCTTGCTGATGCCCCATGTCGCGAGCAACGCAGAGATGACGAGGCTGAAAACCTGCGTATCGATTGCGTCGAGCGCCCAGCCGGAGAAGCAACTCCATAGCGTGCGTCGTTCGGACTGCGAAATATCTCCATACCACTGCATCAATGTCTCCCGTTTTTATCGCGTGCAATGGGTGGAAAGAGGCGCTCGCCCACGACACGATCGAAACAGATTCTAAAAAGCATTGCAGTAGCGCGATACTATGAAACTGTTGATCTTTCATCACAGAATGATATGGAATCCACGCGGAACCTTCGCTACTTTCTGGCCGTTGCCGATGCCGGCAGCGTGACGGGCGCGGCTGAAGTGCTCGGCATCGCACAGCCGGCGCTCAGCCAGGCGATCACGAGGATGGAGCGTGAACTGGGCGTGAAGCTGTTTCAGCGCACACGCCGCGGAGCCACCCTGACGGCGGCGGGCGAGGCCATCGTCGACGATATCCGGCTCAGCGTCTCGCGCATCGAGGCCGCGCAAACGCGTGCTCGCGATATCGGCACGCAGCATGGCGGCAGGCTCGCGATCGGATTCGTCTCGGCGGCGCTCTTCGAAGTGCTGCCGGCCGCGATCGGTGCCTTGCGCAAGGACGCGCCGAACGTGAAGCTGTCTCTGCGAGAAATGAGCAACGCGGAGCAGGCAAGCGCGCTCGAAAAAGGTGAGATTGACCTTGGGCTGCTTCATACCCCGGTGACCGTCGGCGGCAAGATGCACGAAAAGTTGATCGCGAGCGAGCCGCTTCTCGCCGTCGTTCACGAATCTTTTCCGGTGGCCGACGACGGCAAGGTCAGCCTGGCCGAGCTTGCGGACATCGGGTTGGTCTGGTTTCCGCAAGACCAGCTTCCCGGCATTCGCGCCGGGATACTGAGCGCCTTCAGGAAGGCGGGCCGCGAAGCCACCATCGTCCAGGACGCCAATCGCTCCTTGACGGTGCTTGCGTGCGTCGCGGCGGGCTGCGGCGCGTCGCTTCTGCCCCATTCGACGAAGACGCTGCAGTTCGCGGGCGTGCGTCTCTGCGAGGTGCGCGACGGGGAGTACTTGCCGCCGTTCGAGCTGAGCGCAATCTGGCCGCAACGCTCGCGGCCGACGCTCGCGGACAGATTCGCTTCGTTGCTGGGCGACACGGTCAGTCGTCCACGCGCGGCCGCTCGCAAAAAGGCATAGTTCGACTACGCTCGCGCCGACGTCAAGCTCGGCCGCGTCCCCAGGTCATGCTGGCGAAGACCCCGTCACGGCGAATCAGGCCGTGCAACAGTGCAGCGGCGAGATGCAGCAGGACCGTCGCGAACAAGGCAAACGCGAGCCCTGTGTGAAGTGCGCGCAGCAGCGCATAGAGACGCGTGTCATGCGGGAGAATCGGTGGCAGATGAAACGCGCCGAACATCGTCACGGGGTATCCGCCTGCCGACAGCATGCCCCAGCCGATCAAGGGCATCGCGGCCATGAGCAGGTAGAGCACGAGGTGCGAAGCCTTGGCGGCGAACCGCTGCGCGGCGGGCATATCGTCAGGCAGCGGCGGGCTGCCGCGCGTGACGCGCACGAACGTACGAATGATCAGGAGTGCTAAAAGCGCGATGCCGAGCGGACGATGGATGGCGATCAGCGTCTCATGCGCTCTCGAAACGGTCGTGACCATCGCGATGCCGATGAAGAGCATCGACAAAATCATGGCCGCCATCAGCCAATGAAGCAGCCTTTGCAAAACGCTGAAGTGGATATGAGGGCGGTGGGTGCTCATGAGGGATTGGCCTTGTGCGTGTCGCTGTGCAGCGCGGGATTCAGCGCTTCTTCGTGCGTGCGTCGCTGATAGGAAAGGGCGTAAGCGGCGGATCGCGCGGCGAGCAGCGGATCGTTCGCCGGCTCGATGCCTGCCGGCACGATCGTCGGGTCGAAGTTGACGTCGCGGCACGCGCCGCTCTCTTGCGATGAGGCGCGTTCGACCACGAGCGTGCCGGCGTCGACTTGCGGGCGATCGGCCGGCCAGGGTTTCGTCGCGTCGTCGATCGGATCGCCCGGCGCGGCCAGTGTCAGGATCAGGTGCCAGCGCAGAGGGCCCGTCAGCAGCCGGTCGTACAGCTCGGACGCGAGGTACGCCGACTCGCCTTTTTCAGCGGCGGTCAACGGGGTATAGGGCAATTCCGGCTGCATCGACCAACGTACCGCATTGCGCTTTCCCGCCGCGCCGACGAGGTAAAACGCGTTGACGCTGTAGTAAGCGCCGTTCGCGAAGCTCGACGAAGGTGGATGCTGCTTGATCCAGGTCATGAAGGCTTGCGCTTCGGGATTGGCCGAGTAGAAGGCCTTCAGCTTCGCCGGATCGGGTTTGCCCGTCGCGGGATCAGGACGCGAAGCGACGAGCTGCTGGTAAAACTGCGCTGGGGTATGCACGGGGAAGAGCGGCACCGAGTTCATCCCCGTACGCCATTGCTGGCCGTCTTGCTCGTTGAAGAGCAACGCCATGCTGCGAATCGGCACGCTGTTATCGGGCGCCTCGGGATTGGTGCCGGGAATCGCGAAGCGCCCGATGACAGGCGTGCGTCCCTGCGCGAACACGGCCGCCTTCGAAAATGCGCTCGCACGACCGTTGCTCTGGAAGTAGCCTTCGATGCACAAGCCCTTGGCATGGTTGCGGCGAAAGCCCGCATGCACGCCGCCGTTCCGTTCGAAAGTATCGATGAGTTTGGTCGTCGTGAGACGCGACGGCGTCAGCCAGCCCGCCGTATAGGCGAAGCCGCTCGCAAGCAGGGCGACGACGACGCCGATCGCCGATAGGCGGCACGGCACGCAAATGCGTCCGGGCGGCGAGGAGAAAGGTGCGGTCACGGGTGCTCCTTGATGGGGATTCTTTCGGGGAGAACACCGTTGGAAGTCGGTTATTCCAGCAATCGGCGGATTTCATGCCGCGCGGGGGCTGGATGGCGTGCGCCGGCTGCGTGAGCCGAGGTTCAAGGGTTGAGCGCTCGCGGGGCGCTTTCTTTGCGCCGCGCGGCTGAGTGGACGAGGCCTGCGAACGATGCCATAATGACCATAACGACCATTATGGTGATTGAAATGATAACAGAAGTGAGCGCAGTGAATTTCCGGCAAAACCTCGGCGATATGCTGACACAGGTGCAATACCGCCACGATAGCATCGTGATCAACAAGGACGGCAAGCCAGTGGCTGCGTTGGTGGATGCCGAGCTGTTTGCACGGATCCGTCGCATGCGCGAGCGCTTCGACGCGCTAAGCGACCGAATCGTGAAGGCCTATTCCGACGTGCCGGTGGAAGAGGGCCTTGCCGAGATCGACGCAGCCGTCGCCAAAGAACGCCGAAGCAAGCGCTGATATGTCGGCGTTGCGAGTGGTGCTCGATACCAACGTACTGGTATCCGGGTTGGCCTATCCCGCCAGTGTGCCGGGACGGATCGTTGGGGCTTGGCGGCAAGGCGGATTGGACGTCGTCTTATCGCGATACATCCTCGATGAAACCGCGCGCGTCTTGCCCCGCCTTTCTCGCATTCAGTTGAGCGCCAGCGATATTCGCGATCTCACTGAGAGCTTGATGTTTCTGGCTGATATCGTCGAACCGGTCGCTGGTCACGAGGTGGCCCTGCGCGATCCGGCAGACCAGCCGGTGCTTGCAACACTGCTGGCATCCCAGGCGGATTACCTGATTACGGGTGACAAGGATCTGCTCGTATTGGGAGAGCGTTATCCGATCGTGTCGCCGGCGGCGTTTTGGGCACGGCACGGAGGATAGGGTCGTCATATCCTGGGGCGAACGATGCCTAGCCTGCACGTGCACCCGCATCTTCAACGACAACCGAGCCGGCCGCCTCTGACCGCCGTGCGGCACGCCGCCATTCTCCCGGGGTCACGCCCATCCATTGCGCGAAGCCGCGCCGAAAAGCCGCGATCGATTGGAAGCCGGCGAGTTCAGCGGCCGCTTCGGTCGTGATCGAGGGATGCTTCAGGGCGTTGGCCGCCAGGCTCATCCTGATATCGGTCAACAGGTCGTGCGCCGAGCGCCCGAGTGCGTCCTCGAAGTGACGGGCGAACGTCGCGCGCGACATATTGCAAAGTTGTGCCAGTTCCGGCAACGTCCAGGGCTTCGCGGGATCGCCGAACATCGCCGTCACGGCCGGCGCGAGGCGTGGGTGTCCGGCCAATGCCAGCAGCCCTTTCGGCGTCTGCTGCAATTCGCTCGCCGCGCGCAGCGTCAATGCAAAGAGGGCCGACGACAGCACATTCAGCATCGCATGGCTGCCGAGCTTCTCTCCCACGGCCTCGACTCTCATCATTCGCACGAGGCTGGCAAGCTGATCGGCGGCCGGCGCGTTCTCCGCGTCACGAACCGCGTTCGGCGTGCGGACGATCAACGTAGTGGGCAGATAGTCGCGAACGAGCCTGTCATGCGGCGGTTCGACGAAGAAGCGACCGCAGAGCATGTCGAGACGCTCGCCCGATCCTGTGTTTTCGTTGACGATGACATTGGCCCCTTCCGTTACGCGAACGGGCGCCGGCGGCCGCGCGCTCCCGTCGTGCAAGACGTGAGCCGAGCCGTGAGGACAGCGACACACAATTGGCCGACATTTCGCTCGCCATTGCACTGATCACATTCACGAATACGTTCAATCGAATCAACGATACAGACGTGGATTTCCCGCCGGTGCGGTAATAGGCGACGAGTGAACGCGCTGCATCATGAGCGCGTTCACGCTCTATTCATCATGGCAGTCTTTTGGGAGTACTAACCAAGCGCCGTCAACGTACCGCGGCGCTTGCTCGGTAGACCGATATTCCCTCCATCGGGTCGGGCTCTTCTTGCCAGGGCGCGAGCTCGAGCATTTGCTTGGTGTCCTCGTAGCCGGCGCTCCAGCGCCGCTCGATCCCGCTCGCCGAAAAATCGATGTCCCTGTTGAGGTCTCCATCGGACCGCGGTGCGTCGAGCTCGACGACTTGCATCGTCGTGTTGCATCCCCAGCCGAGCAACTCTTTCACCTCGGGCGATTCGAGCTGCTCTTGGGGAACATGACGTCCGAGCTCGCGAATCACGTGCCGAAGCCGATGGATCTGCTTTTGCCGCGCGAGATGGCTTTCCGAGCGGCTCGCATACTGGATGTCCCGCTGACGGCTCAGCACCTGCCAGATCGAGTCCGGCTCGGGGCCGTCCGTCGACCACAACTGCACCGCGAAAATGATGGAGCTGCGTCGAGGCTTGTCGTCCAGCACCGCCTCGAGCGGCGTATTCGAATAGATGCCGCCGTCCCAATACGGCTCGCCTTCCAGCCGCACCGACGGGAAGCCGGGCGGGAACGCCGCCGATGCCATGACATGTTCGGGATCCATGGGCGCGTCGCGATTCGTGAAGTAATGCATGCGCCCGCTGCAGACGTTGACGGCACCTACCGTGAGCCTCGTTTTTCGCTCGTTGAGGTACGTGAAATCGACGAGCGAAGTGAGGGTTTCGCGCAACGGCGCGGTCGAGTAAAACGCGGCGTGCTCGACGCCGACGCGCTGGTGAAGGCCAGCCCAGACGTCAAGACGTGGCGTGAAGAACGAGGCGATGCCTTGCGTGACGATCGCGAGATCGCGCGACCAGTTTTCGAAGCCGGGCAGCCAGCCTGGCGTTGAAATGCCGCGCTGGGAGACACCGTCCCAGAACTGCCGCAGCCGCGTGAGCCGGTCTTCGAATGGATTGCCCGCGATGAGAGCACCGTTTATCGCGCCGATCGAGGTGCCGATGATCCAGTCCGGTTCGATTCGCGCGTCGTGCAGTGCTTGGTAGACGCCGGCCTGATAGGCGCCGAGCGCGCCGCCCCCCTGCAAGACGAGCACGACCTGGCCGGGCATCGGCGCGCAGGCGCTGGTGTGGTCCGAAGCCGCTTCGGGGCTCGTGGTCCGCATTCTCGTGCTCATCGTGGGCTCCACTCTCGTGAACGCAACAGCGACAACCAATCATCTTTTAGCGGGAATCGGCGTCGCAGTCAAAGAATTAAAGGCTTCGTTCGTTCGTGCGTGCGGAATCGCCATGGCATGATGCGTGCGGCTGCCCAGGGTAGCTCGAAGACTGTTCGACGGCCCGGGCTTTCGGAGGCTGACGATGGCGAACAAGGCGGGAAACCGACGTGTCGGCACGGCGGCGAAAGACGACGATGCAGCGGCTGCGGCGCAGCAGCCCAAGATTCTGACGCTGAGCGCGGTGACGCTTGCGACGCGCGACATGGCCCGTGCAGTGCGCTTTTACGAAGCGCTTGGCTTCCCGCTCAAGTATGGCGGGCCATCGGAAACCTTCACATCGTTCGAATTCGGCGGTACGTTTTTGAATCTCATCGCCGACGCGCGCGCGCCGGCGGCATGGTGGGGGCGTGTGATCGTCTACGTCTCCGACGTGGATCGCCTTTACCGGAAAGCGCTCGCCGCGGGACTCGAGCCGGAGTTCGCGCCGCTCGACGCGCCGTGGGGCGAGCGATACTTTCATATCGTCGATCCGGACGGCCATGAAATCAGCTTTGCGAGACCGCTTGGCTAGCCGGCCGTCGGCCTCCGCCGTAACGGCGGGTCCGCCCCGGCATGGCTGTAAACGGCGTGGCGGCCGGTCGACGGGAGGCGGAGCGCGCCCGCTCGCAGTAATACGGTTGACACCAGGCGTAACGATAATCACTAGCTTTGCGCCGCCAGCATGGCGGCCGTTGGCGCCTACCGGTTGCCTTGGAGGATACGATGGACAAAGAGGACAGGAAATCCGACGCGGAGCTTGTCGCCGAGCGGCAGCGCCGTTTCGAGGAAGATCTCGTCGATGCCTACGACGAAGAACTCGAAATGGAGGTGGACGACCGCCTCCTCGATGGTTCGTCGGCTTTCACTCCAGAGGCACGCAGCGACCGCAGGCATTATTTCCGCGAGCTCTTCCGCCTGCAGGGCGAGCTGGTGAAGCTGCAGGACTGGATCGTCGCGACCGGCCATCGGCTCGTGGTGATCTTCGAAGGCCGCGACGCGGCGGGCAAGGGCGGTGCGATCAAGCGCATCACGCAGCGGCTCAACCCGCGCGTGTGCCGCGTCGCCGCGCTGCCCGCGCCGAGCAACCGCGAGCGCACGCAATGGTACTTTCAACGATACTCCGCGCACCTGCCCGCCGGCGGTGAGATGGTGCTGTTCGACCGTAGCTGGTACAACCGTGCGGGCGTCGAACGCGTCATGGGCTTTTGCACCGATGAGGAGTACGAAGAATTCTTCCGCTCGGTGCCCGAGTTCGAAAAGATGCTCGTGAGGAGCGGCATCCAGATCCTCAAATACTGGTTCTCGATCACCGACGAGGAGCAGGAGATCCGCTTCCAGGCGCGCATCCACGATCCGCTCAAGCAATGGAAGCTGAGCCCGATGGACCTCGAGAGCCGGCGCCGCTGGGAAGCCTATACGCAGGCGAAAGAGGTGATGCTGCAGCGCTCGCATATTCCCGAGGCGCCCTGGTGGGTCGTGCAGGCGGTCGACAAGAAGCGCGCGCGCCTGAACTGCATTCACCACCTGTTGAGCCAGGTGCCGTACCACGAGGTCGAGCACCCGGTCGTCACGCTGCCCGAGCGCGTGCACAACGAGGATTACATCCGCCAGCCGGTGCCGGCGTCGATGATCGTGCCCGAGATCTACTGAGCCGTTGCCGGCACCGGGGCTCTACTGAGATGGTGCCGGCATAGACGATGTGCTCGAGGCCCACGCATGCCGGCCTCGAGCACCGTTCGATCAAGCCACTTGTCTGAGCACCCAGTAGAGCCCGGCCGAGAGCGCAATCGAAGCGGGCAGCGTGAGCACCCACGCCAGCAAGAGGCTGCGTACCGTGCTCCATTGCAGACCGGAGCCGTTTGCGGCCATCGTTCCCGCTACGCCGGACGACAGCACGTGCGTGGTCGAGACGGGCAGCCCATAAACGTCGGCCGCGCCGATCGTGAGCATGGCGACGACTTCGGCTGAAGCGCCTTGCCCATACGTCAGATGCTGCTTGCCGATCTTTTCGCCGACTGTCACGACGATACGCTTCCACCCAACCATCGTGCCGAGCCCCAGCGCGATGGCGACGGCAACCTTGACCCAGGTTGGGATGAACTTGGTTGCGCCGTCCAACTGCTTCTTGAAGTTGTCGACCGCCTTGAGATCGTCCGCGGAAAACGCCGGTTGCTTCGCCTTTTCCATCAGCCGGATCGCCTCGGAGGCGACGTACATATCGTTGCGCGCGTTGCTGACAGTGTTTGTCGGCACATTGGCCATCGCTCCGGAACTGCCGACCTGTTGGCCGATACGCGTGACGAGCGCTTCCAGCGAGGGCAGTGTGGTCGGCGTCAAGTGCCGGGTCCGTACGTAGTCTTCGACGCCACCGCGCACATCCGCCGGCGCCGGCACGCCGTTCGTGTACTTCGAGAGCACGGCCGATGTTTGCTGCGCCACGGCGAGGAACGTTTGCGTTTGAGCGGGCGTCACCGCTTTATTCAGCGCATAGGCCGTGGGTACTGTGCCGATCAGAATCAGCATGATGAGGCCCATGCCTTTTTGTCCGTCGTTCGAGCCGTGCGCAAACGAGACGCCCGTGCAGGTCAGGATCAGCAAGGCGCGAATCCAGAACGGCGGCGGCTCGTTGCTGGCCGGCTCCGCGTAGAGTTGCGGGACGCGCACGGCGGCTTTCAGAACGACGAGCAGGAGCGCCGAGAGCAAAAACCCGACGATTGGCGAAAAGAGCAGTGACTTTCCGACGCCGAGCGCCTGGCCCCAATCGACGCCACTCGTACCGGAAGCCCCGTGCATGAGTTGATTCATGAGGCCGACGCCGATGATCGAGCCGACGAGCGTGTGCGAGCTCGACGAGGGTAGGCCCAGATACCAGGTGCCCAAGTTCCAGATGATTGCCGCGATGAGAAGCGCGAACACCATCGAGAATCCCGCGCCGCTGCCGACTTGCAAGATCAGCTCGACAGGCAGCAGTTGCAGGATGCCGAACGCGACTGCGCCGGTCGATGTCAACACGCCGAGGAAATTCCAGGTCCCGGACCAAATCACCGCCGGGATCGGCGCAAGGGAATGCGTATAGATGACGGTAGCCACGGCATTCGCCGTATCGTGAAATCCATTCACGAACTCGAAGCCGAGCGCAATCAAGAGGGCCACGCCGAGCAGCACGTACGGCAGCGCCGAGGGCAGTCGCACGGGCTGCAAATCGGTGACGAGACGGGTCGTGCAATAGGCGAGACCGAGCGCGATGGCGAGCAGGAAGACGAGAAGGCCGAGGCCGCGGCGCGCCGGGGTGGCGGTGGACTGCGGATACGAAAGTTCCGGCATGCCGGTTCTCCGAGTTGAGTCGCAGGGAGAACCCATGCTGCGTGGCGCGTGTGTCGTTAAGATGACAGCACGATGACGAAACTTCCAGCCAGCGGTTGGCAAGGTGGAATCAGCTGGCGTTCGGGCCGGTCGATGCGGCGCCGGCAGGCTCGGTAGGCTGGAACCGCCAAAACCCCCGCGAGGATTGCATCTCGCGGAGGTAGGGCGGTTGGCGTCGCTTGGAGGAGGTAAGCGTTCTCAGAACTTATAGTCGAGGCCGACCGAGACCCCCATCTCTCTGCCGCCCGCAAAGCAAAACGGCGCGCCTTGCGAGATCGAGCTGCCATCGTGACAATCGATCGTCACGCTGCGTCCGCCCGCGCCCATCGCGTAGTGCGCGGCCGGGTGATTGAGCACGAGCGCGTAGTCGGCGTAGACGGTCGTGTGCTTGTCGACCGCATGCTTGTACATGGCCGTAAACATGTTGGCGGCATTGTCAGGGTTGGCGGTGCCGAGCGCATTGGTCAGCGGCGGCGTGTTGTGTTGCCCCGGATCGCCCGGCGTGCGGCCGGCATGCGCCCAGCCGATGCTCACGCTGTCCTTCGGCGTGAACTCCTGCGTGATCGCAAGCCAGAAGCCATTTCTGCTGCGCTCGTTTTGCACCTCGAGGTAGGCGGGCACCTCCCTGCGTATCCACTCGTAGATGCCGCTCAAGATCGTGTGGGTCGGAAGCTTGTATTGCGCGCCGACCTTGAACGCCCACTCGTTGCCGATGTCGTTCGGATCGGTGCCGTCCGGCGAGGCAAGCGCGGCGGGGCTCGCTGTCACGTCGCTCGAACGATTCACGTCGCGGTGCAACTCATAGGCAGTGGTGAAATAGAAGGGGCCGTTCGCGTACGCGAGGTTCGCGCTATACGCTGAACCGTAGCTGCCATCGTTACAGGCCACCGGGTTGCCGCCGCTGCCGGGAACATTGCCGCCCGTGCAGTCGGATTCGCCGGCGGCCTGCGTCGAATTCTCGTACCCGCGGTTTTGTCCCGGCGAAACGAGCGCGTTGAAGGACCAACCATGGAAATTCGGCGATTCATACCAGATCGCATGATCGAGACGCGTGCCGAATTCGACTCGATTATCGCCGCCTGTATTACCCATTATCGAGGAGTAATCGCCGAGCGTTCCGGTAAACGGATTCATGCGCGCGGTGGATGTTTTGTAGGGCGCATCCGTTTTACCAGCTTTGATTGCGCCCCACCTCGCGGAAGCGATGCCGATATAGCTATTGCGCGAAGTCAAAGCGCCTTTGACGGTCGAATCCTGCGCGGAATTGGAATTCGCCGTGCCGGAGGTCGCCGATACGTCGAGCTGCGTTTCCAATTGATAAACGAACGACAGATCGGAAGACGAGCCGAACGGACGCTTACCGCGCACACCGATGTAGGAAAGATTCGACGAAATGTCGGGCTGCCATCCCATGTGACCTCTCGGAGAGACGACCGTGCCGTCCGGCAGCGTGTACGAGCTCGCCAAGCCTTTCGTCGCATAGTCGACGGAAAGGTCGAGGTTGCCATAGAAATCGACCTCGCCAAGAAACGACAACAACGACTTCAGCTTGGGCGGCATGCCCGCGCCCCAGCCCGACGAGGAGACATTCGGCGCCGGCTCGGGCGGTACATTCGACGCGTGCACTTCGCCGGGATTGGAAGTCGCGCCGGGCGTTACGGCCGGCTTCTGATTGGTCGTCACCGCCTGCTGCTGTTGTTGCTGCTGCTTTGCCATGAGCGAATCGAGCTTTTTGCTCAGCATGTCCACTTGTTGCTTCAACAATTGGATTTCCTGATTCTCGTTCGTCGCGGGCAAAGCTTGGGCGAGCGCGGTTCCTGAAAGGGCGGTCCCCCCGGCTGCAAAAAGTAATAGCCGGCACGCCGCGTAAAGCGGCCTTTTTCGCGATTTCATCGATGTCTCCTCCGTATCTCTTGTACGGTATAGAAAGTTATTTGAAATGAATGATGGTTAAATCAGGTATGACCGACGCCTCCCGTAGGCCGAGCACCTTTTCATTCGCTTGCTATTTTGCGAGCGAATGCGAGGGATACGAATCGTTCGCATCGCGAAGAATTCGCTCGGATAAAGAATTGAGATCCTGCGATTTGTTACGACGACGTGGCAGCCAGTCTGGGACGAACGGAATATTTTGGAAAGTCAAACGTTTTTATGGGTTCTATTAGGACTTCGAAATGTTCCGTGATGGTGCGGATCGCTTGTTCCATTGTGGTGCGCAGGCGCTTCGCGGTCTCTCGCGAGCGCCTCGGTTCCTGCTGCTGGTGCTTATTGGCCGGCACGCGTGGTGGCAATCCGGCTGACGATGCGCTCGCGTTTGGCGAACTCCTGCGCCGATTGCTGCTTGACGAGGTCCACGACCGACCTCGGCGCTGTCTGTGGGCTCCCGGCATCGAACGGCGGTGCAGGCGCGTATTCGAGCTCGAGCTGAATGGCCTGAGCTTCTTGCTGACCCGCGAGTTCGGCCGCGACCGACAAGGCGAAGTCGATACCGGCCGTCACGCCGCCTCCCGTGATCAAATTCCCGTCTTGAACCACTCGGCCATGCACCGGAATGGCGCCCAACGGTTCGAGGAAACCATGCGATACCCAGTGCGTCGTGGCGCGGCGGCCATGCAGCAAACCCGCAGCACCGAGCAGCAGTGAGCCCGTGCAGACGGACGTGACATAGCGGGCGCTGTCGGCCTGCTTGCGAACGAATTCGATCGTATCCCGGTCTTCGAGCAGCGGCGTGACACCGCTGCCGCCGGGGATGCAAATGACGTCGAGCGGCGGGCAATCGCCGTATGTCATGTTTGGCGTCAGGACAAGGCCGTTGCTCGAAACGACGGGCTCGAGCGTTTTCCAGATCAGATGGACCGTTGCGTCGGGCAACGAAGCGAATACTTCGTGCGGCCCGGTCAGGTCGAGTTGCTGAATACGCGGGAATACGAGAAAGCCGATTTGCAATGCCATATCGATACCTCATGGGGATGCGGGGAGTATCGTCAACCGCCGGTGGCGGCCGACGAGCGAGGGTGGGCCATCGACGACGGCTGGCGCGCCCGGCCATCGATGGACAAATCGATTCTATGCGCGTAGTGTTTGGCGGAAATGCCATATCGCCAACAATTTCTGCCACTGCCTCAGCATGCATTCCGATAAGCGATCGATCCTCGTTCTCGCGTTCCCGAACGCTCAACTGCTCGACGTGACGGGCCCGCTCCAGGTCTTCGCGTCAGCGAACGAGCTTGCCGTGCTACAGGGGCTCGCGAGGCCGTATGCGCCGCGTGTCGTCTCGTTCGAAGGAGGGCTCGTGACGACATCAGCGGGCGTTGCGTTGATGTCCGATTCGCTTCGATCGGCGGGCAGGCAAGCCGACACGTTGATCATTGCTGGCGGTCGAGGTGTCCATTCCGCGTCCAAGGAGCCGAAGCTCCTCGATTGGGTGCGCAGGCAGGCAGCGAGATCGAGGCGTATCGCTTCCGTATGCACGGGAGCGTTTTTGCTGGCGGAGGCGGGATTGCTCGATGGGCGCCGCGTGGCGACGCATTGGTTCCACTGCGACGAGCTTGCACGGCGTTATCCGAGCCTGCGGGTGGAGCCGGATCCGATTTTCATCCGCGAAGGGGACGTATGGACGTCGGCCGGCGTCACAGCGGGAATCGACCTGGCGCTCGCGCTCGTCGAAGACGATCTCGGCCGCGCAATGGCGCTCGATGTCGCTCGCGAGCTCGTCGTGTTTTTGAAGCGCCCGGGCGGGCAGGCGCAGTTCAGCGCGACATTGTCGATGCAAAAGGCGGGCGATCGTTTTGGCGAATTGCATGCATGGATCGCCGAGCATCTGACGGCCGACCTGTCGGTTCCCGAGCTCGCCGAGCGTATTGGCATGAGCGAGCGCAGCTTCATGCGTCACTATCGTGCGGAAACAGGCCGCACGCCCGCGCGCGCCGTCGAGCAATTTCGCGTCGAGGCGGCGCAGCGGTTGCTGGCCGAAACCTCGTGGCCGGTGAAGCGCATCGCGGCCCGCTGCGGGTTTGGCGTCGAGGAAACCATGCGGCGTAGCTTCATGCGCGTGCTGAGCGTGACGCCGCAGGTGTATCGGGAGCGGTTTGCGGGGGGATCGACGCCTTCGGCGTGAGGGTCGAGTGACGATCCGCCATCCGCTCAGTTTGAGCGCCGCGACCCTACGCGCAACCGGGCAGCTAGCCGAAAGAGCCGCAATAGCAAGCTCGTCGCGCGCGAGCGCATCGCGGGCAGCGCGTCGATCGCGAGCAGCAGGAATGCGACGAGCGCGATGCCGAAGCACATCAGGAATACTGACCGGTATCCGAATGCGCCGATGATCGTTCCCGAGAGCACGCCCGAGAGGATCGAGCCGACGCGCCAGGCATTGAAGAAGAGCGCGGTCGCGGCGCCGGGTTGGCGAGGCATCAGGTCTTGCACATACGTCATGCCGAGGCACGATGTGACCGAGACGACGTACGCACTGAGCGCCTGCAGCGGGATAACGGCGGCCGGCTCGCGAACGGCCGCCACCGCGACGAAATAGGCCGCCTGAACGGCCGCGCTCGTCGTCAACCAGCCCTGCTTGTTCAACTTCAACGAGCGCGCGCCGAGCCACAGCATCATCGGAATCTCGAGGAACGCACCGAGCCCGAGCGTGGCCGATACCGTGAAGCGTGTGCCTTTGAGCGCATGAACGACATAGAGCGGCAGGACGATCATCGTCGCGCTGGCGGCGAGTCCGATCAGCGTCAATGCGAAAAGTGCGCGCCAGAGCAGGCCGAGAGATACCTCGTCGGACGTAGGCAGCGCAACGCGGCGGCTTGCGTGTCGATGTTCATTCGAAGTAGACGTGGTTTGCGATGCAGGTACAACGTCCGCGTCGGGAGCCTTCGCCGCTGCCTCCCCGTGACGCCCAGCCGGGGCCTCGACGATAAGCGAGACGAGTGCCGCGCTCACGGCGAAACTGGCGGCGGCGAATCCGAACAGACCGTTGAAGCCGGCCTGAGCGAGAATCAGCGCTCCGACGGCAGGACCGAAGACCCATGCGACCGACAGTAGTGTGCGAAGCGCGGCGGAAGCGAAATCGCGCTCAGCGTTGTCCGCGACAGGCAAGGCCGCGCGTCCAAACGAAAACACCTGCGACAACGAAGCCGCGCCTGTGCCGAGCAACAGCACGCCGCTCGCGGTCAGCAACCGATAGTCGCGCAGAAAGCAAAAGGAGAGAAAGCCGAGCGCCGCCGCCACGAGGGAAAGAATGAGCGGTGCGCGATGCCTGCCGCGGCGGTCGGACCAGCGGCCCGCGGCGGTGCTGGCCAATACGCCGCTCGCGGAAATGAGCGTCATGAAGATGCCGAGCCTTACCGGCGACATCGACGCTTCCTCGACACCGAAAAGCGAGAGGTACGGCGCGGTAAAAGACATCGCCACGCCGAGCATCAGCGTGGCGATCGCAAGCGACGGGAAATGCGGAATCCGCGCGAGGCGGCTCAGTTGAGAATGCACTGATCGATATGTGTTCAATCGACTATACAAGCGGCCAAGTCTATCGCGATGGTAACAACCGCTCGCCGCTGCACGCTGCTTACTTCTTGTAGATGCGCTTGCGCGTCTGCTCGAGGCGTTGAAGGATTGCGTCGAGCTGCGTCGGATCGGAGAAGAACCGCTGCATCGCCTTCATGCCTTCGTCCGCCATCTCCTTCGTCATATCGCGATCGTAGAATTGGGCGATCCCTCCTGTGGTGCCCGACAAAGTCTGGAAACCGACCTTCGCAATCGGGTCCTGCGGCTCGGGTGCCTTGTTGTTCGACGGCAGTTGACCCCAGCCTTTCGCGAGCTCGCCGTTGATCTCGGGCTGGCCCATGAAGGCGAGGAGGCGTCGGGCGTCGACCTTGTTCTTGGCCTTCGCGGGCACGACGAGCACGTTGACGGGGCCGTCTTCGGCAACCGGCACCGATGCATCGATGATGGGGAAGCGGAAATAACCCATTTCGCCACGCGTCGCCTCCGGCAACACAGCGGAGAAGAACGTGCCCATCAGCATGGTGGCGGCCTTGCCGTTGACGAGCAGCGGCCCGACCGAATCGACGTCGTACGAAAGCGCGTTGTCAATGAAGTACTTGTCGTCGATCAGGGTTTTCCACGTCTCGTAGACTTTGCGTATGCGCGCATCGGTGTAGGGTACGTCGCCGGCCATCAGCTTTTGATGGAACGCATAGCCGTTGATGCGCAGGTCCAGATAGTCGAACCAGGCGGCGAGCGTCCACGAATCGCGCGCGGCGACGGCGATCGGCGCCACGCCCGAAGCCTTCAGCTTCTTGCAGTCGTCGAGGAATTGAGCCCATGTGGCCGGCTCGCCCGAAATGCCGGCCTTCTCAAACAGGTCCTTGCGATAGAAGAACCCGTAGGCATCGGTCCCAAGCGGCACGCTGTATTGCTTGCCGGCCCACGTCGACGATTGCTTCACCGACGCGTAGGTTTGGTCCCAGCCGTTTTTCTGCCAGTCGCTGCTGAGGTCCTGGAGCAGCCCGCGCTTGGCAAAGTAGGCCATGCGTTCTCCGTTGTGCCAGCTCAGCACATCGGGCGGATCGGTCGCAAGCCACCCCGAGATCTGCACTTTGTAGGCTTCCTCGCCCACATACGTGACTTTCAGGTCGACGTCGGGGTTCGCCTTCTTGAACTGATCGAACAGGTTTTGCCAGGTGGCGCGTTGACTGCCGCGCGCCGATACGTTGACCGCGAGCGTGCCCGCAATGGCACTGGTCGCGGCGCAAAGCGTCGCTGCGGCAATACAGGTGAGCGCGAGCCTGCGTGCGTCGAATCTCATCTCCGTCTCCTTGACTTGGCGTTATATGCCGCGCCGTGTCCGATCAGTGCAGCGCGGCGAATTTAAGCGCTTAAATTCTTATGGCATCAAGCACCCTCATGGACGTACCATGACGCTGCGCCATCGATAGTGATGGCTCACGACATTAGCGCAGCGATCAATGTCGCGCAACTTTTGAGACATCGTCCCACCAAATGAGCAATCACCGAGCCGATGGTTTTGCGCCGCCGCTGACGCTGCCGGTCACCCGGGCGACCGTGAACGGCCCCGACGCTCGGAGGCCGTCATGGTGACGCTTGCCGAAGTTGCACGGCGGGCCAAGGTAACGGCCGCGACAGTATCGAACGCGTTGCACAACCCCCAGAAGGTCAAGCCCGCGACGCTCGAGCGCGTGATGGCCGCGATCCGGGAGCTCGGCTATCGCCCGAATTTGACCGCGCGCGCCCTTGCCTCGGGCCGTACCTCGACGCTGGCGCTGATGCTTTCGAACGTCACCAACCCGTTCTACCCGGAATTCGTGCTGGCGGCCGAGCGCGAAGCGCGCAAGCGCGGCTACTTCCTGCTTGTTTGCAATACCGACGACGATCCGGCGACTACCCGGGCTTATCTCGAGCAGATCGCAGGCACGCTCGCGGCGGGCGTCATCGTGATGAACACTGATCTGGGCGAGCGGGAGCTGGCCCAAACGGCGCGCAACGGCGCCGCAGTGGTGCTCTGCATGTGGGAGCATGTGAGGGCGTCGCGCACGCTGCCTTGCGTGACAGCCGATTTCGCGGCGGCCGGCTCGCTTGCCGCCGAGCATCTGTCCGAACTCGGGCACAGGAAGTTCGGCGCGCTCGTGGGCGTGGGGTCGGGAGGGCCGCAGTCGCGACGGCTGGGTGGTTTCGCGCAGGCCCTCGCCGCACGCGGTCATCCGGAACGAGCGCTCGCGGTCGCGGAGTCGCGGGATACGATAGAAAGCGGCTACGAAACGGCGAGTGCGCTGCTGCGTGCGAGGCCGACGTTGACATCGCTTTTCGCGACCAACGATTTGATGGCGATCGGCGCGATGCAGGCGGCCGCCGATCTTGGCAAGCGCGTTCCGAACGATCTTTCGGTCGTCGGGTTGACTGACATTCATCTCGCCCACCAGTTCCGGCCGGCCTTGACCACGGTCAGGTTTCCCACGCAGCGCATCGCCGCGCAAACGATCGCGCTGACGCTGGAGATGATCGAGGGCGGTTCAGCCGCTCGGAGCGTCTATACCGTTGGCGAGCCGGAGCTCGTCGTGCGCGAATCGACCGGGCCCGCGCCCGTCGCACGACGCAAATCCGCGACCTAGCGGAATGCTCGGGCACTCAAAAATGTTCGTTGATAACTGAGCGATGCTCTGTTATCGTTGAACGGACACGGTCGATATCCTGCCGTCCAGTCCCGTTCCGGGATCCTCGATCCGCGAAAACGTCACAGAAGGAGGGCACTGACATGCTCACCCGTCGTGAATTCATCCGAGCCGCCGCCGGCGGCGTCGCCGCAACCGCGCTCGCCGATTGCGGGACCGACATGGGCGACGCATCCAGCGCGCCGCCGCTGCCGGCCGACCGCAAATGGCTGACGTTACTGGCCAAGGGGATGGACAAGGAATACGACCACTCGGCCGATGTGGAAGGGCGGCTGCCTGTCGGGCTGACCGGCACCCTGTACCGAAACGGGCCCGGCATGTTCGCGCGAAACGGCTTCAGCAAGCGGACGATTCTCGATGGCGACGGGATGATCCGCGCGACGCGGTTCAGCGATGGCGGCGTGCGCTTCCGCAATCGGTTCGTTCGGACTACGAAGTATGTGGCCGAGGAGTCGGCGGGCGAGTTTCTCTACCCGACGTGGACGACACCCGCGCCCGGCTTTTTTTCGAACATCCCCTGCATCCCGAGCCGCAGCCAGGCGGGTGTCACGCCGGTGGTCAAAGGCGGCGTGCTCTATGCGTTCGACGAGGTAGGCGGCCCCTATCCGATCGATCCGCGCACGCTCGACGCCGGCCGCGAAACCAATCCGTACGAAGGCGAAGCCGGGACCGGGCCCGTGAACTACAAGGCGCACACGAAAACGGACGCGAAAACGGGCGACTGGGTGCTCGTGGGGCAGCGAGGTCAGCGCAAACCCGAACTGCATGTCGTCGTGAAGAACAGCGCCGGACATCAGACGCGGCACATTGCGTATGCGAGCCCCCGTGGCCGCGCGTATTTTCATGATTTCTTCTGGGCCGATCCCTACGCGGTGTTCCACCTGCAACCGGCGATGCTGTCGCCGCTGCCGATGCTGATCGGCACCCGTACGTTTGCCGAGAGCCTTGAATGGCGACCGGAAGAAGGCAGCATGCTGTTCGTCGTCGATACGACCGGTGCGAGGCCGCCGCTCGTGCTCGATATCCCGGCGTCGTGGATGTGGCATGCATTGAACGCGCACGTGGCGGGAAACACGATCGTCGCGGACTTCGTCGGCTACGACACGCCCGATCATTTTCTCGGACCCGACGCGAGCTTCCGCGCAATCATGCAAGGCCGAGAGGGTGTCGCCAAATCGCCGGGCACGCTGCGGCGCATGACGATCGACCTGGCGGCGCGTCGAGCACGAGTCGAAACGATCCTCGCAGGCCGCTACGAATTTCCGTTCGTTCCACAGCGCCGTGTCGGGCAGCCGTATCGGTATGGTTATGTTTCGTCGTCGCGCGTCTCCGATCAAGGATGGTTTCATGACGGTATCTCGCGGATCGACGTGACGTCCGGCAAGGAGCAGGCGTTCCACTTCGGCAGCGGGTATTACGTCGGCGAGCCGGTCTTCGCGCCCGACCCGGCCGCGCGCGGCGACGGCGAACACGATACGGGGTGGCTGCTCGCCGAAGTGCTCGAAGGCGCCAGCGGCACGAGCTTCATTGCCGTGTTCGACGCGAACGCGCTTGCCGACGGTCCGCTCGCGAAGGTCCGGCTCCACCATGCACTGCCGTTCAGCTTCCACGGCTGGTGGGACGCGGCGCAAACTTGAGCACTCTCGCCCGCGTGGCAGGAGCGCGGCGTTGCCGTTTCGACGGCCTGCGCATCGATGCATTTTGTGCGCAAGCGGTGATTTGCCGTATCGTTGAGGCTTCATTCACGATGCCTCGACGCGATAACAGATCAGATGCCGACCAGGAAGACCGGAACGACGGCCAAGACCTATACGATTTCGCTCGCGAACCGCAAAGCGCGGGGATCGGGCCACGAGAGGCTCCGAGAGATTCTCGCCGCGGCAAAGGCGCTTTTCCTCGAGCACGGATTCGAAAACGTCTCGACGCGCAAGATCGCCGAACGCGTGGGAATCTCGCAGACGGCGCTCTTCGCGTACTACAAGACCAAGGACGACATCTTCGGCCAGTTGATTCGCGACGCGTTCGGCGAGCTCGCGCAGGCGCTCGCCGAGTGTGATCGGACCGCGACCGACGAGCGCGACTGGATGCGCCGTTGCGTCACCGGTTATGTCGCGTTCGGGCTCAGCCATCCCGACGAATACCGGCTTGCCTTCATGGTGATCAAGGCTTACCGCAAGCCCTACAACGCCGAGCAACTCGACGAGAACGAAGAGGTTGGCGAGGGCACGCGCGTCGGCGTGCCGGTGTTCATGCAGCTGACGAAGCGAATCGAGCAGGCCATCGAGGCCGGTGTCGTGCGCGCCGATCTCGGGCCGCCGCTATTGGTCGCGCAGGCACTGTGGGCGTCGATTCACGGGCTCGTCGCGATCCTGATCGCGCGGCCGCGCCCGCACTTCCCATGGGAGCCGTTGGACGAGCTGATCCGCGTGCAGACCGATATGTTGCTGAACGGCTTGCTGACCGAGCGCGACGAGCGGGCACCGACTCGCACCGCTCGCCGACGCTGAACTCAGCCAAGCCGCGCGTGTTGCGCTCTCGTCAGGCGACGAATCGGCCTTCGCTCGCGATGGCGGGGAGCGGGTTTCGCGAGCTCGGCACTTCCCGCGCCTGCAGCGCTTCGGGCAGCGATGCCTTGTCGCCGGGCCGGCCGAGGGCGACGCCGGCCTCGATGGCATAGCCTTCGGGAATGCCGAGCTCGGCGCGGATCTTCTCGCGCTCGATGCCGGCGAGTCCGTGCGCTTTCCAGCCTGACAGGCTCGCCTGCAGGGCGAAGTAGCCCCATGCGGCGCCGGTATCGAACGAGTGTGACGGCGCCGGCCGTTCTTCCGTGGCGCCCGGCGGCGTGAACGTGCGCTTCGACAGGACGATCACGATCGCGGCCGCATGTTGCGCCCAGCTACGGTTGAATTCGTTGAGGAATCCTAAAAAGCGCGTCCAGTGCTCCGTGTCGCGCCGAGCGTAGACGAAGCGCCACGGCTGCGAGTTGTACGAGGAGGGCGCCCAACGCGCCGCCTCGAGAAAAGTCAGCAGCGTCGATTCGGGGATCAGGTCGGGTGTGAACGCGCGAGGCGACCAACGATCGAGAAACTGCCGGTCGATCGCGTGGTCCGCTGTGCGCGAATTCGATGTCGTCATAGAGGTGTCGATGGTAAAGGTTCAGGACATGGCGATGAAGCGTGCGGCCATCGCGCGGCGCAGCGCGCGGCAGCTACGTGACTTTACATCGAAAATGGATAGGCAACGTTATAGGACATTTTGTCATTTGCTTTTTGCAATAGCGGCGATTTTGTCCAGTCACGAAACTGAGCTATCCTGCGAACGCAACAATATCGTAATGCACCGGGTTAACGTCTAACGGAGCGATTGCCATGATGAAAAAGCTAATAATGTTGTGCGTTGCCCTAACCCTGTCGCTGTGCGCCGCATTCGCCTCGGCGGTCGAAGTCAATACCGCCGATCAGGCCGCGCTCGAATCGGTCAAGGGGATAGGACCCGTCCACGCGAAGGCGATCATCGACGAGCGCACGAAGAACGGTCCGTTCAAGGATGCGGACGACCTCGTCAATCGCGTAAAAGGCATCGGGCCGAAGTCGGTGCTCAAGCTCGAAGCGGCGGGCCTGACGATCAACGGCTCCGCGAAACCGCCGAGCGGCAAGACGACATCGGCCAAGGGCGCCGCGCCCGCCGCAACGGCGCCCGCGACAGCCGCTTCGTCCCCGGCGGCTCCGGCCACGGGGAAGAAGAAGTCCAAGAAGGGCAAGGCCGCATCGGCAGCGGCTGCGTCGGGAGCCTAGCCAGCGGCGCAAGCAGAGGCAAGCGGCGGTGCGGCCCACTTGCCCGCCGTCGAACGGCACGCACGGGCGCGTTTGGCGTTCGTGCGGCTTTTCGATCATTCTTCGCCGCTATCGAAGGCCTTCGACGCGGCGACATGCCCCCGTTCCCGTGCGAGCAATTCCTGCTTCAGCGACAGTGCTTCGCTGTTGTCGGGCTGCAGCGAGAGCGCCCAATAGACGCCCGAGCGCGCCATGCGCAGGTCGTTTTTCTCGAATCCACTATGAGCTCGCGCGAGCGCGAGCGATATCAGCCGCTGATTTTTGGCGCTGTACTTGCCGCTCGTCGCCGAGCTTTCCTTCCTCGAGAGAGACGGCGACGGCTCGGCGGCTTGCTGCGTGATACGCGCCGGCGGTGCCGCTTGCGGCACGGCGGGTGCCGCGACAGATTGCGGTGCGCGATTCGTTTCGCGCGCGATATGGGCGGAGGTCGGTGCGGTCGTCGGCGCGCTCGCCGGGCGTTGCGCCGCATCGGTGCCTTGGACGGCAGCCGTGCCTTGCACCGGGCCTTGCACCGATGTCTGCTGCTGTTGCTGCTCGCGAGTCTCGGCGTCGTCGTACCGGTGCAATAGCACGGTTCCTCCGAAGAGAGCGAAGAACGCCAGCAGCGTCAGCGCGGTGCCTCGCTTGATGCCCCAGCGACTGTCGCTCCAGCGAGCACTGTCGCTCGAGCGACCGATAGCAGCCCAGCGATGAATAGCAGCCGAGCGGTAAATAGCAGCCCAGCGATGGATAGCAGCCAAGTGGTGGGTAGCAGTCCAGCGATGGGCAGCAGTCCAGCGATGGATGGCGCGGCGAATGGTGCCGGCCCAGCGGTCGATGCCCCACCGAACCGAGCCTGCTCTCTCGGCTGACGGTGTCTGCGCGTCGCCGTAAGGGTCGCTGTCGGCGGAGGCGAACAACGGCGTGGGCCGGGACGGCCAGAGCATTTCGGCGCGCGAGGCGCCGGCCCGCGTTCCGGCCGTGCCGTTCGGCGGCGGCACCGGTGAGCGGACCGCATCCTGCCTCGTCGGCGGCGTGCGTTCGCCGAACGCGAGCCGCGCGGGTGTGCCGCAATGCGGGCAGAATGCAACCGGCCCCGATAACTTGCCGCCGCAGCGCGCGCAGGTCGTCGGAAAAGTGGGGCCACCAAAAGTGGTACCGCCAATGGCCGGGCCGCGAGCGGTTTGATCGCTCATCGTTGAGTTATCCCCTGTCTCTGAAAGACGCGAACGATGCGTCGGAGGTGGACGATGTGCATGACGCGGTGCGCGAGCACATGTACGGGCTCGATTCAGCAGACAAGTCGCCTGATCGTTATGACGATCGGAATCGAATCGAACAACGTGGCCAATATCGGCCAGCAGCCCGCGAGCGTCAACCGCCGCGGGTCGTTCCAGGCAGCGCGCATCGGTCAAAACTTAGCCGCTGCGCGCCGATTCGCTGGCAATGGCCGCTGTTCGGCGCGCGCGGGCACGACTCGGAAAAATTCACGGGTCAATGCGCCCCGCCCGCATCCGATTTACCGCCCTTGACGGGGCGCGTGATCCAGATGAGCGGAATGATGACCAAGAAGATGACCGCGGAGATGTAGAAGATGTCATTCAGTCCCATCATCGCGGCTTGCGTATTGACCGTGAAGTCGAAGAGCGCGTTCGCCGACGGATTGCCGATGTGCAGCAGCGATTGCGTCGATTGCATCTGCTGACGAAAAACGGGGTTGTCCGCGTTGGCGACCTCGGTCAGTCGCACGTGGTGGAGCACGGTGCGGTTGTTCCATTCGTTGGTCGCGATCGAGGTGCCGATGGCGCCGCAGAAGACGCGCACGAAATTCGACAACCCGGCCGCGGCCGGGATGCGATGCGGCGGCTGGCCCGCGAGAATGATCGCGGTGAGCGGCACGAAGAAGAGCGCCATCGGAATGCCTTGCAGCAGCGTCGGCAGAACGAGATGGAACGTGTCGACCTCGATGACATATTTCGAGCGCATGAAAAACACGACCGCGAAGCCGATGAAGGCGAGCGTCGCGATCATCCGCGCGTCCGTGCGCGGCAGGACCCGGCCCATGATCGGCGCCAGCACGACGGCGAACACGCCGAGCGGCGCGGTGACGAGGCCTGCATCGACGGAGCGGTAGTTCAGGTACTCCTGCATCCACTGCGGCAGCAGCACGAGGTTGCCGAAGAAGACGGCATAGGCGACGGAGATCGCGATCGTGCCGCCGAGAAAATTGCGCTGGCCGAAAAGGCGCAGGTCGATCACCGGGTCCCGCTCGGTGAGTTCCCATACGAGGAAGAATGCGAAGGCGACCAGTGCCGTGATAGCCAGCGTGACGATCACGGGCGAGGCGAACCAGTCGAGGTCCTTCCCTTTGTCGAGCATGATCTGCAGCGGCGCGACCCATGCGATCAGCAAAGCCAGCCCGACGACATCGATCGGCGGCTTGCGGACTGGCGTTTCCCGATGGCGATAGAGCATCCACGTGGCGCCGGCGGCGAACAGCCCGACGGGGATGTTGATGAAAAAGATCCATGACCAGCTATAGCTGTCCGTGATCCAGCCGCCGAGCGCGGGTCCGGCGATCGGACCGACCGTTGCCGTCATCGCCCAGAGCGAGAGCGCCATCGACGATTTTTCTTTCGGATAAGAGCCGAGCAGAATCGATTGCGAGAGCGGAATGAGCGGGCCCGCGACGGCGCCTTGCAGCACCCGCGCGCCGAGCAGCACGATCAGATTCGGTGCAATGCCGCAGAGCCACGACGCGAGCACGAACATGAGGATCGCGCCGACGAAGAGACGGATCTGGCCGATTCGCTGCGTCAGCCAGCCCGTCAGCGGGATCGACACGGCGTTGGCCGCGGCGAAGACCGTGATGACCCAGGTGCCTTCGTCGACCGAGACGCCGAGGTCGCCGGCGATCGTCGGAATCGCGACGTTCGCGATCGACGTGTCGAGCACGTTCATGAAGGTGGCGAGCGCGACGGCAAACGTTGCAAGCACGAGCTGGCCGCCGTGCATCGGTGGCGGAGGCGCAGGCGGCGGCGCCGATGAGGGAGCGGGCGTTGCGGTGGAGGGCTGGCTCAACGGGGAGTTCTCCATCGAGAAAAACGCGGCGGGCGCGCGCGAATGCGCCAGCGGCGTTGGTTGCGCGAGCAACTTTCGGGCCGAGGGAAAGGGGTACGGCCCGTCGGATTGCGACAAGATCGCCGATGGGGTGGCGGTGGCTGTGCACAACCTAATGTAAGCAGAGTGCTCCCACCGCGGAGCGCAATTGAGTTTTGCGCGCGACAACGCTTCGACCTGGCGCTTGGCTTCATCTATGCTTCATTCGTGGCGGAACCTCCCCTTTTTCGCGAGAGCCTCGGAGCCGACGATGCAATCCTGCCCGCTTTTCATCATTGGTGCGCCGAGATCGGGAACGACGTTTCTGTGCTCCACGCTCAATGTGCATCCGTCTATTCACTTGACCAACGAATGCCGGATCTTCGCGCTTTTGAAGCAGATGGTGGAAGTGGACAGTCGGCGAGCGGATTTGCTCACGCCGACATATCTGCAGCGATTCGAGCGTTTCAGTCGCCGTACGCTCGGCGCGTGGGTCGAGCGCTTCTATCGCGAGGAGCTTGGCGTCAGCACGCCGATCTGGGGCGACAAGCATCCGCCTTACGCCGACCCTACGATACTGTCGGCGCGCACCGGCGCCGTCGCGCATCTGCCTATGTCCGGCTCATGCTTGCGCCTAATTCGCGAGACGTTGCCGCAGGCACGCTTCATTCACCTCCATCGCCATCCCGCGCATGTCGCGAAATCGATGGTTCGAAAGCATTGGATCGGGTCGGTTGAAGACGGCGTGCGCGTCTGGGCGCAATACGTTTCCGAAATCGTCGAATTCTTCGGCGAGTTGCCGGAGGAACAGGCACTGACGTTTTCGTACAGGGACTTGATCGAAAGCCCCCAAACGACAGCGACGAGCATCGGGCATTTTCTCGATCTGGCCGATGTTTCGCCGATCGTCGACTTCCTTGCGCGCCAGCGCGAGCTGCCGACGCCGTTCAGCGAGCCTATCACCGATATCGCGGACCTTTACGCAATACCGGCGGCCAACCGGGACGACGATCGTCTTCTTCAGCTCGCGGGACCGGGTGCCATTCACCTCGGCTATGCGGATGCATCGAAGGGACCGCTCGATCGTCCACCGGCAGCCGGCCTCGGTGCGCTTTAAATCCGCGCCGTCTCACTATTTGAACATTTCGCCCGCGACGCCCGGCAACTAGTGGGAAACCAGTTCTTCCCGCGGCGCGTGCGAGGGGTTAGTCTTGGAACCGGTCCATCCATCGACCGAAGCGTCGAGAGACAATGCGTTCGACGCGCTAACCAGAGGAGACAACCAATGGATTTAGAGAAACGCACTATCGCGCGCGTCACGGCGCGCCTCATCCCGTTCCTGATCCTTTGTTATTTCGTGGCTTATCTCGACCGCGTCAATGTCGGCTTCGCGGCGTTGGAGATGAACAAGGCCATCGGGCTTACCGCGAGCGCATTCGGTTTCGGCGCGGGCATTTTCTTCATTGCGTACTTCTTTTTCGAAGTGCCGTCGAATCTTTTGCTCGAAAAGTTCGGCGCTCACCGCTGGATCGCGCGGATCATGCTGACATGGGGTGTCGTTGCGGGCGCAATGGCATTCATCCCCAACATCGCTCGCTATACGGGGCTATCGACCACGCACGTTTTCTACATATTGCGGATTCTGCTTGGCATCGCAGAGGCGGGATTCTTTCCGGGGATCATCTTCCTGCTGACGCTTTGGTTTCCCGCGAAGTATCGCGCGCGGATGGTGGGCTACTTCATGGTGGCGATTCCGCTCTCGACGGTGATCGGCAGTCCGATTTCGGGGGCACTGCTGTCGATGGATGGCATTGCCGGTCTCGCCGGCTGGCAGTGGCTCTATCTGATCGAGGCGTTGCCGGCGCTGCTGCTTTCGTTCGTCGTCGTGCTCTACCTGACGGACAAGCCTGCCGATGCGACCTGGCTCGAATCCGACGAGCGCGAATGGCTGGTCTCCCGGCTGGCGCGTGAGCGCAGCCAACGTGAGGCAGTGCGCAAGTTCAACGTAGTGGAGGCCCTGTTTAACCCGCGCGTCCTCGTCATTGCGCTGATCTACTTTGGTGCCGTCGCCACCAACTACGGCCTCAGCTTTTTCCTGCCGCAGATCGTAAAAGGCTTCGGCCTCACGAACCTGCAGACCGGCTTCGTCACCGCGGCGCCGTACGCAGTCGGTGTGTTCAGCATGATTTTCTGGGGACGCCGCTCGGATCGCAAGCTCGAGCGCAAGCGCCATGTCGCCGTCGCGTTGCTGATCGCGGCAGCCGGCATCGCGGGCGCGGCAGTGATCGACAATCCTGTCGCCAAGATGATCGCGATCTCGATCGCGGGCTTCGGCATCTTCGGCTGCCTGCCGGTCATCTGGACCTTGCCGGCCGCGTTCCTGTCGGGCGCCGCCGCCGCGGGCGGTATCGCGGTCGTGAACTCGATCGGCAACCTGTCAGGGTTCTTCGGCCCTTATGCGATGGGCTGGATCAAGGACAGTACGGGCAGCTTCGGCCCGGGATTGCTTTGTCTCGCGGGCGCGGGCCTGGTCGGCGTCGTCGCGGCGCTGCTGCTGCATCACGATTCCGCGCTCGAGGGCCGAGCCGGCGAACCGGCGGGACATGACGAAGGAGGTCACAAAAGGGTTCTCGATACGTGAGTCCTCATGGGGCGTCAGCCGCTGCCATCGAATCGATGAGTGGCTGAGGCCCCGTTGCAAGAGCACTCACTGGGCGGCGGCTTCGCTTTGCTTCCTGAATTGCGAGGCGATTCGTTCCTGCTGGTTCGGCGGCACCGGGTCATAGTGGCTGAGCTCGATGCTGTAGCTGCCGTGCCCGCCCGCGAGCGCATTGAGACGTGATTGATAGTCGGCCAGCTCGGATAGCGGCACCTTCCCCATCACGACGCACATGTGACCGGCCAGGTTGCGCGTGCCCTGAACCTGCGCACGCCGCGACGACAGATCGCCGATGATATCGCCCATCACCGCCTCGGGCGCCATGACCTCGATATTGACGATCGGTTCGAGCAGGATCGGCTGCGCTTTCAGTACCGCATCGATGAATGCCTTGCGCCCCGCGGTGGCGAACGCGACTTCTTTTGAATCGACGGGATGGCTCTTGCCGTCGAAGACCGTCACGCGCACGTCTTGCATCGGAAAGCCGGCGAGCGGCCCGCTATCGATCACCTGAAGAATGCCTTTCTCGACGGCCGGCATGAACTGGCCCGGAATCGCGCCGCCCTTGACGGCGTCGACGAACTCATAGCCGACGCCGCGCGGCAGGGGCTCCACGCGCAGCATGACCTCCCCGAATTGGCCGGCGCCGCCGGTTTGTTTCTTGTGCCGATGGTGTCCCTCGGCCTTCGTGCCGATCGTCTCACGGTAGGCGATTTTCGGCGGCCGCGTGACGACGGCGAGCTTGTACTGATCGGTGAGGCGCTCGAGCATATGCCGCAGGTGCAGCTCGCCGAGCCCGCGAACGACCGTTTCGTTCGTGCCGACCGGGTGATCGATCCTCAGGCACGGGTCTTCCGCGGCCAGCTTTTGAAGAAGCTCCCAAAGACGCTGCTCGTTGCCTCGACGTTCGGGCTCGATCGCAAGCCCATAGATCGGCGTCGGGAAGGCGAGGGGAGCGAGATGAATGTTGCCGTCTTCGGGCGCGTCGTGCAGCACCGCATCGAAGTCGATCTCGTCGACCTTCGCCGTCGCGCAGATATCGCCGGGGCCGGCTTGCGCGACGTCGACATGGTCCTTGCCCTGCAGCAACATCAGATGCGCGACGCGAAACGGCTGCCGCGCATCGCCGATATAGAGCTGATTGTCGCGTCGCACGGTGCCCTGATGAATCCGAAAGACGGCCATCTTGCCGATGTAGGGATCCATCACGATCTTGAAGACGTGCGCGAGCACGTGCTTGTCGGGGGCCGGTTCGGCCTGCACCGTCTCGCGGCGACTATCGACGTCGCGGTAGAAGAGGGGCGGGTTGCCCTCTAGCGGATTCGGCAGCAATCGAACGAACACGTCGAGCAGTTCTCTTATGCCCGCACCCGTCGCGGCGGACGCGAAGCAAACGGGGACGAGATGGCCTTCGCGCAGCGCGCGCTCGAAAGGCTCGTGCAGCTGTTCGGGGCGAATCGCCTCGCCTTGCTCGAGATACAGCTCCATCAGCTTCGTATCGAGCTCGATGACCTGATCGACGAGCGCGTTGTGCGCAGACTCGACGGACAGAAAGTCGGACTCGCCCGACGGATTGAAAAAGCAATCGACGACGGCCTGTCCGCCCTGCGCTGGCAGATTGATCGGCAGACACGTGTTGCCGAAAGTTTCTTGGATTTGCGTGAGGAGCTCGGGCAAATCGATCTTCTCTGCGTCGATGCCATTGACGACGATGATCTTGCAGAGCTTGCGCGCCTCGGCGGAGGCCATCATGCGGCGCGTGGTCATCTCGATGCCGGTGCGCGCGTCGATGACGATTGCGGCTGTTTCGACAGCGGGCAGCACGCCGATCGAGAGACCGGAGAAGTCGGGGTAGCCAGGGGTATCGAGAAGGTAGATGCGGGTGTCGCGGTAGTGCAGGTGGGTGATCGCGGAGCTCAACGAGTGGTGGTACTTGCGCTCGAGCGGATCGAAATCGCAGACGGTGCTGCCGCGCTCCACACTGCCCGCCGTATGGACGGCGCCGCCCTCGTGCAGCAGCGCTTCGACGAGCGAGGTTTTGCCGCAACCGGCGTGGCCGACCAATGCGATGGTACGGATGGCTTCGGGTTGGTATTCCATGTCCTCCCCTCATCCTGCAATCGTTATCGCGCATTATTGGTGAAAAAGACGCGGCCGGCTAGCTAGGGTATTCGTGCCTGATCGAACCTCGCGCCTCGATCGCGAATACAAAGGCCGGCGGCGAGACGATTGCCGGCATGCGGTTCTGTTCAGACGAAAGGGCGCCTCGGTAACGGCTCGCCAGGCGTCACTCCTCTTCTTCCGGCGGATACAGCAGCGTACCGTCGGACTGAGGGCGAGCGGCCGGGGTCATCGTGGCGGACGTGACGTGGTGCGCATCCATGATGTGGCGGACGTCCTTGTGACGAGCCAGCAGGTAATCCGCAATGATGCGACGGTGGCAGCGCCACCAGACGGCCTCCGAGCACATAATCGCGCAACGACGCTTGCTTCCGAGCTCGATCAGCGTGCGCAGCCCCTCGCTGAACGCCTCGGTCGTCGCATAGTCGGCATAGTTGCGAAACGCCGGATGGGTCCAATAGGCGTTCGGCGAAGCGGGCGCTCCCGCGGCCTTGCCACGGCGTCCGCCGAGCTGTTTCAGATGCAGATAGCCGATCCCCTCCGGCTGGAGGGCGCCCGGCAGCGTTTCTTCATTGAACTGCGGGTTCGTGCGCGACCTGGCGAAGCTGCGCACGTCGACGAGCTGTTCCACCCCGGAGTTCTTGAGCAAGTCGATGAACTCGCTCAGGCTCCGGGTCGAATGTCCGATCGTGAAAAAGGGCTGCGACATAGCGGTCAGCGCTCGTCGAATCGACACATAGTGTTTGTCGATCCCAGCTACGATTGATTCCCGCCGTTTCGCAACGGCGCCGCTGCGCGCCGGCCGATTCTCGGCTATCCGGCGACAAACAAAGATGTCAGAATCGGCCGCGATACTCGATATTCGACGACGCTCGGAGAACCCACGATGAGCAGCGAATCGACGCCCGACGGCGGGATGCCCGTCGACAGGCCGGCTGGCAATGCAGGCCCGCCGGATGCGGATGACGTTGAATCCGGGGACGGCCCCGGCATCCGCGAGCATCCTCGGTACCACCAGATTTTCCCGGTCCTGGGCGATGCGGAGCTCGACAGGATTCGTCGCTTCGGCACGTTATCGCGCTACGCGAAAGGCGAACTGCTCTACCGCGCCGGCAGCCTCTGCCCCGGCATGTTCGTCTTGTTGTCGGGAAAGATTCGCATAGTCGGCCGCGATGGACTGGGCCACGAACGCCTGATCCACACCTATACGCTGCGCGGAGAATTCACGTCCGACGTGAGTCAGCTCTCGAACAAGCCGGCAGTGGTGGATGCGCACGTCGTCGAAGATGTCGAGGTCTTGCTGGTTCGGCCCGACGGCCTGCGCGCGCTGATGATCGGTGAAGCCGAGCTTGGTGAAAAGATCATGCGGGCGCTGATCTTGAGGCGCGTCTGGGTGATCGAGAGCGGGCAGGGTGTCGTGCTTCTCGGTGAGGCCGGCAACCCGCGACTCCTGGCACTGCAGGGCTTTTTACGCCGCAACGGTTTTCCGAGCACGGTTCTCGACGCGGAGCAGGATGCGGAAGCCATCGCGCTGCTCGAGCACGTGACCCCGCAGGCCGACGACTTCCCGCTTGCTGTCTGTCCGGACGGCACGGTCCTGCGGAACCCCGACGCGGGCCAACTCGCTTCGTGCCTCGGTCTGATTCCCGAATTCGATCCGACCCATATCTACGACGTCGCGATCGTCGGCGCCGGCCCGGCCGGACTCGCGGCGGCCGTCTACGGGGCATCCGAGGGATTGTCGGTCGCGGTATTCGATTGCCGCGCACCGGGCGGCCAGGCCGGCACCAGCTCACGCATCGAAAACTATCTGGGCTTTCCCACCGGCATTACCGGACAGGCGCTCGCGGGCCGCGCCTTCGTCCAGGCGCAGAAGTTCGGCGCGCATATCGGCATTCCGTGCGAGGTGAAGGCGTTGTATTGCGACAGGCAACCGTTCGTCGTCGAGCTCGCCAACGACAAGCGCGTCACCGCGCGCACGGTCGTCATTGCGACGGGCGCCGAATATCGGCGTCCTGTCGTCGACGGTCTCGCGCAGTTCGAGGGATGCGGCGTCTACTACTGGGCCACCCCGCTCGAGGCGAGGCTGTGCCGCAAGGAGCCGGTGCTGCTCGTCGGCGGCGGCAACTCGGCGGGGCAGGCGGCGGTGTTTCTCGCGTCGCACGCCGAACATGTGCACATGTTCATTCGCGGCGCGAGCCTCGAGCACAGCATGTCGCGCTATCTGATCGAGCGGGTCACCTCGCTGCCGAATCTAACGCTGCATACGCGCACCGAGCTGACGTCGCTCGAGGGCGACGCGCGTCTCGAGCGCGTCCACTATCGCGGCGCCGGCGGCATGGAGGCCAGCGTGGCGATCCATCATCTATTCGTCTTCATCGGCGCCGAGCCGAACACCGGCTGGCTCGACACTTGCGGCGTGTCGGTCGATACAAAGGGGTTCGTCATCACGTGCACCGGCGCCGAGGGTTCGCCGTTGATGCCCCTACAGACCAGCGTGGCGGGGATCTTCGCGATCGGCGACGTTCGTTCCGGATCGACGAAGCGGGTCGCATCGGCAGTCGGCGAAGGCGCCGCCGTGGTCTCGCAAATTCACAGTTTCCTGGCCGAAAGGCAGGGCGAGCGCGCCGTTCATTGACGCATCAGTTTCTCGCGACCGTAGAGCATCATCATCACGATGATCACGAGTCCGAACACCACTTGGCGAAAGACATCGGCGGGCAGACGGACGCCGATTTCCGCGAAATAATCCTGCGGCTGCAGCACAGAGAGGATCGATTGCAAGAGCGTGATCAGGATCACGCCGGCGATGGTGCCGAGATAAGTGCCGCGGCCGCCGAGCACGTTCGTGCCGCCGAGCACGATTGCCGCGATCGTAGGCAGCAAATATGGATCGCCCATCGCCTGGTAAGAGCGATTCGCCCAGCCGGCGAGCAGCACGCCGCCGGCCGCGGCGCAGGCGCCGGAGAGCGCGAAGGCGATCAGCGTCACGCGCCGGCTGTCGACGCCGGAGAGAAACACGGCCCGCTCCCGATTGCCGATCGCATAGATCTGCCGGCCGAGCTTCGTGCGCGTCAGCATATAGACCGTGACCGCCCCGACGGCGATCCAGACCAGCAGCGGATTGGGAATGCCGGGAACGAGCTGGCCGCCGGCGAGCTCGATCATCAGGCCGGTGGCGCGATCCTGCGGCGCGAAGCCGCCGGTGTGATAGACCATCAGGCCCTGCGCGACGGCATTCATGCCTAGTGTGAAGATCATCGAAGGCGCGCGCAGATAGGCGACCCCCAGGCCGTTCACGAGGCCGACGACGATACCGCAGAAAATCCCGAACGGGATCGCGAGCGGTACGCCAACGCCGGGGCCGAGAATGCCCGTTGCACCGGTGGCCATCATGCCGCCCATGGCGATCGTCCACGGGATCGAGAGATCGATCTGCCCCATCAGGATCACGATCATCTCCCCGGTTGCGATCGTGCCGAGGAAGGAGGCGACTTGAAGTTGCTGAGCGAGGTATCCGACTGAGAGAAACCCCGGCTTGGCGGCGGCGCCCACCGCGAGCAGCAGCAGGATGCAGCCGAAGGCGATCAGCGTCGCGGCGTCGATCTTGGGCAAGGAGCGAAGCATGTGGCTTCTACCGATAGAGGTCGAGCTTGTTGCGGATGCGCAGCAGGCGCAGCGAGCCGAGGCTGACCGCGAACAGCAGGACGACCCCGACGAACAGCGGCTGCAGCACCGGATTGATGTTGAAGACGATGAGCAGATCGCCCACCGTGCGCATGACGAACGCGCCGAAGACGGAGCCGACCACGCCGCCCGAGCCGCCGAAGAGCGACGTGCCGCCGATCACGAGGGCGGCGATCGAATTGAGCGTGTAGTCGCCGCCGAGCGCGGCTCGCGCCTCGCCCGAATAGGTGATGCAGGTGAGCAGAAGCCCGCCCAGCGCCGCGAAAAGCCCCCCAAGGGTGTAGGCGCAGAGCTTCGCGCGCGCGATCGGAACACCGGACATGTAGGCCGCCTGCTCTGAGGAGCCCACGGCATAGGCTGCGCGTCCGAGCGTGCAATTGCGGTAGGGCATCCAGACGAGGACGAGAGCGGCGAGGATCAACAGCACGGACGAGGGGATGCCGTAGGTCGAGCGCGTCATCAGGTCGGCGAAATCGCCGTTGATGTCGCCGCCCGGCTGCGGACGCAGGGCGAGCGCGACGCCGAAATAAATTGCGCTGGTCGCGAGCGTCGCGATGAGCGGCTGCAGCCGGCCGTAGACGACGATCAATCCATTCAACCCGCCGCAAGCGAGGCCCGCGACCAGCACACCGACGATGCCGAGGGCGGTCGTCGCCGCATCGCCGGTGACGATCGTCGATGCGAGGCAATTGGCGAGCATGAAGATCATGCCGACCGAAAGGTCGAGCCCGCCGGTCAGCACGGGCAACGTCTGAGCCATCGCCACGAGCGCAAGCAGCGCGCCTTTGTTGGCCGCCGTATTGACGACATCGACGGTGAGCCCCATCGGCTGGGCCGCCCCGTAGACGCCGAACATGGCGACGAAGATGGCCGCGGCGGCAAGCGCGCCGCGATGCGCCGCCAACCAGTAGCGCCAGCTTCCCTCGCGCCGCCTGCTCGTCATGATCATTCCTCGCTCGACGCTCATTCGGCTACCTCGCGACGGACGAAGCGGGCCGCCTGGCCGCCGACGTCAGGTTCAGCGCGGCGCCGATCAGATTGTGCTCGGTCAGCTCGGCACCTTCCAGCATCCGCGTGATCGTGCCATCGTAGAAGACGGCCACGCGGTCGCAGCATCCAATCAGTTCATCGTAATCGGTGGAATAGAAAAGGATGGCCGTTCCTTGCTCCGCCAGCCGCCGCAGCAGTTGGTAGATCTCCTGCTTCGTGCCGACGTCGATGCCTCTCGTCGGGTCGTTCAGCAGCACGACGCGCGGCTTAGTCATCAGCCATTTGCCGATCACGACCTTCTGCTGATTGCCGCCTGAAAGCGCGGCCACGGGACCATCGAGCCCGTCCGACTTGATCGCGAGCTGACGCACCAGCGCGTCGATCAACGCGGCTTCGGCTTTGCGGTCGATCCGGCCGAAACGGCTGACCGCGTCGAGCGCGGCGAAGGACAGGTTTTCGCGCACGGTCATCGGCAGCATCAGGCCTTCGTTCTTTCGATCTTCGGGAATCAACGCGAGCCCGAGCTCAGCCGACTTCGCGCGCCGGGGGCTCGTGATCTTCACCGGCTTGCCGGCCACTTCGATCTCGCCGCCAACACCGATCAGTGCGCCGAAGAGCGCCAGCAGGAACTCGCGCTGGCCTTGACCGTCGAGCCCGCCTAACCCGACCACCTCCCCCGGATGAACTTCGAGGGAGACATCGTTCAATTCGCCGGCCCAGGAAAGATGGCGGACAGCAAGCGCCGGCGTTCCTTCGCGCCGGGTCCCGCCGAGCGGCGGAAATGCGCTCGAGTATTCCCGGCCGATCATCATTTCGACGATCGCATCGTCCGAACGCGTTCCGGCCGCGAACGTCTCGATGTAGCGGCCATTGCGGAAAACCGTGCATTCGTCGGCGAGCTCCGCGATCTCGTGCATCCGGTGAGAGATGTAGATGATCGCCATCCCTTCCGCCCTGAGCCGCTTGAGAAGCGCGCAGACCTTCGCCACATCGGCGGCCGTCAGCGCCGACGTCGCTTCGTCGAGGATCAGCACTTTGGGCCGCCGCGCCAGCGCCTTGGCGATTTCGACCATCTGCTGGCGCGATAGAGGCAGGCTGCCGACCGGGGCGGCGGGATGGATGTCCTCCCCGCCGATGATGGCCAGCATCTCTTCAGCTCGCCGCCGCTCGGCCGCTCGATCGATCAGCCCGAACCGGCGCCGCCGGTCGGCGATGCAGATGTTGTCGGCCACGGTCAGATCGGGCAGCAGCGAAAGCTCCTGGAATATGCAGGATATGCCCGCGTCCGCTGCGGCTTTGGGCGTCTCGAAGCTGACCGGCTCGCCGCCGAGAAAGATGCGGCCGCTGTCCGGCCGCACCACGCCGGAGAGGATCTTGATGAACGTGGACTTGCCCGCCCCGTTCTCGCCCAAAAGGGCGTGGATCGAGCCCGCGCGGCAGGAGAATCGCACGTCCTGCAGCGCCCGGACGCCGCCGTAGTGCTTCGATACCCCGTCGACCCGTAGCAGTGAGCCCGGCGTTTGCTCCACCATCGTGTCGCGTCTCCCTCCCGCGCGGCGGCGATCGCCGCCGCTCTCCGGTTCAGTTGTTCGTGCCGCTCTGCGTCGCGATTTCCTCGGCCGAGAAACCGATATTGCAGCTTGGGAAGTTGTTGCCGGCGAAGAAGCTGCCCGGCAGTTTCGGGAAGACGTTCTCGCCCGGCTTGAACGGTGAGTAATCGACCGACGTGGGCAGCGCGATGCTTTGTGGGATTGCGTCGCCCTTAAGCGCGGCAATCGCGGTCTTGATGGCCACGGCGCTTTGCGCCGGGCCCGTGCCGCCGGACTGGCAGGTGAGATCGGCCTTGTCGCAAAGCATGCGGTAAGCGTTCTCCGTCTCGCCGGAGATCGGCGCCTTGAACTTGTTGGCGTCGAGCATCGCCTGCACCGCGCCTTGCGTTCCGCCCTGAACGTAGAGGCCGTCGAACACGCCACCCGCTGCGATCGCGTCGGCGGTCGCCTTCTGCGCATCCCCGGGCGCCCAGTTGCCGATGACGTCGACCACCTTGACCTTGCGGCCCGACTTGTCGAGCACGTCATGAAAGCCCTTGTCCCGGGCGAGGTCCACCGGCTGACCGGACGGGCCGCGGACGTGCAGGAACGTGAGATCGCCCGCCTTCTTGGCTTTTTCCAGCAGAAACTTTGCGGCCATTTCGCCGAGACCGAGCTGGTTCACGTTGACCGAGATCTGGTCCGGGCTGTCGATCACGTTGTCGAACGATACGACGACCACGCCCTTCGCATTCGCCTTGTGGACCACGCTTTTGAAGGCCGCGGCGCTATTGGCGTCGACGATGATCGCGTCGAAGCCCTGATCGATGAAATTGTTGGCGGCGGCGATCTGCGCGGCGACGTCCTGGCCGACCGAGACGACCTTGAATTCCTTGATGTCCTTCTTCACCGCGGGCTGGGCGACATAGGCCTTGGCGACCCGGATCATCTGGACGCGCCAGTCGTTGGCGATGAACCCATTCACGAGCGCGATTCGGTAAGGCCCCGGCTTCGCTGGCCACTGGAAGAATTTCGTGCTGGCCGATTCCGGCTTGAAGCAGCCTGGCTCCGCGCCGGGCCCATTGACTACCTTAGGACCCGCGGAAAAAGCCGGCGTCGATAATGACAATGCCACCGTCATCAGTATTGCAGTTGCCGTGGGATACAGAACTTTCTGCATGCTTCTCATTGATTTTCCCCCATCGACCAGGTGAGTACCGCCTGATCCGAAAACGTTAGATGAGTGGCGAAAGACCTGTCAAGCGGCACCGCAACCCTACCAATTAATGGGACGTCCCTGAAATTGAAAGGTGGCGTGATCGAAAGGTGGCGCCATAGCTCGGCTCGAGGCGTAGCGAGTTCGCCGCTTCGCTAGCCGGACGGACCTCCAGTCGTTTGCTCGCCGGGCAAGTGCAACGTTTTGTGTCGGCGGATCGGCCGGATACACGGAGATACAAACCGCGGCGGCCTTCGCGGTATAAAGCGAGCATCACCATCATTGGAGAGTGTTATGAGCCATACCGATGACGATGCGCCGCTGCACGGATCCTGCCACTGCGGGGCCGTGCAGTTCGAGGTGCGCACCGCGCTACAGCCCGCGACGCGCTGCAACTGCAGCCTCTGCCGACGCCGGGGCGCGCTGATGTCGCCGCCGTTCGAAGCGGACCATCTGACGATTGTCCGCGGCAACGATGCGCTGACGCTCTATCAATTCAACATGCACGTGGCCAAGCACTATTTTTGCCGGCATTGCGGTGTTTATACATTTCATCAGACGCGGATGAACCCGAAGCTCTGGCGCGTCAATGTGGGCTGTCTGGAAGGCGTCGACCCCTATGCGCTCGAAGCTACCGTTGCCGATGGCGCGAGCCTGTCTGTCGCGGAGGACGCATGAAACGCCTCCTTGCGATCGCTGCGTTGCTCGTGGGTGGCCTCGCCGCTGAGCTCGCGCATCCCGTGCAGTGCATGCTGCTCAGCGCCAGTCCCGTGCGCGTCAAGCGGCGCGGCGTATGATCTGCTCATGGACAAAATCGATCATGTGCTCGTCGTCGACGACGATCGCGGTATCCGCGAGCTCGTGGGCGACTATCTCGAGAAAAACGGCATGCGCGTGTCGCTGGCGGCGAACGGTCGCGAGATGCGTCAGGTGCTCGAAGGCGGAGCGCCTGACCTGATCGTGCTCGACTTGATGCTGCCTGGCGAAGACGGGCTTGTCCTTTGCCGCGATCTGCGTGCTGGCAAGCACCGCGCGACGCCCGTATTGATGCTGACGGCGCGCGGCGAAGAGACCGATCGCATCGTGGGGCTCGAGATGGGCGCCGACGATTACCTCGCGAAGCCGTTCGCCGTGCGCGAGCTGCTAGCGCGCGTGCGTGCCGTCTTGCGCCGCACGCGCATGCTGCCGCCGGGCATGCAGGTGACCGAAACGGCGAACATGCTCGCGTTTGGCGATTGGCGGCTCGATACCACCGCACGCCACTTGCTCGATTCGGAAGGAATGATGGTCTCGCTGAGCGGCGCCGAGTATCGTCTGTTGCGCGTCTTTCTCGATCACCCTCAGCGCGTCTTGACGCGCGACCAGCTATTGAATCTGACGCAGGGACGGCAGGCCGACGCGTTCGATCGCTCGATCGACCTGCTCGTCAGCCGGTTGCGCCAGCGGTTGCGCGACGTCGCGCGCGAGCCGCGTTACATCAAGACCCTGCGCAGCGAAGGCTATGTCTTCTCCGCGGCCGTGACGGCCGTGGACGGGCCGGGGCAATGAAGCTTTTCGGCGCCTGGCATTGGCCGCGCACGCTATTCGCGCGACTGGCGCTGATTCTCTCGATCGGACTCGCGCTGGCCCAGGGCATGTCGTTCTGGTTGACGGTGACCGAGCGCGATCAGACCACGACGAGCATGATGGTCAGCTACATCGACAGGGAAGTGACGACCTCAGTCGCCTTGCTCGATCGGATGCGGCCGGATGAAAGGGAGGCGTGGCTGCCGCGGCTCGCGAGACGCACCTACCGTTTCGTGCTCGGCCCGGGCATCGCGGGCAGCACGCCTGACGAGAAGCTTTCGGCGCGAATCGCGCAAGCGATCGAAGAAGGCGTCGGCACCCGATATCCGGTGACCGCCAACGCAGTCCCTGGCGAGCACGATCATCTGCAAGTGCATCTGCGGCTCACGGACGGCACGCCGCTCACGATCGATTTCCACCCCATGTCGAGCCTCCCGCTCTCGGGATGGTTGCCATTCGGGTTGATCCTGCAGCTTGCGGTGCTCCTTGCTTGCTGTTGGCTCGCGGTGCGGGTCGCGACGCGACCCCTCGCGGCGCTTGCGAGCGCGGCCGATGCGCTCGGACCCGAGCTGAAGCCGACCAAGCTGTCGGAGGAAGGGCCTTCGGAGGTGGCGCGCGCGGCTCGGGCGTTCAATGCAATGCAGGAGCGCATCGCGATCTACACGGCCGAGCGGATGCAGATACTGGCGGCTATTTCGCACGATCTACAAACGCCGATCACGCGGATGCGCCTGCGGCTCGACGTCGATGACGATGGGGAGCGGGCGGGCAAGCTTCAGCAGGACCTGCGGGAAATGGAAAACCTCGTGAAGGAGGGCGTGACCTATGCGCGCACGCTCCACGGCACCGGAGAGGAGCCCCGCAAGATCGACCTCGACGCGCTGCTCGAGAGCATCGTCTACGACTATGTGGACGCAGGCGCGCAGGTATCGATGGGCAGCCGCGCCGCGCTTGCGGTGACGGCGCGGCCGCAGGCGTTGCGTCGCATCGTCGGCAACCTTGTCGACAACGCGCTCAAGTTCGGGGGGGGCGCCACCATCGACGTCAGCGCGTTGCCCGATGGGCGTGTCGCCATTTCGGTGCTCGACAGCGGCCCCGGAATACCGGCCGAATCGCTCGAGGCGGTCTTCGAACCGTTCTACCGGCTCGAAACGTCGCGCAACCGCCATACGGGCGGCACCGGCCTCGGACTCGCAATTGCTCGCCAACTCGCACGCGCGATGGATGCGACTTTGAGCCTGGCGAACCGGCCCGAGGGCGGGCTCGCTGCAACGCTGACACTGAAGAGCGCTAGTTGAAGATCGCAAGCTGAAGAAGTGAATTGGACTTGGCTGCTTGCCGTTCGAATGGTTCGACTCGATCGATTCGATCGATTCGGTGGATCGAACTTCAAGCGCGCCGGGTCCGACTTCGAACACCCACGGCGGACAAACGCGGAAAAACACTCTCGCGTGGGAAGAACGAGTCCTACGCTGCCACGACGTTCAGCGTCACTTCGATGTTGCCCCGTGTCGCTTTGGAGTAGGGGCACGTTTCATGGGCGGCGTTGACGAGCGCCTGCGCGGTGTCTCGTGTGACTCCGGGCATGCTCACGTTGAGGCGGGCCTGCAAAGAGTAGGCGTCGCCGGCCTTGCATAAGTCGACCTCGGCATCGACGGCGAGATCAGGCGGCAACGCCACTTTCATTTTCTTGGCCGCGAGCCCTATTGCGCCGATGAAACAAGCCGACCATCCGGCCGCGAACAATTGCTCGGGGTTCGTACCGTTGCCGGCACTGCCGGGAGACGAAAGCGCGATGTCGAGCCGGCCGTCGTCGCTGCGCGATGTGCCGTCACGGCCTCCGGATGTCGTGTGAGTCTTGGCTGTGTAAAGGACAGTCGTGGTCATTGTCATTCCTCGTTGGTTGGGTGTTGAGAAGGTGCTTACTTTTGTGCAAGAAGATTGCGGATTTGCTGCTCGGTCTGGGCGTACTCGCCTTCGCCGTAGTGCGTATAGACCACACGGCCTTCCTTATCGATCAGATAGAAAGCGGGCCAATATTGATTGCTGTACGCGTTCCAGGTCGCGTACTCGTTGTCTTGCGCGACGGGGTATTCGATGCCGAAGCGCTTGATCGCGGTTTTGACGTTATCGGTGCTGCGTTCGAACGGATATTCGGGCGTATGCACGCCCACCACGACAAGGCCCTGATCCTTGTATTTCTGGTACCAGGTCTTGACGTACGGCAGCGTATGAATGCAGTTGATGCAGCTATAAGTCCAGAAATCGACGAGCACGACCTTGCCTCGAAGCTGTTGCTGCGTCAGCGGCGGGCTGTTGATCCAGTTGTCGATGCCGGTGAATTCGGGCGCGGTCTTGCCGTTGCCGGCCTGGCCGGCTGTCGCGGTGCCTCCGGCGGTGGCTACCGCGGCCGCGATCGCGACGGCAACCGCCGCCGCCGCGAGGGCCTTGAATCGAGCGAGCATGTCAAACTCCTTTGAACGAAGGAAAGAACGACGAGATCCAGCCGTAGACGAGCACGTCGTATTGCAGATAGATCGCGAGCGCAGTGAGAATGATCAGTACACCGAACAATTGCTGGAGACGCTCGGCGTGCCGCGCGACGAACCGTACATGACGGAACATGTATTGGCCGCCGTAGATGATCGCGAGCATCGGAATGGCGGCTCCGACGGCATACAGGGTCAGCAACAGCGCGGACCATTCGAGGTTCTGCGCTTTGACGACGAGCACCAGGATCGATGCGAGAACCGGGCCCGCGCACGGTGTCCATACGGCGCCGAGCGACATGCCCAGCACGAAGCCGCCTGCGTTGCCGTTGCCGGCTGACGTGCCTGAGCCGACTTGCAACAAAGGGGCGATGCGTGCGACCAGCCAGTCATACGGGCGAGGCCAGAGGCGCAACAGTCCGAACAATCCCAGCAAAGCGATAGCCGTATCGCGCAGTGCGCTCTGCGCGACGTGAACCGCGCTAGAGACGGCACCGAGCATCAGCGCGACGGACGTGAATGTAACGATGAAGCCCGCGACGATGAGAAGCGGGCGCCCGCGGCTCGGCCTTTCCACCGACGTACCGAGCAGGATCGGCATGACCGGCAGGACACAGGGCGAAGCTACTGTGAAGAGGCCTGCGAGCAGGGCCAGAGGGGGTTCGAGCAGATTGTGCATGATTGGCGCTCCTCGTTTTGCGCATGCTGTATTGGAGCGCCCTTACGTATCTCGCTTGTGTCGCCGACGCCGCTTCGTTGCAATGCTTTGTATCGATACTCGGCTCGGATACATTGCGACACAATCCGGCGTGTGCCCAGGTGTTTGGGGCCGACTTGGTCAATCGAATGATGGACAGGAGGAGTAGCGAAGCGTTGATGAGATGGATGCTTGCGTACCCCGACGGATGAGCCAAATGGCAAAGGCCGGCGACGGAGCGGTCGCTCCGTGCCGGCCTCTAGTATCGAATCCGCGCCGCAACGTTGCGGGCGAGAGCAGGGCGGGCTAGTCGCCCCGCTGTTGCGTCCACGCGGTTATTGCCCGAAGTAAATGGACTTCGTGCCAGTTGCATTGGCCGCATGGCCCGAAGCAGCCGCGCCCGCGCTTACGCCGCCAATGTCGGTCGTACCTGCGACGCCGCCGTTTTGCGCGGCGACGCGCGCTTCGGCAGCCTGGATGTCGGCCGGATAGTACGGATCGTCACCACGGAGCGGCGAGTAGCCGGCCTTCTCGAGTTGCACGAGTTCGGCGCGAACTTGTGCGCGCGTGACCGGTTGATTCGATTGCGCGAATGACGCGACGGGAGCGGCGATGGCGAGCGCGACAGCAACGGCTTTGATGAGCGAGTTCATGATGTAACCTCCTAAGTTCTGTTTCCAGTGAGCTGTGATTCGATATCAGCAGCAGGTGCTTCGCAGTCTAAGCACGCTCGCTTATGAGTTAAATACCTGCTGCGTGAAATCACTGGCTCGCGGCGCAGAACAATCCCGGCCGATGCCGTGCAGGGAGCGCTGGCGTTTCAGCCTTTGCCGTCGTAGCGCTCCGCTTCCTGGCCGCGACCACGCCGATTACTCGACGCGGTTGCTGATGCGGCCCACGAATGTCCAGCCCTTGTCGCGATTCCAAACGTAGGTGTAGCCAGTCGGACCGTCGATGAATACGCTCATGGGCTGGCTTCCGCCCGCGTTCCGATCGCGTCCTTCCGCATCCGCATGTACGGCGCGGGTGGCGGCCGCCCCGGCGTCGGAACCAGCAGGCGCGGAGGAACTCCAACCTCGTCCGGGTCGATAGGCGAGTTGCTCGATGCGCCCAGTGGGAGCTTCGACCCGCAACCTGATCGGCGAATTCGCGGAAGCGTGACGCGCCACCGTCGTCGGAGCCGGATCGTGCCGTTCGACGTCGGCAGCTTCGGCAGCCTGGAACGTCACTGTGACGAGCGCTGCGATGAGCGCCGTCATCCATCGTTTAGCGTTTTCCATCATGGTTCTCTAGTTGAGCCGAAGGCGTGCCGATAAAGGGTTGCGTTGCCAACGCCGCACCGGGCACCGCTCTCGGCGGGATTCATACGACTGCGGAAAGCAGCATCATTGCGCGACCGTATAGCGCGGTGCGGGGACGTTGCTCGTGAGATGCGGCGACATGGTCAAGCGCGCCGCCTCGTAAGCGTCCCATTCTTCCACCGCATGCAGCGACGGGATCGTGACGAGTTCGCGCCGATCGAAGCCGGTCAACGCCGCGTCGACCATCGCTTCAGCCGACATGACGATTTCCTTCGGAAGGTTTTCGAGCGGCAGACCGCCTGTCTGCCAAAAATCGGTGGCCGTGGCGCCCGGCAAAACCGCCTGCACTTGCACGCCTTTGTCGGCGAGTTCGTGGTTCAGCGATTGACTGAAGGCCAGCACGAAGGCCTTGCTGCCGCCGTAGACGCCGTTGAGAACCTCCGGCGCAATCGCGACAATCGATGAGATGTTGATCACGGCGCCCTTGCCGCGCGCCACGAAGCCAGGTACCGCGGCATAAGTGAGACGCGTGAGTGCCGTCACGTTCAGATCGATCATCTTCGTCATCGCTTCGACGTCGCTCTCGAGCAGTGGAGTGTGCGTGCCCACGCCGGCGTTGTTGACCAGCAGCGTAATGCTCGCGTCCTGCCTGAGTTTCGCTTCGACGGCGGAGAGGTCGTTCCGGTCGCTCAGGTCTGCATCGACGATCTCGACGCTTTGGCGCGTCTCGTCGCCGATGCGCGCGGCGAGCGCGGCGAGACGGTCGCGGTTGCGCGCGACGAGAATGAGGTCGTAGCCGCGGCGGGCCAGCTGGTTCGCGTAGACCGCGCCGATGCCCGACGATGCGCCAGTGATGACGGCTGTGCCTTGATGTGCTTGCTTCATGTCGTTTCTCCGATTAGAACGTTGCAAGGAATTGCGTGAGGACACTTTGACGCGGTTTGACTGTGGCGTAAATGACGTATAAGGTATTGATTCAAGACACAGGGGCGGGAGAACGGACATGCATCGGATTGGCTTTCTTCTGAGCGACGGCTTCCAGGTCATGGCGCTCGCCACACAGGCCGTTTTTGAGTGCGCGAATGTGGCGACGGGCGATCCGTTCTACGAGCTCGACAATTTTTCGGTCGACGGAGGCGACGTGCGCTCGTCATTGGGCATGGTTGTCGGCACCCGGTCGGTGCGTGAGCGCCGCGAAGTTCATACGTGGATCGTGGCGGGCGTCATCGATCCGACCACTTCATCCGCGCCGGCCGAGGTCCTCTCATTCCTGCGCAAAGCGGGCCAGCGCGCGCGGCGCATCGCGGGCATTTGCACGGGCGGATTCGTGCTGGCCGAAGCCGGGTTGCTCGCCGGGCGGCGCGCAACGATGCACTGGGCTTTCGCGCGAGAAATGCAGAAGCGCTTTCCTGACATTCGCGTCGAAGACGATCGCATTTATATCGTGGACGGTTCCGTCTGGACGTCTGCCGGGATGACCGCGGGCCTCGACCTGGCGCTCGCGATGGTGGAGAAGGATCTCGGTGCGGATGTCGCGCGATCCGTCGCCCACAAGCTGGTCATGCATCAGAGGCGGTCGGGCGGGCAGTCGCAGCACTCTGAAATGCTGGATCTCGCGCCGAAGTCCGATCGTATCCAGAGCGCGTTGGACTATGCGCGCAAGAACCTGAGCCGAACATTGACCGTCGAGGAATTGGCCGAGGCTGTCCACTTGAGCCCGCGTCAATTCAGCCGCGTGTTTACGCTCGAAACGGGCAAATCGCCGGCCAAGGCGATCGAAGGACTACGCCTCGAAGCGGCGCGCCTGATGATCGAGCAAAGCCGGCATCCGCTGGATACGATCGCGAAGGAAACGGGTTTCCGCGATCGCCGACATATGCGGGAGGCGTTTATGCGCGGCTTTGGTTTGCCGCCGCAGGCTGTGCGACGCGATGCGCGCGTCGAGACCGCTTCGGGCGGTGGTGGTTGAGAAGCCACGACCTGTGCCGTGGTCTGGCGTAGCGAAGAGTACGGAGGTGGAGCGGCGTGACGTATCGAGTGAGATCTGATCAGCGTCGAGCGCAGCAGATGATTCGGCGTAGCAACGCCCCCAGCGCGGGCCCGCGCGGCGGGCCGTGATCGACGTCAGTTGGCAAAGGGCGGTACTATTCCAGTTCTTGGAGGACGGTTACGGGACGTAGCATGGGTTTTGAGCAACTGGCAGTTCTTAAGCAACAGCTGAAAAAAGCGGCAAAGGAAGAGCGGGAAGCGAAACAGCAGGCGGCCAAGCCGAAGTCTGTTCGGCCCCCACGGCCCGCCGCCGCGCCGAAGGCGAACGCCCGGGCGGCCGCGAAGACGGAGCCGGTCGATCCGGTTCTGCGCACGATCGGCAAGCTGCAGAAGCGCTTTCCGGCGGCTTTCCCCAAGAAGCCGGCGCCCAAGGTGCCGCTGAAGATCGGGATTCTGGCGGACCTTCTAGCCCACGCGGAAGAGCTCAAGCTCAAGGAAGACGAAATCCGCCTCGCGGTCAGCACCTGGTGCCGCGGCAGCCGTTACTGGGCATGCCTGGTCGACGGAGCGGCCCGCGTCGACCTGACTGGCGCGGCGGCGGGCTCGGTCACCGCGCGCGACGCGGCGTTCGCGCGCAGGCAGGCGCACGGCGCCCATGCTTCGCGTCGGCAAGCCAAAGAAGGGGCAGCCGAGCCGGCCAATGCGGCGGCTGAGCAACCGTCGGCGGAACAACCGTCGGCTGAACAACCGTCGGCGGCAGACCCGTCTATCGACCAAGCCGCGTCGGATCGAGCCGCCTGACATTTTCGCCAGCGTCACCGTCATTCCGCCTCGAGCCAAGTATGTCCGGAGGAACGGGCCATGCGGGTGTTCGATCGTCTGGTGCTTTTTTCCGAAGTGCACGGCACTGTGCTGATGGACGGCGAGCCGGTGAAAGGCGCCGAGCTGGTTCAGAAAGTCATCTGGTCCGAAAACGAGAATGAAATCCCGCCGCAAAGCTGTCTGACCGACGCAAGCGGCGCTTTCTGGTTCCCTGCTATTGAGCGCAGGGCAGGGCTGCACAGGCTCGTTCCATCGCAGCCGGTGATGCTTCAGAGAATCGTCATCCGTTACCAAGGCGTCGAATATATCGGTTGGCGGCACGGCAAGACCGGCTGGGATGCGAATACCGAACTGGACGGCCGGCCGATCAAGCTCGTATGTGAGCTCAATCGAGAGCCTGGCCACGAAGGAACGCATTATGGAATCTGCGAGGCCCGTTGACATCTGCTGACGGCTTGGCTGATGTGCGATGGCGCCAATCGAAAAAGGGGCTTTTTTCTCTTTCTTGTTGGCATTCCTCGTGGTTCTGACGCCGCTGATCGCGAGTTGCGAAGTATCGCGATGCCGGCTTGCGCTATAATCTGCCCCGTCGTGGGGGAGTAGTCTGCTTCACCAGCGTGGTGAAGCGTCATCATCAACATAATTGGCGCGCCTGTGCCATGGTGATGACGGCCGTTTCTCGGCTTGGCGAGACCTGTGACGTTATCCCTTCTTACCCGGGCCGGGCGAAGGCGAGACGTCATTGGGTTCTCTTGTCCCGGCCCGTGGAACATCACCGAGATGCGCCTGCTTTCCCAACTCCGCGCCACGGGGCGACTGTCATGATCTGGACTGTCGCACTGCTCATCGCCTCCGCCGCAATCATCTACCTTTCCTGCGAGACATTCGTCAACGGTGTCGAATGGCTCGGCCAGAAACTGCGCGTGAGTCAAACGGCCACCGGCACCATTCTTGCCGCATTCGGCACTGCGTTGCCCGAGAGCGTCGTTACACTCGTTGCGGTTGCGTTTGGCGGTACGGCCGCGCAGAAGGAGATCGGTGTCGGCGCCGCGATCGGCGGACCGCTCGCCCTGAGCACCGTCGCCTATGCCGTCGTGGGCATCACGCTTCTCGCAACGGCGCGCCGTATCGGTCGGGACAAGGCACACGTCGAGGCGGACACGCGCCGACTGCGGCGCGATCAATTGTGGTTTCTCGCGATCTTCGTCTTCAAGATCGCGCTGGGCTTGGTGGTGTTCTCCTTCAAGCCCGTGCTGGGTATCGCGTTTCTGTTGGCGTACGCCGTTTATTGCTGGAAAGAACTCACGGCGACCGACGATATCGACGGGCTCGATGAGTTGGAACCGCTTAAATTGCGTCCGCATGATTCAAGTCCGGCGATGTTCTGGATCGCCGTGCAGACGCTCGGTGCGCTGGCCGTGATCTTTCTGGCGTCGCGGCTGTTCGTGCGGCAAATCGAAGTGATCGGACCTTGGCTAGGTCTTGCGCCGCAACTCACCGCGCTGCTGCTCAGCCCAATCGCGACCGAATTGCCCGAAATCATGAACGCGGTAATCTGGGTGCGGCAGCGTAAGGAACGTCTTGCTCTCGCCAACATCAGCGGCGCAATGATGATTCAAGCGACTGTGCCCACTGCGTTCGGTCTCTTCTTCACGAGTTGGCATCTCGCCACGCAGTCGATCATCGCCGCGGGCGTCACGGCGGTTGCCATCGTTTTCTTGCAACGAGCCTTCAAGGCGCCGCAGGTGCATAGCCGGGAGTTGGTCCGCGTCGGTTGGCTGTACGCGGTATTCGCGGCGCTTTTGCTCGTATTTTGATCGTCAGCGTTCGAGCGTAAGCTTGCAACGGGCAAGACGCGGCATCAATATATGCCGTCATCTATTGCGTGCGCGATTCACGTGTCGCTCCAATGCTCGTTGCAACCGTTCTTCCACCGGGACTAAGCGCGACGTTCGCATGCGTGCTGCTGGTGGCATTGTCCATCGGCGGAATCCCGAGCGCGCGAGCCCAGGCGGACGATGCGGCGCCGATGACGATCGAGTCCGACGTTCATCGATTTGTCGTCCAGCACAATGGCACGCTCGAGGAGTACGACGACACGACATTGCGCGCCAACACCGCAACCGGCGTCGATGCGATTGCGCAGCACTATGTCTGGTTCGATAAGGACACCGAAAGATTGACGTTGGTGGCGGCCGAATCGATCGATCCCGATGGCAATCGGCATCCGGTGGGGCCCGACGCAATTCGCGACGTGCAGGAACCGCGCGCGGCCGGCGCGCCGATGTTCGAGGACGGTATCCTGCGCACCGTGATCTTTCCCGGCGTGGAGCCCGGGTGGCGCATTCACGTCGCGTTTCGCAAGTCGCGCTTCAAGGCGATAGAGCCGGGCACGTTCGCCTACTTCGTCGAGCCTGAGCGCGTTCCCGTCGAGAATCAGCAACTCGTCTTCGATCTGCCGGCTGACATGCCGCTTTATGCCGACGCTCGCGGGTACGCGGCGAAGCCGCCTGTGACCGAGGGCGGGCGGACACGATACGAGTTCGATTACCGTCACGGCCCCTATGCGCCGATCGAGCACGGCGCGGTAGGGTATGCGCAGTATGGCGATCGGCTGATGGTCACCACGACGCCGAGCTTCGCCGCTTTCGCGGAGCGTTACGAGGAGGGGGCCGTCGATCCGACCGCGAACGATCCAGCGATCGTTGCCTTCGCGCACGCACTGACGGCCAATGCGCCCGATGCCTGGTCGAAAGCGCGCGCGCTCTACGACTGGATGCGCGCAAACATCCGCTATGTGGCCCTGTTCGTCGGCGAAGCGGCGACGCGGCCGCACCATGTCGCCGACATCCTGCGCAACCGCTATGGCGACTGCAAGGACCATGTCGCGCTCTATGGCGCACTGCTCGCGGCCGTCGGCATACGCAGCGAGCCTGCGCTGATCGCACTCGGGCCCGTCTACACGTTACCCTCGGTGCCCGGTTACGGAGCGGGCGCGATCAATCACGCGATCGTATGGATTCCCGAGCTTGGGCGCTTCGCCGATACCACCGCGGGCGGCATCGCGTTCGGCGATCTGCCGTCGAGCCTCATGGATAGGCCGGCGCTGCTCGTCGACGAAGGCGTGCTCGTACGTACGCCGGCGACGCAACAACGCTCGCGCGATGCGCGCGTGCAGATCGGCATTGACTCGAGCGGCACGGGGCGCTACGCCTATCATGTCGAGGACAGCGGTTTCACCGCCGAACTCGAGCGCAACGCCTTCCGGCGCGCGACGCGCGAGCGCGTGCAGCAGATCGCCTATGAGCGGTTGCAGAAAGCGGGTCTACGCGGCACGGCGACGCTGTCCACCGACGACGTATCGGCGACGGCCGGCCCGTTTGCGGTCACGATGACGGGCACGATCGAGCATATCGTCTGGCCCGACGGCATGACGGGCGTGCCGGCGCTCTCGAGCCTGGCGGGCGGGATCGAGACACAGGTCGAGGACTGGCTCGCGGTGCCGCGGCGAACTCGACCTTATGTCTGCATCGGCGGCACGTTCGAAGAGGAAGGGCAGATCGATCTGCCGCCGAACGTCAAGACGATCTATGTCCCCGAAGCACTTTCGATAAGCGCGGGCGGCTTGACCTATGCGTCCGATTACATTTTCGATCCTCAGACACGCGTCGTTCAAGTGACGCGCTGGCTGAAGGCCGATTTCGGCAAACAGGTTTGCACGCCGGATGAATTTGCGCAGATGCGCGTCGCGCTCGAACGAATCGAGCGAGACGCCATGGCGCAGGTCATCGTGCAAGGCAGTGGCCAATAGCGATCGCGTACATGCACGATCGAACGTATCGATCACCGTGCGATTTTAAAGAGTGCGGGAATAATCGGTTCCCGGCAGGTCAACGCCGAAGCGCTCTTCGCCGTGATGTATTAAGCTGCTCGGGGGTTTCGAACACCGCGACGACGCCCACATTGAGCTCATCGACAGGATTCATGTTCGCGGTCAAGAGGCATTTGATGATCAGTGACGGTTCTTCGCAAAGCGGCGCCCCCGCGAACCCAGGCCAAATCGGTACGAATGGCGGCGCGGGTCGTGCCGCCGCGGGAGACGAGCAGTCTCCGTTCAGCAGTCTGCGTTTCCACCAGATCTTTCCGACGCTGACCGATGCGGAGATCGATCGGATGCATCGTTTTGGTGCGCTCTGCTGCTACGCGGCGGGCGACATGCTTTATAGCACGGGCAGCTCGAGTCCTGGCATGTTCGTCCTCTTGTCGGGCAAGGTTCGTTACATCGCGCGCGACGGCCTCGGTCGTCAACGCTTGATTCGCGAGGATGTTCTGCGCGGCGAATTCACGGCCGATATCGGCATGCTGTCCGGCAAGCCAGCCCTCGTCGATGCTGAAGTCATCGAGCAGGTCGAAGCGCTCGTAATCCCGCCGGACAGGCTGCGCGCGCTGATGATCGCGGAGGCCGAGCTCGGCGAAAAGATCATGCGCGCGCTCATTTTGAGGCGTGTCGCGGCGATCGAGCGCGGGCAGGGGGCGGTGCTCGTGGGCTCGCCCGATGGGCCCCGCCTGCTCGCGCTGCAGCACTTTCTGCGGCGCAACGCGTATCCGCACATGGCGCTCGACGTCGGCGATGCCGATGCGATTGCCTTGCTCGAGCGCTTGACGCCGCAGTGCGATGACATGCCGCTCGTCGTATGTCCGGATGGCACCGTGTTGCGCAATCCCGACGAGGGGCAGCTCGCGTCTTGTTTAGGACTCCTGCCGGAGTTCGATCGCGCCCACCTATACGACGTCGCGATCGTCGGCGCGGGACCGGCTGGTCTGGCGGCGGCCGTGTATGCCGCGTCCGAGGGCCTGTCGGTGGCCGCTTTCGACTGCCGCGCGCCAGGCGGTCAGGCGGGTTTGAGCGCCCGCATCGAGAACTTCCTGGGTTTTCCGACGGGGATCTCCGGGCAGGCGCTGGCCGGGAGGGCGTTCGTTCAAGCTCAAAAATTCGGTGCGCACATTGCCATTCCGGTAGAGGTGAAGGCCCTGCATTGCGGAGAGTATCCGCTCGAGGTGGAGTTGACGGGTTCACGCCGTGTCACGGCGCGCACCGTCATCATCGCGAGCGGTGCGGAGTATCGGCGTCCGGCCGTGGATAGCCTCGGGCGCTTCGAAGGTCGCGGCATCTACTACTGGGCGACGCCGATCGAGGCGCGACTATGTCGCAACGAATCGGTGCTGCTGGTCGGCGGCGGCAACTCCGCGGGGCAGGCGGTGGTGTTTCTTGCTTCGCACGCCGCTCATGTCCATTTACTCGTCCGCGGCCCGGATCTCGAACAGAGCATGTCCCGGTATCTGATCGATCGCATTCAATCGCTGCCGAACGTCACGATCCATACGAATTGCGAAGTTGCCGCGCTCGAAGGCGAGGAGCGGCTCGAGCTCGTCCGTTATCGCCGGCGCGACGGTGCGCTCGAAAGCATCGCGACTCATCATCTGTTCCTCTTCATCGGCGCCGAGCCTAATACGAGCTGGCTCCGCACTTGCGGTGTATCGGTGGACAAGAAAGGCTTTGTATTGACAGGCGCTGACCTGGGGGCGGAAGACAGCCCGAGCGCCTCGCGGCTGCCGCTCCAGACCAGCGTCGCGGGCGTGTTCGCGATCGGCGATGTCCGGTCGGGTTCGACGAAGCGCGTTGCGGCGGCCGTAGGGGAAGGGGCCGCCGTGGTCGCGCAGATTCACCAGTTTTTGACCGCGCAGTCCGAAGCAACCGGTGCGTCGGCAGTCGCCGCCAACGTTCGGTAACGCGTGACGCGATGTAGTTCACAGCGGCTTTCGTTACGGCAGTCACGACATCTGTATTCGTCGTGGCTCGATCATCGGTGAAACGCAAACGGCGCGGATAGGAGCCAGCGGGCATAACTGCCATTCCCATGGGGCATGGTCTCAAAGGGCAAGATCCGAGAGCTGTAGGTCAGCGTCTGTGAGAGGGCAGGGTCACATCGGCGTGCGAACGAAAGCTGATCTGCTAGTATCTGACTGGTCAGTCGCATTGCGATACCGATAGGAGCCGACACGTGCGCCATTACACGAAAGCAACCTTCAATGTGACCGAAAGCGTTGGCTTCCAACTCGTCAGGGCGCGAAATCTCATCATCGCCGAGATGGACGGCGCGCTTAAGGAATTCGATATTTCAAGCCAACAGATGGGTATCTTGCTGGTGCTCAGGCGGAAGCTGGCAACGACACCTTTCGAGATGTCGAAGATGCTCGGAATGGACACGGGCCTGATGACGCGGATGCTCGACAAGCTCGAAGCGAAAGGGCTCCTCGTTCGTTCACGAGATCAGCAAGACCGGCGTGTCGTCAACCTATCACTCACGAAGGATGGGACGGCCGTCGCCGACCAGGTGCCGGAGGTTGCCGTGGAAGTGCTGAACGCCCGCCTGAAGGCTTTCACGAAGGACGAGGTCGCCGAGTTGCGCAGGCTGCTGCACAAGTTTGCCGGCGACTGACCGGACACCGCGGGTCATCACCAGACCATCCCCGGTCTCATCGAATAGGACGGATTGTTCATCCCACCGAAACTGTGAGTTATCAACGCGCCGTTGACTATATCTGACAGGTCAACTATTGTGCGTGCACAGATTGGAGAGAGAACATGTCCGGCACGATTTTTTTACGCAGATATCTGACAAGTCGGAAAAATGACGCTCAACCGAACCCCAGGCGGCGCGTTTCAGCCGTACTGAGCATCGGTATGTCAGTGATATTCGCCGCAGTGCTATCGGCGTGCGCGAACTATGCGGGCATCCATAGCGATGCGAAAACTGCCGAGCCGCAACAGTACGCCACGCAGCAAAGCATTTCCGCTGACGGGGGCCGTTGGCCTGCGGCCGACTGGGCTGACCAGTTCGGCGATGCGCAACTGAAGGCGCTGATCGTCGAAGCGTTGAAGGATAGCCCGACGCTCGATCAGGCGCGTGCCCGCGTAGCGGCTGCTGCTGCTTACAGCGAAACGGCGAATGCCAACACGATGCCGCGCGTCGATGCCAGCTACTCGCTCACGCGCCAGCAATTCTCGAGCACGGCGCTCGTGCCGCCGCCCTACGGCGGCTCCTGGCAGACCGAAAACAAGGGGCTGCTCAGCGCTTCGTACGATCTCGACTTGTGGGGCAAGAATCGTGAGGCGCTGAGGGCGGCTATCTCTCAGCTTCAGGCGAGCGAGGCCGACGCGCAAGTCGTCAAACTGACGCTGACGACATCCATTGCTCGGACATACAACCAGCTCGCACGCCTCTACGCGCTGCGCGACATCGCGCAGCGGGAAGTCGCCAGACGGGAGCAGATCGAGCGCATCACCGCAGGGCGGATTGCGACGGGGCTGGATACCGAAGTCGAGCGCAAGACCGCGCAGGCCAATCTGGCGACGAGCCGCGCCGCGCTGACAGCGCTCGATGGGCAAATCGTGACGACGCGCTATCAGATCGCCGCGCTGCTCGGCGCCGGTCCCGATCGCGGCTTGCAGCTTGCCCAGCCGACACTGGGCCCGGGCGACGACGTTCGCCTGCCGGACAATCTGCCGGCCGATCTCGTGAGCCGCCGCCCCGATATCGTTGCGTCGCGCTGGCGCGTCGACGCGATGACGCACGACGTGAAGGAGGCGAAGGCCGAGTTCTATCCGGACATCAACCTGAGCGCCGCAATCGGCCTCGACGCATTCGGCTTCGGCCGATTCCTGACGGCGGCGAGCCGGACAGCTTCCGTCGGCCCGGCGGTCCATTTGCCGATCTTCGATGCGGGCGAACTGCGGGCCAACCTGAAGGGCCGCTATGCCGACTTCGACTATGCCGTCGCGACGTATAACCAGACGCTCGTGACTGCGCTGAGCGAAGTCGCCACGCAACTCGCCGGCGTTCGTTCGACAGAGGCTCAACTCGTCGATGCGCAGGCGGCGCAGGACGCCGCGCGCAAAGCCGACGAACTCGCGCTGATCCAATACAACGCGGGCCTCACAAATCAACTGACAGTATTGAACGCGGACGTCAACGCGCTATTGGCTGATCAGGCGGTCGCCAATCTCCGTATGGATCGCCGCGACAAACAAATCGCGCTGGCTTCCGCGCTCGGCGGTGGGTTTGTCGATACGTCCAACTCGGGAAAAGACGCGCGGCCCTATCCGGCGGCGGCATTGCCTGACGGCCGCGCTCCCTCGATGCGACCGGCTGTTGCTGCCCCACGTTGAACGGCAAACCCATCCCATCTACTCGGAGAACTCAGATGAGCGAAATCGACACCTCGGAGCTCGAATCGTCGCAAGCGACGAGCGCCAAACGCGAGACCACATCGGCGAAAGCCGTTACCTCGAACGAATCGAACTTTCAAACGAGGAAGTTGCTACTTGCCCTGCTCGGCGCTGCCATCGTGGTTTCGGCGGCAGCTTATGGCGCGTACTACATGACCTACGCCCGCTATCACGAATCCACTGACGACGCGTACGTTAGCGGCAACCTCGTGCAACTCACGCCGCAGGTGACGGGCACCGTCGTCGCCGTGAATGCCGACGATACGCAGATCGTCAAGCAGGGCGACCCGGTCGTGAGACTCGACGACGCGGACGCTAAAGTCGCGCTCGGCAACGCGGAAGCGACACTCGCGCAGACCGTGAGGCAAGTCAGCAGACTCTACGTGGACAACCAGTTCTACGCCGCGAACATCGCTCAGAAGCAGTCGGACTTGGCCCGCGCCCAGGACGACCTGCGCCGCCGCCAGGCAGTGGCCGGCACGGGGGCCGTGTCGGCCGAAGACATCGCTCACGCGCGCGACACCGTCACGGCCGCGCAGGCGGCGCTCGATGCCGTGCGGCAACAGGCGCAAGCCAACCACGTCCTGACCGACAACACCACAATCACGCAGCATCCGAGCGTGCTGGCGGTCGCGTCGAAGGTGCGCGACGCGTACCTGGCATACGCGCGCAACACGCTGCCCGCGCCAGTCACCGGCTATGTCGCGAAACGTTCCGTGCAAGTCGGCGAGCGCGTGTCGCCGGGTACTCCGCTGATGGCGATTGTGCCGCTCGACGGGGTGTGGGTCGATGCCAACTTCAAGGAGAGCCAGCTGCGCGGCATGCGCATCGGCCAGCCTGTGACGCTCGAGGCGGACGTCTACGGTGGCAAGGTCAAATATCACGGCCGCGTGGTCGGTTTCTCGGCGGGTACGGGGAGCGCCTTTGCCACATTGCCCGCGCAGAATGCGACCGGGAACTGGATCAAGGTGGTCCAGCGTCTGCCCGTACGCATCGAACTCGATCAGAAAGAACTGAACGCCCATCCACTGCGTATCGGACTATCGATGAACGTCGACGTGGACACGCACGACGACGCCGGCGCGCAACTCGGCGCAGCCTCGAACACGACTTACCGCACGGATGTATTCGCGAACTACGGCGCGCAGGCCGATGCCGAGATCGAAAAGATCATCGAGCAAAACACGAGGCCTGTCCGGCAACTTGATCGGAGCGCATCATGAATTCCCCGATTCGACTCGCACCGCCGCCGCTGACAGGCGGCAAGCTGATTCTGGCGACGATCGCGGTTGCGCTTGCAACGTTCATGAACGTCCTGGATTCTTCGATCGCCAATGTGGCCATCCCTACGATCTCGGGCAATCTTGGCGTATCGGTCGACGAGGGCACCTGGGTGATCACGCTGTTCGCCGCGGCCAATGCGGTGGCGATTCCGCTGACAGGATGGCTGACTGAGCGAGTCGGCCAAATCAAGCTCTTCGTCGTCGCGATCCTGCTGTTCTCGTTCTCTTCGTGGCTGTGCGGCGTGGCACCGAACCTGATGGTGCTGCTCGCGGCGCGCGTATTGCAGGGCGCGGTAGCTGGACCGCTGATCCCGCTGTCGCAGGCGATCCTGCTCGGATCCTATCCGAAAGAGAAAAGCTCCACGGCGCTGGCGTTGTGGGCAATGACGGCGACGGTCGGCCCGATCGCCGGCCCCGCGCTGGGCGGATGGATCACCGATAGCTATAGCTGGTCGTGGATCTTCTATATCAACGTGCCAGTCGGTCTCTTCGCGGCGGGGGTGACGTGGTTGATCTATCGGGACCGGGAATCGCCGAAGCGCAAGCTTCCGATCGACAAAATCGGACTGCTGTCGCTGATTGCATGGGTGGCATCGCTGCAGATCATGCTGGACAAGGGCAAGGACCTCGACTGGTTCAACTCGCCTGTCATCTGCACGCTAGCCGCCGTGGCCGCTGTCAGCTTCGTCTTCTTCCTGATCTGGGAGTTCACGGCGAAAAACCCGATCGTGGACGTGCGGCTTTTTGCGGTACGCAATTTTCGGGGCGGCACGATTGCGATCTCCGTCGCTTACGCCGTGTTCTTCGCGAACCTGGTGATTCTTCCGCAGTGGATTCAGGGCTATCTGGGCTATCGCGCCGTGGATGCCGGTCTAGTGACGGCGCCGCTCGGCATCTTCGCCGTGCTGCTTGCGCCCGTGATGGCGAAAATCATGCCGAAGTCCGATCCGCGCGTGTTGGCGACGCTGGCGTTCGTCGGCTATGCCGGCGTCTTCCTGATGCGTTCGCACTACACGACGGACGTCGATCAATGGACCCTCGTATTGCCGACGCTCTTGCAGGGCATCCCGACCGCGCTCTTTTTCGTCCCGCTGACGGCGATTATCTTGTCCGGCCTGCCCGCGGAGAAGATTCCCGCGGCGGCCGGCGTATCGAACTTCGCGCGCGTGTTCGCGGGCGCGGCCGGCACTTCGCTCATCACGACCGGCTGGAACGATCGGACGATTCTGCATCACGCGCAACTCGCCGAGCAGTCGAGTGTCGACAATCCCACATATGGCGCGGCGATCGCGAATGTGCATGCGGTCCTGGGCGGCAGCGTGGATCAGGCGGTCGCTTTCTTCGAGCGTTCGCTGAACGCGCAGGCGGCGATGCTCGGGTTGAACGACATTTTCTGGCTGTCCGCCGGGATCTTTGTCGCGATCATTCCGCTCATCTGGCTGACCAAGCCGGCAAAGGGCGGAGGTGGCGCGGCGGCCGCGGGCGCGCACTGATCGCACCGCAACACGAGCGGCGAACGACGTCGGATGATTGCTCATCCGACGTTCTCTTTTCCAAAAGCGACACGAGCCCATCATCGTTTTTTTATTGATTGACCGTTCAAACAAAAAAACCATAGAGTGGCCGCGAATGACAGAACGCCACTCGAAGAGCGATCGATTTCAACGACGACGGAGCGCATATGGACCACCTCAACGGGAAGTCACGTCAACTCGGCACAGCCATTAGCTGCGCCGCTCTATGTCTCGGCTCGCTGTACGCGGCAAGCGCGTTCGCGCAGGCAAGCGCAAGCCCAGGCGCGGGCGCGGGCGCCAGGGGCGCAGCCGATACTGCGAATTCAGCAAACACGGCGAATTCGTCGAGCGCGGCGAGCGTTGCTCCCGCAACGACCGCGGCCGTGGATCCCCCGACGCCCGCCAGTGCTCCGGCCTCGGCATCGGCGCCGGCGGCCTCACCATTGACAGCAAATGTCACGCTGGCCTCGCAATACGTCTCGCGCGGGTTTCGTCAGACATGGGGCAAGCCGGCGATTCAAGGCGGCTTCGACTACACGCACTCGAGCGGCCTCTTTGCCGGCACCTGGCTGTCCACGGTCAGCAGCAAATTCATCGAAGGCGGCACGGTCGAATGGGATCTCTACGGGGGCTACGGCGGCTCCCTCGGCGATCTGACTTACACCGGCACGGTCTACTACTACGTGTATCCCGGCGCGCGCATGGAAGCGAGCGCAACGAACTACAACTACGGCGAATTCGTTGCCGCGCTGACTTACAAGTGGTTCACGGCGCGCTATTGGCTGACTTACACGCCGAACTACTTCGGCTACGACAGCCAGTCGCTTGGCATCGGCAACGACAAGGGCAGTCGCGGCTCCGGCTACCTCGACTTGAACACCAACATCGATCTCACGCACGGCTTTTCGCTCCTGCTCCATTACGGCTGGGAGCGCGTGCAAAACTTCTCCGCGTACAACTGGCAGGATGGGAAAGTGGCCGTCTCGAAGACGTTCGACGGCGGCTGGACGCTGACAGGGGCGGTCACCAAGGCGTGGGGCGCGACGAACGTGTACGACCACTACACGACGGGTGCGCGCGATTCGGCGGGCAACATCGCGGTTTCGAATCCGTTGCGGACGACGTTTTTCGCGACGCTGACCAAGACGTTCTGATTCATTTCCCAGGGCTCATTCCATGCTTTCCCGAAACGACATCAGCAGATCGTCCCCATCTTTATTGATTGATCGTTCAAACAAAAAACACTAGAGTATCCGCATCGAATCCCGAGGCCGCTGACCCATGCCTAAAGTCGGAATGCGCGAAGTGCGTCGCGCGCAACTGATCGACGCCACCCTGCTGTGTATCGACCAGTGCGGCCTGTCAGGCACGACGCTCGCGTCGGTCGCGCAGCGCGCGAACATTTCGACGGGTATCGTCAGCCACTACTTCGGCGATAAGAGCGGGCTGCTCGAAGCAACGATGCGCCATATCCTTCGCGATCTCTGGGCGGCGACGAGGCGTCGCCGCCTCGTCGCCGCGAAGGCCGGCCCGCGCGCGCGGCTGCGCGCGATCGTGGCGGCCAACTTCGACGTCTCGCAGGTGAACACGCCGGTGATGAAAACGTGGTTGGCGTTTTGGGCGCAAAGCATGCACGAGGATGCGCTGCGCCGCTTGCAGCGTGTCAACACGCGGCGCCTCTACTCGAATCTGTGCGCCGAGTTTCGAAAAGTGATGCCGCTCGCTGCCGCACGCCGCGCCGCGCGCGGGCTCGCGGCGATGATCGACGGCTTGTGGCTGCGCGGCGCGCTCAGCGGCGAGCCGTTCGATACGCGAGCCGCGTTGCGGCTCGCCAACGAGTACATCGACTTGCTGCTCGCGCAGCGCGAGGGCTCACGCGAATGATCCGCGCGGCATGGCCGCGCCGTCCTACCGGTTTGCGAGGAAACCCCTGATGCCAGACTACGGTTTGCAGCGACTCTTCATCGGCGGCGAGTACGTCGATGCCACCAGCGGCGCGACTTTCGACACGCTGGACCCGGCAACGGGCGAAAAGCTCGCGACGGTTCAGCAGGCGAGCGAGGCCGATGTCGATCGCGCGGTTCGATCGGCGCAGCAAGGTCAGCGCGCATGGGCGGCACTGAGCCCGATGGATCGCTCGCGCATTTTGCGGCGCGCGGTCGACCTATTGCGTGTCCGCAACGATGAGCTTGCCGAGCTCGAAATGCGCGATACCGGCAAGCCGATCGCGGAAACACGTGCCGTCGATATCGTCACTGGCGCCGACGTGATCGAATACTATGCGGGTCTTGTCATGGCGATCGAGGGTCAGCAGATTCCGCTGCGCGACGAATCGTTCGTCTATACCCGGCGCGAGCCGCTCGGCGTGACGGCCGGCATCGGCGCGTGGAATTACCCGATCCAGATCGCATGCTGGAAGTCCGCGCCCGCGCTGGCCGCCGGCAACGCGATGATCTTCAAGCCGAGTGAAGTGACGCCGCTGTCGGCACTGAAGCTCGCCGAGATCTATATCGAAGCCGGTGTGCCCGCCGGGGTGTTCAACGTCGTGCAAGGCGATGGCCGCGTGGGTGCGATGTTGAGCGCTAACCCGCATATCGCAAAGATGTCGTTCACCGGGAGTGTCGAGACCGGCCTGAAGGTGATGTCGCTCGCCGGCGGATCGTCGCTCAAGGAAGTGACGATGGAGCTCGGCGGCAAGTCTCCGCTGATCGTGTTCGAGGACGCGGACCTCGATCGCGCCGCCGATATCGCGATGGGCGCCAATTTCTTCAGCGCGGGGCAAGTGTGCACGAACGGCACGCGCGTATTCGTCCATCGCTCGATTCAGCAAGCCTTCGAAGCACGCATCGGCGAGCGCGTGAAGCGGATCCGCATCGGTAAGCCATCGGACCCGGCGACGAAGTTCGGTCCGCTCGTGAGCCGTGCGCAGCTCGACAAGGTGCTCGGTTTTATCGAGAGCGGTCGACGCGAAGGCGCACGGCTCGTGGCAGGCGGGGCGCGCATCGTCGACGGCGAGTTTGCGCGCGGCCTTTTCGTGCAGCCGACGGTCTTTGCCGATTGTCGCGACGAGATGAAGATCGTACAGGAGGAAATCTTCGGTCCGGTCATGAGTCTGCTTTCGTTCGATACGGAGGACGAGGTCGTCGCACGCGCGAACGACACGCGCTACGGTCTCGCGGCGGGTGTCGTCACGGAAAACCTCGCACGTGCGCATCGGGTGATCCATCGGCTCGAGGCCGGCATTTGCTGGGTCAACACCTGGGGCGAATCGCCCGCGCAGATGCCGGTAGGCGGCTATAAGCAATCGGGGGTGGGGCGCGAGAACGGCCTCGCGACACTCGAGCACTTCACGCGGCTGAAGTCCGTCCAGATCGAACTGGGCAGGTATCAGCCGCTGTTCTGAGCAAGGCAGATCGAGGTCGGGCGATGAGCATCGTTTCACGCTCGTCGGCGCGGCAGGCCGAAGCGGGTCTGTGACGCCCAACGTGTTGAGGCAACTCAGTATGGGTTCGAACGAATACGACTACATCATCATCGGTGCCGGTTCCGCGGGCAATGTGCTCGCGACGCGGCTGACCGAAGACGCCGGCGTGACGGTGCTGCTGCTCGAAGCAGGCGGCCCGGATTACCGCTTCGACTTCCGCACGCAGATGCCGGCGGCGCTCGCTTATCCGCTGCAAGGCCGGCGCTACAACTGGGCGTACGAGACGGAGCCTGAGCCGCATATGAACAACCGCCGGATGGAATGCGGACGCGGCAAGGGGCTGGGTGGCTCGTCGCTTATCAACGGCATGTGCTACATCCGCGGCAACGCGCTCGACTACGACGGCTGGGCGCAACGCGAGGGTCTCGAAACCTGGTCCTATCTCGATTGCCTGCCGTATTTCCGGAAGGCGGAAACGCGCGACGTCGGTCCGAACGACTACCATGGCGGCGACGGCCCGGTACATGTGATGACGAGCAAGCCAGGCGTCAATCCGCTCTTCGAGGCGATGGTCGAGGCCGGCGTCCAGGCGGGCTATCCGCGCACTGACGATCTGAATGGCTACCGCCAGGAAGGCTTCGGGCCGATGGACCGCACGGTCACGGCGAAAGGGCGGCGCGCGAGTACCGCGCGCGGTTATCTGGATCAGGCGCGCTCGCGCCGGGAACTCACGATCGTCACGCATGCCACGGCGGACCGGATTCTTTTCAGCGGCAAGCGTGCCAGCGGCGTCGCGTACCTGCAAGGCAATTCGGCCTCGATCGAGATCGCCCATGCCCGGCGCGAGGTTCTGCTGTGCGGAGGCGCTATTGCATCGCCGCAAATTCTGCAACGCTCGGGCGTTGGTTCCGGTGAATGGCTGCGAGAACTCGGCATTCCGGTGGTGTTCGATCTGCCCGGTGTCGGCAGGAACTTGCAGGATCATCTGGAAATGTATCTGCAGTACGCGTGCAAAGAGCCCGTGTCGCTTTATCCCGCGCTGCTGCTGCACAACCAGCCGGGCATCGGCCTCGAGTGGCTGCTGAAGGGCACGGGGATCGGCGCCAGCAATCACTTCGAAGCCGGCGGCTTCATTCGCACGCGCGATGACGACCCGTGGCCCAACATCCAGTATCACTTCCTGCCGGTCGCGATCAATTACAACGGCACGAATGCGATCAAGATGCACGGTTTCCAGGCGCACGTCGGCTCGATGCGCTCGCCGAGCCGCGGGCGCGTCAAGCTGCGTTCGCGCGATCCGCGCGATCATCCGTCCATCCTGTTCAACTACATGGCCGAGCCGCTCGACTGGCGCGAGTTCCGCGACGCCATCCGCATCACGCGCGAAATCATGCGGCAACCCGCGCTCGATCGCTTCCGGGGTGAGGAATTGAATCCGGGGGCGCAATGCATGAGCGATTCGGAGCTCGATGCGTTCGTGCGTTCACGCGCGGAGACCGCGTATCACCCGTCGTGCTCGTGCGCGATGGGCAGCGACGAAATGTCGGTAGTCGATGCGGAAGGTCGCGTGCATGGGCTCGAAGGGCTTCGAGTCGTCGATGCATCGATCATGCCGCTGATCACCACGGGCAACCTGAACGCGCCAACGATCATGATCGCGGAGAAGATCGCCGACCGGATCCGTAGCCGCGCGCCGCTGCCGCCCGCGAGCGCGCCGTACTACGTCGCGAATGGCGCGCCGGCGCGGGGTGCCGCACTGCGCGAGGCCACGACTCCCGCCAGCTGAGCGACACATGTTTTTCGACGCGACACGTGTGTAACAACCATCGCCCTACGGATACGCGGGCAATCTACGTACTAACCAAAGTGAAATGAGGAGAAGGTGATGAAGCAGCTCTTGATCAAAGCCGGTTGCGCGTGGATTGCCACCGCGGCGTTGGCGGCACCGGCGTTCGCGGGCGACGCGGCAGCTTGCCGCAATGTGCGCTTTGCGGACGTCGGCTGGACCGATATTGCGGCGACGACCGGCATTGCGTCGACGATCTTCGAAGGCCTCGGCTACCATCCGACGACGACGATCGCTTCAGTGCCGATCACGTTCGCCGGTATCAAGAGTAAGCAGATCGATGTGTTCCTCGGTTATTGGTCGCCGACGATGGATCCGATCATCGATCCGTTCGTGAAAGCGGGGCAGATCAAGGTGCTGCAGCCCGCGAATCTGACCGGGGCGAAGTACACGCTTGCAGTGCCCGACTACGTTTATAACGCCGGCCTCAAATCGTTCGCCGACATCCAGAAATACGCGGACAAGCTCGGCGACAGAGTCTACGGCATCGAGCCCGGCAACGACGGCAACGCGCTGATCGACAAGATGATCAAGAACAATCAATTCGGTCTCGGCAAGTTCAAGCTCGTCGAATCGAGCGAGGCGGGCATGCTCGTTCAGGTCAACAAGGCGATTCGCGAAAAGCAATGGATCGTCTTCCTCGGCTGGGAGCCGCATCCGATGAACGTACAGATGAAGCTCGACTACCTGAGCGGCGGCGATGACGTCTTCGGCCCGAACTACGGGGAGGCGAAAGTCTTCACGGCGACACCGCCTGATTATTCGGCGCGCTGCCCGAACGCGGCCAAGCTCGTGTCGAATCTGCAGTTCACGACGGAAATCGAGAACCATGTGATGGTGCCGATCATGAACAAGGAAGAGCCGACGAAGGCCGCCGAAGCATGGCTTAAGCGGAATCCTCAAGTGCTCGATAAATGGCTCGCGGGCGTGACGACGTTCGACGGCAAGAATGGGCTCGAGGCCGTGAAGTCGTATATCGCCTTGCACTGAGCGTGCAATACAAAGCGGGAAGCGGCGGCGCTCGAGTTGGCGTAAGGGCGCCCCGCGGAGGAGGATCTCCCGCACCCCCGCGAAGCATCATTCGCGAACTCAGCGGCGTCTCGCGAGCGTCAACTTCCCTTGTCGTCCGACGAGGGCTTCGTTTCCGATAGATCGTCCTTCCTGACTTCCGCCTGACGGACCTCGGTTCCGTCCTCGCCGGTTTCTGAAATATCGGTCTCGAACGTCTCCGAGTCGTCCGCTGCTTGGTCCTTGTCCGGATTGTCCGGTTGCTTGGTAATCGGTCCTTTCTGGTCAGTCGCCATGATTCGCTCCTTGCACATTGCATTTCGTTTTCGCCGTGCCGCCTTTCGATCGCGCTCGCCGGCGGGCGTTGGCGGCGCCGGCATGCTCAACCGCTGACTCCCTTCTTCTTGGCGAGCGACTGTGCCATGCGGTAATGCTCCTCGATGATGGACAGGCCCTTTTGCGCAAGTTTTTTCAAGTCGGCGTTTTTCCCGTCGGAGATTTCCTTCTTGAACGCGGCAATCGCCTGTTCATGGCCTTGCAGGCCGACCTTGTCGATATAGGCGTCATCGAACTCCTTGCCCTTTAACGGGCGCAGCGAATCGAGCACGCTCGTATCCGAATTGTCCTTCGGCACCTTGACGTCATGCGGCGCGGCAGCCTTGAGTTCCACTGTCATCTTCGTATGATCCAGCAGCATGTGATGCGCGAACGACTTGACGTCCTTGTCCTTTGAGTTTTTTTGCGCGAGCTTGGCTGCGTCGATCTCCGTGGAACTGGACATCGAGGCCGCCTGCACGAAGTCGCGATCGGGCGCCGGCAGCGGATTGGCCTCCGTCGTGGATGCGGCCTGGCTTTCCTGCGCATGCACCGTCGCAACAGGCATCAGTGCGACGCAGCATGCGAGAACAAATGTCGGAAGTTTCAATTCGAGCTCCTCGAAGCGTGGTTGCGGGGACGCAAAGCGGTTAGCGCCTGCGAAGACGCAGGCGCATCTCTGTGTCGCAACGAACGTGCCGGAGGAGGCAGCGGGCGCAATGGCCGTGTCCCGCGGCTTACCGGCGCTTGCCGTATTCTTCGCCCGCGGCCGTCCACGCGATCGCCTGTTCGCTCAGGCTGAAGCCGAGGCCGGGCCGGCTGGGCACGTGCATTCGCCCACCGCGCAACTCGAGCCGCTCGTTGAAGAGCGGCTCCAGCCATTCGAAGTGCTCGAGCCACGGTTCTTCCGGATACGCGGCTGCCAGATGCAGATGGATCTCCATCGCGAAGTGCGGGGCAAGCTTCAGTCCGCGCAGACTGGCAAGATGCATGATTTGCAGAAATGGCGTGATGCCGCCGACCCGCGGTGCGTCGGGCTGGACGTAGTCGGCTCCTCGGGTTTCGATCAGTTGTGCGTGTTCGCCGAAGCTCGTCAGCATTTCGCCGGTGGCGACAGCCGTGTCGAGCGATGCGGCCAGTGCAGCGTGCCCCTCGAAGTCGTACGCGTCGAGCGGTTCCTCGATCCAGGTCAGATCCAGCTCTTCGAACTTGCGGCACGCGCGCTGCGCCTTGAGCCGGTCCCATTGCTGGTTGGCGTCGACCATGAGTGGGAAGTCCGGTCCGAGAAGATCGCGCACGGCCTTCACGCGCCGGAAGTCTTCGCGCGTGTCGGGCTGCCCCACCTTGATCTTGATGCCGCCGATGCCGCTGCCGCGCGAACGGTCGACATTCTCCAGAACGGTATCGAGCGACATCGACAGGTAGCCACCGGACGTGTTGTAGCACTGCACGGAATCGCGATGAGCGCCAAGCAGCTTGGCGAGCGGCAACCCCGCGCGTTTGGCTTTGAGGTCCCATAGTGCGATATCGAAAGGGGCAATGGCCTGTGTCGTGAGGCCGCTTCGCCCCATCGACGCGCCGGCCCACAGGAGCTTGTTGAAGATTTTCCCAATGTCGTTGGGATCTTCGCCCAGCAGCGCGGGCGCCAGCTCCTTGGCGTGCGCGAACATCCCTTGTCCGCCCGCACGCTTCGAGTAACCGAATCCGATGCCGCGATGGCCCTGCTCACTCTCGATTTCGGCGAAGATGAACGCGATTTCCGTGAGCGGTTTCTGTCTTCCGGTGAGGACCTTGGCATCGCTGATGGGCGCGGCGAGCGGCAGGAAAGTCAGCGATACCTTCACCCATGCAATGCGGTCTGTCGTCGCTTCGCCAGGCTGAAGGCTCGCGATTCCGGGCGGATTGAAAGTTTGCGTCTGGTCAGCCATATTGAGTCTCCCGAGTACAGATTAGTGTGTGCGGACTAGCGGCACAGTTCGTCGGGCGTGAGGCGGCGAATCCTGCCGACGATGAAAAGATACGAGCCGGCTGCAACCAGCCCGTGCCCTCCTACGTAGACTAGCGCGCTATTGAAAGAGCCGCTCGAATGAAGCAGGTAGGCCAGTTCTCTCACCCAATCCGCATCGCCCGTGTTGATGCGGACCCGAGTCGTCCCTCCCGTTATTTCGTCCTAGTTTGATCGCACTAGAAGATCGCGATAGCGTTCGCGGCGCATCGTTCGCCTCGTTCATATGCGATCGCTTCATGCGTTTCGCATATGCGCAATTACGAAAAAACGGTCGGCACGACACGAGCAATCCAGGCGTGGAAAGCGGCGATTGCGGCGGCGGCAAACAACGCGAACGTATCGGTGAATGACATCGACTACGTCATTCACGACGCAGGCAAGGGCAGCGACGAGGCGTCGCAGCGTATCGGCACGCTCGGCCGTACGCTCACGGAAACCTTGCCGGAGTTCGAGTTCCAGAAGCAGACATTCAACACTGCTGGCCTGCTTGGCTATATGGGCGCGGGGACGGCACTCACCAACGTTGTCCTTGCGATCGGGCGCGTCAACCATTTAGGCGGCAATGTCCTCGTGGCGGGCACGACGAATTCAGACGAACCAGTCGCCGTTGTGATCACTCCTCCCGAGAAGCTGAACCCGATCGATCCCGAAGCCGACTGGTTCAGGGCGCGAGGTGGGGACGACGTATATCTGCCCTGGTGGGGGCGTCGCTACGACCAGACCTACGGCAACCGCCAGGGATTGTCTTGGTGACAACGGGGAGCGACATGAGCGACGTAATGGGTCGTGCGGTCGCCAGACTCAGCCTTTAAAAGATCACATAGACTTTCCGGATCGTTTCGTCGACCTTCCACAGTCCTTCGGTGTTCGCTTCGAAGAACAAGGTATCGCCGCTGCGAAAGTGAATCGTCTCTTCACCATAGGGCGTGAACGTGCCCGAGCCGGCAATGAAGTGCATCACTTCCGCCTGCTTGACCGAGCGCCGATAGGTGCCGGGCGTGCACTCGAAGACGCCTGTATCGATTGCTTCGCTGCCCGGAATCACGTACTGACGGCCCGATACCCGGGCCGGCTCCGTTCCCGGTAGTCCGGCGACGCCCCAGTCCTCCAGCGCATCGAGTCGAACGGCTTGCTTGATTTGCTGGACTTTCACGTTGCTTTTCCTTGTTTGCGCGTGGAGAGATCGATACGCTGTTCGATTCGGCCCAGCCGGACCACGGTGACGCCGGGCCGCAACTGGCGCAGCGACGGCATCACTAGCACGCAATCGTCGTAAGGCGTGGCGACGGGTTCTCCGTCGGACCAGCCGATCACCGTGCCGGCCTTGTCGAATACTTCGAGGCCCGTGTACGGCGCCGCGAAACGAAAATCCATGCTCTTCGCGACGACCGGTTGCGTCACGCGCACGACGCGCATTTCATCGGGCAGCGGCACGATCCATCCGGACGGTAGATCGTTTTCGTCGACGATCCCTGCCAGCAACAGGAAGCGCGCGGTGCAGTCACGAGCCACCGTGACGGCGCTTTTCTCCCAGTGCTGGCCGCATTCGATGAGAAGGGCGTTCTTCTGGCTAGCTTCGTCGCCGAAGCCTTCGTAATCGCGCATGCGGCGGCCTTCGGGATGGCCCTCGTCGCAGATCACCGTGGCAGGCGTGCCGAGGCGCACCGCAAGCTCGATGCCTTTTTTCAGCGGACCCGCGACGATCAGCGGCAAGCTCTTCTCGTGCATCGAGTGCAGATCGAGGAGCAGATCGACGGTATCGACCACGGGTCGCATCGCGCGTGCACGATCGAGCTCCGACGAGCGCGTCGCGAGATCGTCGAGCTTCGCGGCGGTCCATACGCGATTGAAATCCTGATCGACGAAGCGCGCCTTGTCGGGTATCGCGCGATCGAAACGCGCATAGGCATTGACGTTCGCGAACGAGAGCGTGAGTTTGCCGCGGCGGGGGCGCAATTGCCCGCGCAACAATTCATCGACGACGATCGCGCCGCAGACTTCATTGCCGTGCGTGAGCGCGTTGATCATCACGTGCGGACCGGCCACGCCGGAATCGAACGTGTAGACGTAGGGGACGCCCGTATTGCCGGGCGCATGCGGGGCGATATCGGGGAAATCGACTTCGATCGGATAGGCATCCATCTTATTCCAGCCCTCCCTGGCAGAGATACTTGATCGACAGATAGTCATCGAGGCCGTACTTCGAGCCTTCACGGCCGTAGCCGGATTCCTTCACGCCGCCGAAAGGCGCCGCTTCCGACGCGAGCGCACCTTCGTTGATGCCGACGATGCCCGCCTCGAGCGCCCGCGATACGCGATCGATGCGGCGTACGTCCTGGCTATAGAAGTACGATGCGAGGCCGAACGGGGTATCGTTCGCGGCGTCCACCGCTTCCTGCTCGGTGTCGAACGGGAAGAGCGGCGCGACAGGTCCGAATGTTTCCTCGCAGCAGAGCATCATGTCCGGCGTCGCGTTTCCCAGCACCGTCGGCGCGTAGTAGTGCGGCCCAAGTTCCGTCAGGCGCTTGCCGCCCGTCAGCACGAGCGCGCCGTTAGCGACCGCATCCTCGACGTGACGCGCGATCTTGTCGACCGCGCGAGCGTTGATCATCGGGCCGATCTGTGACGCCGGATCGCTCGCGGGGCCGACTTGCAGCTCGGCCACTTTCGCGCTCAGCAGCGCGGAAAAGCGCTCATAGACGCCGCGCTGCACGTAGATGCGGTTAGGGCACACGCAGGTCTGCCCGCCGTTGCGGAATTTCGCGGCCAAGAGACCTGTCACGGCCGCATCGAGGTCCGCATCGTCGAACACGATGAAAGGCGCATTGCCGCCCAGCTCCAGCGAAAGCTTCTTCAGCGTGCCCGCGGATTCGCGCGCCAGGTGTTTGCCGACCGGCGTCGAGCCCGTGAACGTGATCTTGCGCACGCGGCCATCGGCGAGCCATTCGCCTACCGTCTCGGCGGCCGACTCGCGCGACGCCGAGATCAGGTTGAGCACGCCGTCGGGCACGCCCGCCTCATGCGCGAGCATGACGAGCGCGATGGCGGTCAGCGGCGTATCCTCCGCGGGCTTCGCGACGACGGTGCAGCCCGCGGCGAGCGCGGGCGCGATTTTGCGCGCGATCATCGCCAGCGGGAAATTCCACGGCGTGATCGCCGCGACGACGCCGATGGGTTCCTTGATCGCGCTCATGCGCTTGCCGCGCTGCTGCTGCGGAATCACGTCGCCGTAGATGCGCGTGGCTTCGTCCGCGAACCACGCGACGTACGACGCGCCATACGCCACTTCGCCTCGGCCTTCGGCGAGCGGCTTCCCCTGTTCGAGTGAGATCAGCGCGCCGAGCGCGTCCTGTTGCTCGACGATCAGCGCATGCCAGCGGTGCAGCACCGCGGCGCGCTCCTTCGGCAGCTTGGCGCGCCAAGCCGGCAACGCTTTCGCCGCGGCGTCCGCGGCGGCGCCTGCATCGGCCGGCCCGCTGTCGGCAACGTCGGCAATTAGCTTGCCGGTAGCGGGATCGGTGACGGCGAAGCGCCGCCCGCTCGCCGCGGCGACCCACTGGCCGTCGATGAAATTGTCGGCGCGGATCAGCGCGCGGGCCTGCTCTTCAAGATTGATGCTCATCCGAGTGTCTCCTGCTGCGTTCCTGCTGCGTTAGCGAGCTTGCACGACATGCGCCGCGATCGCCGCGCCGACATCCTTCGTCGACGCGCCGCCGCCCAGGTCGCCCGTGCGCGGGCCTTCCTTGAGGATGTGCGTGATCGCCGCGACGATCGCATCGTGCGCGTCATGTTCCGCGCCCGTGCCGTTGCCGAGAAAATCGAGCATCATCGCCGCGGACCAGATCATCGCGATCGGGTTCGCGATGCCCTTGCCGGCGATGTCGGGCGCCGAGCCGTGCACTGGCTCGAACAGCGACGGAAAGCGCCGGTCAGGATTGAGGTTGCCCGACGGCGCGATGCCGATCGTGCCGGTACAGGCGGGGCCGAGATCCGAGAGGATGTCGCCGAACAGATTCGATGCGACGACGACGTCGAAGCGGTCCGGATTGAGCACGAAGCGCGCGCAGAGGATGTCGATGTGCTGGCGGTCCATCTTGACGTCGGGATAGCGCGCGGCCATCTCGTCGGCGCGTGCGTCCCACCATGGCATGCTGATCGAGATGCCGTTGCTCTTCGTCGCGACGGTGAGCTTTTTCGCGCGGCGCCGTGCGAGTTCGAACGCGAACTTCATGACGCGCTCGGTGCCGTGGCGCGTGAAGATCGACTGCTGCATCACGACTTCGCGCTCGGTACCCTCGAACATTGTACCGCCTACCGAGGAATACTCGCCCTCGGTGTTCTCTCGCACGATCATGAAGTCGATGTCGCCGGGCTTGCGGTTCGCGAGCGGGCTGGGTACGCCTTCGAAGAGGCGTGCGGGGCGCAGGTTCACGTATTGGTCGAATTCGCGCCGAAATTTCAGCAGCGATCCCCAGAGGGAAATATGATCGGGGACCTTCGCGGGCCAGCCGACCGCGCCGAAAAGGATGGCATCGCAGTCCTGCAACTGTGCCTTCCAATCGTCGGGCATCATCTGGCCGTGTTGCTCGTAGTAGTCGCACGATGCCCATTCGATATGGCGGTAGTCGATGCCGATGCCGAAACGCTCGCGGGCGGCGTCGAGCACGCGCACCCCTTCGGGCATCACTTCCGTGCCGATGCCGTCGCCGGGGATGACGGCAATGCGGTAAGTCCGGGCCATACATGTCTCCTTGAGGGCCTGCGCACAGCTTCGACGCTTTGCGCACGGCAAGAACAAAATCGTCGTTCGGCTCGCCGGGCTCGGCTCAGTATCCGCGCGCCCGGTCGATCTCGCCGATCATCGGCTCGCCTGCCCGATGACGGCGCAAATTCTCCAGTACGACATCGACAGCCGTATCGGCGCGCGTAGCGCTCGCGATGTGCGGTGTGATCCGCACGCGCGGCTGGCCCCAGAGCGGATGATCGGCCGGCAAAGGCTCGGGGTCGGTCACGTCGATCACTGCGCTGTGAATCTGGCCGCGGTTCAGCGCATCGAGCAGATCCGCCGTGACCAGTTGCGGTCCGCGGCCTACATGCACGAGCGATGCGCCTCTCGGCAGCATAGCGAAAATACGTCGATCGAGCAGGCCGCGCGTCGCGTCGGTGAGCGGGAGCAGGCAGATCAGCACATCGGTGCGCGCGAGAAACGCATCGAGCGCGCCTTCACCCGCGAAGCATTCGACGCCCGGGATAGCGCGCGGCGAGCGGCTCCACCCTGCGCACGCGAACCCGAAAAGACGCAGCCGCTCGGGCACCGCGGTGCCAAGCATGCCGAGCCCCAGCACGCCGACGCGCCGCGCTGCGGCCGGCCGCAGCGGCATGGGTTTCCACACGCGCGCCTGCTGCTGCAGTGCGTAGTCGAAGAGGTCTCGATGGATGGCCAGCACCGCCTCGGTCACGTACTCGACCATGCCTTCCACGATGCCCGGCTCGATCATGCGCACGACCGGCAGATGCGCGGGAATGCGCGCGAGATCGAGCTGATCGACGCCGGCTCCCACCGAGAAAACGACCTCGAGATTGGGTAGCGTGATTGCCAGATCGTCCGGTTGCCAGGCGATCAGATAGCGAACGGCGGCGGGGTCTCCGATGTCGGGCCAGACGCGAAACGGCGTATCCGGCGCGAGCTGCGCGAAGCGCTCCGCCCAGATCGCGCCGCGCACGGGGTCGGCCTTGTAGAGCACAGTCATATCCCTAATATCGCTCACGTCGCTATGCCATGGCCTGATTGATGATGCCGAACGCGCGATACGGCGTATCGTGCTGATCGCTGTGCGCATCGGCAGGTGCATTGCGCACCATCTTCACGACCGAGTCGATGCGCGCCATGCCAAGCGCGATCAGCCAGTCGTTGAGGCCGGTGCCGCCCGGCACGTCGATACGCACGAACTCGCCGGCGTGTTTCGCGAGCCAATGCGCGATCAGCGACTTCGCGCGCTGATCGTCGGGCGAAGGCGTCGCTGCGACAGGGCCGATTACATAACCGCGACCGAAACGGCGGAACAGCGAAAAGCCCACCAGCTCGCCGTCGCGTTCGAGCACGACGCCCTGCGCGACATCGAGCAGCGCGGGGATCGTCGCGCTGCGATCGAGCCCGCTCGCATGCGATGCCATTTCGATGACCTTCGGCACGTCGTCACTTGTCAGCGGGCGCAGTCGATCTCCAACTGGCGGCATGACCGGCTGCACGTTGCCGATCGCGCCTTGATACTGAGCGAGCGTGCCGCACTCGCTGAAGCCGAGCTTCTCGTAGAGCGGCTTGCCGGCGGCTGTCGCATGCAGGAACGTGATACGGTTGCCGAGCGCTTCGAGCACCAGCTCCATCAGCTTGCGGCCGATTCCCCGCCCCTGTTGTTCGGGCGATACGATCACGAGCCCGAGCGTGCCGCGGTCGACGCCGAACTTCCAGTAGAGGGCCGTGCCGATCACGGCGCCGTCGTCTTCCGCGACGAAGCCGGCACCGGCATCGAACATGAAGCGCCAGTCTTCCGCGCGATGCGGCCACCGCACGGCAAGCGACAGCGCATGGGCGGCGGCAATGTCGTCGGACGTAAAGGCTCGATAGGTCGGGGTCTGCTTGACGAGTGGTTCGGACACTGAGCGCTCCTGTTGGCGGCCGATCGCCCTGGGCCGTGCGACGCGTTCCACTGTTCGATTGTCGCCGGGCGGTTGATAGGACGATCTGTTTGTCTCGAGACCGACCGGTCGGCAGAAGGCCGCAAAGGTCGGCGTTCACTACAATGTCGCATTATTCAATATAATGAGCAAGATCGTCGAGCGTTCGTCGTACCGGCGGCAGCCAAAACGTCGCTTCGCGCTGGACGAGCGCCGGCATGCAAGCGATCAGATGTGCGTGGAAGCGGAGGTCGGGACCATCCGCGTCGTTTTGAACAGGGATCATATGCAGCGAACACAGCTCAGCAAGAAGCGCGCGGCCGAACCGAGCCACGCCGACGTCGGCGCCCGCCTGCGGGCGCTGCGCGTCGCTCAGGGACTGTCGGTCAATGAGCTCGCGATGCGTGCCGGCGTGTCGGTCGGTACCGTGAGCCAGGTCGAGCGCAACAAGGCGAATCCGTCGGTGCGCATTCTCGAGCGGCTGCGGCAGGCGCTGGCCGTGCCTCTTGCGACGCTGCTCGAGGCGGATGACGCCATATCGGATCCCGTCACAGGCGACTTCGTGCGCAAGGCGGCCGAGCGGCCTATCTTCGAGGTCGGCAAGAACGGCATGCAGAAAGAACTGCTGTCGCCGCACGGCGAGCATGATCTGAAGATGATGATCATCTTGCTGCCGCCGGGCGCGGGCTCCGAAGAGGTCCTCATCGGTGTGGGCGAAAAAGCCGGCCTGGTGCTCGAAGGCACGGTGGTGCTCAACGTCGGCGATCGCCGCGCCGAGTTGCGGACCGGTGACAGTTTCCAGTTCAAGAGCACGGTCCCGCACAGCGTGCGCAACGAAAGCGGCAAGACGGCGCGCCTGCTGTGGATCATGAACACGCAGCCGCCGGTCGTTCATCTCTGATCCGTCGTACTCACCGGATCCGTTCCGCGTTGTTACTTTCATCCCTTCGATGACGCGCGATCGTTCAGCGTAGTCGTTCATTCCAGCGCGTCCGCGCTGCATCTTTGTTCATCCGGTGCAGTCGCGGACTCCTCCTTCAGCCACAGTCTGAACCTCCCGCACCATTGAACTCCGCTGCATTGCAGCGCCCCCGTTCAAATCAGCGCGTGCGGCGCCAATGCTGCGTGTCGAACACTTCACATGATCGCTTGCCGACCGGGATGAACGGATCTCTTGCGCGCCGCACCACAAGTTTTTTCGAAGATTTATTTTTGACCACTAGGAATTCATTTCGCGTTCACTATAATGAAATCCGCTCGGTGCTCGTTCATTGCGGGAGTAGCAGCGCGATGAGCAGGCGCAACAACAACTGGTGGTGATGTGCCGGAGGAGACAGGCGATGTCGGCATCTCACTACATGCTTCGAAGTTACGCATAGGCTAAGCATGTCCACACCGTCACTCGATTTCGATCCGTCTACCGTCCCATTGCCGCAGGGACACTTCATTGGCGGTGCGTACCACTCGACCAATGAGCCGCAGATCGCCGTCTACCGTCCATCCGATGGTCAATTGCTCGGCTACGTTCCCGATGCTTCCGCCTCCACGGTCGATTATGCGGTGAGCAACGCGCTGCATGCGTGGAAGACGAGCAGCTGGGCGACGCAGTCGCCGCGCGAGCGCGCAAGGGTGCTCACGCGCTGGGCCGAACTGATCGAACGGAACAAGGTGAGTCTCGCCCAGCTCGAGACGGTGAGCTCGACGCGCCCGGTGGCCGAAGCGTACTCATTCGACGTGCCGTTCACGGCGGATGCGATCCGCTTCTTCGCCGAGCTTGCCGACAAGCTCGGCGGCGACGTCGCGGCGACGCGTCGCGACAGTCTGGGCTTCGTGACGGCCGAGCCTTACGGTGTCATCGGCGCGATTGCGCCGTGGAATTTCCCGCTGTCGACGTGCTCGTGGAAATGCGGGCCCGCACTCGCGGCCGGCAACGCGGTCGTGCTGAAGCCGTCGGAAATGACGCCATTCTCCACGCTGCGCCTGGCGGAGCTCGCGATCGAAGCCGGCATGCCGCCCGGCATCTTCAACGTCGTGAACGGCCACGGCGCGACGACGGGAGCGGCGATCACGCGCCACCCCGACGTTTCCAAAGTCAGCTTCACCGGTTCGACGCGTACCGGCGCCGCGATCATGAGCGACGCCGCGCTGCATGGAACGAAGCCGGTCACGCTGGAGCTCGGCGGTAAAAGCCCGCAACTGGTGTTCGAACGTCTGACGAACCTAGAGCACACGGCGCGTTGTATTGCTCGCGGCTTCACGACCAACGGCGGCCAGGTCTGTGTCGCCGGTACGCGGTTGATCGTGCACAAGCGCATCGCCGAGCCATTGCTCGACGCGGTGCAGCGTTTGCTGACACCGATTGCGCCCGGGCCCCTGTGGCATAGCACGACGCGCTACTCGCCCCTCATCAGCCGCGGCCAGGCCAAGCGGATCGATTCGCTGATCGAAGAAAGCCGCGCGAGCGGCGCCGAAGTGATCTTCGGCGGTGGTTATTTCGAGGATACGGGCGACGGCTGTTTCCATCGGCCGACGCTGCTTGCCAACGTGACTGAAGCCACGCCCGCGGTGCGCGAGGAGTTGTTCGGCCCGGTGCTGACGGTGCAGACGTTCGAGGACGAGGAGGAGGGGATCGCGCTCGCCGGCCACCCGACGTACGGCCTGTGCGCGGGCGTCCATACGAGCGATATCGGTCAGGCACTGCGCGCGATGCGCCGTATCGCGGCGGGCACGATCTGGATCAACCGTTACGGCCGCAGCGGCGACATGATCATTCCGACCGGCGGATTCAAGCAGTCGGGTATCGGCAAGGATCTCGGGCGGCAGGCGCTGGAAGCCAGCATGCGTCACAAGAGCGTGCTGATCGACTTCGACGCGATGTAATCGCGCCGACGCGGAGAGAGGCAGCCTGATGCACCGCGCGCGGCGTTCACTGCAATGAGCGGCGCATCAGAAAGATGAAGGCCAACTTGAACCCGCAGCGGGTTCGCACGACGACAGGAATTTGACCATGATCGATTTCGAGCCGAAGTACATCACATTCGACTGCTATGGCACGCTGACGAACTTTCAGATGGCCCAGACGGCGCGTCAGCTTTACGGCGACAAGCTGGACCACGCGAAAATGGACGAATTCGTCGAGTTCTTCCGCGGCTACCGGCTCGATGAAGTGCTCGGCGCATGGAAACCGTATCGCGACGTGGTCGTGAACTCGGTTCGCCGCACCTGTGAGCGCACGGGTGTGCCGTTCGACCTCGCGACCGCCGAGAGAATCTATGAAGCCGTGCCGACGTGGGGCCCGCATCCTGACGTGCCGGACGGGCTCTCGCGCCTTGCGAAGAAGTACAAGCTTGTCATCCTGTCGAACGCGTCGAACGATCAGATTCAGAGCAATGTCGACAAGCTCGGCGCGCCGTTCCACAAGGTCTACACCGCGCAGCAGGCGCAAGCGTACAAGCCTCTGCAAAAGGCGTTCGAATACATGTTCTCGCAGCTCGACTGCAATCCGGAAGACGTGCTGCATGTCTCGTCGAGCTTCCGCTACGACCTGATGACCGCCTACGACATGGGCATCAAGCACAAGGCTTTCGTCAACCGTGGCCATGAGCCGCTCAATCCGTACTACCAGGTCAACGAGGTCAAGGGCATTCCGGAACTCGCGTCGCTGCTCGGCCTGTGATTCGGGCCGGGCAGACCCGCTAAGCCACCACTCGCGTGCCGCCAATCGGCAGCAAACGCAACAGGACATCAGGATGAAGCTCGACTCGTACTGGCTCGATACGGCGCCGCGTTTCTCGCAGCCCGCGCAAGGACCGCTCGCGGGACGCGTCGACGTGGCGGTGGTCGGCGGCGGTTTCACCGGACTGTCGGCCGCGCTCGAGCTGGCCAAGCGCGGCAAGTCGGTGGTTGTGCTCGAGGCGGGGCGGCTGGCCGCGCAGGCGTCGGGCCGCAACGGCGGCCATTGCAATACCGGCGTTGCGCAAGACTACGCATCGCTCGCCGCGCGCATCGGCAATGAACGCGCATCGGAGTTCTATCGTGCCTATGCGGGCGCCGTGGAGACGGTCAAGTCGATCATCGTGGAAGAGCAGATCGACTGCGACCTGCGGCAAAGCGGCAAGATCAAGCTTGCGGCGAAGCCGCAGCATTTCGCGTCGCTCGCGAAGTCGTACGAAGTGCTCAAGCGAGAAGTCGATCCGGACGTCGAGCTCGTTCCGCCCGAGCGCATTCACGACGAGGTTGCCTCGGACGGCTTCTTCGGCGGTCTCGTGCAGCGCAATGGCATGCAGATGCACATGGGAAAATTCGGTGTCGGGCTCGGCGAAGCGGCCGCGCGCCGCGGTGCGCGGATCTTCGAGGAAACGCCCGTCACGGGTCTCAAGCCGCTCGGCGGCAACACGTTCGAGCTCGAGTGCGCGCGCGGCACGCTGCGTGCCGACCGTGTGCTGATCGCCACCGGCGCCTCGCAGGTCGGGCCGCTGCAGTGGTTCCGCCGCCGGCTCGCGCCGGTCGGCAGCTTCATCGTCGCGACGGAGCCGCTCGGCAAGGCGCGCCTCGACGCGCTGCTGCCGACGCGCCGCTCCTACGTGACCACCCGCCATATCGGCAACTATTTTCGTGCGACGCCGGACGAGCGCCTGCTGTTCGGCGGCCGCGCGCGCTTCGCGATGTCGAATCCGCGCTCGGACGAAAAGAGCGGCCGCATTCTGCGCGAAGGCCTCGTGACCTATTTCCCGCAGCTTGCGGACGTCCGCATCGACTACTGCTGGGGCGGCCTCGTCGACATGACGATAGACCGCCTGCCGCGCGCGGGGCAGCACGAGGGCTTGTTCTATTCGATGGGCTATAGCGGCCACGGTGTGCAAATGTCCGTGCACATGGGGCGAGTGATGGCCGACGTGATGTTCGGCTCCGCCGCGCGCAACCCGTGGCGAACGCTCGAATGGCCGGCGATTCCGGGACATTTCGGGCGTGCCTGGTTCCTGCCGCTCGTCGGCGCGTATTACCGGTTGCAGGATGTGCTGCATTGAACGGTGTCACGAGCCGTACCGAGTAAACGGTACGGCCGAAAACACATTGAAGGTCAATCCCTGAGGAGATCCCATGTCGCGTTTCAGCTTTGAGTCCGCTTCCGCCGTCCGCCCGCACGCCGTTCAACGTTTCCTGGCCGGTGCCGGCGTCGCACTGTCGATGATGTTCGGCGCCGCCCACGCCGCCGATCAGCAAACGCTCACGGCGGGCTCGCCGCCGTCGAGCGCACCGACCACGTTCATGGACGTGAAGACGCAGAAGATCGAAGGTTTGATGCCCGACGTCGTGAAGGAAATCGGCAAGCGCGAAGGCTTCAACGTGTCGTACGACGCGGTGCCGTTTTCAGCGCTGATCCAGTCGGTCGTGTCGGGCAAGATCGACATCATCGTCGCCGGCATGACGCCGACGCCGAAGCGCGCCGAGGTCGTCGATTTCTCGCAGCCGGTCACCGCGTTCGGTGAAGGGATCATCGTCAAGGAGTCGAACAAGACCAATTACCGCTCGGTGCAGGACCTGAAAGGCTTGTCGGTCGGCGCGGGAACGGGTACGGACTACGGCGATCAACTCATGAAGCTCGGCATCTTCAAGGAAGTCAAGATGTACGACAGTCCCGCGGACATGACGCGCGACGTCGCGCTCGGCCGCATCGCGGCGGGCTTCAACGACTACCCGATTCTGAAGGCGCAGGAAGCGGCGGGCGCGCTCGCCGGGACACGCGTGGACGACGACTACGTGCCGATGAAGAAGTTCGACATAGCCATCGCGGTGAAGAAGGGCAACAGCGAACTGCTCACGAAAATCAACGACGCGCTCACGAAAATGAAGGCGGATGGCTCGCTCGATGCGATCCTGAAAAAGTGGCACCTCGCCGGTTGATCGAGCCGACGAAAAGACCGCAATGAGACCGCAACGAGCGATTGCAAAAGGCAAGACATGCGTTGGCACGATATAGTCGACTTTGTACCCATTCTGCTCCAGGGTGCGGTGATGAGTATCTTCATCACCCTCGGTTGCCTGCTGCTGAGCACGGCGCTCGGCCTCGTCTGGGCGTTGCTGAAGATGTCGCGTTACCCGAGGGTCGTGCGCGTGGTCAGCGCGATGATCAACGTCGTGCGCGGCCTGCCGATGATCGTGCTGCTGTTTTACATTTACTTCGTCCTGCCCGACGTTCATGTGCAGGTGTCGGCGCTCGAGGCAAGCATCATCGGCCTCGGCTTCGGCTACTCCACCTACGTCGCGGAGATCATCCGCTCGGGCATCGAGGCGGTCGATCCGGGGCAGTTCGAGGCGGCGCAGTCGATCGGCATGGGCCGCGTGAAAACGATGGTGCGCGTGATTCTGCCGCAGGCAATCAAGGTCGCTCTACCACCGTACAGCAACACGCTCGTGATGATGCTGAAGGACTCGTCGCTCGCCTCGACGATCACGGTGGCGGAGATGACGCGCGAGGGCCAGCTGATCGCCGCGTCGACGTTCCAGAACATGACTGTCTACACGCTCGTCGCGCTCGGCTATCTGGCGATGAGCCTGCCCCTGATGAGCATGACGCGCTCGCTCGAGCGCCGATTCGGCCGGCACAGGGCGCGTTGAGGCCCGACGAGGATCCAATGAAGTCGAAGCGAGATTGAAATGATCGAAATCAGGGACGTGCACAAGAGCTTCGGCGCGGTGCCCGTGCTCAAGGGCATCACGCTCAGGATCGAGCACGGCGAAGTGGTCTGCCTGATCGGCGCGTCGGGCTCGGGCAAGTCGACGCTCCTGCGCTGCATCAACGCGCTCGAGTCATACGATTCGGGGGAGATCACGCTGTTGGATCAGCGCGTCGAGCAGCGCTCGCGCCACATCAACCAGCTTCGCACGCAGGTTGGCATGGTGTTCCAGCGCTTCAACTTGTTCCCGCACCGCACGGCGCTCGAGAACGTGATGGAGGGGCCGGTGCACGTGAAGCGCGAACCGCGCGAGCAAGCGCGGCGCGAGGCGATCGAGCTGCTGCACAAGGTCGGGCTTGGGGAAAAGCTCGACGCCTATCCGCACCAACTGTCGGGCGGTCAGCAGCAGCGCGTCGCGATCGCGCGGTCGCTCGCGATGAAGCCGAAGGCGATCCTCTTCGACGAGCCGACTTCAGCGCTCGATCCGGAACTCGTCGGCGAAGTGTTGAGCGTCATGCGCACGCTCGCGCGCGAAGGCATGACGATGCTCGTGGTCACGCACGAAATGGGCTTCGCGCGTGAAGTGGCCGATCGTGTTTGCTTCCTGCACGCGGGCCTCATCATCGAGGAAGGCAGCGCGCAGCAGGTGCTCTGCTCGCCGCGCGAAGCACGCACGCGCGAGTTTCTGCGTCATGTGCTGACGAACCGCGTCGAAGCCCCACACGCGCCAAACGGCGCGACAGGAGCAGTGGCATGAACGGACGATTCGTGCGGCTCGGCGAAACCGGCCGCGAGAAAGTCACGCTGACGATCGACGGCGCGCAGGTCGAAGCGCTCGCCGGCGATACGCTGCTCACCGCGATGCTCTGCTCGGTGCGGCACGTGCGCCAGTCGGAGTTCGGCGATGAAAAGCGCGCGGGCTTTTGCCTGATGGGCGCATGTCAGGACTGCTGGGTCTGGACGCACGACGGCGAGCGGCTGCGCGCATGCACGACCGTCGTCGAAGCGGGCATGCGGATCGTGACGACTCAACCGGAGGCGCAATGGGTGAAACTCGTATCGTGATCGTCGGCGCGGGGCCGGCCGGCGTACGCTGTGCCGAAACGCTGCTCGCGGCGGGCGTTCGCCCGGTCGTCGTCGATGAGGGCCGCCGCGATGGCGGACAAATCTATCGGCGCCAGCCGGAGGGCTTCACGCGACCCTATGCGAAGCTGTACGGCACCGAGGCGTCGCGTGCCGAGAGCCTGCACGAGACGTTCGAGCGGCTGCGCGGACGGCTGGACTATCGCCCGCAGACGCTCGCGTGGAACGTCGCGCAGGGCAAGCTGCATATCGTCAGAGACGGCCATGCGAGCGCGCTGCCGTACGATGCGCTGATCCTGTGCCCCGGCGCGACCGATCGGTTGATGCCCGTGAAGGGCTGGCAGTTGGCCGGCACCTACAGCCTCGGCGCCGCGCAGATCGCGCTCAAATCGCAGGCCTGCGCGATCGGCCGCCGTGTCGTCTTCATGGGTACCGGGCCGCTGCTCTATCTCGTCGCGAACCAATATATTCAGGCGGGGGCTGAAGTGGCGGCCCTGCTCGATACGTCGAAGACGAGCGCGCGGCTGCGCGCGTTGCCGAAGCTGCTCGCGCGCTTCGACGTTCTGCGCAAGGGCAGTGCGCTCGTCTCGTCGCTCAAGCGTTCGGGCGTGATGATCGCGAACGGCATCGAGCCGGTCGAAATCGTCGGCGATCCGACCGACGGCGTGCGGGGCGTGCGCTATCGCGCCGCGAACGGTAACCTAGTAGAGCAGATCGATTGCGATGCCGTCGGGCTCGGCTATCACCTGCGGTCCGAGACACAGCTCGCCGACCTCGCGCGCTGTGCGTTCCGCTTCGACGCCACGACGCGCCAATGGGTACCGCGGATCGACGAACTGGGCCGCGCCAGCGAAAAGGGCGTCTACATCGCGGGCGACGGCGCGCGCGTGCTGGGCGCGGACGGCGCCGAGATCGCGGGGCGGCTCGCCGCCTATGCGGCGCTGATCGACCTCGGCCACGAGGTTCCGGCCGCGACACTCGAGACACTCAAGCGCGAACAGCGCAAAATGGATCGTTTCCGGCTCGGTCTCGTCGAGGCGTTCGCATGGCCCGTCGAGCAGGCGGCGCGGCTCAGTGACGACACGGTCGTGTGCCGTTGTGAAGGCATCACGGCGGGCGAGCTGCGCCGCGTCGTGCGCGAGGAGGGCGCGCAGGAAGCGAACCGCGCGAAGGCGTTCAGTCGGGTCGGGATGGGGCGCTGTCAGGGCCGCTACTGCGGCCATGCCGGCGCCGAGATCATCGCGGCCGCGGCGAACGTGCCGCTCGAACAAGTGGGGCGACTGCGCGGGCAGGCGCCCGTCAAGCCGCTCTCGATCGCGACCGTGGAGGACGCCGAATGAATACTCACCGCGCGCAAGCCGATGTCCTGATCGTGGGCGGCGGCTTCATGGGCGCCGCGACCGCCTTCTTTCTGAGAAAGCGGGGCCGGTCGGTGATCCTGCTCGAGCGGCAGCTCGTCGGACAGCAGGCGAGCGGCACGAACTTCGGCAACGTGCGCCGGCAGGGGCGCTTTTTGCCGCAGCTACCGCTCGCGAACCGCTCGCGTGAAATCTGGGGACGTCTGCCCGAGCTGATTCAGCACGATGCGGAGTTCCTGATGTCGGGCCACGTGCGGGTCTGCTATCGCGAGGAACAGGCGGACCAGTTCGAGGCGTATGCGAAGGAAGCGGCGCACTACGGCCTGAAACTCGACCTCATGCGCGGCGACGCGCTTCATCAGCGCTTTCCGTTCCTCGGGCCCGAAGTGCTCGCCGGTTCATACTCGCAAATGGACGGCCACGCCAATCCGCGGCTCGCGGCGCCCGCGTTCGGCCGCGCCGCGGCTCGGCTCGGCGCACGGATCGTCGAGAACTGCGACGTCGTGACGGTCGAGAAGGAGGGCAACGAGTTTCGCGCGACGAGCGCGGACGGCCGCACGTTCCATGCGCCGGTGCTGTTGATCACCGCGGGCGCGTGGGGAAACCTGCTCTCGCAGCAGTTCGGCGAGTCGGTGCCGATCGCCGTGAACGGTCCGCAGATGTGCGTGACCGAGCCCGTGCCGTACGCGCTCCAGCCGGTCGTCGGCGTGTCGTCGCCGCACACGGAGGAAATCGTCTATTTCCGCCAGGTCACGCGCGGCAACATCGTGATCGGTGGTTGCGCGCGTGCGCCGGCATTTCTCGACGAACGCCGCGCGAAGGTGCTGCCGCAGAACACGCTGCTGCAGTTCCGCCAGGCGCAGCGTGTCGCGCCGATGCTGCGCAAGCTCAACATCATTCGGGTATGGAGCGGTGTGGAGGGCTACATGCCCGACGATCGGCCGATCATGGGCGCGAGCGGCACGACGAGCGGCCTCTTTTACGCGTTCGGTTTCTGCGGGCACGGCTTTCAGCTCGGGCCGGGCGTCGGCGACACGATGGCCGAGCTCATCGATACAGGTGCGACCAGCACGCCGATCGAGCCGTTCGACATCCGCCGTTTCGCGACGGGCGCCGCCGCCGCGCATGACGACGCGGCGGGCCACTCGGCTACGCGGACCGCGTGAGGGTTGCGCGCGCGATTACTGATGCTGCCGTGAGAACAGCGACTCGAGCGGATACTCGGTCTTGACGAACGGCGTCTTGATGATCACGTAGCTGAAATACTTCTCGATGCCGATGTCGCGCTCGAGCAGCCCTTCGATCACGCTTTGATAGTGGTTGACGCTGCGGGTGACGAACTTCAGCAGGTAGTCGTAGCCGCCGCTCGCCAGATGGCATTCGACGATCTCGTCGACGGGGCGGATCGCCGCCTCGAACTTCGCGAAGTCTTCGCGGCGGTGGTCGGCGAGCGTGACCTCGGTGAACACGATCTGCACGTCGCCGAGCTTCTGCAGCTGGATATGCGCGCCGTAACCGACGATATAGCCGGCCTTCTCGAGCCGCTTCACGCGGATCAGGCAGGGGCTCGGCGAGAGCCCCACGGCGTCGGCCAGCTCGACGTTGGTGATGCGGCCTCTCTTCTGGAGTTGCGAAAGAATACGCAGGTCGATTCGGTCCAGTTTCGTGTCACCGCTCATCGTCATCTATCGGTCTGCCTGTCGAAGGATTCGCTTCGCACCGCACGTCGTGTCGAGCAGACCGATGTTATCACGCGCCCAAGCGCGTCCAGCGCCCGCCGGGTCAGGCCGCCGCGCGGCTGGCGGAGCGCAGCGCCGCTCGCACTTCCGCTTCGTCGAGCACTTCGTCGAGCGTGCGCTCGAGACGCGCGAAGAGCTCGTCGAAGTCCGCCTCGGTATAGCAGAGCGCCGGCGCGAAACCGAGAATGTTGTCGCCGAACGCGCGGAATATGAGGCGGTTGCGATAAGCGGCCGCGGCGATGCGCTCGGGCAGTTTCAGCGAGGCATCGAAACGCGCGCGCGAATCCTTGTCGGCCACGAGCTCCAACGCGCCAAGCAGCCCCCGGTGCCGCGAGTCGCCGACGAGCGGATGTTCGAGCAGACCGTCGAGCCCGGCCGCGAAGCGCGGCGCCTGCGCCTGGCCGTTCGCGAGCAGACCCCCTTCGTGATAGAGGCGCAGCACTTCCAGCGCGATCGCGGCGCTGACCGGATGTGCGGAGTAGGTCTGGCCGTGACCGACGACCGCGGTATCGCGCGCGTCCCCGGCAATGCCCTGGTAGATCTCGTCGGATATCAGCACGGCACCCATCGGGGCATACCCTGAGGTCAGCCCCTTCGCGACCGTCATCAGGTCCGGCTCCACGCCTTCCGCCTCACACGCGAAGAGTGGGCCTGTGCGGCCGAAGCCGGTGATCACCTCGTCGGCGACGAACAGGATGCCAAGGCGTCGGCACGCGTCGCGCATCGCTTTGAGCCAGCCGGCCGGCGGCACGATGACGCCGCCCGAGCCCTGGATAGGCTCGCAGAAGAACGCGGCAACGTTGTCGGCGCCCAGTGCCGCGACCTTCGCCTCGAGCGCCGCGACCGATGCCGCGATGAGCGCTTGCGGATCGTCGCCGTTCGCCTGGCGGTACGCGTACGGCGACGGCAGATGATGCTGATGCGGCAGCGGCAAGTCGAAGTGGCGATGGAACGCGGGCAACGCGGTGAGGCCGGAGCCGACCGACGACGAGCCGTGATAACCGCGCTCCAGCGCAATCATCTGTTTTTTGGACGGGCGGCCCGTCGCGTTGAAGTAATGCGTGATGAACCGGACAGCCGAGTCGATCGCGTCCGAGCCGCCGAGCGTGAAATAGACGCGCCGCAGCGAAGCGGGCGCGAGCGAGACGAGCTTCTCCGCGAGCTCGATCGCGGGCTCCGACGAAAAATGGAAATAGGTGGTTGCGTAGGGCAGCTTCGTCATCTGCCGCGTCGCCGCATCGACGATGCTTTGCTGGCCGTAGCCGACATTGACGCACCAGAGGCCCGCGAATGCGTCGAGCAACTCGTTGCCGTCGATGTCGCGCAGGTAAGCGCCGTGGCCCGACTCGAGCACGGTGGCGCCGCGCGCTTCGTGCGCGCGATAGTTGATGACCGGGTGAATGAGGTGCTTGCGGTCGGCGTCGATGAGCGATGAACTGGACATGATGGGATTTCCCCCGTTATGAGGTGGCACTGGACTGCTCGATGGTAGCGAGAGCGGTGTGCGCACCGCTTTGCCAAAAAATCCCCGAAAGAGTGCGCGCGTCGCGTTTTGCATCCGGTTGACAGCATTTTGTGCTGCGGCCGCTTAATAGCGCGGCGGGACGCGGGCGCCGAAGTTCAAGAGGCGGTGGCGCCCAGCGGGCCGGGCGCGAAGCGCGCGGAGGACGACGCCCGAAACGGTGTGGCCGGGGGCCCGCGGGGTGGCGTGCGGGTAAGGGTCAACGCGAGGTATGGCAAAACATGCTGCAAAGCCTACCCAAAACCGTCATTTCGAATGGTCGGACCCAGCGATATGCGACATCTGCCATTTTTTGCGGTGCTTAAATCGATTCATGCAGCAGCGTCGGACCGCGACCAGCACGCGTGTTCCGTCGAAGACGAAAGCTGGAAATCCCACGTCCCATTCTTCGAGTGAGGAGCAGTTCTCATGTACGACGACGAAATCGAAAAAGGTGGTATCAGCCGCCGCGAAGCATTGCGTTTGCTGGCCGCGACCGGCATGGCCGCCGTTGGTGCGGGGAGCTTGCTGACGGGTGCCACGTCCGCGCTCGCCGCCCCCACGCCGAAGAAGGGCGGCAAGATCCGGGTCGCGTACGACTCGTCGTCGACGGCCGATACGCTCGATCCGGCGAAGGGCTCGACGGGCGCCGACTACATCCGCTTTTTCATGTTCTACAGCAGCCTGACGCAGCTCGATGCGTCGCTCACGCCGCAGATGAATCTCGCCGAGGCGGTCGATACCAGCGACGCAAAGACGTGGGTGATCAAGCTGCGCAAGGGCGTGACGTTCCACGATGGCAAGCCGCTCGCGCCGGCCGACGTCGTTTACTCGCTGATGCGCCACAAGAATGCCGCGGTTGGCTCGAAAGTGAAGACGCTCGCGGACCAGTTCGCCGACGCGAAGCAGACGGGTCCCAACGAAGTGACGCTCACGCTCGTCTCCCCCAACGCGGACCTGCCGGTGATCCTCGCGACGCCGCAGTTAGTGATCATCAAGGACGGCACGAGCGACTTTACGACCGCGAACGGCACCGGACCCTACAAGGTCAAGTCGTTCAAGCCGGGCGTGTCGACGATCGGTGTGCGTAATGGCAGTTTCTGGAAGACGGGCGGCGGCCCGTACCTCGACCAGATCGAACTGATCGGCATCGGCGACGGCGCGGCGCGCGTGAACGCGCTGCTCTCGGGCGACGTGCAGCTAATCGCCGCGGTCGACCCGCGCTCGACGCAGCGCATCGCGTCGACGGAGGGTTACGAGGTGAAGGAGACAAAATCGGGCCTCTACACCGATCTCATCATGCGTCGCGACAATCCGCTCTCGGGTAACCCCGACTTCGTGCAGGGCATGAAATACCTGTTCGACCGCGACCAGGTGAGGACTGCCGTGTTCCGCGGCTACGCGGTGGTCGGCAACGATCAGCCGATCCCGCCGGGTCACCGCTATTTCAACGCGTCGCTGCCGCAGCGCCCGTTCGATCTCGACAAGGCCAAATTCCACTTCCAAAAGGCGGGCGCGATCGGGACGCCGCTGCCGCCGATCTACGCGACGTCCGACGCCAACGGTTCGATCGAGATGGGCGAGCTGCTGCAGCAGTCGGCCGCGAAGATCGGTGTCAACCTGACGATCAACCGCGTGCCTGCCGACGGCTACTGGTCGAACCACTGGATGAAACACCCGCTCGGCTTCGGCAGCATCAACCCGCGCTCGAGCGCCGACGTGCTCTTCACGCAGTTCTTCAAGTCCGACGCGCCGTGGAACGAGTCCGGCTGGAAGGATCCCAAGTTCGATCAGCTGCTCGCCGCCGCGCGCTCGGAAACCGACGACGCGAAGCGCAAGCAGATGTACGGCGACATGCAGGCCCTGGTGTCGGAGCAGTGCGGCATCGGCATCCCGACGTTCCTGAGCTTGATCGATGCGCACGACAAACGCTTGCAGGGGCTCGCTTCCATCCCGAGCGGCGCGATGATGGGCTTCATGTTCGCCGAGCACGTGTGGTGGAACGCTTGATCGGCTCATGACTTGGAGGGCGGCTGCCGCGGCGCGCGGCGACACGGTAGTCCGCCGGATTTTCGTCCTGTCCGCCGCATGCTCTGATGAGGGCTGCGACGGGCCCGGCCGGGCGTCTTTCCGCGCCCACGCCCCGTCGCATCCAGGGAGGGCCTCGCAGATGAACCGCAACATCGTCGAGTTGATCGGCCGACGCATCGCGGTCACCGCGCTCACGCTGGTGATCGTCTCGATCATCATTTTCGCGATCACGAACCTGCTGCCGGGCGATGCCGCGCAGGCCGCGCTCGGCCAGTCGGCGACAGCCGAGACGATCGCGGCGCTGCGCCAGCAGTTCGGTCTCGATCAGCCCGCGTGGCTGCGCTATCTGCACTGGCTCGCAGGCCTTCTACACGGCAATTTCGGCGTCTCCCTGTCGAACAACCTGCCGGTGACCGAATTGATCTCGGGAAGGCTGCCGAAGTCGCTGACGCTCGCGGCGATCACGACGGCCGTCTCAGTGCCGATCGCGGTGTCGGCCGGCATCGTCGCCGCGGTGAAGCGCGAGTCGCTCGTCGATCGGATCGTGAGCCTCGGCACGCTCTCGCTCGTCGCGACGCCCGAGTTCCTGATCGCGACGGTCGCGGTGTTCGTGCTCGCCGTGAAGCTCCACTGGCTTTCCGCGCTGTCGTATAGCGGCGAGATCGACAGCCTGCACGATTTCCTACGTGCCTATGCGATGCCGGTCGTCACGCTGTGCGCGGTCGTGATCGCGCAAATGGCGCGCATGACGCGCGCGGCGGTGATCGAGCAACTGAGCTCGTCGTATGTCGAGATGGCGATGCTCAAGGGCGCAAGCCCCACGCGCGTCGTGCTTCGGCATGCGCTGCCGAACGCGATCGGGCCCATCGCCAACGCGATCGCGCTGAGCCTGTCGTACCTGCTTGGCGGCGTAATCGTCGTCGAGACGATCTTCAACTACCCCGGCCTCGCGAGCCTGATGGTTGATGCGGTCAGCAACCGCGACTTCCCGCTCGTGCAGGCGTGCACGCTGCTCTTCTGTCTCGGCTATCTGGCGCTCGTGCTGCTGGCCGACCTTTGCGCCATTCTTTCGAATCCGAGGCTGCGGACATGACGATGCTTCGACCGTTCTCTCAGCAACCGAGGCGACAGCCCGCCCGGCCGGATGCCGTCGATCCCGTGCAGCGCAGCAGCGCGTTGCCGCCCGGCGCCGAGCCGTCGCGGCCGTGGGGCGGCGGAGCGCCGATGCCGCCGCCGCGTGAGCCCGCGCGGCGCCGCAGGTTGACGCAGCGCATGGGCCTCTCGACGGGCGGCTGGATCGGCTTTGCGATGGTCTGCTGCGCGCTCTTCGTCGCGGCCTTCGCGCCATGGATCGCGCCGCATCAGGTAGGCGAGATCGTCACGAATGATGTGTTCGCGGGCTTCAGCGCGAAGCTGCCGCTCGGCTCGGACTACCTCGGCCGCGACATGCTGACCCGCATCATCTACGGCACGCGGCTCACCGTCGTGCTGGCACTCGCTTCGGCGTTGCTCGCGGCCATCACCGGCACGACGCTCGGTCTGCTTGCCGCGGTGGCCGGCCGCCGCATCGACGAGACGATGAGCCGGCTGCTCGATGCGATCACGTCGATTCCATCGAAGATGTTCGCGCTGATGATCGTGGCCGCGTTCGGCTCGTCGCTGACGCTGCTGATCCTGACGGCGGCGATCAGCTATATGCCGGGCTCATACCGGATCGCTCGATCGCTTGCGGTCAACATCGGCACGCTGGAGTACGTGCAGGTCGCCCGGGCGCGCGGCGAGAGCGCGCTCTACATCGCCTGCTTCGAGATGCTGCCGAACATGATTCACCCGATGCTCGCCGATACGGGGCTGCGCTTCACGTTCGTCGTGCTGCTCTTGAGCAGCCTGAGCTTCCTTGGTCTCGGCGTGCAGCCGCCCTACGCGGACCTCGGTTCGCTCGTGCGCGAAAACATCGCGGGGCTCGGCGAAGGCGTGCCGGTCACGATCCTGCCCGCGCTTGCGATCGCGGTGCTGACGGTCGGCGTCAACCTGCTGATCGACGGCTTGCCGCATTGGGGCGCGCGGCGCAAGCAGGCGGCGAATGCGGAAGGAGGGCACTGAATGAGCGACGAACTCTCCAACCTCGCCGCCGAAGCCGCTTTGCGGGCGAACGGCAATCTCGTCGAGGTGCGCGGTCTGCGCGTGGCCGGGCACCGGCCGGGCGAGCCGGATACGACGATCGTCCACGACATCGACTTCGACATCGCGCGCGGCGAAGTGCTCGCGTTGATCGGCGAATCGGGCTCGGGCAAGACGACGATCGCGCTGTCGCTGATGGGGCATGCGCGCGGCGGCTGCCGCATTACGGGCGGATCGATTCGCGTGGGCGACACGGACGTTCGCGCGCTTTCGGCGAAGGGGCTCGCCGCCCTGCGCGGCCGCAAGGTCGCCTATATCGCGCAGAGCGCGGCGGCTGCGTTCAATCCGTCGCGCACGATCATGGATCAGGTGATCGAAAGCGCGCTGATCCATGGCACGCTCGGCAAGCGCGCCGCTCAGGCGAAGGCGATCGAGTTGTTCCGCGCGCTCGCGTTGCCGGAGCCCGAGACGATCGGCCGGCGCTACCCGCACCAGGTGTCGGGCGGCCAGTTGCAACGGCTGATGGCCGCGATGGCGCTGATTACCGACCCTGAGCTCGTGATTTTCGACGAACCGACCACCGCGCTCGACGTCACCACTCAGATCGACGTGCTGCAGGCATTCAAGCGCGTGATTCGCCAGTACGGCATGACGGCCGTCTACGTGTCGCACGATCTGGCGGTGGTCGCGCAGATGGCCGATCGCATCGTCGTGCTGAGCGATGGTCAGATCCGCGAAGCCGGTGCGACGGAGCAGATCCTGCATGCGCCGGCGCACCCGTATACGCAAAGCCTCGTCGCCGCCGTGACGCCGGTGGCCTCCGAAGCAACCGCGACGCTGGAGGCATCGCAGACGAGCGCCCCGTTGCTCGAGGTGCGCCGCCTGACGGCGGGTTACGGTCGCAAGGATACGAAGGGTTGGCCGGCGAAGGTGATCCTGAACGAAGTGGACCTTGTCATTCGCCGCGGACAGACGGTCGGCGTGATCGGCGAGTCGGGCTCGGGCAAGACGACGATCGCGAAGGTGATCGCGGGGCTCGTGCCGATCGCGGGCGGCAGCCTGCTGCTCGACGGCGAACCGCTGGCGGGCGACTTGAACCGCCGCACGCGCGAGCAGTTTCGCCGTATTCAGATCGTGTTTCAGAACGCCGACACGGCGCTGAATCCGGTGCATACCGTCGAGCGCACGCTCGCGCGGCCGCTGAAGTTCTATCACGGCATGAAGGGCGAGGCGGCGCGTCGCCGCGTCGCCGAGCTGCTCGAGCTCGTGCGCCTGCCGGCCGCGCTCGCGCAGCGGCGCACGGGCGAGCTCTCGGGCGGCCAGAAGCAGCGCGTGAATCTGGCGCGCGCGCTCGCGGCCGAGCCCGACCTGATCCTCTGCGACGAAGTGACCTCAGCGCTCGATACGGTAGTCGGCGCGGCGATTCTGGATCTGCTGCGCGATCTGCAGAAGAAGCTCGGCGTCTCGTACCTCTTCATCACGCACGACATCGCAAAGGTGCGCGCGATCAGCGACGACATCGTCGTGCTGTACGCGGGCCGTTGCATCGAGACCGGCGATCGCGACGCGCTCTCGGCGCCGCCGTACCACCCGTACTCGCATTTGCTCGTATCGTCGGCGCCTGAGCTGCGCGCCGGCTGGCTGGACGAAGCGAGCGAGCGCTGTCACCAGACGCTCGCGCCGATCGGCTCGTCCGCCGATGACCCGGAACTATGCACGTTCCTCGCGCGCTGTCCGATGCGAATCGACGGTGTGTGCAACCGCACGGCGCCGACTCCGCGAACGCTCGCGAACGGCGCGCAGGTGTTGTGCCACCGCGGCGAAGACGAGCTCGAGCGATACCAGATATTGCCGCTCGCGGACGGCACGACAGCGGACGCGTCCTCGCCGCGCGTGACGGTGCAGCAGCAGTAGTCGGCGTTTCATGCGAAGACCCGCCGCACCGGCCGCGCAGGCTGCGGCCGTGACGCTCGCTCCAGCAGGCTTTGACCGCCGCCCCGAGGGCACCCGTCCCGGGGCAGGCAGTGACTCGTCCGGCGCAGGTCAAGGCCGGTCTTCTTGCGAGGGTATTGATCGATGGGCTTGAGAATCGGAGTGGACATCGGCGGTTCGTTCGCCGATTTCGCGGTGCTGGACGATGCCACCGGCGAGCTGAAGACGCTCAAGGTCTTCTCGCGACCGGACAGCCCCGGCAGCGAAGTGTTGCGCGGAATGGAGCAACTGCGTGAGCGCGATGGCATCGTGCCCGCCGACGTCGACTATTTCACACATGGCACCACCGTCGGCGTCAATGCGGTCGTGCAACGCAAGGGCCTGCGGCTCGGCCTCATCACGACGCGCCATTTCGAGGACGTGCTCGATCTCGCGCGGCTTAAGGGCCCCGACATGTACAGCCTGCTGTCGAAGCGGCCCGCGCCGCTCGTGCCGCGCGAACGCGTGTTCGGCGTGATCGAGCGGCTGGCGGCGGACGGCAGCGTCGAAACGCCGCTCGACGAGGCCAGCGTGCTCGACGCGATCGATCGACTGAAACGCTCACGTTGCGAGGGTGTCGTCATCGCGCTCTTGCATTCCTATCGCAATCCCGGGCATGAGCACGCGGTGAAGGCGATCGTTGAGCGTGAGATGCCGGGATTCTTCGTGTCTTGCTCGAGCGATGTGTGGCCGATCATCCGCGAGTACGAGCGCACCTCCACCGCGGTGATCGGCGGCTATGTGCAGCCCAAAGTGTCGCACTACCTGAGCTCGCTGCAGCGCGCGCTCGTCGAGACCGGCATCGGTGCCGACATGAAGGTGACCAAGTCCAACGGCGGCGTGATGAGTGCCGAAGCGGGCAAGAGCAACTGCGTGCAGATGATCCTGTCGGGTACCGCGTCGGGCGTGATCGGCGCAGCCCACGTGGCGCGGCAAAGCGGCCTGTCGCGCTGCATGAGCCTCGACATCGGCGGCACGACGGCGGACGTCGCGCTTATCGTCGACGGCGAGCCGCAATATGCGAGCGGCGAGTACATTGGCGATTTCCAGATCCATATTCCGTCGGTGTCGGTCTCGTCGATCGGCGACGGCGGCGGCTCGATCGCGTGGGTCGACGAGTTCGGCGTGCTGAAGGTCGGCCCCGAAAGCGCCGGCTCGAATCCGGGACCTGTCTGCTACGGCCGCGGCGGTACGCGCGCAACGATCACGGATGCATTCGTGGTCCTCGGCGTAATCGGCAATGCGAGCCTCGGCTACGACTCCGTGAAGGTCAATCACGACGCGGCGCACCGCGCGATCGGCGCGCTCGCGCACAAGCTCGGCATCGATGTGTACGCTGCGGCCGAGGCGATCGTCGACGTGTCCGTCTCGGGTATGTATGCGGGCGTGAGCCGTATCGTGTCGCGCTTCGGCATCGATCCGCGCATGTTCGCGCTGCTGCCGTTCGGCGGCGCGGGGCCGATGCTCGCCTGCTATTTCGCACGGGCGCTGGGCATGGAAAAGATCGTCGTGCCGACCGCCCCGGGCGTGCTGAGTGCGCTAGGCGGCCTGATTGCCGACACCCGCAACGACTTCGTGAAGACGACGTATTACGACCTCGATACGACGACGCTCGCACAGCTTGCCGACGACGTGCGCGCGCTCGAAACGGCGGCGCGCGACTGGATGCGCGCGCAGACCGGCAACGACATCGACGCGAGCGTCTTCGTTTCGGCCGATATGCGCTACAAAGGCCAGTCGTTCGAGATCGACACGCCGCTCGAGATGAGCTGGCTGCTAGGCGGCGACACCGCTCCGCTTGCCGAGGCGTTTCATCGCGAGCATGAGCGCCTGTATGGCCACCGCGACGAGAGAGCGAAGGTGCAGGTGGTGGCGCTGCGGCTCGTGATCAGCGCGGCGACCCCGAAACCGAAGCTGGTGACGATCGAAGCGGACGATGCGCCGCCGGTGCCGGCGGGCACGATCCGCGTGTACATGGACGGTGGTTTCCATGACGCGGCGCTTTATCGTCGCGCGGACTTGAAGGCGGGGCAGCAACTCGACGGCCCCGCGGTGATCGCGCAGGACGACTGCACGACGAGCGTACTGCCCGGCTTCCGCGGCCGCGTCGACGCCTATGGCAACCTTGTTTTCACGCATCGCAAATGAATCCGCACGGAGCATCGCATATGCAATTCGACAAGGCAGTGCTTCAAATCTTCGCGAACTACTGTGTCGCCGCGGCCGAGAGCATGGCGTACACACTCGTGCGGACCGCGCATTCCACGTTCGTGAAGGAAACCGAGGACTTCTCGTGCGCGATCACGACGCCCGAAGGTCTCACGTTCGCGTCGCCGAAGACGCTCGGCGCGACCTGGTATGTCGGCCTCGACTACAGCTCCGTGATCGGCATGATCGATCACTACGAGCCGGGCGACATCGGCATGACCAACGACGCTTACAGCGGCTTCGTCGCGACGCATACGCCCGACATCGTGCTCTGGAAGCCGGTCTTCCACGAGGGCGAGATCGTCTGCTTCGTCGGCGGCCATATTCACAACACCGATATGGGCGGCGCGGTACCGGCCTCGCTTTCGCGCACGCTCACCGAGATTCAGCAAGAGGGCATCCGCTTTCCCCCGTGCAAGATCGTGCGCAAAGGGGTGGTCGACGAGTCGCTGATCCGGCTGATGGCCACCAACGTTCGAGTGCCGGGACAGAACACAGGAGACTTGCATGCGCAGCTAGCATCGCTGCATACGGGCGAGCGGCGCGTGCTCGAGATCATCGAACGCTTCGGCCTCGACGGTTTCAAGGCGGGCATGACGGCGCTGCTCGACTATTCCGAGCAACAGGCACGCACGATCCTGCGCGGCATTCCGGACGGCGACTATTTTTTCTCGGAATTCGCCGACGAGGACTCGGTGAACGGCAAGCCGATGCGCGTTGCGCTGACCGCGCGCATCCGCGACGGCTCCGTGGAGATGGACTATACGGGCAGCGATCCGCAGTTGCAGTCGTCGCTGAACATGCCGACGGGGGGCCACGAGCGGCATGCGCTCGCTCTGGTTGGGCTCGTCTACGTGCTCTACACGCTGAACCCCGAGATCTTGCTGAACTCGGGGATGCTGCGCGTCGCGCGTTGTATTTTGCCCGAAGGGACGGTCGTGAATGCGCTGCCGCCTTCGGCCGTCGGCATGCGCAGCCTGACCTGCAAGCTCACGCACCTGCTGACCTTCGGCGCGTTTTCGCGAGCCGTGCCGGATCGCCTCGGTGCCTGTCCCGCGGGTGGCCTGTCGATTCTCAGCGTCAAGACGATGGACCGCCACGGCGCGACGGTCATGGCGTCGATCGGGCCGATCGGCGGCGGCGCGGGCGGCGGCCCCAGCGACGATGGCGAGGACGGCTCCGGGGCGAACAATGCGTTTTTGCGCAACACCCCTGTCGAGATCAACGAGGCCGAGGTGCCGATCCGCATCCTGCGCTACGGTGTCGCGCCGGGATCGGGCGGCGCCGGGCAGTACCGCGGCGGGCAAGGGCTCGTGATGGAATTCAAGGTGTTCGCGCCGAACACGCTCGTCACGGCGCGCAACCGCGACCGTACGCGTTTCGCGTCGTGGGGCGTGCGCGGCGGGCATGCCGGCGCGAATGCGCGCTTCACGCGTAATCCCGACACGCCGCGGGCGGAAGAGCTCGACAACAACGATCTCGTCGTCTGCCTGCCGGGCGACGTCATTCGCCTCGTCGGTGCGGGCGCGGGCGGTTATGGTCGGCCCGTCGATCGCGAGGCGCTGCGCGTGCGCGACGATGTTTTGCGCGGATATGTGACCGCCGACGAAGCGCGCGACGTCTACGGCGTCTTGCTCGACGGCGATGAGCTCAATGCGGCCGGCACAGAGCGGCTGCGCGATGAGCTGCGTGCTCGGCTCGCGGACGCCGCGGTGCCGGCGTTCTCGTATGGTCCGTATCGCGAGGCGTTCGAGGCGAAGTGGACGCACGCTCGTTATGCGGCCTTGACGTCGATCCTCGCGGGTGTGCCGGTGCAGTGGCGTTACTTCATCAAGCATCGACTCTTCGAAGCGCTCGATGCGCGACTCGCCGAGATCGCTTCGCAGGGTGAGCACGACGATGGCTATGCCGGGCTGGTGCATGCACTCTTCGCGGAGCTTTGCTCCAGTTACCCGCAACTGAATACCGCGCGCGTTTGAGGCCGCGAGCCAGGCCGTGAACAGGTCATTCGCGGGTCATTCTCGGCCGCCCTGCGAGCTCAAGTGGGTCGAGCCGCCGGATCGCACCTCGATACGCTGTCCGTCTATCGCCGTCGACGAATCGCGGGCCAACCCGTTGTGGTGCAACATCGTTACGCGACCCTGCGTCCAGCCGAATACCATCATGGAGCCAACGATTCCGAGCGCGACGACGGCGCGCGCGAAGCCGGGGAGCAAGCCGTTGGCGGAGCGGAAGCGTTCCGAGAACGTCGGCTTCTCCACGCGAGCGATGCGTTCGGTACCGACGACCAGCGTGTCAAAGGTTGCTGGCGCGGACGGTGCGGGCTGCGGGGCGTCCGGCGGTACTGTGCCCGGGGCGGCATGGGCTGCGGCAACGATCGCCTCGGAGCGCAGCAGTTCGTCCAGCGTGGCGCGTCGCAGCGCGGACAGGCGGCCCGCCGCATGGTGAACCCAGCCGTCGACCACGCGCAGCCAGTCGTTGATGTTGCCGCGTACAGGGTCATTGAGGCCGAAGCGGCCCAATGCGGCAGACCAGCTTTCGATGCCGAGCGCAGCCAACACGGGCGCACCCGGCTCGACGTCTTCGGCCACCCGAAACACTTGAACCAACGCCCGCTGCAACGATTCGGCCGCGCGCAGGATATGTCCCACGCCTTTCTCGCTGATGGAGCCGCCCGCCGCTGCGCGTTGCCTCCAGAGCGACAGGTACGCCTGCGCATCGCGCACGTTGGCCTCGGTGTGCTCGGCATAGTGCAGCACGCTCAACAGGCCTTTGAGATAGTCGCGCCATTGCGGCCAAAGCGCACCGGCGGCGGCAAGATGGGCACTGCGCACTGTCTTCAGGACGGTCTGTAGAGCGGCACGGACAGCCGCGCGCTCCGCATCCAGCGCGGCGATCACGGCCGGCAGCTCGGCGCGCCGCACCACCCGATTCCGGTGGCGGATGATCCCGTCGGGGGCGTCGTACCGCCCGTCGCGCAGCGACGAGAGCAGGGCATGCTCGCGCTCCAGAGCGCGCAGCCGCTCCAGATCCTGACTGATGGTTGCCGGATACAGCATGTCGAGGTGCAGGGGGGCGGCCAACGTCACCGCTTCCGTCAGCGCGTCTGCCGAGCGCGCTTGTCGGGTCGCGGGAAACGCCAGGTAAATGCCCCGATACTGCGGCTTGAGGTGTTCCTGCGTGAACTGCTCGTCCAACTGCTTCAGAGAAACTTCCGGCTCGACCGCGGCGTGCTCGGTGTTTCCGGTCAGCTTGGCGGTCATCCGCTCACGCAGCTCCTCGGCATTGTCGAATAACGCCCATGCGCTGCGCTCGTCGGCCGGCGCGGCCAGATAGGTCCGTTTTGCGTTTTCCTCGCGCTCATGGTTTTGCGGGTGCGTGGCCCACATGCGGGGCGGCTGCGCGAGCTCCCGATTGAACACGCGAAAGGCAGCGGCCCCCTCGACCGGAACGCGCGGGCGTTGACCGTACGCCGGGTCGTTATAGATGCGATTGAGTCGGTCGGCCATAGCCTGATGCACGATGAACACATCGCGCGGCGGGCGCTGATTGCCGAGTTCGCTGCGCACGAAACCCAACGTCCGGTCCCAGGCATCGTCCGCGATTTGCAGCCGGTGCAGCGCGTGTACCAACGCGTTGCTGCCGGTCAGCGACACGGCCACGAGGTCGGCTTGCATTTCCATTTCACGCGACAGCGCACGCTGAGCGATGATCACCAGGCGGAACGTCGTGTCGACAATGGCTCGCAACGCCCACACGACGAGGCTGAGCAGCCAGCCGATCCAGGAGATGCGGACATCGAGATTCGACAGACGGCGCAGGAAGCGATCGAGCAGATCGCGCTTGGCGACGATATGGGCCGCGATCTGCTGGGCGGTATAGACCCAACGGCCCAGTGCCATCGAGCGCTGCGCAAAATGCCCGAACTCATGCGCGCACACCGCCTTGAATTCGCTCAGGTTGAGCAGGTTGACCAGCCCGAGCCCGATCTCCAGGTTCTTCTGCGAGGGCCGGATGAGGTTGAGCAGCGACAAGTCGTAGAACACGGCCGCGTTGACGCGGGCACTGACGAACACCTTATGCGGGCGGGGGGCACCGGCATCATCGGCAATCTGCTCGAGGAAGGCGATGAGGCGCGGCTGCTCTTTGCGCGTCAGCTCGACGCCATCGGCGTGCTCGCCTTTGCGGATGAAGAACAGCGCCTTGGCCAGGAAAGCCGCCAGGAACAGGCTGCCGCCGCAGGGGAGCCACTCCGGCAGACTCGCCGAAGCGCCATCCAACGCCAACCGCAACGCGCCCCTCAGGCCGGCAAAGGCAAACCAAGCGGTCAGCGCGAAATAAAGCACGATGAAGAGCAGCAGGCCGGTCACGGCCAACCATGCATTGCGCTGATATGAAGCGGCCGGGCGCGTCAATCCGGCCGGCACATCGCTCGGCCCGGGCGGGTATAGGGTCGTCATCTTTGTTTTCTCGTTGCAGACTTGGCGGCGAAGCGACGCCTGCCTCGCGCTGGATTATGACATCTGAATGTGAAAAGTAATCGATTCTGTCGAAGCCCGCGGATTAAGGGATCTGTCAATTTGCACCGTTGCAACAGCCGATTCACAGTCGATTGACAGCCGGGCTCGACGCGCTCCGCGTTGTATGTTGGAAACGCCGAATCCACAAAACGTCGCGAATTGAAGAAAGATGCGGCAGAATAGGCCGCCATTCCGTTTCGGACGAGCACGTGAAATATCAATGAAAGGCGCATGCCGGGCGCTGCGCACGACTGGGAGAATATATGTTCATTTTCTGGGGCCGAAAACTCGTCTATCGCAAGCACGGCTATGTGGCGGACTTTTGTCCAATCTGCCGGGAGCCGCGTGCGTTCAAATTGCAACGGGTCGGCTCAGCGGGCCACGTGTACAACATCTCCGTGGGCGAGGGCCGATTGGTGGGGTACCACCGGAGTTGCCTGACTTGCAGCACGCCGGTCGAAAGCGAACTGTCCACCTATGCCGGCGTGGCGAAGGCGCGCGCGGCGTTGCCCGAACTGATGGCCGAGACTTACCCGAACCTGGAATCGGCTTGGCGCGATCGGCTTGCGCTGGAAGAGCGGGTGCGCACTGCATTGCCTTCTCTGCAACCGGAAGAGCGCCGGGAATTGATTCGCGATCCATTCATTGCGCTGTCGACCAAGGTCGAGCGGTACTTCGCGTCGAGCCGTGTCAATTGGAGGGACATTCTGATGATACTGGTTGCGTTCGTCGTAATGATTATTGGATCGGTGACGGTCGGCATGATCGAGCCCGAAGATTCGAATTACGGCATTTACTTCTTCATGGCGCTCGGTCTCGCCATGGTGGTCTGGCAGATCAAATCAACGTCGCGGCGTTACATGGTGCGACAGATCGTGCCGGCGCTCGCCTCGGCGCTCGCACCGTTGAAGCCGACGCGGGAGGAAATTGACGCGACGCTCAGCGAACTGCATAAGGAGCAACTCCGACTTGCAAGCAAACTGCCCGCGAAGGCCTTGTTTTCGAGGCTGGGGGAGACTGGCAAATCTACTGCGTCATAAGCCATCCGGCGTTGGCGGCGCGCCGTGCCAGGCGGTATCGTCCCCGCATGCAAGACCCGACGGGGACGATCGAGGTTGATCAAAGAGCCAACAACGCTCGTACTTGAACGATAGCCGCCGCTTGTCCGAGGCGCGGATTCAGTGCTGCGGCGCACCTTCCCATGCCGGAAGTGTCGCACCGCGATAGACGGTCAGGATCGCCGACGCAACGTTGGGTTGCTGATAGCTATCCACCAGCGCCTTCACCCAGGGCGCCTTTGCATCTTTCGCATTGACCGCGATGAAATTTCTATAAGGATTGCGCTCGACCTTCTCCTGCGCGATGCGTTCCTGCGGAATCCGGATGCCGGCCTTGATCGCCCAGTCAGTATTGACGACGGCTGCGTCCACGTCGTCGATCGCGCGGCCGACGATGCCCGCGTCCAGTTCCTTGATCCGAATCTGCTTCGGATTGTCGGCGATATCGTGCGCCGTCGGCAGCAGGCCGACATCGGGCTTCAGCTTGATGAGTCCGTTCGCTTGCAGCAACAGCAGCGCGCGGCCTTCGTTGCTCGGGTCGTTCGGTACAGCGATCGTCGCGTTTTGCGGCAGCGCGGTGACCGATTGCACCTTGCGCGAGTAAAGGCCGATCGGTTGCACATAGGTGAAGCCGACGGGCACGATCTCATAGTGGCGTGCTGCAATCTGCGCGTCGAGGTAGGGCTTATGTTGGAACGAGTTGGCGTCGAGATCGTGTTGGGCGAGGGCTTCGTTCGGCTGCGTGTAATCGGAGAATGTCGTGAGCTTGACGGTGACTCCGTGCTTCGCGGCGTTGGCCGCGACCACTCGCCATACGTCCTCGTCTTCGCCCGACATGATGCCGACACGCACCGTTTGTCCATCGGCCAGCGCCGATTGCGCGCTCACGATGCCGCAAGTCAGGAGCAGGGACAGGAATGCGGCCTTGAGCGTCTTCGTTGTTTTCATACGCAAATGTGATCGAAGTGAAGGTCACGAGATCGTAAAAAGACGCGCGTTGCGGCGCAAACAATATCGAGCGCTTTTGTTATCGCGGATCAGCGCAAGCAACGAGTCACAGCACCGGCGACCGATACCATGATGCCGTCATGCCGTGATGGGGTCGCCCGCACGGCTCGCATATCGCTTATCGCTGCTTTAGAAATGAAAATTCGTTGTTTCTCCTTCGCGAGCGGGCAGCGCATCATCGCCTCTTGATGGCTATAGACGGCTTGCGGCGAATCAGCCGCGGAACGGAAAGGAGGCGCAATGGCAGCAGTGCTCGAAGAACGGCCGCTCCAAGCAGTGCTCGAGACAGCACGTGAATCGGCGGCGGCGGCAGGGTTGGGTCATGCCGGCGGCGTGGCCCCGCGCGACGCGTGGGCCTTGTTTTCCGAAGGCAGCGCGGTGTTAGTCGATGTGCGAACCGCTGAGGAGCGCAAATTTGTTGGCTATGTGCCGGGCAGCATACACGTGCCTTGGGCGACCGGAACGAGCCTCACGCGCAATCCGCGCTTCGTGCGCGAGCTCGAAGCGAAAGCCGGCAAGGACGCGGCCGTGCTGTTGCTCTGCCGCAGCGGCAATCGCTCGGCCCTGGCGGCCGAAGCCGCGGCGAAAGCAGGGTTTGTGCAGGCGTTCAACGTACTGGAAGGATTCGAAGGCGATCTCGATGACGCGCAGCATCGCGGCGGCAAAAGCGGCTGGCGTTTCCACGGGTTGCCTTGGGTGCAGGACTAGGAGGACTCCTAGACGATCATTGCAGCCCATAAGTATTGCGGGGCCGTCTCGCTCGGCACATTAGTAGCTCGACGGTCGGACGGCATTAGGCGTGAACTATCTCGGCCGCTCGCCGGCGATGAACAAATTGGAGTGAGGCGGTGGCCCTATTCGATATCGACGAAATCCTCGGATCGCTGCAGGCGGTCAGGCGGCGATGGCGCGACGAACAAAAGCGTGCGATTGAACCGGGCGGACGCGATTTGCCGTCGCGCGATGCCCTTGCGGAAGTGATCACAGCGCTCAAAGGCGTCTTGTTTCCGATGCGGCTCGGGCCGACCGATCTGCGTCAGGACAGCGAGAATTTCTACGTCGCGCATGCGCTCGACGCCGCGTTGCATGCATTGCTCGCGCAGGTGAGACTGGAGCTGCTCTATGTTGCGCGACGGGAGACGGGGGATGGTGGAGCCGCGCCTCAAGGGGATTTCCTTCGGGTCGTCCCACACGGGGACTCCCTTTCGGTCGTCCCACACGGGGACTCCCTTTCGGTCGTCGACGCTCGCGCCATTAAAGCAGTACAAGCCTTCGCGCAGCGACTCCCCCAGATTCGCGCGCTCCTCGATACCGATGTGATAGCCGCCTATCACGGCGATCCGGCGGCGGGCAGCGTCGACGAAGTCCTGCTTTGCTACCCGGGCGTGCTCGCCATGATCCATCACCGGCTCGCGCACGAGCTGTACCGGCTCGGCCTGCCGTTGCTCGCACGGATCGTCGCGGAGCTTGCGCATGCGGAGACGGGCATCGACATTCACCCGGGCGCGCGGATCGGCGCAGGCTTCTTCATCGATCACGGCACAGGCGTCGTAATCGGCGAGACGGCGATCATCGGCGAGCGCGTGCGTCTTTACCAGGCGGTGACGCTCGGAGCAAAGCGTTTTCCCCGCGACGCCGACGGTCACCTCGAAAAGGGGCTCGCGCGTCATCCCATCGTCGAAGACGATGTGGTCGTCTATGCGGGCGCGACGATACTCGGCCGCGTCACGATCGGCCGCGGCGCGACGATCGGCGGCAACGTGTGGATCACGCACGACGTCGCGCCCGGCAGTCACGTCACGCAGGCCAGCCTGCGCAATGAGTCTGCCCGTTCGTCTGAGATCGCCGTGGGACTGACGATAGGAGCGCATGGATGACTGCGCTCGTCCGCAATTTCGGCGCGGCCGTGCGCGCACTTCGCGAAGCACATGGGTGGTCGCAGGAGGAACTCGCCGAGCACGCCGGGCTGAATCGCTCTTACGTCGGCGAAATCGAGCGGGGGATGGCGATTGCCTCCATCGTGACCGTCGACAAGCTCGCACGTGCGTTCGGTGTCTCGATGGCGACGCTCTTGCCCGCGCCAAGCGTCGAGAGTCTGCCCGTCCACGATCACAGTTAAAGCCTGGCGCTCCGTGTTCGAATCGACGTATCCCAGCATGCGTGCATGCGGGGCCGTCACGCGTTGCCGGTTCGGCCGGACGGTGACGGCTATAGCATGTTGAGCGGTTCGTTCGGGCTCCTGATAATTCTCAGCCGTTATAAGCATTCCCGTTTTTCTTCTATCGACCTGGAGCTTACCGAATGTCGACGATAGTGAGCGGCCCGACCGCGCTCGGCGATAACGCAGCACGGCAACTTGCCAATGCCACGAAGACCGTACCTCAGCTTTCGACGATCACGCCGCGCTGGTTGACTCATTTGCTTCAATGGGTACCGGTCGAGGCGGGCATCTACCGCTTGAACCAGGTGAAGAACCCGGAGGCCGTGCGGGCCGCGTGCACGGCTCGCGAAGACGAGGGCACGCTGCCGACGACCTTCGTCCCCTACGAAGAAAACCCGCGCGAGTACTTCCTCAATGCGGTGAGCACCGTGCTCGACGTGCATACGCGCGTGTCGGATCTCTATAGCAGCCCGCATGACCAGATCAAGGAGCAACTGCGCCTGACGATCGAAACGATCAAGGAATTGCAGGAAAGCCAGCTGATCAACAACCCCGACTACGGCTTGCTCGCGAATGTTGCTGACGACCAGCGCATTTTCCCGCTGACGGGCGCGCCGACGCCCGACGATCTGGATGAGCTGCTGACGAAGGTCTGGAAAGAACCGGCATTCTTCCTCACGCACCCGCTTGCGATCGCCGCATTCGGCCGCGAATGTACGCGCCGTGGCGTGCCGCCGCCGACGGTCAATTTGTTCGGCTCGCAGTTCATCACGTGGCGCGGCATCCCGCTGATCCCGTCGGACAAAGTACCCGTCGCCGACGGCAAGACGAAGATTCTGCTGCTGCGCGTCGGCGACAAGCGCCAGGGCGTGGTGGGCCTTTATCAGCCGGGCGTCGCGGGCGAGCAGGGCCCGGGACTGTCGGTGCGCTTCATGGGCATCAACAACCAGGCGATCGCGTCGTATCTGATCTCGCTCTATTGCTCGCTTGCGGTTCATTCGCCCGATGCGCTCGCGGTGCTCGAAGATGTGGAAATCGGCAAGTACCATGAATACCCCGACACCTACCGCTAACGGACGCACGGGCGCTGCGCTGCCCGACATTCCCGCCGCTTCCGTGCCGGCGGGGCTGCCCGACGCGGATACGCTCACGCGTCTCGCGAACGCGTTCTTTTCGACGCTGCCGGGCGCGGCCGCGCCGCATGATGGTGCTTCCGCCGTCGGCGGGCTGCCGTCCGCGTGGCCTGCCGCAGCGCCCGTTCTTCCCGCGATGTCGAACGCGGCGCCGGCCGGCTCGCCGCTCGCAGGGCCGGGCGGCACAGGCACGGGCGTGCCCGGCGCATCGCTGCCGGCGGGCCGCGTGCCGGGCGGAAATCTGCTGCCCGCCGCGCCGACGCACGTGCTGACGCTTGGCAATCGCGCACCCGCGCTTGCACCGCATGCGGCAGCGCAGAACGGCTTGCCCGACAACATGGTGACGATTGCTCCCGCGCTGGAGCCGCGTGTCGGTGGGGCGGCGCTGGGCGTGCCGCCCTTGAACGCGCACGTACCGTCGTCCGCGGCTGCGGCGAAGGGGGCGAAGTCGATCACATCGCCGATTGCGGCGCGCGACACGTCTGCAGGACAACCGTCGCCGTACTATTTTGTCGGCACGCCGGAACAGGGATGGCAACGTCCCGCTCAGGACGTGGCGGTGCCCGCAGATGCAGGCGCAACCCCGCAGTCGTTCGGATTGCCGGGAGAAGACGACCTGCGCTCGATGCTTTCGATTCACCGTTTTTCGACGAGCGCCGAGCCGTATCGTCATGAGCAGAGCGCCGCGCCGTACTTCCTCGACAATGCCCACGCTACGCGCGATCCGCGTGGCGCAGGTCCGGCGATGCCTGTTGCTCGTCCCCCGTTCGATGTCAACGCGATTCGCCGGGATTTCCCGATCCTGCAAGAGCGGGTGAACGGCAAGCAGCTCGTATGGTTCGACAACGCGGCAACGACGCAAAAGCCACAAGCCGTGATCGATCGCCTCGCATATTTCTATGCGCATGAGAACTCGAACATCCATCGCGCCGCGCATGCACTCGCGGGTCGCGCGACGGATGCCTACGAGAATGCTCGATCCATTGCGCAGCGTTTCATCGGCGCCGCGTCGCCGGACGAGATCGTCTTCGTGCGTGGCGCGACGGAGGCGATCAATCTGATCGCGAAGACGTGGGGCGCAAGCAACGTCGGTGAAGGCGACGAGATTATCGTGTCGCATCTCGAGCATCACGCGAACATCGTACCGTGGCAGCAGCTCGCCGCGCAAACGGGCGCGAAGCTGCGCGTGATTCCCGTCGACGATTCAGGCCAAGTGCTGCTCGACGAATACCGCAAGCTGCTTTCAGCCCGGACGAAAATCGTTTCGGTTACGCAGGTGTCGAATGCGCTCGGGACGGTCGTGCCGGTAGGCGAGATCGTCGAGCTCGCGCACCGTGCGGGCGCAAAGGCACTGGTCGACGGCGCGCAGTCCGTATCGCACATGCGCGTGGACGTGCAGGCGCTTGATGCTGATTTCTTCGTGTTTTCGGGCCATAAGATCTTTGGGCCGACGGGTATCGGCGTGGTGTACGGCAAGCGTGCCATTCTCGACGACATGCCGCCTTGGCAGGGCGGCGGCAACATGATCGCGGACGTGACGTTCGAGCGGACGGTGTTTCAGCCGCCGCCGAATCGCTTCGAGGCGGGCACGGGCAATATCGCCGATGCCGTCGGCTTGGGTGCCGCGCTCGAGTATGTCGAGCGGATCGGCATTGAGAACATCGCGCGCTACGAGCACGATTTGCTCGCTTATGCGACGAGCAGGCTCGTTCCGGTGCCGGGTGTCCGGCTCATCGGCACGGCACGCGACAAGGCGAGTGTGCTTTCGTTCGTGTTGAAGGGTTACGAGACGGAAGAGGTTGGCCGGGCGCTGAACGAAGAGGGCATTGCGGTGCGCTCGGGGCATCATTGCGCACAGCCGATTTTGCGGCGTTTCGGGCTCGAAGCCACGGTGCGACCTTCACTCGCGTTTTACAACACGTGCGATGAAGTCGACGCGATGGTGTCGGTCATCCGGCGGTTGTCCGCACGCAGCGGTTGACGAGGGCGGACGTCGCGCGGGCGCGTGTGCCCTGGCACTGGAAGGACCTCGTGCGCACGTGCACGCGCTCGTCGGCGCGAAAAGCATATGAGAAAACGTTGCTTCGTGCGATGCGGCGCGTTGGCTAGCATGCGCCATTCGCTGCCATCCGGGGCGGTACGACATCGATGCGGAAGACTATACTTCGGGAAGCCCGCGAGTCGTCGAGCTTCGGTAGCGGCCGTCATGCACTAATCTCATCTCGTACCATGCTTATGACGCATCGATTCTATCGGTTCTCTACGCGAATCGAGCGCGCGTTTGCGCGCCCATCCCGATTTGCTTTGACGCTTGGCGTACTCGTGGCGCAGGCAATCAGCCTATTGCTGCAACCTTCGACGGCTTTGGCGGCGCCTTCGGGAACGCTGGTGGTGTGCACCGAAGGCAGTCCCGCCGGCTTCGATCCCGGCCAGCACACGACGAGCACCGATTTCGACGCGAGCACCTACACGGTGTATAACGAGTTGGTGCAATTCAAACGCGGTACGCTCGATCTCGAGCCGGCACTCGCCACGAGTTGGGACGTTTCGGCCGATGCGCGAGCCTATACGTTTCATCTGCGAAAGGGCGTCAAGTTCCAGACGACCGCGTGGTTCCGTCCGACCCGCGAATTCGATGCCGACGACGTGCTCTTCACATTCAATCGCATGCTTCATGCGGACGATCCGTTCCGTAAGAGTTATCCCGCCAGTTTTCCGTATTTCACCGACCTGGGCTTCGACAAGAACATCGACGCAATCGACAAAGTCGACGACTACACGGTGCGCTTCCGGCTGAAACAGCCCGACGTCATCTTCGTGCGCAATCTGGCGATGAGTTTTGCGTCGATTCTCTCGGCCGAATACGCCGCGAAGCTGAGCGCGACGCATCGGGAGGCCGATATCAACCAGCTGCCGGTCGGTACAGGGCCGTTCGTATTCCGCTCTTATCAAAAGGATGCACTGATCCGCTATGACGGAAACCCCGATTACTGGCGCCCGGAGGACGTCAAGCTCGCGCACCTGGTGTTTTCGATCACGCCTGATCCGGCCGCGCGTATCCAGAAGCTCGCAGGCGGCGAATGCCAGGTTTCTGTGTTCCCGCGTCCCGGCGATCTCGAAACGGTCAAGCGCAATCCCTCGCTCACACTGATCTCGCGCATCGGGTTCAACGTGGGCTTCGTTGCCTACAACACGCAACACTCGCCGCTCGATCGGCTCGACGTTCGGCGCGCGCTGGACATGGCCATCGACAAGCAAGCGATCATTCAAGCGGTGTTCTCGGGCAATGCGAGGCTCGCGACAAATCCGATGCCGCCCGCGCAGTGGTCCTACGACGATCAACTGAAAGATGCGCCGCGCGATATTGCCAAAGCGAAGGCGTTGCTGGCGCAGGCCGGATTCCCGAACGGCTTCGATTTGTCCTTGTGGGCCATGCCCGTTCAACGCCCATACAACCCGAACGCTCAGCTCATGGCGCAATTGATCCAGCAGGACTGGGCGAAGATCGGCGTGCGCGCGAAGATCGTCAGCTACGAATGGGGTGAGTACAATCGGCGCGCGAAGCAAGGCGGCGAGCACGACGCGATCCTCTACGGATGGTCGGGGGACAACGGCGACCCGGACAACTGGCTCGGTACTTTGCTTGGTTGCGATGCGGTGCATGGCAGCAACGTGTCGAAGTGGTGCGACAAGTCGTTCGATGCGCTGATCGACAAGGCGCGGGCGACACCAAACGTCGATGAGCGCACCGCGCTGTATCGGCAGGCGCAGGTCATCTTCAAAGAGCAGGTGCCCTATACGCCCATCGCCCATTCGATCGTCTCGTTGCCTGTGTCGAAGCGGGTGAATGGGATGTTGCTTTCGCCGTTGGGTAGTCACCGGTTCGACGGCGTTTCGCTGAATTGATCGGTCGGCACGCTCGATAACCCGCTGCATGACGCAGCGGGCTGATTTGGATTCCATCTTTTCTTCGTTGTGCGGCGTGCCAATGCGAGGTAGCGTGGCGTTCGACCCTTGGTTCGGGAGAAACGACATGTCATCGTGCAGCACCCGGTGGCCCCCGCGAGTTGTCATCGTGCCGGGCCTGCATGGCAGCGAGGATGCGCATTGGCAAACATGGCTCGCGCGGCAGTTCGCCCGGCCGATCCGTATCGTGCAGAGCGACTGGGATGATGCCGATCTGCAAGCGTGGTCGGCGTCGATACGGCGACAGCTCTCGTCCGAACGGGGCCCCTTCGTGCTGGCGGCGCACAGCTTCGGATGCCTCGCCGCTGCGCACGCAATCGGGCAGGGGCTGCCGGACGTGGCCGGCGCCCTGCTCGTTGCACCGGCGAGCCCGACCCGCTTTGGCGTCGAGAACGAGCTGTACCGCTGGCGTCTGAACGTCGGGTCGATCGTCGTGGGCAGTGAGAACGATCCCTGGATGCCGGCCGATGGTGCGCGGGCGCTTGCGCGCGCCTGGGGCGCGGCGTTCATCAACCTCGGGCCGGCCGGACACATCAACGTGGCATCCGGCTTTGGCGCCTGGCCTCGCGCGAAATACTTCGTCGATACGCTCATTCACTGGGCAGCGCCGCACTTCATCGAGCGCGAGGACCCGCGCCGTGTGGAGGAGGCGGATGTGCGCGAAGCGCCGACGAATCTTTTGCCAATCGGGATGGGGTAAACTCGGCGCCTAACGACGACGAGGGATGCCGGTTGCTTCGCCCGGGCGAGCTGCCCATGCTTCCTTCGTGGAACGCAAACGCATGGTCCCTTTACATAGCCTTGCCTCCTTTTTGCTCGCGGTGCTCCTCGTGCTCGCGATGCCAGGCCCGACGAACACGCTGCTCGCGACGGCGGGCTTGGAGCATGGCTTTCGCCGATCGGCCGGGCTCACGATAGCCGAATGCGGCGGGTATGTGATTGCGATCTCCATTTGGGGGTTGTTCTTGCTCGAGCTCGCACACAAACTGCCCTGGCTTCCATGGGCGATACGCTTAGCGAGCGCCGTCTATATCGGCTATCTCGCCATTCGCATGTGGAGCGCGACGCTCGACCTGGCAGGCGGACATTCGAGAACCGTGGGCATGCGAACACTCTTCGTTGCAACGCTACTGAATCCGAAAGCGGTTCTCTTCGGCGGAACGCTCTTTCCTGCGGAAGCGTTCGCCAGCGCCGCTGGCTATACCGAAGTCATGGGAGTCTTCATCGCCTTGCTGTTTCCAATTGGCTTGCTGTGGGTGGCATTCGGCGCGCAATTGAGAAAGGGGCGACTTGCATGGCTGGAGCCGGCGTACCTCCTTCGAGGTGCGTCTATCGTTCTTGCGGCGTTTGCCGTCACAGTGGCTTGGACGGCAGTTCGCTAGCTGCTTCGCCCACGCGCCATTCCTGTTTCTTTCCCGTTGTCCGCTCCGTTGAGCACGAACGTCAAGTCGGCTCGGAGTGCGCGGGAGTGCGCTCTACATGCCGCGCTGGCCGGAGATGCAGTCCCGCAACGTTCGCCGCTGCATGCCTTGCGCGTCGAAATTCGCTTCATCGAGCCATTCCTCGAAGCCTGCACGCAGCGGGGGCCATTCGCTATCGATGATCGAGAACCATGCCGTATCGCGGTTGCGTCCTTTGTAGACGACAGCCTGGCGGAAGATGCCTTCGAACGTGAAGCCGAAGCGCGCCGCGGCGCTGCGCGATGGGGCGTTCAGCGCATCGCACTTCCATTCGAAGCGCCGGTAGCCGAGTTCGTCGAACGCGCGCCGCATGAGCAGAAAGATCGCTTCGGTTGCCATGGGCGTCTTCTGCAGGCGCCGCGAAAACACGATGAAGCCGACTTCGATCACGCCATTGGCCTTGTCGATACGCATCAGCGCGAGCGTGCCGACGGCCTTGCCTGTCGATAGGTCAATGACGGCGTAATGCAGCGGGTCGGGCGATGCGGCGAGGGCAGTGAGACAGTCGAGGTACGCTTGCCGGCTTTCGAATGGTCCTACCGACAGATAGGTCCAATCGCGCGCATCGGGCGCGGCGCGATAAGCCTCGTACAGATCGTCCACGTGCCGCTCGACGTTCACCCGCTCGAGTCGGCAATACCGTCCCGTTATCGGCTGATCGCCCGGTGCCCTGGCTGATTGCCAGTTCGGCATCGGTTCGCCGACCGCCTGCCCGTATTCGTTGACACGCTGCTCCACGTCGCTCTCCCGTTGACTGCTCAATCATGTTCGTTAAGAAGACAAGATAAGGGAAACGCGGTTGGTCAGTAAGAGCCACGGTAAATCGATTCGGTGGGACCAGCGTCCGATAGCTCGAGTTGGCGCTTATGCCACATACCCGTAAACGGTGCCGAGGGCCTTCACGCCCGCCGGCGCAATTTGTGCGTAATCGAGACGTTTGCTCATTTCATTCTCTTTGCTTAAAGGGTTGCGTCAGGTTGCGATCGTTCGTATCGACGACAAATACGGCAAGCAGCTTGGCGGGCTCGGTGGCGCTGGCGTTCCGGCTCACACGGTGCACCGCTCCTGGCTGCTCGTAGAAACGCTCGCCTGCGTGCAACACGCGCTTGGGTCCATCGTCCACCTGCGTTTCTGTCATTGAGCGCCACATCGGCCGATAATCCCTGACGTCGGGTCGAGAGCGGCTTTACCGGCCCATGCGACGAATTCACTGAGGCCGCTGCCCGAGCGCATGCAAGAATGCGCGCCGCGTGCATTTTCGTAAAAACCGCCGCAGGTCGCGCCGCTCCTGCCCGCGCTCGCGCAGCATGGGCCACGGACGGCGGGCTAGCTCAACGCCGTCTCCTACGTTTCTTCCGTTTCGGCGGGGGAAGCGCACCCGACCAAAAGGTCGCTATTTGGCGCTTCGCCTCAGCGGTAGCCCGGCCGCGAACCGACCCGAGCAGCGCGTTCGCGCCGCTTAGCCACATGCTCAAGAACGGATTCTTCTTTGTCCAAGGGTTTTTCATGCGATCACTCAGACGCCATATCCGGACGCACGCATCAACTGCCGCGACAGCTCGCTGTCCGGGCCTTCAGCGTCGAACTGCGCGCGAAGTCTCTCATCTTCCCTGCGGGTGATGCCGCGCTGCATGGCGACAATAAGCGCAAAAAGGGCCACGAAAAACATAGTTGTAAGCATCCCATTGCTCCTGGTAAGTCAGACCGGACATATGCCCGTCGCCGGTCGAGCGCGATCGCATCGCAAGCACCGGTCTTCGTGCTCTATCCCACTGAGGCGCATAGCCCGGGCCTGGACGTGTTCAACGGCAGCTTGGCGAAGTCGGGCGGCAGGACATGCGAGCCGCCGATTCGAACCGCCCGCCAACGGTTCTACGGTAGGCCAGTCACGCGCTGCACCATCGCGTAGAGCACCGACATCTGCAAGCCGCTCTTGAGTGCATAGTTCGGGTCGTATTGATTTGAGTAGCCCCACCAGTCGAAGCACGCGTTCGGGTTCGTCGGCCCCGGCGCTGACGACGGCATCGTGTCGGGATAGACGACCACCAGTTTATTGGTGTCGGCCCATTCATCGATGCCGGCCTCGGTGACCCAGCGGTTGCCGATAAGCGATGCCTCCTGCAGACAGCCGTGGAGGGCGAGCACGAATCCGCAAGTGTCCCCTTGCGCACAGGCTTTCGGAACGAACACGCTCCCCGTCGAGCTCATCGAAACGTTTTGCGATGCTCCGAACTCAGTTTGATCGAATGTGGACAACGTCCCGGAAAGCTTGCCGTCGTTGCGCGGTTTCAACGAGCCGAGGAACATCGTCAACCACGTCTTCACGGAATCGTAGACGGCCCCGTTCACCGAACAGCGAATCATGTAGGGGCTCCCGAGCGTGCCGCATGAAAGTTCGCCGTCAGGCGATTCCCAGCCATGCTCGGCGGGAAACGTATTATCGAAGCGAACGTTGGCCCCGTAATGCTGGTACTCCGAGTTGAGGTCGGCCATCTCGAGCGGATTGACGACTTCGTCTTGCGTGCCAGACCAGAGATAGACGGGCTGCCCGCGCAGATTCGTCGATGGGTCAATGGTGCCGAGGGACGATTGCGTGTCCAGATACGCCTCGGATTCCGTGAGCGTGCTGTTGTACGACGCCTGATTCGACGGAAGCGTCAAACCGCCGCAGTTTGCCAACGCTGTCGCGGCTCCGCCCGCGCCGGCACACCAGTACACCCCGCCAGCGTAAATCGCGGCCCCTTTGAAAGTCGAAGAGTGGGCAACGTGCATCTGCACTGCCGCGAAACCGCCAGACGAAATGCCGGCAACGAAGACCTTCGCCGGGTCGATCTGGTAGCGCTGAAGTTTTATGACCTTGGCTGCAGCACGTGCGGATGCGCCGACATCCATGCTGGGCGAATCCCCACCACCCCCGCACCCAGCGAGGGCGATCGCCAATACCATTGCGGACGCTAACCGTAGGCCTACCGCCATCGTTTTCATTGTCGTCTCCTCTTCGCGCGCAACAAGACTGGCAACTTCGTCGCTCCGCCCGTCGAACTACTGGCCGTTTCAGCCTTCCGCCTGAGGCTTCCTGATCGAAGCTATCGGCAGTAGCTGATCGATGATTGCGGCGTGCGATATGTAGCAAGAATCGCTCCTTTGGCGCGAGGCCTTCTGCTACCTCAGTCTGCCTGGCAGCGATCGATAGTCGCTGCCAGGCAATCTCAGGAGTACTGATCAAAACTGCTAATCTACGCGGCTGACGACGCAAATATTCGGAGCGCGCCTGACAGGCGTGCTCGGTCCCTCATTGACCAGGATGGATTCACCCGACAGACGACGATGAGCACTCCCGCATCCTCTTTTGCGCCCGACCATTCCCTCGATATGGTCATTTTCGGCGGCGCCGGCGACTTGTCGGCGCGCAAGCTTCTTCCGGCGCTCTACATGGCGCATCTGCACGGCAGTCTGCCTGCCGACACGCGCATTGTTGCCGTCAGCCGCAGCGACTGGACGCGCGAGCGGTACCTGAAGTTCATCGAGGACCGTTCGCGTCCGTTTGTCGACACTCACGCGCTGGATCCACGGACTTGGGAAAGCTTCCTCGCCCGTTTCGATTACGCCTGTGTCGACATCGGCGTCGCGGCCGACTACGAGCGTCTCGTCGCGGCGACGCGCCGCGACGCGTTGCGTGTGTTCTATCTTGCGACCGCATCGAGCCTGTTCGAAACGGTCTGCGACAACCTCGCCGCCTATGGGCTCGTCGACGAGCGTGCGCGCGTTGTGCTCGAGAAGCCGCTCGGGCACGACCTGGCGTCCGCGAAGGCGATCAACGCGGCGGTCGGGCGTCACTTCTCGGAAGACCGGATCTATCGAATCGACCATTATCTCGGCAAGGAGACGGTGCAGAACCTGATGGTCTTGCGCTTCGGCAACTCGATCTTCGGGCCCCTATGGCAGGCGCCGCATATCAAGAGCGTGCAGATCACTGTCGCGGAGTCCGTCGGTGTCGGGAGCAGGGCGGGGTTCTACGACGGAACGGGCGCGATGCGAGACATGGTCCAGAACCACCTGCTGCAACTGCTCTGCATCGTCGCCATGGAGCCGCCGGTATCGCTCGATCCGGATGCTGTCCGCGACGAAAAGCTGAAAGTGCTGCGCTCGCTGCGGCCGATGACGGCCGAGACGATTGCCCGCGATACGGTGCGCGGCCAGTATGCCGCCGGCGCCGTGGACGGCGAGACGGTCAAGGGGTATCAGGACGAGGCGGGCGTACCGGCGGGCAGTAGGACGGAAACCTTCGTCGCATTGCGAGCACAAATCGACAACTGGCGCTGGGCTAACGTTCCATTCTTTCTGAGAACCGGGAAGCGCATGCGGGAGCGACGCTCCGAGATCGTCATCGATTTCGCCGACATGCCGTTTTCGATCATTCCGCGCGGCCCATACGGCCACGCGAACCGCCTCGTGATTCAGATCCAGCCGGAAGAATCGATCCAATTACAGATGCTCGCGAAGGAGCCGGGCAGCGGCATGCACGTCCTGCCCGTGAGCCTGAATCTCGACCTTCAGCAGGCGATGACCGGGCGCAGGCCCGAAGCGTACGAGCGCCTGCTGATCGACGTGATCCGGGGACGACTGACGCATTTCATGCGGTGCGACGAACTCGAAGCAGCCTGGAGCTGGGCCGAGCCGATCCTCAACGAGTGGAAATCACTCGGCGACAAGCCGCGCAGCTATTTCGCCGGCACTTACGGGCCAGCGGCATCGTCGGCGTTGGTTGCACGCGAGAACATCGCATGGGCCGAGGATGTTTGAGCGTCGCCGAGGCGGGTCGCGAAGCGGCGTGAGCCGGCAGGCCTCAGCCTCCTGTCGCAAAACCGGGGTACAACGCCATTCCGCCATCGACGAAGAGCGTTGTGCCGACCACGTAATCCGCCGCATCCGACGCCAACCAAGCCGCTGCCTCGGCCACATCATCGGGTTCTCCGATTCGGTTGTAGGGAATGAGCTGCAACAGCCGGTCGGCCGCATCCTGCTGTTCCCACGCTGATCGATTGATATGCGTTTTGATGGCGCCCGGCGCGATCGCGTTGACGCGAATGCGTTGGGGCGCGACTTCCTGTGCGATGCTCTTCGTCAGCTGCATGATGCCGCCCTTGCTTGCGGCATAGTTGGCGTGGCCAGCCCACGGTATCAACTCGTGAACCGAGCTGATAAAAATGAGCTTTCCCGCGGCGCGCGAAACTGAAGGATCGACGCGCTGACGAGAGAAATATCGGACGGCTTCGCGGGCGGCCAGGAAATAGCCCGTCAGGTTCACATCGATTACCGTGCGCCATTGATCGAGCGTCATGTCGGCGAGGGCCGCATCGCGTTGGATTCCGGCATTTGCCACGACGATGTCGAGCCGGCCAAAGCGGGCGGCACACTGCTCGAATAGCTGCCGCACCTCTGATTCGTCGGCGACATTGGCGCGTACGGCGAAGGCCTGGCCGCCCTCGGCCACAATCGAGCGTACGACGTCATTGGCCCGATCCGGACCGCTGTAAAAGTTGACGCAGACCGAGGCCCCGCATTGCGCCAGCTTCCGCGCGATGGCGGCGCCGATCCCTGAACTCGAGCCCGTCACGAGCGCCGCCTGCCCCTTCAAGGTCGTGTTGCTTTCGCCCATTTTTCGCCTCGCTTGCTGAACACGGCGTGTAGCCGACGTGGACTATCAGCTTTGTTCGCAACCTATGGGCCAGGGTGCGGTACCACGTCACAGGCGTACAGGTACCCGCTGCGGCCCCTGCCGCACAGGATTTCATCGAGAAGCAGAAGAACGCTGATCAAGCGCTGTAACCGCAGCAGGCTTCGAAACGAACTTACGGTGTGACCGCGCGAGCGCACTGCGACCCAGAGCGATGCCGGTACACGAGGTGAAGGACTATCCACTAGTGTTTGGCCGGCTCGCTCTAGGAACTGGTGCCGCGTTTCGGTGAAACGCCGCGGCCGGTGCCGCTCGTCGGGACGGCACAGGAGACTGATCATGAAAGCTTCGATTCATTTGAGCTCGCACGCAGTTCCGGTGCTTCGCGCCATGATTTCATTGCTTGCCGTTGGCGCATTCGCCGTACCGGTAGCGGCGCAGCAGCAGACGACCGTCACGCGCGCGCAGGTGCGGGCCGAGGTGGCCGAGCTCATCGGGGCCGGCTACAACCCGTCGGACCGGAATCATTATCCCGACAATCTGCAGGTGGCCCAGCGGCGAGTCCAGGCGCAACGCGGCGAAAGCGGACAATCCGTTACTGAGGGCGCACCTGTCGCCGATATCTCGGGCGCGGCGATGACCAATGAGGCGGTCGGTGGCGCGAGGAGCGGGACATCCATGTCGGGAGGCCCGCAATCCGACGTAATCTCGTCGACCTGCCACGGATTCCCTGTGTGCACGTCCGGTTTCATTGGGAGATAGCGCAATTTGTCGGGCTCCAGTTCCGCTGAGATCAGACCCATCGACAGCATGGCAATAGCCATGGCGGGAGGGTTACACTCGGGTGCAGGATTCACTTCTTTCGAATTGCACTCGATTGCACCGACCGACGCGCGCGTTGGCGCGTCGGTTCGGGTCCTGGGAGTTCCAGCTGATGAGGCCCGGTTTCCAACGTCCGGTCGCGGCCCTGTACTGCCTGATCGCCGTGCTGGTCGCTCTGCTTTCGGGCTGCAGCTTCACGCGCGTCGGACCGCCGGCGCCGATCGTGGAAGAATCCGTGATGCTGCAGCCCGAGGTGGCGGCGAGCGCGCCGCCTCCGGCCGAACCGGTCGAAGGGGCAAGCACGACCGAGGAAGCGAAAGCGCCCGCGCCAAAGAAGCCGAAGCACGTCATTTTCCATCCACGCAAGCCAGAGGAGGTGGCGCCGCCGGCCCCGCCACCTTCACCGCCGCCGCCGCCACCGGCGCCTGTACCTAAGCCGCTCATTACGACACGGCTCATTGACCGCGCCAGCACGCGGGCGCTCCTCGGCACCGAAGTGCAAAAGCCCGACGGCAAGGTAGTCGGTCGAGCCGTCGACATGGTGGCCGACGCAAGCGGCAATCCAGTCCAGATCGTGGTGAACTTGCAGGGCTTTCTCGGTGTCGGCGATCGCAAGGCGAGCTTTCCATGGTCTGCGATTCGCGTGAATCCGGCCGCCAAGACCGCGCCCATCACGATCAACCCCGTGCCGGACCACCCGAACCCCGCCCCCACGCCGGCCGAGCTGCCCATAATCGACGCGATAGTGCAGCGCCCGAACGGTTCGGAGGTTGGCCGCGTGGTCGACGTGTTCATCGACGCTGCCGCGCACCCGCAAGCGGTGGTGCTGGATGTCAGCAGCGGGATAGCGCCGCGCCATATGATCGCCGTCAACTGGTCGGCGCTGCATTTCGTCACGAAGGAAAAGGCGCTGCATGCGCAAACCGACATGAATGAAGCGCAGGTCAACGCCTCGCCGCCGTACGCGGCCGATAAGCCCGTGCAGGCGGTATCGCCGTTCATCGCCGCCGCACCGCAACCGCCGCCGTCCCCTGCATCGCCCGCGTCGTTTGCCGGCGCCAGCGAGAAGGCGGCGGCCGTTGCCAGTAGTCCGAAATGATAGGGGCAGTGTTGGGGCGCTTCTCAGACCGTGACGATCAACATCGATCCGAAAGCGAACAATCACCCCTTGAGCACTTGGGACAAGGACGCGCAGCAGTGGACGCCCGCGAGCGGCGGATCAACCGTGTACGTCGGCGATTCGTCTAGAAACCTCGCGACCGCTGGGACTATCACTCAATAGCAGCCGTGCCGGCCCATCGCGGGGAAGGCCGGCCGCTATCCACGCGCGACCGCCGGCAACGGCTGAAGGCGAGCACAAACCGCGTCGCATCGCGATGCGGCTTTGCTCGCGTACCGGGGCCTCAGCGTCTGACCAATCCCATGATCAGCGTGACGACGAAGATGATGACGAAGATGAAGAACAGGACTTTGGCAATGCTCGCCGCGCCGGCGGCGATTCCGCCAAAGCCGAATACCGCGGCAACGATGGCGATGATGAAAAATATCAGAGCGTAGTACAGCATGATGCTTCCTCCGTTCCGGTCCCATTCGATCGGGCGTACTTGGTAGTGAGCAAACGCTGTTCCCCGCGTCGATTTGGCCATTTCGGAACCCGTGCAGCGCTGGCATAATGGCGTTGATGCAGCGCACATAATCGGGGTCGCATTTTATTTTCCCTCCGTTTTATCAGACCTTAATGGTGGTCCGAAGGTCTAGAAGTTCTGGAAGTTCTCGTAATGAAACCGGCAACAAATTCGTGGTGGTCACGCATCGGCAGATACGTGACGTTCGGCGTGATCGCGGCGGTGCTCGCGGCAGCGCTGGTATGGTTCCATTGGCAACAGCACGAGCGCTACATTCAAGGCAGTCCTTCCTTGACGGGAATGGCGAATGAAATGCGAAACGATTCGTCGGCTTGGACGCGCGACGAAAAAGACGCGTCGACGGTGTTGCGCGATATTCAGGGGCACGATGTCGCTGCAATCGGCGCGGGCCGGAACGCGATTCTCGTTTCGACGACAGACGGCCGAAAGTATTTCGTCGCGGACCAAAACGCCGCCTTCGCGAGCGCCTTGATGCCCACGATCATGAAAGCGGCGAGCGACTCGTCGTTTCAACTGATCTTGCTGCCGGATGTCGACGTCGATATCGGCGCGGTGCGCTGGTCCGATGTCATCGACAGGACACGCGACGCATTGACGCTTATCTTTCCGGTTCTCATGATGGCCGGTCTTGTATGGTTCATGCGCCGCGAGATGAAAGGCGGTGCGAGCCTGCTTCAGCAATCGCCCGAATTGAGCTTCGACGACGTGATCGGCGCGGGCGAAGCCAAAGCCGCCCTCGCCGACGTGAAGGCTTGGCTGACCGATCCGATGCAGTTCACCGGCATGGGGGTGCGCGCGCCCGGCGGCGTGCTGATGACGGGTGCTCCGGGTGTCGGCAAGACGCGCCTCGCACAGGCACTTGCCGGCGAATGCGGGGCGAGCTTCATCGCCATCACCGGAAGCTACTTCAGCGCGAAGTACTACGGCGTCGGTATCCAGAAAGTCAAGCACCTGTTCCAGCTCGCCCGCAAGAACGCGCCGACCGTCATCTTCATCGACGAAGCCGATGGTCTCGGCAAGCGCACCGATGCCGGCGCGGGTCCCGTCGAAGCAGAGAGCAATCGCATCATCAATCAGTTGCTTGCGGAGATGGACGGCTTCGAATCGAACGCGGGCGTGATCGTGGTCGCCGCGACGAACCACCCGGACAATCTCGACGAAGCGCTGCGCCGGCCGGGCCGTTTCGATCGCACGGTGCAGGTTCGCCTGCCCGACCTCCACGATCGCGTGCACATCCTACGCTTTTACGCTACCAAGCTGAAGTCGAAGGCGGATGATCTCGATTTCGAGCAGCTCGCCCGGCTGACGACGGGCTTGTCGCCCGCGGCGCTCTCGACGATCGTCAATCAGGCGGGCCTGATTGCGCGTAAATGCGGTGACGACAAAGTGAGCTCGACGCATTTCATCGAGGCGATCAAGATTGCGCGCATCGGCGATGTGAACGGAGCTGAACGCGCGCTGTCGGACGAAGAGCGTACGCGTATCGCGGTCCACGAAGCGGGCCATGGCCTCGTGGCTGCATTGCTCGGCACGGGCGTGCTCGAGGAGATTACGATCATGCCGAGAGGCGGCGCACTCGGCGTGGCGCTGGTGACCAAGCGCCAGGACAAGCACCTCTACCGCGAGACGGAAATGCGCAACGAGATCCAGGTGCTGCTCGGCGGGCGTAACGCGGAATTGCTCGTTCTCTCGGAGGCGTCGAGCGGTGCCGCGCAGGATCTGCAGGAGGCATCGCGGATCAGCCTCGACATGGTTTCAAAGTTCGGATTCAACGTCGACGGCAATCTGTTCAGCCTCGCGGCGCTCCCGCAGCAATATGCCGGTTTGCAACTGAAGAATGCGATTCAACACGCCAATACCCTGCTGAAGGAATTGAACGACGAGTGCTACTCGCTGCTTCGCGCGAATGAACCGGTGCTTCGTGCGATTGCGGACCGGTTGCTCGAATGGGAGACTGTGGCAGGGGAAACCGTCTATTCCCTGATCGAAGACCATGCGGCAGCCGTGAAGGGAACGGAGCGGGTGTTGACGGCGTAGCGCTGGTTCGTAGTCAATGTGGGTTAGCGATGATCAGCAGACGCCTCAAGCAACGCGCTCACTTCTAACGCAGCTAAGCGAAGACAGCCAGCGCGGTCATCACGGTAACGGCCCCGCCGATGCGTGTCGCGATCTGCGCGAACTGCATCAACTCCATTCGGGGCGGCTGTCAAGATCGCGACATTTGCCTTACGCAGTTCGCTCGGTTGTCTGATTGCGTAGCGAACGCAAAGGTCCGCACATCGGTCACAAGTACATCGTTCTCCGTCGGCACTCGTTACCCAGCATGCGTTCCGTTGGAAGCCTCAGAGTTTGCGGAATCGCCAAAACGCTCTACGACGAACTCAACGAAGCTACGAAGCTTCGGCGTCATCTGCCGGTCGCGCAAATAAAGCAGGTTGAGCGGCCGGGCAGGGGGCGAGTGGTCCGGAAGCACCTCGAGAAGTCGTTTGGCCTTAATGTCCGCGTCGATAAGTATGCCCGGCAGCATCGCGATGCCCATTCCGGCAAGCGCGGCCCTGCGTAGCGCGTCGGCATTGTCGACTTTCAATCGCCCCGCGATCCGAAAGCTCACGCGGCCATTCGGTCCGAACAACGTCCAATCCAGTTGCGAAGAGCGCATTTCCGAGCGCGGCGGATAGGCGTAGGTGAGACATTCGTGAGTTCGAAGCTCCTCCGGCGTCGCCGGCACGCCCTTCGAAGCGAGGTATGTGGGCGAAGCACATAGCACTAACCGGTACGGTTGCAGCGGGCGCGCAACCAGATCAGGAGTGCTGGGCGTACCGATGCGGATCGCTGCTTCGAAACCGTCTTCCATCAGGTCCGACAAGGCGTCGGTCGCCACGACGTCCAACTGAACCTCTGGGTAGCGCTCGCAATAATCCGCGATGGCGGGAATCAGGCACTCGTTGTTGAAGATCACCGGCGCGGTAATACGCAGACGACCGCGAGGTGTCGCGTGATGGTCGAGAGCGAGCCGGTCGGCGTCGCTCACGAGGTTGAGTATTTCGACGCAACGATCGTAATAGACCTGCCCGAACGCGGTGACCTGCTGCTTGCGCGTGGTGCGGTGTATGAGCCGAGTGCCAAGCCGCGCTTCAAGCGCCTGCAGATGATTGCCGACCATAGTCGGCGTCAGGTCGCAGGCAAGCCCGGCAGCTGTCAGGCTGCCGGTCTCGACTACTTGCACGTAGATGGTCATCGCCTTGAGAAGGTCCATTACCAAATAATAGTTGGTTCTCTGCTGACCGACATCCGCTTTATCAATCAAAAGAGCGGGAATAAAGTGCGCCGTGGCCAACGATCGAACGGTTCCGTTCGTATCGCGCCGGACCGAACCCAGCCCATCATGGACAGACAATCCGCCTCCGCGCGATCGCCGCGCCTCGCCTTGCTCGCCGCCAGCCTTGGTTTCGTCATCATTTGTCTCGACGTCACGGTCGTGAACGTCGCGCTCGAACGTATCGGGAAGACGCTATCCGTCGGCTCAACGGGGCTGGAGTGGGTAGTCAACGCCTACACGCTCGCGTTCGCCAGCCTGCTTCTCAGCGCGGGTGCGCTGGGAGACCGGCTCGGCGCGAGACGCGTGTTCGTCGGTGGTCTTGCGTTATTTACGCTGGCATCGATCGCATGCGGTCTCGCGCCTAGTGCGAGCGTGCTGATCGCAACGCGGGTAGTGCAGGGCATCGCGGCGGCGCTATGCGTGCCTTCGTCGCTTTCACTTCTCAACACGTGCTTTCCCGATCCGACGGCGCGAGCCAAAGCCGTGAGCGTTTGGGCAGGAACGGCCGCACTTGCGCTAGGAGCCGGCCCCGTCGTGGGTGGCGTGCTAGTCGATCGTTTCGGCTGGCCGAGCATCTTTTTGATCAACGTGCCGTTTGGCGTCGTCGGCATCTGGCTGACGCTGGCCCATGCGCCAGATTCGGCGCGCAATGCTGCGCGGCATATCGATTTGCCGGGGCAGGCATTGGGGGTGATTTCGCTCGCCGCACTGACGTTCGGCGTCGTCGAAAGCGGGAGGCTCGGCTGGGAAAGTCCGTCGGTTATGACGGGGCTCGCGGGTTTCGTCGTATTTAGCGCACTGTTCGTCATGGTTGAAAGGCAACAGCCACATCCGATGCTGCCGCTTTTGTTGTTCCGGATACCTGCGGTCAACGTGACGTCCGTCGTCGGTCTGCTCCTCAACTTCGGCTATTACGGCCTGATGTTCGCGATGAGCCTTTTCTTCCAGACTGTACAGAGCTATACGCCGCTCGAAGCTGGCCTGGCGTTCCTGCCGATGACTGCCGTCGTGACAGTGGCCAACCTCGTATCCGGAGCCCTCGCCGCGCGATTCGGCTACCGTCTTCCGATGGTGGTCGGGCAGGCGCTAGCGGCGACCGGCTTTTTTTTATCGTTCACGATGATCGGCGCAGGCAGCAGTTACCTGACGATCACGGTGCCGTTACTCGCGATCGGCGTCGGCGTTGCGCTGGCCGTGCCATCGATCAATGTCGCGCTGTTGACTCATATCGATCCGCCATATGTTGGCATCGCGTCAGGTGTCCTGAACACAGCACGCCAGATTGGAGGCGCGATCGGAGTCGGCGTATTCGGATCACTCTTTGTCGGAACCGTCAGCGACAAAGTCAGCGGCCTGCACACTGCCGCGATGATAGCGGGGGGCGGAATGGTGGCCGGCGCGCTGATCGCCATCGTGGTTCTGAAGCGGGCGGGGGCGTCGATCGATTTAAGGCCTTCAACGCTCCGATGACCGCGCGCAAGCCCGCAGATAGTGGACCGGTTTCTACTGGCGCTGCTGGTCACGTGGCTGATTTCGCGCATCGCGAGCAGGCTCCGACGGTTGCGTGCCATGTGGAGGTAACAGGCCCAGCATGGCAAGCGGGAGACGATAGTGTGATTTCGATCCTGCGCCGGTTCGCACCCCGGCGAGCGAAGCCCGTTAAAATGCACCGTCGACAATCGCATGGCGGAACATGTTAGCCGATGATTTTCATGAGACGCTTCCTGCGTGTGGTACCCGTGCTTCTGCTCTCGGCCTCGGTCCGGCTGTATGCAGCTGATCTGCCTGCCGATGTCGCCTCGCAGCTACCGTCCGGTTTCGAGCCGATGGTCTTCGAGCCAGGCCCTCTGATCGATGGCGGGCGGCACACGTGGCTCGTCGTTGTCCACCGACACAAGGATACGGCGGATACGCCCTCGCCACGCCCTTTCCTGATTTTCGAGGAAAAAGCCGATGGTACCTACAAGCGCGCCGCGCGCAATGACGCGGTCGTGCTGCGCGCCAACGACGGCGGCCAGTGTGACCCGTTTGAAGACGGTGATAACGGAATCGCCGTCAAAGGGAAATATTTCACGGTGCAAAACGGTGTCGCGTGCGGTGCTCATTGGAGCGATTTCATCACGTTCCGTTACGCGCCTCAGCGCCACGCCTGGTTGTTTCACAGCGATATCTTCAACTCCTTCGATCCACTCGGCAACACGCCGGACACAACCCGGATGACGCGCGAAAATCCCGCGAAACCTGTCACATTCGAGGCTTGGCCTCCTGAACACTGACGTTTTGTCATCGGGAGGCGGAAGGGTCGTCGGCCGGTTGCGCCGATGTCGACTGCGTCAACGCATCGGGCAAACATCCACGTATCCTCGCACGCGCGCTTGAACAGAACACGGGCGTCTTGTGACAGAGGCGATTACGATCTATCAACTGTGACCGGAAACATCACGTCCCTGACGCCGTAAAAACATGTTCACGTTTGTTCGAAAATCGCTCCACGCGTCGTCCCGGCTGCTGCTCTTCCTGATGCTGATGTTTGTGGGACTGCTCAGCTTCGGCGGCGGCTGTTCGGGCCTTTTTAATGCTGCTCTGTTACTGAAGGCTCGCAACTGGCCGATCACCGAAGCACGGCTTGAACGTTGCGACCCAAGTTTGTCTCAACGAAAGAACGGAGAGTATTACTGGCGGCTTTTCGCGACTTGGAGGTATGGCGAAGGCATGAAACGGGAATACAGCGATCTCTGGTCACCCAACGACGCCCCCACTTATCCTGCCTCGTCTGATTCAGCCGTCGTCGACGCTCATGATCGAGCCGCGATCATCGCGCGTTATTGCAGTTCACTCGCGTCGACCCAATTGCGCGCGTCACTCACTCATCCGTCGTGGGTCGTTCGCAATGATGCCGCCGAGCGCGGTGAATGGAAGCGCGAACTCTCGATGGGCATAGCGGCAATTTTCTTTGGTTTGTTCCCGATGGGTTTCTCGCTCCTCGTTCTGCTTGTCGATGAGCGGAAGGATCCGCGCTACCAAAATACGATTCGGCGGTGCTTTTCAAAGGTTATGCAGTTGGTTGTGAAACCACGTTGAAACCTAGTGGGGGATTTCGTCTGCTGCTCGCGACCTTGCCGCCCAAATTGCGTAAAGTGCGTATTATTCTGACCGAAGGCCCACATGACTACTGTAACCGCCACCGATCTCGCCCGCCGTACGAACCAGGTGCTCGCATCGCGCCCCGGGGAGCGACGTCTCTCGTTCCGTATGAACCACAGTTCACAAAGCATTAACGAAAGCAAAAGTTGAACGCCTCGCCCACCTATCTGACACCATGCGTTAGCATGGCGCGTGGCTTATTGCGGACCAAGCCACGCCGGACGTCAGATTGCGGGTTCGAAGGGCGATGGTCTGGCTACACTATTCCTCTCCCGACCTTTCGCCTGCGACGCTGATGATCAGCTTCGTCAGCAACCGCGCAGGTTCACTGAGGCTTCCGCGAGCTCGATGCACGAGTCCTACGTCACGGTGGAAGGTGTGTTCGCCCAGATCGATTGCTCGGACGGCTGCCGGCCATCGCTTATGCGTTGCCACCTCTGGCACCAAGGCCACGCCAAGCCCGTTTGCGACCAGCCGCACGATGGCTTCCAGTTCGTCCACTTCGCACACCTCGTGTAGCGAAAAGTGCATCCTGCGCAGGAAACGGTCTACCAGTCGTCCACCAAAAGACGTGCGATCGTACCGAATGAACGGCCGACTCGCTAAGAGCCCCGCCCAATCTTCGTCGGGTGCGTTCCGAGGAACAAGCAGGCGAAACGGCTCGCTCGCCAGTGTTGTCCAGCGCAGATCACTGTGAAGAGAGAACGGCGGGCGGATGATTGCCGCCATGTCGATTTCACCGGCGTCGACGAGGTTGACCAGTTCCATCGAGAGTCCGGGAATCACACGTGAGCGAGCCTCGGGACTTTGCCGATGAAACCTCGTTAGCGCGTCGGGTAGGAGCGAGCGCTGAAGTGAAGCAATTGCACCCACGTTTACAACCACATTGACCGGACTATCGACGGGCGTTGTTCCTAGGCTGTTGTACATCCGGATGAGTTCCTGGGCTTGAGATGGGACCTCGTGCAAGCACAAATTTTGTTGGCAGCCGGTCATCTGAAGCGTCTCGAGCAACGCGCCATTCGCCGACGCGGCGCCGCCGTCGAGTGTCGTCTGTACGCTGAGAATCCAGCCAAGAACTTCCTGCCATCCCCAGGCAAGCTGGAGCGATTTGTTTTGCCGGAAACCGTCAAAGGCCTGCGTATCGACACCGGCGTTCGTGCCGGCGATTCCATCTCGCCGTTCTACGACCCGATGATTGCAAAACTCATCTCGTTCGGAACCGACAGAACGCAGGCGCTCGATGTCATGACCGTCGCGCTCGCGCAGCTCCATATCGACGGAATCAAACATAACGGCGCCTTTCTGTCGGCGCTGATTCAGAACCCTGAGTTTGTTGCGGGGCGCGTCGATACGGGCTTCGTTCAGCGGGAAATCACGAATCTGCTCGCAGTCGCAAGCGGTGAAGTGCACGTTGGAGTATAAGCATGAGCAGCATCAGCAGCACCGACGGTTCAACGACATGCCGGCTGAGTCATTCGGGCGAGCGAACCGTCATTGTCGAGGTGCGGTCGAGCGACCGGGTGGCTGCGAATCGCGTTACCCGTGAAATTGCCGCTCGAATTGCGGCCGGCAACCACCCGTTCATTCACGACATCGTCCCCGCGATGACCACGGTCGGCGTCCATTACGACCCGCACCGCGTAGAATTGAGTTCGGCGGACAAGCTTCCGTATCAGGTTGTCGAGGCTTTGCTCGAACAGGTCGTCAACGACAGCAGTGACGGGGCAACCGATAGTGGACGCGTGGTTGACATCCCCGTCTGCTACGGCGGCGAATACGGCGTTGACCTTGCCGAGGTCGCGCAGACCTGCTGCCTGTCGGTCGACGAAGTGGTGAAGCTGCACTCTGGCGAACTCGTGGACGTCATGATGATTGGATTCGCCCCCGGCCATCCGTACATTGGACTTCTGGACGACAAACTCACGCCGCCGCGCCGTGCGACGCCGCGTACCGCGGTCGCGCCTGGATCGGTCGGCCTCGCGAATCGCCAATCGGTCATATACCCGGTGACCTTGCCGGGCGGTTGGAATCTTATCGGCCGAACGCCGTTGCAGATGTTCGATCCGTCGCGCGCCGACCCTTGTCTCCTCCATGCCGGCGACAAAGTCCGCTTTGTCTCGATCAGCCCAGCTGAGTTCGACGCATTGAATGAACACGCAGGAGCAGCGCAATGAGCATTGAAGTATTGAAACCCGGAGCGCTGACCACCCTGCAGGACCTGGGGCGACGAGGCTTCCAGAAGCTCGGCGTCCCCGTCAACGGAGTGATGGACGAGCGTTCGCATCGACTGGCAAATGTCCTCGTCGGCAATGCGCAGAGCGAAGGGACGTTGGAAGTCACGCTGATGGGACCGACACTGCGTTTCACCTCCGACGCGGTCATTGCTGTCACTGGCGCGGACCTCGACGCGAAGCTGAACGGCGAACCGTTGGCGCTGAATAAGGCAACGCGCGTGACCGCCGGCAGCGAACTGGCTTTCGGAAAGCGTCGCTCGGGTGTGCGAGCTTATATCGCTGTTCGCGGCGGCTACCACGCCGACCTGATCATGGGGAGCGCGAGCCTCTTCGCGCGAGGCGGCTACGGCGGCTTCGCAGGCCGCGCTCTCGCTAAGGGCAGCGTGATTGAGTTGAAGGATGCAGCCAAGTCCGACGTTCAGTTGCCAAACCCGCAGCTCGCAGCGTTGAGCCAAGACGTGCTTTGGGATGCCGATGCTTCCATCCGAGTCATCGTCGGACGCGAATGGGAGCTCTTTAATGCGGCTTCGCAGGAAGCATTCCAGCAGGAAGCGTTTCGCCTGACGCCGCAATCCGACCGGATGGGCTTTCGCCTGGAAGGTCCTAAGCTCGATTTGAGGCAGCCAACGCAGATGAAATCGGAAGCGCTTGGGTTCGGTGCGATTCAAGTGCCGGCTGACGGCAATCCCATCGTGCTGATGGCGGACCGTCAAACCACAGGGGGTTACCCGAAAATCGCGCACGTATGCGCAGCGGACTCTGCCGCGACTCGCTCAAAGGATGCCGGGAGAGTCGGTCCGGTTCAGTGTTATCAGCATCGCGGACGCTCAGCGGACCAGGAGCGGCTGAATTCGCGTACGTTTGCAGCGTGGGGGGCGTTGTCGACCATGTTTCGTCGCGCGGTCGAGACGAGCGAACCCGTGAAAGCGCCTCTTTCGGATGTGCTGCGCAACCATCGCCCGGCAATGCTCCGAGTCTTCTTGATTTCTTTCGCGCAGAACGTCGGGTATTGGGTTGGCTTTGTGTTCATGAGCATCTACCTGATCACCTACCTGAAGTACGACAAGACGACGGTGTACTGGTCAATGTCGGCAGTAAGCATCACGATGGCGATGCTGATGCCGATGTGGGGTGGCTTGTCGGACCGAATCGGCCGCAAGAAAGTGCTGTCCATCGGGTTCGCCGCCTACGCCATCCTGGTGTTTCCCATGATGGCATTGATGAACCTGCACAACACCGTGCTGACGCTTATCGCTTTGTTCGTCGTTGCCTTGCCGATGCCCATCGTTCAATCGGTCGGCTATCCCACGTAAGCGGAACAGTTCCCAACTCGGGTTCGATACACGGGCATGGCGTTCAGTTTCAACTTCGGCACGATTCTGGGCGGCGGCGTGACGCCTTACGTCGCCACTTCCATAATCGGTCAGACTCACAACCTGCTGAGCCCTGCCTTCCTTCTGGTGGCCGCATCGATTATCGGGTTCGTGACGTCGGTTCGGGTCCGTGAGACTGCAGACGAAGCATTGGCGTAATCAAGTCGCTTCAAAAAACGTCAGAGGGCATCCGCACCGAGGATTTGTGGCTTATCTGAGCCATGACGGCAGGGCGATACTCGCGTCCGCGCCTTTTTGAATCAACAATGTTCTTTGTGTAAAGGAAAAAATATATTGTTTTTCTTTTTGCGACTCGCGTCATAGTATTGGTACAGATGCGATGAGGCTATATGTTGCGAGTCGCACTATGGCGACTAAGCCCGTATTAAGCGGGCTTGGCTGCTTCCCATAATCACGTTCGTTCGGGCAAATCGCGCGACGAACACGTTACAACTGGTCTTGCTTAAAAATGAGTCTCTCTCCTTTCCATCTCGCCATCCCGGTTTACGACCTTCCTGCTGCACGCAAGTTCTACGGTGAAGTTTTCGGTCTCCCCGAAGGCCGCTCGAGCAAGCAATGGGTCGACTTCGACTTCTATGGCCACCAGTTGGTGATTCACGAGCAGCCGAAGACGCCGTCGCAGGAAAAGCTGAATAGCAACCCGGTCGACGGTCACGACGTGCCGGTGCCGCACTTTGGTATCGTGCTGAAATGGGAAGAATGGGAAGCGCTGGCCGAGCGTCTGAAGTCGTTCGGCACGAAGTTCGTCATTGATCCATACATCCGCTTCAAGGGTGAAGTCGGCGAGCAAGCAACGATGTTCCTGCTCGACCCGTGCGGCAACGCCCTTGAATTCAAGGCGTTCAAGGACATGAGCCAGCTGTTCGCGAAATAAGTCGCAATTTGTCGCTACGCCATTCTGACTCAAGCGCTATTAGTGCTCCGAGGTCAGCGCGCAGGTGCGTCCGCAAGGCTTCCGTATGTCGAGCGCGCGCAGCGTTTAAGTTGAATGCCTCTTGTCGGCATACTCATTGATGTACTCATTTCGGGCTGACTTGCCAACGACGCTCGCTTGTCGCGCAAACGCAACGCTCGGAGCGGCACATGACACTGTACCGACGGAAATCTGCGTTCGATTGGCTTAGTTTCGCGGTCATCCGAAGTTGAGACAAAAAGAGCGGCAGGGTGACATGGCAAGGATGCAGCGAGCACCCTTTGGTCCAATGGGTTGCGCAATCGCGGGGCTTTGCAGGCTGTTCGACTAGTCGTAAGCGCGAATTTAAGCCCACGTCCGCCTTGTAGCCGTACAAAAATTTCGCCGGTACACGGGACGGGTGCCCCGCGATTCAACTGATCGGGCAGATCAGGTCGTAGGGATCCAGGGATTAATAACCTGCAGTCCGCCCGCTTCGTAGGGCGAGGTATCGCGGGACGCGACGATGAACCCTCGCGAGGCGGCAATGGCGGCGATATAGCCGTCCGGCGTCGGGAAGCCGCTCCCGCTCTTTCTTGCCGTCGCTGCCAGCTCGGCATAGTGCTGCGCTGCATTGACGTCAAACGGCAGCAGACGTCCCTCAAACAGGCCGAACAAACCATCCACCGAATGAGTTAGGGCGCTTTTGCGCTTACCGGTCGGCAGCACCGCGATACCAAACCGCAGCTCGGCTAACGTCACGCTCGACAAGTACAGGGTTTCGGCGGCCTGCTCGTTGAGCCACGCTCGAACGGTTGCGTCCGGCTCAGGTTTCATCGCTTCGGAAACCACGTTGGTATCCAGAACGATCATTCAAACCTCATCGGCTCAGCCGGTGTCTTCTCCCGTGTTTGGTCAAAGATCGCCAAGTCCTCATTGGTTAGACCGGCCTTGCGACCTAAGGCCGCCAAAGCATCGCCCAAGCGCACACGCTTTTCTGGCTTTACCGCGCTGGAAAGAATCGCTCGAACCTCGGCCTCGGTGCTGTGCCCGTGCTGCGCAGCACGAAGCCTTAGGGCGCGATGCACCTCGTCCGGCACGTTGCGTACAGTCAGAACAGCCATTGTCAAATCTCCATCCGTGCTTTCAATGACGTCAATTATAGCACTTTGCTGTCAGCTGTCGTTTGTGCCGTCGGTCATACGCTTGGGACGACGTCATGAGCGGTTCCTCGCTGCACGCTCGGCCCGGGCGAGGTTGCGCTTGGCACGGGCGAAGCTGGCGACGCTCAAGGCGGTCTATCTGTACGGCTTGCGCCAGACGCTTGCGAGCCAGGGCTGCTGCTCGCGCGGTAGGCCAGCGGGCCGGTAATAGTGCTCGAGTTCGACGAAGCCCGCGTCCGCCATATATCGGCGCCACGCTTCGAGATCATGGTAAGCGCCGTAACGGCCGAGGCTCCAGCCCTCTTGATTCGCGCCTCGTGGGTTCGAGCTGAATAGCACACCCCCGGGCTTCAGCGTCGAGTACAACTGCCGAAGTACGCGCGGCAAGTCCTGACTCGGTACATGAAACAAGGCGGCGTTAGCGAAAATGCCGTCAAATTGTGCGTGCGGTAAGTCGAGGCGCAGAAAATCCTGCTGCCACACGTCGCAGCCGGTCTCGGCGCGCGCCATTGCAACGAAGCGCTCGGCCCCATCGAGCCCGACCGCGCGATGGCCCAGCGCGCTGAAGACTTTGAGATCCCGCCCCGGCCCGCAGCCAAAATCTAGAATCGCAAAAGGCGGCTCTGCATCGATGTGGCGCAGCAACGCCGCAATGTTCTGCGAGACATCGTGGTCGCGCGTGCCTTCAAGGAACTGTTCCGCATGCGCGTTGTAGTGCTGCAACGTGATGACGCTGATGTCTTCTAGTTCGCGCGGGTTGAGTTTCACGGAAATGGATCTCCAGCGCAAAAAGGGGGCAAGCAAAATCTTGCGGTCCTCCTCGGCCAAGTATCATCAGCAGCATACTGTACTCCTAGTGGGATAGCCGCTTTCTCTTGGCTCACTTTCTCTAGCGCCGATCCTTCGCACCACCCGCCGCGAGCCCTTCGAGCAATGGCCGTAGCGCGTCGAGCTCGGAGCCGAAGCCGCTCCAGTCTCCGGCTTTGAGCCGTTCGATGGCGCGGTTGTAGTGCGAGAGTGCCGCACGGGCGCGCGCGTCCACGGTACCCTCGTGCGGTATCGCCATCGGAGCGGCTTCCTTGAAGAGCGCCGCCAACGCTGCACTCAATGTCTCCTCCATGACGACACGATCGCCGTAAGCAGCAATGACGCGCTTCAGCTCGGGAAGTTGCCCCGCGGTTGAACGCAAGTACAGCGGCGAGACATAGAGGATCGCATTTCCGATCGGCACCACCACGAGGTGTCCGCGGATCACACGCGAGCCCATCTGATTCCACAGCGAGATTTGCTGCGAGATCTCTGTGTCTTGTTGAATGCGTGCTTCGATCTGGAACGGCCCATAGATGAGCTTTTCCTTGGGAAAGGTGTAGGCGATGAGCTTGCCATATTCGTCTGAATCGCATCGCGCGGCCAACCACGCAATCATGTTCTCCCGTTGGCTCGGCACCATTGGCAGCATCAGCACGAACTCGGGTTCGCGTCGTCCTGGCAGCCGCATGATCGTGTAGTAGGGCGCCATCGTGGTGCCCTGCGCGCTCGCTTCATCGATACTTGCCGGCACTCGCGGGAAGTTCCAAAGATCCTCGCGGTTGTAGAACACTTCCGGCGAGTTCATGTGGTATGCGCCGTAGCGTTGCGCTTGGATCAGGAAGAGGTCTTCTGGATAGCGGATGTGTCGCTGTAGGTCCAGCGGCATTGCCGACAGAGGCTTGAACGAAGTCGGAAATATCTGCACGTAGGTGCGCACGATCGGATCAGTCGGATCGCTGACATACAAGTTGACGGTGCCGTCATAGGCGTCGATCACGATCTTGACCGCATTTCGGATGTAGTTGATGCCGTGGTCGGTACTCGCTTTCGAATAGGGGAACCAGCGGCTGGTGGTATATGCATCTTGTATCCACAGCAGTCGCCCATGACTCACTGCCATATAGGGATCGTGATCGAGCGCGAGAAACGGGGCGATCTTGCTGACTCTTTCTTGAATGTTGCGATAGAGCAGGATCCGGCTCGCGTGAGTGATGTAGCTGGTGAGCAGAATGTTGAGGTCGGCGAATCGCCAGGCGAAGAGAGCGCGTCGCGCGATGTTGCCGACCGCAACACCATCGCGGCCGTTATACGTCGTATAGGCATTTTCCATTCCCTTCGGGTAGTCGAATTCGGGCAAGCTGCCTTTGACGATGACATAGCCGGCCTCGCCTTCACCGAAATAGATCCGAGGCTCGTCGATGGAGGGACCCCCGTTTGCGACGGGCGGAATATCCCGCAAATAAAACGACGGCAAGCCTTCCTTTGATTTTTCGGTGACGGGCGACATCACGACCCCATCGCCGTGCGTGAACAGCAGATGCTGGTTCACCCAGGTCTGGGCGTTCGCGGGAAGCAGTGCGGGCTCCAATTCGCGCGCCGACAGCATGACTTGTCGATAGCCGGTGCTGAGTTGATAGCGATCGATGTCCACCGAGAGAAACTTGTAGTAAGTCCTGATCTCCTGCAATTGCGCATAGGTGTCCATGAGCGGTTGCACATCCCAAAGGCGGATGTTGTCGATGGTCGCGCGATTGGCTGCAAGGGTTGCGGGATCCAGATCCTCTTCGGCCGGGAACTGTGTGACCTCGATTTTGTCGAGGCCGTAGGCCGCTCGCGTCAACGCGAGGCTGTGTTCGATATACGGCGTTTCGCGCTGCAGTTCGCTTGGCTTCACGTAGAGGCTCTCGAAAAGCGCCGGATAGATGAACAAAAGCAGGAACGAGCCGCCGAAGACAGCAAGTAGAGAAATGACCGGCACGCGGTGGGTGCGCCAGCGCATGTTCGCCAGCGAGGCGACGGATGCCAAGGCGGCGATGGCGGCAAGCAGCCACAGAACCGGCAACTTGACATGGACATCTGTTAAGCGGCACCGGAAAGCACTCCGTTTTCGGCGTAAAGCAATCGAAAGCGATCGAGCCAGTAGGACCAGGCCTTCAACGCGAAGAAGAGACCAAACAGCACGGAGCCGTGCCCCATTGCAGCGGGGGAGAACGCAATTGGCGCCGGTTCGAAGGTGATGTCGCCATGTGCGATGTAAAGCGTGCCAGCGATGAGCGTGCATCCGAGGGTCAGCAATAGGAGCCAGTTCTTGACTGCAAGGTACGCCGGCAGGGAGAAGAGATAAAAACCGATGTCGTGGCCAAAGATTGGATCGCGCTTGCCGACGGGGACTTGATGGAGATAGCGAAGTGCGATATCCCAGTTGGACACCTCGATAGCGGCGATGAGCGATCCAAGCACCACGGCGCCGCCGAGGAGGGCCAAGCGCCAAGGGGTGCGCGAGGCGATTAGATCGACGACATCGGAGAACGGTTGCGCCTCATCGCGCGGATAGATCTTCGCCGGATGCGGGTCGCGGGAGGCCGCGGCATAGTGGAGCGCCAAGTTTCCCGATATCCAAAGCGCGGCGGTCGTTGCGGCAAAGGCTGCGACGAAGAGCAGTACCTTGGCGTCGACGATCGTCCAGAAGACGTCGACATAGCCGATCGATGAAAACCAGAGCCAGTCGACCAGCACGCTAACCAGGCGTCCGGCGATGATGAGGACGCCTATGATGACCGCAATCGTGATCGCATTAAGTCTTAAGCTCACGAACGTCGCTCGCGAACGCATCGACCATGCTCCTTTACCGAAGCGCGGCGTTGATCGGCCGCGATGGGACTATTGTGCACCCTTGGGACGGCCCGGGAGTGGAGCGGCTACCGCCGGTATCGCGCTCGGGCCTCAGCTGCTTGCGCCGATTACCTCGTGGTCGTGGGACAAGAGCCTCGCGGTTTCCGGGCCCAAAAGCCCTGTGGCCCCGATCATCAGTATGCGCATCGCCGCCTCCTATACTCGAACGTACTCGGCCGTGGATGATGGGTGAATTTGCAGCACGGCTTCGCCCCACGATGCTCGCGCGAACATACCCGGATGCGCGGGGGCGGCCTGCAAAGACGGGTAGCCGTATCGCAAACAAGGAGGAAGAGAACGATGGCGGAATTCAGTTTGACCACCTTGTGGTGCATCGAGGCGCCGGTGCAGCCGGTGTGGGACGCGATCCACGATTCAATTAATTGGCCGAGGTGGTGGAAGAATGTCGAAGCGGTGCGCGAGTTGCAAGCAGGCGGGGCCGACGGTCTGGGCGCCGTGCATCGTTACACGTGGAAGGGAGTGCTGCCCTATCGTGTGATCATCGACGTGCGCGTCACGCGCGTCGCGCCCCTCGTTGCGCTGGAGGGAGAGGCCAGCGGCGCGCTGGAAGGCGTGGGACGCTGGCATTTCGCAGCCGACGGCAGCCGCACTGTGGTGCGCTACGACTGGCACGTCAGGACTGCCAGTGCCTGGATGAACGCGGTCGCGCTCGCGCCGCTCGCGCGGCTAGCATTCCGCTGGAATCACGATTCAATCATGCGCGAAGGTGGCCTGGCTCTCGCGCGCCTGCTCGAGTCACGTCTCATCGATATCGAATAGCGCGCCCGTTGAGCCTTACCGCGTGTTGTAGAGCAGCGAAAGAGCAATGCAGCCGAGGAGCACAAGGTACTTAAGCATAAACCCACATGGCAGTGACCGTGCGCTCTCGGTTCCGGCAAATATCCGGACAAAAAATTGCGGAGCAAAAAAGCGAAGGCACGGGACGCCTTTTTGACGTTTGGCACCGGGAAGATGAGATCCATCTCAGCGACGGCAACGCAAGGCAGAAGCGGCAGACCAGGATGTGACGCGCAGTTTTCGAAGGCGAACGGCCAGAGCTTCGATCTGGTGCTCACGCGTTTCGCTCTGGAACGCCTTCTGTTTCGGCTAAGTCGATCCCGCCACGCTGACCGTTTCGTGCTGAAGGGGGCGATGCTATTGATGAGCTGGTTCGATGATCCCTATTCTTGATGCCCCACGCCATTCTGGCGTCGAAGGTGGGTGGATAAGGGCGCTTCAGACGACGCCGGCGGTCTCGTACGCCATTACGCCAAAAATTACGCCAATCGCGTCATCGCAAGGAACAAGGAGCCCTGCAAGTCCTTGAAAACAAAAGGCCAAGTCACGAAGACTTGGCCTTTGTTTCAATCCTTGGTGCCCAGGAGAGGACTCTGACTTCGCGGCTATGTAACTGATATTAAGATAAATTTCGTGAAGTGAATCACAGCTTGTACTCATTAATGTACTCGCTCGCAGGCAGCTTAAAAAAACTAATTAGTTTGTCGCGCAAATGCGACAACGGAGTTACCTGTAGGCCATGCTTTCAGCGGTAAATACGTGCTCGGAGGCTATCGAACGAAGCCGGACCGCCGCAGCGCGTCGTTCAGCAAAGGGTAGGCGATGACGGACCGGCGGTTTGTCCTCGCGGTCAAAGACGCCAGCTTTTAACAAGACATCGGCCCAGAGAGCGACGCCACTGCTTCACGCAGTGTCTGCATCTGATCGGGCCGGCGTAAGGCTTCCACTCCTCATCAGCGCACACTACCCGCGCTTATCGGGCAAACTGGCATGGTATTTCGAAATCGTTGGTGGTGCGCCGGTCCGGCTTGAAAGAGAATTGCCTCGTGCTAACTTCTTTCCGACATCTATGACCGAAGCCAACCCCATTCGAAGCGAAATCGATCTGAATGCGGACGGCCTTCATACCGGCTATTTGCGCTTGCCGCATTCGGTGCACCGGTCCGCGTACGGCTGGATTCCGGTCCCGATCGCTTCAATACGCAACGGCAAGGGCCCGAGTGTGCTGCTGATGGCGGGCAACCACGGCGACGAATACGAAGGCCAAATCCTTGTCTCGCAAATGATGCGCGAAATCGACCCGCAAGCGGTGCGTGGCCAGATTATCTTCCTGCCGATGGCGGACTTTCCTGCTGCGGAAGCGGGCCTGCGCACCTCGCCGCTAGATGGCGGCAACCTGAACCGCAGCTTTCCGGGCGATCCGGCGGGCACGCCTACCCAGGTCATCGCCGACTACATCGAGAACACGCTGCTCTCCCGCGTGCAGTACCTGATCGATCTACACTCCGGCGGCAGCTCGCTCGTCTATGACGGCGCGAACATGCTGGCGATCGAGCCGCGCGACGCCGAAGAGCGCGACCGGCTGCATGGCTTGCTTACGGCGTTCGGCCTGCCGCGCGCGTTCCTGCATCCGCCCAATCCCGTGCATGCCTCGACGGCGGCGCGCCGCCAGGGCGCGATCTCGATCCTGACCGAACTGGGCGGCGGCGGCGCAGTGCAAGCTGCGCTGCTGCGCGAAGCGCGGCACGGCTTACTGCATCTGCTCGGCCATATCGGCGTGCTGACCGGGCCGCTTGTGCCCGCACGGCCGCCGGGCGAGACGCGCTTCATGCGCGTCTCGGGCTCGCGGCACTACGTGTACGCGTACGAGCGCGGCGTCTATGAGCCGCTTGTTGAACTGGGCGAAGCAGTCGAAGCCGATCAGCCCGCCGCGCGGATTCACTTTCCGGATACGCCATTGCGCGAACCGGTCACGCTGCATTTCGGGGCCGCCGGGCTCGTGGTTTGCAAGCGCGCAACGGCGGCCGTGCAGCGTGGCGATTGTCTGCTCCATCTTGCCGAGCCGGACGAGTGATGCTCGCCATCCGAACCCCCGTATCGATGCGGACGCAACGAAACCGGAAACATGCAGTCGATATGGGGCAACGCGCGAAATCGATATCGAAAAAAGTTGGTTAATTGGCGAGTAACGCTCGGGTATTGTTTCTTAAACTTACTGCAAATTCACTGAACCAGCAATTAAGAAACGATGAATAAAACCGGGCGATTCGGATGATTTCCGAACGGCCGGCTCATCCTGGGCGCTTAAACGATGGCCACGAATGACCACATTGTCGATGTTTCCCCGCTCGATCCGGCCGCACGGCCTCTAATCAACGCATTGCAGTACGAATATGCGACCCGCTACCGCGAATATCGCGCGGATAGCGATACCGCCGCAGCCGCCGAGCTTGCGCGTTATCCGGCCGAATTGTTCGCGCCGCCGGATGGCGCGTTCATCGTGCTGGTGCGCGACAGCGAAACCATCGGCGGGGGCGGATTCAAGCGCAAGGACGCGCATACCGCCGAGTTCAAGCGGATCTGGACGCATGTCGACCTGCGCCGCCAAGGCCTCGCGCGCCGCGTCGTCGATGCGCTCGAAGTGCGTGCGCTGCGCCAGGGATATCGGCGCATCTACCTGACCACCGGATTCAAGCAGCCGGAAGCCTGGGCGCTGTACACGAACGCCGGCTACACTCCCTTGTTCGATCGTTCGATTGCGCCCGAGATTCATCTGGTGTTGCCGTTCGGCAAGGATCTGCTCGACCCTGGACGGACCGATTCGCTCGACGATCTACGCCCGCTCGAGCCGCTCGGCTTCAATAAGTAACGGCGGCTTTGCACCGCCTCGGTCCGCCTTCTCCACTCGCCTTCACACCATCATGAATCCTGGTCACTACTTGGCGCGCAGGCTCGCGCCCGCGTTCTTCGCGCTCGCACTCGGCGCATCGGATGCCGCGTTGGCGGCGCATCCGCTGGACCTCAGTCCGCAGCAGGTCGGGCGCGTACGCGCGGCAACCGATGCGGCCGCGATCGGCGCTGTCCCGCAGGCGTTTCCGTTTGTCGGCAAGGATGCGCTGACCGTCGGCGTGGTGGCGGGCTTGCCACCGCTCGGCACCTATGCAACCGATGCGAAGACGCTCGTCGGATTTGATCCGGACTTGTCGCAGCTCGTCGCGGATGGCCTCGGGCGCAAGCTGAAGATCGTCGCGCTGTCGTGGCCGGATTGGCCGCTCGCGCTTCAGTCGGGCAAGGTCGACGCCGTGATCGCGAACGTGACGGTGACGGAGGAGCGCAAGGACAAATTCGACTTTTCGACCTATCGGCGCGATCAGCTCGGTTTCTACGTCGCGAGCGGCAGCGCAATCAAGTCGATCCGGGAGCCGAAAGACATCGCGGGCTTGCGCGTGATCACCGACGCAGGCACGAACCAGGAAAAGATCCTGCTCGAATGGGACAAGGAGAACGTCGCGCGCGGATTGAAGCCGGTGCAGGTGCAGTACTACGACGACGCCGCGGTGCGCACGGTGGCCTTGCTGTCGGGGCGGGCCGACGTGATCCTGAGCGTGAACGCGCTGCTCGCCTACGAGGAGGCGCAGCAGGGCAAGATCCGCTCCGTCGGCGCGATCAGCGGCGGCTGGCCGCGCACCGCCGAGGTCGCGATCGCGACGCGCAAGGGCAGCGGCTTGGCGGCGCCGCTGACGATCCTGCTGAACGACTTGATCGAGGACGGCAAGTATCGTCAGGTGCTCGAGCGTTGGAATCTCGACTCGGAAGCACTCGAACGCGCGCAGACGAATCCGCCGGGTCTGCCCAAGACCTGACGGCTCGACGAGTTTCATGACGGCTGCCATGCAGCCGCCCATCCGCCATTGATGATGAGGTATGCAAATCAATGCCGGTGGGACGACGGCCGCTGCAGCGCCGCGAATTTCCCTTCAATCACAGCGAGATGCCGTCTTTTTCCGGCAATGGTTTGACGCGTCCGCGCGTAACGAAATCGAGCGATTCCAATGCAAAAATTGACAGAAATCAGGGGGCGCGTGCGCACCGGCGGGCACGCGCAACGCAAGACAGCACTCGCGCTGGCTGCGTTTATGCTGGCAAGCAGCGGGGCCGTGCGGGCCCAGACGGCCGCTGCTCCCGCTGCGGCGAGTGGCGCGGCCGCAACGAAACAGCAGTCGACCTTCGCGGGCACGGTGCAGGATGTCGTCGTCAGCACGGGCACGCGCGAGACCGACAAGAAAGCGGCGCAAAGCTTGAGCCCCGTCGACGTGATAAGCGGCAAGGCGCTGCAGGCCACAGGTCAGACCAACCTGCGCGACGCGCTGGTGCAGCTGTCGCCGGCCATCGCGCGTCAGCAGTATGCTGGCGATGCTGCCCTGCTGACCGATGCGCTGACTCTGCACGGACTCTCCCCCGATCATGTGCTTGTGCTCGTGAATGGCAAGCGGCGCCACAGCACGGCGAACATCTCTCTGGACCCCGGACCACAGCAAGGCTCGACCGGCGTCGACATCGATATGATTCCGGTCGGCCTGATCGATCACATCGAGATTCTGCGCGACGGCGCTTCGGCGCAGTACGGCTCGGATGCGATCGCAGGCGTAATCAACATCATCCTGAAATCGAACACGCATGGCGGCTCGATCGACAACACGACCGGCCAAACCTACAAAGGCGACGGCCTGAAGCAGAGCAATTCGGCGAGCACCGGCATCGCGCTCGGCGAGAACGGCTTCGTCGATCTGAGCGCCGAATACGACCGGCAGAACCACACGGTGCGCACGGGGTTTGACAACGATTTCGGCACGGTCCCGAATGGCTTGCCGAACCCGATCGAAGGCGACCCGTCCAACACCCGCGAAGTGGTTGGCTTCAATGCGGGCTACTTCGTCAGCGACAACGTCGAGCTTTACGGCTTCGGCACCTACGCACACCGCAACGCTGCCGCGTATCAGAACATCCGTTCGCCGAGTTTGCTGCCCGCGGTGTATCCGAACGGTTTCACGCCGCAGGAAACCATCAACGAGAACGACTACTCGGTCACTGCAGGCGCGAAGGGCGAGCATCTGTTCGGCTGGTCGTGGGACTTGAGCACGACGTATGGCGGCGACTACATTGGCCTCGGCATGGTGGATTCCGCCAATACCGGCCTGTTCACGGCCACCGGCTCGACGCCGACGAGCTTTCGCCTGGGCAGCCTGCAGAATACACAGTGGACCAACAACCTCGACCTCTCGCGGCCATTCCATTTCGCGTTGCTGCCGGCGCCGCTCAACGTGTCGGTGGGCGTGGAGCACCGACACGAGACCTACGCGGTCGGCGCGGGCGAGCCCGCTTCGTATCTCGACGGTGGGGCGCAAGCGTTGCCGGGCTTCGCGCCGGTCAGCGCCAGCAACAACTCGCGCGACGTGCTCGGCACCTATATCGACCTGTCTACGCGGATCACGCCGAAATGGCAGATCGAGCTCGCGGGCCGCTATGAGCATTACAGCGAGGTCGGCGATACGACCAACGGCAAGATCTCGACGCGCTACGACTTCACGCCGCAGATCGCGTTGCGGGGCAGCATCAGCACGGGGTTTCGCGCGCCGTCGCTGGCCGAGGAGTATTTCACCAACTTGAATGTGTCGCCTCAATCAGCACAGGGACTTCTCGCCGCCAACTCGGCGGCGGCGCGGCTGATCGGCGCGACGCCGCTCAAGCCTGAAGAGTCGACCAACTACAACCTCGGGCTCGTGCTGAATCCGGTGCAAGGCCTGAACGTGACGATCGACGCGTACCAGATCAATATCCGCAATCGCATCGTCGCCGGCGGCACGGCGTCGGGCGCGGCAGCCATCGCCGCGATGCAGGCGGCGGGCATCGCGATTCCGTCGACCGTGCCCGCGAGTGCGGTGTCGGCGAGCTACTTCACGAACGGCGCGAGCACGCGCACCACGGGCCTCGATTTGACGAGCACCTATCACTCGAGCTTCGGTCCGTGGGGGCAGGTCGACTGGGATCTAGGCGTGAACGTGAACAACACGTCGGTTACGAAGGTCGCGACCGGCGTCAACGGCCAGTCGACGCTCAACGCGCAGCAGATCGCGTGGCTTTCTACCGCGACGCCGAAGAACAAGATCATCGTCGGCGGCACCTGGCGTCTCGATAAGTGGGCGGTGAGCCTACATGAAACGCGCTATGGCCCGACCACGACGCAGGCCACGTATTTCAGCGGACCGAACGCGTTCTCGACGACAAACTTCCTCGAGTTCCACAACTCGGCGAAGTACATCACCGACCTTGAAGTGCGCTACGACATTACGCACCACTTCCAAATCGCGGTCGGCGCTAACAATCTGTTCGACGCCTATCCGAACAAGCTGCCGGTCATCGCGCAATTGGAGGGTCTCCAGTACGACGGCACGGGTTCACAGATCAGCCCGAACGGCGGCTTCTACTATTTGCGCGCGCGATATCAGTTTTGACTGAAGAAACGATGCGCGCCATGCGCTGCTATCGATAGCACGATTTATCGCAACGCCGGGAAGAGCCATTCACCATAATCGGTATTGCTCTGTTGATGCGGTGAATCGTACCCGTTCAACCTCTTGTCGCGCGGATTCGCGTGCGCAATTTGGATTTCATTCCATGTCCTATTCGCTTTCGATTCTCGACAAAAGCCCGCTCGCGGAAGGGTCAAACGCGCACGATGCGCTGCGCTTTTCCGTGCGACTCGCTCAGCGCGCCGAGGCGCTCGGCTACCGACGTTTCTGGCTCGCCGAACATCACGGTGCACCAGGGCTCGCGAGTTCCGCGCCGGAAATCGTTGTCTCGCACGTGCTCGCGCATACGTCGCGCATCCGCGTTGGCTCCGGCGGCGTAATGCTGCAGCACTACAGCCCGTTCAAGGTGGCCGAAACGTTCAAGGTGCTCGCGGCGCTCGCGCCGGGCCGCGTTGATCTCGGCGTCGGAAAGGCGCCTGGTGGCCTGCCGCTGACGACGCGCGCGCTGCAATGGTTCCACGACAAGACAAAGAAGTCGGACTTCGAGCATCAGTTGGCCGAGCTCGACGCGTTCTTGAAATTGGGTGTCGCCGAGGATCATCCACTCGCCGGCGCCCTCGCACTGCCGGTGCCGCCGGAGGCGCCGCAGCGCATCGTGCTCGGCGGCAGCCCGGAAAGCGCGGCGCTCGCGGCGCGTTACGGCTGGGACTTCTGCTACGCCGGGCATTTTAACGGCGACGAGGCGAACATCGAGCGCTCGCTTGACACCTTTCGCAGTGCCACCGGACGCGCGCCGCTGCTCGCGCTCTTTGCGTTCGCGGCGGCGTCGCAGGCCGAGGCCGAATGTCAGATCGGACCGCTGCGTATCTTCAAGATGCGCTTCGCGAGCGGGCAGAGCGTCAATCTGCCGAGCCCGGAAGTCGCCGCGGAATTCGCGCGGCAAGCCGGCATCACCGACTACCGCCTCGACGAAACGCGCCCGCACGTGATCGCGGGCACGCCGGACGCGGTGCGAGCGCAGCTCGACGCGTTGCAAGCGCGCTATGGCATCGACGAGTTCGTGATCGATTCGCCGGTGACTGACTACTCATTGCGGCTCGCATCGGTCGAGCTGCTGGCCGGCGCGGTCCACGCCGCGGCGCTTTGAATTCCGTTCAGCCCCAATACCCGCTACCAGGACTCGACCATGTCTACTCAGCGCAACATCAATTTCGGCATCATGCTGCACGGCCCGGGCGGCCATATGAACGCATGGAAGCATCCGGCCGGGCCGGCTGATGCGAGCGTCAACATCGATTTCATGGTCGGCATTGCGCAGAAGGCCGAGGCGCATGGCTTCGCCTTCGGCTTCGTGGCCGATGGTCTTTACATCAACGAGAAGTCGATACCGCACTTCCTGAACCGTTTCGAGCCGATCTCGATCCTCTCGGCGCTTGCCACCGTCACGAAGACGATCGGTCTGGCCGGCACCGTCTCGACGTCGTACAGCGATCCGTTCACGGTCGCGCGCCAGTTCGCCTCGCTCGATCTGATCAGCGGCGGGCGCGCGGGCTGGAACGTCGTGACCACGCCGCTCGAAGGGACCGCTAAGAACTATGGAGGCTCACATCCCGATCACGCGCTGCGCTACGAGATCGCCGACGAATATCTGAGCGTCACGCAGGGCCTGTGGGACAGCTGGGACGACGACGCGTTCGTGCGCGACCGCGAGAGCGGCCGCTTTTTCGATCGCGACAAGCTGCACACGCTCAATCACGAAGGCAAATTCTTCCAGGTGGCGGGGCCGCTCAATATCCAGCGCTCGCCGCAGGGGCAGCCGGTGATCTTCCAGGCGGGCTCGTCGGACGCCGGCATCGCGCTCGCAGGCAAATACGCGGATGCGGTGTTCACGCATTCGCCGTCGCTCGAAGAGAACCGCGAGTTCCGGGAGCGCGTGCGGCAAAGCGCGGTCGAGCATGGCCGCTCGGCCGACGACGTGAAGATCTATCCGGGCATCGGGCCGATCGTCGGCGCGAGCGCTGAAGAGGCCGAGGCGAAGCACGACGCGATCCGCAATCTGCTCTCCGTCGACGAGGCGCTGGCCTATCTCGGGCGCTTTTTCGATCACCACGATTTCACGCAATATCCGCTCGACGCGCCGTTCCCCGAGCTCGGCGATCTCGGCAAGAACAGCTTCCGCTCGACCACCGACCGCATCAAGGCCGATGCGCGCAAGGACGGCCTGACCTTGCGCGAGGTCGCGCTCAACGTCGCGACGCCGCGCTCGCAGTTTGTCGGCACGGGCGAGCAGATCGCCGACAAGCTAATCCGCTGGCTCGACGCGGGCGCCGCCGACGGTTTCATTCTCGGCTTCCCGGTCCAGGCCCAGGGGCTCGACGATTTCATCGCGCACGTGCTGCCGGTGCTCGAAGCGCGTGGCCGCTACAGCCGCTCGCCGGCCGGCAAGACGCTGCGCGATCACCTCGGCCTGCCGCGACGCGAAAGCCGCTACGCGCTCGCGGAAACGGCCTGACGGCGCGCGCGAGAAGGAGCGGTTCATGAGCGATTCCCTGCTGCACACCACCGCGCCGGCCCATCTGCTCGGCGCCGACGCGCGCCAGCCCGACGACTACGCGCACTACCGGATCGTGCCCTCGCGCAATCGCGCGCGCACGGCAGGCACGCTGCTCGCAATTGCGCTGATCGTGATCGTCGGCAGCTCGGTGCTCGGCAATCCGCGCTGGGGCTGGGGCGTGTTTGCGCAATGGTTCTTTGCTGAGCCGGTGCTGTCGGGGCTCGGCCGCACGCTGCTGCTGACCGCGCTCGGCGCGAGCTTCGGCTTCCTGCTCGGGGTGCCGGTGGCGCTCGCGCGCGTATCGCATTCGCCCTTGCTCGCGGCGTGCGCGTGGGCGTTCGTCTGGGTGTTCCGCTCGATCCCGCTGATCGTGCTGCTCCTGATCCTCAACAATCTCGGCTATCTGTACGAGCACGTGTGGCTCGGCGTGCCGTTCACGCACATCACGTTCTTCGAGCAGCCGACCACCGAACTGATCGGACCGTTCCTCGCCGCCGTGCTCGGGCTTGCGCTCAATCACGCGGCGTTCTCGTCGGAGGTTATTCGCGGCGGGATTCTGTCGGTCGATCAGGGACAGCTCGAGGCGGCTGCGGCACTCGGCCTGCCGCGCGGCCGGCAAGCGTGGCGCATCGTGCTGCCTCAGGCGATGCGCTCGATTCTGCCGACCGCATTCAACGACGTGATCGGCCTCGCGAAGGGTACCTCGGTCGTCTATGTGCTCGCGATGCCAGAGCTGTTCTACACCGTGCAGATCATCTATCACCGCAACCTCGAAGTGATTCCGCTGCTGATGGTCGCGACCGTTTGGTATCTGATCATCCTGACGGTGCTGTCCGCGATTCAGGTGCACGTCGAACGCTATTTCGCGCGCGGCGCCACTCGCAATCCGGCTCGCTCCCGCCTCGGCGCAGTTTTCGCGGGCTGGCTGGGCCGCCGAGCCGCGCTGGCGAATCCGCCAGAGGCCGCGCAGCCGGAGAGGACCGCGCCGGCGAACGACGCCGCGGACGCGGCCCGCTGGGCCGAGCGCCGCACCGGTGGCGCGGTACGCATCCATCGCGTGTCGAAGCGTTTCGGCACGCACCAAGTGCTCGACGATATTTCGCTGACGGTGCCATCGGGCAGCGTCACCGTGATACTCGGAAAATCGGGCTCGGGCAAGTCGACGCTGCTGCGCTCGATCAACCATCTGGAGCGCGTCGACGACGGCTTCATCGACATCGACGGCGAACTGGTCGGCTACCGCCGCGAGGGTCGCACGCTTTACGAGCTCAAGGAGAAGGACATCCTCGCGCGGCGTGTCGAGGTCGGCATGGTGTTCCAGGGCTTCAACCTGTTTCCGCACTTGAATGTACTCGAGAACGTCGTCGAAGCGCCGATCGCCGCCGGGGTGCCGCGCGCCGATGCCGAGCAGCTCGCGCGCGAGTTGCTGGCGCGCGTCGGTCTCGTTGACAAGCCCGATGCCTGGCCGCGCCAGCTGTCGGGCGGCCAGCAACAGCGTGTCGCGATTGCCCGCGCACTTGCGCTCAAGCCGAAGGTCCTGCTGTTCGACGAACCGACTTCCGCGCTCGATCCTGAGCTCGTCACCGAAGTGCTCGACGTGATCCGCCAGTTGGCCCGGTCGGGCACGACGCTCGTCATCGTCACGCACGAGATCGGCTTTGCGCGCGAAGTGGCCGACACGATCGTGTTCATGGATCGTGGCCGCATCGTCGAGTCCGGCTCGCCGGGGAAGGTGCTGGGGGCGCCGGAGCATCCTCGCACGCGGGAATTTTTGTCGAAGGTGCTCTGACACCGATCCGCCCGGGTTGCCGAACTACTGAACCTGATCGTCCGCGTAAAGGAATCATTTATGAGCACGCTCGAGTCTTCCGCTCTCTTGTGGCCGTTACCGCCTTCCGCGTATGCGCCCGCGCGGCCCGAGCCCTCGCCGTGGCGCGGTCGGCGCGGCCTGCTGGCATCAGTCGCGCTGCACGCCGCCGCGGTCGCGGCGCTGGTCGCCTGGTCCTCGTATGTGCCGAAGAGCGCGCCGTCCGAGAAGGTGGTCACGCTGGTGCTGGAGCGGCCCGCGCCGCAGCCCCTGAAAATTGTGCCGCCGAAGGTGGAGCCGCTCAAGGAAGTGCCCCGCGCCCAGCCCGAGCCGGTCCATCGCAGCGTGCCACGTGTCGTGCCGCAGCCTTTGCGCAGCGCGCCCGCGCCGCAGCCGCGAATGGTGGCCGCGCCGGCCGAGACCGCGCAGATCGCCGCCGCGCCGCCCGCGCAATCGGCCACGCCTGCGCCCGTGGCCGCGCCGTCCGCTCCCCCGGCGTCGCGCGTGATCGGCCAGGAGGGCATTCCCTCCGATTACGTGAACCAGGTGTTCCAGCGCATCAACAGCAGCGCCGCCGCGCACTATCCGCGCATCGCGCGCTTCAACCACCTGGAGGGACGCGTCGGCTACCGGCTGACGCTCGCGCCCGACGGGTCGCTTCTGCACTGCGAACTGCATTCGTCCGGCGACGCAACGCTCGACGCCGCTGCGAACGACGCCATCCGCGCCGCTGCGCCGTTCCCGCGCTTGCCCGATCTGGGCGGCTCGTCGTATGTGCTGCAGGGCGCCATCGTTTATCAGGCCGATTAACCGACCAACCGACCAAACAACCGTCCAACGGCCTGCCACGCATCATCGTTGAGGACTTCACTTCATGAGCACTGTTCAAATCGCGCAGCACTTGTCCCCGTGGGGGCTTTTTTTGCAGGCCGACGCAATCGTCAAGATCGTCATGGTGCTGCTTGCGCTCGCCTCGCTCGCGAGCTGGGCGGTCATCGCCGACAAGCTGTGGCGCTTTCGCGAACTGCGCGCCCGCGCCGCGCGCTGGCAGACCGCGCTCGCGCAGCCTGACGGACTCGCCGCGCTGTCCGAGGCGCTCGCGAAGGAGCCGGCCGACCCGTTCGCGCGGGTCCAAACCGCGATCGCCGCTGAATGGGACCGCAGCCACGCCGCGCAATTGACGCATACGCCCGCCGCGCGAGACGCGCTGAAGGAGCGCATCGCGCGCGTCGCGCAGATCGCCGCCGGCGTCGAAATCGAGCAGCTGCAGCGCGGCTTGCAGCTGCTCGCGACGGTCGGCTCGGTAGCGCCGTTCGTCGGGCTGTTCGGCACGGTGTGGGGGATCATCAACTCGTTCCAGGGCATCGCCTCGACCAACAGCACGAGCCTCGCCGTGGTCGCGCCGGGCATTTCGGAGGCGCTGTTCGCCACGGCGCTCGGGCTGGCCGCCGCGATTCCCGCAGTGGTGGCGTACAACCGCGCATCGGGCGATCTCGGCGCGTATGCAAACCGTCTCGGCACCCTCGCGGGCATCGTCGAGGTCGAGCTGTCGCGCGCGCTCGAAGCGGGTGAGGCGCGGCTTGCGCATGCCGCCGGCGCGCCCGGCGTGAACCCGGGCGGCGGCGGCGCGCGCAACGCGCATGCCGGCAGCGGCGTGGCCGCCGCGCACGCGGCGTTCGTCAACGGTGGCGCGGCCGTGAGCGGAGCCTGACATGGGTGCGCGACTGCGAAATCCGGGTCATCGGCCGGGCGCCGCGTTCGGCGCGCCAGTCAGCGAGATCAACGTGACGCCGCTTGTCGACGTGATGCTGGTGCTCCTGATCGTGTTCATGGTCGCGGCACCGCTGATGGCGTCCGGCGTGAAGGTCGATCTGCCGACGAGCAATGCGAAGCCGCTCAACGAAGAAAAGCCGCCGATCGCGGTCAGTCTCGACGCGCACGGCCAGGTGTACGTCGACAAGACGGCGGTCAGCGACCAGGCGCTCGTGCCGGCGCTCGCGCAGGCATCGGGCGGCGATCGCGAGCGGCGCATCTATCTGCGCGGCGACCAGTCGCTGCCGTACGGCAAGGTCGTCGCGACGATGGGGCAAATCAACGACGCGGGCTACGCGAAGGTGGCGCTCGTTTCCGAGCCGCCGCAAGCGCATTGACGTCTCGCCAATCAACATCTGAGAGGAGTTATTTCGAACCATGAGTCGAGACCTGCTGTTGCTGCTTGAACCGGGCTTTACCGATCCCGCTCATCCGGGCGAACGTTTTATCTGCCCGCATAGCGCGCCGATCGAAGGGCTGCTCGCGAGCGACCCTGCGCGCACCGTACGGCTCGATATCAAGCGCGTGCCGTTCGCGCGGCCGAGGCCCGATGTGATCGCCGCGCTCGACGAAGCGCATCAGAGTTTGCCGACCCTGGTGTTCGGCGATGAGCATCCGATCCCAGACGACGCTCAGGCCCTCGGCGACAAGCGCTTCATCACCGATACGAACCGGATTCTCGAGCTGCTGGCCGCGCGTTACGGCTTTCCGAAGGTGCATTGATACGGCAGCACGTCCGGTCTGTTGTGCAACAACTCCGGTGGAGCTCTAGTGCGCCGAGGGCCGGCATACACGGAACTGGCACTTTTCGCCAGAGTCGAGGCCGATGGCGGATCCGGCGCCGCCGCCGTTGTCGTACATCGAGGTATCGGGCGGCTTGTATCGGGATATGATGATCCACGACTTCGATACTGCCTGTTGGTTGATGGGCGGTGCGCCGGCGCGAATTTTCGCCAGCGGGGCATCGCTCGTCGACGCGCAGATCGGTGCGCCGGACCTGCGTGGCACGTGACACCGTGATGCCGGCGCAATGGTTTCTCCGCATTGAACCGGGCATGGCCAAAACGGTTTGCCAGGGGTACACACGAATCACCAAGTGGAATACCGGCCTGCCGTAGCAATCGCGGGTTAGGGTAACAGCCCGGCCCGCGAGCGGAGGCCAGGGCCGGTTCGCCGCTACTTCAACGGACTCAGCGAACGGTTCATTGCGACCACGTCCTCGTGGCTGGGGTTTGCCCCCAGCTTCGCAAAATGCTCTGGCATCTGGTCACGCTTTTCTGCGGCTTGCCCTTTGATTGCAGCGGCGAGTGCTCGGCGCATCGTTTTCGCATCATAGTCGCAGCAATACGCCGGCGTGGAGGGCTGTTGGCGCCACGAATCCTCGAGTGAGCCGGCATCGATCGGGTCAAAACCAGCCTGGTTGACGAGTGACATAACGATCTGCTTCGATCGAGGGTCGTCCCCGGCGACGGCCATGGCTAAACGGCCCGGATGGCCTTCCGGCAGCCCAAGCTTCTGGAGCGAGTATGCCAACACATTGTTGAACGCCTTGATCACGGGCCGCCCGAGTTGCCTGGAAACCCAAACGCTTTCCGTCATCCCGTCGTCAAGCTCGGGAATCCGGGCGTCACGCAGGCCCGGATAGTAATTGCTGGTGTCGACAACGGGTACGTCCTGCGGCACGGCATCGAACAGATCGGACGGAAGTTCGCTCATTGCTGGCAGCGGGATGGAAAGGACGACGACGTCGGCGCCAGCGACCGCCCCGTATAGATCCGCCGCTTTTGCGCCGATCTCGTCAGCAAATTTGCGCACACCTTCCACGCCATCTGCGTTTGCGACATATACCTCATGCCCTCCGGCTTTCATCTTGCGTGCGATGGTGCCGCCAATGTTACCGATTCCGATGATTCCAATCTTCACGAGAACTCCTTGAGTTTCTGCGTTTGTCAAAAAAGCGGCTTTGCACTGCGGCCCTCGATTGCGTCGTTAGTCGAATGGGCGGAATCGAGGCGCGAGCAAGCGGCTGAACCTCCCCGCGACGCCAATGCGTGATTGTCGACCAAGGGGAGTGGGGTGGTCATTGCCAGGCGGTGGGCGCGGGTGACGCCTGAACGATCATTGTGACGAAGTCGGCAATGTCCTCCATTGCGCTAACGGAGTGCTGCAAGCCCCCGTCCATCGTGAGAAACCCGTGGATCGTGCCGTCGTAACGCTTGACGCGCGTGGGAACGTTGGCTTGGGAAAGCCTCTGCGCATATTGCTCACCCTCTGCGCATAGCAAGTCATATTCGGCAGTAAGCACGAACGCCGGCGGCAGGTTGCGCAGATCATCAGCATACAAAGGTGCGAACCGCGGGTCTCGCCGCTGTGTTTTTTCCGGGATATATTGGTCAAAAAACCATGCGATCTCATCTCGAGTCAGAAACGGTGGCTCGAACTTACGCATAGATTCGGAGTCGATGTCGCCGGCGACGCTCGGATAGACGAGAACCTGCGCGGAGACTATCGGTCCCGCGGCATCTCGAGCAAGTTGCGACACTACTGCGGCAAGGTTACCGCCCGCACTATCGCCCGCCACGATGACCGGCACCGTCTTCCCGGCGATGCCTTCCATGTTGTTTGCCGCCCAGCACAACGCAGCGTAAGCATCGTCAACAGCGGCGGGAAACGGGTGTTCAGGAGCGAGCCGGTAGTCGACCGAGATGATCGCGCAGTTTGTGCGAGTGGTCAGTTTTCGGAGGACCGCATCGTAGTCCTCAAGCGTCCCTACGGTCCAGCCCCCACCGTGGTAATAAACCATTAGCGCGGAAGGCTGCTCGCAAGGCAGGTACTTCTTGACGGCAATTGCCCTGTTTGCGGCGGGCACAGTGCAGTCTTTGACGCTACAAAGCTCTGGCCCATGCAACGCGCGAGCGCTGAGGCTCCGCGTGAGCTCTCGAAGCGCAGCGACAGAAATGCTGCCGACCTTTGGTACACCGGCGGCGGCCATGGCGTCGAGAAGTTCTTGCACACGAGGGTCAACCGGCATGGATTTCTCCTTCAAAGGTTTTGCTAGACCGGAATCTGCATCGGATCCATGTACTCGCGAATGGACGACACCTTGTTATCGCGAATCTGAACCAGGAAGTGGTACCGATTGCGATACGTTCGGCCATCGTGCCACTCGCCTTCCGCTTCCAACTCAACGGCGACTCGATCACCTTCGGCAGTGAGGCCAAGTACTCGGTGCTCCATTCCGTTCGGTAACACTCGATGCATATTGGTCATCATGCGACGCGTTCGTGCAGCATCCTTGGGGCCCGCGACCTTTACGCGCTCAGGGTCGCCGATGACCCACCAGGTTGCATCATCGGTGAGCAACGAGATCGCTTCCTGCATTTTCATTTCGAAGGCAAGTGCAAGAAAGCGAAGTGCTGTTTGTTTGTTTGCATCAAGCTCATTACTGGGCATGTTGTTCGACGCTCGCAGATATATGTTGCAGGGGGCTCGACAGAAGGCATGCCGTGTGCACTAACATTCAGTCGAAGTTGCTACGTTGCTTTCCCAACGCTGCCTCGACGCCCTTGCGCAAGTCGTCAGTGGCGGCACAGTGAGCAATGGCCGTCGCTTCCTGGGCCAACTGGTCGTCAAAACTGCCGTAGGCAGCACGGTTGAGAAGAGCCTTTGTTTTGGCCATGGCGGTGGCGGGCCCTGCGGCTAGGCGCCGCACTAGCTTTTGGGTTGCGTCTTGTAGCTCCGATTCACTTACTACTTGCGTGACAATGCCCAAATCCATGGCCAGCTTTGCATCAAGCCGCTCTCCGAGGAGCGCGAGCCGCTTCGCAGCCTTTATGCCCATCGCTGCCGTAAGCATCCCACTCAGACCACAGTCCAACGACAAACCAACGAGCACGTGCGCGGCAATGAAATACGTGCTCTCGGCGCTGATGACGAAATCAGCCGCCAAGCATAGCGATAGCCCGGCGCCAGCCACCGCTCCACGCGTGGCAACGACGATCGGTTTCGGCGAGTCGAGTAAAACCTTGGGCAGCCGATTGCCGATCAAGAGTTTTTGTTCGAAGGCATCGAATCGCCTTTCGGAGGAGAGGTACAGCAGCTCGCTGAAGCCTTTCAGGTCTCCCCCAGCGCAAAAGGCTTCACCTTCTGCCTGGATGACGATGCATTTGACCGCTGGGTCGGCGCTAGCCAAACGTACCTTATGAATCAGCTCGCTGGTGAGCTCAGGGTTTAAGGCATTGCGAGCCTCGGGACGATCCAACGTGATAGTTGCGACCCGTTCGTTGACAGCAAACTTGACGTATTCGAGCATGTTCAGTTCCTCTTTCGAACCGGAAGATCTGGCTGCAACGGCACGGGTTACGATAGTGTTGAAGGTCTTCTTGCAGCCGGTGGCCTGTTGATGCGTAGTGTGTGGTCACAGCCGATCGAAATCACGCTGCTTCGACTTCGGCGCGCCCGTTGTTGAGCACGACCACATCGCGCTCCGCTACACGCGACCTAAAACTGAAGATTTCGCTGTCTCGCCAAATTTCGGTAACGACTGTCTCCCCGGGGTAAACCGGCGAGGAGAAACGCAATTGCATTGCGCGTAGCCGTTCAGGGCGGTTGTCACAGCATGTTTGCAAAATGGCGCGCGTGGCGACACCGAACGAGCATAGTCCGTGGAGGATAGGCCGCTCGAAACCTGCCTTCTTGGCTAGTTCAGGGTCGGCATGGATCGGGTTGTAGTCACCCGACAAGCGGTAGATAAGAGCGGCTTGGGGCAGCGTATCAACCGAACATTCAAAGTCTGCTGGACGCTCCGGGATCGAGTGGACCGGTGGAGCGTTGGCAATGGTGCTCCCGCACCCCCCGTCTCCGCGCAAGACGTATGTGGAGGTGACTGTGCTGACGATGTCGTCGCGATCCTTTTCGCGCAGCTGCTTTTCGAGGTACAGCATGGCACCCTTGCCGGCCCCTTTATCGATGACTCCGCTGATGCGATAGGAGCCGACGTAAGTCTTCCCCGGTTCGAGCGGACGGTGAATCGCGAATGACTGTTCGCCGTGCAGAATCTTGACCCAATCTACTTCCAGCTCAGGTTCCTTGAGCCAAGCCCCTGGATGGCTGATTACGTTAACCATGGATGGGAATACTTTTAGCCCATCCTCGTAAGTGAACTGCAGATGGTTCCTGTCACTGGGTGCTGCGCCGATGCCTATGCCGAGCGAATACAGAATGCAGTCCTGCGGGCTAATGTGCTGAGCAATCGGCGAAAACCGCTTGGCAAGTAATCTTTCGAGGTTCATAGGTCACGGTCCCTTCAGAGATCAGACTGGGTCCCAAGTGAATACATCGCGCGACCGGTCTAAGGGAGAGAACGATCCACTCAGCATCGGAATAGCGCGCTCGACACAACTCTCGACGGTCCATCCGTCGCCGGCGTGCGCCGTTCGAATAGGGCGAGGCTGCGAGAACAGATAAATTTCGTTGCTACGCACCCCGAATATCTGACCTGTGACGTCCTTTGCGCCGTCCGTAAGAAGCGCGCAGGTGAACGGCGCGATCTTGGCGGCTTCCATGCGCATGTTGATCTTCGTGCGCTCGATCCCCTCCGGAGTGTCGGTGGGAATGGTTCCTACCATACGAGTGAAAGCGAACGGAGCGATACAGTTTGAGCGGACGTTGAATCGCTGCATGTCCAGCGCGATTGCCTTCGACATGCCCACGATGCCCATTTTCGCAGCGCAATAGTTGACTTGCCCGAAATTTCCAATCAAACCGGATGTGGAGGTCATGTGTACGAACGCGCCCCCTTCTTGAGCCTTGAAATGCGGGGCGGCGGCACGTGACATGTTCCAACTGCCCTTCAGATGCACTCGGATTACCGCATCGAAATCATCCTCGCTCATCTTGTGAAAGATGATGTCGCGGAGGTTGCCCGCGTTGTTCACAATGCCATCGAGACGTCCATATACGTCTATGGCTTGTTGCACGATTGCCTGCGCCGCATCCCACTCGGCCACACTATTCGTGTTGGCGGTCGCTATGCCGCCGAAGCTTTGAATCTCCTTAACTGTCTGGTGCGCTGGGCCGGTGTCGCTTCCCGAACCGTCGATGTTGACGCCGAGATCGTTGACGATAACGCTCGCGCCTTGGCGAGCCGCTTCAAGGGCAATGCATTTGCCGACGCCAGCTCCGGCGCCGGTGACGATGATGACTTTTCCTTCCAGAAGACGTTCCATAGGAAGATGCTCTCGACTTTAAGTTGCGGTTAGGCGGAAGCTTCCCGGGTCAGGGGAGTCTTTGATAAATGTACTGCATGACTATAGTATGCTTCAATACTAAGTATGCAGCGCGACCTTGGAGGCGTCAACCACGAAGTTGATGTCATTCGCAGCGCTCGTTCGCCGGGACGCCGCGGCGATGCGAGCTCCCTCTATCGGAGGAGCCGCGCACGGTGCTGTTTAAGGCCGCTCGCGCTTCCCGATCAGACATCGCCCGTAAGCGATCTTTTCAAGCCGTAGCCCGACGCAATGTCTCCACATTGGTCCACGTCGCACACATCGACCATCGCCCGACAATTGCAGATACTTGCATATCGTCTGCAACCATACTATAGTCGGGGTGACAGTCGACCGCCGAGCTCGAGTACTCCTGAAGCTCATGGTCTAGGTCGCGCAACCCGTTTCGCGCACTGTGATTGGTGTGATGCTCGGATCCGCGTGGATGACAACAGAAAGTATTTGGTTTAGGAGCGACTTGGCGACGGAATTCGTCGGAAAGTTATCGTGGAGCGGCAAGGAGTTCGATCATGAGCAAGATTGGATGCATCGCGGCGGTTGATCGAGAAGGTCCGCGGGTCCTGGGGCGCACATCGAGCGATTTACCCGTGATGTTTCGAGTGGTCAATCGCGTGGCGATCATTACGCTGAATCGACCGTCCGCGCTCAACACATTGTCGCCAGAAATGGTGCGCGAATTGACGCTTCACATCGAGCACTGTGGGGTCGACAGAGACATAGCGGCAGTTATCGTGATGGGGATGGGCGATACGTTTTGCGCGGGCGTCGACCTTCGGACCTTGTATCTAGCCGCCATGGCAGGCGATAAGAAGTGGCGTCAGCTTATCGCCGACGAGTACCGGCTAATTTTTACCTTCCAGCAACTGAAGAAGCCGCTGGTGGCTGTAATGGACGGCTTTTCAACAGGGGGCGGCATTGGCTTGGTGCAATGCGCGTCGCTGCGCATTGTCAGTGAACGAAGCAGGTTTCAGTTAAACGGACCACGCATTGGGTTCGTTCCGGATGGAGGTGCCACATGGTTCCTGGGCAAGCTGCCGGTCGAGTTGATGCTGTATATCGGTTTGACGTCAGCAACGATAACCGGTGCCGATGCGATCGGGTGCGGTCTTGCCGACGCCTATGCATCCAGTTCGTCTCTGCGTGGATTTGAAAGGCGCTTAAATCTGCTGGATGCAAGCGACCTTCGGCAAAGCCTAAGAGAGGTATTCGTGTCTCCATCGGACGTTGTTCCGGACACCTCCTTGGCGGCTTTCCTGCCGTTGATTCGAGAACACTTCGCTGCTCATTATTCGGTTGAGCAGTGCATTGGATCGCTCTCAAATGGGTTCCGTCGTGAGTCGGAAGCGGCCAAGCGGGCATGGTTTCAAGCAACGCTTGATTCCCTTCGAGCACATTCTCCACTGATGCTGAACGTGATGCGTGAAGCTTTGCTGCGCGGACGGAAAATGACGCTTGCCGAAAATTGCCGCATGGAATTCGACCTGACCATGCGCGCAATAGAGGTGGGTGATTTTTGCGAGGGGGTTAGGGCGCACGTGATTGATGGCGACAACGCTCCGCGCTGGATGTTTCCTACGCTTGAAGACGTCAATTCCGCCGTTCTGGACAAGTTCTTTTCGCCGTGGACGTGTTGCGCGCCACATCCGTTAGCGGCGCTCGCGGCATGAGAGAGGATCGGGTCGCGGCACGGAAGCTCGGCCTATCTTTTGGGGGGATGGGCAGAGTGATCTATCGAAGTCATTGAATGGAATGTGAAATGAAAATACTGGTGGCGGTCAAGAGGGTCGTTGACTACAACGTCAAAGTGCGAGTCAAGTCAGACGGCACGGGTGTCGACATCGCAAACGTGAAAATGTCAATGAACCCCTTCGACGAAATTGCGACTGAAGAAGCGGTTCGTCTGAGGGAAGCCGGGATTGCAACAGAAGTGGTTGCGGTGTCCGCAGGGGGACCTCAATCGCAGGAAACCCTGCGTACCGCTCTGGCGATCGGCGCAGATCGCGCGGTTCTGATCGAGTCTGAAGAAGAGCTGCAGCCGCTTGCCGTTGCCAAACTGTTGAAGGCGTTAGTGGACAAGGAGCAGCCGCAACTCATCATTCTTGGCAAACAGGCGATCGACGACGATTCGAATCAAACGGGCCAGATGCTTGCAGCCTTGGCGCACCTGCCGCAAGCGACGTTCGCGGCGAAAATCACCGTTGCTGACGGCAAAACCACGGTGTTGCGTGAAGTGGATGGCGGCGCGGAAACGCTGTCGCTTACGCTTCCGGCTCTCATCACGGCAGACCTGCGCCTGAACGAGCCGCGCTACGTCACGCTGCCGAACATCATGAAGGCGAAAAAGAAGCCACTCGAAACGATCAAGCCTCAAGACCTTGGTGTCGATGTCGCACCGCGACTGAAAACCCTGAAGGTTGTGGAGCCGCCGAAGCGCTCCGCCGGCGTGACGGTGCCGGACGTGAAAACGCTGGTCGGGAAGCTAAAGAACGAAGCTAAGGTGTTGTGAGAGGGGACTGGAAAAATGACGAAACCGGCTAATCTGGTATTGGCAGAACACGACAACGCATCCATCAAGTCCGCGACATTGCACACCATCGCCGCCGCTCAGAGGATCGGTGGCGACATTCACGTGCTGGTGGCCGGCCACAACGCCCAGGCTGCGGCGAATGCCGCTACGGCAATCGCGGGCGTCAGCAAGGTCTTGCTCGCCGACGCGCCGCAGCTCGCCGAAGGCCTCGCGGAGAACGTCGAGGCAACGGTGCTGAACATTGCAAAGGACTATTCGCACATCCTCGCGCCTGCAACGGCATACGGTAAAAATATCGCGCCGCGTATTGCCGCGAAGCTCGATGTCGCACAAATCAGCGACATCACCGCAGTGGACAGCGCGGACACATTCGAGCGGCCGATCTACGCAGGGAACGCTATTGCGACGGTGCAATCGACCGACCCGATCAAGGTCATCACCGTGCGTACGACCGGCTTCGACGCGGCAGCGGCGGAAGGCGGCACCGCATCGGTGGAGAACATCGACGCAGCGGCGGATGCAGGCATCTCGCAGTTCGTAAGCCGTGAAGTGACGAAGCTTGATCGTCCCGAGCTGACGTCGGCGAAGATCATCGTCTCCGGTGGTCGAGGTCTCGGCAACGGCGACAACTACAGGCAGGTGCTGGAACCCCTTGCCGACAAGCTGCATGCGGCGCTCGGAGCATCGCGCGCGGCTGTCGATGCGGGCTTCGTGCCCAACGACTTTCAGGTCGGCCAGACGGGCAAGATTGTCGCGCCGCAACTGTATGTCGCGGTCGGAATTTCTGGTGCGATCCAGCACCTCGCGGGCATGAAGGATAGCAAGATCATCGTCGCTATTAACAAGGACGCCGAGGCCCCGATTTTCAGCGTCACCGATTATGGCTTGGTCGGAGACTTGTTCACGATCGTACCGGAACTCGTCAAAGAGCTTGGTTAGAAAAATGCAGCTGCGCTTGCATGCGTCGATGTTTGGCGGCATGTGAAGTCCACATCAAGACGAAACCCTTATGAACTTTGCTCTTACTGACGATCAGATTGCCATACGCTCCGCCATTGAAGAAATCTGTCGATATTTCGACGATGACTATTGGCTCAAGCGTGACAGGGATGGGGGGTTTCCTCACGAGTTCCATGCGGCCATGGCTAAGGCCGGATGGCTCGGGATAGCGATGCCGGAACAATTCGGTGGCGCAGGGCTGGGCATTACCGAGGCGGCGCTGATGATGGAGACCGTTGCGGCCTCGGGCGGAGGTCTATCGGCGGCATCAGCTATACATATGAACGTGTTCGGTCTTCATCCAGTCGTTGTCCATGGCACGGATGAACAGAAAGCGCGGTGGCTGCCATCGATCATCGACGGACATCACAAAGCGTGCTTCGGGGTGACGGAGCCGAATACGGGCCTGAATACACTCAAGCTGAAGACGGCGGCTGTTCGTCAAGGTGATCGCTACGTTGTGAATGGTCAGAAGGTCTGGATTTCGACCGCCCAGGTCGCCGATAAGATCATGCTTCTTGCGCGCACGACCCCCGCTGATGAAGCGGCGGCGGCAACACATGGGCTGAGCCTTTTCTATACGGATTTGGACCGTAGCAAAGTCGAAGTGCGAGAAATCGAGAAGCTTGGCAGAAAGGCCGTGGATTCAAATCAGCTGTTTATCGACGGACTGGAGATCCCGTTGGAGGATCGTATTGGCGAGGAGGGGCGGGGATTTGAGTATGTCCTGCACGGCCTCAATCCAGAGCGCATCCTTGTCGCAGCAGAGGCGACCGGTTTGGGCAAGGCTGCGCTGCGCCGGGCATCGACATACGCAGCGGAGCGCGTCGTCTTCGACCGTCCTATCGGCATGAATCAGGGCATCCAGCATCCTTTGGCCGAGCGCTGGGTGGATCTCGAGGCAGCAACCCTTCTATATCAACGCGCGTCGTTTCTCTACGACGAAGGACGATCCTGCGGGGCGGAAGCGAACGCAGCGAAGTTTTTCTGTGCGGAGGCGGGGTTTCGGGCCTGCGAGACCGCCGTATTGACGCATGGCGGTATGGGGTACGCAAAGGAATATCACGTTGAGCGATATTTCCGCGAAGCAATGTTGCCTCGTATTGCTCCCATTTCGATTCAGTTAGCACTCAGCTTTATCGGGGAAAAGGTCCTCGGATTGCCGAAGTCTTACTAACCGTCGAGTAGTTCATCTATATAGCTTCCCATTCGACCGGCGGCGAGCCGCTCTCGCGGCTCGATCAGTGCTGATGCATTTTCACCAACGAAAACGGAAACGGAGACACAATGCACATCGGAGTGCCTGCCGAGACGCATGCGCGCGAAACACGCGTCGCCGCAACGCCCGAAACGGTTAGGAAGTTCGTGGCGCAAGGCCATAGGGTCACCATTGGTAGCGGCGCAGGAACAACCGCCAGCTTTCAAGACGAGGCGTTTGCTGCTGCTGGTGCGGAAATCGTTGATGCAGCTACAGCTTTCAGTGGCGACCTGGTTCTCAAAGTCCAGTCGCCAACCGAGTCGGAACTGTCCTGGCTCAAGCGCGGCGCGGTTTTGATCGGCATGTTGGATCCATTTAACGCCGAAAGTGCGCAAAAGCTTGCTGCAGCCGGCGTGACCGCCTTCGCTCTCGAAGCGGCGCCGCGTACAACGCGCGCGCAAAGCCTGGATGTGCTGTCGTCGCAGGCAAACATTGCGGGCTACAAGGCAGTGCTCGTCGCCGCGTCGTTGTATTCGCGCTTCGTGCCGATGCTAATGACGGCGGCGGGCACCGTGAAGGCTGCGCGCATGCTGATTCTCGGCGCAGGCGTCGCGGGCTTGCAGGCGATCGCGACTGCAAAGCGGCTGGGGGCGGTGATCGAAGCGTCCGACGTACGCCCGGCGGTCAAGGAGCAGATCGAATCGCTCGGTGCGAAATTCCTCGACGTCCCGTACGAAACCGACGAAGAGCGGGAGGCTGCTCAAGGCGTAGGCGGCTATGCTCGGCCGATGCCGCAGTCTTGGCTGACGCGGCAGGCTGAACTGGTGCATGAGCGTGCGAAGCAAGCCGACATTGTGATCACCACGGCGCTGATCCCCGGGCGCCCCGCGCCCACTCTGATCTCCGTGGAGACTGTCCAGTCGATGAAGCCAGGCTCGGTGCTCGTCGATCTCGCGGCTGGCCGCGGGCCGGACATCGACGGAAGGAAGGGAGGCAACTGCCCGCTGACGGTCGCCGATCAAGTGATCGTGCACAACGGCGTGACCATCGCCGGCTACACGAACCTCGCATCGATGGTCGCATCGGACGCCTCCGCGCTGTATGCGCGCAACGTGCTCGATTTCACAAGGCTGATCATCTCGAAGGAAGGCGCGCTGACCGTCGACCTGACAGACGACATTGTCGCCGCGACGCTGCTCTGCCGCGACGGCGAAGTGACCCGCAAATAACGGAGGAGACCATGGAAGTCATCAATCACACGGTGATCAACTTGATCATCTTCGTCCTGGCGGTGTATGTCGGCTACCACGTGGTGTGGAACGTCACGCCTGCGCTGCATACGCCACTGATGGCCGTGACGAACGCGATCTCCGCAATCGTGATCGTCGGCGCAATGCTCGCGGCGGCGCTCACCGTCGGTGCGGCCGGCAAGGCCTTCGGCACGCTCGCGGTCGCGCTCGCGGCCGTCAACGTGTTCGGCGGCTTTCTCGTGACGAGGCGAATGCTCGAGATGTTCCGGAAGAAGGAGCCCAAGCGTGTCGAGGGCGGCAAGGAGGGCGCGCGATGAGCATGAACGTCGTCACGCTGCTGTACCTCGTCGCATCGGTGTGCTTCATCCAGGCGCTGAAGGGCCTGTCGAACCCGAAGAGCGCACGGCGCGGCAACCTGTTCGGGATGGTCGGGATGGCCATCGCGATCCTCACGACGATCGCGCTGATCGTCAAGCAGGCCGCGTGGCTCGGCGCGAACCTGCCGCTCGGCATCGCGCTCGTGCTCGGCGCGCTGATTGTCGGCGGCGGCGTCGGTGCGTTCGTCGCCGCGCGCGTCGAGATGACGAAGATGCCCGAGCTCGTCGCGGCGATGCATTCGCTGATCGGTCTCGCGGCCGTATGCATCGCGTACGCGGTGGTGTCGCAGCCGGAAGCGTTCGGCCTCGTGCCGCAGGACGCGGTGTCGTCGAGCTTCATCCCGTACGGCAACCGCGTCGAGCTGTTCATCGGCACCTTCGTCGGCGCGATCACGTTCTCCGGGTCTGTGATTGCGTTCGGCAAGCTATCGGGTAAGTACAAGTTCAGGCTGTTCCAGGGCGCGCCGGTCGTCTATGCGGGCCAGCACCTGATCAATCTGATGCTCGCGCTCGCGATGCTCGGCTTCGGCATCCTGTTCTTCATCACGCAGTCGTGGCTGCCGTTCGTCATCATGACGGCGATCGCATTCGTGCTCGGCGTACTGATCATCATCCCGATCGGCGGGGCGGACATGCCGGTGGTCGTGTCCATGCTGAACTCATACTCAGGGTGGGCCGCGGCTGGCATCGGCTTCTCGCTGAACAACGCGATGCTGATCATCGCCGGGTCGCTCGTCGGCTCGTCGGGTGCGATCCTCTCGTACATCATGTGCCACGCTATGAACCGGTCATTCTTCAACGTGATCCTCGGCGGCTTCGGTGGCGACGCGGCCGCTGGCGGAGCGGGCGCTGCGCAGGAGCAACGCCCGGTGAAATCGGGCTCGGCGGACGACGCGGCGTTCATGCTCGGCAACGCGGAATCGGTCGTCATCGTGCCGGGCTATGGTCTTGCCGTCGCCCGCGCGCAGCACGCCCTGAAGGAATTGACGGACAAGCTGATCGAGAAAGGCATTGACGTGCGCTATGCGATCCACCCGGTCGCGGGGCGAATGCCGGGGCACATGAACGTGTTGCTCGCGGAAGCTGAAGTGCCGTACGAGATTGTGCTCGAGATGGAGGACATCAACGGCGAATTCGGCCAAGTGGACGTGGTGCTGGTGCTCGGGGCGAACGACGTCGTGAACCCGGCCGCGAAGAACGATCCGAAATCGCCGATCGCGGGCATGCCGATCATCGAGGCGTACAAGGCCCGCACGGTGATCGTCAATAAGCGTTCGATGGCGGCGGGCTATGCGGGCCTCGACAATGATCTCTTCTATATGGACAAGACGATGATGGTTTTCGGCGACGCCAAAAAGACCATCGAGGAAATGGTCAAGGCGGTAGCTTGACCATACGACCCATATCGAGTCCGCGCAGTAACACGCTAACTACGGAGTGAGGAAGGCATAATGCCTAGCGACACGCTTGTCGATCAATACGGCCCACGCGATTCAATGGAATACGACATCGTGATCGTCGGCGGCGGCCCAGCCGGTCTTTCGGCCGCGATCCGGTTCAAGCAGTTGGCCGCTGATAGTGGAACCGAGATCGGCGTGTGCGTGCTGGAAAAGGGATCCGAGATTGGCGCCCACATTCTGTCGGGGGCCGTAATGGACCCGCGCGCGCTCACCGAGCTGTTCCCCGACTGGAAGGAACGGGGCGCGCCGCTCACCGTCGAAGTGACGGAGGACCGCTTCCTGTTCCTGTCCGAGAAGGGCGCGGTCGCGACGCCAAACTGGGCGCTGCCCGGCAACTTCAAGAATCATGGCAACTACGTAATCTCGCTGGGCAATGTCACGCGCTGGCTTGGGCAACAGGCCGAGGCGCTCGGCGTCGAGATTTTCCCCGGCTTCCCGGCCGCCGAAATTCTCTACAACGACGACGGCTCCGTAAAGGGCGTTGCGACTGCCAATATGGGTGTGTCCAAGGACGGTGAGCCGCTCGAAAACTTCCAGCTCGGCATGGAACTACACGCGAAGTACACGCTCTTCGCCGAAGGCTGCCGCGGCCATCTCGGCCGTCAGTTGATCTCGAAGTTCAAACTCGACGCGAACGCCGATCCGCAGGCATACGGGATCGGCATCAAGGAATTGTGGGAAGTCGATCCCGCGAAGCACAAGCCGGGCCTTGTGGTCCACACGGCCGGCTGGCCGCTCAAGTCGGATACGTATGGCGGCTCGTTCCTGTATCACATGGACAGCAACCAAGTGGTGGTCGGCTTTGTGGTCGGTCTCGGCTACACGAATCCGTACCTGTCGCCGTTCGAAGAGTTTCAGCGCTACAAGACGCACCCGTCGATCCGTGCGTTCCTCGAAGGCGGCAAGCGTGTGTCGTACGGCGCGCGAGCGATCACGGCCGGCGGCCTCTTGTCGTTGCCCAAGCTCGTATTCCCTGGCGGTGCGTTGCTTGGCGACGAAGCGGGCTTTCTAAACGCATCGCGCATCAAGGGCAGTCATGCGGCGATCAAGACGGGGATGCTGGCTGCCGAAGCCGCGTTCGACGCGGTTCGCACCGGCCGCCGGGCGGACGAACTGAGCGCGTACCCCGACGAATTCATGCAGTCCTGGCTGTATCGGGAGCTGTATCGCGCGCGCAACTTCAAGCAGTGGATGGCGAAGGGACTGTATCTTGGCACGCTTATGGTCGGGCTCGAGCAGAAGGTGATGCGCGGTAACGTGCCGTGGACGCTACATCACAAGCATGCGGATCACGAGATGCTGAAGCCGGCTTCGCAGTGCGAGCCGATCGCTTACCCGAAGCCCGATGGCAAGCTGACATTCGACCGCCTATCCTCGGTGTTTATCTCTAACACGAACCACGGGGAGAACCAACCGTCGCACCTGACGCTCAGGGACGCGAGTGTGCCCGTAAATGTAAACCTGCGAATATACGCGGGGCCAGAAAGCCGGTTTTGCCCGGCGGGCGTGTATGAATTCGTAAAGAACGACGACGGCAGCGACCGGCTGGTGATCAACGCTCAGAACTGCGTGCATTGCAAGACCTGCGACATTAAAGACCCGACGCAGAACATCGTGTGGGTTCCACCCGAAGGCGGCGGCGGGCCGAATTATCCCAATCTATGATCTCAGTGGGGCCGAACAGTGAACGCCATCCACATCCGATCGGGTCCGTAGGCGGCGTAATTATCTATCCAGTGCAGGCTGTCGGCGCCACGCGACATGCGCAAATCGGTCAGCCGTCGGGTCAGGGTTTGAAACGCGAGGCGCAGTTCGCCGCGCGCAAGCTGATTGCCGACGCATAGGTGGATGCCTGCACCAAAGCTCAGATGACTCGCACTGTTCGGGCGATCCAGGTTGACGTCCGCCGGACAGCCGAATTGGCGTGGGTCGCGGTTCGCTGCGCCGAACCGTACCTCGACCATCGAGCCGGCAGGAATGGTCACACCCCCGATCTCGACATCGATAAGCGCTCGCCGAAACAGTGTCTGCAGCGGTGCGGTCACACGCAACGTCTCTTCGACGAACGCACGCGCCCGATCGGGGTTTAGGTGGATTTCATCGACGAGTTCCGGGCGCTCGATCAGCGTCTTCATGCCAAGCGCGAGGGTCGTCGTGGTCGTCTCGTTGCCCGCGACCAAGATCTGCAAGATCAAGCTCTGCAACTCGCGCATGTCGAGCCGACGCCCATCGGTGTCGAGGTTTGCCAGACGGCTCAGGAGCTTGTCGTCGGGCGTCGCGCGCACACGTTCGATTTGGCGTGCCATGTATTGCTGCATTTCAATCAACTCGCGCGCGAGATCGACCTGTTGTTCTGGCGTGAGCAGCGGGTCAAGGCTTTGCATGGCGACGTCCGACCACCGCTTGAATCGCTCCCGGTCTTCGCGTGCCACGCCCAACTGCTCGGCAATCACGTACATGGGTAGCGGCACTGCGAACGCGTCGAGGAAGTCAATCTCGGGCTGGCCTGCGAAGCCGTCGATCAGCTCGTCAATGAGCTCCTGAATTCGGGGCTCCAGGCTCGCTACCTTCTGCGTCGTGAAGACCTTATCGACGAGTGTGCGATAGGTGCGATGGCCTGGCGGGTCGTTCGACACCAGCGTGTTCATGGGCAGCCAGCCTTCCGTCTCGAACAGACGGTTGGCTTCCAATGCCCAACGATCGCCCATCACCCCCGTGTTGTTGCTCAGCGCAGCGACATTCAGCATCGCTTTGCGCACGTCGTCGTACCGCGTGAGGATATAGTGGCCGGACTTCGGATCGCGGTACACCGGCTGCTCTTCGCGCAGACGGTCATAGGCCGCAAACGGGCAAGCATAGACTTCGCGGTCGGCGAAGCTGATCGGCGGGTTACTGGCTTCGATGCTCATTATCTCTCCTTGCACCCGAGCTCCGGGCGATGGGTCAAGCGGGCCTCGTCGCATGGCGCGGGCCTCGTCTGGTCGGCCTTCAATTCGGCCGTTACAAAAATGTCAAGAGCGCGTCGTTATGGACGCCGATGACTTCAACTCCGTTGCATGTCAGCGTGCGCGCTCGTCCACCGGCAGCTCAGATCAGCTGGCCGTAGGCGAGCGCTTCGCCCGCCGCGGCCCGCACCGTGCGGTCTTAGTTTGCGGCGGAGTGAACGTCTGCCGCTGCAGTCAGGCCAGCCAGTCTGCCGAAAATTAATGCATTGGCGATACCAATCCCCCCACCGACGTAGCGGCGTCCCATGGTGCATCCAAGCACTTCGCCGCCCGCGTAGAGGCCAGGAACCGATCGACCATTCGCGTCCAGCACCCTGCCGAAATTGTCGATATCCAGTCCGGCGTGGCATGAGACGATGGTCGAAGCCCGAATCTCCAGTGCATAGAACGGCGGGGTCCGGAACGAGTACATCTTTTTCGTCTTCTTGAAAAACTCGGGATCATCGCCCGTTTTAGCGTATTCGTTGTAGCGATCTAGCGAAGCGCGTAGAGCCTCAGCGGAGATATCTGCGCGGTGCGCGAGTTCTTCGATCGAGTCGGCCACTTTCACTCTGCCGGTTTCCACGTGCCTGCGGATGACATTGACGCGCCAGCTTTCCGATCCGGGATCATTGATGTAGTGTTTCACCACATTCTCGTCGGCGCAGGCCTCGGCAAGTGCCGGCTCGTCGAAAATCGCGAAACATCGCATTTCAGGCTGTTCGTTCACCAGGTAGCCCGAGACCGCATAGGAAGCATCCTCCGCAATGAAACGGCGACCGTCGCGATTGACGACCATCGCCCAGTCGGGAAGAAACGCTTCAGTATCTTTGACGAAATTCGGGCTACATACGAGTAAGCCGTTGTCAATTCCGGTAACATTGGCGCCCGCGCTCTCGCCGAGCTTGATACCGTCGCCCATATTGAACGGCACCTTTTCATAGAAGGAGTACACACGGCTGCCGTGGGCCGCGGCGGTCGGCCAAAGCCGTTTGATCATCTCCAAGCTGTTTCCAAATCCGCCCGTGGTGACGATGACTGCCTTCGCACGCAATTCCGTTCCTGCAGCGCGAACCCCGCACACGCGCCCCCCCTCGACGATCAGTTCAGAAACTCGCGACCCCAGCGCCACTTCCACGCCGTTCGCGCCCGCATCGTTGGCGAGCGACTGTACGATGCCAATTCCTGCGCCAATGCTTTGATGTCCACGCGGGCACCCGCCCACACCGGATTCCACAATGGCGCTTGGCGGGAACTCATTGCCAAGTTCAATCAACCAGTCGATGATGGAAGCGCCACCCTCGCACATGATTTTTGCAAGCGCGGGCCGTATTGACCATTGATTAAGGGACATCATGTACTGGAACATCGCCTCCGGTGAGTCGACAATGCCGGCATCCCGTTGGACACGGGTACCCGCCGCATAAACAACGCCGCCCGCAAGCGCGGTGGCGCCTCCCAGCATCTTGTCGGCTTCCAGGATCATCACGGACGCACCATTCCTTGCCGCATGGCACGCCGCGGACAATCCGGCACCTCCACCACCGATCACAATCACGTCAAAGTCAATTGCCACAGTCGGTTACCTCGTTTAGGTATTTGTGAAGTGCAGCTCAATTCAAAAGGGATCTGCGGGCGGGGCTTGAGTTCTACCTCAGTCGGGGTGTTGGTTCATCGTGGCTCCGGATGAGCGGTTTTACGGGCTCGGAAAAAAGGAGTAGTGGAAAGCCGCGAGCATCTGTTCACACCGGTGTAGCGGGCGCTTGCTTGAGGGGCAGGGAAGCGTCCGCCAGCAGGGCCGGCTCGATCTTTGCGCCATTGGCGACCAACGCGCGCCCTTGCACGAAGTCGCGAGCGGCATTGACGCAGTCGAGCGCGATCACTCGCCCGCGCCGCAGGTAGACAACCGAGAAGCTCCGTGTCGACATGTCGCCGCGGACCACGGTCTGGTCGTAGTCCGTCGACAACCCCACGGTCTGCAACTTCAAGTCGAATTGGTTCGACCAGAACCACGGCACCGCGTGGTATGGACGTGGATCGCCGACGATCGTGCGCGCCGCTGTGGTGGCCATGTCCACCGCGTTCTGAACCGATTCGAGACGAACGTGAGCGCCGTCGGCGAACGAGTTCGGGTGGAGCGCGCAGTCACCAACGGCCAGGACGTCGAGCAGACTGCTGCGCGAGAACGCGTCGACCGTGACGCCGTTGGACCCCGCGGCGCCAGCCGCGATCAGGGGCTCGACGGCAGGGTCGATGCCGATGCCCACTACTACCATCTCCGCAGGTAACACGCTGCCATCGGCGAGCCTGACACCGGTGGCCCGGCCGTCGCATGTCTCGATAGCATCGACCATCGCGCCGAGCTTAACGACGACGCCTCGCGCGCGGTGTTCAGCCTCATAGAACCGTGACAGCGCTTCACCGGCCACGCGTGCCAGCACCCTTTCGCGGGCCTCTAGCACGGAGACCGACTTGCCTTTCGCCACCAGCGCCGCGGCTACTTCCAGGCCGATGTAACCGCCACCGACGATGACGACATGCTGAACGCCGGTCATTGCGCGCTGGATTTCGTCCGCATCGGCACGCGTGCGCAGACCATGGACACCCTTGGCCTCCGCGCCCGGGCAGTTCAGAGGGCGTGGCCGTCCACCGCAGGCCCATACCAGCCGACCGTAACCGAAGGTCTCGCCGCCCGCCGTCCGCACAGTGTGTGCGGCAGGGTCGACGACGACGACACGATGGCCGCTCAATACCTGCACATTGCGTTCAACCCAGAACGATGCCGGACGGATCAGCAGCCGGTCGAATGGCTTTTCTCCGCTGAGGAATTCCTTCGAAAGCGGGGGTCGCTCATAGGGCAGTTCGGGCTCGTCACCGAGCAGGGCGATGCTGCCGTCGAAACCCTGCTGGCGCAGCGCCAGTGCCGTGTGGGCACCGGCATGGCCCGCCCCCACGATCAGCGCGTCATACGAACGGTCCATGTCACGCCTCCTCGGCGATAGTCACGCGTAAGCCATCCAGCGCCTCGGTGAACGGAATCTGACACGACAGGCGCGATGTCGCGTCGCGCGATCGGGCACTGTCGAGCAGATCGCTCTCTTCGCCGCTCATAGGCGGCAGCCGGTCTGCAAACGCTAGATCGACGATGTGCACATGGCAGGTTGCACACGAGCAACAGCCACCGCACATCGCGAGCATTTCGTCGATGCCATGATCGCGAATCAGTTCCATGACTGAACGGCCATCACCCGCCTCGATGACCGACTCGGCGCCATCGCGCCGGATCACGACGAGGCGGGCCATCAGGCGCGCCTCACCGGTTGAGCGTCTGGACAGACGCCGAACCGCTTTGGGCGGGCGGGTAGAACTTGGCTGACTAATGGCGTCATTGGCATCGTGTCTCCTAGCCCGCGCAACTGTGAGCGCATTTAATTGAAAATCGTACCGTACAGTACGATATGGTATCGTACATATCGAGCGGGCCGATTGTCAAGGTGGCGCATAGCAAGCCGAGCTCTCGGCGCGATGGTGAAAAGGAGATGGGAACAGTGGCGGTCAGAAACTTGAAGAAACGACAAGCGATCCTGGAGGCGGCGTACCAGTTATTCCGTACAAACGGCTTCGAGAGGACCTCGATGTCTGCGATAGTGGCCGTCGTCGGTGGGTCCAAGGGGACGATCTATGCGCACTTCGGATCAAAGGAGAAGCTTTTCGTCGATTGCATGTTCTCCGTACCCGAGTACTCGATGGCCCGCATGCTCGAAGGCCTGCGCGCCGAAAGCAACGATCTGGACGCGCAGTTGCGGGAGTTCGGCGAATCCTTTCTCCGCCTAGCGTGCACTTCAGAGGTCGTCTCGGTTCGGCGCCTGATGATCAGCGAGGCGCAGCGCGGCGGTGTTGGCCGGATGTTCTACGAAAGATTCCAGACTTTTCAGCAGGAACTCGCGTCCTTCGTTTCGAGGTGGATGGCACACGGGCGGTTGCACCGAGCCGACGCGCACATTGCCGCCACGCAGCTGCGCCTGCTCCTCGAGGCGGAGGTGATCGACCCGCTGCTGCTATGTGCGACCGACGGCCCGATTGCCGACGTCGATGTCCGGCGCATGTCCAGCCGCGCCATCGACACGTTCTTGCGTGCCTACGCACCCAAAGCTGTACAGACTACCGAACCGGCACCCCAAGGCGCCCCGGCTCAGTTCGCGCCTGGTGGCTGATGCTGATACAGCCGTTCGCGCAACTCGCGTCGAATCAGCTTGCCCGTTGGCGAACGGGGCAACTGATGCACGAATTCGAAGCGGGCCGGAGCCTTGATGCGGCCCAGCCGCGCCTCGCACCACGCCGGCAGATCGCGTCGAAGCGCGTGCTCGTCGCATCCGGCCACGGCGACAACGAACGCGACAGGACGTTCGCCGAACTTCTCGTCCTCGGTGCCGATTACGCCCACGTCTGCCACGCCCACCATTTCCAGCAGTGCGGCTTCGATCTCCTGTGGATAGATATTCACGCCGCCGGAGATGATCACGTCGTCCATGCGGTCGGTCAGGTATAGATAGCCTTCCGCGTCGAGGTAGCCGATGTCGCCAAGCGTCTGGTAGCCCTGCGGGCTCGTTCGATCCGCCGTCTTGTTCGGATCTCCGAAGTATTCGAACGGTGTCACGCCAGAGAAGTAGATGCGTCCCGTGCAACCTGGTGCCAGCTCGCGGAATTCTTCGTCCAACACGTGCGGCACGCCCTTGACGGTGCGCCCGACCGAGCTTGGATGGGTCAGCCACTCCTGCGTGCTGATCATCGTAAGGCCCACGCCTTCCGAGCCCGAATAGTATTCGACCAGGATCGGCCCCCACCAGTCGATCATCGCGCGTTTCACTTGCGGTGGACACGGCGCGGCCGCATGCAGCGCCACGCGGTGCAAGGGCGACCGGAAGTCCCGGCGTGCTGATTCAGGCAGTTGCAACAAGCGCTGGAACATAGCAGGCACCCATTGCGAGTGCGTGATGTGCTGCGTCGCGAGCAGCTGGAGCGCCTCGGCCGCATCGAACTTGCGCATACCGATTACGCAGCCGCCCGCAGCGGTAACCGCCAGTGCCGCCCGTAATGGGGCTGCGTGATAAAGCGGCGCCGTGGACAGATAACGCACGCCGTGGTCGAAGCCGAAGAGCGGAATCAGGTCGGCCGCAAAGGTCGGGGTTGCCCGTTGATCGGCCGGCGGTAGAGGACGCCAGACGCCCTTTGGCGCCCCCGTGGTGCCTGACGTGTAGAGCATCAAGGCGCCAGGTGCTTCACCGACTCGCGGCAACTCGCTTTGGTCTGCCATGTCCTCGCTCAGCGATCGGAAGCCCGGCACCGCATCACCGTGCCAGAACCAGTGCGCCACCGCAGCGCAGTGCGCAGGCAGTTTCGCCACATGGGTTTGCACCGATCGGTCGGCAACCACCAGACGGGCTCTGCAATTTGTGATGATGGCGGCCGCATCGGGCAGCGCGAGCGTGGTGGCAATCGGCGTGTAATACAGACCGCTGCGCCAGGCGGCCCAAGCCATGACCAGCGTGAACGGCGAGTTGGTCAGGCTGGCCGCGACATGGTCGCCACGCTTCAGCCCTAGGGCGTCGAAAAGCCGCGCCAACTGATTTGCCTGAGATTCCAGCTCGGCATAGGTGAGCACGGTATCGCCGATCTGAACGGCAATTTGCTCGGGGTGGCGCTGTGCCCAATGGCGTAGATCATAGATCATGGCGGTAAATTGTAATGGAGAGGAGGCTGCGCCACGTCAGGCCGATCCTAGGCGATCGCGATGCACACCGTCCCCCGTGCGAGGTCAGCGCACGTGCTGATTCAGGTCGGCCAGGTATTGCCGGATGCGACTTCCGCCTCACGCAGCCGATCGCCTTGTAGCTGCTCGATCGCACGCCTCCCTCGTGGTGGTCTGCGAAGCAGAATTGCCTGCAAGAGGCGGACGATGTCACATGTTTGTGATGGATCGCGGTGAAGCGCTAGGAATCTACCATATGGTATGGTACGATACCAGTATCGCCATCGCCCTACCGATGTTTTTTAAGGCGCCGGCGGATCGAATGGGATGGTGCTGACTTTTGGGCGAGGTGCGAACCTCTATTCACTCGAATCTGCGCCGCCCTTTTTCTGAACGAACGGTAAGTGAGGGCACTGATGAGCATGGGACGTCTGGCTGGAAAGGTCGCGATTGTCACGGGCGGTGCGTCGGGGATGGGCGCTGCCACAGTAAAACGATTTCGAGCCGAAGGTGCGGAAGTGTTTGTGGCCGATATTCAGGAAGATCTTGGCGGCGAAGTGGCCAAGGAAACGGGGGCGACCTTCGCGCGTCTCGACGTTGCGAGCAATGAGGACTGGATAAGCCTGGCTGCTCAGGTGGAGAAACGCTTTGGGCGCCTTGACGTTCTATTCAACAACGCGGGAGTTGTAGGCGGCGAGAACACCGTGGATCGAATCGATCTCGCTGTATGGAATCGTCTAATTTCCATCAATCAGACTGGGGTGTTGCTCGGTTGCCACCACGCCGTGAAGTTGATGCGCCGGAATCCGGGGGGGTCTTGCGGCTCTATCATCAACACGGCGTCTACCGTGTCATACGTCGCGTTGAGTCATGACATCGCGTACAGCGCGACTAAGGCAGCGGTGCGGAATCTCACGAAGTCGGTCGCTGTTTGGTGTGCTCAGGCGAAGACAAACATTCGGTGTAATTCCATCCATCCTGGGCCCATCGACACGGCTATTTTTTCGCATGCCGTGCCCGCGGGGACGGATATGGCCCCGATCATGAAGGCGCTGAACGCGATGGCCCCCGTGGGGCGCATGGGGCGGCCCGAGGAGGTTGCCGCGGCTGCAGTCTTTTTTGCGTCGGACGAAGCGCCGTTCGTCACGGGCGCCGAGTTGGTCGTCGACGGGGGCATGATCGCGGTGCATCCCGACCTTCCGCGAGAATAACCGTCGTTCAGCGACGCGTCGACAGGCTCAGGGGCAGGCCTGATGGCCTGCTCGCGTCTCGCGATGGCCGGGGGCACACAATGACCATTGTCGTCACTGATTTCATCAAGGCGCCTGTCGAGCGAGTGTGGATGATCGTCGCCGACTTTAGCGGGCTCAAGCGGTGGCACCCGGAAGCCATTCGGTGCGAGACCGTCGGCCACGGTGTGGGCGCCTTGCGGACGGTGCACTTCCGTGACTGGTGGGCGACCGAGCGGCTTGAGCGACTGGACGGTCTCGAGCGCGTCATCAAGTACACGGTCGTCGAATGCAGTCGGGTGGCGAACATTGGCGTAAAGGGTTGCATTACGCTGACACCGCTTAGCGCCGAATCTACTCGCGTCGACTGGGTGGCCGGCTTGGATGCTCGTAGTGAACATGCCGCGGATGTCAACATGGCGCTCAAGGCCTACTATCCCACCCGCATTGGTCATCTGAAGGCAGCGCTTGGCTTGCTCGGCTAGATTCAACGACGTGATGCGATGCGGCTATCGCCCAACGTGTGAGCGGGCGCTCATCCCGTAGCCCCGTATCGGCGCAAGTCCAACGGTAGAACGTTCAGCGATCGATTTTTTGTCGCGTGTAAAGGAACGAAATGGATCTCGGTATTCGAGGGCGGAAAGCGATTATCAACGGTGGGAGCGCCGGACTTGGTCTAGGAACAGCCTATGCGCTGGCTCGCGAAGGCGTCGATCTTTTCATCTCGGCTCGTAACGAAGCAAGGTTGAACGATGCCTGCGAAGCGATCCGTCGCTCCACCGGCGCGAAGGTTGTAGCTGTAGTCGCAGATCACGCGACGACGGAAGGCCGAGCGCGAATTCTAGCTCGCTGCCCGGAGCCGGATATCCTCGTTGGCACCTGCTCGCCACCGCCCTACATCGAGGATTTTCGCTCGATCTCAGAACATGACTGGCGTCGCAATTTCGAGCTCACAATCATTTCTCCGGTCGAGTTCATGCGATGTGTGGTAGACGGCATGGCTGAACGCAGGTGGGGGCGCATCTTGAACATTGCTACAGCAGCGGCCAAGTTCCCCCACCCTTGGCGAATCTTGTCGGGCGCACCGCGGTCCGCATTGACTAATTACTCTGTTGCGGTGGCTCGACAGGTTGCTCAGTACAACGTCACCATAAACACGCTGCTTCCTGCGATGCACGATACAGACGGGATTCGAGCTATCTACGGTGCTAAGGCAGCCGAAAACGGCACGGACGTGGATTGGGAGATAGCCGAGGCAGTGCGATCGATACCGATTCCTGCGGGCAGGTTTGGTTCGGCGGACGACTTTGGTTGCATCGCGGCGATGTTTTGCGCTGAGCAAAGCAATTACATCACCGGGCAAAGCCTGGTTATCGATGGCGGTGTGACGAATTCTGTGTTCTGACGCGCTCGTCGCGTCAAAGACGACTTCACTGCTGGGCTAGCATTAGCCAGCGAGGCCGGGATGCGGTGGCGACCGCATGGGCGGATTTTCCGTTATTCAATGGACGAGGAGAGTAACCGTGAGCAAGCGTGACGTAGTGGTCCTTTCGGCGGTCCGGTCGGCAATCGGAAGTTTCGGCGGATCTCTCGCCGACATGGAGCCTCCCGAGCTTGCCGGCATCGTAATGAAGGAAGCCGTCGCGCGCTCCGGTGTCGACCCGCTTGCGGTCAACTACGTGACGGTAGGCAATACGATTCCCACCGACAGCCGATTCGCCTACGTGGCCCGCGTGGCGGCCATCAACGCGGGACTCCCGATGGATTCCGTTGCGATGTCAGTTAATCGGCTTTGCTCCTCCGGCCTCCAGGCAGTTGTGACGAGTGCCCACAGCGTGTTGCTCGGTGACTGTGACTTCGGCATCGGCGGCGGCGTCGAGGTGATGAGTCGCGGCGGCTATTTATCCACCGCGATGCGCTCGGGCGCGCGCATGGGGGACACGAAACTAGTCGACACGATGGTCGCCACGTTGACCGATCCGTTCGGCGTGGGTCATATGGGTATCACGGCCGAGAACCTGGCGGCCAAATGGAGCATAACGCGTGAACAGCAGGACATGCTGGCCGTTGAGTCGCATCGTCGTGCGGCACGGGCAATCGCGGAAGGGCGGTTTAAATCGCAGATCATTCCCATCGTTAAGAGAACGAAAAAGGGGGAAACGATTTTCGACACCGACGAGCACGTGAAACCGAACACGTCGCTGGATATCCTTGCCGCGATGAAGCCGGCGTTCAAAAAGGACGGGTCGGTTACCGCGGGCAACGCCTCGGGCATCAACGACGGAGCGGCCTTTCTCGTCATTGCTGATTCGGCTGCGGCGGCTGCGGCCGGCCACAAGCCGATCGCCAGGCTGGTGTCTTACGCTGTGGCTGGGGTGCCCAACGACGTTATGGGCGAAGGCCCGATTCCCGCTACGCGGCTGGCGCTGAAAAAGAGCGGACTTGAGCTCCATCAGATGGACGTGATCGAGAGCAATGAAGCTTTTGCCGCGCAGGCTATCGCGGTGGCACGCGCGCTGGAACTCGACATGGAAAAGACAAATCCGAATGGGGGTGCCATCGCGTTGGGTCACCCCATCGGCTGCTCTGGGGCTTTCCTTGCCACCAAGGCGATCCACGAGCTGCATCGCACTGGCGGCCGATACGCGCTAGTCACGATGTGCGTCGGTGGAGGGCAGGGAATCGCGGCTATCTTCGAACGTGTATAGGGCTCAAGAGGAGACGGAATCCGAACTACGCGCGACGACGTCGCGCTGAGTGCTGACCAGCCCTTGCTCACGGTAACAGATGACGAGGCGATGGGGTCATCAGAACACGTATATCGATGCACTTGCCTTGATAATAGATGCATGGTTCCTCGGTTAGGGCGGGCCGAGAGAAGACCGCGAAACAGACGGCGCTTACAATACCTGCCGCCACAATCATCAGAATTGCTCGAGTGCGTCGCTTCATTGCAGTCTCCTCCTGGCTTTTCCGGAGTTTCACAATCTTTGCGTCCTGTCCTTCGTATGCAATATGGGACGATCCGAACCGTGCAGGGTGACGGTTTGCCGCTTTGCTTGCGGTAAGCGTTTATCCCTCGGAGGCGGAAACCGGGATTACCTTGATGCTGATTGAATCGCTCGGACCGACGTGGGCTGCGCTGGCCGCAATCCGCTCTTCCGGAGCCGTACCATAGGCGGTGGTCCGCTGTCGAGGCAGCCGACCTTCTGACGTGATGAGCGCCGACAGTGCTGAAGGCGTCATTTCCTGGCCGTGAACGGCACCAGCGCTGCGCGTGATCGACTCATTCATTAGCGTGCCGCCCATATCGTTCACACCCGCCCGGAGTGCGGCCTGTGCACCGAGCGGCCCCATCTTGACCCACGATGTCTGAATGTTCCCAACGTGCGGATGGAGCACGAGTCGCGATACGGCATGCATGAGCAACGCTTCGCGAAACGTCGGGCCCTTGCGCGATCTGCCTTTGCGATAGATCGGCGATTCCATGTGGACAAACGCAAGCGGGACGAATTCGGTGATGCCCCCGGTGTCGGCCGCGAGGTTCCGCAGCCGGAGAAGATGGCGGGCCCAGTGTTCCAGCCGCTCGATGTGGCCGAACATGATCGTGGCTGTGCTCTTCAGGCCCAGACTATGAGCAACGGACATCACTTCCAACCATTGATCCGTCTTCAGTTTGTCGGGACAAAGCGTAGCCCGCACTTCGTCGTCAAGGATCTCTGCGGCCGTCCCCGGGAGCGTGCCGAGGCCGGTATGCTTCAAGCGCGACAAATATTCTTTGAGCGGCAGGCCGAGCGTTTGAGCACCTTGCCAGATCTCGAGTGGCGAGAAAGCGTGAACGTGAATGTCGGGCGCGGCCGCTTTGACGGTCTTAAGAATCGAGAGGTAGCTTTCCCCCGTATACGACGGATGAATGCCGCCTTGCAGACAAACCTCCGTCGCGCCTCGTTCCCATGCTTCGCGAACGCGATTGCCGATCTCGGCTTGATCGAGGTCATATCCGGCGCCGCGGTGGGCGCGTTGGCCTTTGGAGAACGCACAGAATTGACAGTGGAAGTAACAGATATTGGTGTAGTTGATGTTGCGCGTGACCACGTAGCTCACCGTATCGCCGCAGTGGGCTCGCCGCAATTGATCTGCCGCGTGGCAGACGTGTGCAAAGTCCTCGCCCCGTGCCTGGAACAGTCGGATCACATCTTGCTCGCCTAGCGCGCCTCCATTGGCTGCGCGCCGGACGATCTCGTCCAGATCCGGGCTGACCAGTGCACGATCGGCTTCGCGCAAGTAAGAGAGGTCGGCGGCCGGCGGGGGCACCTGGCCTCCCGCCACCCAATCGTCAATACGCGCAAAACCCTCGGTGTCGATCTTGCGGAGCACGGCGGTACGCAGTCCTTCGTCGACCCAACGGGCAATGTCAGCGGCGAATCGAGGGTAGATAGTCAACCGCTCTTGCAGGTACTTGCCGCTCGCCAGTGTTTCCCGGGTCAGCTCTTCGAGATGAGGCCAAGGGGCTTCGGGATTGACGAAATCCGCAGTCAAAGGCGACACGCCGCCCCAGTCGTTGATGCCGGCTTCCAACAGTGTGCGCAGCACGCCTGGGGAAAGATTGGGAGGCGCTTGGATCCCCATGTCCGAGCCGAAAATGATCCGGGCGACTGCGATCGTCCAGCACAATTCATCGAGGCTTGGCTCGCTGGTACCGGCCATCGGAGTGCCTGGTTTCGCTCGGAAATTTTGGACGATGACTTCCTGTAGATTGCCGTAGCGAGCGTGTATCTCGCGTAACGCTAGCAGGGCTTCGACGCGCTCGCGCCGGGTTTCTCCGATACCTATGAGAATCCCGGAAGTCATGGGCACGTTTTGCCGTCCTGCAGCCTCGAGCGTGGCTAGTCGCGCCGCCGGGATTTTATCGGGACTACCAAAATGGGGCATCCCACGCTGGCAGAGGCGGTCGGACGCGGATTCCAGCATGATGCCCATGGAGGGCGCCACGCGGCGTAGCTTGGTGATCTCCTCATCGGAGAGGCAGCCGGCGTTGACATGCGGGAGCAGTCCGGTCTCCCTGAACACCGCTGCGGCAACGTGCACCACGTAGTCAATGGTCGTTTCGAAGCCCAGCTTATCTAATGCTTCCCGTGCAGCGGGATAACGCAGTTCCGGTTTTTCTCCAAGCGTGAACAGCGCTTCCTTGCATCCCATGCGGGCGCCTGCACGGGCTGTCTCGAGCATCTCGTCGAGCGTCAGGTATGCTGTATGGACGGATGGAGACTGCCGTGAAAAGGTGCAGTAGTGGCAGACGTCCCTGCAAAGCCGCGTGACCGGCAAGAACACCTTACGGGAATAGGTGACAACATTACGCGCGCCACGGTCGCGAATTTCCGTCGCCGCGGCCAACAGCAGTGGCATGTCATCGCAGGCGGCGAGCATGAGCGCCTCCCTTGCGGACGGCAGAGCCCCGCTCGCGGCGGCGCGAATCACAGATTGAATATCGGTCATGGTGCGGCCTCGATTTCATTCCCGAATACCGGGGTGGCGATTTTGGCGAGAAATGCGGCAGTGTGTGAACTGCACGCGTTCGTTCGTGCAGCGGCCCTGAGTATCTCGAGATCGTCTACGGTGTCTACGTCGAGCGCGGTAGCAGGCATCTCAACGTTGGCGACGACGCGATGCTGCCGAACGCATTCGTCGACGTGCAGAGCATGACTATTTGTCCCGTAGTGGTAAGTGAATGCGTCTGGCCGCTCAGCTAGACAAATATTGGTACCGCCATCGCGCGAACGGGCAAGCACGACGCGCCCCTTGCCGCTGAGATTGCTCCAGGTATCGAGCACATGTGTGAGGGCACTTGCAGTCAGCAGCGGCAGGTCGGCATGCACGACCAGCAGCGCGGTCGCGCCTCTTGCGGCCGCGACTCGCGCGGCGCCGGCGATCGCGGCATTCAATCCCGGTGCCCCAGCGACGGTCCTTTCGTCAAGCCAGACCGCGCCGTTGCGGGCTGCCAGTTGCTGAACCGCAGGCGAATCCGACAGCACGCAAACGTGCTCAGCAACCTTCGCGCTTTGCAGGGCGGAGATCACGTCTTCGGACATGGCGCGAGCGAGTTCGGCGCGGGCGGCGGAACTCAGGGTGGCCGCCAGCCGACTCTTCGCCATGGCAAAGTCTTTGACGGGCACGACGGCCCAAATCACGTCAGCGCGAGAGCTCATGGCAATATGCGATCACGGACCGTGCGAGACGCAGTTTGTCGTCGTCGTTGTTCATCAATGTCGGCATGGCCTCGCAGGCGAGGCCCAGCTCGCGTATGCACGCGACCTCATCACTGTCCGTCTCGTCGACGATGAAGGCGGTGACCAGATCGCGGTAGTGCTTTGCTACGGCAAGCGAGGAGATCGGTAGTCCCAGCTCGCTCATCATCTTTGCGGCGGGGCCCTTGACGGCCTTGCCGCCGATAATGGGTGACACCGCGACGATAGGTGTGTGGATGGACCGCAGCGCTTCCTCAATGCCGGGAATGGCTAGCATGGGGGCAATACTAACGAAGGGATTCGACGGGCAGAAGATCACCGCGCGAAGATGGGGAGAGTCAAGTCCGGCACGCAGCTCGGGATGCATGGCGGCGCTGTCCGCTCCAGCGAAGTGGAAACCCGTGACGCGAGGTTCGCAGCGACGGCGTACGAAGTAGTCTTGAAAAGGCAGTTCGCCTTCCGCTGTATGGACGATGGTGCTCACAGAGTCGTCAGACATGGGCAACAAGCGCTGCGCAATGCCGAAGGCGGCGCACATCTCGGCTGTGACCTCGCTCAAGCGTGCCCCTTCGCGCAGCCGCTGAGTGCGATATAGATGCGTTGCGATGTCGCGGTCGCCGAGACGGAACCAGTCCGGGCCACCAAGCTCGGACAGTGCGTCCAGGCAGCTCCATGTCTCGCCCTCTACGCCCCAGCCCTGTGATCGATTTGCCCTGCCGCAAAGGGTATAGGTGATGGTATCGAGGTCCGGGCAAATATGTAGACCGAGGTGGTCGAAGTCGTCGGCTGTGTTAGCGACTATAAGCAGTTCGTCGGGCGGTAGAGCGCGTGCAAGGCCGAGCGCGAGTTTTGCGCCTCCGACGCCGCCGGAGAACGCAATCGTGCTGATTTTCTTCATCGGAACAAGTCCTCACTCTTCGGGCGAATCAACGCCCTGCCGTCAGCGCTGCTGCAGCGGAAGCGAACCCCACGTGCGAGTACGACCGGCGTGCCTTCGTCGGCCTGCCCCATCAAGAGGGAGCCGGCGGCAGCTAATTCATCGACGATGGCAATTTGCGTGCGTTCAAGTTTGCGCCCAAACAGGTCGGGTTGGCCCACCATGTCGCGCACCGGCTCGATGCCCGCACAACCGATCGCGAAGCCCACGACGCCGTTGCGCCAAGCTCGTCCGGCTGAGTCGTTGATGATCACGGCAATATCGACGTTGCAGCGTACGCGCAGCGTATCGCGCAGAGCTTGAGCCGACATATCGGGATCTACCGGCAACAGCAGCACGCGCGGATCTTCATTGTCATCGGACGTGATGTTAGAGCGGTCAATGCCTGCGTTCGCGTGTACGTAACCAAGCCGATGCTCGACGATGATCACGCCCGGCCGTTGGCGCACCACCTCACGCGATTCCTTCAAGATCAGCTCCACCACTCGTGGATCCTTCTGGGTAGTGGTGGCGAGTTCGAGGGCCGCGGCAGACGGCGTGATTTCCGACAGCCGTGCGTAGCGGCCCTCCGCTTTGGACACCACCTTTTGCGCGACGATTACGACGTCGCCAGTGCTCGGTTCAAGCCTGGCTCGCGCGTAGCCGTCTAATACGATCTGTGCGAGATCGTCTCCTGGCTCAATCGCCGGAATTTCCGGCAGCGCGGTTAGCGTCAATTGGGTTGGCACGGTTGACTCGCTTTGGTACGGTTTCCGGCAGATAACGGTCGTGGGACGTGCCTGCTAAACACCCGTAATACGGATCCCCGCATGGCATTTGAACTGGCGATTGATCGTGATCAGCACCGATGTGAGGGCTTCCGCCGCCGCGGCATTGTTGATCGGGCCGGCCTGGAAGCCGCGCATGCCGCATGCTTCGACAAGTTTCACGACCGCCGCCCGGGCCTCAGGGTCGTTGCCGCAGACGAGCACATCGCAGTTGAGATCGTGCCCCGACTGCAGGTGATCGGCCGCAACGTTCTGAAATGCCGATACCACGCGCACGGCATCGCCAAGAAAGGCCTGCGCGGCCTGGCCGGCGGAGCCGGACGCTGGCAACTGGACGGTGCCGACCTTGGGCGGCACGAGCGGTACTGTAACGTCGACCAGGATTTTGCCGTTGATATGTTCTTTGACAGCCGCTAACGTACCCTGCTGATGGCTGAACGGGACAGTCAGCACGACGATATCGGCAGCGTCGGCTGCCGCAACATTGTCCATGTCCGTCAAGTGCGCGTGAGCTACCCCTCGCTCGGCGAGAACGCTGCGCAGGCGGTTGCAAGCCGCTGCCGCCTTTTCACGATCGCGTGAACCGATGATCACTGGGTATCCTGCTTCGATCCATCGAAGCGCAAGCCCTGATCCGAGGTCACCGGTGCCACCAATGACGGCTAAAGAAGGTTTGGTTTCCATGCTTCAACTCCTGACATCGTGCGAGGGTTGACGCCGTCATCTGCTGGCTCGCGTTTCTGACGAGCGGTGTTCAGCGCCGTTCGTTTTCCATTACGCGAGGGGCCGAAGCAGGACATCGTCAGACATAAAGGTCTGCGTAGCCGTCGACATGACGTTGGCACGGCCTCTCCGTGGACAACGATCGAATCGGTCTCTTGGGAAGTGGGTCGCATATGCGAAACGACAGTGTCTCTCCGATGCAAGCTGCGCTGTAGCGGATCAACCGGATGCGACTACCCACACAAAAAACATAATGGCGCCCACAATGCTTCCGAGGAAGGCAAAGAAGTCCTGCTGTTCGCCGATTTTTTTGCCGATGGCGAGGCTCACGAATCCTCCGAGTGCGGTGACTCCGAAACAGACGAACAACGCCGCGCTCACGGAGATGACGAATTCCATTAGACCGTTCGAAGGATTGTCTGCCAGGTACCATCGGACGCCTGCACCCAAGATGCCCAAAGCAGCGAGGACACCATACAGCGGGGCGTCGCCATGTCGAAGTGTCATCTGCATCGTCTCCATCGATATAATTTATAAGCGCCGCCTTCGACTATTAAGCGTACTACCTACTACAGTCGAGGGTGCCGAGGCACTTGCGATATGCACCTGAAGTTATGGACATGTGCATACCGTATGTACACATACAATACTGTCGGAGAACCATAACGTCAAGGCGATATTCGCTTGACGTCCCTGATGGTGGAGGAGCTTTGCGGGTGATTGATTGGCTGCGTACGAGGGGGGCGTGGCCCGGGCTTTTGCAGCGTGCGACCGCCAATCGGCCATGTGAGCGACGTCTGAGACGGAGCGCGCCGAGGGAGAGCGTTGTGGCGGGACGTCGGAAATGCCTGCTAACATATGGTAAACACGTATGTCATGGTTTCCGAGAAGGGCTCGAACTTCGGCCCGGAACGGGGTAAGCGAACATTCAAGGATGACGGATGAACCAAAAGGCAGAGTTGCCGGCCCGCAAGAAGAAGACGAGCGCGCCGGCAAACAATAGCGTGCAGCAAAATCGGGAAGAAGGCGGCTGGGATCAGAGGCTCGGTTTTTTGATGCACGATGTCTCACGATTGCGCCGCACCGCCTACGACGGCTATATGAAGCCGCTGAATATCACGCGCTCCCAGTGGTGGGTGCTGATCTATCTCGCTCGCCACGACGGCATGATCCAAAGTGACCTGGCTAAGTTGCTCGAGTTGGGGAAGGCCGCTCTTGGGGGACTGATTGACCGGCTCGAGGCTTCTGGCCTGGTCCGCCGTGGCGCGGATGACGCTGATCGGCGCGCCAAGCGAATCTATTTGTCGCCTGCGGGCGCGAAACTGATTAAGGAAATGCAGGTACGCAGCGATCAGATGAACGAGCGTATCCTCGAAGGGCTGAGCGCTGAAGACCGCGAAAATCTGACGAACTTGCTAACCCGCGTTAAACGAAATCTGCAAGCTATCGTCCGCGACAATGAGTGACGCTCGGCCATTTCAGATCTCATTACAAGTTGGGACGCGTGAACATCGGTGCCTCGCAAGGCCACGTCGAAGTGAGTCCAGAAAGCTCGCCGCGCGCGCTGAGCAAAGAAAAGCTTGAGGGTTAACGCGGAGATTTCCGCAATCGACGTGGCCTTCGGGCCGGCGTCGTTGTTATTCATGTCGGCGTTCCCAGTTCGCTCCTCAAGGACACTTTTAGCCAGGTTCGAACGTTTTTCTCAAGCAGTTCCAATCAACGGGGCTGGCCGGCATAAAGCGCCGAGGGCATGGACTCGCTCGGCCGCGCTCGAGCGGCTTCATTCGCGGCCTATCAAAAAGGTGCTGTCAGCCTAATCGAAGTCTCGCAGGCGGAGGAAAGCTTGTTGTGCACGTCCGATGGGCGGGTCCAGGCACAAGCGGAATCGGCTCGCGCGGCGGTCGCTGCGTTCAAGGCGCTCGGTGGCGGCTGACAACCGAATGAATCCATGACCGTAGCAACCCAGTAAGGACCGCGTACAACGCGCGTCGCCGAAAATACTACCCTGCTCGATCAAGACGCGTTCGCGATGCGACTGGGGGCAAGTACGTCCGACATGCCAAACAATGCCTTGCAGTTGGTATGGCATTGATATAGTATGCAAGCGAACTGTTATGCCGATGATCGGTGCTCGAGCCGTTCCCGGCCACTGCTACAGCGTGCGGCGAACATTGCGGAGGGGCCTTAGACATGGCCGGACTATGGTTTGACGAGTTTGAGGTTGGGCAAGTGTTCAGGCACGACGTGCGGAGGACTGTCACAGAGACGGACAACGTCATGTTCAGCGCAATGACTCATAATCCAGCGGCAATTCACTTGGATAGGGAATACGCGAGTACAACGGAGTTCGGCCGCCCGTTGATGAATAGCATCTTCACTCTGGGGCTTATGGTCGGCATTTCCGTCAGTGACACGACGTTAGGTACCACGGTTGCAAACCTCGGGTGGGACGAAGTCCGCTTCCCAAAGCCTCTCTTCGAGGGCGATACCGTTCGCGTCGAGACCGAAGTGCTTGATTTGCGCAAAAGCAAGTCGCGTCCGGACAATGGAATCGTCGTCTTTCGGCACATGGCTTTCAATCAGCGGGAAGAGATCGTGGCCACCTGCAAGCGGTCAGCGTTGATGTACTGTAAGCGCGAATTTAAGCGCACCTAGAATCGGAAGCTGAACGAGCGCAGGCTTGCGTCCGCAACTACAACTTGCGGACGCAACCTATGACTGAGAACGAAGTTGATTTCCTTCCGCTGCGGGTGAGCGGCGTCACCGCGGCAGGCAAGCGCAAGTTTGACGCTGAGGGTAAGCGCAAGCTGATTGACGCCTGCCTGCAGCCGGGCGCGTCAATTGCCGGACTGGCGTTGAA